>NZ_AUJK01000007.1 GCF_000424185.1 Prevotella sp. AGR2160
GGTTGCGAACAGGGAAGTCGTATATCATCCTCTCTTCACCGAAGCCGTTTGACTTGACGCCATCAAAGCCCTCTGGACGATTGTCCTTCTCATCAAGATATATGTGAAGCTCGGTCTTGTAAAGCTTCCCGTGATCTTTGGCTGGCTGCTCGTTGAAGTCCACCACGTCAAAGTAGTTAGTCACGCCCTCGGGGAGGATATATATCGCTAAACCTTTGTAGAAGTCTATCTTTTCTTGTTCCATGACCGCAAAGGTAAGCAAAAAAAATAGTTTTAGCACGCTATCATATCAAGTTCTTTGGTTAGGCAGCGGCATCCGCCTGCCACGGACAATCCCCCTTGGGCCATTTTATGTTTTTGTCAGATCAAATTGACCTAATCATATCAGTTGTTTTTTGTTATCTCAAATAAATCTCGTTTTTTCTACAATAAACGGCAGAAATCAGCGTTATGAAGATGATGAAAAAGTATTTGTATTCTTTAGTATTCATTTTCGCCTGTACGAATGTACAAGCTCAGGATATCCTCCCCGACGCCATGCCACAGAAAGCGCTGGGCGACCATCACGGCCGACCCACTACCGAACAACAGCTCTGTGGTCCCGATGTCGTCGACGACCCCGAACCACTCTTCGAAGAACCTGAATCACTCGATCTCAATATCGAGAACTTGAAAAAGATGCTCGATAAATACGATATCAAATGCAAGAAGATCGTACTGGCCCAGGCGCTGCTGGAGACCGGCTATTTCACGAGTAATGTATGCATGCAATGCCATAACATCTTCGGTCTGCGCCGTCCCTCCGACGGCAGCTACTTCACCTTCGACCGATGGGAAGAGAGCGTGCGCGCCTACCGAGACGATGTACAGTACAAATATACCGGCGGCAACTACTACGCCTTCCTCAACAACATCCACTATGCTGAGGACCGCGCCTACACCTCCAAAGTCATGAAGATCGCTAAAACACTTTAATTTTTATATTTAAATCATGGGTTACTTAACAACTGACAAGAAGAAAATTACAGCTAAGACATTTATCAAAATGAAGCAGGAAGGCGAAAAGATCGCCATGCTCACCTCATACGATTTCACCACCGCAGGCATCGTTGACGCCGCAGGCATCGATGGTATCCTTATCGGTGACTCCGCCAGCAATGTCATGCTCGGCAACAGTACCACACTGCCTATCACCATCGATGACATGATCGTCTTCGCACGGGCCGTCGCACGAGCCTGCCATCACTGCTGCGTCGTCTGCGATATGCCTTTCGGCTCTTATCAGACTTCCCGCGAGGATGGTATCCGCAATGCCGTTAAGATCATGAAGGCGACGGGTGTAGACGCCGTGAAGATGGAAGGCGGTGTAGAGATCGCCGATACCGTCAAGGGTATTGTCAATGCCGGTATTCCCGTCATGGGACACCTCGGGCTCACGCCGCAGAGTATCCACCAGTTCGGCGGCTACGGCCTCCGCGCCAAGGAAGAGGCTGAAGCTGAGAAGCTCCTCTCCGATGCCAAGGCCCTCGAGGCTGCCGGCGTCTTCGGCATCACGCTGGAGAAAGTCCCTGCCGCACTGGCCAAGAAGGTCACGGAATCCGTCCACGTGCCGACCATCGGTATCGGTGCGGGCAATGGCTGCGACGGACAAATCCTCGTCTATGCCGACGCCTTGGGCATGACGAATGGCTTCAAGCCGAAATTCCTTCGACACTTCGCCGATATGAACAGCTGTATGACCAAAGGCGTGGAGGAATACGTGAAATGTGTCAAAGACTGCTCCTTCCCTTCTGAAACGGAAAGTTATTAATCAGAAAGATTATTGGCATAATATTTGTACAATTCCCAGAAATTATTTATTTTTGTAATCGAAAAAGCATTTAAAAAGAAAGGAATTGTAAAATATGACAAGTCAATTTTCACCCAAAGTATCGGAAGTGCTGGCTTTCTCCCGTGAAGAAGCGACGAGATTGGCAAGTCGGTCGGTAGGTCCGGAACATCTGCTCCTCGGCATCCTGCGCGAGAAGAGCGGTGTCGTCCCTTCCCTATTGGAGAAAGAACATGTCGATATATCGGCCATCAAAGAGGAACTCGAAGAGAAAGTCCGTGAAGACGAGCTCTCTGAACCTTTGGTGACCTCAGAACTCGTGCTCAACGACCAGGCTAGCAAGATCCTCAAGCTTGCCGTCCTTGAGGCACGGGTACAGCACTCTCAAACTGTAGACGTACAACATATCCTCCTCGCCATTCTCCATGACCAGATGGATAATGGTGCTAAGGAGGTACTGGAATTCAACGATATTCATTACGAGGATACCCTCGCTGCCCTTCAGCAGATGACGGCGAAGAAAACCACCGACGGCTTCACCCTCCCCGAAGATATGGAGGACGAGGAAGAGGAGGATTATGGCGCCGGGGCCCAGGGCAGTCATGCCCAACAATCACGTTCCACTGCCACTGCTACGACACAACGTGGCGGCAATGGCAAGACACCAATCCTCAATGCCTTCAGCCATGACCTCACACAGGCTGCCGCTGAAGGAAAGCTCGACCCCGTCGTGGGACGTGAGAAAGAGATCCAGCGCGTCGTCGAGATCCTCGGACGCCGCAAGAAGAACAACCCGATCCTCATCGGTGAGCCCGGTGTCGGTAAGAGTGCCATCGTAGAAGGTCTCGCCCAGCTCATTGTCAAGCGCCACACCTCGCCGATCCTCTTCAACAAGCGCGTCGTCAACCTCGATATGACTGCCATTGTGGCGGGAACGAAATACCGCGGACAGTTTGAGGAACGTATCAAAGGACTCATCAAGGAACTAGAACAGAATCCTGATATCATCGTGTTTATCGATGAGATCCATACGATCATCGGTGCAGGCAGCAACCCGGGTACGATGGATGCCGCAAACATCCTCAAGCCGGCCTTGGCCCGTGGCGTCATCCAGTGCATCGGTGCCACGACACTCGACGAATACCGTAACTCCATCGAGAAAGACGGTGCCCTCGAGCGCCGCTTCCAGAAAGTCATGGTAGAGCCTACGACGGCCAGTGAGACGTTGCAGATCCTCGAGAATATCAAAGAACGTTATGAGCAGCACCACCATGTCAGTTATTCTGACGAGGCACTGAAAGCCTGTGTCAAATTGGCAGACCGCTATATCAACGACCGGTTCTTCCCCGACAAAGCCATCGACATTATGGATGAGGTCGGCAGCCGGGTACATCTCCAGCATGCCACCGTTCCGCCTGAACTCGCTGAGAAAGAGAAGGAGATCGACGAGACAAAGCTGAAGAAGCAGGAGGCTGTGAAGAATCAGAATTTCGAACTCGCCGCCAGCTACCGTGACCAACAAACACAGTTGGAACAGGAGCTCAGTGATATCCAGCGTCAATGGGCGCAGGGCGACAGTCATGAGAAGGCAACGATCGATGAAGGTCAGGTGGCGGATATTGTCGCTATGATGACCGGTATCCCCGTACAGCGGATGGCGGAAGCTGAAGGCGTCCGACTGCGTAACATGGCCGGTGAACTGAAGAAGAAGGTCATCGCTCAGGATCCTGCCATCGACAAGATGGTGAAGGCTATCCAGCGCAACCGCATCGGACTGAAGGATCCCAACCACCCCATCGGCGTGTTTATGTTCCTCGGTCCTACGGGTGTCGGTAAGACTTATCTCGCCAAACAGCTCGCGGAACAGATGTTTGGCTCGAAAGACGCGCTCATCCGTATCGATATGAGTGAGTATACCGAGAGCTTCAACACCTCACGTCTCATCGGCGCTCCTCCGGGGTACGTCGGCTACGAGGAGGGTGGACAGCTCACCGAACAGGTGCGCCGGCACCCCTACTCCATCGTGCTCCTCGACGAGATTGAGAAGGCGCATGCCAACGTCTTCAACATGCTCCTCCAGCTGCTCGATGAAGGACGGCTGACGGATGGCAACGGACGGACGGTAGATTTCCGTAACACGATCATCATCATGACTTCCAATGCCGGTACACGACAGTTGAAGGAGTTCAGCCACGGCGTCGGCTTCACGGCCGGAAACGCTGCCGGACTCGCCCTGAACGATACGGACAAGCAATACGCACGATCCATCATCCAGAAGAGCCTCAGCAAGCAGTTCTCGCCGGAGTTCCTGAACCGCCTCGACGAGATCATCACCTTCGACCAGCTCGATCTCAACGCCATCAAGAAGATCATCGACATCGAACTGTCGGGGCTCTATAAGCGCATCAATGACTTGGGCTATAAAGTCACCATTACTGATAAAGCGAAGGAGTTCGTAGCCACGAAAGGCTATGACGTACAGTTCGGCGCCCGTCCGCTGAAACGTGCCATCCAACAGTATATCGAGGATGGTCTCTGTGAACGGATCCTCAGTGGTGACATCAAGGAAGGCGATACCATCTCCATCGGCAAAGATCCCCATCAGGAAGCCCTCACTTTTAAATAATCAGGCGCTGAAGTTCCCATCGGAACACAAAAGAAAGAAAAAATCAAAAATCTTTGAAAAAACCGGTCAAAATATTTGGCCGGTTTATTTTTTTTGTGTACCTTTGCAATCGCTTTTCAAGAGGAAAGCATTTTGACTTGTTGGAGTCGCCGATATGGCTCAGTTGGTAGAGCAACGCATTCGTAATGCGTGGGTCCCCGGTTCGAGTCCGGGTATCGGCTCAAAGGAGGAATCGAAAGATTCCTTTTTTTGTTTTATACCTTTGCGGAATTAGCACATCGGTAGTGCATCAGCTTCCCAAGCTGAGGAGGCGGGTTCGACTCCCGTATTCCGCTCTCCGTTTGGAGAATAAAAATTTTCAAACATTACACATGAATATTTAAGCTCAATAATACTTCAACTGATCGACAATGAAAAAAATATCTCTCCTCCTCATCCTGTTTTTAGCGGTCATGGCGCTTCATGCCCAAGGCTATTACACGCAGTATTATCACAATCCCTCACTGCTCACGAAAGCAGAGGAATGGATGAAAAGCGGCGAATGGCGCTGCGGATTCACAGCGGCTGATCCTCACCCAAGCGTGAATACCATTGAGTTCTACGAACAGTATCAGAAGAATCCCGAACAGTGGAAAGCGCTCTTCTCATGGCTCGCCCACACTGACCTGCTGACTCTCCCAAAAGGAAAACACCCTATTGAAGGCAGCAACCTCGTGGTAAGTGTGGAGGATGATGTCAACCGGCCATTGGAAAAGCGCAAGAGCGAGAGCCATCATCATCACATCGACTTCCAATATGTCGTCCGGGGCACAGAGCGCTTCGGCATAATCGACCATTACACAAGTACACCCAACTGTCGCTATAAGCCCGATGTCATCCACTATGACTATCAGGTGGAGAAAACACGGTTCATGGACAGTAATCCACGCCAGTTCTTCATCTTCTTCCCCGGCGACTGGCATATCGCTAAGATTAAAAACGATACCGATGACCAACAGATCCGTGTCATCGTGGTAAAAGTAGATTATAAATAAGGTATATGATCAAAGCGCTATTCTTCGATATCGACGGCACGCTCGTCAGTTTCAAGACACACCGTATTCCGCAGTCAACGGTAGACGCCCTGCAGCGCGCCCACGACAAAGGCGTGAAAATCTTTATCTCTACGGGACGCCCCGTGCCCTTCATCAATAACCTCGGTCAGATCGAGCCACTCATCGACGGCTATATCACCACCACCGGCGCCTATTGTTTCATCGGTGACAAGGTGGTCTGTGAATATCCGATGAACAGGGATGAGGTTCAGAAGATCATGGACATGGCCAACAGAGACGGGAAGACGACGGCTGTCGTTGGCCAAAAGGATATCGCCATCATCAACCCCAAGCAGGTAGCTGAGGAAGTGTTCATCAAAGGTCTGGGACTGACGGACTTCTCCTTCACGCCATTGGACATCGTTTTGAAACAGCCCATTCTGCAGGTGACACCTTTCTTCACGGCCGAAGAGGAGGCAGAACTGAAACCACTAATCCCTCACTGTATCAGCAGCCGCTGGCATCCCGCCTTCACGGATATCACCGACAGTCATGCCGACAAGGGAAAAGCGCTCCATGCCATGGCTGACACCCTCGGTCTGAGCCTCAAAGAAACGGCCGCCTTCGGTGACGGTGGCAATGACATCCCCATCATCCGTGAGGCTGGCATCGGTGTCGCCATGGGCAACGCAAAGGAGGACGTCAAAACGGTCGCAGACCTTGTCACCCGTGATATCGATGATGGTGGCATCGCCGCCGCACTGAACAAACTCTTGTAGGGAGAGGCCCCTTATTCGTCTATATCTTCTTCTTTGACTTCATCAGGACTGTAATCGGGCTCCTCTTCTTCATCGTCCTCATGACCGCCGATGGTTAATTTCCGGAGATCATAATAACTGCCGTTATAAATATTCAGGTCTACATAACCACGGATGCCCGGCAACTTACCGGCATCCGTATGCTGCCAGAATTTCCACGGCCCCTTGTATTCCACCTTCCCCACATAATAATGGGCGATCCAATAAGGATAATCATCGAAGACGGAAGCAGAAAGATAGGTCTCCTTAAACTTATAATAAGAATAAATGATAGGCTTCACATGATAACGGTCCTCCACAATATGCAGCCATGTAAGGACGTCCGTCTGGAAATCTTCTATGCTCTGATTCTGCGGCTTATGCTCAATATCGAGAACGGGAGGCAGGTCTCCATCCGTCAAATGAACCTTATCGAGGAAATGATAAGCCTGGGCGCGAGCTGAACTCTTCGTACTCCAGAAATGATAGGCACCACGGATGAAACCATACTCACGGGCATTGCGGAAATTATCCACGAAATTCTCATCCATCTGCGTACTGCCTTCCGTCGATTTTACAATGACAAAACGTAAGGGACAGCCGTTGATCATCGCGTTACGTAACTGTTCCCAGTCGATATTCCCTTGATAATGACTGATATCAATACCTTGTATATCATAACCCGAAGGATAATTGGGATCACCATAGAGGGCACGCCAACGGAAACCTGTAGGACTGACAAAGAAAAACCAAAAAGCCCAGATATAAAGAACTATAACTCCCATACCGCCAAGCCACCAGCTCCAACGGGGCAGACGGCGGAGAAAAGGGGGCAAAAGACGACGGGAACGCGAATGACGAACACGACGCCCCGTCCGCCTCCTCGAAGAAGACGCCTTGCGCTGTGTTATCCTTCGTGTTCCCGTCATATACAGAAAAGATAAAGACGGCGATGAGCCGCCTTTACCATGATTTAGTTCAAACGATATTCTTTATTTTCCCTGCTCAAGAGCCAGCGTCTTCGTCGGCTGGTCGCAGACATCAGCAGGACCCCAGTACTGGATAGGACCGGGATAGACATACTCGGTATTCTTGGCAAGCTCGTCACGCATAGCGGCCCATGCCTTGAAGGGTGCGCCGTCAAGCTCTACGAGAGCCTTGCGGATCACCGGCTTCATCTCACCATTACGACGCTCCATGTTCATCATCATCGTGATAGGCACACCACCGGCTTTCCACTCGTCACGGTTCTGTGCGGCAACGTTCTTCACGATGGCCATGTAACCGGTCTTGCCGTTGGCGATGAGCTGTGCGGCACTCGTTCCCAGAGCGTAGCAGTAGTCAGCGTCGAAGTTGGAAGGAGCAGCACAACGACCCTCATAACCGAAGAAGTGATGCTGTGCGGCGAACTTGCCGTTATACTTGCCTTCCTTCTTCCACTCAGCAAGCTTGTTGCCAACCATCTCGGAGATGAGCTTCTCGGTCTCGATGAGAGAAACCTGTACGTTTCCGTGCGGGTCACGGTCGAGAGAAAGCTGACGGGCAACGCCCTCAGGCAGTGTGGCGAAGGTCTCGGCATTCTCCTTGCTCAGATGAGCGAGGATGTAAGCACGCTGGGCGTCCTTGTCGAGGTCCTTGTAGTCAGCGCCGTGAGCAGCGAGCAGGTCGTTGAGCTCCTGGATCAGACGGCCGATAGCGGGGATGAACTCGATGAGACCCTCAGGGATGAGGACTACACCGAAGTTGTTACCCTGCTCGGCACGGTAAGCGACAACCTTGGCGATAGACTCAACAATCTGGTTAAGCGTCATATCCTTGGCCTGTACCTCTTCAGAAATCAGACAGATATTCGGGTGAGTCTGAAGGGCGCACTCCAGAGCGATATGGCTGGCGCTGCGGCCCATGAGCTTGACGAAGTGCCAGTACTTGCGGGCAGAGTTACAGTCACGCTCAATGTTACCGATGAGCTCGGAGTAGGTCTTCGTAGCGGTATCGAAACCGAAAGAGGTCTCAATCTGGTCGTTCTTCAAGTCACCATCGATAGTCTTCGGACAACCGATGACCTGAACGCCGTACTTCTTGGCAGCATAATATTCAGCGAGGACACAGGCATTGGTGTTGGAGTCATCACCACCAATGATCACGATAGCCTTGATGTCGAGCTTGCGGATGATCTGCAGACCCTTCTCAAACTGGTCTTCCTTCTCCAGTTTCGTACGACCGGAACCGATCATGTCGAAACCACCCGTATTGCGGTAGTCCTTCAGAAAGTCCTCCGTGATCTCAATATAGTTGTGATCAACGAGACCACCGGGACCCATGAGGAAGCCATAGAGGCGGTTCTCAGGATTGAGCTTCTTCAGCGTATCGAAGAGGCCGGTGATAACGTTGTGACCACCAGGAGCCTGACCACCGGAGAGGATGACACCGATGTTCATCTTCGCACGGTTCTCCTCATCACCAGGAACGAACTCGATGAGCGGCATACCATAGGTGTTAGGGAAGAGCTTCTTAATCTCTTCCTGGTTGTCTACACTCTGCGTAGGAGCACCTTCCTGAACCTTAACGGCACCCTGGAGAGCCTTCGGCAGCTTCGGCTGGTAAGCAGCTCTCTCTTTCTGCAATGCACTAATTTCCTTCATTTTGTTTTATTCTATAAAAGTTGAAACGTTCAAAATTCTACGCAAATTTACTCATTTTCTTTGAAATAAAAAAGGAAAAGAGATTATTTTCTCGTTTTAACATCTTTTTTCGCGAATCTTTTCGCAACTTTCATGATTTTTTCTTATCTTTGAACCATAAATTAGTCACTCCACGAGGTTGTTGAGCATGACAGCCTCCTAAAAAAGCAAAACAAAAATGAGTAACAAACGACAATTAAAACAATCCATCAACTACATCAGCAGTGAACTCTTCGCTGAATGTGTTGCAGCCAGCCTCTATGGCGGTACTAACCCTGACGAGCAGAATGTCAACGCTCTGCTGACCTCCATTCTGCAAATTCATAATAACTATATCTCCCGCATCTCACACCCGGAACCGGGCATGCCGGCAAAGAAATACTATAAGGTACTCATCTCCGACTTCAACAAACAGGTAGATGAGATTGTCGATCAAATCTGTGCGTTAGGCCAATGATGCGTAGACTCTGTGCCCACCTGCTCTATAAGACGATGGGGTGGCGGAAAGAAATTTCCATCCCCATGCCGGAGAAATGCATCATCTGTTTGGCTCCCCACACGAGCAATTGGGATTTCATCATCGGACAACTCTACACGAAGGCGGAAGGGCTGAAGACTAACTTCCTGATGAAAAAGGAATGGTTCTTCTGGCCCTTAGGTCCTATCTTCCGACACCTCGGCGGTATCCCCGTCTTCCGCGCCAAGCACACCCACATGACAGATGCCATGGCCGAAGCCGCCCGCCAGCATCCCCACTTCTGCCTCTGCATCACCCCTGAGGGCACGCGCAGCCGTGTGGACGACTGGAAGAAAGGCTTCTGGTATATCGCCAAGGGTGCCGGCATTCCTATCCTCCTCTATGGTGTGGACTATGAGAAAAAACTCATCCGCTGCACGAAGGCGATCACCCCCGGCGATGACATCGACGCGCAGATGCGTGAGATCAAACTCTATTTCAAGGACTTCAAAGGCAAGAAACCGGAGAACTTCTCCGTCGGCAAGCTGTAACCACGGCCTTGCCGCCAGTTGCGCCGTTCCGGACACGCAGTCAGTTGCGTCGTTCCGGACACGCAGTCAGTTGCGTCGTTCCGGGCCTGCCGTCAAGTGCGTGCGCATTTTATGCGCACGATAAAGAATATGAACCATATCAAGACTTTATTCCTTCTCTCTGCCTTCTCCCTATCGCTGGCTCCTGCCACTGCACAGAACTACGACGAGGGAAACTCCAGGGCGTGGGGAAGCATAGACTATACCGATGAGCCGTGGGTCTTCAATGTCTCACGGCCCAACCTCATCACACGCGGACTCCTCGACCGGCATATCTGCGTATGGCAGAGCCATGGCCGTTATTATAATGTGAAGAAAGGCCGGTGGGAGTGGCAGCGTCCCCTCCTCTTCGGTACCACGGAGGATCTGTTCACGCAGACCATCGTCGTGCCTTACCTCATCCCGATGCTCGAGAATGCCGGTGCCACCGTCTTCACGCCCCGTGAGCGTGACTGGCAACGCCATGAGGTCATCGTCGACAACGACAATGCTGCCACACCTTATTATATAGAGTACAACAACGGTAAGAAATGGAAGGACTGCGACTCCGTGGGCTTCCGTTTCCAGGCGTTCCTTAGCGATACCGACAATCCCTTTAGAAACGGTACGCTGCGCCAGGTGAAAGCCACGAAGAAAGACAAGCGCAACAGTGAGATATCCTATCAGCCGAACATCCCCGAGAGCGGCCGCTATGCCGTCTATGTCTCCTACACAACCCTGCCAAAGAGTGTCGCCGACGCTAAATATATCGTTTACCATCAAGGACAACAAACCATTTTCAATGTCAACCAGCGTATGGGTGGCGGCACATGGGTGTACCTCGGTACCTTCGACTTCGACAAAGGCTGCAGTCCCGACAACCGTGTCGTCGTAACAAATCATGCCTCACGGCGTGGCGTCATCACCTCCGACGCCGTCCGTTTCGGCGGCGGTATGGGCAATGTGCGCCGGGGCGGTGAGGTCAGCGGACTGCCGCGCTGCGATGAGGGAGCCCGCTACAGTGCCCAGTGGGCCGGGGTCCCCTATCGCTATTATTGTACGAAGAAAGGCGAGGACGACTACGGCGATGACATCAATGTCCGGTCCCTCGAACTGAACTGGCTCTCCGGGGGCAGCGTCTATGAGCCGACGAAAGAGGGCCTCGGCGTCCCCTTCGAACTCTCCCTGGCCGTCCATAGCGATGCTGGTTATGAGCGTGACGGCAAGAGCATCACGGGTAGTCTGGCTATCTGTACGACGGATTTCAACGACGGCATCCTCAGCAGCGGCATCTCCCGTGAGGCATCGAAGGATTTCGCGCGCGCCCTGCTCCATAACATCCAGATTGATATGGAAGGGAAATACCACAATTGGAACACGCGCTATCTCTGGGACCGCAACTACTCCGAGACGCGTCTGCCGGAAGTGCCGTCAGCAATCTTCGAAACCCTCTCCCATCAGAATTTCCCCGACATGCGCATCATCCAAAATCCGTCGGCGAAGTTCACGCTCGCACGGTCAATCTATAAGACCATCCTCCGTTATGTCTGCAGCAACCACGGTAAGGAATATACCGTAGAGCCCCTGGCACCGCATGATGTCCTCGTAACGGTTGACAACCAGGGCGTAGCCCATCTCTCGTGGAAAGCGTCGTATGACAATATGGAGAAGAGCGCCTACCCCACCAGCTATAATGTCTTCGTCGCTGCCGGGAAAGGCGGCTTCGACAACGGCACAAATATCCGGGGCACCCAAAAGACCATCCAGTTGCAGCCCGGCGTGACCTATCGTTTCAAAGTCACCGCCTGCAATGCCGGTGGTGAGAGTTTCCCGTCGGAGACCGTCGCCGCCCTCTGGCAGCCGGGAGCCACGAAGACGGTGCTCGTCGTCAATGGCTTCCACCGGCTGGCCTCCCCACAGGTGAACAACAACGGCAACGGCTTCGACTTCTCCCAGGACCCCGGCGTGCCCTATGTCCGCTATGCCGGCTGGAGCCCTGAATATGTCGACGGACAGACGTTCATCATGGGAAATTCCTTCGACTATACCGCCACACACGCCGACGCCATCGCCGCCTCGAAAGGCTTCAATGTCGTCAGCTGTTCCACCGAGGCCCTCACCAACGGACAGGTGCAACTGCGCAACTATGCCGTCGTGGATCTCATCCTCGGACTGGAGCGCAATGACGGTTACACACCGGAATATTACAAGACCTTCACGCCCGGCATCCGCAAAATCCTATCAGCTTATACCGAGGGCGGCGGCAAGCTCCTCGTCAGCGGCTCCTATATCGGCTCCGACATGACAGCTGACGACGAACGGCAATGGCTCCACAACACCCTGCGCGTCGACTATACCGCTCCGGCGGCAACGGAAATCTCAGAGACCGTCAATGGCCTCGGCTGTGATTTCAACTTCTATCACCGCCTCAACGAGAACCATTACGCCGCCACACATCCCGATATCCTGCAACCGGCAGCAACCTATAACGCCACCGACAGTACATGGGTGCCCGTCGACGGCAGTCTCTGCGCCATCCAGTACAGCAACGGCACGAGTGCCGCCGTGGGCTTCAAGGGCAAGAGCGACACGGGCCGCAGCTATGCCGCCTTCACCATGGGCTTCCCCTTCGAGTGTATCCAGAGTGCCGCCGACCGCCAGAAGATCATGGCCGGCATTCTGAACTACCTCACAAAGTAGGAGGATGCCTCTCCCAACCCTCCCCAAATGGGGAGGACAAAGCCCCACGTGCAGGGCTTGCCGTCGGGTGCTTGCGCTTTGCAAGCGCAAGGAAGCGCCAATGCCAAACAGAACAACCCTCTAAATAACAGCAATATGTATAAGATCCAAGCCAATCAATCCGGCACACGGAGCATAGAAGTCTCCGACGCCCATCTCGAAACCATCGACCGTTATCAACTCTTCCGTAACCTCGTAGACAGCAACGGTATCGTTGACGAACAGGTCCTTGACAAGTTGAAATTCAATGTCCGCTCCCTCCTCGAAGGAGAAGCCGGCAAAGACAAAGATCTCCTCGACCTCTGTCTCGACGTCATCTACAACAGTAATATGAAAGCCTTCGGACTCCATAACCTCGCCGTGCTCTACGCCGACTGGAAGAGTAAGAAGGCCGCTGCTGAAGCTCCTGCCGACACAGAGAACGTAACCGACTAAAAAGTAATGCCCAATTATCAACTCACCGATTTCCTCCCTACAACGAAAAAAGAATGCGAGCTGCGAGGCTGGGACCAGCTCGACGTCATCATGTTCTCCGGCGATGCCTATATAGACCATCCGTCTTTCGGCGTCGCCGTCATCGGCCGTATGCTCGAGGCCCACGGCTATAAGGTGGCCATCGTCCCGCAGCCCGACTGGCATGGTGACTACCGTGACTTCAAGAAGCTCGGACGGCCACGGCTGGCCTTCGCCATCGCTCCCGGTGCCATGGACTCCATGGTCAACAAATATACCGCCAACCGGCGTCTGCGCTCCGTCGACGAGTATAGTCCCGACGGCCGCCATGACTGCCGCCCGGAATACCCTACCATTGTCTATACGAAGATCCTCAAGCAGCTCTTCCCCGATGTCCCCGTGATCCTCGGCGGTATCGAGGCGAGTATGCGACGGCTGACGCATTATGACTACTGGCAGGATAAGTTGAAGAAATGTATCCTCTGTGACAGTGGCGCCGACATCATCTCTTATGGCATGGGCGCCAAGCCGACGCTGGAGATCCTCCACCGCCTTGAGGAGCATATCCCCATGCGGGAGATCCGTGACGTGCCGCAGACGGTCTATCTCGCCCGTGAGGAGGAGATTCCCGGGGGCATCACCGAAGATGATATCGTGCTCCACTCCCATGAGGAATGTCTGCGCTCGAAGAAGGCGGAGGCAGAGAACTACCGACATATCGAGGAGGAAGCCAACAAGAAACACGCGCAGCGGCTGCTGCAGGGCGTCGATGGCAAATATGCCGTCGTCAACCCGCCGTTCCCCACGCCGACGACGGAAGAGCTCGACGAGACCTTCGACCTGCCCTATACCCGTGAGCCGCATCCGAAATACCGGGGAAAGACCATCCCCGCCTATGAGATGATCAAGTTCTCCGTGAATATCCACCAGGGCTGCTTCGGTGGCTGCGCCTTCTGCACCATCTCCGCCCATCAGGGGAAATTCGTGGCCTGCCGCAGCAAGCGCAGCATCCTCAATGAGGTGAAGCAGGTGGTGAAGATGCCGGGATTCAAAGGTTATCTCTCCGACCTCGGCGGTCCGTCGGCCAACATGTATGGCATGCAGGGCAAGAACCAGAAAGCCTGTGAGCACTGCAAGCGGCCGTCGTGTATCAACCCGCAGATCTGTCCGAACCTCAATACCGACCACAGTAAACTCCTGGAGATCTATCATGCCGTCGACGCGCTGCCGGAGATCAAGAAGAGTTTCATCGGCAGTGGTGTGCGCTATGACCTCCTGCTCCATAAGAGCGGCGATGAGAAGAGTGACGCCGCGGCACGACAGTATACCCGTGAGCTCATCACCAAACATGTCAGCGGCCGACTGAAGATCGCCCCGGAGCATACCTCCGACCGGGTGCTCAAACAGATGCGGAAACCGAGTTTCACGCTCTTCTATGATTTCAAGAAGATCTTCGACAAGATCAATAAGGAGGAGGGACTGCGTGAACAGCTCATCCCCTACTTCATCAGTTCCCACCCCGGCTGCCACGAAGAGGATATGGCCGAACTGGCCGTGATTACGAAAGATCTCAACTTCCACCTCGAACAGGTTCAGGACTTCACGCCGACGCCGATGACGATCTCCACGGAGGCCTGGTATACTGGCTATGATCCGTATACCCTCGAGCCCGTCTACAGTGCGAAGACGCCAAAGGAGAAGTTGGCCCAGCGACAGTTCTTCTTCTGGTATAAGCCCGAGGAGCGCCCGGGCATCATCCGTGAGCTCCGCCGTATCGGCCGTGAGGACCTCATCGACCGCCTCTACCCCGCTACCGCCGGATGGCATCATAAGGAAAACAGAAGCCGCCATGAGGAGTCCAAGCCCGCCCGTGGCCGTCAGCGTGCCAAGTACGGGGATGAACGTGCGAACCGTCAGCGTACCACGTATGATGATCGTCCCGTGGGCAGTCATTATGACAATCCGGGAGTTGGTAAGAAATACAAGAAGTTTGAGGATAAAGAGTCCCATACCGGTTCGGGTTATTTCAAAGGGAAACAGAAGAAGAGTTTCAACCCGAACTTCGACAACCATAATAGAAGGAAAAGATAATACCCACATTGATCCCTTTGTAGGTGGCCGCCATGTTGCGGCCACGCACCCACATTGCCCCCGTTGTAGGGGGCGTGCCACAACCCTATCTGATCCATTGCAGGGGCCGGCCCTTGTGGCGGCCCGATGCCGGAACGGCATTCATGATGCGCATTGCGATTCGGCGTAACCGCCGACGGGCCGCCACAAGGGACGGCCCCTGCAAACGGATCAAAAGGCTTTTTAGTATGCCTCCTCGTCCGCCTCGATCTCTGCCCGGTCGATCTTCTTTTGGTCGATACACCTCCAGGCATACCAGATATAGGCGATAACGAAGGGAACGAAGAGACTCACCACGGCCATACAACGGAGCGTGAAGAGACTGCTGCTACTGTTCATGATCGTCAACGAACTCTGCAGATCGGCATTCGACGGATAATAAGCCGTGTTGTTCCATCCGGCCATGAGGAAGAGGACGAGGGCCACAAGGACGACACCAACGCCCCCATACCAGATTCCCTTGATGAAACGGTCACTGACGATCGTACGGATCACGCCATAGAGCAACGCGACGACACCTGCCGGGAAGAGGACGAGCACCCACGGCATGGCGATGAGGTTATGGAGATATTTGAAAGGCTCCATACTGATCACGCCCGTTGCCGGTTTGACGGCATAACCGTCTTTCACCAACACATGCACGAGAAATGCCAGGAAAAACACGAGGAACAAAACCGTGTTCGGAACCAGTTGCTTCCGGGCCCGCGGCCGGATCACGTCATCATTGATATTATTCACCATATACAACAGTCCGAGGACGCGCGCCAGGAAGAGGATGGCAATGCCGAAGACGACATTCCACGGATCCAATAACGCGTCGAGCCCACAACTGCCATTGGCCCACCGGCTGATGACAGGATTCAGCGACGACGTGATATTCATCTTCTCAATGATGAAATTGCTGCCGTCGAAGAATGTCGCCACGGCACCACCGAGGAGGACGGGACCGACAATACCGTTGATGATCAGACACACTTGGAACGTCTTCGGACCGAGGAAATTGCCGAGCTTGTTCTGGAACTCATAGCTCACGGCCTGGATGACGAAAGAGAAGAGGATAAGCATCCACAGCCAGTAGGCGCCGCCGAAACTCGTACTGTAGAACAGCGGGAAACTGGCAAAGAAGGCTCCGCCGAAGGTCACGAGGGTCGTGAACGTAAACTCCCATTTGCGGCCCGTGGAGTTGACGACGAGCCGCCGCTCTTCCGCCGTCTTCCCCAACGAGAAGATCAGCGTATTGGCGCCCTGGACAAAGAGCAGGAAGACCAGCAGGGCTCCGAGAATACTGATGATCAGCCACCAGTAATGTTGCAAAAAACTGTATGTCATAGTTCTTTACTTTTTTTACTTTTTTAATTTTTTACTTCTTTACTCCTATCTTGATTTGTTTGCAGAGGATGGAGATCTCCACGGCGAGCATGGTCGTGAAGAGGATGAGGAAGAGGAAGAAGGTCAGGGCGATGGAGCCACTGCGCAGGTCAGAGACGGCGACCCACGTGGGCAGCATGTCCTGGATCGTCCACGGCTGACGGCCGAGCTCCGCCACCATCCATCCGCTCTCACTGGCTATCCAGACCAATGGGATGGCGACGAGGGCCACAACATGCACCCAGCGCCAGCGGCTGTCGGCGAGATCCTTCCGGTAAGCGAGATAGGTCTGAAGGGCGAAGAAGAGGATGAACAGACAGCCGAGGCCGACCATGATGCGGAAGCACCAGAAGTTCAACGGGATATTCGGCACGGTCTGATGGGCATCCTTCACGTAGCCATAACCGAAATACGCCATATTCTCCTTGATCGTCTGCCTCACGTGAGCGCTATGGTCTCCCTTGCGGTAGGCGCTGACGGCGACAATGGCCTTTTTGCCTCGGGCAATCTTCTCCTTCAGCGATGGCACACGGGTACCGTCATGGGCCGTATAGCCCTCGATGATATCGTTCACGCCGGGCACGAACCCATGGAAGTCATGGGTTGCCATGAACGACAGGGCGTAGGGGATACCGACACGCAAGGGCGGCTCCTGCTCCTTCTGCCAGTCAGGCTGCTTGAAGGGGTTCACCCAGGCCACGGCCGTGAGACTCTGGTCCGTGCCACCACGATAGTTGGCCTCCATGGCCGCGAGCTTCATCGGTTGCACCCGGGCCACCTGATAGCCCGAGCGGTCGCCCGTGAAAGCGGCCAGCAGTGAGGCACAGAGACCCACGACGGCGCCGATACGAATACTCGCCTTCGCCAACCGCTGCTCACGGTGCTTCAACAGATACCAGCCGCTGACGGCCACCGTGAAGACGGCACCGATGATCCATGACGACGTGACGGTATGGCAGAACTTGTCTACGGCGAAGGGCGACAGGGCGACATCCACGAAACTCGTCATCTCACAGCGCATCGTGTCGGGGTTGAACGTCTGACCGATGGGATACTGCATCCATGCGTTAGCCACGAGGATCCACCAGGCGGAGATCGTCGCGCCGAGGCCCGTGAGCCATGTCGAGGCGAGATGGAAGCCCGGTCCCACCTTCTTCCAGCCGAAGAACATCACGGCCACGAAAGTCGACTCCATGAAGAAGGCGAAAATGCCCTCAATGGCCAGCGGCGCACCGAAAATATCGCCGACGAACCAGGAGTAGTTGCTCCAGTTCGTACCAAACTCAAACTCGAGGATGATTCCCGTGGCCACACCCATGGCGAAGTTCACGCCGAAGAGGCGCTGCCAGAACTGTGCCACGGTCTTCCAGAAAGGATCCCGTGTGCGGTAATAGACGGTCTCGGCAATGCCCATGACGAGGGCCAGGCCAAGCGTCAGGGGGACAAAGAGCCAGTGATAGGCCGCCGTGAGGGCGAACTGGGCCCTCGACCAGTCGACGACGGAGGTCGTCACATCTAATAAGGTTAGCATAGGCTGTATAAGGATTAATAATTGTTTTATTTCGGTAAGAGCTGGCCGGACACATACTGCGCCGCACTTTCGTTCCCCTTATGCTCATCGATGAAGTTGGGGAAGAAGAAGAGTTTCAGGACGACAAAAATGATGAAGAGCTTGATGAGGATCACCGCCCACAGCACCTTGCCGACCGTCATACTCCGGAACCCGTCAACATAAAACCGGATGACACGCAGGAAAAGATTGTTTCGTTTCATGCCACAAATATAGAAATAATTTCGGAATGAAACAAAGGTTTATTAAAGAAATTACAAAAAAAATCGGCGCCATCCTCCGCGAAAGCGGGAGAGGACGCCGAAATTTATATGATAAGTGGGAATGGATTAGTCAAGCCATTTCACGTAGCAGAAGTCCTGACGGTGAGGCAGGAACTTGTTCTGCGGGAACATGCGAACGCCGAGGCGGAAGTTGCCGGCGCGGTCGGGATCGATGGTAGCCTCGAAGGTATAGTCATTGCCCTGGTGCTTGACCATCTTGAACGGATAGACCTTGTAAACCTTGCGGTCGGAAGGATCCGTCTCCGGCTTCAGCGCCACGAGTTCCAGACCGATGGCATTGTCGAGGCCCTGCTCATTGATGGTGTAAGAAACCTTGTATTTCTTACCCGTCTCAGCCCCCTCATCAAGACCGGACTTGCTGACGACATTGATGTTGTCCCAGCGCTCAGCGACGGTCTCCTTCCAGAGCGCGATATCCTTAGCGAGCTTGTTGTCATCGGCAGCAAGCTTCTTGAAGCGGGCAGCCTCCTTGTTGTAGAACTTGTCGTAGTAGTCATCGAGCTGGCGCTTCATCGTATAGTGAGGCGCGATGGTAGCGATGGAGTTCTTGATGACCTGTACCCACTCCGTAGAGTAAGCCTTATCACCCTTGTTGTAGTACATCGGGATGATCTCATTCTCGAGGAGGTTATAGATGGTAGCGGCATCGAGGGCGTCCTGATAGGACTGGTTCTGATAGGTACGCTCCTGCGGCAGCGCCCAACCGGCACCCTTACGGTAGCCTTCTACCCACCAACCGTCGAGGACGGAGAGGTTGACGACACCGTTCATCTCAGCCTTCTCACCGGACGTACCGCTGGCCTCGAGGGGACGTGTCGGCGTGTTCATCCAGATATCGACACCGGAGACGAGGCGACGGGCGAGCTGCATGTCGTAGTCCTCGAGGAAAATGATCTTGCCGAGGAACTCGGGACGCTGGCTGATCTCGAAGATCTTCTTGATCAGGCCCTGGCCGGCGCCGTCAGCGGGGTGAGCCTTACCGGAGAAGAAGAACAGGACGGGACGCTCGGGGTTGTTGACGATCTTGTTCAGACGGTCGAGATCGGTGAAGAGCAGATGAGCACGCTTATAAGTAGCGAAACGACGGCAGAAACCGATCATCAGCGCATTCGGGTTGATACGCTCGAGGAGGGACATCACACGGGCAGGATCACCCTGGTTCTTCAGCCACGTCTGCGTGAACTTCTCACGGATATAGGCCACGAGTTTCTTCTTCAGGGCGAAACGGGTATCCCAGATCTCGTCGTCGGGGACGTTGTAGATGGCATGCCAGATCTCCTCGTTGCTCTGATCGCTCATGAAGGTCGGATCGAAATACTTGTCGTAGACCTTACGCCACTCCGTAGCCGTCCACGTCGGGAAGTGCACACCATTGGTGACATAGCCCACGTGGTTCTCCTCGGGGAAGTAGCCCTTCCAGATGTTGGAGAACATCTTCTGGCTGACCCATCCGTGGAGCTTGGAGACACCGTTGACCTCCTGGCAGGTGTTGCAGGCGAAGATGGACATACAGAAGCGCTCGCTGTGGTCATCGGGGTTCTCACGGCCCATGCCGATGAACTCATCCCAGGAGATGCCGAGTTTGGCGGGATAGCCACCCATGTACTTGCCGAAGAGAGACTCGTCGAAGTAGTCATGACCGGCAGGAACAGGAGTATGAACGGTATAGAGGGAAGAGGCACGTACGAGCTCGAGAGCCTGGTTGAACGTCAGGCCGCTGTCGACATAGTCGCAGAGGCGCTGGAGGTTACACAGGGCGGCATGGCCCTCGTTGCAGTGGTAGATATCCTTCTTGATGCCGAGTTTCTTCAGCGTGAGGATACCGCCGATGCCGAGGAGGATCTCCTGCTTCAGACGGTTCTCCCAGTCACCACCATAGAGGCTGTGGGTGATCGGACGGTCGAACTCAGAGTTCATGTCGTTGTCGGTATCGAGGAGGTAGAGCTTGATACGGCCGACATTGACCTGCCAAACATAGGCATGCACCTGATAGTTGACATAGGGGACATCGACGACGACGGGGTTGCCGTCCTTGTCGAGGACACGCTCGATGGGCAGGTTGTTGAAGTTCTGCGCCTCATATTTGGCGATCTGCTGACCGTCCATGCTCAGCGTCTGCTTGAAGTAACCGTAGCGATAGAGGAAACCGACGGCGCACATGTCGACATTGGAGTCGGAAGCCTCCTTGAGGTAGTCACCGGCGAGCATGCCGAGACCACCGGAGTAGATCTTCAGCACCTGGTTCAGACCATACTCCATGGAGAAGTAGGCCACAGAGGGGCGCTTGCTGTTCGGCTTGACAGCCATGTATTTCTTGAAGGCGTCGTAGACATCCTTCACTTTCTTCATGAGGATCTTATCCTTGACAATCTCCTCCATGCGGTCGTAGCTCAGACGGTCGAGGAGCAGAACGGGGTTCTCTTCTACTTTCTCGTAGAGGTCAGCATCGAGGCTCTTGAAGAGATCCCGGGCCTCATAGTTCCATGCCCACCACATGTTGTGAGCCAGCTCATTGAGACATTTGAGCTGTTCCGGAAGACGAGATTTGATCGTGACCTGCTTCCACTGGGGAGCGTTCACATAGTCAGCTTTGATTTTCATAAATAAATTTGATTTGTTATTTACACTATATATTCCTAAATACTAAATTTCCTTTAAACGCTCTTCCATACGTCGAAGCGCGAAGTCGTATGCACGCAGATAATTCTTGATGAATTTTCCCCAAAGCGCCTTGCGGGAGATCATCTCCGCGTGATGACGGGCTGCCTTAACCCGCTTTTCATCGAAAGCAGCGAACTCCTCCACCGTGGTTTTGATGGCATCGGCCACCTCGTTATAATTACTGTCGGTACGGTGGATAACCTTCACTCCTTCCAAGATCTCAGAATAATGCCCGCACTCACTGTTCACCCATAGTCCGAAACCCGCAAGATCGGTCGTGATACACGGCACCTTGAAGGCGACGGCCTCCAACGGCGTATATCCCCATGGTTCATAATAAGAGGGATAGATACAGAGATCATTACCCAGAATGACGTCGAAATAGGGTTTGTTGACAATGCCATCATCACCCAGAAGGTAACAGGGGATAAAGATGAGCTTGACATGTCCGGCCTGCGTGTTGTCGAAACCGATGGAACGCATCATACCCAACACCTGGTCCTGGTCCATGTTATGGAGCCAGTGGGTGATCTCCGGCTGCTGCAGGGCATTGCGGTAATTGCCATCCCTCTTCAGTCGCCTCTGCAGATCGCCGCGGGGACCAGAGACCCATCCCGGTACCTCTATGAAGGCCAGGACGTCTTTCTTCAGATTCTCATCGGTCCGCAAGCGGTTCATGGCATCAATGAAGACATCAATACCTTTATTCCGAAACTCGTAACGACCGGAGATAGAGGCGATGAGGATATCATCCTTCTCCGTGTAACGGGTGCCAATGAGGGCATTGGCGATATGGATCAATGTGCGGCGGGCTTCACGGCGCTTCCGGGCGAAGATGGCCCCCTGCGGCACGAAGTCATTCTCGAAACCATTGGGCAATACCACATCAGCCGGTTTCTCCAACAGCTGGGCACACTCACGATTCGTGATCTCAGATACGGTAGTAAAACAATCCACATATTTGGCGGTCTGTTTCTCTATGGAGTGCTTACTCTGCATATTGAGTTCCTGAGCCATCTGATCACCATTATAGCCGCTCAGATAGTCATACAGCGGTTTGTTATTACCGGCAATGCTGCGACCGATACTTGTGGCATGCGTCGTAAAAATCGTTGCAATCTGTGGGATCGCATGATGGATATATAACAATCCCAGGCCACACATCCACTCATTACCATGGAAGATGACTTTCTTGGTACAAGGGATTTCATGCTTATAGAAGCTCTCTACCACTTTTCCTGCGGCATAAGAGAACATCGAAGCCTCATCATAATCTCCATAAGCATGAAGACTGTCAACTTGGTAAAGTTCCCATAAACGAGTATAGATATGATCCTTCATCTGATAGAAGGGCTTAAAGTCTACAAGGATGGCTATAGGCTTTCCGGGGACCTTCCAACGACCGACACGGACGAAGAGCCCTTCGCGAGCAGCCACTTGCCTCCAGGAAGCCAAGAGACTGTCATCTTGTTCAAAGAACGGACAGTCTTTGTCCCCCCAACAATCCGGACCAATAAAAATCACGTGATCCTGCAACATGTCTTGCAATGTCTTAGCACGCGTGGAAAGAACGGCATAAATGCCGCCTACCTTATTGCATACCTCCCAACTCGCTTCAAAGATATAGTCGGGACTTTTTAAAAACTTTGCCATAACACAAACTATTACGTGTGCAAAGTTAACATAAAATTTAAGAAATTCAAATTTTAATTCAAGAAATAATGAAAAATTTTGAAAAAAAATATGAAATAATAGGATCTGATCTGTTTTTTAACTATCTTTGCAGCATTAAAGATAGCAAAATGTAATATCGACTCAACAGAAAAGACAATGAAAAAAGTAATCACATTTCTATACTGTCTGTTATTCACCGTCATGGCCTTCGCCGCCAAGCCGGACAGTACCCTCTTCAAGGGCTATCTCTATAACGCACAGTATGAGGTCTATTTGCGCATCAACTTTTATGAGAATGATGTCACCATCCCACACTACGAGGACCTTTATGGTCCACTGCCCGGGTTCTTCGGTGATATCCACGACGGCCGCCGCTGGCTCATCACCACAGCTACCATCAAGGGCCGAACGGCATCCATAGAACTCAGCAACGACTATGGCAGTGAGGATCTCCAAGCGACGCTGACGGCGGAGAAAGATGGTTCCTTCACGTTACGCCAAGGCAAGGGCAGCACACTGAAAATCGCCCGCAACCGGAAATGGGTGAAAATGCCGGGGGAAATGACGTTCGTAAAGAAGTAGGTGGCCGCAATAGGACGGCCACCTACAATTCGCCATTGATATCCATAACTTCCCCATCATATCCGAACTTCACGCCCTCAGGCAACCGGGCGTTAGCCTTATCGTGGAGACCGATCTGATGGGTGACATGGATGAGTCGGGTCTTTCGGGCCCCGATGCGGCGGGCCACCCGGATGGCATCATCGACGAGTTGATGACTGTGATGGGGACGGTCGAAACGCAGGGCATTGATGACGAGGGTATCGACACCCTCGAGATAAGCATACTCACTGTCGTCCATCCGTTTCATATCAGTGATATAAGCAAAGGTGCCGATGCGGAAGCCGAGGATCGGCAACTGGTCATGATAGACCCTCAGGGGCATGACCTCGATATCACCTGTCGTCAACGGCTCATGGACGCGGATATCATGGATCCTCAGAATCGGTGCCCCGGGATAGAGCGCCTTCGGATCAGAGGGGAAACAGTAGGGCATCACCTGCCGCAACCGTTCGTCGACGCCTGTTTCGGCATAGACATCGATGCCCTGGAAAGCATAACAGTAAGGCCGCAGGTCATCAAGTCCCGCCACATGATCATAATGACTATGGGTAATGAGAACGCCGTCGATACGACGGAAGGGTACCGTCAGCAGTTGCTGGCGGATATCCGGTCCGGCATCGATGAGCAGACGTGTCGTCGCCGTCTCTACGAGGGCGGCACAGCGCAGGCGATGGTCTCTCGGATCCTTGCTCTGACAGACCTCACAGTTGCAACCCAATACGGGTACGCCACTTGACGTACCCGTGCCTAATAATGTTACTTTCATTCAAATCAAAATCAGCGGATATTGACTTCGGGATAAATATCGATACCGAACTTATCCTTCACGGCCTGTTGAACGGTATGACAGAGACGGACGACTTCCTCTCCCGTGGCACCACCGAGGTTGACAAGGACGAGGGCTTGCTTACTGTAGACCCCGGCACGTCCGAGGCTACGGCCCTTCCAGCCACACTGTTCGATCATCCATCCGGCGGGGATCTTATAGCGGTCGGCCTCGCCATCAACACCCTTCATGACATAATGGGGCATGTCGGGATAGTCCTTCAGCAGGCGCTGGTAGGTCTCTTCCGGAACGATGGGGTTCATGAAGAAGCTACCGGCATTGCCATAGTCCTTCGGATCGGGGAGCTTCCGTCGGCGGATCTCGATAATCGTATCCCTCAACTGTCCGGCCGTCGGCACACGGATCCCTTTCTCTTCCAATGCAGCACGGATATTGCCATAGTCGAGACGGGGATTGAAAATCTTATTGAACCGATAGGTGACATGGGTGATGAGATATTGATCCCGCCACTCATGCTTGAACTTGCTCTGGCGGTAGCTATAGCCGCAATCGGAGGCAGCAATCGTCACCACCCGGCCCGTAGCGATCTCCACGGCCTCCACGGTGTCGATGAGATCACAGGCCTCGGCACCATAGGCACCGATATTCTGCACGGCACTGGCTCCGACCTCGCCGGGAATAAGGCTGAGGTTCTCGGCACCATACCAACTGTGGGCTACGGCATAGGCCACAATATCGTCGAAGGTCTCACCACTGCCACAGCGCAGCCATACCGCCTCCGGTGTCTCGCGGACCACCTCCCTACCGAGGATTGCGGAATGGAGGACAGTGCCCGGATAGTCGCCCGTGAGCAGGAGGTTACTGCCGCCACCGAGGAGCAGCAAGGGCTCATCAGCTTTGGTCAGGGCCTTGACGAGCTGCTGCGCGTCCTCCGTGGACGCATACTCCACAAATTTCCGGCATCGGGCATCGATGCCGAAGGTGTTGTGGTGCAAGAGGTTATAGTCGTTATATATCTGCATAAATGATTATTATTTACACGCTCATGGCCATCAGAAGCCAGCGGCCATGGCGCAGACGGAACGTGAACTCCTGTTCGAGGCCGTTGGCGATACCCCGGATGACGAAGATCTTCTGCGTACTCTCCGTATATTTCTGGCCATAGATGATATTATAAATCATCCCCGTAGGCAATTTCGGCGCAAACATCGGCCACTGCTGTGGCAGCAGGTCACCCGTGAGGGTCGAGAAGTCATCATCGGGATTCGGACCCGTAAACTTCACGGGATTGTTGATATGCCGCATCTGGAATGCCGTATCCGTGGCAAAACGCTGATAGAACTTCAAGAAACTGGCATTCATATTCTGATACATCGGTTTCACGTTGAGCGAGGTGAGGTTCCATTTGCCATTGATACGGTTGAAGAGATACTGCTTCACGGTCTTCTTATTGAAATAAATCTTCTCTATAACGACATGATCTATGGTCGTATCCTTGGCCAATTTCATCTGCTTCATATTATCGAAGATCAGCGTATAAAAGTCTTGCCGCATGAAGAAATGTTCCATCTTCCAACTACTCTTTGGCAGTTTTCCGGCCAATTTGCCATTCTTGTATACCGGCAGGGGGAATATCGTACGCTTCATCTGTAGACGCTTGTTGGCGGCATAGTTGAAGATAAAGTCGTCGAAGAGCTCATCGGCCGCCTTCGGCATCGGCGTCGAGGCGATCAGCTGCTCCGTGGAATCCTCCTCCGTGGTATCCGGCGCCATGGTCATCGTCGACGTTGAATCTTCGGACACAGGCTTAGGCTTCTTGTCCGTACAACCTCCCTCCGTGAAGAGAAAAGCCACGAGCAGGAGTCCCAAGAAACTCTCAAAAAACTTTCTCATAGCTAACTAAACTAATTCTTTGCAAAATTAAGCATAATTTTATAGACCTCCAAAGATTTTTTCAAAAAGATTTTGTAACTTTGCATTTGATTTATCAACAATCGGGTCTGCCTCCTTCGGAACAGGGCCCGCGAGACGACAGGAAAATTAAAACATTATATAGCATGTTATTAGAAAAAATTGAAGGTTTGCTGAAAGAAGTCAGTAACCTGTCCGCACAAAAGGCTGAGGATGTTGAACAGCTCCGGCTGAAATATCTCTCCAAGAAGGGCGAGATCAACGCCCTCATGGCCGACTTCCGCCAGGTCCCGAAGGATCAGAAGAAAGAGATCGGCATGAAGATCAACGAGCTCAAGCAGTTGGCTATGGAGAAGATCAACAGTCTGCGCGAGGAAGTCGCTGAGGAGGCCGTGAGCAGTGATGACATGGATCTCACCCGTACGCCCTACCCCATTGCCCTGGGCACGCGCCATCCGCTGACGATTGTACGCAATCAGATCATTGATATCTTCTCCCGCATGGGCTTTACCCTCTTTCAGGGTCCTGAGGTGGATGATGACAAGCACGTCTTCACGATGCTGAACTTCGCTGCTGACCATCCTGCCCGTGACATGCAGGATACCTTCTTCATCGAGCAGAGCGATCCCGGCGACGTGACGAAGAACGTGCTGCTGCGCAGTCACACCTCCGGCGACGAGGCCCACTTCATGGAGAACCACCAGCCGCCGTTCCGCATCCTCTGTCCGGGTCGTGTATACCGTAATGAGGCCATCAGTGCCCGTGCCCACTGTTTCTTCCATCAGGTGGAAGGCCTGTATGTTGACAAGGGCGTGAGCTTCACCGATCTGAAGCAGGTATTGCTGACCTTCGCCCGTGAGATGTTCGGTCCCGACACGAAGATCCGCCTCCGTCCGTCTTACTTCCCCTTCACGGAGCCGAGTGCAGAGATGGACATCAGTTGTAACATCTGCGGCGGCAAGGGCTGCGGCTTCTGCAAGCACACGGGATGGGTGGAGATCCTCGGCTGCGGCATGGTCGATCCCCATGACCTTGAGGCCTGCGGCATCGACTCCAGCGTCTACACCGGTTATGCCTTCGGTATGGGTGTGGAGCGCATCACGAACCTGAAATACCGTGTCGATGACCTCCGCATGTTCTCCGAGAACGACAAGCGGTTCCTCGAGGAGTTCAAGAGCGCCTATTAATCTTCCATTAACATACAAAAATGCCCCGCGTCACATCAACGCGGGGCATTTTTTATTTCGGCATTTCGTATTTATTTCCTTCCAACTGGATCATCTTACGGGCATATCCCTTCGGATATCCCGGACGCTCCACAGGAACCTGGAGTCCATATTTCGTACGGAGGAAACGTCCGTTCTTCTCCGGCTTCACGGCCATGTCATTATACTTCACGACAAGATACGTGCGCAACTGTTTCCAACGGGCGAGCATCTCGTCAGCCTTACGACAGCTATAGTCGTTGAGGAACTTTACGGTAGCCTCCGTGCTGCCCAGGGCCATGGCACTCTTCTCAATGGCACTCTGGTTGTCGAAATAGCTCTTCTCCAGACTGTCACGGACGGCCTCGAGCGACGGGAACATCACGCTGTAACGCGGATAGACCATGTTGCTCACCATATTGCATACCCAGAAAGCATTGTCGTCACTGTAGGTCAGGGCGTCCGCACCGGGCGTGTTGTAGCATTTCGGCTGAACGGTGGAGTTGCAGTATACGGGCGTGTAGGCAATCATGTTCGGATCATCATTACCAAACCACAGTACGCCACCGACAGCCCGCGGCAGCCAGGAGCGCATCTGGGCGACATAAGTGAAGCCCGTCTGCTGCGTACTCGTCGGCCGCTCATTGAAATATTCCTTACCGTCTACCTTGTAGAAGAGCGGTGTCGGCCGGTAAGGCATCTGCCAGATACCACCGTCGATGCTCGTCGTGTCGGCCACAGAGAGCGGTGTCCCCTCGAAATGGTCACGCATGCAGCGCTCGACATCGGCGACGGAGAGTTTCTTATCGGGGATGATCCAGAGCGGCATATCCTCGGCATTCTTGTCCTTGCCCAGGGCCCACGGCAGCCACCGGTCCATATTCTTCCAGTGACGGAAGAAACTCCACACGCGGGCATCACAGATGCGGCGGCCGGAGAAATCGGGGAAGGCATAGGCATCCTTCCAGTTGAAGTCCTTGTCTTTTCCCTTAAACCAGCCCTTGCTGCGGGCGAAGGAGATCACGTTCTTCGAATGGAGCACCTCCGTCTTATACATAGAGAACTGTCCGATGCGGGCTTGGTTGGCGTGACCGCTGATGGCATTGTCGGGGATGCGCACAGCGACCCATACCACCTTATTATTCTTGTCACCGCCACAGCCCTGCATCTCGAGGATCCAGGCCTCATTGGGATCACAGACGGTGAACGACTCACCCTCGGAGTTATAACCATAGCGCTCAGCGAGGGTCGTCATCGTATGGATAGCCTCCCGTGCCGTCTTCGAACGCTGCAGGGCGATATAGATCAGTGATCCGTAGTCGATGATACCCGTCGTGTCGACCATCTCCTCCCGGCCGCCATAGGTCGTCTCACCTACCGTCACCTGGTATTCATTCATGTTACCGATGACGTTATAGGTCACGGGGGCCTCGGGGATCATACCATGATACTGATTGGTATCCCAGTCGTAGATCTTCCGCATCTCCCCTTTCTGATGGGTGGCGGCGGGATAATGACAGAGATACTGGAACATGCCATAGTCGTCGGCATTATACGAGCACATCACGGAGCCGTCGACACTGGCTTTCTTGCCAACGATGAAGTTGGTACAAGCAAAAGCAGCAGCCACGTTCATCATGGCTGCCGCGAGAATGATTAATTTCTTCATATATAATGTTTGGGGCGGAACATGATGAATCATGTCCCTACGATTAGTCGCAAGCCTTGAAGCTCATGTCTAAGCCTTTCACGCTGTGCGTGAGGGCACCGACGCTGATAAAGTCTACGCCCTGCTCGGCATAGTCACGGATAGTGTCGAAGGTGATACCACCACTCGACTCCGTCTCATAACGGTGGTTGATCAAATCCACGGCCTTTTTCGTATCGGGGACACTGAAATTGTCGAGCATGATACGGTCGACGCCACCATGGTCGAGGACCTGCTGCAGCTCGTCGAAGTTGCGCACCTCAATCTCTATCTTCAGGTTCAGGTGTTTCTCCTCGAGATAGTGATGACAGCGGTCAATGGCATCGCTGATGCCTCCGGCGAAGTCGATGTGGTTATCTTTCAGCAGGATCATGTCGAAGAGACCGATACGATGGTTCATGCCGCCGCCGAGCTTCACGGCCTGCTTCTCGAGCATACGCATGCCCGGCGTTGTCTTACGGGTATCGAGGACATGAGCGCCGGTGCCTTTGATGCGCTCCACATAGCGGTGGGTCATCGTGGCGATGCCACTCATACGCTGCATGATGTTCAGCATCAGGCGCTCGGTCTGCAACAGGGAGCGTGTCTTGCCGGAAACGATCATGGCGATGTCACCCTTCTTCACGGGCGTACCGTCGGGGATGAGGACCTCCACCTTCAAGGTCGGGTCGAAACGGTTGAACACTTTCTTGGCTACCTCCACACCGGCGAGGATACCGTCTTCCTTGATGAGGAGATGGCTCTTGCCCATGGCATCCTCAGGGATGCAGCAGAGGGTGGTATGATCACCGTCGCCGATATCTTCGGCGAAAGCAAGATCAATAAGTTTGTCTTCTAACTGGTCTACTGAAAGCATAATATATAAATTTTATGGCCACCTACAGACGGCAGTTTTTAATTTTTTAATTTTTTACTTTTAAAATCTTTCCGTTTTCATCCATCTCCACGGTCACGGGATGCCACTCCGTCATCGGCTCCTCCTCGGTGAGGGGATGAAAACTGACGACACGGCCGTTACTGACGCACAACACCTGCCGGTACAGGCGCTCCCTGGATGGGAAGAGGACGAGGACGGCCACCGCTATCCGGCGGCATGCCCGGGCCTGACGGGCCTCCGGTGATTCCGTTATTGGTTCCATTGGTAGGTTCATTCTTGATATGCATGCGTACGAGACGGATATTCTCAATGAACATCAGCTTCAGCGTCGTCAGTCCACCTTCCGTCTGCTCATTACCTTTACTCAGGAGGAAGAAACCACGGACACTCTTAATGCCGAGGCGTTTCGTATCCTCCACCTGCAGACTGTAGTGGCTGTCGCTCTGCACCTGTACCACCTGCGTGGCTACGGAGTCGTTGCCAAACTGGACAGCGAGGACGGCGACACCATTCCGCACGCCATCTTGGTAGATGAACTGCGCATCGAAGTCGAGGATCAGACGGTCACCGGGATGATAGGCGGTGTCTGCCTTGAGGGAGTAAGCGGCATAGTTAAACGGCTTGTCGGGCGTGAAGACCATCGCGTGCGGTCCTGTCCATATACTCGCCGTGTCCCCATTGGCTGTAGTGCCATAGGACGACAGGTCTGCTGCCGAAGCGCCCTGCGCCGCCGCCTCTTTCTGCATGCGGTCAGCGAGGTTACCATAGATTTCCTGCAATTTCTCCGTATGGCGTTCATAGTACACCAAGGAGGAGTCGAACTCTGCCTCCGTGACCTCGTGCTTCTTCAATACGGCAGCACGATAGGAGATAAAGTCCTCCGGCCGGTTGCCCTGCTGCGCCATGGCCTGTGCGATATGGTAGTCGAAAAGGATATCCTCCATCTCTCCCGACGAGAGGATTCCTTTTGGCGTCCCCGGATTACAGGAAGCGAGGAGCAGGAGACTCAGTACCAGCAAGAACAGTCCCGCAGTCTTTCTCATGCCGCCCCTCCTTTCTGATCCGATACTTTTTCTGATGCCGAAACATGATCTTCAGAGGCCTTTGATTCCTTCTGCTTCGGTTCCATATCCTTGCGGCAGAAGAGCAACAGAGCGATGACACCCACGGAGATAGCCGAGTCGGCGAAGTTGAACACGGGATCAAAGAAGGTGAAATGGGAGCCACCGACAAGCGGCAGCCATGTCGGCAGATAGGTGTCGATGAGTGGGAAATAGAACATATCCACGACCTTTCCCGTGAGAAATCCGGCATAGCCCTGACCGAAGGGCACGAGCCAAGCCACATAGTCGGGTGACGAGGCCGTGAAGATGAGTCCGTAGAACATCGAGTCGAAGATATTCCCCGCTGCCCCGGCGAGAATCAGCGAAAGGAGGAAGACATAACGCAGTCGGGCGCCACGGCTGATCTGCTTGTGGATATACCACCCGATAATGGCCACGGCGATGATACGGAAAATAGACAGGACATACTTGTTGAAGAACGTCATGCCCCATGCCATGCCATTGTTCTCGATGAAGCAGATACGGAACCATGGTGCGATCTCGTACTGCTGTCCAAGGGTCATGTGTGTCTTCACCCAAATCTTGATGATCTGGTCGATGGCCAGCACCAGGACGATGAGGGCGACAGACAGCACACGCACCTTTTTCTGATTATACTGCACTGTTTAGTGATTCTTATGCTTATTCTTGGATTCTACACTCAACGTAGCATGGGGCACGACAAGAAGACGGGCCTTCGGGATGAGCTCACCCGTAATACGGTCGATGCCATACGTCTTGTTCTGGATACGGATGAGGGCAGCCTCCAATCCCCGGATGTATTTCTGCTCACGCTGAGCCATCATCAGGATCTCTTCCTTCGACTGTGTGTTACTACCCTCCTCTAGCGCCTTATAGGTGGGAGAGGTATCCATCACGTCATTGCTATTGGAGTTGTCGAGCTGATCCATCAAGTCCTTATAGTCCCTGCGGGCCACAGCCAACTTCTCATTGATGAGCGTGCGGAACTCCTCGAGGTCCGCGTCGCTGTAACGTTTCTTGATTTCCATATCAATAGAAATTAAAAGTTTATCCTTTTGTAGGTGGCCGTCCTATTGCGGCCACGCAAGGAAGATGGTGAATAAGCAGGAAAATATTAAGCCTTTTCCACTTTGATATTGAGCTTGAAGTCGTCGAAGTCCGTCTCCACACCGTCATTGGCAGCGATGGTGATGTCATCGGCGAGCACCTGACTCTTGATGAGGTCCCCGTAAGCCTCGATGGCGGCATCGGTCTCCTCATGAGGAGCCACGGTGAGGCGGATGCGGTCGGTGATCTCCAGGCCACTGTCCTTACGGATATTCTGGATACGGTTGATGAGCTCACGGGCCATACCTTCCTTCTTCAACTCCGGTGTCAGCTCCACCTCAAGGGCAACGGTGAGGTTACCCTCGTTGCTGACGAGCCAGCCGGGGATATCCTCGGAGATAATCTCCACATCGGCAGCCTCAACGGTGATGGGATTACCCTCCACCTCGAAGTTCAGATGGCCGTCTTTCTCAAGCTGGGCGATCTCCTCCTGGGAGAGGCCGTTCATCTTCGCGGCAACACCCTTCATGAGTTTGCCATATTTCTTACCCATGACGCGGAAGTTACACTTCACCTTCTTCACGAGGAAGCCGGAGTCCTCCACGAAGGAGAGATCCTTGACGTTGACCTCGGTCTTGATGAGGTCGGCGACGGCGGCGATATGCTTCTTCTGCTCGTCATCGACGGCGGGAATCATGATCTTAGCCAGCGGCTGACGGACCTTGATGTTCACCTTACGACGCAGGGCGAGGACCATGGACGTGATCTGCTGAGCCATACCCATGCGGGCCTCGAGGTCAGGATCGATGGCACTCTCGTCTACCGTAGGATAGGTATCGAGATGTACGCTCTCTAGCTTTCCGCCGAGGTCGTGGTAGAGCTGGTCGGCAGAGAAGGGAGCGAAGGGCGCGAGGACCTTGCTGACCGTCATCAGACAGGTATAGAGGGTCTGATAAGCACTAAGCTTGTCCTTGCTCATCTCCTTACCCCAGAAGCGCTTACGGTTCAGACGGACGTACCAGTTGCTCAGGTCGTCGTTGACGAAGGCGTCGATGAGACGGCCGGCACGCGTCGGGTCGTAGCCGTCGAGCTCTGTCTGCACGCCCTTGACGAGGGTGTTCAGACAGGAGAGGATCCAGCGGTCGATCTCCGGGCGCTCGCTGAGGGGCACCTGCTCGGCTGCCGGGTCGAAGTTGTCGACATTGGCGTAGAGGGCGAAGAAGCTGTACGTATTATATAAGGTACCGAAGAACTTACGACGCACCTCGTCGACACCCTTCGGGTCGAACTTCAGGTTGTCCCACGGCTCACTGTTCGTCATCATATAGAAACGGACGGGATCGGCACCATACTTATTGATCATCTCGAAAGGATCGGTGACATTGCCGACGTGCTTACTCATCTTGTTACCCTTGGCATCAAGGACGAGACCGGAGGAGATGACATTCTTGAAAGCGACACTGTCGAAGATCATCGTAGAGATGGCATGGAGCGTGAAGAACCAGCCACGTGTCTGATCGACACCCTCGTTGATGAAGTCGGCGGGATAGAAGGCCGGTGGAACGGGCGTGCCGGTATAAGTACTGTGGATGAGCTCATCGCGGTATTCTGCCTCACTCTTGCCCGTAGCCTTCAGCTTCTCGGCGTTGAGGGCGTTCTCGAAGGGATAGTGCTGCTGGGCATACGGCATGGAGCCACTGTCGAACCACACGTCGATGAGGTCACTCTCACGGTGCATCGGCTTGCCGGTCTTACTGACAAGTACGATATAGTCGATATACGGCCGATGGAGGTCGATCTTATCGTAGTTCTCCTGGGAGTAGTCACCGACGACGAAGCCCTTATCCTTGAAGGGATTGCTCTTCATGAATCCGGCCTTGACACTCTTCTCGATCTCGTTGTAGAGTTCCTCGATGGAGCCGATGCAGATCTCATTACGGTCCTCATCGCGCCAGATGGGCAGCGGCGTACCCCAGAAACGGCTACGGCTGAGGTTCCAGTCGTTGAGGTTCTCAAGCCAGTTGCCAAAGCGGCCCGTGCCTGTAGATTCCGGCTGCCAGTGGATGGTCTTGTTGAGATCGACCATGCGCTGCTTGTCGGCGGTGTCACGGATGAACCAGCTATCGAGGGGATAGTAGAGGATCGGCTTGTCGGTACGCCAGCAGTGCGGATAGTTGTGTACGTGCTTCTCGATCTTGAAGGCCGTGCCCTCCTGCTTCATCTCCATACAGATCACGACATTCAGGTCCTCGGCTTTCTCCGAGCCCTTACGGTCCCAGACGCCATTAGGATTGAACTTCGGATCATAGGCGTTCTTCACGTAGTCGCCCTCATGATGCTGGTAAGCCTTGACATCTACGCAGCGCTCGATGAAGTTCTTGTCGAGTTCCTTCAGCAGATAATACTTACCTTGGAGGTCGACCATCGGACGTGTCTCACCCTTCTTACTGATGAGGTAGAGGGCGGGGATGCGGGCATCCTTGGCCACCTTGGCATCATCGGCACCGAAGGTAGGAGCGATATGGACGATACCGGTACCATCCTCCGTGGTCACATAGTCGCCTGGGATGACGCGGAAGGCCTCGTCAGCCATCTCCACGAACTGGTCCTTGCCATTCTCCCCCGTGAAGACTTTCTCGGGATGGGCGGCAGCATATTCATTGACAAAGGCGGGAGCATACTCACCACATTTCTCCACAGGCTTCACCCACGGCATGAGCTGCTGATAGTGGAGACCGACGAGGTCAGCCCCCTTGATGGTACCGATCTTGCGGAACGGCACATATTTGTCGCCATGCTGGTAGTCGGGGAGCTCGCCACCGTCTGTCACCTCACCCTCGGGAGCGAGATAAGCGTTGACACGGGCATCACCCATGATAATCGTCTCTTTCTCGGCCGTATAGGGATTATACGTCTCAATAATGTCATAGTCAATCTTCGGACCGACACAGAGGGCGACATTGGAAGGCAGTGTCCACGGTGTCGTCGTCCAAGCGATGAAATAGGGCTTGCCCCATTTCGTCCACTCCTCCTTGGGATCAGTGATGAGGAACTGTGCCGTAACAGTCGTATCCTTCACGTCACGGTAGCAGCCCGGCTGGTTCAGCTCATGGCTGGAGAGGCCGGTACCGGCAGCAGGACTGTAGGGCTGGATGGTATAGCCCTTATACAGACGGCCCTTGCGGTAGAGCTGTTTCAGCAGCCACCACAGGGTCTCGATATACTTGTTGTCGTAAGTAATATACGGATGGTCGAGGTCTACGAAATAGCCCATTTTCTCCGTCAACTCACGCCACTCAGCGGTGAACTTCATGACGTTCTCACGGCATTTATGGTTGTAGTCTTCCGTAGAGATATATTTGTCGGAGGCCTTGTTGTCGATATCCTTCTTCGTGATGCCCAGCTCTTTCTCCACACCGAGCTCCACGGGCAGTCCGTGGGTATCCCAGCCGGCCTTGCGGTGCACCTGGAAGCCCTTCATCGTCTTGTAACGGTTGAAAGTATCCTTGATGGAACGGGCCAGGACATGATGAATACCGGGATGACCGTTGGCCGAGGGAGGTCCCTCGAAGAAAATAAACTGAGGCTGTCCCTCACGCTCATCGATACTCTTATGGAAGATATCCTTCTTCTCCCATTCTGCCAACACGTCATTGTTGGTCTTGACCAGGTCCATAGCCTGATGTTCGGCAAATCTCTTAGCCATATATGTCTCTTTTATTTTAACTTTTCTTTTATAAGGCGCAAAATTACGAAAAAAAACTGTTTCCTACAAATCTATTACAGATTTTCTATCTCACCGAGCCATAATGAAGCATTTGCGTCACTCGGCATGCGCCAGTCGCCGCGCGGCGAGAGGCTCACGCTACCCACCTTCGGACCATCGGGGAGGCAGGAGCGCTTGAACTGCTGCTGGAAGAAGCGACGGAGGAACACCTTCAGCCATTTCTTGATTGTGGCGTCACTATAGGCGCCACCGAGGTCTGCTCCTGTCATGCTCTTCGACGTGTCCTCGTCGTTGTCGACATCCTCGAAGGCCTTACGGGCCAGGAGGTAGATCTTCTGCGGACGGAAACCGAAGCGCAGGAAATAGTAGAGGAAGAAGTCATGGAGCTCATAAGGTCCTACGAGGTCCTCGGTCTTCTGCTTGATCTCTCCGTTCTCGTCGGCGGGGATGAGCTCGGGGGAGATCGGCGTGTCGATGATATCGAGGAGTGTTGCCCGGGATGCCTCGTCAATGCCACTATTGGCGACGAAGCGTACGAGATAACGGATGAGGGTCTTCGGGATGGAACAGTTGACACCGTACATACTCATATGATCACCGTTATAGGTAGCCCAGCCAAGGGCGAGCTCACTGAGGTCACCGGTACCGATGACCATACCGCCGAGCTGGTTGGCGAGATCCATGAGGATCATCGTGCGCTCACGGGCCTGGCCGTTCTCATACGTCACGTCATGGACTTCCATATTATGACCGATATCCTCGAAATGCTGCGTCACGGACTTGGCGATGCTCACCTCACGGATGGTGATGCCGAGACTCTTCATGAGGTTGACGGCATTGTTGTACGTGCGGTCGGTGGTGCCGAAACCGGGCATGGTGACACCGATGATTCCCTTACGGTCCATCTTCAACTTATCGAAAGTCTTCACGCACACGAGTAGGGCCAGCGTGGAGTCGAGGCCGCCACTGATACCGATGACGACGGTCTTGCTGTGGGTATGGACGATACGCTTGGCGAGGCCCATGACCTGGATGTTGAAGATCTCCTCACAGGAGGCATTCATATCATTGGACTTCGGGATGAACGGATGGGGATCGACGGTACGCTCTAGGACGAAGTCACGACTCACCTCCGGGGCCACGCAACAGATGTTTCTGACGTCGAAATGCTTGTTCTGTATGGCGAACTTGATATTCCGCTGCGCGTTGACATAGGTACTGTTCAGACGGCGCTCGGCACGCAGACGGTCGATGTCTATCTGAGCACACTGTACCTGAGGATCAAGGCTGAAGCGCTGACCTTCCACGAGACAGTTGCCATTCTCGTAGATCATCGCGTTGCCGCCATAGACGACATCCTGCGTGCTCTCACCAAAGCCGGCGGAACTGTAGATATATCCCGTGATCGTACGGGCGCTCTGCTGGGCCACGAGACTCTTGAGATAGGCATGCTTGCCGATGAGCTCATCACTGGCGGAGAGGTTGAAGATGAGCTCGGCGCCACAGAGAGCCAGTCTGCTGCTCGGCGGTGCCGGGGCCCAGAGATCCTCACAGATCTCCACACCGAACTTCACGCCCTGTGCCGTCTGGAAGATCTGCGGCTCGGGAGTGATGGAGAGCTTATGACCGGCAAAGCGGAACTCGGTATCACGGAGGTCCTGGGCGGAGGCGAACCAGCGTTTCTCGTAGAACTCACTATAGTTGGGCAGATAGGTCTTCGGCACGATACCGAGGATCTTTCCGCGCTGGACGACGGCGGCGGCATTCAACAACAGATCCCCGACAACAACGGGGAGCCCAACGATAGAGATGATATCGAGCTGCCGCGTGAAGTCGAGGAGCATGAGCAGAGCTGTCTCGGCACCGTCGAGGAGGATCTGCTGATGGAAGAGATCCTGACAGGTATAACCCGTCAGGGCCAGTTCGGGAAAGACGATGATCTCCGTGCCCTGGCCTTCCGCCTGGGCGATAATGTTCTCGATCTGTTGGAGATTATACTGTACGTCACCGACCTTCACACCGGGAACGGCACTGGCGACCTTGATAAATCCGTAATTCATAAATTCTTTCTTTAATTTCTCTTTGATAAGCGCAATGATACGATCCTCTTGCAGGGGCCGTCCCTTGTGGCGGCCCGATGCCGGTAACGGCATTCCGTATAGCAATGATTGCCGATACGATTCGGCGTTCCGCCGACGGGCCGCCACAAGGGACGGCCCCTGCAATTCCCGAAATCCCGGAATATTTCTATTTGATCGTCACGAGGGTGGCACCGTAACCATATTCCTGGAACGACGCATCCTGATAGCGGCAGTTCTTATACCGGTAGTTGAGCTCATGGATGACAGCCTGGCGGAGCACACCCTCACCCTTTCCATGGATGAAGACGATCTGCTGGCCGTGCTTCTTTTTGTTGGCTTCCATCACCGACTTGAAATAATCCACCTGGTAATGGAGGATATCGGCAGAGTTCATCCCCGCCGTCGTCTCCAGGAGCGAGGAGGCATGGAGGTCGACGACAATGGTGCCGTCATCCTTCGTGCGGATTTTCTTGCTCTGAGCGTCGCCCTTTGACGGAGTCTCGTCGGCGCGGACCTTGCGGGCAGCCTCCTTATAGAGTTCCTTCTTCAGCTTCTTCGGGTCGAGGTCAAGCGGTTTCTCCGTCTCGTCATTCTCCACGATCGTCAGCAACATGGCAGGATCATCGAAGAAGAGATTCTCCGTGAACGTATGGAGCTTATAGAATTTCACGGGCTCGATGCGAAGGACCACATCGACGGCGGGCTTGAGTACGAAGGCCTTGTCACGCTTGTAGGCGAAGAGTTGGAAGGCGACTTTCGTCAGCGTGTTGACGGCACTGTGGGGGATCTTCTCCAACAGCACCTTTGTATTCGGCTCCACCTCTCCCTGACTCTTCAGGTTCCAACTGTTACCCTCGGGGAGCGCACAGGCATACTGGAGGTAGTAGTTACTGTCGTTGATGAAGTACACCTTCAAGTCCGTATTCGTGATATCCTTAGCATCCTCGGGGACGAAGGCGAGGTAGGCGGAGAGTTTGTTGCCGCCCTTGCGCTCCTCGGCGGGACGCTGGTAGGTGATCTCTCGCTGCGAGGGATCCTCGGGCTCGTCCTCCTCAAGGTCATCCATACCGTCGGCAAGGATGGCCTTGACACTGCGGGAGTTATCCTTCAGCTCCGTCTGGGCGTGCTCGGCAGCTTTCTCCTGCTCATCGATCTTCTCCGAGATCATCTTACCCATACTATAATCGTCCTGTTGTACCACGACGACCTCATTGGCGGGGGTGGGAATCTGGAATCCGTCCTCATCCTCTACCAATACGATATTTCCTTTTTGGAAACCGGCGATGACGCCACCACCGGTATCACTTAAAAATCTAACGTGATCTCCAACTTTCATAATTCGTTGAATGTTTGTGTTTAAAAATGTTTAAGGGATCAGCAGACTGCTGTCACCGTAACTCAGGAACCGGAAATCATGGCTGAGGGCATAGTCGTAGACCTTGCGCCAGTCACCATGGAGGAAAGCACTCACGAGGAGGAGCAGTGTGCTCTGTGGCTGGTGGAAATTCGTCACGAGCATTTTCACGATCTTATACTCATACCCCGGTGCGATGATAATCTGCGTACTCGAATGGAGGGCCTCGAGGCCGTTGCGCTCGAGATAGTCGAGGATATTCCGGATGGCCGTCATCGGCGTGATGCCGTCGACGAGTCCTCCGTTACGGCCGTTGTCATACGGATCCCACTGCTTCACATGCAGCTCCTCCTCAGAGGCATCGGGATGGGTCTGCAGATAGACACCCATATAATAGAGACTCTCCAACGTGCGCACGGAGGTCGTACCGACAGCGATGGCACGGCAGTCATGACTCAGCAGGCGCTCGAGGGTATGGCGGTGGACGACGATATACTCCGTATGCATCTCATGACCCTCGATCTCCACACTCTTCACAGGTTTGAAAGTGCCGGCACCGACATGCAGCGTCACCTCATCACGCGTGATGCCGTGGCGGTCGATATCCTCGAGGACGGCATCAGTGAAATGGAGGCCGGCGGTAGGCGCGGCGACACTGCCCTTGATCTTGGAATAGACCGTCTGGTACGTCACCTTATCACTCTCCTGCGTCTCACGGTTGAGATACGGCGGAATGGGCAGCTCACCGACCTCTTCCAGGATCTCGGCAAAGTTGACCTTCTCGGTATTCCAGTCGAAGTCAACCCAGTAGTTTGTGCCGCCACTGTGTGCCGTCATCTTCTGCTGTTCGGCGGAGAGCTCATCACCGCGGCGCATCGTTGCCGTAAGGGTGAAGGTATGGCCCTTGATGGTGAAGTCACGCTTCAGCGATCCCTCTTTCCATTTCTTCAGGTTACCAATCATGCAGAGCCAGGCACAGTGGCCCGTGGTCTGGAACATCAGCTCGTAGTCCGTCGGGGCGGCAGGCTCCATGAGGAACACCTCAATGAGGGCACCCGTCTCCTTGCGGAAATGCATACGGGCCTGGATGACACGGGTATTATTGAAAACCATCAGCGCGCCCTTCGGCAGGTAGTTGACAATATTGTAGAAGATATCGTCGCTCACTGCTCCGTGGTTGTAGATGAGCAACTTCGAGTGGTCGCGCTGTGCGATGGGGAATTTAGCAATTCGTTCGTCGGGGAGATCATAATTGAAATCTCCAATCTTGATATGTTTTGTATCCATTGTCGAAAAAATTATAAATTACACGATAGTCGCCTGAATGACGATATAGGTAAGGGTAAAGGCCATGATGGTGAGAACCATGTCGATGTCCTGGTAGTCATAACCCGTACGGGTATACTGTGAGGAGATATAGTTCAGTCGCGGACTCACCTTGAAATAGCATTTCCTATAAACAAGATACACCAATAGTCCGACGACGGCACCCCAGAGGAGGCCTACGGCGACATCACTGGGATAATGGACGCCGAGATAGAGCCGTGACCATGCGTTGGCCAGACTCCATAGGATCATCATCATCGAGAACAACCTACCACGGACGAGAAGGGAGAAGAAGACGGCGATGGCCATTGTGTTCGCGGCATGAGCGGAAAAGAAGCCATACTGTCCACTGCCCGTATAGCCCTGTGCCACATCCACCATCATCTTCCACTGCGGGTCATAGGTCGGGCGGAACTGCATGACGAGGGGCTTGACGAGGATATCGGAGACACCACCACCGAAGAGGACGCAACAGGCGGCAGCGCCAACGACGAGCATGATCTGCGGCATCGTCTCGTTGTTGCGCAATACCATATAAAACAAGGCGAGATAAAACACGATCCACGTCGGCCCGTTAGTCAGCGCGAGGACGACATGATCGAGGAAGAGCGAGTCACTGCCGTTGAAGAACGCCAGGATCGCCCGGTCTGCCTGTGATGTTAATAATAAATCAATCATTTTGTAATTATATCTTTTCCAGACTCTTGCGCTCGACCCAGCCCTCACGGCCGTCGGCGACTTTCACCTGATACCAGGATGCCATACTCTCATCCTCGATATCGACCCGTGTACCCTCATGGAGCACAAAACTGTCGTCACCATTCTTCGCCGGTGTCTTCTGCACCTGCACCGACGGAGCCGTGATGATAGCCCCTGTGCGGGCCTCAAGCGCATGCTTCTGCTGCCAGGCGAAGAGATTGCTCACGAGGAAGAGGAGCAGCGTCAGCACGCCACCATAGAAGCCAGCCTTGCGAAGGACAAGTTGCGGGGCGAAGAGGTAGACAAGGACGAGGAGCAGGGAGAGACAGATGGCCACGATGGCCGTCACGGCCCAGCCGTCGACAGTCTGCATGCCCACCATAGCCTCATAGGCGGTGACGAAGAACAGCTCATTCTCCGGCGTGATCTTGTCGATGGTCTTACTGCGGGCGAACTCAAGGTTAAACCGGATGTCACTGTTTCCCGGATCGAGGAGGCTCGCGCGCTCATAGGCAAGGATAGCCTGCGTGAGGTTGTCACTGCGGTAGTAGGCATTGCCGAGGTTATAATAAAGGTCGGCACTGACACCTGTAGACAACAGATATTTATAGTCCCGGATAGCCTCTTGATAGTTACCCTGCAAATATTCGGCATCAGCCTGTCGTTTCGTCACGGCGGAGGCATCGAGGGAGAACATGCCCAGGGAGAACGTACAGAGGAGTAAGATGAGGATCATCTTCAGATCATAGCCATGGCTCTTCACCTCTGCCTCCACATCGTTGTTGGACCGACTGAAAGAATGATAGCCGTCGCCATGATCGTCATGATCATGATGACCGCCGAAATTATGGTGGCTTCCGGCGGCCTCTCCCCGTTTCTGCTGGTTCTTGTTCTTCAGGAATGTCTCAATATCCATAATCGCTGTCATCGCTTTCTCAAAAGTCTTCTGCATATTTCCGGCGGGATCACCCGGGGCATAACGCTCAAACTCACACTCGTCGAGGGCGTCGACGAAACGGCGGATCGTCTCTCCGTCTATATGATGCTGTTCGAATACCGTCTGTACATTATCACGCGAGAGTTCCTCGGGGCGCATGTTCATCCTGTCGCCGGCATAGCCCCAGAGGGCACGGAGCACCTCGTCGTAGAAGGCGGCAGCCTGCCCCTTGACCATGAGATCCATGGCTTTCTGCAGACGCTTGCGGGCTATGCGGTTCGCGTTCTTTCCGCGCAGGCGTACGATATCGGCATTCTCCAGGGCGCGTCGGCGGAACGTCACGAGGAGGGCGATGAAGATGGCGATGATGAGGAAGAGGGTCACGAGATAGCCTGCTGATCCGAAGAAGAAACTGTCGACATGATAGAGTTTCACATTACCCTGATGGATGGGATGGATATCCTTATCCTTCAGATCATTATAGTCGCTGACACTCGAGCTGCCGTCACCCTTGTCGACGGTCAGCGTGAACGGCTGCGTATGGATCGTCTTATAACTGTTTGCCGTGACATCGTAATACGTCATCGTCACCGACGGAATTGTATAAGAGCCTTGGTTGCGCGGCACGGCGAGGAAGTCATAGATCATATTGCCCTCCACGCCATTGGCGGTAAGTTTCGTCTTGTCGGTGACCTTCGCGTCATAACGGTCGAAATCCTTCGGGAAGTTGACGACAGGCTGCTTGATGAGTTTGAGGTTACCGATACCGCTGACGACGACACGCAGCGTGATAGGGTCACCGGCCTTCACCTCTTTCTTATTCAGCGAAGCGGAGATATTGAAATGGCCGACACCACCGGAGAAGTTTGCGGGGGCCTTCGGCAGCGGGTCCACCTGGATCGTCATGCCCGGGGCCACGATATTCTTCTTCACCTCGACATAACCACTGCCGCCGTTGAAGAAGGCCTCAAAGGGATCGACATTACGGTTCTCCTGAACGACAATACCCTTGAAGGTGATACTCGGGATCTGCAGCTTACCCGTCATCTGCGGATACATCACATACTGACTCCACGTGACGCACTTATAGTGGCGGCCGCCGATTACCTCGTCGTGGAACGTCTTCTGCTGCGGCAGTTGTACCTCCTGGGAGTGGAATCCCGTAAGATCGGGCATCTTGCCCTCAAGGGAGGTAAGGTCGACAGTGGTATATACCTTATAGGTCAACAGTACAGGCTCCTGCTCATGAACGCGCTTCTTGTTGGCCGTGACACGGATGAAAAGTTCCGAGGGCGTGATACGGCTGCCGGCACTCTGGATGGCGGCACCTGCCGACGGGTCGTTGTGCATCCGTGGGGCACCACCACCATTACGGGCATGCCCGCTGACGACGACACGGGCGGCAGCACTCTGCATCCGCCGTCCACGGACGACAGCCCGGGCAGGGCCGATGGTGAAGGCGCCATCCTTGGCGGCATAGAGGGTATAAGTGATCGTCACCGACGACGAACTGCTCGTATGGCCGTTAATAACCTGGAAGCTCGACTGCGAGCTCTGATAAGGGCCGGCGATGACCTCGAGGCCTGCCGGCACACTGCCACAGCGGAAGTCCTCGACATCATCAGTATTGATGGTATAGGCCACGCGGAAGTTCTCTCCCGCGGCGACGTGCGAGGGAGCAGACACATGGATCTGTGCAACCACTACCGCCGGCAGGAGCCATGCCAGCAGCATCAACAGGATGAGTTGTCCGTATCTACAATGCTTCATTTTTCGTTTTTATCCTTTCATAACCTTGAAAGAACAGCCTTTGCCGTTCCTTTCGTTATTGTCCTCACAAGCTGATCACCAGTTGTCCTGGAGCGTACGCCGCTTCGGCTGTGTCATGCGCTGCTGGAGCTTCTGTTTCGTGGCCTGCTCCTGCTGGATGGCAGCATTGAGGAGCTGTTCGGCATTCTGCTTGCTCATCTGAGGCTGATGACGCTGGTTCTGCTTGTCCTGGTCGTTCTTGTTCTGCTTGTTCTGGTTATTTTTATTTTGATTCTTATTCTGATTATTCTCGTTCTGATTATTCTTATTTTTGTTGTTCTTGTTGATCTTGTTATTCTTATGGTTCTGATTCTGCGGACTGTTCTTCATCAGTCGCTTACAGAGCACGTAGTTATAACGCGTCTCGTTGTCATGGGGGTTGCAGAGCAACGCCTGCTTGTACATCTCCAGAGCATGACCATAGTCCTGCTTGGCTTGATACATACAGCCCATGTTGTGATAGCTGCGGGCCCGGCGGATCTTGTTGGGCTCGGCCTGAGCGGCACGCTTGTAGAAGTTCAGGGCCTGCTTCATCTTACCCTGTTGCATCAGCGCGCACCCGAGGTTGTAGAGAGCCTGCGGGTTCTGGCCGTTGGCAGCGAGGGCCTTGCGGTAGGCCGTCTCCGCCTCCGCCCATTTCTGACTGCGGTAGGCGCGGTTGCCCACACGGATATTCTCACGATCCTGCTGCGCCGAAGCCGGGAGGGCAAAGGGCAGCAAAAGGAGGAGCAGCAGTATGGCGGCACCCTTACCGCCGGAATGCTTACGGCCCTGACGTGGTCCGCGACGCGGCGCATGAATACCGCGGAAGCCGCGGAAGAGCTGCAGCCCACTGAGGCGGCTGTTTTTGGCCTCGGAGATCAATGTCTCGATGACGAGGAGCACAACGGCGATGATGCCGAGAGCCTGGAACTGCTCGTCGTAGGCACTGTATACCGTCGACGACGTCTCACCACGCTGCAACTTCGTGAGCTCGTGGTTGAGCTTCTCCTCGGCGTCACTGGTATTATCGACATGGATATAGGTGCCACTGCCGGCGGCAGCAATCTTCTGTGCCTCTCCCTCGTTGAGGGCTGTCATGACGGTATTGCCGTTGCGGTCCTTCAGATAGGAGCCGTCACCCATGGGGATCGGGGCACCCTTCGTGGAGCCGACACCGAGGATAAACACGTTGATGCCCTGCTTGCGGGCAGCCTTTGCGGCCTCCTCTGCCCCACCCTCGTGGTCCTCAGCATCAGTAATGACGATGATGGCACGGCCGACATTGTCATCCTGTGAGAAACTGTGGGTGGCAAGATCGATGGCACGGCCGATATCCGTGCCCTGCGTCTGGATCATTCCCGGCTCGATCTCCGAGAGGAACATCTTGGCACTGACATAATCGGCCGTGATAGGCAACTGGACATAGGCCTCACCGGCGAAGACGATGAGGCCGATCTTATCATTGTTGAATCGGTCAACCATATTCTCCACGAGCATCTTACTCTTGTCGAGGCGTGACGGCTCCACATCCTGGCAGAGCATGGAGTTGGAGACATCCATACAGATGATCGTCTCAATGCCCGCACGCTTATCCGTCGACACGCCGGCACCCATCTGCGGACGGGCGAGCATGAGGATGAGTAGGGCCAAGACCATCAGCAGGAGGGCAAACTTTACCCGTGGGCGACGGCGGCTCACGTCGGGCATGAGGGCCTTGACGAGGTCGGGATCACCGAAGCGGCGGATCTTCCGTCGCCGCTGCCTGCCGCTGATGAAGCGGATGAGCATGAGCACGGGGATGATGAGCAGTACCCAGAGATATATCGGATCTTGAAATCTAAACATGACGTCTAATATTTTTTATCGCTGACGGCACATGGCCGTCTCATGAGTCCCTTAGGGGATACGCCGCAGCCACGTGTTGCGCAGCAGGATCTCGAGGACAAGGGTGAGGATGGCAAGGAGGGCGAAGGGCTGGTAGGCCTCGTAACGCTTGGCGTAATGCTTCACGTTCATCTTCGTCTTCTCCAACTGGTCAATATCGTGGTAAATACGTTTCAACTCTGCCGTATTTGTGGCGCGGTAGAAATTACCGCCCGTCTCCGAGGCGATGGCGCTGAGGGTCTTCGCGTCGATCTCCGCCGTCACGGGGACATACTGTACCGTTCCGCCGACATTCATCGGATAGGGAGCCACCTTCTTCGCGCCCACGGCGATGGTATAGACACGGATGCCGAGACTCTTGGCAATGGCGGCAGCCGTCATCGGTGAGATATCACCCATATTGTTCACGCCGTCGGTGAGAAGGATGACGACCTTACTCTTCGCCTTCGAGTCCTTCAGACGGCTGACGGCATTGGCGAGGCCCATACCGAGGGCCGTACCGTCATCGATGAGTCCACGGGCGGCGATATCCGTCCTGACATCCTGCAAGAGGGCGAGCAGGGAGGCGTGGTCCGTCGTCATCGGGCACTGCGTGAAGGCCTCACCGGCGAAGATCGTCAGACCGATATTGTCATTCGGCCGTCCGGAGATAAACTCCGTGGCCACGCTCTTCGCGGCCTCGATACGGTTCGGTTTCAGATCCTCGGCGAGCATACTCGTCGAGACATCCATGGCGAGCATGATATCGATACCCTCGACACTCTTGTTGTCCCAGGCCGTATGGGTCTGGGGCCGTGCGAGGATGATGACGATGAGGACGTAGGTGACGCAGCGCAGCACCATCGGCAGATGCATCATGCGCATGCGCAGGCTCTTCGGCGCGTAGCGGTAAGGCCGTGTGTCGGAGAGGCGCATCGTCGGCTCGCTCTTCTTCCTGTAGAGGAAATACCATATTATATAAGGTATCAGCAGCAGGAGCAGCAGAAAATATCCTTTACTTGCAAATTCCATGTCAACTCAAAATCATATACAACTCATAGAAAACGACAGCCAGCAGTACAACGGCGAGGATGCCGGAGAGCCACAGCAGCCCTTTGATGAGGCGGCGCTCATGGCGGCTCTTCTCATCATCAGCACTGAGGACGGGAGCGACACGCTCCTCCTTCGTGACCTCGTCGGTCTTCGTCTCGTCGATGAACTTCACGGCATTGACGAGGTTGGCGTCATTCTCGTTGATGAGGGTCTCATATTTGGCGAACTTCACGAGATCGGCGGTGGTGAAGAGGTCACGGAGCTCAGCGATCATCTTCTCGTCACCACTCTCCTGGAGGCGGCTGATGATCTCACTGCTCGTCATCTCCATAGCCCGGAAGCCGAAGCGCTGCTGGATATACTCACGCAGCGTGTCCGTCAGTTTCGTATAGTATTCTTTCTGTCCTTCCTGCGTCTCCGTGTGATGGGCCTTGATAGCCTCAATCTCATGGAGGGCACGCTCATGGGCCGGCACCCTCTTCACCGTACGGATATGGATGACGATGGGCTTATGCTGCTTCAGGCGCACGAGGAGGAAGAGGAAGGCACCACAGAGGAGCAGTACCAGGACACTGAGCCAGAAGATGCCGCTCCACTCACTCCAGAGGAACGGATTGTCCTGCACGTCCTTCGGGGGATAGAAGCGGTCGGCATGGGTGGTGTCGACGGGGATTGTAAGGACCTTCAGCGCCTGCGGCTGTCCCGCGAAGGTCTTGCCGCCGGCCTTCACCGAGAGGGCGGGGATGGCGTAGACTTTCTCGTCGAAGGAGGTCAGCGTATAGGTACGGCCGAAACGGATCTTGCCGTCAGCCACCTCTGTCGTGTCCTCATCACGTTGATCGACGACCTCGATGCCGGGGACGAGCTGCTGTCCGCTCTTATACGACGGCAGCTGCACGGCCATGCCCTTCGTCGTGGTGACGAAGAGGTGGAGGTCCGTCTGCTCACCGACGAGCATGCGCAGGGAGTCGAGCTTCTCCTCTACATTGACTTGGGCCTGCAGGCCAAGGACGGTGAAGAGGGATATGATGAGGACAAGTACTCTGTTTCTTTTCATTACATTTTATATTTATAGGAGGCATCATCCTTTTGCAGGGGCCGTCCCTTGTGGCGGCCCGTCGGCGGTACGCCGAATCAAACCGGGAATATTTTGAATGCCGTTCCGGCATCGGGCCGCCACAAGGGACGGCCCCTGCATTGGGATGTTAAGACCGCTGCTTGAAGAGGGCGATCAATTTCCGCGTGAAATCCTCGTTGGTGGCGATGCTCGTCCAGTCGACACGGCTGCGGGCGAAGATCTTGCCCAGGGCCTCCTCACGGGCGAGGAAAAAGCGGGTATGGGCCATGCGGAACTTTTTGCTGCTCGTATCGATGAACATCTCATGACCCGTCTCGGCATCGACGACCTTCATCAGTCCGATATCGGGGAGCATCTTCGCACGGAGGTCATAGACCTGGATGGCGACGATGTCATGCTTGCGGTTGGCGATATTCAGCGTGTGCTGCAGCGGCGTGTCCTTGCCCTCCTCCCGCTCACTGCTAAACGGCAGGACATGGGCATCGTCGAAGAAATCACTGATAACGAATGCCGTACAGTGACGGCGCTGCACCCGTGTGAGATATTCCAAGGCCACCGTGAGGTCGGTACGACGGCTCTGCGGGTGGAAGTCGAGCATCTCGCGGATGATATAGAGGATATGCTTGCGGCCCTTCTTCGGCGGGATATATTTCTCGATACGGTCACTGAAGAAGATCACGCCGATCTTGTCGTTGTTCTGAATGGCACTGAAGGCCAGCGTGGCGGCGATCTCCGTGGCCATGTCACGCTTCTGCTCACCATGGGTGCCGAAGTCGAGGGAGCCACTGACATCGACGAGGAGCATCACCGTCAGCTCACGCTCCTCCTCGAAGACCTTCACGTAAGGATGATGGAATCGGGCCGTGACATTCCAGTCGATATCACGCACGTCATCACCGAACTGGTACTCCCGGACCTCAGAGAACGCCATGCCGCGTCCCTTGAAGGCCGAGTGATACTGGCCGGCGAAGATGTTCTGACTCAGACCGCGTGTCTTGATCTCAATCTTCCTTACCTTCTTTAAAAGATCTATGGATTCCAATTTATTTCGTTTTCATTGCGTGGCCACAACATGGTGGTCACCGACTTATTCATTTAGGGTACCTCTACCTTGTTGACGATCTTGGAGACGATCTCCTCACTCGTGACGTTGCTGGCCTCAGCCTCATAGCTCAGGCCGATACGGTGACGCATGACATCATGGACGACGGCACGGACATCCTCGGGGACGACATAGCCGCGGTGCTTGATGAAGGCGTAGGCGCGGGAGGCCTTCGCCAGGGCAATACTGGCACGGGGACTGCCGCCGAAGGTGATCATGTCCTTCAGCTCGGAAAGGCCATAACGGTCGGGAAAACGGGTGGCGAAGACAATGTCGGCAATATACTGTTCGATCTTCTCGTCGATATACACCTCTCCGACGACCTTGCGGGCGGCGAGGATATCGTCAGCCTTGACCACGGGCGTCACACGGGGCATCGACGGCTGCAGGTTCTCACGGATGATGAGTTTCTCTTCCTCCAGAGAGGGATAGCCGATAATGACCTTCAGCATGAAACGGTCCACCTGTGCCTCGGGCAACTGGTACGTGCCCTCCTGCTCGATGGGGTTCTGCGTGGCCATGACGAGGAAGGGATTCGGCAGCGGGAAAGTCTGCTCGCCGATGGTCACCTGATGCTCCTGCATAGCCTCGAGGAGGGCGCTCTGGACCTTCGCCGGGGCGCGGTTGATCTCATCGGCCAACACGAAATTGGCGAAGACGGGACCTTTCTTCACCTGGAAGTTCTCATCCTTCTGGGAATAGATCATCGTGCCTACCACATCGGCAGGGAGGAGATCGGGGGTGAACTGGATACGACTGTAATCAGCGTCAATGAGCTGTGACAAGGTCTTAATGGCCAGTGTCTTGGCCAGTCCGGGGACACCCTCGAGGAGGATATGTCCGTCGGAGAGAAGTCCGATGAGCAGACACTCCACGAGATGTTTCTGTCCGACAATGACCTGGTTCATTCCTGTCGTCAGATCGGTGACAAACCGACTCTGTTCTTCGATACGGGCATTCAACTCCCGGATATCAATTGCTTCTGCCATAATATTTCTGTTTTCAATATTTTCTTGACTCTGAAAAGGGACCCGCAAAGGCCCTCTTCTGCAAATTCACGGCAAAATTACACAAAAACCAATGGAATAGCAAAAATCACGTCCTAAATAACTTTAAAAGCGTTGCAAAGGGTAAAAAATGATGCTGACGCATAACGAAAAACGGACAACGGATAATGGATAATGTTGGCGGTTTGATATTCACGAAAACCATAAAAACAAAATAAAAACCGGCTGCGCCTTCCGTGAGGCAGCGGACAACCACAGACTGTTTGGAAACGGACATCACGGACTTACACGGTCGACAATCCGCTTGCAGGGGCCGTCCTTTATGGCGGCCCGATGCCGGTGACGGCATTCTTGTTGGGGAATTATATATACAACTAATTTGCCATTTTTTAAACTATTATTTTTAAGACTCAGGAAAAATCACTACTTTTGCAACAAAGAACAAGACCTATGGCAATAAAGAAAAGTCAACTATACAGTACACTTTGGAAGAGTTGTGATGAGCTGCGAGGCTCGATGGATGCCTCGCAGTACAAGGACTATGTGCTCGTGATCCTCTTCCTGAAGTACATCTCCGACAAGAAGAAAGCCGATCCCGACTATATCATCGACATCCCCGAAGGCAGCAGCTTCGACGACCTCGTCAGGCTCAAAGGCAACAAGGACATCGGCGAGAAGATCAACGAGGCCCTCGACGCACTCACCGAAGCCAACGGCATGGACCGCTTCGAGGCTGACTTCAACGACGAGCAGAAGCTCGGCAAGGGCAAGGACAAGGTCGACACGCTGAGCAACCTCATCGGCGTCTTCCAGGATGCCGGCCTCAACTTCTCCAACAACCGCGCCAACGATGATGACCTCATCGGAGATGCCTACGAGTACCTGATGAAGAACTTCGCCACCGAGAGCGGCAAGTCGAAGGGACAGTTCTATACACCCTCCGAGGTGAGCCGGCTCATGGCGAAGCTCCTCGACCTCAGTAAGGTGACAAGCAGCCAGACGACGATCAACGACCCCACGTGCGGCAGTGGCTCCCTGCTCCTCCGTGCCCAGGCAGAGACGAACAGCCCCGAAGGCGTGAGTATCTTCGGACAGGAGAAAGACAATGCCACCGTGGGCCTGTGCAAGATGAACATGATCCTGCACGGTGTCGTCGATGCTGACATCCGCCAGGGTGACACCCTCCGCTCGCCCCGTTTCCGGGAAGGCACCGAGCTCGACACCTACGACTATGTCGTTGCCAATCCGCCTTTCTCCTTGTCGAGCTGGATGGGCAGCGGGCAGCAGAACGATATCTACGGCCGTTGGAGCATTGACACCACGGGCGTTCCTCCCGAGAGTGTCGGCGACTACGCTTTCCTGTTGCATATCATCAAGACCCTGAACCCCACGGGTCAGGGTGCCGTCATCCTGCCTCACGGCGTACTCTTCCGCGGAGGCGCCGAGGCCACGATCCGCCGGTATATCGTCGGCACAAAGCATTATATCAAAGGCATCATCGGGCTGCCGCCGAACCTCTTCTATGGCACGGGCATCCCCGCCTGCATTCTCATCCTCGACAAGAAAGATGCCGAGAATCGCAAGGGTATCTTCTTTATCGATGCCAAGGACGGGTTCATCAAGGACGGCAACAAGAACAGGCTGCGCGAGCAGGACAACCGACGTATCGTCGACGTGTGGAACGCGCATCAGGATGTGCCGCATTATGCCCGCTTCGTCAGCAATGAGGAGATCGCCAACGAGAAGAACGACTACAATCTGAATATCCCCCGCTATATCACGGCGGAGGATAAGGAGATCACACAGGACATCAGTGCCCATCTCGGGGGCGGTCTGCCGCCTCACGACATTGAGCAGATGCACCGTTACTGGGAGGTGTGCCCCACCCTTCGCGAGGCACTCTTCGAACCCGCTACGCGCCAAGGCTATTACCAGCTCCGTTGCAAGCCCGACGAGATCCGTCAGACGGTGGAGCAGAACAACAGTTTCCTGAAGCAGCGTGACGCGTTCCTTCACAGTTTCAAGACCTGGACCGACCGTGAGCACGACCTCTTCTACGGCCTCCGCCAGGGCATCACGCCGAAACTGCTCATCGCCCGCCTCAGCGCCGACCTTCTCGAGATCTTCAAGAAAGACGCCTCGCTCGTCAATGCCTACGATGTCTACGACCAACTGATGAACTATTGGGCAGAGACGATGCAGGATGACTTCTATCTCATCGACAGCGACGGATGGAAGGCGACGCTCTATGTGCCGCAGCCCGAGCAGAAGAAGAAAAGCGGCAAACAGCCGAAGGCGAAGGTGGCGACGAGCATCGATGACATTGCCTGCGACCTCCTGCCTGTCAGCATCGTCGTCAACGAGTATTTTGCCGACGAGCTGAGCGCCATTGAACAGAAAGAGGAAGAGAAGAGCGGTCTCGAGGACGAGCTCAACAGTCTCGTCGAAGACAATGAGCAAACCTTCGATGAAGAGCTCTTTGCTGACAAAAAGATCAACAAGCAGACGATCAACAAGCGAATCAAGACGTTGCCTGCAAATGGGGATGAAGCCAAGGTGCTGTGCCAGTGGGTGACGCTGAAAGACAAGATAGCCGATGTCAACAAGAAGATCAAGGAGCTCAATGTCGCCCTTTTGGACGAGACGCGCCAGAAGTATGACAGCCTCTCGGAGGATGACATCCGCCGTCTCGTCATCGAGAAGAAATGGTTTGCCTCGCTGAGCAGTCGTCTCAACGAGGAGATGCAGCGTATCAGTCAGCAGATCACGACCGATGTCACGGCGCTCCACGACCGCTATGCCGAGACACTGCCGGAGATAGACGCGGAGATCGAGGAGCTGGAGAAGAAGGTGGAGGCAAGCCTGAAGGAGATGGGGTATTGACGGCGATTGCGCATACACTGTGTGCGCAATTACCAATTGTGAACGCACTGCGTTCGCAATTCAAATACAGTGCAGGGTGGGGTTCTGTGCCCCACCTCAAATAATGTTCGACCAATGAATTTATCGGTTGGGTACAAAACTAAAAGAGAACAAAGATGATTGAGACAAAATTCAAAGATACGGAGATAGGAAAGATTCCGGAGAAGTGGGGAGTAGTCAAACTCTCAGCTGTAGCTTCGAACTTTACAGGGTTAACATATCACCCTGAAGATGTTAGTGATCATGGGACGCTAGTTTTACGCTCATCTAATATTCAAAATGGCTTTCTAAGTTTGGATGATAAGGTCTATGTCAACATGTACATTCCAGACAGAGCCAAAGTACAGGAGCATGACATACTAATATGTGTAAGGAATGGGAGTTCAAAACTGATAGGAAAATCAACGATATTAGATAAGCGTTGCGTGGGAGCAGCATTTGGCGCTTTTATGACTATCCTGAGAGTATACAAAGATTTTGATTACAAATATGTCTCATTTGCATGGCAATCTGATTATGTCTATAACCAAATTCATGGAAATTCATCAGCTACCATTAATCAGATAACAAATAAAGATATTAATGCTTGTCTAATTGCTCTTCCTTCTTTGTCTGAGCAGCGCCGTATCGCCACGGCGTTGAGCAATGTTGATGCATTGATAGCAGCCGTAGAGAAGAAGATTGAGAAGAAGAAACTCATCAAACAAGGCGCTATGCAACAACTCCTCACGGGAAAGAAAAGACTGAACGGATACAAAGGGGAATGGAGCAATGTTAATATTGGAAGTCTTTGTAAGCTATATGGCAGAATAGGATTTAGAGGATATACAAAAAACGACTTAGTAGAAAAGGGGATGGGAGCGATTACTTTCAGCCCTTCTGATATACATGACTTTAAACTCTCTTTTGATGATTGCGATTATATCTCATTTAATAAATATGAGGAGAGTCCTGAAATTAAAGTTTATAATGGGGATATACTATTTTGCAAAACAGCTTCTATAGGAAAATGTGCAATCGTGACAGGACTAAATGAAAAAGCCACCATTAATCCTCAGTTCGTAGTAATGAAGGATTTTAAATGTGATAATCATTTCCTATATTATAAATTGATAGATGATGATTATCAGGCTCAAGTATTATCAATAACAGGAGGAAGCACAATTCCAACAATGTCTCAAGAAAAATTGAAGGAGCAAAGAATCTTAATCCCAATCGATATCTCCGAGCAGCGTGCCATTGCCTCTATCCTCAGTAATATGGACTCTGAGATCACGGCGTTGGAACGCAAGCGGGACAAGCTGAAGGAACTGAAACAAGGCATGATGCAGCAACTGCTGACGGGAAAGATTCGGTTGGTGTAACAAAAAATAAAATACGACTATGGCAGAAGTAGATGATATAGAAATCAAGGCACAAGAACGCCTTCTCCACTTGATGAGCAAGGATTTCGACAGCAAGGAAGGATTTGCTGCCGACAGTTTCCCCTTTGCCGATGCTGAGGGCCACATGAACCTCGGCTATCTCTATCTCGGCAACCTCAAGAATCAGGAGAACACGAACATGAAGCCGGACCTGTTGCGCACTTATCTGTCGAGACAAGGACAAACGATCCACGAGATCGACCATACGGTGAACGTCCTCAGCATCGCCTCCCGCCTCTCGCTCGCCTCGCAGCTCTACGACAAGAACGAAGAGTTCTATTCCTATCTCCGCTATGGCGTCGCCTCAAAAGAGGATATCAGCGACAAGACGCACAACATCCCAATCATCGACTGGAAGAACCCGCAGAACAATGACTTCTATGTCGCTCAGGAGGTGACGGTCAAACGCCTCGGCAAGGAGACGACCATCCGTCCCGACATCGTCGTCTATGTCAACGGCATCGCCCTGGCAACGATCGAACTGAAGCGCTCGAAGGTATCTGTCCACGAAGGTATCCGTCAGCAGATCCGCAACCAGCAGGAAGACTATATCCCGCAGTTCTTCAACACCATCCAGCTCTTATTTGCCGGCAACGACTCCGAGGGCCTGTGGTATGGCGTCATCGGCACACCGGAGAAGTTCTGGCTGCGCTGGAAGGAGCCATGCGGTGACCCTTGTCCGAAGAGCCGGTACACGCCGGAGCTCTTCCCCAATGAGCTCGACCGCAGCATCATGCAGTTCTTCGACAAAGAGCGGTTCCTGGAGTTCATCCACGACTTCATCATCTTCGACGGCGGCATCAAGAAGGCGGCGCGTCCAAACCAGTATTTTGCCATCAAGGCGGCGCAGAAGCGCATCGGCGAGCACGAGGGCGGCATCATCTGGCAGAGTCAGGGCTCGGGCAAGAGTCTCATCATGGTATGGCTGGCGAAATGGATCCATGAGAACCTCGAGGACCCACGCGTGATCATCGTCACCGACCGCAATGAGCTCGACGACCAGATCGAGCAAGGCTTTGCCGACGTGAAGGAAGACATCAGTCAGGCAACAAGTGGCGCCCAGCTTATCAGTCTGCTCAACCACGACAACAAATGGCTCATCTGTACCCTCATCCATAAGTTCGGCGCCCGGAAGCGGATACCGGCAGAATATGTCGGCAACAAGCGCATACCCGATGACGAGAAAGCCTACATGGAGATCATTCAGCAGAAGCTCCCCGCGGACTTCTCGGTGAAAGGCAAGAACGTCATCGTCTTTGTCGACGAGTGCCACCGCACGCAGAGTGGACTGCTGCACAAGGCGATGGAGCATATCATGGGCAAGGACTTCACGATGATCGGCTTCACGGGTACCCCGATACTCCGCAGCAAGAAAAGTACATCGTTGGAGATCTTTGGCAGCTTCATCCATACCTATAAGTTCGACGAGGCTGTCGATGACAAGGTGATCCTCGACCTGCGCTACGAGCCGCGCAACGTGGCACAGTATTTAGGTTCGAAAGACAAGGTCGACCAGTGGTTCGACGCCAAGACCAAGGGCCTGAGCCGCGTGGCGAAGAAAGTGCTCATGGGCAAGTGGGCGCAGATGAAGAAGCTCTTCTCCGCCAAGGAGCGCATGGACCGTATCGTGACGGATATCGTAATGGACATGGACACGAAGCCCGCCCTGGCCGGAGGCTACGGCAACGCCATGCTCGTCGCCGACTCCATCTATCAGGCTTGCCGCTACTACAAAATGTTTGAGAAGACGAGTCTGAAAGGGCATGTCGGTCTCGTGACGAGCTATGAGCCCCAGAGCAAGGACGTGAAAGACGAGTACACGGGGGAAGGCGAGACGGGCAAGAAGTTTATCTACGACACCTATGAGGAGATTCTCGGCAAGGACCTGAAGGCTGCCGACTATGAGGCGAAGGTGAAGAAGGAGTTTGTGGACCATCCCGGCCGCATAAAACTCGTCATCGTCGTGTCGAAACTGCTCACGGGCTTCGACGCCCCTGCCGCCACCTATCTCTATCTCGACAAGAAGATGCAGGACCAGAACCTCTTCCAGGCTATCTGCCGCGTGAACCGCGTGGCCGGGGAGAACAAGGACTATGGTTTCATCATCGACTATCAGGATCTCTTCAATGCCATCCGTGATGCCGTCGACGACTATACCAGCGGAGCCTTCGACGCTTTCGACAAGGAGGATGTCGAGGGGCTCGTGAAGAACCGCGTCAAGCAAGGACGTGAGGATCTCGACAAGGCATTGGAGACCGTGCGCAAGATGTGCGAGGATGTGGAGCCGAAGACGCAGGAGGGCTACTTCGCCTTCTTCGTGTATCGGGAGACGACGCCACCCGATGAGCAATGGGCGGAAAGCGAGAAGAACGCCATGAAACGGCAATTGCTCTATAAAGCCATTGAAGACCTCGTGCGGGCTTATATCAACATTGCCAACGACATGGAGGTGGCAGGATATACGGCTACCGAGGCTGCCGAGATGAAAAAGACCGTGGCTTACTACAATGATCTCAAGGACGAGCTCAAACTCAAGAGTGGGGATGCCATCGACCTGAAAGCCTACACGCCGGGCATGCGGCAGCTGCTCGACAACTATGTGCGTGCGAAAGACAGTGACCTCGTTGCTGACATGAGCGATATCAGTTTCTTGGATATCATCCTCGACAAAGGTGCGGAGGAAGGTGCCAGGCACATGCCGAAGACGATGAGCGATCCAAAGAACATGGCGGAATATATCACCGGCAATGCCCGGCGCATCATCATTGAGAAGCATCAGGAGAACCCCGAATACTATGACCGCATGTCGGAGATGCTCAACAACCTCTTGGAGCAGTTGAAGAAAGAGCAGATCGACTATAAGCAGTTGATCAAGCAGCTCGTCGAGAAGCTGCGCGAAGAGAAGTTGAAACTCAAGAAATATCCTCCCGCCATCAACACCACAGGTAAGAAGGCGCTCTATGACAATCTGGACAAAGACATGGATGTAACCTTGCAAGTGGATGCAGCTGTCCGCAGAGTGGCTAAAGCGAAGTGGCGCGGCTCAAGGATGAAGGAGCGAGCAATCAAAATTGCTGTCGGTCAGTTATTAGGGAAAGAGAACGAAGCCCTGATTGAGAAGGTCTTCAATATCATCAAGGCGCAGAAGGAATACTAATGGTGAAGACAACAAGAAGTATCACGCTGAATATTGACGAGACCGCTGTGGCTGTCGACTTCAAACCGATCAAGAATATCCACCTCACCGTTTATCCGCCTGACGGGCGCGTGCATGTCTCTGCGCCCGACACGATGGATGACGAGTCGGTGAAGCTCTTCGTCATCTCCCGTATCGGCTGGATCCATGCCAAACAGCGGGAGATCAGTGAGCAACCGCGACAGAGCGACCGCGAATATGTCTCCGGAGAAGACCATTACTTCCTCGGGGCGCGTTACCGTCTGCTGGTCGAGACCCATTGCATGCCGCCGCATGTCGCCGTGAAGAACAAGCAGTTCATCCTCATGACCGTGAAGCCCGGCACGACGAAGGCGCAACGGCAGACGCTGATGAACGACTGGTACCGCGCCGAGCTCGCCAAGGTGCTCGGCCCCATGATCGAGCAATGGACGACGACGATGAATACAACCTACTACGACTGGCAGATCCAGGACATGCAGACGCGATGGGGCAGTTGCAACTACCGAACCAAGCGGTTGCTCTTCAACCTACAGCTCGCCAAGAAGCCACGGACCTGCATCGAATATGTCGTCGTACATGAGCTGATCCATACGAAAGTCCGCCTCCACAACGACACCTTCTGGGCCTTAATGGACAGGTATCTTCCCGACTGGCGAACGAGGAAGGACCGGCTGGACAGTGAACCCCTTTTGGTAAAAAATCTTGACAAGTAAAGGATTTTGGAGGACATGGAGGGAAGCAAGCGGACGACAGGACGGAAATATTTCAGAAATAAGCGAGTTGTAAACACCTGATAATCAGTATAGTAAAATTCAAGCAACCGAATATTGCATAATTATTCGCATAAAACCATTAAAAACACAGGTTTATTTCCGTTTTATACAGTCGATTATACACGAAAACGGCGCATGGATCTCCCATAGATAGGCTCGTAAACACGATGTTTAGAAAATTCTGCACGAAAGAGAAAAAATTCTGGTACGTGCAGAGCAGCGAAAAGGCGAAAGCGGGCTCGGAAAAGCCCATCGCCACGCTAGAACCGAAGTTGGATACGACACCCTTTTTAGTAAAATATTTTGACAAATGGCGGAACATAATGAATTATGTCCCTACCCGATGACGCTGAGGCGGGCGAACTTCAGCAGGAGCTGCTTCCTCCCGCTGTTGTCGAAGTCGATCGTCGCTTTCTCGTTCTCTCCCGTCCCCTCAACCTTGATGACGGTACCGATGCCGAAGCGCTGGTGCTCCACCTTCGTGCCGGGGGAAAGGGCGGCGGCGGAGACCTTGGAGGACGAGGGGGCTGCTACGGCCCGTCCGCCATTCGTCATCGCGTCGTTGAGACGGCGCAGACTGCCACCATGCTCCACGAGCTTGCGCTTGAAGCCCTCAGAGAAGGGATCGACAGCAGCCTCAGGGCGACGGGGACGCGTGATCTTCGGTTTCGGATCGGCCATGAACTGAGAGGCCACGGGACGGCTGTTCTGCATACGGCTGTTATACCGCGGCACGCCCCGCTGATATTCGGGGTTGCTGACATACGGTTTGTTCGGCTCATAGTCGTCCTCCCACGGCAGCCGACGGGAGGTGGCGGCAGAGGACGCCGCGGTCTCCGCGCCCTCATCGACATAACGACCGTCGATATCCCGGAGGAACCGGCTCGGCTCGTCGACCTGCATCGTGCCATAGCGCCAGCGGTTACGGGCATAGGTGAGGTAACAGTGGCGCTCAGCTCTTGTGATGGCGACATAAAGAAGACGGCGCTCCTCCTCGAGCTGACGGGGACTGTCGAGGGACATCAAGGATGGGAAGATATTCTCCTCCATACCAACGACGAAGACCGTGGGGAACTCGAGACCCTTGGCGGCATGGATCGTCATCAGCGTGACACGGTCGCCGTCATCACCGTCATCACTGTCGAGATCGGTGAGCAGCGACACCTGTTGGAGGAAATCGGTAAGCCGGGCATGTCCCTCCCCTTCCGTCTCCTCCTGATCGGCGACAAAAGCCTGCAGACTGTTGAGGAACTCCTCGAGGTTCTCCTGCCGGCTGAGGGCATCGGCATCCGTGCCCGTATAGATATCCTTCGAGATACCGCTCTTCTCGATGATATCCTTTCCAAGTGTATAGGCATCATCGACGGCGAGGCGCTGCTGGAAAGCGGCGATGAGATCACGGAAGGCCATGAGTTTCGCCAGTGCGCCGCGGTTGACATTGAGCTGGCAACGGGCGGGCTCGTTGATGACCGTCCAGAAGCTCACGCCGGCAGCGGCGGCAGCGGCGGCGATACGGCCCACGGTGGTGTTGCCGATGCCCCGGGCGGGATAGTTGATGATGCGTTTGAAGGCCTCCTCGTCATCGGTGTTGGCGACGAGGCGGAAATAGGCGATGATATCCTTGATCTCCTTCCGCTGATAGAAACTCAGTCCACCGAAGATCCGGTAAGGGATCTCCTGACGCCGCAGCTCCTCCTCGAAGCTGCGGCTCTGCGCGTTCGTACGGTAGAGGATGGCGAAGTCGCTCCACCGGCTGTCTTCACCGCTGTGCAGGCGCCGCATCTCCTTACAGACGATGGCGGCCTCCTCACGGTCACTGTAGGCAGGCCGCAGGTGGAGCTTGTCGCCCTCAGCATTCTCAGAGAACACCTCCTTGGGGATCTGCCGCTGGTTATGGCGGATGAGACTGTTGGCGGCAGCGACGATGCGCTGTGTTGACCGGTAGTTCTGTTCGAGTTTGAAGAGTTTCGTACCGGGATATTGTTTCTGAAAGCCGAGAATATTATCGATATTCGCGCCACGGAAGGAGTAGATGCTCTGCGAGTCATCACCGACGACACAGAGACGCTGCTGTTCCTTCGTCAGCTGAAGGGTGATCATCTGCTGCACCCAGTTGGTGTCCTGGTACTCATCGACGAGGACATACCGGAAATGAAGGGAGTATTTCTGTCGGATATCCTCGTGGTCCTTGAAGAGAAGATAGGTGTTGACGAGGAGGTCGTCGAAATCCATCGCGTTGGCCTGGCGGCAGCGCTCACAGTAAAGGCCGTAGATCCGCCCCACCTCGGGGATCTGCTGCCGCTGGTCCTGCATGCGCTGGTCACTGTCGCTGAGATAACTGTCGGGGAGACAGAGGCGGTTCTTCGCCATGGAGATCCGGTTGTGGACGGTGGCGGGCTTGTATTTCTTGTCGTCGAGGCCGAGTTCCTTGATGATGGCTTTCAACAACGAACGGCTGTCGGCCTCGTCATAGATCGTGAAGTTCTGCTTATAACCGATATGCAACGCCTCAACACGGAGGATACGGGCAAAGATGGAATGGAACGTGCCCATGTGCAACTGGCGGGCACGCTGCGGGTCGACGAGGCGGCCGATGCGCTCCTTCATCTCGTTGGCAGCCTTATTGGTAAACGTCAGGGCGAGGATCGACCACGGTTGCAGGCCTTTCTGCAGGAGGTAGGCGATCTTATAGGTCAGTACACGGGTCTTGCCCGAGCCGGCACCGGCGATGACGAGCGACGGGCCGTCGATATATTCTACGGCGGCACGCTGGGCGGGGTTGAGTTGAGAGAGGAGTTCTTCTTCCGACATGTCTTATCTTTGCTTGTTTATCTGTTGGTTTATCTGTTGGTTTACCTGTGTTTATATGCCCCGCCGACGACGGTACCGGGGTTGACATCCTCGCCTTCCTCGGGGAAGGCGGGGACGAAGAGCATCTCATGCTCGATCTCCCGCTGACGCTTGCGCATATAAGCCGACGGATGGCCACTGTCCATCTTCAGCGGATTGGGCAGGGAGGCGGCGATGAGCGCACACTCCCCACGGAAGAGGTCCTTGGCTTTCTTGTCGAAATGATATTCCGCCACGGCGTCGACACCATAGATGCCGTCGCCCATCTCGATACTGTTGAGATAGACCTCCATGATGCGCTGCTTGCTCCACATCAGTTCGATGAGGAACGTGAAATAGGTCTCAAAGCCCTTACGGACCCAGGAACGGCCAGGCCAGAGGAACACGTTCTTCGCCGTCTGCTGGGAGATGGTGCTCGCGCCACGCTTCTTGCCGCCATTGAGGTTATGGACGGCGGCTTTCTCGATGGCGTTATAGTCGAAGCCGTGATGGAGGAGGAAGCGCTGGTCCTCACTGGCCATGACGGCCACGGGCATATGGGGCGAGATCTCGTCGAGCGACACCCAGTGGTGATGGAGCGTGATACTCTCTCCCCTTCCCGCCTGCTGGATGCAGCGGATGACCATCAGCGGCGTGATATATACCGGCAGGAAGCGGTAGACTATAACAGAAAGGATGGTGGAACTGAAAAACAGCACCACCATCCATCTTAAAATTTTCTTGATTTTACCCATTAATCATCCAATTTACCATTCTGGGCATCCTTCACCATCTGCTTGGAAGCATAGAGATAAACCTCCACACGACGGTTCTGCGGGGCCACGGTGGCATTCACAATAGGATTCTGACTGCCATAACCGGCCACATTCTTGAACTGGCTGCGGCTGACACCCTGCTGGATGAGGTAAGCGCCGACGGTGGCGGCACGCTGCTCACTCAGCGGCTGGTTGATCTTATCACCACCCGTAGCATCGGTATAGCCCTGGATATCAACATCGAGGGTATTGTCCTTCTTCAGCACCTGGGCGAACTTCTGCAGGTCCTTCTTGCTGGCAGCACGGAGCGTCGACTTGCCAAGATCGAACTGCAGACCACTGTCAAAGGTAACCTTCACGGCCTTCAGACCGTTGGCATCCGTCACCTCGTCAACCTTGGCATTGGTGACATTCTGCTCCACCTCTTTCTTCACCTTATCCATGTGGTTGCCGATAGCCGTACCGACACCGCCACCAACGGCAGCGCCGATGGCTGCACCAACGAGGGCACCCGTGCCACGATGGGAGTTGTTCAGCAGTCCGCCGATGAGGGCACCGAGAGCGCCACCAGCACCGGCACCGACGGCAGCACCCGTCTGTGTGTTGGTTTGACAACCTACCAAAAGGAGCAGGGACATGCCTGCTACAGCTACTTTCAGATTTTTCATGTTAAATTCCTTTCTATAAGTTTTATTTTGCAAAGATAATTCTTTTTTCCGCAACTAAGCGGTTTTGTGAACATTTTTTTGTAATTTTGCCCCAAAGTTACGGGATTCTCCGTTTCCGGACAAGGGGGAAACACCTATTTGCCCGGGGGATTTCCCCATTCAACGTCAGTAAAAACAATAAGAAATAAAGAAATGGCTAAAGAACTCAAACAACTCACCAAGCGTGCTGACAACTACAGTCAGTGGTACAACGACCTGGTGGCCAAGGCAGACCTCGCCGAACAGGCTCCCGTGCGTGGCTGTATGATTATCAAGCCCTATGGCTATGCTATCTGGGAGAAGATGCAACAGGAACTCGACCGGGAGTTCAAGAAGACGGGCGTGAAGAACGCCTATTTCCCCCTCCTCATCCCGAAGAGCTTCTTCGCCCGTGAGGCCGAGCATGTCAAGGGCTTTGCCAAGGAGTGTGCCGTTGTCACCCACTACCGTCTGAAGGTCAGCGATGACGGTAGCGACATCGTCGTCGACCCCGCCGCCAAGCTCGATGAGCCCCTCATCATCCGGCCTACTTCGGAGACGATCATCTGGAACACTTACAAGGGATGGATCCACAGCTGGCGCGACCTGCCGATCATGTGCAACCAGTGGTGTAACGTCATGCGCTGGGAGATGCGTACACGTCCGTTCCTCCGTACCTCCGAATTCCTCTGGCAGGAGGGACATACCGCCCATGCTACCCGTGAGGAGGCTGAGGCCAAGGCTAAGGAGATGCTCCATGTCTATGCCAACTTCGTGGAGGGCTTCATGGCCGTGCCCGTCATCCAGGGCGTGAAGAGTGCCACGGAGCGCTTCGCCGGTGCCCTCGACACCTACACCATCGAGGCCATGATGCAGGACGGCAAGGCTCTGCAGAGTGGTACGAGCCACTTCCTCGGTCAGAACTTCGCCAAGAGTTTCGATGTCACCTATTTAAATAAAGAGAATAAGCCGGAATATGTATGGGCTACGTCCTGGGGTGTCTCCACCCGTCTCATGGGTGCCCTCATCATGGTCCACTCCGACGACAACGGTCTTGTGCTGCCGCCGAAGCTCGCGCCGATCCAGGTCGTCATCGTGCCCATCAGCAAGAATGCCGAGCAGCTCGCCGCCATCACGGAGAAGATCCAGCCCGTCATCAACGAGCTCGAGGCCGCCGGCATCAGCGTGAAATATGATGACGCCGACAACAAGCGTCCGGGATTCAAGTTCGCCGACTACGAGCTCAAGGGCGTCCCCGTACGCCTCGTCCTCGGTGCCCGTGACATTGAGAACGGTACCATCGAGATCATGCGCCGTGACACCCTGGAGAAGGAGAGCGTCTCCTTCGACGGTATCGCACAGCGCGTAAAGGACACCCTCGAGGACATGCAGAAGGCCCTCTTCGAGAAAGCGAAGAAATACCGCGACAGCCGTATCTATGAGTGCAACGACTACGACGAGTTCAAGAAGCGCATCGTCGACGGTGGCTTCTTCCTCTGCCCCTGGGACGGCACTGCCGAGACAGAGGCGAAGATCAAGGAGGACACGCAGGCTACCATCCGCTGCGTCCCTTACGGCTTCGACCAGTCTAACCCCGGCACCGACATGGTCAGCGGCAAGCCCGCTACCTGTAAGGTCATCATCGCCAGAAGCTATTAAGGACGGATCCACTTGCAGGGGCCGTCCCTTGTGGCGGCCCGTCGGCGGAACGCCGAATCGATATCCGCGTGCGGAATGCCCTTCGGACATCGGGCCGCCACAAGGGACGGCCCCTGCAAGAGGATAATGTCGTTAAATAATCTTAATAATTTGCTTTTAACCAAACATAACCCGTTGAAAATTTGTAATTTTGCAGCCGTTTTGGGTAACATGTGCCCGAACAAAATATTCAACATAAAGTCCAACTTTATTAATTATTAATTTTTTTATTTATTTTTATGTCAGATTTTAAGAACGTACAGCCGCTCGCAGACTTCAACTGGGACGAGTTTGAGAATGGCACGAGTACAAGCGTCAGCAAGGAAGACCTTACCAAGGCGTATGATGAAACCCTGAACAAGATTCAGGACGATCAGGTCGTTGAAGGCACCGTGATCTCTATCGACAAGAAAGAGGTCGTTGTCAACATCGGCTACAAGAGCGACGGTATCATCCCCGCTTCTGAATTCCGCTACAATCCCGATCTGAAGGTCGGCGACAAGGTAGAGGTTTACGTCGAGAGTCAGGAAGACAAGCGCGGTCAGCTCGTACTCTCCCACAAGAAGGCACGCCTGGCTAAGAGCTGGGAGAAGATCAATGAGGCTCTTGAGAAGGATGAGATCATCCAGGGTTATATCAAGAGCCGTACCAAGGGCGGTATGATCGTGGATGTCTTCGGCATCGAGGCTTTCCTGCCGGGCAGCCAGATCGACGTTCATCCTATACGCGACTACGACGTCTTCGTCGGCAAGACCATGGAGTTCAAGGTTGTCAAGATCAACCAGGAGTTCCGCAACGTCGTTGTCTCCCACAAGGCACTCATCGAGGCAGAGCTCGAGCAGCAGCGTAAGGAGATTATCTCCAAACTCGAGAAAGGTCAGATCCTCGAGGGTACCGTCAAGAACATTACTTCCTATGGTGTCTTCGTTGACCTCGGTGGTGTCGACGGACTCATCCATATCACAGACCTCTCCTGGGGCCGCGTCAGTGATCCCCATGAGGTTGTCTCCCTCGATCAGAAGATCAATGTCGTCATCCTTGACTTCGACGAGGAGAAGAAGCGTATCGCGCTCGGCCTGAAGCAGCTCACCCCGCATCCTTGGGATTCGCTCGATCCGAACCTGAAGGTAGGTGATCATGTTCATGGTAAGGTCGTCGTCATGGCTGACTACGGTGCTTTCGTAGAGATCCAGCCGGGTGTCGAGGGCCTCATCCACGTCAGTGAGATGTCCTGGAGCCAGCACCTGCGCAGCGCTCAGGATTTCCTGAAGGTCGGCGACGAAGTAGAGGCTGTCATCCTCACCCTCGACCGCGAGGAGCGCAAGATGAGCCTTGGCCTGAAGCAGCTCAAGGAAGATCCTTGGGAGACCATCGAGGTGAAATATCCCGTTGGCAGCAAGCATACCGCTAAGGTCCGCAACTTCACCAACTTCGGTATCTTCGTTGAGCTCGAAGAGGGTGTTGACGGTCTGATCCATATCAGCGACCTCAGCTGGACGAAGAAGGTTAAGCATCCTTCTGAGTTCACCACCGTTGGTGCCGACATCGACGTCGTCGTCCTCGACATCGACAAGGAGAACCGCCGTCTGAGCCTCGGCCACAAGCAGCTCGAGGAGAATCCTTGGGACAACTGGGAGCAGATCTACACCATCGGTTCTACCCATAAGGGTAAGGTTTCCGAGATGATGGACCGCGGCGCTGTCGTTACCCTCGACGAGGGTGGTGAGGGCTTCTGCACTGTCAAACATCTCGCTAAGCAGGATGGTTCTCAGGCAAAGGTCGGCGAGGAGCTCGACTGGGTTGTTCTCGAATTCAACAAGGACAGCCGTCGTATCATCCTCTCTCATGCCCGTACCTTCGAGGATCTGAAGGATGACTACAAGCCCGCCCGTCGTCACAATGGTGGCAACAAGAAGGCTGCTGAGACTCCGCAGATCAACAATGTCGCTGCCAGCACAACGCTCGGTGACCTCGACGCTCTGGCTAAGCTGAAGGCTCAGCTCGAGAAGAAGGGTAAGTAAAAGCCGCCCCTACGGGGGTAAAAAATATCAGAAAAGATCCCAAAAGCTCATGCTTTTGGGATTTTTTTTGTCTTTTACGCTCATACCCCAATATTTTTTCGTATTTTTGCACCACTAAAGACAATTATCGTTCAAGAAAAGAATATGAAAAAGGGGATTATCTCAGTGGCACTCCTGAGCACACTCATGGGAATGCCTGTCCATGCCGAGGTGAAACTGCCCTCTTGGCTCTCACAAGTGAAGCTCTCGGGTTATGGCATGATCCGTTATGCGTATAACGGTCAGGAAACGGCAAAGTCAAACAGTTTCGAACTGCGTATGCTCCGTGTCTCTCTGGAAGGCCGCATCGCGCAGGACTTCTACTGGAAGACACAGATCCAGTTCAATGGTAACACGTCAACCCTCGGCTCCTCACCGCGTGTCGTCGACCTCTTTGCCGAATGGCAGAAATACGATTTCCTGCGCGTGAAGATCGGTCAGTTCAAGAACCCGTTCCTCTTCGAGAACCCCATGAACCCCATCGACCAGGGTTTCCGCTCCTATTCACAAGCCGTATTGAAGTTCGCCGGCTTCTCCGACCGTAGCGGCAAGCATTCCAGCAACGGTCGTGACATCGGTCTGCAACTCCAGGGTGACTTCCTGAAGAATGCCAGTGGCCGTAACCTCCTCCACTACCAGGTGGGTGTCTTCAACGGTCAGGGCATCAACGTCAGTGATGTCGACCAGCGGAAGAATGTCATCGGCGGTCTGTGGGTCATGCCCGTCGCCGGCATGCGCCTCGGTGCTTTCGGATGGACCGGCAGCTATGCCCGCAAAGGCAACTGGACCGACGAGAACGGCAAGGAGCACACCAATGAGGTCCGCAGCCTCGACCAGGAGCGTTACGCCTTCTCCGGCGAGTATGTCGTCGACGACTGGACATTCCGTTCCGAGTATGCCCATTCCTATGGCTATGCTTTCCAGGAGGCCCTCGTCAACACCAATGACGCCAGCAGCAAGGACTGCACCGTCAACGAGGCTTTAGGCAACAAGAGCCAGGCCGTCTACGCCCTCGTCATCGCGCCGATCATCAAGAAGAAACTCCATGCGAAGGTCCGTTACGACATGTACCAGCCTACGGGTGACTGCTCCCGACAGTATAATGGCTATGAGTTCGGCATGGACTATAACTTCCATAAGAATTTCCAGATCAGTGCCGAGTATGGGTATATCCACAACCGCGGCGCTGCCGACAAGGACTATAGTGTTGCCGAAGTCGCTGTCAACTTCAAATTTTAAAATAACAACCGATCAAGAAATTTATGAGTACAGACAATAATGACTTATATATCGGAGCGGATGGTCATCACCACCACCGGCATCATCACCACCGTGCTGATGACTCCGAAATCATGAAACGGAAGATCCTCAACCGCAGAAAACTGCGTAAGAGCCTGCGCCGCGTGACCTTGCTGACGATGACGGTCCTCGCCATCCTCATCATCCTTTACGTCGCATGGCTCTATGCTGCTCCGAATTGATCCCCATCCGCTTGCAGGGGCCGGCCCTTGTGGCGGCCCGATGCTGAAACGGCATGCATATTATTCGTTAAAAATTATACGAAAAACCGATGCTGAGATACTCTTTCAACTGCCAGTAACTATGCTCGCCGATGCGCTCGACACCATCATCGAAACGCGGATAAATGAAGAGATTGGAAGAGATCCACTTATTGAACTGGAATGAGAACGTGTTTTCCCATTCCAGTTCTGTCCTTTTATAGGTAGTATAGGCGAAGAGGCGGCTCTTCCAGTTGATACGGTCGCTGAGAAGCCATTTCACATCAACCGTACACTCCGAACCATAGTCCCACAAGGAATGCTTCCCCGCATCGATACCATAGCGCGTGGCCAGTTCACCGCGGTTGACAAACTTATAGTTGACGGCGATAGGTGCCAGATGGGCCGTTCCCGCGAGCTTCTTGTGGAAGGCCTCAATGGTATAGTCCATACCGAGAGAGGCGTTGAGGGTGAACGGGGAGAAGAAAGAGGCATAGACCTTCGGGTCGTTGGCTTTGTAGGTATGGGTGAACTGCGTCGTGGCAATCATCTGTAGGGTGTAATACCACCGCTTATGCGCCTGGAGACCGACCTTACTCGTCAGACGCAGCAGATCCTCTGTCGTCAACAGGCTGTGGATGCTGTCACCCTTCGACGTCTGCATGCCGAGGCGCATCTCAAGTTTGTTGTCCCAACGCAGCTTCTGCTTGTTGTTGAAGTTGGCCTGCATGACCGCAGAGCCAAGCATGCTGTAGTTGCTCTCACCACCTTTATACCAGTTCGTCGAGACGTAGTTCTGCATGAACTGCAGGTAATAGTCTCCCGAGAACGTCCAGAAATTCGGACGACGGATAAGGAGACCCTGCGGCGTGAACTCCGGTTCACTGATACCACCGGGAGAGACAATGTCAACGATGTCCGGATGCGACTCCAAAGGCTCACGGTCCTGCTCACGCTCCTTCACAGGGGCGCTGATGCGGTCCAGCTGCCGCTCACTTACCTCCACGAGGTCGGGATGATTGACATAGACCGACAGAAGGAGACTGTCGACATAGGCCGTCAACGGTGACGTCGCACCCTTCTGCAGAGAGAACGCCTGTTGCACGGGACCGCGGTAGAACGTCATCGGCAGAAACAACGGAGCACTTCCCTGCTCCACCTCCCGCCGCAGCTCCGCCGTACGCGTACTGTCAAGGGCTGTCGGCAAAACAACAGGCTGACGCTGCCCGACGGCACTATCGGCAGACACCGGCATCGGTCCGAAAAACAAGGTTACAAAAAGGAAAGAAAAATATTTTAGTTTCATCGTTTATACGCTTTCTTGTTCTTTTTCTGTGCAAAGGTAATAAAAAGAATAGGAATATTTTGCATCTTTGCCAAAAAAGCGCTAACTTTGCACCTTGTAATTACAAAATAAAATTTAACTTTTTATCATCGTGGCTGAAACAAAATATATCTTCGTCACTGGCGGTGTGGTTTCTTCTCTTGGTAAAGGAATCATTTCTTCGTCTATTGGTAAGCTCCTTCAAGCAAGGGGGTATAACATCACTATCCAGAAATTCGACCCCTACATCAACATCGATCCCGGTACGCTCAACCCCTATGAGCACGGCGAGTGCTATGTCACCGTCGACGGTATGGAGACCGACCTCGACCTCGGTCATTACGAGCGCTTCACCGGTATCCAGACCACCAAGGCCAACTCCCTGACGACGGGGCGTATCTACAAGGCCGTCATCGACAAAGAGCGCCGCGGCGACTACCTCGGCAAGACGATCCAGGTGGTGCCCCATATCACCGATGAGATTAAGCGTAACGTCAAGCTCCTCGGACAGAAATACCATTATGACTTCGTCATCACTGAGATCGGCGGTACCATCGGTGACATCGAGAGTGCCCCGTTCCTCGAGGCCATCCGTCAGCTGAAATGGGAGCTCGGAAAGAATGCCGTTTGCGTACACCTCACCTATGTCCCCTACCTCCGTGCTGCCGGCGAACTGAAGACGAAGCCGACACAGCACTCCGTAAAAGAACTGCAGAGCGTCGGTATCCAGCCCGATATCCTCGTCCTCCGTACCGAGAAGCACCTCAGCGACGGCATCCGCAAGAAGGTCGCCGCCTTCTGTAATGTCGACCTCGACTGTGTCATCCAGAGCGAGGACCTGCCGAGTATCTATGAGGTGCCCGTGAACATGCAGAACCAGGGCCTCGACGCCGCTATCCTCCGCAAGACCGGCACGCCCGTGGGTCCCACGCCGGAGCTCGGTCCGTGGAAGGCCTTCCTCGAGCGCCGCAAGAATGCCACGGAGATCGTCAACATCGGCCTCGTCGGCAAGTACGACCTGCAGGATGCCTACAAGTCCATCCGCGAGAGTCTCTCCCATGCCGCTACCTATAATGACCATAAGGTCAACATCACGTTCATCAACTCCGAGAATATCACCGAAGACAATGTCGCTGAGAAACTCAAGGGACAGGATGGTATCGTGATCTGCCCGGGCTTCGGACAGCGTGGTATCGAAGGCAAGATCGTCGCCGCTCATTACTGCCGCACCCATGACGTGCCGACCTTCGGTATTTGCCTCGGCATGCAGATGATGGTCATCGAGTTCGCCCGTAACGTCCTCGGCTATGCTGACGCCAACAGCCGTGAGATGGACGAGAAAACACAGCATAACGTCATCGACATCATGGAGGAGCAGAAAAACATCACCAATATGGGTGGTACCATGCGCCTCGGTGCCTATGAGTGCGTCCTCAAGCAGGGCAGCCGTGTCTTCGATATTTATAAGAAGGAGAATATCCAGGAGCGCCACCGCCACCGTTATGAGTTCAACAACGAATATGAGAAAGAGTACGAGAAGAACGGCATGATGTGTGTCGGCAAGAACCCCGAGAGCAACCTCGTGGAGATCGTCGAGATCCCGAGTCTGAAATGGTATATCGGCACACAGTTCCATCCCGAATATCAGTCGACGGTCCTCAAGCCCCATCCCCTCTTCATGAACTTCGTGAAGACCGCCATCGAGAACCAGAAGAAGAAGTAAAAAAGTAAAGAAGTAAAAAAGTAAATGGATAAGAATACGATTACCGGCTTTGTGCTCATCGCCCTCCTCCTCATCGGCTTCAGCTGGTGGAGCCAGCCGTCGAAAGAGGAGCAGCGCGCCCAGTTCGTCAAGGACTCCATCCTTACCGCCAAGCGCAAAGAGGCCGAGAAAGCAGCGAAGTTTGCCGCTGACAAGCGCCAGGCTGCCGCGAAAGCACAGATAGAAGCCGACACTACGGCCCTCTTCCATGAAGCCCTGAAGGCTCAGAAGGCCCAGGAGATTGTTCTTCAGAATAACAAAGTCGCCCTGACGCTCAGCACAAAAGGCGGTACGGTGGAGAAAGCCGTCATCAAGGGTTATGTCGGTCATAACATCGCCGTCAAAGACGGCAGTAAGGACCAGCCCAACGTGACGCTCTTCGACCGGAAGGACCAGCAGCTGAACTTCATGCTCGCCGCCAAAGAGGCCAACATCATGACCGGGGACCTCTATTTCCAGCCCAGCCAGGTCACCGACAGCACCGTCACTATGACCGCCAATGCCGGTGCGGGCAAGAGTCTCGTGCTCTCCTACCGCCTCGGACGTGACTATATGCTCCACATGAGCCTGCGCGTCAATGGTATGGCTGGTCTCTTTGCGCCGAATACCAATAGTATGGATATCAACTGGCAGGACCACTGCCGGCAGCAGGAGCGCGGCTATACCTTTGAGAACCGTTACGCCACGCTGACCTATCACTATACCGATGGTGGCACTGACTATCTCAGTGAGACGAGTGAGAAGATCGACGAGAAGATCGACGACCCCATCAACTGGGTCGCCTTCAAGAACCAGTTCTTCTCCGCCGTGATGATCGCTAACAACGGTTTCCAGCAGGATGCCCTCTTGACGAGTATCCCACAGGCCAAAGAGTCCAAATATCTCAAACAATACCAAGCCAAACTGAAGACGGCCTTCGATCCTACGGGAAAGAACGCGTCGACATTTGACTTCTATTTCGGTCCCAACGACTTCCGCCTGCTGCAGAAGGTAGAGAAAGAGAATGGTCAAGGCAAAGACCTGCAGATGCAGCGCCTCGTATACCTCGGCTGGCCACTCTTCCGGATCATCAACCGCTGGTTCACGATCTATGTCTTCGACTGGCTCAGCAAGGTCTTCCCCATGGGTGTCGTGCTGATCATGATCACGCTGTTGCTGAAACTCATCACCTATCCGATGGTGAAGAAGAGCTATATGAGTTCCGCGAAGATGCGTGTCCTCAAACCGAAGCTCGATGCCGCCACGGCACAGTATAACAAGCCCGAGGACCAGATGCAGAAACAGCAGGCGATGATGGCGGAATATGCCAAATATGGTGTCAGTCCCCTCTCCGGCTGTCTGCCGATGCTCATCCAGATGCCGATCTGGATCGCCATGTTCAACTTCGTGCCGAACGCTATCCAGCTCCGCGGACAGAGTTTCCTGTGGATGAAGGACCTCAGCACCTATGACCCCATCTTCGAATGGAGCAAGAACCTCTGGCTCATCGGTGACCATCTTTCGCTGACCTGTATCCTCTTCTGCGCCGCACAGCTCCTCTACTCCTGGTTCACCATGCAGCAGCAGAAAGACCAGATGGTCGGACAGCAAGCAGACCAGATGAAGATGATGCAGTGGATGATGTATCTCATGCCGCTGTTCTTCTTCTTCGTCTTCAACGACTACTCCTCCGGTCTGAACTTCTACTACTTCGTCTCCCTCTTCTTCTCCGCCGCCATCATGTGGCTGCTGCGGAAGACGACGAATGACGAGAAACTCCTGGCTATCCTTGAGTCCCGCTATAAGGCCAACAAGGCCAACCCGAAGAAAGCCGGCGGCATGATGGCACGCCTCCAAGCCCTCCAGGAGATGCAGGAGCGCCAGCAGCAGGAGCTCAAGCGCAAACAGGCTGAACTTGACGAGAAAAAAAGAGAACTATAAATGAACAAATCACTCACTATTGCTGCCGCAGCCACGATGCTGGCCTGCGGCAGTATTTCGTTAAACGCCCAGACGATGATTCAGAAGAATGAGATCAAGCTCCAGAGCGACCTGATGACTCCGGAAGCGCTCTGGGCCATGGGCCGTATCGGTGGCGCTCAGGCCTCCCCCGACGGCAAGAAAATCGTTTACCAAGTGGGCTACTACAGTATTCAGGAGAACAAAGGCCACCAGATGCTCTTCGTCTCCGATGCCAACGGCCGTAACAAGATCTCGCTGACGAAAGACGCCGAGAGCGAGACCGATGCCGCCTGGATCGACGGCGGCCGGAAGATCGCCTTCCTCCGTGGCGGTCAACTGTGGATGATGAATGCCGACGGCACCGGCCGCCAGCAGCTCACCCACGACAAGACGGACATCGACGGCTTCCGCTTCAGTCCCGACGGCAAGCAGGTGATCCTCATCAAGAGTATCCCCTATCATGGTTCCATCCAGCAGAACCCCTCTGACCTGCCAAAGGCCACGGGCCGTCTCGTGACGGATATGAACTACCGCCACTGGGATCATTACGTGGAGAGTATCGAGCATCCCTTCCTGGCTACTGTCAACGCTGACGGTACCATCACTGAAGGTACAGATATCCTGCAGAGCGAACCTTACGAATGTCCGATGGCTCCCTTCGGCGGAATAGAACAGCTTGCCTGGAGTCCCGACAGCCGCAGCATCGCCTATACGTGTCGTAAGAAGGAGGGTGTGGCTTATGCCAACTCCACCGATGCTGATATCTACCTCTATGATATCGCCACGAAGACAACCCGTAACCTCTGCAAGCCCGAGGGCTACCAGGAGCCGGCCATCGACTACACGAAGTCAATGCGCAACCAGACCGTCAACCACCAGAAGGGTGATAGGATGGTCGGTTATGATGTCAATCCGAAATTCTCCCCCGACGGTAAGTATATCGCTTGGCAGAGTATGGAACATGACGGCTACGAGAGTGATCTCAACCGCCTCTGTGTCATGGACATCGCTACAGGTAAGAAGACCTATGTTGTCAACAAGGACAATTTCGACTCCAATGTCGACGACTACTGCTGGGCCAACGACAGCAAGAGTGTCTATTTCCTCGGTTGCTGGCACGCCTGCGTGAATGTCTACGACGTCACCCTCGGCCGCAAGGTCATGCAGGTCAGTCCGGAGCAGTGGAACGACTACGGCAGTCTGCAGATGCTCGGCAATGATGCCAAGAGCCGCACGCTCCTCGTCAGCCGTCACTCCATGATCGCCCCCGATGACCTCTACCTCCTCACCGCCGGTAAGGCAAAAAGCGGAAAACTCACACAGGTGACGACGGAGAATGCCGATATCCTCAGCCAGCTCGCCAAGCCGACGATCCAGCAACGCTGGGTGAAGACGACCGACGGCAAGCAGGAACTCGTATGGATCATCCTACCGCCGCATTTCGACAAAAATAAGAAATATCCCACCTTATTATATTGTGAGGGTGGCCCGCAGAGTCCGGTATCCCAGTTCTGGAGCTACCGTTGGAACTTCTTCATCATGGCTGCCCACGGCTATGTCATCGTTGCCCCGAACCGTCGCGGCCTCCCGGGCTTCGGCAGCGCGTGGAACGAGGAGATCAGCGGCGACTGGACAGGTCAGTGCATGAACGACTACCTCTCCGCCATTGATGATGCCGCCAACAACCTGCCGTATGTCGACAAGGACAAACTCGGCTGTGTCGGTGCTTCTTTCGGCGGTTTCAGCGTCTATTACCTCGCCGGCCATCACAACAAGCGTTTCAAGTGCTTCATCGCCCACGACGGTGCCTTCAACCTCGAGTCAATGTATACTGATACCGAAGAGGCCTGGTTCTCCAACTGGGAGTATGATGACGCTTACTGGAACAAGGACATGACGGCCAACGCCAAGAAGACCTACGAGAACAGTCCCCATAAGTTTGTAGGACAGTGGGACACGCCGATCCTCTGCATCCATGGCGAGAAGGACTACCGCATCAATGCCAACCAGGGCATGGGCGCTTTCAATGCCGCACGTATGCGTGGCATCCCCGCCGAACTCCTCATCTTCCCCGATGAGAACCACTGGGTATTAAAGCCGCAGAACGGTATCCTCTGGCAGCGTACCTTCTTCAACTGGCTGGACAAATGGCTGAAAAAATAATCAACACAAATACGAGAAATAAATATTATGACTGAGAAAATTCAACACTTGCTGAGCGACAGCAAGGGAGCGCGGTGGACCGCGCTCTTCATCGTAGCCTTCACCATGATGATGGGCTACTTCATCACCGATGTGATGTCTCCTCTGGAGAGTCTGATAGAGACAAGCCGCGCCGCCGGCGGCCTCGGATGGACCTCCACAGATTATGGTTTCTTCTCCGGCAGCTATGGCCTGATCAACGTGTTCCTCTTTATGCTCTTCTTCGGAGGTATCATCCTCGACAAGATGGGCATCCGCTTCACGGGTATCCTGGCCTGCGCCCTGATGGTCATCGGTGTATGCATCAAGTTCTTCGGTGTCAGCCATGACTTCGGCGACAGCCATTTCTATATGAACATCCTGATTTACAAGGGCAATATCCCGATGTCGGCAGCCGTGGCCTCCCTGGGCTTCGCCATCTTCGGTACAGGCTGCGAGATCTGCGGTATCACAGTATCGAAGATCATCACGAAATGGTTCACGGGACATGAGCTGGCCCTTGCCATGGGTATCCAGGTGGCTCTCGCCCGTCTCGGCACGGCAGGCGCCCTCATGGGGTCTCTGCCTTTCGCCAAGGCCTTCGGCGGAAAGGTCAGCGCTCCCGTCTGCCTCGGCATGGTGCTACTGATCATCGGCTTCCTGGCCTTCTGCGTCTACTGCGTCATGGACAAGCGCCTCGACAAGAGTATCGCTGAAGCCAAGGGTGAGACGCTGAAGCAGGAGGAAGCTGACGAGGAGAAGAAAGACGAGGATGAGGAATTCCATTTCCGTGACCTCGCCCTGATCTTTACCAATCCCGGCTTCTGGTGCATTTGTCTGCTGTGCCTGCTCTTCTACAGCGGCGTGTTCCCGTTCCTGAAGTTCGCCACGAAACTGATGATCGCTAACTACGGCGTGAACGAGAATGTCGCCGGTATCATCCCGGGCCTTATCCCCTTCGGCACGATTCTGCTGACACCGCTCTTCGGCTCTCTCTATGACAAGATCGGAAAAGGCGCTACCCTGATGCTCATCGGCTCAACAATGCTCGCCGCCATCCACTTCATCTTCGCCATCCATATCCTCCCTTATGGCTGGTTTGCCGTGATCATCATGATCCTCCTCGGCGTGGCCTTCTCCCTAGTACCCTCCGCCATGTGGCCGAGTGTGCCGAAGATCATCCCGATGAAGCTCCTCGGAAGTGCCTATGCCATCATCTTCTATATCCAGAACATCGGTCTGAGTCTCGTGCCGATGTGGATAGGAAAGCTCAACAGTGTCGATCCGACATACACAACGAGTATGAGTGTCTTCTGCACTTTCGGCGTCATTGCCGTCGTCCTCAGTCTCCTCCTCATCATTATTGACAAGAAGAAGCACTACGGACTGCAGGAGGCAAACATCAAGAAATAAAAGAAGCCTCACCCAGCCACTAAAAAAGACAGAGTAACAGATTATACATATCTTTGCAGAATATGTAGAATTTGTTACTTTGTCTTTTATTTTATCCTTGTCTTGACGGAACATGATAAATCATGTCCCTACTTATTTCCCATTGCCCACCGTTCAAATTCGTTTCGATAGCCATTGAAGACGTTGATGTCAGTATGACCGACAATGCCACGAACATGACCGTCTGGACTCAGCTGCCAGATAACCAATCGGATATCAGGCTTATACTGCCCATAACGGGCGATCCATACAGGATAGTTATGTTTGAGATCCGGCGCACGGTCAAGATAACGGTTAACGAAGATCTGACTGATATATAGGATCGGCCGCTTGCCCGTGTGATTCTCTACGATGCGCAGCCAGGTACGGATCTCCCGGAACATGGCGGCCACACCGCCCATCTTACGGATCTGACTCGGCAACGGTTCTACATCGAGGACCGGCGGCAGGTCATTGGCCGATACATGGCTATGACGAAGGAAAAACATAGCCTGCTGATAGCCTGATGAACGTGTGGTGAAATAATGATAGGTGCCAATCTTATAGCCGTGCGCCTTCGCAGCCTTGTAGTCACGAGCATAATAAGGATTGAAGACGGTACGGCCCTCCGTGTTCTTGATGAAGATGAAGGAGATGGGATAGTCAATGGTGCCATGCACCTCCTTCTGACTCATACTCCCCAACGACGTGATGCGCAGATGGGCCCAGTCGATGGCATAGCGTTTCTTGTGCATGATATGCTGGTATTTGGAGATATCAATGCCATAGATACGATCTTTGTTGTAAACGAGACGTTCACCCTGATAGCTATCCTCTTTCCATTCCCCGACACGCATGGCCTTACCGGGACGGAGGGAGAATCCGAAACCGTTGCGCTTGCCGTGACGCCACTGCCCGTCGTAGTAGCTGCCGTCTTTCTCCTTCAGACAACCGTAGCCGTCATAACGTCCAAGACTGTCGACCTCGCCACTGTAGATATTCCCCAGGCTGTCGGGGAAGAGGCTCCAATCGATATCGAGGGGACGGGAACGGTAGAAGAAAGAGGCCAACAGACGAGCCACGAGTCTCGGACGTCCGATGGCACGGAAGGGCATGTGGACTGACTGCAACAGGACATAGCCTTGGTGGATCGACGGCAGAACCTTCAGGCGTTCCTTACCATAATAATAATGGCAATTGTAACGGATGGTTAGTTTACTCTTTTTGTTCGTATGATGACAGACAGAGTCATAGATAAGTTTCAGACTGTCATATTTCGTTCTCGTCACCGTATAGAGGTCGGCGACGGTGGAGAAGCCCTCGTCACGGACGCTGTGGACCCGCAGATAATAACGCATCTCATCGAGCATCCCGTCTTCATCCTTGAGGAGTTTTTCTATGGAGTCATTCTTCTCCTCCAGCCATTGGCGGAGATCAATACCACGGAAGCGGTACTTCCTCGCCTTCGTATCGTCGATGACAAGAATCCGACCGAAGGAACTCGGCACGAGGGTGAAACGATCCTCCCAACAACCGTCGAGTGCCGTCGTGTCAGGATCAAAATCGATGATCTTCTTCCCGTCGGCATAGAGGGAATAAGAAGTGGCACGACGGATGCTGACACGGTAATTGCTGAGGTCATTCTGATTGATATGCTGACGACTGACGAGACAGTACCATGCCGTAACGGCCAAGAGGGAGACGACGAGGACAAGGGCAAGCCGCAAGGCCAGTCTGCGATGTGTAATAATCCAATTTCTCATAATTCGTCGCAAAGTTAGCAAGTTTTTATGAAAAGCGTTCATGATCTCAGTTTTATTTTTTACCTTTGCACTATCATTTTTCAAAAACATCATGGAACAATTAGTAATCAATAGTTACGAAGAGTTTGCCACGTACGAGGGCAAGGAGTTAGGAACGAGTGAATGGCTGCAGGTGGACCAGGCGCGCATCAACGCCTTTGCCGACGCCACGCTGGATCACCAGTGGATCCATGTCGACGTGGAGCGTGCGAAGAAGGAGAGTCCTTACAAGAGCACCATCGCCCACGGCTACCTCACCCTTAGTCTGTTGCCGCATTTCTGGGGACAGATCCTCAAGGTCAACAATGTCTCGATGATGGTCAACTACGGCATGGACAAGATGCGCTTCGGCAAGCCCGTCCTCGTCGGTTCCCGTGTACGCCTCGTCACGAAGCTCGCCAGCATTGAGAACCTCCGCGGTATCTGCAAGGCAGGCATTGATTTCAAGATAGAGATAGAAGGGGAGCGGAAGCCGGCTTTGCAGGGCTTGGCCACGTTCCTGTATTATTTCAAATAAATTATGCGGAAGGAACAGATTCTCATCTCCATCACGGGACAGGACCGTCCGGGTCTGACAGCCTCGTTCATGGAGATCTTTGCCCGTCATGACGCGAATATTCTCGATATCGGCCAGGCCGATATCCATTCCACACTCTCCCTCGGTGTCTTGATCCGTGTGGAGGAGCGTCAAAGCGGGCAGGTCATGAAAGAATGTCTCTTCAAAGCCAACGAGCTCAGCGTGAACATCAGTTTCCAGGCTGTCTCCGACGATGCTTATGAGGACTGGGTCGGCCAACAGGGTAAGAACCGCTATATCCTTACCGTCATGGGACGTACACTCACCGCCTCACAGATTGCCGGTGCCACGAAGATCATCGCCTCACAAGGACTGAACATCGACTCTATCCTCCGTCTGACAGGTCGTGTGAGTATCCGCCATCCCGAAGAGAACAAGCGACGGTCGTGCATCGAGCTCTCCCTTCGTGGTGAGCCCGAGGACCGTGCGAAGATGCAGGGGGAACTCATGCGGATGTCAAAGGAGAACGCCATCGACTTTTCTTTCCAAAAAGATGATATGTACCGTCGCATGCGTCGCCTGATCTGTTTCGATATGGACTCCACGCTCATCCAGACGGAGTGTATTGACGAACTCGCCGAGCGTGCCGGTGTCGGTGATCAGGTGAAGGCCATCACGGCGAGTGCCATGCGTGGTGAGATCGATTTCAAGGAGAGTTTCACACGCCGCGTGGCCCTGCTCAAAGGTCTCGATGTCAGTGTGATGAAAGATATCGCCGAACATCTGCCGATCACGGAGGGTACAGACCGTCTGATGGCCGTACTGAAACGCTGCGGCTATAAGATCGCCATCCTCAGTGGCGGCTTCACCTATTTCGGGGAATATCTCCGCAAGCGCTACAGCATCGACTATGTCTATGCCAACGAGCTCGAGATCGGTGACGACGGGAAACTCACGGGACGGTATGTCGGTGAGATCGTCGACGGACATCGTAAAGCCGAGCTGCTGAAACTCATCGCTCAGGTGGAACATGTAAACCTCGCACAGACGATCGCCGTCGGTGATGGTGCCAACGACCTGCCGATGATCTCTGAGGCCGGCCTTGGTATAGCCTTCCATGCCAAGCCCCGTGTCGTCGCCAATGCCGAACAGAGCATCAACACCCTCGGTCTCGACGCCATCCTCTATTTCCTCGGGTTCAAAGACAGCTATCTCGGGGATCAAGGATAAGATAAAAGTAAAAAAGTAAAGAAGTAAAAAAGTAAAGCTCCACAAGGGATATCTCCCTATGTTTACTTTTTTACTTCTTTACTTTTTTACTTCTTTACTTTTATTACATCCCCCTGTATTGCATCCACCGTTGCCGGATGCGCTCAACATAATCTACGGTCTCACGGCCACGCATATAACCATGCTTGACGACGGGATCCTGATAGAACTCGGGAATACTCAACTTAAGAACAAACTCACTGACGTCAGCCCATGAGCCGGGATTACGGCCATATTTCCGCGCCAGCGCCATGGCATCACGGATATGCCAGTAGCCACCGTTATAACAGGCCAGGGCGAAGAAGACACGCTGGGATGGATCAACATCGGCAAACTTCCCCTGCAGCTCCGCCATGAAACGGGCGGCTGCGGCGATATTCGACTGCGGGTCATGGATCATCTCCATCGGTAACCCCAGATGGGCCGCTGTGGCCGGCATGATCTGCATCAGTCCCATGGCACCGGCCCAAGAATGGGCATTAGGATCGAAACAACTCTCCTGATAGCACTGCGCCGCCAGCAGCTTCCAGTCGACGCCGGCCATCGGGGAATACATACGGAAATAGGTATCATAACGGGAGATCAGCCCACGGCCGGCATTGAGGATCGGCGCATAGACATGACGGACGACACCGCCCGTAGAGAGGATGAACTTCTCCTCCGCCTTCACCTTCGACACCAGATCGGGGGTGAACCAATGGTCAAGGGCCTCGGCAAGTTCTCCACTGCCTTTTTTTACAGCCCACTGCAACGTACCTTCCGACATCGTGGCACCACAGAACAGCAGTCCACCGATACCTTTTTCCCTGCCATGCCTGGGCAACGGCACACCAATGATGTCGCCCTCGCCATCCTCGAGCTTACGGATCATCTCTGTCGTGTCTGCACAGACCTCCACGCGAAGGGAGACACCAAGACTCTTGGCAAACCGCTCACCGAGCATATACTGCAGACCCATGCCACGACCATGATAATCATAATAGGTATCGGGACCGGAGAGCGTGAGCATGATGATCTCACCATTACTGATGAGGTCGTCAAGGGAGAAATGATCCGAGGGCGACACCACCTGGGTACCATCCGTATTCAGTGTCGTACCCCATGGCGTCGTGATCTTCTCCTTTTTTGATGTACAAGAAGAGAGGAGAAAAATTGCAAATATTATCGATAAATATTCTTTCATCATGTTTTTACCGCACAAAATTACAAAAAATGTTGCATATATCAACGAAAACGAGTAATTTTGCAATGATTTTATTTAACAAACCAAGTTTTTTATGTTAAGAATTGCAGTCCAGTCAAAAGGTCGGCTTTTTGACGACACGATGAATCTGCTCTCAGAAGCAGACATCAAGGTGAGCTCCAGCAAGCGCACGCTCCTCGTTCAGTCTTCCAACTTCCCACTGGAGGTGCTCTATCTCCGGGATGATGATATCCCTCAGAGCGTCGCCAACGGCGTTGCCGATATCGGTATCGTCGGTGAGAATGAGTTTGTTGAGCGACACGAGCATGCCCAGGTGATCTCACGTCTGGGCTTCAGCAAGTGTCGTCTCTCCCTGGCCATCCCCAAGGAAATCGAATACAACGGTCTTCAGTGGTTTGAGGGTAAGAAAGTGGCTACCTCCTATCCGTATATCCTCGACAACTTCATGAAGAAAAACGGCATCAACACCGATATCCATGTCATCACGGGCTCCGTGGAGATCAGTCCGGGCATCGGCCTGGCCGACGGTATCTTCGATATCGTCTCCAGTGGCTCCACCCTGATCAGCAACAACCTCAAGGAGGTGGAAGTGGTGATGAAGAGTGAGGCCGTCCTCATCGGCAACTGGAACATGGATGAGGAGAAGCACAAGGTGCTCAACGAGATGCTCTTCCGCTTTGAGGCCGTCCGCAGCGCTCAGGACAAAAAATATGTCATGATGAACGCCCCGAAGGATAAGGTCAAGGAGATCACGGATGTGCTGCCGGGTATCAAGAGTCCGACGATCATCCCCTTGGCCGACGAGAAATGGTGCTCCATCCATACCGTCCTCGACGAGAAGCGGTTCTGGGAGATTATTGGTAAACTGAAAGAGCTCGGCGCACAGGGTATCCTCGTCACGCCGATCGAGAAAATGATTCTGTAAACTATGCACATACTCAAATACCCCGCAAGGGAGGAATGGGAGAAGATCGTGGAGCGTCCGCACCTCGATGTCTCCCAGCTCAACGCCACCGTCAAAGGCGTCCTCGATGATGTGCGCGCCCATGGTGATGATGCCGTGAAGCGCTACGAGGAGAAATTTGACCATGTCAGTCTCCAGAGCCTCGCCGTCACCGACGAGGAGATTCAGGAGGCCCTCCATGAGGTGTCTCCGCAGTTGCTGCAGTCGTTGCGGCTGGCCCACAGCAATATTGAGAAGTTCCACCGTTCCGAGGTCTTCCACGGCGAGAAGGTAGAGACCTGCCGCGGTGTCGTCTGCTGGCAGAAGGCCGTCGCCATCGAGAAAGTCGGCCTCTATATCCCCGGCGGTACGGCACCCCTCTTCTCCACCGTCCTCATGCTCGCCACCCCTGCGAAGATCGCGGGCTGTAAGGAGATCGTCCTCTGTACCCCACCAAACAAGGAAGGCAAGGTAAATCCCGCCATCCTCGCCGCTGCCTCCATCGCCGGCGTGAGCAAGATCTTCAAGGCCGGTGGCGTCCAGGCCATCGGTGCCATGGCTTATGGTACGGAATCCGTGCCGAAGGTCTATAAGGTCTTCGGCCCCGGCAACCAGTTTGTCATGGCTGCCAAGCAACAGGTCAGCCTCCATGATGTCGCCATCGATATGCCCGCCGGTCCTTCCGAGGTCTGTGTCATCGCCGACGAGACGAGCTATCCCGTCTTCGTTGCCGCCGATCTCCTCTCTCAGGCTGAGCATGGTGTCGACTCTCAGGTGTTCCTCATCACGACCTCCGAGGAAATGCTCTCGAAAGTGAAGGAAGAGGTGGAGCGCCAGCTGCCGCAGCTGCCGCGCCATGAGATTGCCGCAAAGACACTGGAGAACTCGCAGTTCGTCCTTGTCCACGACACGCAGGAGGCTATCGACCTGAGCAACAGCTATGCACCCGAGCATCTCATCATCGCCACAAAGGACTATGAGGATCTCGCTGCCAAGGTCGTCAATGCCGGCAGCGTCTTCCTCGGCAGATATGCCTGTGAGAGTGCCGGCGATTATGCCAGTGGCACAAACCACACGCTCCCCACACACCGCTATGCCCTCGCCTACAACGGCGTAAACCTCGACAGTTATGTCCGGAAGGTCACCTTCCAGCATCTCTCCGAAGATGGCATCCGCTCCATTGGCAATGCTGTGGTCTGTATGGCGGAAAACGAACAGCTCGAGGCCCATGCCAACGCCATGCGCCTGCGCCTGAAGAGCCTGAAATAACCAACATCCCATTGCAGAGGCCGTCCCTTGTGGTAGCTCCCTGTAATGGGGTTAATTTCCCAATGATATGAAGAATCTGCAAGAATTGGTAAGGCCGAACATCTGGCGGCTGGCACCCTACTCCTCTGCCCGTGATGAATACAGCGGCCATGAGGCGCACGTGTTCCTCGACGCCAATGAGAATCCTTATAACCAACCCTATAACCGCTACCCCGATCCCCTGCAGCGTGATCTGAAGGCACGCCTCAGTGAAGTCAAGGGGGTACCGGCGGAGAATATCTTCCTTGGCAACGGTAGTGACGAGGCCATCGACCTCCCCTACCGCGTGTTCTGTCGGCCGGGCATCGATAATGTCGTAGCCATCGAGCCGACCTATGGCATGTATAAGGTCTGTGCTGACATCAATGACGTGGAATACCGGCCCGTCCTCCTCGACGACCATTATCAGATCACCGCCGACAAGCTCCTCGCTGCCTGCGACGACCACACGAAGGTCATCTGGATCTGTTCGCCGAACAACCCTACGGGAAATCTCATCAACCGTGAAGCCATCCTCGATGTCATCAAGCGCTTCCAGGGTATCGTCATCGTCGACGAGGCCTATATCGACTTCGCAAAAGAAACGGAATCCCTACGGAAAACCATCCTCGACCATCCGAATCTCGTCGTCCTCAACACGATGAGCAAGGCCTGGGGCTGCGCCGCCATCCGCCTCGGTATGGCTTTCGCGTCAAAGGAGATCATCGCATTATATAATAAGGTGAAATATCCCTATAATGTCAACCTCCTCACACAACAGCAGGCCATGGAAGCGCTGAAAGACCCATACCAAGTGGACAAATGGATCAGCATCATCCTCCAGGAACGGACACGTGTCATGGAGGCCTTCGCCGATCTGCCCTTCGTGCAGGAGGTCTTCCCCACTGATGCCAACTTCTTCCTCACCCGTATGGACGACGCTCAGGGAGTCTACGACTATCTCGTTGCCAAGGGCATTATCGTCCGCAACCGCTCCCGTGTGCGCCTCTGCGGTAATTGTCTGCGTATCACCATCGGCAAACGCAGTGAGAACCAGGAACTCCTCGCCGCGCTGAGAAACATGTAAAGCCCCACCCCTTCCCCAAAGGGGAGGGGAAAAAATGTCTATTCCACTAATAGGGCTTGCCCGTTGTGTGCTTGCGCTTTGCAAGCACAAGGAGGCGGAACATCATAAATAGTATCCCTACATTGATAATTTCTGTTAAACCTAGTACCTTCTTTCGCATAAAAAACGTATTTTTCTTAGATAATGCAATCTAATCAACAAAAAAGTTGTAATTTTGCAATCAATTACTTAGAGAAGAGAAAAAAAATACGTATTAGCAAAATGAAAAGATTACTTTCCTTTCTTCTGGTCATGATGATGACCCTCTTGGCCAGCGCTCAGATGCTTCAACCCGTGAAGTTCTCCTCACAACTGAAGACCAACGGCAGCGCTGAAGCTGAGATCATCTTTACAGGTAGTATCAAGCCCGGATGGCATGTCTACTCCACCGGACTGGGCAATGACGGCCCCACCTCCGCCACGCTCACCGTCAACAAGCTCGATGGTGTCACCCTCGTCGGCAAACTGCAGCCACGCGGCCATGAGATCTCCACCTTTGATAAGATCTTCGGCATGAAACTGCGCTATTTCGAGCATAACGTGACCTTCGTACAGAAAGTGAGGTTCACCAAACCCAATTATCATATCGACGCTTACCTCACCTACGGTGCCTGCAATGATGAGAACTGTATGCCACCGTCGGACGTGACGATCAACAAGTCGGGCAAGAGCCCGAAAGTCGACGGTGCCGCCGCTGCTGACGCCACGATGCCCAACGGCTCCGATGCCGCCCTCGCTGCTGCCGCCGGTGACCCACAGGCCCAGGCCCTTCTGGCCAAAGCCAAGGCCGACTCGTTGGCAGCCTTGAAGACTGACAGTGCCGCCCGCGTTGACAGTGCTGCCACAGCCTCCCTCTCCAAGGCTGATGAGGACCAACTGTGGAAGCCCGTCATCGACCAGCTGAAAGCTTATGGTGGCAACAGCAACATGGCCGGCCACGGCATCCTCTACCTTTTCGTCATGGGTTTCCTTGGCGGTCTCCTCGCCCTCGTCATGCCGTGTATCTGGCCGATCATCCCGATGACGGTGTCTTTCTTCCTCAAGCGGTCGAAAGACAACAAGGGCAAGGGCGTACGTGACGCTATCACCTACGGCATCTCCATCATCGTCATCTTCCTTGCCCTGGGCATCATCGTCACGGCCTGCTTCGGCTCCTCAGCCCTCAACGCCCTGGCTACGAGTGCCGGATTCAACATCTTCCTGTTCCTCCTCCTCGTCGTCTTCGCCCTCTCCTTCTTCGGATGGTTCGAGATCAAACTCCCCGACAGTTGGGGCAACAAGGTCGACAGCAAGGCCTCCCAGGCCACGGGATTCCTTTCCATCTTCCTCATGGCCTTCACCCTCGTCCTCGTCTCCTTCTCTTGTACAGCGCCCATCGTCGGCCTGCTTCTCGTGGAGACGCTGACCTCCGGCAACTGGCTCGGCCCGGCCGTCGGCATGTTTGGTTTCGCTCTCGCCCTGGCCATCCCCTTCTCCCTCTTCGCCATGTTCCCCACACTGATGAAGAAGAGTCCGAAGAGCGGCTCGTGGATGACACAAATCAAGGTCGTCCTCGGCTTCGTCGAGCTCGCCTTCTCGCTGAAGTTCCTCTCTGTAGCCGACCTCGCCTACGGCTGGCATATCCTCGACCGTGAGACCTTCCTCTGCCTCTGGATCGTCATCTTCCTCGCCCTCGGCTGCTACCTCGTGGGCTGGCTGAAATTCCGCGCCGACGAGATCGGCGGCGACATCAACCATCCGATGCCCGTGCCCGCCATCATGCTCGGCCTCTGCTCCATCGCCTTCGCCATCTATATGGTCCCCGGCCTCTGGGGCGCTCCCTGTAAGGCCGTCAGCGCCTTCGCCCCGCCAATGAACACCCAAGACTTCAACCTCAACACGAAGACCGTCCAGGCCCAGTATACGAACTATGAGGAGGGAATGGCTGCCGCCAAGGCCCAGGGCAAGCCGGTATTGCTCGACTTCACGGGCTTCGGCTGCGTCAACTGCCGTAAGATGGAGGCTGCCGTATGGACTGATCCACGCGTCGCCGAAAAGCTGACAAAGGACTATGTCCTCATCTCTCTCTTCGTCGATGACAAGACACCGCTGGCTAAGCCGATGGTTGTCAACGACAACGGTCAGCAGCGCACGCTGCGCACCATCGGTGACAAGTGGAGCTACCTCCAGAGTCATAAGTTCGGTGCCAACGCCCAGCCGTTCTATGTCGCCGTAGACAACGAGGGCAATCCCCTCACCGCCTCCCGTTCCTATAAGGAGGACATCAACGACTACCTCGACTTCCTCAACGCCGGACTGGAGAAATACCGCAACAAATAATCCCTTTGCAGGGGCCGTCCCTTGTGGCGGCCCGTCGGAGGTACGCCGAATACATTAATTTTTCCATAAAGAATGCCCTGACGGGCATCGGGCCGCCACAAGGGACGGCCCCTGCAATTGGATCAAGTCGGGACGATTCATCATAATCCGCCCGACACAACAAATAATTCTATGCTAGACCAAAATACGAGAAAAAAGATTATCAGCCTCATCCACCGGGAAGTCGTCCCGGCGGTGGGGTGTACCGAGCCCATGGCCGTGGCCCTCTGTACGGCCCGTGCCACGGAACTCCTCGGGGGCCGGCCGGAGAAGATCACGGTATGGCTCAGTGGAAACATGCTGAAGAATGCGATGGGGGTCGGCATCCCCGGCACGGGGATGATCGGTCTGCCCATCGCCGTCGCCCTCGGCGCTCTCATCGGCAAGTCAGAATACCAGCTCGAGGTCATCAAGGACCTCACGCCCGACAGCCTCGAAGACGGCAAGAGCTATATCCGTACGAACCCCATCTCCATCCAGCTCAAAGACACCACTGAGAAACTCTATATCGAGGTTCAGGTACAGGCTGGCAGCCATGAGGCCACAACGATCATCCAAGGCGCGCATACGAACTTCGTCATGGAGGAGAAAGACGGGAAAGTCGCCTTCGACAAGCGCCGGGAACAGCACGGTGGCGAGGCCGATGACGAGATCTCTCTGAACCTCCGCATGGTATGGGACTTCGCCATAACGACACCCCTCGATGAGATCTACTTCATCCTCACCACGAAAGACTATAACCTCAAAGCCGCCGCAGAGAGTATAAAACACAACTACGGCCACTGCCTCGGCAAGACCATGGACCGTCCGCTGGCCCACGGCATCTTCGGCAACAGTATCTTCTCACAGATCATCTCGAAAACGGCCTCAGCCTGCGATGCCCGTATGGGTGGCGCCATGATCCCCGTGATGAGCAACAGCGGATCGGGTAACCAGGGTATCTGTGCCACGAACCCCGTCGCCGTCTATGCCATCGAGAACGAGAATACCGAGGAGGAGCTCATCCGCGCCCTCACGCTGAGCCACCTCACGGCAATCTATATCAAGCAGAGCCTCGGACGCCTCAGTGCCCTCTGTGGTTGCGTCGTGGCGAGCATCGGCAGTAGTTGCGGCATCACCTACCTTATGGGTGGCGACTACACCCATGTCTGCTATGCCGTGAAGAACATGATCGCGAACCTCACGGGAATGATCTGTGACGGTGCTAAACCGAGTTGTTCGCTGAAGATCTGCTCGGGTGTCAGCACAGCCCTCCTCTCCGCCCTCCTGGCCATGGAAGGGAAGCATGTCACGGCCGCCGAGGGCATCATCGACGAGGATGTCGACCAGAGCATCCACAACCTCACCGACATCGGCAAGGAAGCCATGTGCTCCACCGACGATATGGTTCTCAACATCATGACCCATAAAGGGTGCTGATATACCCTACATTCTCTAATTTTCCTTGCGTGGCCGTCCTATTGCGGCCACGCACCCACGAAAACGCAACTTCACCCAAACGGCTAATAAATCAAAGATTTTTTGAATAAAAGTCATGTTTCTGCTAAAAAAATGCTAATTTTGCAACATGAAGAAGCAGATAAGCGAATGAAACAGACGAGAACCATCCTCACGGGACTCTTTCTGGTACTCCTCACAGTATGCTGCACGGACCGCCATAGCGAAACCACTCAGCAGAAACAGGACACGGTACCACTGATGGTCATGCAGATCCGACAGTGCTCACGGCTGTATACCACCGAATGCCATGTGCGGAAAATCATCACCTCTGACGACCAACTGCAGTGGCAAGGCTCCGTGATGAGTCACAGCTTCAAAATTAATGTCCCCGGAGGCCAGCGGAAGATCGCCATCCCCATCGACGCCACCGTAAAAGCCTATATCGATTTCAACGATTTCAGCAAGCGTAATATCCGTCGACAGGGACAAAAGATTGAGATCATCCTTCCCGACCCGAAGATCGAACTCACGGCGACACGGATCGACCACGAAGAAGTACAAGAATATGTCGGACTGACACGTTCCAAGTTCTCCGATGCTGAGAGGGCTAAACTCGAGCAACAGGGCCGTCAGGCCATCCTCAGTGATCTGCCCCGCCTGAATCTCACGAATCAGGCTCGTGAGAATGCCGCCCGTATCCTCGTCCCGATGCTCGAGGAAATGGGCTTCAAGGATGAGGATATCACGATCACGTTCCGCAAGGATTTTAACGCCTCCGATCTCATCAGACTCGTGGAAGGATAAAAGCATATGAAGCAAGTGAAGAAGACCCTACAATTATATACAGCCATCGCCATCGCCGTCTGCGCCGCCATCGGTATGCTGTGGTGGATCAACCGCGACAATCATATAGAGACGGCATCGGAGACCACGACGACCCTATCCCCCACCATCATTGGGAAGATCGAGGATATCGGTGAGTGGGAGTTTCTCTCCATCAGTGATGAGGAACTCGTCGACACGACCCGCACGAGTTTCTGGGGCGACAGTCATCTCGCAAGAATCTACTATGGTACGCTGCACATCGGCATCGACACCCATGACCTTAAGGCGGGATGGATCCGCCAGAATGGTGATACGGTAATTGTCAACCTCCCGCAAGTCCATCTTCTCGACCCCAACTTCATCGATGAGGCACGAACGAAGAGTTTCTACGAGACGGGATCCTGGACAGAGGCTGACCGTCAGGCCCTCTATAGGAAGGCCTGCGAAAAGATGAAAGCCCGCTGCCTGACGAAGGAAAATCTCCGTCAGGCCCGCGAGAACATGCAGTCGCAAATGGACAAAATGTTAAGGGCTTTAGGATTTGAGAATATTGTGATGAAATAAATGAATATGGACACTATAACCACCTTCTTTCAGAACCTGAGCGATTTCATCTGGGGCGTCCCGATGATCATCATGCTCCTCGGTACCCATATCTTCCTCACCATCCGCCTGCGCTTTCCGCAACGGAAGATCTTCACGGCCATCAAACTCAGTGTGACGAAAGATAAGGAGGCATCGGGCGACGTCAGCCAGTTCGGTGCCCTCGCCACAGCCCTCGCCGCCACCATCGGAACAGGAAATATCATCGGCGTGGCCACGGCAGTGGCCCTCGGCGGACCTGGCGCCGTGTTGTGGTGCTGGCTCACGGGTGTCTTCGGCATTGCCACGAAATACAGTGAGGGTCTCCTGGCCATCAAATACCGCGAGAAGACCTCAGACGGCCGTATGCTCGGCGGTCCGATGTACGCCCTGGAGAAAGGTCTTGGCTGGAAATGGCTCGCCATCCTCTTCGCCATCTTCACCACCCTCGCCTCCTTCGGCATCGGCGATACCGTACAAGCCAACGCCATCGCCACACTGGCACAGAACACCTATGGCATCGCACCGTGGATCTCCGGCCTCGTCATCTGTGGCTTTGCCGCCGCAGTTCTCCTCGGTGGCGTAAAAGCCATCGCGAAAGTCTGTGAGATCCTCGTGCCCTTCATGGCCCTCTTCTATGTCCTCGGCTGTCTGTATATCCTCGGGGTCAACGCCCCGTATGTGTGGCCGGCCATCAAACTCATCGTGACCTCCGCCTTCACCCCTGAGGCTGCCGGAGGCGGTTTTGCAGGAGGCTCCGTCCTCATCGCCGCCCGTTATGGTATCGCCCGCGGCCTCTTCTCCAATGAGTCCGGTCTCGGCTCAGCCCCGATCGTCGCCGCTGCAGCACAGACGCGTAACCCCGTACGTCAGGCCCTCGTATCCTCTACGGGAACCTTCTGGGACACCGTTGTCATCTGTGCCATCACAGGCATCGTCATTGTCAGCTCCGTCCTCGCCTACCCCGACATCACCTGGGAGAACGGCGCCACACTGACAAAGGTTGCCTTCGGAAAGATCCCGTATATCGGGGAGCCGTTGCTGAACTTCGGTCTGTTGACCTTCGCCTTCTCCACCATCCTCGGCTGGTGTTACTATGGTGAACGGGCTATGGAATACCTCAAGGGTCGCAAATGGATGCTCGTATACCGTGTCATCTATATCATCGCCATCTTTGTCGGTTCCGTCATGGACCTCGGCGTGGTCTGGAACATCTCCGACTGCATGAACGCCTTCATGGCCATCCCGAACCTCATCTCCCTCATCTGTCTCAACGGCATCATCGTCCATGAGACACGTAAATATCTCTGGAGAGACCGCCTCGACGCTTACGAATAGTAGGGTGCGGCCCTTGTGGCCGTCCTGCCCCACCGATGGCCTGCCGTCCGGTGCTTGCGCTTTGCAAGCGCAAGGAGGCGCAGGATCAGCCCAAAAGACATTCTCACAAAAAAACAAACTACATATATATGAAACCTAAAATTATTACATTACTCTTCTGCGGACTGACCGTCTGTGCTTACAGCCAGAACACAACATTCCAACAACGGGCAAAAAAGCTCTGCAACGAAATGACCCTTGAGGAGAAAACATCTCTCATGATGGACAACTCCCCGGCCATTCCACGTCTCGGCATCCCCGCCTTCCAGTGGTGGAACGAGGCCTTGCATGGTGTAGCCCGTAACGGCCTCGCCACGGTCTTTCCGCAGACCATCGGTATGGCAGCATCCTTTGACCCCGCCTTACTGCAACAAGTCTATACAGCAGTGAGCGATGAGGCCCGTGCCAAGGCCGAGAAGGCCCGACAGGAAGGATCGTTCAAACGTTATCAGGGACTGTCGTTCTGGACTCCGAACATCAATATCTTCCGTGACCCACGCTGGGGACGGGGACAGGAGACTTACGGTGAAGATCCTTATCTGACCAGTCAGATGGGCCTGGCTGTCGTCCGTGGTCTGCAAGGTCCCGAGGATGCTCCTTACCGCAAGCTCCTCGCCTGTGCCAAGCATTTTGCCGTTCACAGCGGCCCCGAGAACTTGCGCCATCAGATGGATATCGAGGATCTCCCGCCCCGGGATCTCTGGGAGACCTATCTCCCTGCTTTCAAGACCCTCGTAGAACAGGGGCATGTGGCAGAGGTGATGTGTGCCTATCAGCGTTTTGAAGGACAGCCCTGCTGTGGTAATAATCGACTGCTGCAACAGATTTTGCGCGACGAATGGCATTTCAAAGGCCTCGTCGTCAGTGATTGCGGCGCCATCGGTGACTTCTGGCGCCCGGGGCGACATGGCTACGCCCCTGATGCCGCCACAGCCTCGGCGAAGGCCGTGAGTACGGGCACTGACGTGGAGTGCGGCAGCAACTACAAGCATCTTGGCGAGGCAGTGAAGGCCGGCCTTATCCCCGAAGCAAAGGTGGACAGCAGTGTTGTCCGCCTCCTCACGGCCCGCTTCTCCTTAGGAGATATCGACACGACAGCACAAGTGTCTTGGCGACAGATTCCCTTCTCCACCGTCAACAGTCGTGGACACCGTGAGCTTGCCCTGCAGATGGCCCGTGAGACCATTGTTCTCTTACAAAACAAAAAGAATATCCTTCCCCTCAATCCTCAGCAGCAGTTCCTCGTCGTCGGGGCTAATGCCACCGACTCCACGATGCAATGGGGTAACTACAACGGGATACCCTCGCATACCACGACGATACTGCAAGGAATTCAATCCCTCGCTCCACAGACGGTCTTCATCGGAGGTTGTGGTCTCGTGAAAGATTCCGCATCCTGGGAGGCTATCGGTCAAGAAGCCCGGCATGCAGATGCCATCATCTTCGTCGGTGGCCTCTCTCCTCGTCTCGAAGGCGAAGAGATGAAAGTCAACGCACCGGGATTCAATGGCGGTGACCGTACGACCATCGAACTCCCCGAGGCTCAGCGTGCCGCCATCCGCCGCCTCACCGCCATGGGGAAACCCGTCATCCTCGTCAACTGCTCCGGCAGTGCCGTAGGTCTCGTTCCCGAGAGTAAACACTGTGCTGCCATCCTCCAGGCCTGGTATCCCGGTGAGGAAGGAGGACGTGCTGTCGCAGAGATTCTCTTTGGTAAGGTCAATCCCTCCGGAAAACTCCCCGTGACATTCTATCGTGATGACCGTCAGTTGCCCCCTTTCACCGATTATCACATGAAGGGCCGCACCTACCGCTACTTCAAAGGAAAGCCTCTCTTCGCCTTCGGCCACGGGCTGAGCTACACGACGTTCCGTCTCAGTAAACCCGAATACAAAGACCGTAATATCCGGGTGATGGTGAGCAATACAGGCAAGTGCGCAGGTACAGAGGTCATCCAAGTCTACGTGAAACGCACCGCCGACACCGACGGTCCTATCAAGAGTCTGAAAGCCTTCCGCCGTGTCACCCTGCAGTCCGGAGAGACCCAGACCGTCACCATCCCCCTCAGTGACGATGCCTTCACCTCTTGGGATCCACAGTCGAATACCATGCGCCCGATGCCCGGACCCTACAAGTTCTTCGTAGGAACGTCGAGTGACAACGTTTTCCCGTTGTCGGTACATGATTGATCAAATACATACGAAAAATCCCGGGTGCTTCAGCAGCAGCCGGGATTTTCATACTCACTAAATCAACAAAAACTAATTAAAATCTTTTTCTATGACCTTTGTTCTACCTAACAATCATTTATACCAAAACACAAACTACAAACTAACAATACATCTAAAAACCTAAAACCTAAATCTTAAAACCATTTATCGTCCTGAGCAATCTTCTTGTCTTAACCTTAGCGAACTGTACCTATGTAGGTCACAATCTTTTTCCTTTATACTTGCACTAACACCTACTGAAGTTTCAGAGGCATTGGCTATCTATGACGCGATTGTCATATCTTTTTGTTTTCTGTTGCAAAGGTACGACAAGAATCTCATACCTCAAGCAAAAAGATACTGATTTTTGCACTTTTAGAAAGGCAAACGTTTGCACAACATGTGCAAACGTTTACGCACGCTCACTGCTCTCACGGGTGCGGAGAATCATCGGAACAACCTCCCGATAGACTTTCTGATCACCGTTGATGGCACGCATAAGCAATTCCCCGGCCTTCAGTCCCTGTACACGGGCCTGGTCCATGATCGCCGAGAGTCGTGGAGTAACAAAGGCCGCACTGTCACCATCCGTGAATCCAATGATGGCCACATCATCGGGTATACGAAGTCCACATGCCTTGATGGCGTCAAAGGCGGCATAGGTGATGATATCATTGAAGGCTAGTATGGCATCGGGCCGATGCTCACTCTTCAGGAGTTTGATGGTGTTGTTTCGGGCCGTGTCGAAATCGATCTTATCACAACATACGAGATTCCTATCAATGGGAATACGGTTATCCCGCAACGCCTGGAGATAGCCATGCTTACGTCGCGTGACCATATTCAACGTGTTCGGTCCTCCGATGAAGGCGATACGGCGGGCGCCCTCATCGATGAGATGCTGCACGGCTTCCTGGGCGGCGACATCCCCATTGCCAACGACCTGGGAAAATTCATCTTCCATACAGGTACGGGCGAAGAAGACGAGGGGGATCCCCATCTCACGAAGATGCTCGAAGGGCGTATAGTCAACGGTATCCTGAGCCAAGCAACAGATGACACCCTCTACATGCATGTCGATGAAATTGTCGATCGCTTTAGACTCCCTGAGATAACTCTCATGACTATTGGCGCTGAGCACGGAATAGCCGAGGTTCTGACAATAGTCCTCAATACCATCGAGGACGGCAGCGAAATAATGGGTCACGAGATTCGGCACGATGACACCTATGATATGCGGTGCTTCCTTACGCAAACTCTGTGCAAAAGGATTCGGACGATAGTTGAGTTCCTTAGCGAGGGCCTGCACGCGCGCCTTGAGTTCGTCACCGACCTCGTGGCTGTTACGCAGTGCCCGCGACACCGTGGCGATACTCACGCCGAGGCGCTCCGCCAGATCTTTTAAGGATGTCCGTTTCCGTGGTTTTTTCTCTTTCATTTTGTTTTGTTGTTTCTTGTAGGGACATGATTCATCATGTTCCGCCATAACGGGGGAATCGTGGCGTTAGGGCCGCCGTAAAGGGCGCCGCTACGAGTGGATTCCCGTCAATGCCGCTCCGATGGCGGTACAGAACTCACTGTATTTAGGAATATGGAACCGCACATGATAGAGCTTCTCCATCGAGTGGTATACCTCCTGACACTGCGGCAACAGCGTGAGGTTGCCGATCATGACGAAGTCACGGATGCCCGTGCCATTACTGCTGAGGATCGTCGCCGACCCGATAGCCTGAAGGACCATGTGGATGAGCCCGATGGCGATATCCTCCCTGCTTGCATTGGCCTTGGCATTACTGAAGAGCGATGCCGTGGCCGTCATCGGCAGACCGGGCAGCGGCTTGGCACTGATATCACCGATGAGGAGGTTGATATTCGTCACGTCTCCCTTCATGGCCAGACCGACAAGGGTCTTGATGTCATCCGTCTGAAGAATGATACGGGCCAGACCGGCGAGGGTGCCGCCACCGATACCGATGCCACCGATATGATGGATGTCGTCACCGTCACAGTATACGAGACTCGTGCCCGTTCCCATGGAGACGACGATCATCCGTTCCAACTGCGATTCATAACGGGCTCCGAGACCATCGGCGAGGAACTCCTCAGCCTTCGTCGTCGGCAGACCGTAGATCGGTTCGTTGATATAGGCTGCCCCGACTCCCGTGAGAACGACATGATCGACTTCGGAGAGGGCTATACTGTTGTCGTGGAGATATTTCCCAAAAGCGCCATAGAGCGACGTCACAGGATCCGTGGCACGGATACGGAATGGTGACAACACCTTCCCGGCACGGCTGATGCCAACGATCTTCGTGGTTGAGATGCCCACGTCGATACCAATAACGATATGCGGGACTTGTTCTGCTTTCATGACTGCTATGCTGTTTTAAGTTTCATTATATGGATTTATTCCTGTCCCTCCGTAAAACGGCGGACGAACTCATCCTCTGAAATAATAGGTATATTCAACTGAAGAGCTTTCTGATTCTTGCTTGATGTAGAATTGACATCATTATTAATCAAGAAAGACGTTGATTTCGACACGCTGCCCGTACATTTTCCGCCCTGCGACTCAATATAAGCCTTCAAGGCATTGCGGTTCCTGTAATGATGGACATCGCCCGTGATAACAAAGGTAAGGCCTTGACAAAGAGCCCCCTTCGGCTCCCCGCTCTCCTGCTTGATAGCGCCGTAACCGCCGAGAACTTCCACGAGGCGCTCCACCATGGCGTAGTTGTCGGTATCGGAGAACCAGCGGACGACAGCGGCACTCTTCTCAGGACCAATGCCGGGGATGGTGGCAAAGACACCCTCATGACCTTCCAATCCTTCAAACTGCAACTGTGGCATCTTCTCTTCTGCGCGTCCGGCAGCGATAGCGATGAGTTTCTCAAGAGGATACTGTGCCAGGAGACGCTTACAGACATCCTGACCAACGAGGGGGATATTCAAGGCATAGAGGAAACGGCGGGCCTCCGCCTCTCCCCTGCTTTTCTCCACGGCACGCTGGATATTCAGCGCACTCTTCTGACCGAAACCATCCATGGCCGCCATCTCCTGACGGTAACTGCCCAGACGGTAGAAGTCGGCATACTCACGGATCCAACCGCAGTTGACGAAACGGGCAATGGTCTGTTCACTAATGCCGTCGATATTCATGCCGGCCTTGGAAACGAAACGCGTGAACTTCCGCAACTGTTTCGCCGGACATGCAGGGTTGGTACAGTGGAGGGTTTTCGTACCACTGACAGCACTCGTCATGATCTTCGTCGGCGCACCGCAGACGGGACAAACGGAGGGTATATCCAAATCACCGACAGCCTGCGTGACGGCAATAACCTTCGGAATGATCTTGTTGGCCTTGATGACACGCAGTTCAGTGCCCTTGCCACCGATGCCGAGGCGCTCACACTCGGAGATATTGCACAGGGAGGCACGCTTCACCACCGTTCCTTCGAGATCCACAGGCTTGAAGACAGCCACGGGGGAGATGGTGGAGGCGGCACAGCTCCACTCCACATGATCGAGTGTCGTCGGCGCCTGTTCGTCGGCCCATTTGAAAGCATAACCGGCACGAGTGGCATGATGGCCCGTCACGGAACCCGTCTGTGAATAGGCATAGTCGTCGTAAGCCAGGACAAGGCCGTCAACGGGATAAGGATTGAGATCCTTGGCTTTCCGCCCGTCCTTACCGCCTGTGACACGCAGCGTCCAGCGGTCGATAGCTTCCTGAAGATGCTCCACGGTAGGATCGGTGAGCAACTCATGTTCCACGGGCGTCATGCCATTCTGCTTAATGAAGTCCATGCGGACGCCCCATGTCGGGATTTCTTCATCGACATGCACGAGGGTGAAGGGGATCCACTGCAGATGGCGCTGACGCACCTCATCAATATCCTTCAATGTCAACGAACCACTGGCGAGGTTACGCGGATTGGCATAATCCTCGTCACTCTCCAGGAGGAACTGTTCAAAATCAGCGTAGGAGATGACACACTCGCCACGGATGACGATATGTCCCTTCGACGGGATCGTCTGTGGGATACCGCCGATAGCAGCGGCAAGATGGGTGATGTTCGTGCCGATATGTCCGTCACCACGTGTGACGACCTTCGTCAGTCGGCCGTTATCAAAGGTCACGACGAGCGTCAGGCCATCGAGTTTCCACGACAGCCATACGGGACGTCCCTCAGACCATTTGGCGAGATCAGCGACGTTCTTCGTCTTTGCCAGGGACAACGCGGGAAACTCATGGGGCTCCTTCTGACCAACGACAGTGTCTGCCGACACATGATGCGTCGGAGAGTCTTCGAGGATAACACCAGTCTCCGCCTCCAGCCGTTTCAGCCGGTCGAAGAGGGCATCCCATTCAAAGTCAGTCATGAGTTCCCCACGACCATTATAATAGGCATCGGCAGCACGGTTGAGCTGGTCAACCATCTGTCGCATCTCGTTCATCTTCTCGTTTGCCATATCTGATTTTCAAATAAACTTTTGCAAAAATACAAAAAAATGCGTATCTTTGCAACAGTAATCAGAAAAAACAACGAGAATAAGACCAAGAATAAGACAATGAGAATAGATATTATCACCGTGCTGCCGGAGATGATTGAGGGCTTCCTCAACGAGAGTATCCTCGCACGGGCACAGAAAAAAGGCCTCGTAGAGATCAAACTCCATAACCTCCGTGACTATACCCTCGACAAATGGCGGCGCGTCGACGACTACCCCTATGGCGGCTCCGCCGGTATGGTCATGCAGTGTGAGCCCATCGACCGCTGCATCTCTGCTCTGAAGGCCGAGCGTGACTATGACGAGGTGATCTATGTCTCTCCCGACGGGGAACAGTTTGACCAGCATATCGCCAACGACCTCAGTCTGAAAGGGAATATGATTATCCTCTGTGGACATTATAAAGGTATTGACCAGCGTGTCCGCGACCATCTCATCACACGCGAGATCTCCGTCGGCGACTATGTCCTCACGGGTGGCGAACTGCCCGCAGCCATCATCACCGATGCTGTTGTCCGCCTCATCCCGGGGAGTATCAGCGACGAGCAGAGCGCGCTGAGCGACTGTTTCCAGGACGACCTCCTTGCCCCGCCAATCTATACGCGGCCCGCCGACTATAAAGGCTGGAAAGTTCCGGAGATCCTCCTTTCGGGCAATGAGGCGAAAATCCGCCAGTGGGAACTCGACCAAGCCATTGAGCGAACGAAACGCCTTAGACCGGACCTGCTGAAGAAATAGCCGCACCCTGTAAAAAGATCACATTTGATTTTTCACACTATAAACAAATATCACTACTATGGAACAAAACAACAACAACCATTACGTCGGCTTCACAGAGGCCGTGAAACGAAACTTCACCCAGTTGACAAACTTCACCGGCCGCGCCAACAAGAGCGAGTTCTGGTGGAACGTCCTCGTGATGATCATCGGAAGTATCATCCTCAGTCCGTTCTCCTCAACGACTGTGGGCTTGGTGATCGACACCATCTGGTCACTGTGCTTCCTTGCCGTCACCGCACGCCGCCTCAACGATGGCGGTCACAGCCCCTGGTGGGTATATATCAGTTTCGTGACAAACATCTTTCTCGATGTCTGGATTATGAGCTCCGACAACTATGCGCTCTTCACCTCCGGACAGGCATCACCGACTGAACTTCTAGCAATCATGGCACTCCCCATTTTCTTTATTCCTGCCGCCATTTGCGCGATCACATCCATCGCCACCTTCATCTTCTGCCTCATGGGTAGCAAAGAATAATTGTGGTCACATAAAAAGACAGGGTAACAGATCAAACCTATACTTCGCAGTATATGTAAAATCGGTTACTCTGTCTTTTTTCATATCATAGCGGAACATGAAGAATCATTTCCCTACTTGATTACTTTTACAGCCTTTCCGTTCTGACGGACGATAAAGAGTCCATACCCGTTGGCAGCAACACGACGACCACTGAGGTCATAGCACTCACGTGTACCGGTAACTTCATCATCCTTCACCGTGGCGATACCCGTTGCCGTGAGGTCAACATTGATCTTGTTGGAAGCCTCAGAGACAGCCTGCTCGTCATAATAGGTACGGAGGGAATAGACATGGTAAGCATAGCTCGTCCCTGCCGCAGCATCGAGGTTCTCGAAAGGATAGACCTCGTCAGTTGTCTGATAGATGCCACCATCGCCGGCCGCCCCATAAGAGAAAGCCTATGAGACAGACGGCGACGACAATAAGGATGAGATATAATCTGTTTCTTCGCATAAAATGCATCAAATCGTACCGACAGCGGACAGTAGGGTGCGGTCCTAGCAAACCTTCTCCAGTTTCTTCATCACGGAGAAGATGAAGATGAAGGAGGCGAGGCAGAGACCGACGAGTACGCCCCACACACCGGCCAACGGAATGTTGTTCCACAGATAGGCGGGAATCTGTACGAGGAAGTTACCGATGGCCGTGGCACCGAACCAGCAACCCATCATCACACCCTGATATTTCTGCGGCGCTACTTTACTGACAAAGCTGATACCCATCGGCGAAAGGAGGAGCTCTGCGAAGGTCAGTACGAGATAGGTGCTGACGAGCCACAAAGGACTGACACGCTGCGGATCATTGGCGGGATAACCGTTGAGATGATAGCTCAGTCCGATAGACGCGGCGATCATGATGACATAGCCCAATCCGGCAACGAGCATACCATAGCCAATCTTCCGCGGTGCGGAAGGCTCTTTCTGCTTCTTGGCCAGCCAGCCGAAGAGGGCCATGCTCACCGGCGTGAGCATCACGACGAAACAAGGGTTGAACTGCTGGAAGAGGGGCACGTCGACATTGACCGCATGACCGGCAGCCTCCTGATATTTATATCCGAGGAAGGCAGCGCATGCCAGAATAACGAATCCAGCAATAGATTTTCCCTTGGCCGTCTTTCCCTGGAAGAGGGCGAAGAGGGCATAGACGAGGACGATGACACCGAGGAGGTTCGTCACGTCGAAAAGCATGCCGACAAGCCCCCGGGCCGTCGTCTGCGTGAAGTCACGGGCGAAATACGTCAACGTCAGACCATTCTGGTGGAACGCCATCCAGAAGAAAATCACGACAGCAAAGACGAGGAAGAGGGCCACAAGACGACTATGGGTGTCAGCCTTCTCCTCCGGCGTCTCCTCATGGGCCTCTACAGTCGTAGCCTCAGCGGCCGCTCCCGTTTCCTTCTTGGCCGTGATCACCTGTTTGAAGGTCCATTTGAAACCATAATAAATTGCCATGGAGACGACCAGCGACAGACAGGCCACGCCGAAGGCATAATGATAGGCGGAAGCCTCAGAGGCGCCGAGGGAATTCATGGCCCAGGCGTGAAGTTTCGTGGCTGCCGTCGGTGCGAAGAGGGCACCGATGTTGATAGCCATGTAGAAGATGGAGAAGCCGGCATCACGCTGATCCTTGTATTTCGGATCATCATAGAGATTACCGACCATCACCTGCAGGTTACCCTTGAAGAGAGAGGTACCGACACTGATGAGCAACAAGGCGACAGACATCATGACAATAGCAAAGGCACCGGCTCCGGCAGGAACGGCGAGGAGCAGGTAGCCAAGGAACATCACGATGATGCCGAAGGTGACACACTTGCTGAAACCGATCCTGTCGGCGACGGCGCCACCGACGATAGGCAGGAAATAGACCAGCATGAGGAATGTGGAATAAACGGTACCGGCAAGTCCTTCTCCCCAGCCGAAGTTGGCCTGGAGGAAGAGCACGAAGATAGCCAGCATCGTGTAATAACCGAAGCGCTCACCGGTATTGGCGAGGGCCAAAGCGTAAAGTCCTTTTGGTTGATTCTCAAACATAAGTAGATCTTTTTTTGATAATTGTTGCAAAATTATGAATTTTTTGTCAGATTGCAAAATCTTCGCAACAATTTTCGTACTTTTGCACCTCAGAAGAATAACAACTCAACAGATTATGAAGAAAATCTTTTCTCTCGCCCTCCTGTTCTGCCTCTCACTGGCAGCAATGGCACAGACCGAACGGCCGAAGCTCGTCGTCGGCCTCGTCGTAGACCAGATGCGCTGGGACTACCTTTATTATTATGAGAACGAGTATGGTGAAGGCGGCTTGAAACGCCTCGTCAAGGAAGGCTACAACTATCAGAATTGTATGCTGCCCTATGTCCCGTCGGTCACCGCCGTCGGCCACAGCAGTATCTACACGGGGTCCGTCCCAGCCTTGACGGGTATCGCCGGTAACTATTTCTGTATCGACGATAAGTATGTCTATGCCTGTACGGACCCGAGCGTGAAGAGTGTGGGTTCAGACGGCAAGGACGGACAGATGAGTCCGAAGAACCTCTGGGCCACAACCATCGGCGATCAGTTGCACCTCGCTACCGACTATAAGAGTAAGGTGATCGGCGTGGCCCTGAAAGACCGTGCCGCCATTCTCCCCGCCGGTCGCAGTGCTGATGACGCCTACTGGTGGGATACTGACGCGGGCCATTTCGTCTCGTCGACATTCTACATGCAGACTTTGCCGAAATGGGTCACTGATTTCAACAAACAATATTATACAAAATCGAAATTCAATATCAAGACGAGTAATCTCGGCGTGACCTATACCTTCAAGATGGCCGAGGCCGCCATCGACGGTGAGCAACTCGGTCAGCATGACCAGACGGACATGCTCTGCATCAGTGTCTCCTCCACCGATGCCATCGGGCATAAGTTCTCCACACGTGGTAAGGAGAACCATGATGTCTATATGACGCTCGACAAGGAACTCGCCTCCTTCCTCTCCTATCTCGACGCGAAAGTCGGGAAAGGCAACTATCTCCTCTTTCTCACCGCTGACCACGGTGCCGCTCACAACTTCAACCAGCTTGAGGCTCACCGTATCGCCGCCGGAGGATGGGACTACAACAAGACCGCCGAGGACCTCGGCACTGCCATCCAGAAGAAGTTCGGCTTCCAGCCCGTCATCACGGAGGACAACTACCAGATCTTCCTCAACGACAGTATCATCGCCGCCCATGGCGTGAAGAAACAGGAGGTCGTCGACTATGCCATCAGTGAACTACGGAAAGATCCCAACTTCCTCTTCGTCGTCGACAACGAGCATGCCGCCGAAGCTACCGTCCCCGAGCCCATCAAGACAAAGATCATCAACGGCTACTGCCGTCAGCGCAGTGGAGAGATCACCATCATTCCCCGGGCCGAATATTTCGGAACGAGTGATACGAGTGCGAACTACAAGGGTACGCAGCACGGACAGTGGAATCCCTATGATGCCCATATCCCCTGCATCTTCTTCGGCTGGCATATCACGCCGGGAGAGACGAACCGCACAACGTATATGACAGATATCGCCCCAACAGTCTGTGCCATGCTTCATATCCAGCGCCCGAACTCCTGTGTAGGCGAAGCGCTGAGATGATTTTGGCGCATAGCTCCAAAATCATAACGGAAAATAGAAAACAAAAATGTAGAATAGAGAAAAATGATCAGCCCTCTGTACGACGTTGTACAGAGGGCTGATTGTTTTTTCACAGATCCCTGATATAACCTACCTTTATCAAGATATTATTGTAGTCACTGCGCTGGAAATAATCCCGTTTTGTAGAACCGTAGATATTTCCCAAACCGAGATAATAACGGCCCTCAATAAAGAAACGACCGATATTCGGATGGACATACTCGAAACCGGCACCGACGGCAATACCATAGTCGAAGGCATGTTCTACGGACATCGTGTCCTGTGCCATCGTGACATTGGAACGTGACGACGTTCCCGTAGACACTTTCTGCATCTCTTCACGGACATTGAAGTTGCAGTCTGTCGATTCCCCTACCTTATAACCGAACTGAGGACCAAGATTAACGAAGAACTGGAGTCCTTTCTTCTCTTTACCCCAGGCGAGATGCGTCAGCAGCGGTACCTGGACATAACTGATCGTACGACTATAGTGCTGCATTCCGGAACCATCGGAGAGAGGCACTCCTTGATTGTTGACATCAAGGATGCGTTCCTTCCAGCCCATAGCAGTATAGTTCACTTCCGCCTGAATGGAACAGATGGTAGAGAAGTATTTCTCCGGCGTATAACGGAAGAGAATACCGAATGTCGGGCCGAGGTGCTGACTCTGCGTCACCTCTGGCTGAAAAGCGATCTTCGAGAGCGACACGCCTCCGTTGACACCGACGGAAAAAACGTTCCGGTGCTGGCCGATCTGCGCCGAGGCAGTTATAGAAGGAAGCAACAAGGAAGCTGCTAAAAGAATTTTCATTTTCATAAAATAGGAGAAATGGGAACAGACATATTACTCCCCTCCCTTTCGGAAGGGGTTGGGGGTAAGGCTTTAGTAAGCAATCGACTCAATATTCCGATTCTGCGTATAATGGATGAGTTGGAAGTTGTCATTGCGATAGCCCCCCTTCTTCGTCTTCACGAATTTCAGCGGCGTCTGTACGGGCTGATAACTGCTCTGCCCTCTCTGTCCGTCGAAAGTCTGCCCTTTCATCTTCAGTCCCTGAAGGAAGAACATCGCCTGGTCGTAACCCGTAAGGGCAAAACGCGGCAGAGCATAGATCATATCCTTTCCAAAATATCGCTTGTACTCCCGCTGCAGGTCGATGGTCTTCGCACTCGATTCGTTGACATAGTAGTTTGTCGGAATATAAGTATCATATTTGAAGAACTTATCGAGATCATAAGGGGCATACATCAGCCACTCATTATAGCCATAGAGAGAGATCGCAATACCGGGATTGGCGGCTGTCAGCGCGTCAAGCTTGGTGATGACCTCATTCAACTGCGGAGAACGGCCTGTGTTGAGGATGACCACATTCTGCTTGGAACGGTCGAAGGCCTTCGCCAGTACAGCGACAGAACTCTTCACATTCGTGATGGAATATTTGATGCCACGCCCCTCGAGTTTCTTTCGGAGTCCAAAAGTGAAATTACCTTTCCGTGACGTCGTATCATTACAATCGATAAATACAGGATGTACATTGGTGAAACGCTCCAGAAAGGCATTGATGGCTTTGTCGTTCAACGCTGAGGGGCTCTGGTATACCTGATAGATATGGTTGTTGCGCTCCACCTCATCACCGGAGATCGAGAACGGGATGACGAGTTTCGTGTCGTAGGCCTTACAGAAATCAGCCAACGGCGCCACCTGACTTGTATACAACGGACCAAAGATGATATCCCGGTCGTTGGCGCCCTGTTCAAGGAGTGTCTTACGGATATCGGCATCAACGGGCACGTTCCACGCACGGATATCGATGTTGTAACCGCTGCGTTTCAAGTCATCACAGGCCATGAGGATTCCACGGTAATATTCCGTCATACGACGACCGTCACCATCAACATCATGAAGGGGCAACATCACACCGACACGCAACGTAGAGCTCTGCTTGCGGCGCTGCGGTGCCGACGGAACGCCCGAACCTGCCGTTGTAGCGGCGGCAGGAGGATTGACCTGCCACGTACCCTGCGGTGACGGATGGTTCTTCGTATAGGGAATAAAGACAAAGTCATTATGCTGAAGGGTGTAGCCTTCTTTCTTCATCTCCGGATTAGCCTCCATGAGTTCCGGGAGGGAGATATCATACTTGTTGGCGATACCGAAAAGGGTGTCCTTCTTCTTCGCCTTATAGACATCCCGCCATTTATTCGACTGAGCCCATGCTCCGCCACAGACCATCAGGGCCGCACAGAGGAGCAGGACTGCTCTAAGCATCTTTTTCATACTGATTATTTTTTCCAAGGGCAAAAGTACAAAAAATCTATTAGCCTAGCAAAACAACATCAAGAAATTTTGTGATTTCCTTTTTTTGCCGTAACTTTGCACAACTAAGAATACAGGATAAAATGATCAAAATATTCTCAACAATTCTACTTGCATTCATGGGGACCATGATGCTCCACGCCCAGAGCGTGTCGCCGACGGTGAGCTATACCCTGCCCGACGGAACGACATCGGAAGAGGAGAACCTCACGGCATCAGCGCCCGTGGTGGCAAACTACAGTGCCAACCCCAGTGATGCCGACGGCTACAGTGCCCATTACGAATGGCGCTTCTATCTCAACAACGATACGGTGCCGAAGATTATCCGCTATGAGGAGAACACCAACTACACGTTCTCCGAAGCCGGCACCTGGCGTATCATCCTCTATGCCACATTCACGAAGGACGGTGATGTCATCACTGATAATAATGCCGACAATCCCTTCACCGTCTCCATCTCCGAGAGTGTCCTGGAGTTTCCCAACGCCTTCTCCCCCAACGGTGACGGTATCAATGATGTCTATAAGGCCAAATCCACCTACAGAAGTATCGTGGAGTTCCACGCCTATATCTTCAACCGGTGGGGGCAGAAACTCTATGAATGGGATAACCCCGCCGGTGGCTGGGACGGTACGGCCCATGGCAAACAGGTACCCGACGGTGTCTATTTCCTCCTCTGTAAGGCGAAAGGTGCCGACGGCCGGGTCTTTAATATCCGAAAAGACGTAAATATCCTCCGTGGCTATACGGAGCGTACGACGACAACAGAATAAAATGAAGAAAAATGAGATAGAGGTCTATGGCGCCCGCGTCCATAACCTCAAGAATATCGATGTCACCATTCCCCGCAACTCCCTGACCGTCATCACCGGTCTCTCGGGCTCCGGTAAGTCCTCCCTGGCTTTCGACACCATCTTCGCCGAAGGTCAGCGCCGCTATATCGAGACCTTCTCGGCCTATGCCCGCAACTTCCTGGGGAACATGGAACGTCCTGATGTCGACAAGATCACAGGTCTCTCCCCCGTCATCAGTATCGAACAGAAGACGACGAACAAGAACCCACGGTCTACCGTGGGCACGACGACGGAGATCTACGATTATCTCCGCCTCCTCTATGCCCGTGCCGCCACGCCTTACAGCTACCGGTCGGGCGAGAAGATGGTGAAATATACGGAGGACCAAATCATCTCCATGATCCTCACGGAATATAACGGCAAGCGGATCTTCATCCTCGCCCCCCTCGTGCGGCAACGCAAAGGCCACTACCGTGAACTCTTCGAATCGATGCGCCGTAAAGGCTATCTCTATATCCGCATCGATGGTGAGATCACGGAGATCAAGCAAGGCATGAAGGTTGACCGGTATAAGAACCACAATATCGAAGTCGTCATCGACAAGCTCGCCGTCAATGGTGAGGAAGACAGCCGTTTGCGGCAGAGTGTCGCCACGGCCATGCGTCAGGGTGACGGCATGATCGCCATCGTTGACAAGGACAGTGGTGGAATGCGTACCTTCTCCAAGCGCCTCATGGATCCCGTGACGGGTATCGCCTACCAGGATCCCGCGCCAAACATGTTCTCTTTCAACTCCCCCGAGGGTGCCTGTCCGCACTGTAAGGGCCTTGGCGTCATCGATGAGATTGATCTCAACAAGGTCATGCCTAAGAAGGAGGCGACAATCTATGACGGCGGCATCGTTCCCCTTGGGAAATACAAGAACCAGATGATCTTCTGGCAGATCGAGGCCATCCTGGAGAAATACGACTGTAAGCTGAAGACGCCCATCAAGGATATCCCCGAGGATGCCATGGGAGAGATTCTCTATGGCTCTCTGGAAAAGGTACGCATCCCGAAGGAGAAGGTCCATACGAGTGGGGATTACTTCGTGGCCTTCGACGGTGTGGTGAAATATCTCCGTGATGTCATGGAAAATGATGACTCCGCCGACGGCAAGAAATGGGCTGACCAGTTTCTCGCCGAGGTCACCTGTCCGGAATGCCACGGCCAGCGACTGAAGAAAGAGTCGTTGTCCTATAAGATTTGGGACAAGAATATCTCCGAAGTTGCCAACCTCGATATTACCGACCTGAAGGAATGGCTCCTCCATGTCGAAGAACATCTCGAGCCTCAACAGCAGAAGATTGCCCATGAGATCGTCAAAGAACTGCGGTCGCGTGTCGACTTTCTCCTTGAGGTCGGCCTCGATTATCTCTGTCTGAACCGTCAGAGTGCCACCCTCTCCGGTGGTGAGAGTCAGCGTATTCGTCTGGCCACACAGATCGGCAGCCAGCTCGTCAACGTCCTCTATATTCTCGACGAGCCGTCCATCGGTCTTCACCAGCGTGACAACGACCGTCTCATCCGTTCGCTCAAAGAACTCCGTGACCTTGGCAATACCGTTATCGTCGTCGAACATGATGAGGATATGATGCGCGCCGCCGACTGGATCATCGATATCGGTCCGAAGGCCGGCCGCAAAGGTGGCGAGGTCGTCTTTCAGGGTACGCCGGCGGAGATGCTGAAGACGCACACCCTCACGGCACAATATCTCAACGGTGAACGGGAGATTGCCATCCCCGCCCACCGCCGCAAAGGTAACGGCAAGCATATCATCCTCCACGGGTGCACGGGAAACAACCTCAAACATGTCGATGTCGACTTTCCACTCGGCAAGCTCATCGTCGTCACGGGTGTGTCTGGCTCCGGCAAATCGACACTCATCAACGAGACACTGCAGCCGATTCTCTCCCACCATTTCTACCGTTCTCTGAAGAAGCCCATGCCCTACGAGTCAATCGAGGGAATAGATCATATAGATAAGGTGGTCAATGTCGACCAGAGTCCTATCGGACGGACACCACGGTCGAATCCTGCCACCTACACAGGGGTCTTCTCTGATATCCGAAACCTCTTTGTCGGACTCCCGGAGGCGAAGATCCGCGGCTATAAGCCCGGCCGCTTCTCCTTTAACGTCAAAGGCGGCCGCTGCGAGGCTTGTAAGGGCAACGGCTACAAGACCATCGAGATGAACTTCCTCCCCGATGTCTACGTACCTTGTGAGGTCTGCCACGGCAAGCGGTACAACCGCGAGACGCTGGAGGTACGCTACCGTGGCAAGTCCATTGCCGATGTCCTCGACATGACCATCAACCAGGCAGTGGAGTTCTTCGAGAATGTGCCGCAGATCCTGCAGAAGATCAAGGCGCTGCAGAATGTGGGACTGGGCTATATCAAACTCGGACAGAGCTCGACGACACTCTCCGGCGGAGAGAGTCAGCGTGTGAAACTGGCGACGGAACTGGCGAAGAAGGATACGGGACATACGCTCTATATCCTCGACGAGCCGACGACGGGTCTTCATTTCGAGGATATCCGCATCCTCATGGATGTCCTGCAGGCCCTTGTCGACCGCGGCAATACCGTCGTCATCATCGAACATAACCTCGACGTCATCAAACTCGCCGACTGGATCATCGATGTAGGCCCGGAGGGCGGACGCGGCGGCGGCCAGATCCTCACCACGGGCACGCCGGAAGAGGTGGCGGAGAGCCCGCTCGGCTACACACCGAAGTTCCTCAAAAAGATGCTCGCCCATGGAAAAGCTTAAGCGCTTTGCAAGCGCATGTCTCTGTTTGTTCCTCACCCTCACGGTGAGCGCACAGGTATTCCCCGAGCCCGGCGAGCACACCACGCTGCGTGCCGACCTGCAGACCCTCGCCAAGCGACTGTTGCGCAACAAGCAGGGCAGCATCATCGCCATTGAGCCCGCTACCGGGAAGGTGCTGTGTATGGTCTCTAAGGATAAGGTCGACGACGGTATCAACCGCGCCATCTCAATGACCTACTCCCCCGGCTCTACCTTCAAGACGGCACAGACGCTGACCCTCTGGTCGCTCCATGCCCTCAGTATGACGAAGAGCTATCCGTGCCATAAGGGCTTCTATTATAATAAGGTACATATCGGTTGTCATCCCCATCACTCGCCGTTGACCCTCATCCCAGCCATCGGACAGAGCTGTAACAGCTATTTCTGTAAAGCTTTCCAGGAGTTTGTCGACGACAGGACGTTATACCCCGTGAAGAGTACGGCCATCGACGACTGGGCGCGCTTTATGCGTTCTCTCGGCCTCGGCCATCCGCTCGGCATCGACCTCCCCGAAGAGGCCGCAGGCTGCATCCCCGATGCCGCCATGCTCGACAAGCTCCACGGTGCCTGGAACGGGACAACGATCATGTGGGTGGGCATGGGACAAGGAGAGGTACGTACGACCCCATTACAACTCTGTAACCTCGCCGCCATCATTGCCAACCGTGGCTGGTATTATATTCCCCATGTCAGTAATCATCCCGACAGTACCTATCTCGTCAAGCACCATGCCCTTGCGCATGCAGATGCCTACCCTATCGTCATCAAGGGGATGCGCAATGCCGTGCTCAGCGGGACGTGCAAAAGTATCAACACGCTGATGTATAAGATTTGTGGAAAGACGGGAACGGCAGAAAACAAAGGTCATGATCACAGCATTTTCATGGGTTTCGCTCCTATGGATTATCCGAAGGTCGCCGTCGCCGTCTATGTGGAGAACGGTGGTTTCGGCGCTGATCTCGCTGCTCCCCTGGCTAGTCTCATCATCGAACAGGCTATCAACCACAAACTCTCTGCGAAGAGTGAATACAGAGCGAGAGGCTGGGAGAAGACAACGGTGAAGATTACGAAGGTAGAACAGGTCGTCAACTTCGACGACCTATAGGGACATCATTTATTATGTTCCGACACCCCTTTGCAGGGGCCGTCCCTTGTGGCGGCCCGTCGGCGGAACGCCGAATGATCCACATTGCTTCTAAGAATGCCCTATCGGGCATCGGGCCGCCACAAGGGACGGCCCCTGCAATTGGATCACGCGTGTATTTTCTTGAACATCTGTCGGAAGCCCCAGTCGATGATCTCAGACGCTTTGTCAAAATCAAAGATCGACCATAGATTCGTCGGCATCTCGAGATAGAGATCGGGCGGCGTGAGTTGCAGGCTGAGATCCGTGTTCACGCTGACCATGATCTCGTTACAGCGGGCGGCCATCGACCAGAGATTATCTTTCGGCGCCTCCGCCTGGTAGTTGCCACTGACATTGATCGCCACGAGCTTATCGCCGGCATGGCGCGCCACACGGTTCAACGGCAGCGTGTTATGAAGACTGCCGTCAACATACTGTGCGTTACCGATTTTTATGGGTTCAAGGACACAGGGAATGGAGACACTGCAACGGATGGCCGTCTTCAGACTACCGGAATGAAAAACATGCTCCTGACCACTGATGACATCTGAGGCACAACAACAGAACGGTACGTTCAATTCCTCTATCTTCTCATCACCGACAATCTCATCGAGGAGGGACAGAAAGTTATGTCCACTGGCCAGGAAGTTACGTCCCGGCTTAGGCGTCAGCAGTTTCAGCGTCTTCTGCCAGTCGAGCGACAGTGCCTTCTCTTCCAACATCTTCAGTTTCCCGGCGGCATAGATGCCACCGACGAGGGCTCCCATTGATGTGCCGGCGACCGACGTGATATGATATCCCGCCTGCTCAAGGGCATGGATGGCTCCGATATGGGCATAGCCGCGGGCGCCGCCACCACCGAGGACAAGGGCGACATCCTTCGACGGAGGCAGAGGCTGCGTTTCCGCCTCTCTTTGATGATGTTTGAAAAGATTCAGAATATTCATAAACATTTATCCATGTGCGGCGGAACATGATAAATCATGTCCCTACATTATATCTTGTTGATATCGACGTAACCGTGCATGACGGCATAGATCGTCAGGGCGGAGACCGTCTTCAAGCCCAACTTCTCCTGGATATTCTTCCGGTGGGTGATGACCGTTGTCATAGAGATATTCAGGTCAGCAGCAATCTCTTTATTGATCTTTCCCTGTGCCACCTCACTGAGCACCTCTATCTCACGGTCGGAGAGGATTTTCTTCGACAGGATCTTCGGCAATGCCGGGAAGTTCTTGCCGCCCTTATGTCCCATTTGCTCGAGCGTGAGGAGATTACGCACAAGCTCCTCTTCCGATGTGTTCAGATTCAGACAGTGGAACCCGCTGAGCTGTTGACTGGGATCAACGGCCGTCGTGAGGACGATCGTCTTATGAACCCACCGCAAAAAGAAGTCCCGATGAGAGACGGCGATAGAGACGGCGACGAAATAATGGAAGAACGTATCCGGTCCGGCAGCCTCAAAACTACTGAAGTCATGAAAGATACTGACCTGCATCACGGGCATGACGGTCTGCAACAGCTGCTTCAGCCCTAACGCCGCCAGCATGTTGTTGTCCAAGATAGCAATCTGTGGTATTTTATGTTCCATATTAAAGAAGATTTCTAATCAATGATCCTATCGTCCCTTTGAATTTCTGCCACGGACTGCGGAATTTCTTCCACTCCTCCGGTGTAAGGAGGAAACAGTCACGCTGGTTAATGGCGAAATAGCGGTCGAGCTGTGCCGTTGTCGGTCCGTCAACGATGACGGCATTACACTCATAATCCCAGCGGAGGCTGCGGCCGTCAAGGTTCGCGCTGCCGACGGTACAGAACTTCCCGTCCACGGTGATGATCTTCGTGTGATGGAAGCCGGGCTTGAAAAGCCAGATATGACAACCTTCCTTCATGAGTTTATGGGCATTATGGAAGCCGACATCGGGCGTGAACGGCACATCGCCACGGACGGAGAGCATGATATCCACCTTCACGCCACGACGCACGGCCTTCTTCAGCGCCTTCAGCAGTTTGTGACTGAGGGTGAAATAGGGATTGATGATCTTGATACTGTCGTGGGCACAGTCGATGGCACGGACATAGAACGTACGGATAATATCCTGCGTACGATGGGGCTCGCGGTTGATGATTCCCACCATCTTATGGCCTGCCGTTGCCGTCGTGTCCGGTTTCAAGCCCTTAAAATAAGCGGTGTTCGTTGAGCCGCTATAGTATTTCGGTCCGTGAAGTTCCTCTCCCGTGACCCGTTTCCACATTCTCGTGAAGATCCACTGCAGCGTATTCACCTCCGAGCCCTCGATACGACAGTGCATGTCATGCCACGAGCCGACCTCGCGCGTACCTTTTATATAATAGTCAGCGACATTCATGCCACCGGTATAGGCGACCCGTCCGTCGATGACGACAATCTTCCGGTGGTCACGGTTGAAGATGTCATGGATCCATGGAAACCGCATCGGCTTATACTCATAGATCTGTATGCCCATCCTCCGCATGGCCGTGATATCCTCCTTGCGCATCGGCTGGTTGTTGGAGGCATTGCCGAAGCCGTCGAAGAGACAGCGCACCTCCACACCCTCAGCAGCTTTCTCGGCCAGGCGCCGTGTCAGCTCCCGGTTGATGGAGTCATTGCGGAAATTGAAATACTCCATGTGGATCGACGACTTCGCCTGTTCCACGGCTTTGAAGAGGTCGTCGAACTTCTCCTGTCCACTCATGAGCAGTGTCACACTGTTGTCATGGGAGAAGCGGATACCTTTCTGTCGCAGCACTTGTACAATACAACTGTCGGCGCCCTCCTCCGTCTGCGCACCGAGGGCCAGCGGCAGGAAGAGGAAGAAGCCGAGCAAGAGCGTAGCTATTTTCTTCAAATGCAACATGTTTAAATCATACAAGCATAATGGTCTACCACACCGAGGAGATGACGGCTGCTGTCGACGACGAGGACACTATGGATCTTATGGGCATTCATGATACGCTGCACTTCCGCGATCTTCGTCTCCGGGAGCACACATTTCGGCGTACGTGTCATGATGTCGCTGACGGTATGGTTGAAGAAGTCGGCCTGCCAGTGTTCCATGGCCCTACGGATATCGCCATCGGTGATGAGTCCCTGCACACGGCCGTCACCATCGAGGCTGACACCGAGGCCGAGCTTCCCCTTACTGACATGGATGATGGCCTCACCGAGATGCATCTCCTCCGGGATCACGGGGAGATCCTCACGCCGCATGACATCCTCCGCCGTCGTCAGCAGCCGTTTGCCGAGTTCGCCACCGGGATGGAACTGTGCGAAATCACGGGGCTTGAAATCCCGGACCTTCATCAAGGCAATGGCGAGGGCATCACCCATGGCCAGTGCTGCCGTCGTCGATGACGTCGGCGCGAGGTTCAGCGGACAGGCTTCCTTCTTCACCTTCACGGTGATATGGACATCACTGTATTTAGCGAGTAACGACTGTGCGTTGCCCGTCAACGAGATGATCGGCACATGCATGTGGATCACCATCGGGATGAAGCGCAGGAGCTCATCGGTCTGCCCACTGTTGCTCAGGGCCAGCACGACATCATCAGAGGTCATCACGCCTAGATCGCCATGATAGACATCGAGGGGATTGATGAAGAATGCCGGCGTGCCCGTAGAGGCGAGCGTAGCGGCGATCTTCGCGCCGACATTTCCCGACTTACCGACGCCGGTGACGATAATCTTTCCATGACAGTGGTACATCATCTCCACGGCACGCGGGAAGTTGTCATCCAACTGGGGGATCAGATCGAGGACGGCCTGTGCCTCCTCCTGTAAACTATGTTTCGCAGAGTCGAGAATCTCTTCGTTTGTCATTATGCTAATATTTTTTTGATCAATGGTTTTAAATCTTTCAATGCCAACATGTTTGCCGCATCACTGAGGCCACGGTCAGGATCGGGGTGTACCTCAAAGAAAAAGCCCGTTGCTCCGAAAGCTTTCGCTGCCAGGGCCATGGCGGGCACGAACTTCCGGTCGCCGACGGTCTTACCGTCACCGGCGGAGGGGCGCTGGACACTATGGGTACAGTCCATAATCACCGTCGGCACGATCTCCTTCATATCGGGGATATTGCGGAAGTCGACGACGAGGTTGTTATAGCCGAAGCAGTTGCCGCGTTCCGTGAGCCATACCTCCTGGCCACCACTGTCGAGGACTTTCTCCACAGGATAACGCATATCACGGCCGGAGAGAAACTGTGCCTTCTTGATATTCACGATCTTCCCCGTCTTCGCGGCAGCGACGAGGAGGTCCGTCTGACGGCAGAGGAAGGCGGGGATCTGCAGAACATCACAAACTTCTCCGGCAGCCTTCGCCTGCCAGGACTCATGGATATCGGTGGTGATGCGCAGGCCGTATTTCTCTTTCACGTCGGCGAGCATCTGCAGGCCTTTCTCCAGTCCGGGGCCACGGAAGGAATGGATGGACGTACGGTTGGCCTTGTCGAATGAGGCCTTGAAGATGATGTCCGTACCAAGTTCTGCGTTGATCATCACGAGTTCCTGAGCCACCGTGTCGAGCAATTCAGCGCTCTCAATGACACAGGGGCCGGCAATTATTTTCAAATCATTCATTGCTTTGATTCTTTATCGTTACTTCCCTCTGCGGGAATGGAATTTCGATGTTGTTCTTATTCAGCGTCTCATAGACACACTCCATGATACGGCCGTCGATGGAATACTGTTTCAGCACGTCGACCCACACGAGGATCTTGAGGTTGATACTGTTGTCGCCAAACTCCTTAAGCACGACATTCACGCCCTTCTTGCGATCTATGCTGTGCTCGTCGAGATCGGGGATGGCGAGGATGGCATCGATGAGGAGTTGTTTCACCGCTTTAATATTCGTGCCATAGGCTACGCCGACATCAAGGATATCGAGCTCATAGCCGTGGTTCTTCGTCATGTTCTTATAGTTCTTCGTAAAGAGCTGCGAGTTCTGGAAGGCGATGACACTACCGTCGATGGCCTCGAGCATCGTAGAGGTATAAGAGATATTGCTCACACGGCCACGAATGCCGTCACAGACGATATAGTCGCCGATCTTCACACGACCGCTCATCAGTGAGATGCCATAGTAGATATTCTCCAGGATATCCTTCATAGCGAAACCGACACCGGTAGACAGACCGCCGGAGATGACGAGGATCCACGAGTTGCTGACATGGAACATGGCCAGGACGACGAGGAGCCACACGCCCCAGACGAGGACCTGGATGGCATTGGCGCCGAGGACATTGCGCGAGGCGCTCTCCCGGAGGAGTTCTTTCTTGATGACCTTTCCGTTACCGCTCTCCTTCTTCAGGTAGTAGAGTTTCAGCATCTCCTTCGCCGTATGGTTGATGAAGGAGAAGAGGAAATAGAGGATCACGGCCTGGCAGACGCCGAGGAGTGAGAAGGAGATCTGCTTGATATCCACATAGTGGTGGGTGAAGACCATCCATACGGTATCGCTGAGGTTAAAGACATCGGCGGCCCAATAGATGGAGACGAGGATGGTCAGCACGGCAGCCGTTGGTACGAGGACCTCTTTCACAAGGGAATAAAGCCAGCGCTTCGACAGGGGCAGCTCATCCATCTTACGGCGCTCGCCATAGCTCTCGAGCCAGTCGCGGACACAGGTGATGGTGAGGATACAACTCAGCTGCATGATCCACCAGATCAGCATCACCACGGAGAAGAGCGTATAGCCAAGCCAGGAGGCGATGACGGAGGCCAGGAAGACGACGAGGGTGACACGCACGTAGACCTTGTCCTCCTGCAGCACGTCCTTCTTATGACGATGGATCGCCCGTCCCTGCCAGATCCAGCAGAGGAGCATCAGCGGTGGGAAGATGAGGTTGATGAGGTCATTCGGAATGAGGACGATACGTACGGTGAAGACGAAGAAGCCCATCGTGATCAGCGGTGTATAGATCTGAAAGGCCGCCTTGATGGAGAAGTTCTCGAGTCCCTCGCGCTTCTTCACCTTCTGTTCCACGGTCTGCTCCTGGCGGTAGATCCGTTTCGTATAGCGCAGGATCAGCGAGAAGAGGATCACGGCGAGCAGCCAGGCGTAGTTGGCCAGGAGAGAGGATGCCATGACAATAAAGTTTTGGCTCACGGTGATACGGATGATATTGATGATGATCGCGAAGGTCACCACCGTGGCTACCATGACGAGACAGGGGCGGATGGCCTTGAAGGTACGCGTCGCCGGACCGTTGTTCTCACTGAAGAAGCGTTTCAGCTTTCCTTTCTTGAAGAGCCAGGAGAGGACGACGCGGATGCTCAGCGTACTGAGAATCATGGCGATGACGGCATAGAAGATGATGATGAAGAAAAGGAAGAAGATGATACGCACATCCCATTGTGAGGTGATCGTGTTCGGCCGTCCGATAGGCTTGTATTTCTCCGACACGCTGACCTTGGCCTGATGGATATCACTGCCAAGATTCAATAATGTACGGAAATAATTGCCATTCTCATTACTGATGAGACTCTTCTGAATATCATTATACCGGGCGATGGCATAGTCGTTGAGATGTTTCAGGTGTTCGTCGGCCATATTATAGAATCTGACGAACTGCTGTTGCTGTTCCTGCTGTTCCTTGAGCTGACGACGGATATTCACGGCGAGAGTCAGACAGACATTACGGTCTATTGTCGCCCGCTTCGACATGAAGATGGTCGGCATAGAGGTCAGGTTTTCGATGAGGGAGTCATAGCGCGCCACCTCCAGCTGCTTGTTGTAGATGGTCCGCTTGAACGGCTCCGTACGCATACGGAAACGGTTGTACTGTTCCGTGGCCTGATGACAGGCATAGGTGAGGTCGAAGATATACCCCGAGCGCTGGGAATAGAGCATGACGGCATTCTGGTTCGCCAGGTTCATGATCTGTCCGATCTCGGTGATCATTGCCATCTTCTGCGCCTTCTGCGCCTTGGCCTGCTTCTCCAAGTCAAGGTGATAGTTGGTCAATTCCACACGAAGGATATACAGGGTAGTATCGATATTGGCCTCCTTGAGCACGCCATGCGACGGCAGCACAGCCAGCAACAGACCTATGAGGATCAAAAATATTCGTTTCTTCATCGTCGTGAACATCTAATTCCGTTGCAAAAGTACGAAAAAAACGCCGTATGTAGGCCATTCTCCTGTTTTTTTTATAGATTTGTAGAAGTATTGAGCAAAAAAAAGGTAATGAAAACAAGATTTTCGCTCTACCTTTGCAAAAGGAAATACAGAACCCGTTTTACTCACTAACGAAACCGTAAAAAAATCACAAAAACAATAGGAATGAAAAAAATTATTCTTATACTCTCTCTGATGATAACCTTATGGTTCTCACCGTTCCAAATCTTCGCACAGCCATCTCTCGTTCGTGTCCAGAATGGACACTTCGAACGGGGAGGAAAGCCCTACTATTTTGTCGGTACCAACATGTGGTATGGCGCCATCCTCGGTAGTGAGGGGCGGGGCGGTGACCGTGCCCGTCTGTGTCGGGAACTAGACCTGCTGAAACACAATGGTATCAATAACCTGCGCATCCTTGTCGGTGCCGACGGCCGTGAGGGCATCCGCACAAAAGTGGAGCCCTCACTGCAGTTAGCACCGGGAGTGTATAACGACACCATCCTCGCCGGCCTAGACTATCTCCTCGCTGAGATGGGCAAGCGTGACATGGTTGCCGTGCTCTATCTCAACAACTCCTGGGAATGGAGCGGCGGCTACGGCTATTATCTCGAACAGGCAGGCTGTGGGCCGGTACCACAGACGGATGTCGACGGTTATCCGAAATTCATGGAATATGTCTCACAGTTTGCTACGAATGAAAAAGCGCAGCAGCTCTTCTTCGACCATGTCCGTTTCATCCTCTCCCGTACGAACCGTTATACCGGCCGTCCCTATAAGGATGATCCCGCCATCATGAGCTGGCAGATCGGCAACGAGCCACGGGCTTTCAAGAAAGAGGCACTGCCCGCTTTCGCCACATGGCTTGCCAAAGCCTCCGCGCTCATCCGCAGCCTTGATCCGAACCACCTCATCTCCGTTGGTAGCGAGGGCGCCTGGGGCTGCGAGGGCTCCTATGACACGTGGGAGAAGATCTGTAGTGACAAGAACATCGATTACTGTAATATTCATCTCTGGCCTTACAACTGGGGCTGGGCGCGTAAGGACCATCTCTCCGACGATATCGACCGGAGCTGCCGGAATACGAAAGACTATATCGACAAACATCTCACCATCTGCGAGCGTCTCCATAAGCCCCTCGTCATGGAAGAGTTCGGTTATCCCCGTGACAACTTCACCTATACGCCGGGCTCACCGACGACAGCCCGTGACACCTATTATAAATATGTGTTCTCCCTCGTGGCCGACAATGCCCGCCACGGCGGCTACTTCGCCGGTTGTAACTTCTGGGCCTGGGGCGGCTTCGCCAAGCCGCGCCATGAACAGTGGCAACGTGGTGATGACTATTGCGGTGACCCCAGTCAGGAAGCGCAGGGACTGAACAGTGTCTTCGCCGTTGACAGTACAACCCTTGCCATCGTCAAAGAGGAAGTGAAGAACTTCGCACAGATCGGTAACGAACCCACACAGCCCACGATGGCACCCTTCAAACGTCAGGCCCTCCGCGCCACAACCCCCCGGGCGCTGCGTAACGTCCTCGCCTCCCGCAGCCGTCAGGGCATCATGATCGGCCATCAGGACGACCCCTTCTATGGTACGACATGGAAATTTGAAGAGGGCCGCAGTGACATGCTTGAGGCCGTCGGCGTACGACCCCTTGTCCTCGGCTGTGAGCTCGGCGGTCTGGAACTCGGCTGGGATCATAACATCGACGGTGTCCCCTTTACCACGATGTTTAAAGAGATCCAGCGTCAGGTGGCCCGCGGTGGCATCGTCACCCTCTCGTGGCATCCCCATAACCCCGTCACCGGCGGCGACGCGTGGGACGCCAAAGGCAATGCCGTCACGGCTATCCTCCCCGGCGGTGCCCAGAATAAGAAGTTCAAGGAGTGGCTCGGTACCGTGGCCAACTTCCTGAAGAGTCTGAAGACGGCCCAGGGACAGACCATCCCCGTCATCTTCCGCCCCTGGCATGAGATGAACGGTGGCTGGTTCTGGTGGGGAAAGACCGACTGCACACCGAGTGAATACAAACAGCTCTTCCAGTATACGGTCAACACGTTCGCCGAGCTCGGTGTCCGCAACCTCCTCTACTGTTACTCTCCGAATGTCGCCGATCAGGATGAGACGGTGGAGAACTATATGAAATACTATCCCGGTGACGAGTATGTCTCCATGCTCGGCACGGATATCTATGCCTGGAGTCCCGAGAAATATGTCCATCAGGTGAAGACGACCCTTGATGTTGTGAAGAAGGTCGCGCAGCAGCACCATAAACTGATGTGCTTCTCGGAGACGGGCTATCAGAACACGCCGAAGGCCAACTGGTTCTATGACAGTCTGTGGACGACGATCCGCAACTATCCCCTCTCCTATGTCCTGCTGTGGCGTAACGCGTGGGACAAGCCGAAGGAGAACTTCGGTCCCGTCCCCGGCTCTGCCGCCGCCGAGAACTTCAAGAAGATCCTTGCCGACAAGCGCTGCCTGAAGTAGGGACATGATTCATCATATTCCGCCGCAAACGGGAAATGGCGGAACATGATCAATCATGTCCCTACTGACTGTTTTTTGACACTTTTTTTATTGCGTTTCAACTTCAATTCTAGCGCAGAATTTTCCAAAAAACGACGATTATCCTGAAAAACACGAAAGAAAATTTAGTAAACATCGTGTTTACAAAATTATCTACGAAAGATACGAGGCTAAATACCATGTTTACGACCCCAAAACAACGATCAAAAATTGCATAATCATTAAGTTTTGTCCCCTATATACTGATTTTATGCGATTATTTATGCATAATAATAAGTTCAGAAAGCCACACAAAATGTTATCTCGTTGATTTTCAATAAGATGTAAAACTCTTTCATTTTTCGCGAATTTGCGACCAATTGTCCACTTGATGATTTCCGTGCCGAAAATAAACATATACTTAGGGCAAAAAAGTGTCAGTCAGGCTCTGACTACCTCCGTATGGTGCGCGGATAACTCCTAACTCCTATCTCCTAACTACTAACTAAAAAAAAGCATTGGCAATCTCACGACTCCCAATGCTGAAAAACCTTAATAATCTAATACCATGAAAAACACGTTACAAATATAAGAAAAAAGACGGAGGTGCAACCTTTGAGAAGAACAAAAATTTCAAACAGTATGTATTTTCTTGATCTAGATCAATTTTTCGCAGATTCTCACAATAATCACAAACCGGAATCGTTATCCTTACACAAATTGAAAACGCCTATGAAAATTTTTACCCCAGTAAGAAAAATGGTACCGTCAGGTCCCAGTGAACAGACCCTACTGCTGATCAGACAATTCGCTCGGTTGTACCGCCCCTATGACCAGGCAGGACAACCCTCAAACCTCTATCTCAATTAGAAAAACGCGAAAATAAAAGAAAGAAAGGACAATCATAGAAATGAAAACACTCGTTTCACCTTCCCTGCTCAGTGCCAACTTCCTGGACCTGCGGCAGGAGATCGACATGATTAATGACAGTCAGGCCGACTGGCTGCACATGGATATCATGGACGGCTCTTACGTGCCGAATATCTCGTTCGGCTTCCCCGTCCTCAACGCCGTCGGCGCCTACTGCAAAAAGCCTCTCGACGTCCATTACATGATCGAGCACCCCGAACGCTATATCCAGCATACCGCTGATGCCGGCGCGATGCTGATGACCGTTCATCAGGAGACCTGTCCGCACTTGCACCGCACACTTCAGCAGATCCATGCCGCAGGTATGAAAGCCGGTGTGGCCCTGAACCCATCGACGCCGCTCTGTATGATAGAGGACGTGCTGACGGACCTCGACTTGGTGCTCATCATGAGTGTCAACCCCGGCTTCGGTGGACAGAAATTCATTGAGCACACCATCGACAAGGTACAACGGTTGAGGAAGATGCTCGATGCTGCCCACAGCCATGCCCTCATCGAGGTTGACGGTGGCGTACAGGCCGAGACCGCGCCGCGCCTCGTCAAGGCCGGCGTCAACGTCCTCGTCTCCGGCTCCTACGTCTTCAAGAGTACGGACCCGAAAGGCACCATTGCGGCACTGAAAGAACTGAAAGGATAGATCCGCTTGATAAGGCCTGCCGTTGGGTGCTTGCGCTTTGCAAGCGCAAAGAAGCGCAAATGCCCAACCTCCGACCTAAAAGTCGGCGGCCCTTGCAAGGGTGTCGTTATAATTCCAACGTGATACCGTTCTTCTTCGCCATCCGGCGGAGATTGAGGATGGCATAGCGCATACGGCCGAGGGAGGTATTGATACTGACATTCGTAGCATCCGCGATCTCCTTAAAACTCATCTCCTGATAGAAGCGCATATAGACTACCTCCCGCTGCGACGGCGGCAGGAGAAACATCATCCGCTTCACGTCAGCAAGTACCTGCTCCTTGACGAGCTCATGCTCACGGTTCCGCTCGGTATTCACGCCAGCAAGCCGGGACAGATCATTATCATTCTCCTGTTCAACGATCTTACTGGCCCGCAAACGACGATACCAATCCATGACAACATTATGGGCCACACGCAGACACCAACCGGAGAACGTACCGGTAGGCTGATAATGACGTTGCCGCATTTTCACGATAATGCGTACGAAGGTCTCCTGAAAGAGATCTTCTGCCTTGTCCCTGTCATGGACAACAAAAAGTATGTAGGCATAAACCTTCTCCTGATGACGCTCGAGGAGAATGTCGAAAGCCTGGTCGTTGCCCTCTACATATCGCATGGCCAACGCTTCGTCAGTCATTTCTTCGAGAATTTCCATTTTCTAATCATTTTGTTTCTTGAAGTAAATGTTTTATCCGATAGGCTTTCTTATTTACGTTTATTGTATCAAATTTGTTAAATAATGCTACAAAGGTAATGTTTTTCTTGGAAACGAACAAATTTTTCATGGAAAAAATTTAGATTTAACAAGGAAAACAACATCGGGACATGAATATTCATGTCCCGATGATGGATTATTTCCCCGGATACTTCACCTCAAAAGTCTTGGAAGGATCAGAGGTATTTGTGATCGTCGTACCGTTGACGAACTTCACATTGTCGTAATAAGCCATGAAAGCGCCCTTGCCCGCTGAGACGCGGACATTGTCGAGCGTCACATTCTTCACCGGACTCTCGGGCAAGCCATAGATAAAGATCGGGAAGCCATTCTTCTTGCTCTTCGTATACTTCGTGCCGACGGAGAGAACATTCTGGATCAGGATGTCATGGAACCGCGGCGTCTTCTCATCCAGAGGCGCTGTCTCAGCCTCTTCCGGCAACGGCTTCTTGCTCTTGTCATACCAGCACTCGATATACACGGGATTGCGGACGCCCGTCATCGTGCAGTTGCGCATGGTGATATTGTACACGTCGCCACTGCGGCCTCGCTGACTCTTCAGGCGGAAGCCACTGTCCGTTCCTTTGAAGGTGATGTTCTCCCACAGCACATCATGGACATTGACGGTATAACTGCCGATGGAAGCGCCATGGCCTTCACCAAACTGGCAGTTCCACACATGGACGTACTGGCCGTTGGAGTCGACGACGACATTATCATCACCATTACTGATGTCACAGTTGTAGACATTCACGCGCGGCGCCCAAATGGGGATGCCATCGGTGTTATGAGATGCGCCGGTCTTCAGATAAGACGACGGCTCACGGATAATGATGTCATGGACGGTACCGTCACTGCCCTTTCCGCCACTGCCGATAGTGAGGTTCACGCCGGGAGAGTTCTGCAGTGTGAGATTACGCACGAGGAAACGGCTGCCATCATCGAAACGAATCAGCGGGGCACGCGACGGGCCTTTCTCCTTCACGGCACGGGCACTGTCGACAGCTGCCCACCAGGCAGCGCCTTGTCCGTCAATGACAGAACAGTTCTTATCCTCACCTTCAATGATCAGGTCCGTGGCATTCTTTTGTCCACTAAGGAAATAGTTCTTGTTGGCATTACCTTTCTCGTCTACAGGATACTGTCCCATCGGCAGAAGTTTCAGCATGGCACCCTTGGCGAGATGGAGCACGGTATGCGATTTCATACGGATCGGTCCGCAGAGCCATGTGCCGGCAGGCACGACGACCATGCCTCCGCCATCAGGCACAGCGTCAAGGGCGGCCTGAATGGCTTTTGTATTATCGGCGGAAGATGTCTTCGCGCCATACGCTGTGATATCAATTGTATTTGCCTTCGTGATGGCAGCGATCTGCGGCAGGGCCACGGCGGGCCATCCTTCGGGCGTGTTCTGTGCTGCCCGCTCGGCCGTAACATCACTGTCGGCAAGCGCCGGAGCAGCAACCGTCAATGCGAGTATAGCAGAAAAAAATGTTTTGTTCAGCATAAAAAGGAATGATTATTTGACCATGATTTTCTTTCCTCCCTGAATATATAATCCTGCGGGAAGTCCTTGCCGGCTGGTACCTACCTGACGGCCCTGGAGATCATAAACAGCAGAAGCCTTGGACAGAGGAAGCGTGACGACCGACTCGATGCCCGTTGCCGTAGACGTATAGAGAATGATGTCGGCAGCAATCTGCTTCGCCTTCACCGTAAACGTCAGTGATGTCTCTACGGGTGTGGAGAACGGGAACGTATAGTCCACGGCACTCTTGTCCGTGGGGAAGGTATAGACGGTAGGATCCTCCTCCGTGCCACCCACCTCGGAGATGCCGGCGGCAGCATCGGTATAGTTGTTACGGCCCTTGATCTCCATCTTCGTGATCTTCAGCCCGGAAGGAATAGAGATCGTATGCTGCATGGCACTGTACTTGATATAGCCGTCGGAAGTCTTATCGTAGGTTTTGCTCTTCTCGTTCGTGATCGTAAAGCCATTACTGAAGATACCACTGCCTGCCGTCGTCGAACTCAAGGTAGACGGATCAAGGGTATAGGTTCCTTCATCCGTGACGACAGTAGACGATGAAGTGGCATTGCACTCGTCAGAATACGTCGTATCGTAGTTCTTCACCCAAATATTCCCACCGGAGACAGTAATCTTACTGTCATTCTTAAAGACGAGGTTGTCGACGAAAGCCGTATAGATACCCTTGGCGGCACTGATCTGCACGTTATCCAACGTGACATTCTTGATATGGCTCTCGGGACGACCATAGAGGAAGATGGCATAGCCACTGCTCGTATCCGTCGTCTTGATGTTCTTCAACAAGATACCATTGTAGGTCGGTGTCGTACTGTCGAGCGTACGGGCGTTCTTTTTATCCGTTTCGGGAGTCGTATATTGCTTATCATAATAGCAATCCATAGAGAACGGATTGGCGACCTTCGTCATCGTGATATTCGAGAAGGTAAAGTCCTCCTCGCCACCGCCACGGAGCGTACCGTCAGAATTGATGCCCGTCTTAAGGCGTACGCCGGCGGCAGTGCCGTTCATGGTGATGTTATCGAAGATAACGTGTTTGACATTCTCCGTAAAACTACCTACGGAAGCGCCATGACCGGTACCAAACTGGCAGTCCCAGATATGGACATACTGGCCATTGGAATCAATGACGACATTATCGTCGCCATTACTGATATCACAGTTGTAGATATTCACGCGGGAGGACCATACAGGGATGCCATCAGTGTTATGACTTGGATACTTGCCGTTGGCAGGATCGTACTTGATCTCCGATGCCGGCTCACGGATGATGACATCATGGATCGTCACGTCCGTGCCACGGCCGCTCTGGCCTACCGTGATATTCGTGCCGGGAGCATTCTGAATCTTCAGGTTACGGACGAGGAAACGAGAGCCGTTGTTGAAACGGATAATACCGCCACGCTTGATATAATCGAAAATCGTCTTCGTGGTTTTACTCTTGTCGCGCAACTCCCACCAGTCCTGGCCCTGACCGTCAATGATGGAAGTGTTCTTGTCCTCTCCCTCAATGATCAGGTCGGTTACAGCCTTCGACTTCGGTGAGATAAAGTCCTGGAGGGTCACCGATGATGTGATCGTCCCCGTCGTACCGGGATAGGTACCAAAGGGCAAGAGCTTCAGTGTTGCGCCCGCTGCGAGATGAAGGACGGTCTTCGCCTTCACCGTCAACGGACCACAGAGCCACGTGCCGGCAGGAATAACGACCATACCACCGGTAGCGGGGACGGCATTGAGGGCCGCCTGGATCGCCGTGGTGTTGTCGTCCGCCGTCGTCAATGCGCCATAGTCAGTAATGTTGAAAGTATTGTCAGAAGTAATAGCGGGGATAACGGGCAGTGATACTGCCGTCCATCCCGTCGGCGTGTTCTGTGCCGCCGTCTCTGCCGTGACGTCACTGTCGGCGAGGGCAGAAATAGGAAATGCCAAGGCTGAAACAACCATGGCATTACAAATCATATATCTTAATTGCATAAGAAATGAAAATCCTGTATATTAAAATAGTCTTATTGTCAAAAAGGGCGTGCCCCGGTAATTACTCCCCTCCCCTTTCGGGGAGGGGATAGGGGGTGAGGCTTTATTGTACGATCCATCTCGGATCACCGAGACTAGCGTACTTGCTCTGCAAGAGATCCTGAATGGTGAAGTCGCCATTTGAGGGATTCTTCCACAGTTCTGCGCTGGTATATTCTATCTGGTCACCAGCCTCACAGCCACTGCTCCAACCCATATCCTTCGTGATATAAGTGTTGCTAGCTGTTGCCTGGCCCTTCTCGCTGCAGGCCTTGATGGTAGCACCGTCAGCATAGCCGTTGATGTAACCGATGAGGCAGGAGTTGAAGGCTACAGAGACATCTTTAAGTTTGTTGACATCAACGATGGACTTACCGGCCATGATGATGTTGTAGATTGTGCAGTGGTCGAAGGTCACGGCGCAACCGGCCTGATTCGTATTCAGCACGGCACTCTGTGCAGTGGCCACATTGTTCAGCGTACAGTCGGTGACATTGATCTTACTCGTAGAGAGCAATTTCTGTCCCTTGGCATTGAAGATACCGTAGCTGCCGATATTCGTGAAGACATCATTCGTGAAGTCTACCTCGCTTACCGTACAAGCAGCGGTGAGCAACTGGAAACGGATAACACCACGCGTGTTGCTGATGTTACACTTCTCCATCTGCAGCTGGTTGATATTCACCGGATTGGTGATATTCATAATGTACTTATCCGACGAACTCTCATTGACGAGGTTGAGGTTGTAGAAGCGCACGACATCGAGCGTGTTTGCCTCCAAATTCATACCTACGGCATGGAAGGTAGGCTTCGAGTCACCAGCAGCGCCCCAGAACACGACACTCTTGATGTTGGCCGGGATGACAGGTGTCTTCGGGTTTTTCTCCTCGTTGTTCGGCATAACATAGTTCATACCCTGCGGGAAGACGATGACAACCTTATCAGAAGTGGCGTTAGCCAGAACCGTATTCAGATCGTCACCTTCCTGGAGCGTGATGACACTGTAACCGTCGGGGTAAGCCTCAGTGGTCTTGAACTTATACGTACCACGGACATTGTTACCATTCCATAGTTTCAGCGTATAGCTGCTGTTCGGAGTGAGGTTCTTCAGCGTCAGGGCACCGGCAGCGATCTCCTCCTTCGTGATATCCTGTACGATGGAGTCGCCATCCTTATAGACACGGGCCTGCGTGAGGGCCTTACCCTTCGTAAATGTCACTTCAGCAGTACGGGAGTACGGCGTGACAGCAGTGATGATCTGCTCAGCCTTCGTCGTGAAACTATAATCGTCGAGATATTTCCACGTAGAGCCCTTTCCGGAAGTGTTACGGCTCTTAATACGGATCCAGTATTTCGTACTACCCTCGAGATTGTAGATGGTATCGGGGGAAGAGGTGAACGACGAGTCGACGACACTGTGCTCCGTACCGCCCATGGGGATGTCATCATACAGAGAGTCCGTTGAGTACTCCACCACATAGAAGTCGGTATTCGGCATCTTCGTGAAACTGATGGCGGCGCGGTCATCAAGTGGGCTTACGGAGAAACTCGTGGAGTGGAACAGACGGTCATACTGCTCGTCCACCGTCCAGTCGTTATCATCGGTACAGGATGCCAGACTCATCAGAGTCAAGGCAGCCAACCCGACAGTTCCTATTATTTTCTTGAAATTCTTCATTGTTTTAATCCTTATATCCATAACTATTATGCAAATGACCGTTGGAAGCGGAGATCGTCGTGGAAGCGATCGGCATGATATAACGGTTCTTCACAGTTACATTCGGTGTCTCAGAAGGACTCTGGGCATTACCCACAAGACCGTTGGAGATCGACGGCAATTCGGTGTAGACATGCTTATCGGTGCCATCACACTTAGAGCCACCGAAGGAAGTAACGCTTCCCGCATAGTCGGCAGCTGTCTTGCCCTCAGGCAGACCATACCACGTGATAGAACTCTCATCGATGAAGTGATGATCCTTATCAATATAGTTGAAGTAAACGGTCTTCTGGAAGTGAGCAGAGGTCGTCTTGTTCGTCTGAGCCTCTTCTGCCTCCTTGACATAGTTGATATAGGTCTGCTTCATCTCCAGCGTCTTCTCGGTAAGGAGGTTCCAACGGATGAGATCCCATTTGCGGACACCCTCACCGGCGAGCTCCCAGCCTTCCTCATTGACGATGGCATTGAACATGGCTTCCTTGCTGCTGCCGATATTGTTGATATAGGTCTCTGCCTCACTCTTGTTCGTACTGCTGAAAGCACGGTTGTGGACGAGGGCAAGAGCCTGACGGGCCGTCAGACCGGCATCACCAGTATAATGACCATCAGGACCGGCGAGTTCATTCATCACCTCAGCATACATGAGGAGTACCTGACTGTAGCGCATCTTCACGCAGTTAATCCCCGTGAGCTGCTTGGCAGAAGCAGCCTTATTAGCGGTATACCAGTCACCGGAAGGAGCCTTCGTCATATCAATGGCGGTCTTCTTATCGTTGACCATGCCACTCTCCATACGCGGATCCCATTTGCCTACATAGATACCGAACGGTGTGTTACCGAGCATCTGCATATCGGTAGACTTGTTGTCATTCTCCTTGAATTGGATATTCGAGCAGGTGACGTCGCGACGCTGGTCGTTCTTGTCATAGCTATAGAAGAACGGAGCCGTCAACTTCACCTTACCGGAGGAGTTACCATAGCCGAAGAGAGAGGTCACACCATTCATACGGACACCGATGGTATAACCGAACTCGGAACCGGTGCTCAGACCCATCGGTACCTCAAAGAGGTTCTCACGATACTGCGTGTCGAGGGTACGCTGGTTGACGAGATACCACTCGTTGAAGAAAGAGGGGTTCAGACTGTGCTGACCGCTCTCGATAACAGCAGAGAGATGCTTCAGCGCACGCTCATAGAGCGCTTTGCGCTCTGCAGCACCCGGGCGCTGGGTAGGATAAGTAGCATCACTGTAAGCGGCGGTCTCATAACCGTCCTTAGCCTGTTCGCGGATGGCATAGCCGGCACGGGTCAGCGCGATCTGTGCCAAGAGGGCATGGGCATAACCCTTCGTGGCATGCTCGGTGGTGTAGCTGTTCTGACCAGCCCACGGCAAGTATTCAATAGCCTTGTCGAGGTCATCCATCATCTTGTCGAGGATAGAGTCACGGTCCGTCTTGGTGAGATAAGCATTGCTCAGGTCACTCTTGGAAGTCTCCAGCTTCAAGGGGATATCACCGAAATAACGAACCATGTCGAGATAGACCATAGCACGCAGTGTCAGCGCCTCACCTTCATAACGACGTAATGTAGCTATATCGCTCTTACTGCCACTCGTCAACAACGGCGAGTTCTCTATACCGGAGACGACGTCATTGGCATCCTCAATGGTGCTATAGGCGCGGTCCCAGAGTTTGGCGATCTTCGACCATCCCGGATCCTGATTGTAGTTCATATTACCACGCTCACTACCGGTATTATTGGCATCGGAACCTAAACCATCAATGAGCTCAATATCACTGTTCGTGTTCCATACGATACCCATATACTGGGAATAGGTCTCGTCATAAGTCAGGTCGCCATAGATCTTGTTGACACGGAGACCAGTATAATATATAGACTGATATACACTCTCGTCGTTCTGCTCCGACGGACTCTGCTGGTCCAGAAAATCAGAGCAGGAGGTCAGGGAGACCAGTCCGGCAGCGAGGGCGCAAATAGATAATATCTTTTTCATTGTTTTATTCTACTTAAAAAGTAATGTTCAAACCGGCGGTGAAGGCACGGCTCTTCGGATAAGCGGCATAATCGATGCCCGGGCACATAGCGTTCTTCTTACTGCTCGTATCCACCTCGGGATCATAACCACTGTAGTTCGTGATGCACGCAAGGTTGTAAGCAGTGAAGTAGACACGCAGACTGTTGAGATAGAACTTCTTGACGAGGTTCTTCGGCAGCGTGTAACCAATGGTCAGCGTGTTCAAACGCAGGAAGGAAGCATCCTCCACGGCCCAGTCGTTGATATACATGGTACTGACACCGGCCGGATTGTAGATCTTCGCGTTCGTGTTGATCTCACAGAGACGATGTGCGATACCATCGGTACCACCATACTGGGCGAGCGTGGCAGCACTCGGATTGGCGAGGTTGGCGCCTGTAGCAGGATCAATCCATGTATAACGGTTATTGAGATTGAAGTCAGCAACGAGGTTGTAACCCTTCGCACTGCCGGCATAGAAACTATTGGCGAGTTTCGTACCGTTGACAATCTTATTACCCAAAGAGTAATCAAAGAAGATATTGAAGTCGAAACCTTTCCATGTACCGTTCAGGCCGAAACCACCGGTGACAGTAGGAATGGTATTGCCAAGCTTCTGCTTGATGGGATCGCCATTCTCGTCAACCACATATTTCAAACCACCCGGATAATATTTACCACCGGTAAGGGTCGCACTGTTATCCTTCAGACCATCACGGAGCACCCATTTACCACTCTTGTAGATCAGCTCTCCATTGGGGTTCAGCTCGGGATCATAAGCGGTGAAGAAGCCATTGGTCTTATAGCCCCATACCTCACCGAGGCGGCCACCTTCAGCGACAGCGAAGTCCTCATACTTAGAGATCGTACTACCGGCGAAGTTACTGCTCTGCCAAGGATTGTCACTATTCAGTTCGTCAATCTTATTATGGTTCCAGGAGATGTTGAACGTACCATTGAGGGAGTAGTCCTTCTTGTCGAGAATGACACCGTTGAGGGTGAACTCAATACCCTTATTAGAGGTCTTACCGAAGTTCTGATACTGATAGTTGTAACCGGTATTGGAAGGAATCTCTGCACGCATGAGCAGATCCTTTGTCGTGTTCCAGTACAGATCCAACGTACCGTTGATACGTCCGCCGAGGAAGCCATAGTCAATACCGAAGTTACGGGTGATCGTGGTCTCCCATTTCAAATCGGGATTATAAAGATAGCTGCCACGCTCGAGCTGTGAGCCACGGGTCTCATCGAAGAACGGAGCCTTGGAGCCGTTGCTGGCCATAGAGTAAGTGGTATACAACTGACCGGCAGGAATACGGTTGTTACCGGCGGTACCAAAGCTCAGACGTGCCTTGAGGTTGCTGAGCCATTTCACATTCTTCAGCCAGTTCTCCTCACTCATACGCCAGGCGAGGGCCAGGGAGGGGAAATAGCCCCAACGATGATCCTTACCGAACTTGGAGGAACCATCGGCACGAAGCGTGAAGGTAGCCAGATACTTATCGGCCATCGTATAGTTGATACGCGTGAAGAAAGAGAGAAGGTTATCATCGGCAGCAATCGTCGTCAGATACGGCAGTGCCGTTCCTGCGGACGTATTACTCTTGATCTCCTCGAAGTTCATCGTTGACGGGAAGGCAACGACGGTATTCTCATGTGTGGTCTCCTTCGTGCTGCTCCACTCATGACCCAAGAGGAAGTTGATGTGATCGCGGCCTCCGAAGAGTTTGTTGTTGTCGTATGTGAACGTATTCGCGTTGCGCCAGTTCTGATACTCCGTATGCTCATAGTCGAGCTGCGGCTGACCATTATAGCCATATTTGGAGTTCTGGGTAGCGTCGGAGAGCCAGATGGTGTTGTCATCCTCATAACGCCAGCCGTAGCCGAACTCAGAGCGGAAGGTGACATGCTTCCAGGGCTTCCAGTTCAAACCGGCATTGTAGTCCTGACGGAAACGCTTCTGCACACGGTTCGTGGCATTCAGACGGACGAACGGATCCTTCAATGTTGAAGAGCTGTTTTCCTCATCGTCACTATTGGCTGTCAATGGAGCGACGGGACGGAAACGGATGGTATTGGCCACGATAGAGTTGGCGGCATTGCTCTGATTGCTCTCGGCGCCACCACTCAGACCATCGATCTTCGTGTAAGCCAGACGGGCATTGAAGTCGAGGCTCAGCCACTTGTTCAGCTTAGCATTGAGCTTCGTTCCGATATTGTCTTTCTTGTAACCGGAACTGCGCATGATGCTGTTCTCGTCATTATGGGCAAAGCTGACATTGTACTTGATATCCTTCGAGCCACCGCTGACATTGGCGTTGTACTGCTGCTGGAATCCCGTACGACCGAAGAGCTCGTCCTGCCAGTCGTCACCCTTGACGCTCTTCCAGATATCCATATCGCTATAGTCACCGTAATCGGTGGAACCGAGTTCCTGCTGATAAGCGACATAGTTATAGGGATCCATAACTTTGATCTCCTTGGTGAGCTTCTTCCACGACAAGGCGGCATTCATACTGACCTGTGTCTTGCCTTCCTTACCGCTCTTCGTCGTGATGATGATGACACCATTGGCACCACGGGCACCATAGATAGCCGTGGAGGAAGCATCCTTCAACACATCGATCGTCTCAATCTCGGAGGGTGCGATATCACTGATGGAACTTACGGGGAAGCCATCAACGATATACAACGGAGAGTTGTCCTGCGACAGAGAGCCACCACCACGGACACGGATCTTCACATCAGCATCGGGAGAACCTTCGGTCGTCGTGATGTTCACACCGGCAAGTTTACCCTGCATAGCTTCACCGACATTGCTCACAGGAACATCAGCGAGCTTGTCAGCGCCGATAGAGGCAACGGAGCCCGTCAAGTCTTTCTTGCGGACCGTACCATAACCGATGACGACAACATCATTGAGATTGTTGGCATCATCCTCCATCTTAACCTTAAACTGGGTCTTGTCGCCGACCTTGATGGTCTTCGGCTTCATACCTACATAGGTAATCTTCAGGACCTTCTTCGATCCTTTCAGGTCAAGGGAGAAATTACCATCGATATCCGTCACTGTACCATTGCTGGCAGTGCCGTCCTCCATAACGGTAGCACCAATAATGGGCTCGCCGGAGGCATCCGTGACATTTCCTTTGACCGTCTGCGCAGAGAGGGACGTGACGCTGAGCATCATGCCGCCCATAAGCGCTATTCGCATCTTCTTCGAATAACCAGACATATATTTGCTTTTTAGATTAGTGATAAATTTATCTTTGATTTCGCAAAGTTACGCATTTTTTTCTATATCCGTCTCTCTCCTCTCCTATTTTCTTGCGCAAACGTTTACGTAAAAGGATAAAAAAGAAGCGGCCTTGCGGCCGCTTCTTTTATTTAATCACTTTCTTACCGTTATGTATCAACAGTCCACATGTATTTTGACTCACACGCTGACCACCTATATTATAATAAGGTGTATCGGCCCGATTACCGTCCTCCGTGATGGAACGGATAGCCGTTGCCAACGTAGCCGTACCTGCCGTACCGAGGCCGCCCATGACATTGGCGGCACGGACGGTCCAGACGTCTGGCGTTGTCGTTGCTGCCTTGGCGGAAGAAGTTGTGGCAGCAGCGGTGGTGTCAAAGCTTGTAGCCTCTGTGATCGTGACAAGGCTGCCATTGCGGAAGATGAGATAAGTACTGGCACCGTCAACAGCCGTCCAACTCAGACTGCCGCCGTTCAGTGTGACGACGGGAGCGGCACACTGTAGGGTGAAGGCTGCCGGTGTCCAGTTGGTAAAGACCTTGTCGAGGGCGAAATTGCTCACCTGATCGGCAGGGAGAATCGTCTCCTTCGAAGAGGTCTGGTTGTTAAAGGTGAAGTCCACAACATTCGATGCCGGAGAGATCACATTACCATTCTCATCCATACTGTTGTACTCCCAGAAGTTCTGCGGCATCACATTCATGCCATTCGGCTCCCAACGGGTAGCACGGATCTTCGTAGCAGCAGCACCGGCGAGGGTTGTGTTGAGGAAGGCCACACGGGCAGCACCATTCCAGGCACGACCAAAGTCATACTGATCATCGCCGCCGAGTTTCACGGTACAGCCGTCGAAGACATAACCGTAGTTACTGCTCGTGGCATTGGCCGTGATATGGGCACTCTTTCCGGCCTCGTTGAAGAGGACACAATTCTTGAAATAAGCATCACCATCACCACAGAGATAGTCGACAATACCGTGGATCTCACTGTTCTCGAAATAATACTGGCCCTTACTGTTGTTATGACTATAGTAAGTATCCTGGAAAGAGAGCATCTTCACATTCTTGCAGATCGTCTGCGTGCCCTCATCCTGGAGACAGACGGCACGGCCCGTAGCTCCTGTAGTGGTGTTGAAGGGATAGTTGTTCTTCAACGTCAGATCCTGCAGATAGAGTCCCGTGGACTTATTATATAAGGTGGCGGTGACATTGATACCTTCCGTTTCCGGCTTGTTGACGAGGACAACTCCATCCTCACTCTCACCGATGAGGGAGATATTCTTACCACTGACACGGTTCAGGACCTTATTGCCAAAGTCATAAGTGCCATTGGGCAGGAAGATGAATTTACGCTCATCGGTATTCGTACCGGCACACTCCAGAGCAGTCAGCAATCCAGTGGCATCACCGCTCTTCACGACATACCAGTTGCCGGTCTGCGTGAACGGCACCTTACCGAGATTGACAATAGAGAGGGCATGGAGGTAGGCACTGCCATTGAAAGAGAGCGTATAAGTACCCACTTCACCCGAATAGTTCAGGATAGCGATATCACCATCGGAAGTACTCTGTGCCTGGGTCGTGGCAATCGTATTTCCCTTACTGTCGAGTAAGTCAATTGTGGATGCCACATTGGTATATTTGCAGAGTGTCAGTTTGATATAACCCTTCGCACCCAGCAGCAACTGAATCTTATCTCCATTGTTGAACACCCAACCATGGTTCGCATCATGGAACTTTCCAGTGCCGGAGACGGTAAAGGCCTCATGATCGGCGGGATCGAAAAACTCATCACAGAGGGAATAGTCGTAACGGGCCGTATCATTGGCCGTCTCGATAGCAGTGACAAGCGCATAGAGGCTGAGATCGGAAGTGACGACGTCGGAAGTGGTATATTTCTTACCCTTTCCGGCCTGCGCCGTCCAGCCACGGAACTTATACCCGTCTTCAACAGAAGGATCAGCGACAGCGAAAGAAGAGATGGCGGCATCCTTCTCTACAGTCTGTGTTCCAAGGACCGTCGTGCCGTCAGAAGCATAATAAGTAAGGGTGTAGTCGGGTTTCCAAACGAAGGTAGCAATATAATTCGTCGTGAGACCATTCAGGGTGACAGGGATCGTGACAACCGTCATATCATCCTTCGTGGTATACGTGACCGTACCCACAGTACCATTGGAAGCGACAGCCGTCACAGGGTTGTCAGCACTCGGCATCTTCGCGCTCTTGCTGACTTCGAGGGTAGCCGTCTGACTGCCATCCTTGGCCTCGGAGAAGATATCAATGGCGGAATAAGCCTGACCATTGACGGTCAAAGACTCCAACATCGGGGTATTACTCAGATCGACCAAACCATAGAGGGCGAGGTCGGACATGTAAGCGTTCTGATTCAAATTAAAGTTATAAAACTTCACCTCCACATTTTCCTGCAGATCGGCAGGGATGGCGATGGTGTCGTTCTCACCCGTTGTCGTGGTGATGGACTGGTTGAAGAGGGTGGTCCATTCGGTCGTTCCGGCCTTTCGTGCGGCAACGGCCCAACCACGTCTACCACCCGTGGCTGCCTGATGGAAGACAATCTTCGTGAGATTCTTGATCGCAGAGATCATCGCATAAGGCTCATTGGCTTGTACCTCTGCTGTATATTTCGCGCTCTGCATGTAGCCCGTGAAAGTCGGAGTCGTGAATTTCGCGTCATTCTTACCGGCAGGATCGACGCCGACACCACAAAGGGTAAACGTGAGCGTCTCATTACTGTAAAGGGTCGTCACGGACTGCGTCGTGGGAGTCTCATTATTGGCTTTGCGGTCAATAGACGGCCAGTCGGTGAAATCAGTGGTGTACAACGCCTTCTCCTGACGAGGGTCCTTTTGTACAACGACGATACGTCGGAGATAGGAACTGCCCGTACCGATGATCTCTACATAACCCGCTTTAGCCTCAGCAGCAGTAGCGATATGGGTCGTCGTTACTTCCGTGGCTTCAATGCCACCAATGGTGTAGTTTGTATAAGCTGCACCATCACTGACAACAGTCACCTCATCCTTAGCATGCTTGACAGGGACCTGGATGATTGTGCCACTGTTAAACTGTGCGTCACCATTAGAACGGGCTGCCAATTTACCATTTGTGGCATCTACCGTAAGTAAAATGCCGTCAACATCGGAAGCGACAACACCCGTCCTGCCCTGAACGGCCACTGACGTGATCGTCGACGGGATTCCGTTCTGGAAATCCCATTGTGCCGTGACATCCTGTGCCGACATGCGTTGCGGCAACAAGAGGATACACAACAATCCTAAGAAGTAGAATAATTTGTTCATTGTAGTGTTAGTTTTTAGTATAAAACGCCGCAAAAATACAAAAAAATCCGATAGAGACAAAATTTCTATCGGACTTTTTTTATAAAAAATAAAATTACTGGTTATTCTTCGTGAACTCCTCCGGCAACTTCGGCATTGCGCCGTCCTGCGTGCAGACGAAAGCACTGACCTTCACGGCAAGCTCATGGGCTTTCTTCACAGGCATTCCGTTGAGGATTGCCGCCGTGAAAGAGCCGGTGAAACTGTCGCCGGCGCCGACGGTATCGGCGACCTTCACCTTCGGTGTCTCCTGGAACGACAACTCGCCGGGGGTGAAGACATAACTGCCATTCGTGCCACAGGTGAGGACGAGCATGCGGAGGTTGTATTTGCCGAGGATCAGCCAGCACTTGTTCTCGATATCCAAGCCGGGATAACCGAACATACGTCCGATAGTCACGAGTTCCTCATCATTGATCTTCAGAATATCACAACGCTTCAGACTTTCCTGGATGACCTCCTTAGAATAGAAGTTCTGACGGAGGTTGATGTCGAAGATCTTCAGACAACTGGCCGGCGTACTGTCGAGGAACTGATAAATCGTCTTCCGGGATACTTCACTACGCTGAGCGAGAGAACCGAAGCAGACAGCCTCGCAGTGATGGGCAGCCTCCTCGATCTCCGGGGTGAAGGGGATATTATCCCACGCTACATTCTGCTTGATGTCATAAGTTGGTACGCCCTCTGCATCAAGCGTGACAGCTACGGTACCCGTGGGGAAGTCGACATGCGGCATGACATACTTCAAACCTTTGGCGTCAAACTCCTTCAGCGTCTCATCACCGAGGGCATCCTTGCCTACGGCACTGACGGCACGGGCATCAAAACCAAACTGACTGGCATGGTATGCGAAGTTTGCCGGTGCACCTCCTAATTTCTTTCCTTCGGGGAGGCAATCCCACAGTGCCTCTCCCAGTCCTACAATGATCTTATTCATATCGTTAGTTTTTAGTTTTCTTTAATTTTTCCGATATAAGTAGCCAAATAGACGACACCGACGGCCATGACGGCAACGGCGGCAGCAACGGTATGGGCGGCATCCGTCGCCCAGCCCATGACCATCGGGAAGACGGTACCACCGAAGAGGCCCATGATCATCAGTCCGCTGACCTCGTTCTGTTTCTCCGGCTCACTCTTCAGCGCCTGGGCGAAGACGAGGGAGAAGACGTTACTGTTGCCGTAGCCCACGAGGGCGATACTCGTATAAAGGATCCATTTCTCATGTCCGAAGAACAGGCCGCACATCGACAGAGCCATGAAGAGGATAGAAATGGCAAAGAACAACCGGTTGTTAAGGACACGCAGGATGATCGTTCCGGTGAAACAGCCGATGGTACGGAAGATAAAATATAAAGAGGTGGCAAAGGCGGCCTCGTCGAGCGTCATGCTCAGGCGTTCCATGAGGATCTTCGGTGCCGTGGTATTCGTACCGACATCGATACCGACGTGGCACATGATGCCGATGAAACTCAGCAGGACGATCGGCGTGCCGAGGAGCTTGAAGCAGGCGATGAACTGATGACCGACACTCGGCAGTTGACGATGTTCCTTCAGCTCCGGTTCCTCTATGGGCGTGGAGAGGAGGAAGAGGGAGGCGGCGATACCGATGATCATATAGATCGGGAAGAGGACGCGCCATCCGAGGCCGAAGTTCGGGATGTCGTTGACGGAGCCCCACATAGCGATATACGGTGCCATGAAAGAGGCGATGGCCTTGATGAACTGTCCGAAGGTCAGCGTGGAGGCGAGATGACCGCCCTGCACGACGGTAGACACCAACGGGTTCAGCGAGGTCTGCATGAGGGCGTTGCCGATACCGAGGAGTGAGAAAGAGATGAGCATCACGTAGAAGTTCTCCGAGAAGATCGGCAGCAACAGGGAGAAGACGGTGACGACGAGGGAGAGGAGCACGGTCTTCTTCCGTCCGATCTTGTTCATCAGCACGCCCGTAGGCACGGAGAAGATCAGAAACCAGAAGAACACGAGTCCCGGCAGTGAGTTGGCCATGGAGTCAGAGAGTCCGAGGTCATGCTTCACGTAGTTGGAAGCGATACCCACGAGATCGACGAATCCCATGGCAAAGAAGCAGAGCATCACAGATGACAGTGCCAACGCATTAACTTTTTTATTGTCCATTATGGTTAGGTTTTTACTTGTCCTTGAATTGTTTCGCTGGGCAAAATTATTGTATTTGTTGATTTCTTACGTCTATTTTCAGTTCATCCTATCCAAATGTTGTTTCATGTAACCATAGTGAAAGAGAATGAACGATTTTTTTCATCCGTCTTGTGTGACTACGCTTTCTCCTTGAGCTCCGTGGGATACTTTCCAAACTGCTTTTTGAAACAAGTAGTGAAATAACCCGGCGTGCTGAAACCGACATCATAGGCCACCTGCGACACGGTGAGATCCGTTGTCTCCAGAAGCTTATGCGCCCGTTGCAACCGCATTTCCCGAAGCAGCTCCACGGGTGACAGTCCCGTGAGCGCCTTCACCTTCCGGTACAGTTGTACACGACTCATGCCCAGCTCCGTTCCCAGGTCATCCATCTTCAGATCACTCTCTCCCATTCTCTTGAGGATGGTCTGACGAAGCTGATTAATGAATCTCTTATCCACCGTCTTCAGTTGTTTCTCCTCCTCCTTGGAATCAAAGGAATGAGCCATGAAAAGTCGGCGGAGCTGACGGCGGGATTTGAGAAGATTATCGATGCGCGCCAGGAGGAGGTAGGCATTGAAAGGCTTGGTCATGTAAGCATCAGCGCCGGAGCCCAGTCCCTCCATCTGCTGCTCATCGGTACTGCGGGCCGTGAGGAGGATGACGGGGATATGGCTCGTCACCTCGTTCTCCTTGATTTTCTTGCAGAACTGCAGACCATCCATCACGGGCATCATCACGTCGGAGACGATCAGATCGGGCACGCTCTCCCGCGCCAGTGTCAGCCCGCTCTCCCCGTCAGCAGCCTCCACGACATGATAGCGGTCACAGAGCAGCGTATGGAGATAGTTACGCATATCCTCATTGTCATCAACGATGAGAATAGACGCCAGCCCCTCACGGTCATTCTTCAGCAGTTCCACCCTACCCTTCTGTACAGCGTCCTCCACGTTCTGCCTTTCTTCCCGGATTGCGACAGAATAGTCATCGACTGTGGGTGGCACTTCCTTTCGGAAGTTGAGCACGTCATATACAATACGGCTGAGCTGGGAGACATTACGTTGAAGGATATCCACCAATTGCCGATCTGCATCCTTCAGTGTCTCACTGCCAGCGAGCTGTCTCAAAGGGCCCTCTATCAACGTCAGCGGCGTGCGCAACTGATGACGGGCATTGGTATAAAAGAGTGTCTGCTCCCTACTGAGTTCCTTGATCTTCCTACCGGCACGACGCAGCTGGACGACGGCACGCCAGATCAAGATCAAAGCGACGACGAGCAGGACGATGGCAATGAGGGCCGTGATGCTCACCATACGCTGCGTATGATAGAGGCCGAAATAATCCTCCAATTTATTCTGCAACACGAGCAAGTCATTGGTCTGCCGTTGCAGTTCCATACTGCTCTGCATGAGGATGGGCGCATTATCGGGCGTGACAATGACACTCTTCATGATTGTCGTCTTCTGATAAGGCTTCTTCTGCAGAATGTCGAGGGCCAGCCGGATGATCTGGTCGCCATGGGTGGGATAGATATAGGTACCGGCGAGTTCTCCTTTCTCTACGGCATCGATACCTTCTCCGGGTCCTGGCAAACCGTCAATGCCCAGGAAACGGATGTCGCCAACATTCCCACGGACATCCTTGACGGCACGACGGGCCCAAAACGCGGCGAGGTCACTATGGCAGAACACGAAATCGGGCGTATCATGCGTTTTCAACCATTGCTTCATCGCCGCATAGACAGCTTCATTGGTCCAATCGGTATTGACAAAGGAATAATCGATATCAGTATGCGAGCGCATGACCGACTGAAAACCATGATGACGGTCACGAGCGGGCGAGGAGACTGTGCCCCCGGTAATCTCCAGAATCCGTGGGCGGTGGTCATAGCTGCGGTCACGAAGCAGAGAAAGGGTATAATGGCCCATGGCTTTTCCGGCCTCCACATTATCTCCACCAATATACGCCGTATAGTTACTTCCCTGCGCCTTCCGGTCGAAAAGGATCACGGGAACTCCGGCCCTGTAGGCACGGTCGATAGCCGGCGAGATCTCCTCATAACTGTTCGGCGCTACGATCAAAAGATCAATTCCAGACGCTACCAAGCTGTCGATCTGCTGAATCTGCCTACGGGAGTCATTATCCGCATTCGCGATATCCACCTTCACCTCTTTATTATATAGGTGTTGGGCCGTCAGCATCTCCTGATTCACCTTATCCCGCCATTTACCTCCTACGCATTGGGACACACCAATATGCCACCGGTAGTCTTTACCACCCGAGCAGCCTGACAACAGGCAAATAAGGAGAAATAATAGGCAACGAAATAAGGTCGTCGGTTTCATATGCAAATAGAGGGTTTATGGTTCTGTTTGCAAATATAGTGAAAAACGGGGAAACTGACAAAAAACAAGAAATGTTTTTCTTGAGTTTTTTCAAAAAAAGGTGGCCCAAGGGGGATTGTCCGTGGCGGGCAGATGCCGCTGCCTAACCAAAGACAGTAACACATCTATAGAAAAAGAAGGGTATATCCCTTATTCCCTTCAGGCATGACCTAAAGGCTTTCATCTTGGAGTTGAGCGATTCTGCAGAAGCATTAGTGTCTCTGTTGATAAAGTAATTGAGTATCTCGTCCTCGTAGTGCTGGATAGACTGTTTTACGGATTTAATCTCTCTAAGGGTAGACTTGGTGACCTTCTTGTACCATCCTTCAAGCGCTTTCTTCGCAGTCTCCTTGGTGCTAGACTTCGTACGAAAGATTGCTCGGAGATCGTTTATCAGCCAATACGCCTCCTTCAGTTTCGGGAAAAGCCGGAACAAGATC
>NZ_AUJK01000008.1 GCF_000424185.1 Prevotella sp. AGR2160
CAGGGTGAATATCCATACTCGAAGTATTGAGTCGTAAAACCTTCATGTGATTGACAGGTTTCCTTCTTGTACTACTTTCTTTCTGTCTTATGTAATCTTTTCAAAGAACTCTTTCTCAGTGCTTTATCCTCATTCACTCCGCATGAAGCAGTGTACTTGTTTTCAAAAGCGAGTGCAAAGGTATTGACTTTTTTCCAAACCTCCAAATATTTCGGAAAGAAAATTCAAGAAAAATGCAATATTTTTGAAATATGCCATTTACACCTATTATTATATATAGGGATCGAAAAGTGAAAAATCATGTCCGTACGAAGCGGATGATGAAATGATGCTGTTGAGAAAGATATTGATAATTAATCTGCCAATGATGATAATCACAGATACTCTTCACAATAGCCAGTCCGAGACCATTGCCTTTCTGTGTTAACTTACTCCGATAAAAACGGGAGAATATCTTTTGTCTGTCAAGAGGTCCTTCCGTGGAAGTATTCGCGACATCGAGACAGCCATCCTTCAGTTGGATCGTGATCGCTCCCCCATCATCACTATGACGGATGGCATTGACGACGAGATTGTTCAACAGACTCTCGAGCAACACTTCATTGCAGTCCACCATCATCTGAGAGCTTTCATGGACAAAATCCAATTGCCTCCCGACGCAGAGATTCTCCCACAGCGGCAGTAACGCGTTGATTTTCTCCACAAGATTCACTTTTGTCCCTTGCCGGTACTGGTTGTTCTCAATTTTAGAAAGCAAAAGTAAGTTACGGCTCAAGCGGGACATCTGCCGCAGTTCCACATAGATATTCTGCAAGGCAGCAGCCTGCTTCGGTGTCAACGTTGGATCCTGCTGAAGATTATCGATCTCCACCATTGCCACAGCCAGAGGTGTCTGCAACTCATGCGACGCATTCTCCGTAAACTCTTTCTGCACCTGGTAGCTGTTGGCGCTTTCCGTCATCATCTTTGTGAGGATGGCATTCAACTGTTGAAACTCCTTGACGTTCGTCTCAGGGAGAACCGGTATCTGCCCGTTCTCCACCTTAAACGACGCTATACGGTCGAGGGTTACACGGAAAGGATGCCACAGCCGTTGCGGGACATGCTGCATAACAAACAGCATAGCCAACATGATGACGATCACAATGACGAAGAATTGGATGAACATACCCGTGAGCGTGTCCCTCTGCAAGTCGAGATGAGGATTCTGAATACCATTCTCGTGAATGATACGAATCAGATCCTCAGCATAATAACTCGTTGTGATATAATAGAGTACAGGAGTGACAAGGACGAGTAAGACAAGCAGACTGCCGATAATTCTTACGCCGAGCTGACGGATGAGTGTGGTAGATTTTCTCATACTTTCCATTGATAACCAGTGGCATAAATTGTCTTCAGACAGTCGGGGGCGCCGGCTTTCGCCAGTTTGGCCTTGAGATTCTTGATATGGCTGTAGACGAAATCGAAGTTATTCATCATATCGGCCATCTCCCCACTGAGATGTTCGGCGATAGCCATCTTTGACAGCACCTTACCCTCATTACTAATAAAGAAGAGCAGCAATTCATATTCCGAATGTGTCAGTGTGACGGGCGTCCCTTTCACGGTGACCTCCTTATCGAGAAGGTTGATGACCACGCCATTCGACTCCAACTGGTTATGTGCCTTGAAATCTTTCCGACGGATCAAGGCATAGATCCGCATCGACAGCTCCGGCAAGGCGAATGGTTTCGGCAGATAATCATCGGCACCAATCCGCAAGCCCTTCAACTTATCATCAAGGGAATCTTTGGCAGAGATAATGATCACGCCCGTACCATTATTCTTAGAACGGATACTCTTCAGAATATCGAGGCCATCACCGCCGGGGAGCATGAGGTCCAACAGGACACAGTCATAGTCATAACTGCCCGACATCATCTTTGCCTGACTGAAGTTGAAGGCCTGCTCACAGAGATATCCCTGCGTAGAGAGGTAGTCCTTAATATTATCGGACAACCGATGCTCATCTTCTATTATCAATACTTTCATATTTTGAAATAACGACATCATTTGAAGATTATTTTAAACTTGCGACAAAAATATCGCTACATTTTGTAGACAATTTGGATAACACACAAGATGTTGAAAAAGTCGTCGAAATTAGTCGAAATCTCCCAAAAGTATTCAAAATCCCTCTCTAATTTTGCCGCAAAAACAAGTAGAACATGACAAAAAACAGAATGTGATGAAAAGACTATTATTGTTATTGTTTTTAGGATATGTCCTCGGCGCCAACGCCCAGCGCAGCCTCGACGACTTTCTGCATCAAGCCGTCTTGACAAGTCCGATGATCAAGACGAGCAAACAGTCGAAACTCCTCAACGAACAGGAACAGCTGCGCTTGAAAGCGCTGTACACCCATGCCCGTTGGGAGCTGACGGGCGATTTGCTCTTTGTCCCAATTCTCTCCACCGATAATGGCAAGACCCGTTTCAAGGCCGATGCCCAGAGTGCCGGAGATTATTACGGCTATGACCTCGGACAGAGCAGCAGTCATCTCAATGCCGGCATCCAGGTCATACAACCACTGACGGGACAATATGCTTACCGCAATTCACAGAAAATACTCAGTATCCAGGATGCGCTCTCCGACGACAATATTCAACTGACGACCCATGAGCTGCAACGCCAGGTCACCGAACAATATCTCCTCTGTCTCCTAGACCAACAGAATGTTGCCCTCTGTCATACGATCGACAGTCTCCTTCTCCGACAAGAGAGTACCGTACGTGCCCTGTCCCGTCAAGGCCTTGTCAGTCCAACCGATGTCCATCTCCTGGAAATCGAGCGAAAAAACAATGCTGACCAACGCCTCACTGCCCTTCAGGACTATGAGAACCATTACGCCGACTTGAATGTACTCTGTGGTACCCATGACACCCTGCCCCTTGCCCCCGTCACCCTCACCCTTACCGCTCCTACGAACCAGCCTTCCGCCTTTCTCCATCAATACCAACTGAAGAAACAAGAGGCAGAAGCACAATATCAGTCCTGTCTCGATGCCTACCGTCCGCAACTCTCTTTCTATGCTGACGCCGGCAGTCAGACAGGTACCTATCTCGACTTCTACAAACGGTGGGGCGTCTCGGCCGGTCTTCATCTCTCATGGACACTCCAGGACGGACAACAGCTGAAGCGCCGTCGCCGTGAGATGGAAATTTCCCGAGAGACCCTTGACTACCAACAGCATTTCGTTGATCAGCAACGGCAGACCCGCCTGCGCCAACTGCTGCAACTCATGAAGACGCAGGACAAGCGAATCCGCCAGACCGACGAGCAGATCCGCAGCTACCGTGTCCTTCTCTCCGACTACGAGAAAGAGATGATGGTCGGTCGTCGTTCCGTCATTGATCAGTTGAAAGTATTCCGCGATTTCCATCAAGCATGTACCCAGCGGAATCTTTTGAATATCAACAAACAAATACAAATCAACACTTATCATTATTGGAACTGGTAACATCACATGATTATGAATAAATATCTCTTTGCCCTGATTCTGCCCCTCCTCGCCGGTTGTGGCAGCAGCCAACAGCCTCAGCCAGAACCGACACCCTCTACGGCTGTCACCACGACGACGATCCATCAGGGAGCCATCAGCCAACAAATCACACTGCAGGCTCAGACCGATTATCTCCATCAGATCACACTGACGGCTCCCGTCACAGGATATATCCGCGCCCTCCCCGTTCGTCCCGACGATATGGTCCGCCGCGGCTCTCTTCTCTTTACCATGGTCAGTGCCGAACAGCAGGCCCTCGGCGTTGCCACGACGCCCCTCTCCGTCCATGCCTCCTGTCAGGGACTCGTGAGCAGCGTATTGCCGCAGGTCGGCAGCTTTGTCACCGAGGGCTCTCCCGTCTGTATCATCACGGATCTCAACAGCCTTGTCTTTAAGGTGAAAGTCCCCAGCGACTACAGCCGACAGATTCACACGGGCAGCCACGGCCTTCTCATCCTCCCCGACGGCCGACGCAGCAGTATCGTCCTCTCCCGTCCGCTCATGGAGATGAACACCGACGATCAGACCGTAGCCTATGTCGCCCGTGCCTCCGTCGGCTTCCTCCCCGCAGGCCTCACGGCACAGGTGATCTTCACCATTGGCAGTACATCAGGCCAGCACCAGGTATTGCCGAAAGAGGCCGTTCAGAGTGATGCCAACCTCTCCTCTTTCTGGGTTATGGTCGCTGCCAACGACACGACGGCCACACGCGTACCCGTGACAATCGGCAATCAGAACCGCGATGAGGTAGAGATTCTCTCACCGCATTTCTCGCCGTCGACGCGTATCATTGTTCAAGGAGCCTATGGCCTTGACGACCAGGCACGAATCCGACTTTCAGAAGGGAGGTGAGTCATGAAGAAACTGAAAACATCATGGTATCAGCTTTTCCAAAAGCCGATCCTCTTCATCGGCGTTTTCCTTTTGCTCATGGGAATCTACAGTTATACGAACATGACGAAAGGCCTCTTCCCGGAAGTAGAGTTCCCGCGCATCACCCTCATCGCCGATGCGGGCCAGCAGCCTGTAGACCGAATGATGATCACGGTGACAAAGCCATTGGAGAGTGCCGTCAAGAAAGTGCCGGGCGTTACGCTCGTAAAGAGTACGACGAGTCGAGGCAGCAGTCAGATTGACGTCTTCTTTCAGTGGGGCGGTGACATCTACGCCAAGAAGGCGCAGCTGGAGAGTCGTGTCAACGAGATCAAGACCTTCCTTCCCGCCGGGACCGTTATCTCCACGGAGGTGATGAACCAGAGTCTCTACCCTGTCTACGGCTATACGCTGAAGAGCAAGACCCACAGTCAGATCGAGATGCGCGATGTTGCCAACCTCATCGTCCGTCCCCTCTTCTCCCAGGTAGATGGTATCAGTAATGTCGTCGTACAAGGCGGTAAGGCCAAAGAGTTTGTCATCATCCCTGACGCGCAGAAGATGTCGACATTAGGCATTACGCCCAAAGCCATCAAGGATGCCTTTCTGAAGACGAACTTCATCACGTCTTCAGGACAGGTTGCCGGATACCAGCGTCTGTACCTCACGCTCACCGATACCCGTATCAATAATCTCCAGCAATTGGACAGTACGATCATCCGCGGGAGTCAGAACCGCTGTGTCCGTCTCTCGGATATCGCGCGCGTAGAAGTGCAGAACCAACAGGAATTCATCAAGATCAACTCCGATGGCGACGAGGCTGTCATTATCGACCTCGTGAAGCAGCCCGGTGTCAACTTGCTGACATTCGCCAAGAATGTGGAAGCCGAAAAGAAAGAAGTGGACAAAGCGCTGCCGCCCGGTTATGAGCTGAAGCCTTATTACAACCAGAGCAAGTTTGTCGGCGACAGTATCAACAGTACCATCCGCACAATCATCGAAGGCCTCGTCCTCGCTGTCATCGTCATGATCATCGCCCTTCGCTCCTGGCGTGCGAGCACCGCGGTGATCCTCTCCATCCCCGTAACGTTCTGCTTCAGCATCTTCCTCGTCTCCCTCGCCGGGATCAGTATCAACGTCATGTCACTTGGTGCCATCGCCGCCTCTGTGGGTCTCGTCCTCGACGATGCCGTCGTGATCATCGAACAGATCTACCGGGAACAAGAAGAATATCCCGACAAGAGTCGCCTTGATGTGGTGAAAGATGCTATCCATAACCTCTTCCCGGCCATGGTAGCGTCCTCGCTCTCAACGATCGTCGTCTATTTCCCCTTCCGACTGATGAGTGGCCTCGCGGGAAGTTTCTTCTCCGACCTAGCGACGACGATGGAGCTGACGCTTATCGCCTCCTTCTTCGTGACATGGATCCTCCTGCCGACCATCTATCTGACACTGACGAAAGGCAAGGTTTTCAAGCCTCATCATCAATGGGACAGTAAGGAAGCCATGGAGAAAGATGCCATTCAGAAAGTTCACTTCCTCACATGGGCTTACCGCCGTCCCGCCATCGCGATTATCTTCGTCGCTCTGATTATCACGGGGGCATGGCTCTCCTACTCTCATCTGCAGACGGGATTTCTCCCGGACCTTGATGAGGGTTCAATCGTGCTAGACTATCATTCACCGGCAGGCACGAACCTCGAAGAGACCGACCGGCTATGCCGACAGATGGAGAAGATCATCATGGCTCATCCGGAGGTAGCCACCTACACACGTCGTACAGCCTTCGGTATGTCGTTCAGCGTGAAGCCCACGAACTATGGTGATTACCTCATCCAGTTGAAGCCGAACCATAAGGAGACGACGCCACAAGTGATCAGTGATCTCCGTCAACAGATCACAGCCAAAGTACCAATCATGACCATTGATTTCGGCCAGCGTATCACGGACTTGCTCGGTGACTTGATGAGTACGGCGCAGCCTATCGAAGTGAAGATTTTCGGTGATGACTATACGCAGTTGCAACATCTTGCCGCCCAGGCGGAGACGATTATGAAGCAGACTCCCGGCGTGACGGATATCGATGACGGCCTCGTCCCCGCCGGTTCGTCGATTGTCTTTCATCCCGACGCCCAGCGCCTCCAACAGTACGGCATCAGTCTCGACGATTTCTCCGAACAACTGTCGTGCTATATCGGTGGTGTTCCCTTGAGTCAGCCCGATAATGTCATTGAACCGGACCCGTCGCAGGCAGCGATGACTGGCGGACTGCAGATCGGCTCTATACAAGACGGAGAACAGATGCGGCGAGTCCTCCTGCGCTTTGTCAACTACAGTGATAATGATCCCGAGAAGATCATGCACCAGCCTATCTTCCTTCCCGACGGTACGACACGCCCCGTGAGCTTCTTCGCCTGGCGGGAGGTGATTCCCGGCGAGATTGAGCAGAAACGTGAGAACCTGAAGAGCGATATCACGCTGACGGCACGCCTCGACCAACGCGACCTCGGCACTACCGTCGCCGACTTGCAACAGCGGTTCAACAAGAGTCTCCATCTGCCACAAGGCTATACGCTCCAGTTCGGCGGCGCCTACGCCCAGCAACAGCAGTCGTTCCAAGAGTTGGCCATGATCCTCGGTCTCGCTGCCCTGCTCGTATTCACCGTTCTGCTTTTCCTGATCCGTAAATGGGTGATATCAGCCGGCATCCTTATCCTCGCCGTCATGGGACTCTGCGGCAGCCTCATCGCTCTCGGCATCACGAATACGCCACTAAACGTGAGCAGTTATACGGGTATGATCATGGTTGTCGGTATCATCGCCGAGAATGCCATTTTCACGCTCAACCAGTATGACATGAACCGGAAAGCCGGCGGCAGCGTCAGTGAGGCTGTCGATTACGCCATTGCGCTGCGTATCCGTCCGAAGCTGATGACGGCTATCAGCGCCATCCTCGCCCTCATGCCACTGGCCCTTGGCTTCGGCCTTGGCGCACAGATGCAACAACCACTGGCTATTGCCGTCATCGGCGGCTTCTGTGTTGCCCTGCCCTTGTTACTCGTCGTTCTGCCGACGATCATGTTGAAAGTGAATAAAGACCAATAATAAATGAAAAGAACGAATATTTTCTTCCTCCTGTTGGCGGCAGTCCTTCCCCTGCACGCCCAGAAGGACAGCACAACAGTCCACGTCGACTCTATCCCTCTGCGTGATACGGCAGCCGTCAAGGAGCCGCTCATTGACAAAATCACGGACTCACGACTCTTCCAGACAACTTATGTCGGTGTGCCGCTGATCGTCGGCGGCCTCATTGAGAAGCACCAGGATAAGAAGTTCCGGACGTTGCGCAACGACTTCCTGCCGGAGTTCAAGCGTCCGTTCGACAACTATCTGCAGTTTCTTCCCGCCGCCGTCATGGTCGGACTGAAGGCGGCAGGCGTGAAGAGCCGCAGCTCTTGGGGCCGCATGCTCGCCACCGATGCCATTGCCACCGCGATGATGGCGACAGCCGTACAGACCACGAAACATCTCACGACGGTCTACCGTCCTGACGGCAGTGACAGTCACAGCTTTCCATCGGGCCATACGGCGACGGCATTCATGGTGGCGACCATGCTCAGTAAGGAATACGGCTACCTCAGTCCGTGGGTGAGTGTCGGTGCTTACGGTGTTGCCGCGACGACGGGCCTCATGCGTATTGCCAACAACAAGCACTGGCTCAGCGACGTCATGGTCGGTGCCGGCGTGGGAATCCTATCTACGGAGATGGCCTACTGGATTACGGATGCAATCTATAAAAATAAAGGCAGAAACACTCTGCCTACCGATGGCAGACGGGAACAGTTCGGCATCGGCAATCCGTCGTTCCTCAGTCTCTATGCCGGTTTCAACCTTCCATTAAGTCATTACGACCTCAATGAGAAAACGGTATTTCAAACGGCTACGGGAACGACGATGGGACTGGAAGGGGCTTGGTTTTTCACGCCTTATATCGGTATCGGCGGACAAGGTTCGATTTCTAACTTACGATATATCATCAACGACACAGAAGCCGCTGACAATACCATAGACTTCTATCAGTTGATGGCCGGTCCTTATTTCTCCCTTCCTCTCTCCCGCCGCTGGAGTGTTGGCAGCAAGCTCGTCGGTGGAAGGATCATGTATCCTTCCAAGACCATCGGCGATGTCCATCTCGGTCATCGCCGTGGCTGGACTTGCGGCACGGGTGTCAGCATCGATTATCAGGTACATCAACATCTCCAAGCCAGTCTCTTTCTCAACTATAATCTGCAGGCGCCGCAGAGTAAGGACAGCGGGGAATACATGCACATCATGACGCTCGGCGCGAAAATCGGCGTGAGGTTTTAGACGGAGCATGATAAATCATGTCCCTACGTTTTCGGATCATGATAAATCCTGTCCCTACGTTAAGAAAACGATAAAAAAGGTATCTCTTTTCTTGCTGTTTTCAAAGAAAAAAACTATCTTTGCAAAAAATAGTGGCGTATGGGAAAGTTTGTCAATCCTTTTACAGACATTGGATTCAAGCGAATCTTTGGTCAGGAAGTTTCAAAACCTCTTCTGCTTGATTTTCTGAATAATCTCTTGAAGGGAGAAAGGACGATCACGGATCTTCGTTTCCTGGATAAGGAACAACCGGCAGATTATCGTGAAGACCGTTCACTTATCTATGACATCTTCTGTATGACGGATACCGGAGAGAAGATTATCGTAGAGATGCAGAACAAGGAACAGCCCCATTTCGCCGACCGCTGTCTGTACTATTATTCTCAGGCTGTCTCTCGGCAAGGAGAAAAGGGAGCTGACTGGGACTATCATATCAATGCCGTTTATTTAGTAGCTTTCGTAAACTTCCATATGGACGGTCTAGGAGATAACTTCCGTACGGATGTCGTGCTGATGAACAAACAGCTAAATGAAGTGTTCTCTGACAAGGAACGGTTTATTTTTCTTCAGCTCCCTGTCTTCCATAAAGAAGCCGAGGAGTGTAATGATGATTTCGAACGTTGGATTTATGTCTTGAAGAATATGGAAATATTAGATAGAATGCCGTGGGTTGCCAAAGATTCTGTCTTCCGTAAGTTGGCAGAAATTGGTGAAGTGAGTAATATGACGAAGGATGAGCGTATCAAGTATGATGCTGCTCTGCGTCATTATCGCGATACACTGAATGTCATGCGTGGGGCCGAAAACAAAGGACATCAGCAAGGATTGATAGAAGGCTTGCAAAAAGGAAGACAGCAAGGCTTAACCGAAGGAAGACAGCAAGGCTTAACCGAAGGAAGACAGCAAGGTTTGACCGAAGGAAGACAGCAAGGTTTGACTGAAGGAAGACAGCAAGGCTTAACTGAAGGAAGAAAGCAAGCGATTCTTCTGACAGCCAAAAACCTCTTTGCGATGGGGTTGTCCAAGGAACAGATCGCCAAAGCTACAGGATTGAGTCTGACAGATCTTGAAAAGCTATAACGGCAATCGTAGGGACATGATTCATCATGTTCCGCCTCTCCACAATAACATACAACAAAAATGAAGATACAACAAGCGAAGAAAGAGCAGGCGCATGAGATCGCGCTGCTCATCATGGAGGCCATGAACCATGAATGTTGTCGGAACTTTGCCGGTCCCGAACATACTCTTGAGGACTTTGAACGTCTGATGACGGAGCTCGTCAGTCGTGACGACAGCCAGTATAGTTACCGCAACACCCTCGTGGCCGTCAGCGATGACGGCGATCTTATGGGCGCTGTCGTCAGCTATGACGGTGGCAAGCTCCATGAACTCCGCCGTCCGTTCATTGACGGGGCCCGGGAGTCTTTTGGCATCGATTACAGTGACATGGATGATGAGACGGAACCGGGAGAACTGTATGTTGACAGTCTCTGCACAAAGTCCGACTACCGTGGTCACGGCGTCGCCTCTGCCTTGCTGAAAGCCTGCGCCGAAAAAGCCAAAGCGTTGAAGATTCCCCGTGTCGGCCTTCTCGTTGACAACGGCAATCCAAAGGCCGAGCGCCTCTACACCCATGTCGGGTTCCGTTATAAGAACGATGCAAAATGGGGCGGGCACGCGATGAAACATTTGGTGAGGGAATAGATCCTCTTGCAGGGTGCGGTCAGATAGGTTTAGGGGCACTCTGCAAGAGAACCAAAACAGTCAATCCTAGTTCCCGCTGACTGAAAATTGACACTAAAAATCCATCGTTTCCAACTCCCATTCTAGAAAGAGGAGACTCGTAAATGTCATTCAGAAATGACAATCTTGCCACTTTGCGAGGCTATCTTACAGAGATAATTTTATAAACACGTTGTTTAGAAAATTATCTCCGTAAGATATTTTCGTAAATGACATACTTATTCTCGAAAAAGACCATAGATTTTTGCATAATTATCAGCAATACCGAACCGTAATGTATCATTATACGAATAATTATACAGGATAATTCACCACAAAAACAAGCAAAAATTCTATCTCATTGTATTCCAACCAGATAGCAAGTATGCCCATTTCTCGCATATTTACGGACAGATGACAAGGTTGTGATTATCGTGCGAATCTCAGACAACTAGAATAGGATAAAATAAAGGAAAACATGGCGGCCACCAACATAGCAACAAAAAAAAAGGCGGCCATAAGACCGCCCCTATATAGATGTTATACGTTATCAGAATGCCAAGATGGGAAAATATCCAATAGGATCCGAAGAGGTCGTACTTCCCATAAGCTGGTTCGTATCAATTTTGAAAGAAAAGCCATAATTACTTCCTGCTTTCGCCCAGGAAGCTGTCGTAAAGCAATATTTATTACTATTAGTGACAAACTGATAATATCCCTCTCCAAGATTTTCGAAAGCCTTCTTCAAGGACGCTTGCACCCCCGTGGCAGTCACTGATGTGATAAACGTTTCTTTTTCTTGACTTGCCAAATTGATGTCTGTGCCTCCACCAGCAATATTGAGTTGATTGAGGATGGCGTACAACTGAGCACCGACAGGTAAGAACCACCCGGAGTTTGGTGATGTCGTTTTATCATTTGTCAATGGAGCCAGTTCGTTGAACTTGTTAATAAGGGAAGAGCCCGTAAAGTCTGTTAGATTTTTAAAGAGCTGCACATCTGCAAGATCCTTCGTACGTTGGATACCATCTTTATCAGACAAGACATCGTAATAATTTTGAATCTGTGGGGCCTTTGTTGTGAAAGCATCGGTCACCTTTGCATTAGTACCACTTAGATTTACCGTATAAGGCTTTCCACAGATCACCAACGCATGACTATATCCGTCCATCAATGGATTATCTGAATTGGCAATATAGCCTACCAGTCCGATGGGCTTATAATTGGTATTCAGTGTGCCGGCATGCGTCATGGCTCCATTTTCATAAAAGATGTCACCTATACGCATCTGATATACCTGCTCTTTTCCGCCAACTACATGGTCGGTATAGTGACCCTTGGTCTTGACAAAGTAATTGACGGAATAAGTAGTTCCATCCGCAGAGACCTGAAGTTGCGAGGTAACATTCGGCTTGACGATGTAACGGTATTTGTTCTGATAAAGACAAGGCTTCACATCACCAGACAGCTTATAATCCGGCCACATCACGAACGAATAAGTCTTATCGACCCTGTAGGTGACTGGGCTCAACGTAGTCAGACAAAGGCCCATCTCATGATTCATCGTGAAACTCATCGTGTAGCCATCAGCATCCGTAGGCAGCGTGCCTTTGGCGACCATGAGATCGGAGGCATTGTAGTCTTCCATTTTCGTTTGATCGGTCTTCGGCGTCCACTTGTCAATCAGTGTGGCAAAGAACTTCTCGGCCTTGGCTTGGTCTGTCGTCAGAGAAGCGTCCGTGGCAGCCGTAGCGTCTACAGCGCTGCTCATATCCGTAGCACCCGTGAGCGTCTTGAACGCATCATCGCTGATATATGGATAATAAGCGAAGTAAGTGGCGTTGGCGTCATACTGGATCGTATTGCTGGCATTCCACAAACTACCATCATTGATATAGCAGACATTGGACTTCGTCACCTTTCCGTCTTTCACCTCAAAAATACCAATCTGGTCATTCATCGTGAAGTCGGTGCCAAGGCCGTCATCACCCGTAGGCATCGCGCGCGACGTCACCTTGGACGCCTTACTGTTCTGGCCGTCGAAGCCGCCATCCTTCACACTGATGGTTAGAGTCTTGCTCATGCTGTCGCCACTCATGGTGTCTTCCGTGGAACAGCCTGCGAGAGTCATCGTCATAGCCAACGCTACGGCGAGACCAGTAAAAACATGTTTCTTATTCATTATCTTTCGTCGTTAAAGGTTTATATTTCCTAGTGATAAATGGTTTTTCCCTCTTTCTGCCAGTTGGTCTCAGAAGGATTACTCGTGGAAGTATTGCTGATTTGGTCGAGCTGCCACTGTTCTACAATACCCGTTGTACCTGTAATGCCGCCCGATTTCCAGGAAGTAGCATCGAGCTTCGTACCCGTTACGCCTCCCGAATCCCAGGTAGTGGCATCGCTCTTCGTACCCGTATCGATCTTCCCCGACCAGTCCGTAGCGGAACCTGTTGTTCCGGTCTTAGTGCCGCCTTGCCACAACGTCACCGTAATATATTTCGTATCATTACCGATCTCTTTTTCCTTTTCGTCCCAGTTATTGGCGCTGACGAGCACCAAAAGCTGATTGTCGTCCAGAAGTTTGAGATGGAAGGTATAGCGAAAACCGGGCAAAAGCTGCAGATCCTTGTCAGCGTTGTATACATACTTGTATGTTTTATCACCAACAGTCACCGAAAACAAGGTATTCCCTTTTGCGAAGGTCTGCGGGATGACCACGGCCTCATAACAGCCTACATACCCCTCCGTAGCAGGCTTTGTCGTCGTCGCAGGAATCACCACACTCTTCGTAACGTCCGTAGAAGCATAGGAGCCGAAGAGTTCCCGTGAGCCGGTGCTCGTCGTCAGGCCTGACGAAGCGGAGAATGTCGCTGCCGTGATCATCGGCGCGTCCGTCGTGCCCACAGCCTCCGACGTGATAGCATGGTTGTCGGGATCATCGGCGACAATCAGGAAGGACAGCAGACTCAACTGATGACAGAACAGCAGGCAATAGTCATCCGGCAGCGGATACTGGTAAGCGACCGTCGTAGCCGGACAGTAGAGGAAATCACTGCCGGAAACGCCATCCTTACTCTGATCGGCAGCGACAGCAATCTTTGTGCCGTCGGGCGCTGTCGACTGATAGCCTCCCGTTGCCCTTGGCAGATACCAGGCCGTACAGGTACGGACCGGCTCATTCGGCGAGCGGAAGAAGAACGGCTCTTCCGATGCGTTAGATATTTTCAGCATATCCGATGACGCGTCTGGCGTATAGGCTTTCACGATGTCATACTTCGTACCGTCAACAGCCGTCGATACCATACGGATAGCCAGTTTCTCCGTTCCCTGCCACGTCTCCGCAGACGTGGAAGTGGCTTTGCTCGTCGTGGTGATCTGCGTGTGGAGTGTCGATGCTGCTAGTGGAATAGTTTTCGGGAAATCCTTGGCATTCTCCCCATCGTCCGTCGAAGAGGAGCAGGCGGCCAAAAGGGGAATTATCAAACTGACATAGATAAGTTTATGCATTGGTTTGGTTATTTCATATATCCTGTATTCATTCCTCCGTCCTGTCAGGTCTTGATGGTAGCCTGGATATTCGTGGGATACCCATTGAAAATAACATCGGAACGGTAATAAAAGCCGGACTCAATGGTCAGCGGATCAAAACGGAAATAGGTTTCTGTACCGTCTTTCAAGGTCAGACGGATATAGCAGGGATATTTCGTGGTAAACTCCTGTGGCGGTAGCAGGGCCATCGCCTTGAAGGTCGTCGCCTCGTTGTCATCGGCGATCTTCAGAAAGTCTACCGGCACACAATTGCTGGCCGTCCCCGTCACGCCCGTACGCGGATTAAACCCTACTTTCGTATAGGCATCGTAAAGCGCTAACTTGGCTCCTTGGAAATCACCGGCTTTCAGTCCGCCCGTCAGCGAGATCAGCGACAGAGCTTACGCTTCATCGGAATCACGGCGGCACCATCGGCTCCGATCGTTGCGGCCTCTCCCCAGAGCAGATCACTGTTGAGATAGCCCTCTTCCGTACTTTGGTCGGTCTGCACCTGGAAAGCAGAAGTCTCCGGCAAGTCCTTGAAACCATCGCCATAAGGAGCACAGGCAATGACCTGCGTGCCGGCATCCGGTGCGGCAGGTACTGTTGTGCCGTCGTCAGGAACGAGGTTATTGAACTGTCCGTTACCTTTGTATTTGAGGTTATCAAAAGCAAAGCTGTTATCAGACTTCAGGCCGAAGAGGCCTACACGCGTCCTGCTGTCCAGCAGCCCCGTTTGCAACGAATGTCCCACGACACGGGAAGCAGCATCCGGTGGCATCGTATACCTCACCGACAGCCTTGCAGCCTCGGGCACAAGGATTCCACCCTCGTCCGTCTGCGACGAACAAGCGAAGAGCAGAGGAAAAGTGAAAAGTGTAATAATAGGTTCAAGTATTCTCATTATCTCAAGATTATTTTATTCAGTAGGAATAGCAGTCTCACCGGGATCATCCCAAGAGGCGGAAGGCGTGGTCGAAGTGAAGTCCTCAAAGTCAGAGGATTTCGCGGTTTTAGTGCCGGGAACACCTGATTTATCTTCTTGCTTTCCCGCGGCCGCTCCTCCGGACGTATCACAGATTTCCGACAACTCCATCTCAACGACATGGATCATCGGTTTCTGGTAAGATTGCATTTTCTTTAGCGATTTAAGTTCAGTAACCATGTTTCAAAATTTCTAGTTATCAAATATCGTATTCACATTTCGACAGCTAAGATAGCTAAAAAATTTTAAACACGCAAATAAAAAAACGAGAAAAAAATAATTTTAGGGGCAACATGGATTATGTTTTAAAAAAAGGCTAAACATGATCCATGATGTCCCTACTACTTAGATATCCAAATCAGGCGCTTTCTCGGCACCACTGGCGGCCTCGAACTTCGCCATTTTGTCGAAGCCGAACATGCCGGCAACGAGGACATTCGGCATACGACGGATCGTCACGTCATAATCCTGCACGGCCTCATTATACTGCTGACGGGCCTCATTGATGCGGTTCTCCGTTCCTTCAAGCTGCGTCTGCAAATCCTGGAAGTTCTCACTGGCTTTCAACTGCGGATAATTCTCGCTGACAGCCATCAACTTTCCAAGGGCTGCAGAGAGTTCTCCCTGCGCCTCCTGGAACTGGCGGATCTTTTCCGGCGTGAGATCACCGGCATCGAGCTTGATCTGTGAGGCTTTCGAACGGGCCTCCGCTACCTCCTTGAACGTCTCATTCTCATGCTTAGCATAAGCCTTGACGACTTTCGTGAGATTCGGAAGCAGGTCTGCACGACGCTGATACGTTGCCTGTACGTTGGCCAAGGCCGTCGTCGCCGTCTCCTGTTTACTGACCATACCATTGTATGCACTCACGCCCCAGAGGATGATCACGACAATCACGCCGAGGGCAATCCATAATCCTTTGTTCTTCATATTCTTTCGTTTTTATTGATAGCTCACAATATAGCTCGCAATAGATTTTTATAGCTCACAATAGAAATAAAATAACTTACCATCCGCCGCCGGCACCACCGCCACCGAAGGAGCCGCCGCCAAAGAAGCCGCCACTGTCGAAGTCGGAGCCACAGGAGCCACTGTCGCCTCCACCGAAGAAGATGATCGGCGGAATACCGCCATCACCATCATGCCTACGGCCGCCACCACCTCTTGGACCATGACGGTTACGCCACCAGGCATAGAGCATCGGCGAGAAGATAACGAGAAGGAGAAGCATCACCGCCCATGTCGGCAAATCATCCTCTTCTTCCCCGCTGGTCTGAACGACATGTTCAAACTGGGCGTTGTTTCCCTTCAACTTATAATAGAGCGCCTTCGACGTACTGACGACGGCATTATCGAGGTCATCATTGCGCATGTTGTCACGGATACAGTTGCGGCCGATACGTCCACACTCCACATCCGTCAGCACGCCCTCGACACCTTTTCCCGGTGCGATAAAGTATTGATGGTCCTCTACGGCGATGACGACGACGAGGCCACTGCGCTCCTTCTTCGTACCGACACCATATTGATTGCCGACATCCTCGGCCATACGGAAGGCATCACCATTCTTCACGGCAGCGGCCACGATAAAGAGCGGCTGCACGCCCGTCTCCTTCTCGATCCGTCCGAGCCAGTAGTTGGCGGAGTCACGGGCCTCGTCGGAGACGAGCTCATCGGGATCAGTAAGATACTGCGTGCGGTCCTGCAAGTAAGCAATAGGCACGTCTTCGGCCGTCCACACCTTCGCCTGAATAGCGGAGGAGAAGACGAACAGCAGAAGGGCGAAGAGCAGCATACTGCCCTCTCTCCTACCATTTACGGATCTATTCAAAGACTTCATCAATTCCATTCGCGTCCATCTGACTGTCCTCCTTCAGACAGGGATTATACTCCGCCGGTAGTCCGAACGTCGCTTTCTCATTATAAGGTAAGGACGGGTCGGCATAGACCTTCTTCATAAAGATCGCCCATACCGGCAGCGCCATCGTTGCACCCTGTCCCATCTTCATCGAGTCGAAATGGATGTCACGGTCCTCACCGCCTACCCAACAGCCACTGACGAGCTGTGGCGTGAAGCCCATGAACCAACCATCGGAGTTATTATTCGTCGTACCGGTCTTCGCGCCGATCTGTCCCGTGAAATGGTAGTTGTAACGCAGCCGTCCTGCCGTACCGCCATCGACGACGCCCTGGAGCAGGACGAGCATCTTGTTGGCACAGTCGGCGGAGATCACCTCATTCATACGCGGCTGGAAACGTGCGATGACATTGCCCTCATTATCCTCGATGCGGGTCACGAAGAGCGGCGCACAACGGATGCCGTGATTGGCAAAGGTGCTGTAAGCACTCACCATCTCTGCCACGCTGACCTCGCAAGGACCGAGACAGAGGGACATCGACGCATGGATATCGGGGTTGTTGATGCCGTAGTCATGCAGGAGCTGGACGAACTGCTGCGGATTGAGCTTACTCATCAAGTAGGCTGAGATCCAGTTGTTCGACTGCGCGAGACCCCATTTCAGCGTCACCATCTGTCCGTAACGGGCATGACTGGCATTACGGGGCGTCCAGCGCTCACCGGCCACGATATACGTCTGCTGACGGTTCGGCGCCAGATCACAAGGCGAGAAACCATTCTCCATGGCCAGAGAATAGAGGAACGGCTTGATGGTGGAACCCACCTGACGACGGCCCGCCGTAACCATATCGTACATGAAATGGGCGTAGTCGATACCACCGACATAAGCCTTCACGGCTCCCGTCTTCGGATCCATGGACATGAAACCGGCCCGCAGGAATTTCTTATAGTATTTGATGGAATCGAGCGGCGTCATCACCGTGTCCAGATCGCCGTGATAGGAGAAGACCGTCATGTCCGTAGGTGTATGGAATGCCTTATGGATCTCCTCATAGCTGAATCCCGCAGCGCGCATATTCCGCCAGCGCTCACTCTGTTCCACCGACCGTCCGAGGATCTGGTGTACCTGTGTGGCCGTAAGTTTGCCGGAGAAGGGCGCATTGGGCTTATTACGGTTCTCTGCATCGAAAGCAGGCTGCAGGAAATTGGCTATCTGCTGAAAGACAGCTTCCTCGGCATAACGCTGCATACGCGAGTCGATCGTCGTGAAGACCTTCAGGCCATCGGTGTATACATTATAAGGTGTACCGTCTTTCTTGAAGTTCTTGTTGCACCAGCCATAGAGCGGATCCGAGGCCCAGGTGATAGAGTCGATGACAAACTGGCTCTGGTTCCACAACGGATAATCGCTGCGGTCGGGGCGTTTCGCCATCATATACTGACGGAGGAACTCACGGAAATAGACGGCCGTACCATCCTTGTGGTCAATACGGTGGAAGTTAAGCGTCAAGGGTTCACTGCTGTATTCCGCATATTCCGCGGGAGAGAGATAACCGGCCTTCACCATCTGACCAAGGACGACATTGCGGCGCTGACGGGAGCGCTCAGGATAACGGACGGGATTGAAATAGGAGGGATTCTTACAAAGACCTATCAGCGTGGCACTCTCCACGAGATTCAGGTCCTTGGGCTCCTTATTAAAATAGGTGTTGGCGGCCCGCTTGATGCCCACGGCATTATGCAGGAAGTCAAAATAGTTGAGATAGAGGGCAATAATCTCCTCTTTCGTGTAGTAACGCTCGAGTTTGATCGCGATGACCCACTCGATCGGCTTCTGAAGCAAGCGCTCCATCGTTGTCTGTGCCGGATGCTGGTTCGACCATACCTGCTTGGCCAACTGCTGCGTGATGGTGGAGCCACCGCCGGCATTGGCCTGACCGAGGAAACCACGCTTGACGACAGCACGTGTGAGGGCCTTGAAGTCGATACCGGAATGCTCGTAGAAACGCTCATCCTCCGTCGCCACGAGGGCCTTTACTAAATAAGGTGACATCTTGGAATAAGGAATAACGATACGGTTCTCCTTATTCATATTCCATGTTCCCATTACCTTACCATCGGAGGAATAGACCTGTGAGGCAAAACGGTTGATAGGATTCTGCAGATCTTCTATATCGGGCATATATCCGATCCAACCGAACCAGATGGCCACGAAGGCAAAGACGGAGACACCGAAAATGGTGGCCATCGCTGCCCAGAGAAAGTGTATGAACTTACGTCTCATTGCTTTATTTTCTTCTTTATCGTGCAAAAATACGATAATTTTTTCGAAAACCAAGCCATAAGTCAAAAATATTGTGTAACTTTGGAGTCGAATTCGGAACAATCACCAAGATATAAATGGAAAAGCATAACTTTGTAACGATTGCCGACCTCTCCAAGGAGCAGTTGCTCTACCTGCTGGAGATGGCCCGGGAGTTCGAGAAACATCCCAACCGGGAGCTGTTGAAAGGAAAGGTCGTCGCGACCCTTTTCTTTGAACCTTCCACGCGTACCCAACTCAGTTTTCAAACCGCTGCCAACCGCCTCGGTGCCCGCGTCATCGGTTTCTCCGATGCCAAGACATCCAGTACGACAAAAGGCGAGACGCTTAAGGACACCATCCTCATGGTCAGCAATTATGCTGACATCATCGCCATGCGGCATTATATAGAAGGTGCGGCCCTCTATGCCTCCGAGGTAGCTCCCGTGCCTATCGTCAATGCCGGTGACGGCGCCCACATGCACCCCTCTCAGTGTCTCCTTGACCTCTACTCCATCCAGAAGACACAGGGCACACTGGAGAACCTGAACATCTACCTCGTCGGTGACCTCAAATACGGTCGTACCGTTCACTCACTGATCATGGCCATGCGCCATTTCAACCCAACGTTCCACTTTATTGCGCCAAAGGAACTGGCTATGCCTCAGGAATATAAGCTATACTGTAAAGAGCACAACATCAACTTCAAGGAACATACGAAATTCGATGCTAATGTCATCGCCGATGCCGACATTCTCTATATGACACGCGTACAGAAAGAGCGTTTCAGTGACCTCATGGAATACGAACGCGTGAAGAATGTCTACCGTCTCACACGTGACATGCTCTGCAATGCCAAAGAGAATATGAAGATCATGCACCCGCTGCCGCGTGTCAACGAGATCGCCTATGATGTCGACGAGGATCCCCATGCTTACTATATCCAGCAGGCCAAGAACGGCCTCTTCGCCCGTGAGGCCATCTTCAGCTATTGCCTCGGCTATACCCTTGATGATATCCGAAATGATAAGACCATCATCGAGTAAAAGTAAAGAAGTAAAAAAGTTAAAAGGTAAAAAGGCAAGAAAAGTAAAGAAGTAAAGGTAATATGGCAAGAAAAGAATTACTCGTCAGCGCCATTGAGAACGGCACTGTCATCGATCATATCCCGGCCGAGAAGACCTTTCAGGTGGTGAACCTCCTGCACCTACAGGATGAGAAGAACCCCGTGACCATCGGCTACAACCTGCCGTCGAAGAAAATCGGCCGCAAGGGAATCATCAAAGTATCCAATAAGTTCTTCACCGATGAGGAGATCAACCGACTGAGTGTCGTGGCTCCGAAGATCGTGCTGAACATCATCAAGAACTATGAGGTCGTGGAGAAGAAACTCGTGGAGACTCCCGATGAGCTCCGTGGCATTGTGAAATGCAACAACCCCAAGTGCATCTGCAACAACGAGCCCATGGAGACCTGGTTCACTATCCAGGACAAGGAGCACGGCATTCTCCGCTGCCATTACTGTGACAAGGAACAAAACATCAATAATGTTGAACTAGTGTAAATTATGAGAAGAGATCAAGAGATTTTCGACCTGATTGAACAGGAGCACCAGCGTCAGCTGCGTGGTATGGAACTCATCGCTTCCGAGAACTTCGTCAGCGACGAGGTCATGGAGGCCATGGGCAGTTATCTGACCAACAAATACGCCGAGGGCCTGCCCGGCAAGCGCTACTATGGTGGCTGCTATGTCGTAGACCAGGTGGAGACGATCGCCATTGAGCGCGTGAAGAAACTTTTCGGTGCCGAATATGCCAACGTGCAGCCGCACTCCGGCGCACAGGCTAACCAGGCCGTTCTCCTCGCCGTCCTCAAACCCGGCGACACCTTCATGGGCCTCGACCTTGACCAGGGCGGTCACCTGTCCCACGGCAGCAGTGTCAACACCTCCGGTATCCTCTATCACCATGTCGGCTATACGCTGAACCGTGAGACGGGCCGTGTTGACTATGATGAGATGGAGCGCCTCGCGCTGGAGAACAAGCCGAAACTGATCATCGGTGGTGGCTCTGCCTACAGCCGTGAATGGGACTATGAGCGCATGCGCAAGATCGCCGACGAGGTCGGTGCCCTCCTCATGATTGATATGGCTCACCCCGCCGGCCTCATCGCTGCCGGATTGCTGAAAAACCCCGTGAAATACGCGCATATCGTTACCACAACAACCCATAAGACGCTCCGCGGTCCCCGTGGCGGTGTCATCATGATGGGTAAGGACTTCGACAACCCGTGGGGACTGACCACAAAAAAGGGTGTTGTCAAAAAGATGAGCCAGCTCCTCAACTCCGCCGTCTTCCCGGGCAACCAGGGTGGCCCGCTGGAGCATGTCATTGCCGCCAAGGCTGTCGGCTTCGGTGAGAACCTCCTGCCGTCCTGGAAAGAATATGCCACACAGGTGAAGAAGAATGCCGCCGTCCTCGCTGACGACCTCATCGCCCACGGCTTCGGCATCGTCTCCGGTGGTACCGACAACCACTCCATGCTCCTCGACCTTCGTCAGAAATATCCTGATCTAACCGGTAAGGTCGCAGAAGCCGCTCTCGTTGCCGCCGACATCACCGTCAACAAGAACAAGGTGCCGTATGACGAGCGCAGTGCGTTCCAGACTTCCGGTATCCGTCTCGGTACCGCTGCTATGACCACCCGTGGCGCCAAGGAAGACATGATGCACCTCATCGCTGATCTCATCGACGAGGTTCTGAAGGATCCCGAGAATGACCAGGTTATCAAGCGCGTCAAAGAGAAGGTCAACGAAACGATGAAGAAGTATCCCCTCTTCGCATACTAAGGATTGCAGGGGCCGTCCCTTGTGGCGGCCCGCCGTTTTTCGACGGATTATTATAATAAAATCCCCGCCTGCCACAGACAGACGGGGATTTTTTATGGGCGTGTCTCGCATTTCACTCCCCTCTCCCTTGGGAGAGGGGTTGGGAGTGGGGCCTTACTTCACCGTAATATGAAAGCACCCTTGATTAACCTCATATTTGATATAGCAGCGGTTATGTTCACGGAAATCCCGAAGGACCTCACTGAGTACCCATTTCAACGTATCGTTGCGGACCTCACGGCGATGCTCACCGGGAGCCTCCACCGTTTTATATCGGTTATAGCTGAGATCGAAAGTCGTGCCATACATGTGACAACTGTTCTGTGTGGCATTATGGTTATGACTGCGGAGCTTCGACACATCCTCCTTACTGCGAAGAATACTTGTAATAATGAGTTTATGAAGTGGAATACCTTTACACTGCAGACTGTCGAAATAGGCACGGCCAATATCCTGTAGAAGAATAGAGGCACGCGGCACGAGGTAAGGAATACTCGATTTCAGGTTCTCCACATAGAAGTAAGGGTTGCTGCCCACATAGACGAGCTGCTTCGTGTTGCGCGCCGCCTCCGCACGGTTGGCCACCGGCGTCACGCCCCACCGCCCGGCGGCAGTGAGCTGTACGTCATTCTGGTCGGGAAAGGTATTCCCGAAATTCGGCACACTGAAGATGCGGCGCTTGGCCAGTGTCCCGTCAGCATTATAAAAGATGGATTGTTCCTTATTTTTATTCGGGTCCAATACGTCGGAATCCACGACGAGCTCATCCGTCGCCAGTGTCTTCACCTCTTTCTTCATCTCCTGATGCTTGGCCGCCTTCAACCGTGGTTTGGCCAGTGATGGGAAGAGGAGCCTCAGAAGGAAGAGCACGAGGACGATGGCGGAAAAAACCAACAGAAATCTACTTTTTCTCAGCTTCATTTTTATCGTTTCGTAAAATCGGACGCAAAGGTAAGAAAAAAAGAACAGATAAAGATGGGGTTTCAATATTTTTTAGTAATTTTGCACCATAATATTATACATTATATTTCGCGAAACAAAATTGATAGAGAAACATATCGTACTTGAAGATATCGACCCCGTGGTATTCTATGGGGTGAACAACGGCCATCTGCAGATGATCAAGTCACTCTTCCCCAAGCTGCGCATCGTAGCCCGCGACAATGTCATCCGTATCCTCGGCGATGAGGAAGAGATGGCGAAGGTGGAAGAGGATATTGAGAATATGCGCAAGCATGTGCTCAAATACAACACCATCAGCGAGGAGGATATCCTCGACATCGTGAAGGGGAAGAAGACGAAGGCTGACAGTGTCAAGGGCGTCCTCGTCTACTCCATCAGCGGCCGGCCCATCAAGAGCCGCAGTGCCAACCAGCAGAAGCTCATCGACGCTTTTGAGAAGAACGACATGATCTTCGCCGTCGGTCCCGCGGGAACGGGAAAGACCTATCTGAGCATCGCCCTCGCCGTGAAGGCATTAAAGGAAAAGACCGTGAAGCGCATCATCCTCTCCCGCCCCGCCGTAGAAGCCGGAGAGAAACTCGGATTCCTGCCCGGCGATATGAAGGATAAGATCGACCCGTATCTCCAGCCGCTCTATGATGCCCTCGAAGATATGCTTCCCGCCGTGAAGCTGCAGGATATGATGGAGAAACACATCATCCAGATTGCCCCGCTGGCCTTTATGCGCGGCCGCACGCTGAGTGATGCCATCGTCATCCTCGACGAGGCCCAGAACACCACGCCGCAGCAGATCCGCATGTTCCTCACACGAATGGGCTGGAACACGAAGATGATCATCACCGGCGACCTCACGCAGATCGACCTGCCGAACCGTCAGATGAGCGGTCTGAAAGAAGCCCTGCGTATCCTCAAGGGTATCGAGGGCATCAGTATCATCGAACTCGGCAAGGAGGATATCGTCCGCCATAAGCTCGTCACGCGCATCGTCAACGCCTATGACGCTTATGACAACCGGATGGAAGAAGAAAGAGAATTCTATAAAAATAAAAACAAAAATGAAAGCATTAACTAAGACCGATTTCCATTTTGATGGACAGAAGAGTGTGTATCATGGTAAAGTACGTGATGTCTACAACATCAATGACGACCTCATGGTCATGGTCGCCACAGACCGTATCTCCGCCTTCGACGTCGTCCTGCCGAAAGGTATTCCTTTCAAAGGTCAGGTGCTGAACCAGATCGCCGCCAAGTTCCTCGACCTGACGAGTGATATCTGTCCGAACTGGAAACTGGCCACACCGGATCCGATGGTCACCGTCGGTCTGAAGTGTGAGGGCTTCCGCGTGGAGATGATCATCCGCTCCATCCTCACGGGTAGCGCATGGCGCGCCTACAAGGACGGCTGCCGTGAGCTCTGTGGTGTCAAGCTCCCCGACGGCATGCGTGAGAACGAGCGTTTCCCCGAACCGATCATCACGCCGACGACAAAGGCTGACGAGGGTCACGACATGAACATCTCCAAGGAGGAGATCATCAAGCAGGGCCTCGTGAGTGCAGAAGACTATGCCGTCATCGAGGACTATACCCGTAAGCTCTTCCAGCGTGGTCAGGAGATCGCCGCCAAGCAGGGTCTCATCCTCGTGGATACGAAGTATGAGTTCGGCAAGCGCGACGGGAAGGTCTACCTCATCGACGAGATCCACACGCCCGACTCCAGCCGTTATTTCTATGCTGACGGCTATGAGGAGAAGTTCGCCAAGGGTGAGCCGCAGCGCCAGCTCTCCAAGGAGTTCGTCCGTCAGTGGCTCATCGAGCATAACTTCATGAACCAGCCCGGTCAGAAGATGCCTGAGATCACTGATGAGTATGCTGAGAGTGTCAGCGAGCGCTACATCGAACTCTACGAGCATATCACGGGTGAGAAATTCGACAAGGCTGCCGAAGAGGGTGATATCGCTGCCCGTATTGAGAAGAACGTGAAGGCCTATCTCGCCAGCCGCAAGTAAGAAAGATGACCTACCAACAGGAAAAGATCAAGCCCTATGACGGCCACGGGGAAAAGGGGAAGCTCGTGGAGGAGATGTTTGACAACATCGCCCCGACGTACGACACCCTGAACCACCGGCTGTCATGGGACATCGACAAGGGATGGCGGCGCAAGGCGATCAAGGCCTTGCTGCCCTATCATCCCCGCCGTATTCTCGACATCGCTACGGGAACGGGAGACTTCGCCATTCTGGCGGCCCGCATGCTCCGTCCCGACGAGCTCATCGGCGCAGACATCTCCGAAGGTATGATGAAGATCGGTCGGCAAAAAGCCGCCGCACTCGGTCTCGACAAAGTCATCTCCTTTGCCAAGGAGGACTGTCTCCATCTCTCCTTCCCCGACAACAGTTTCGATGCTGTCACCGCCGCCTTCGGCATCCGTAACTTTCAGAACCTCGACCAAGGACTGCGAGAGATGTGCCGCGTGCTCAAGCCCGGCGGCCATCTGAGCATCGTGGAACTGACGACACCCGTTGCCTTCCCCATGCGACAGCTCTTCCACCTCTATGCCCATACCGTCCTCCCCGTCTACGGCCGTCTGATCTCCAAAGACCAGAGTGCCTACGGCTATCTGACGAAGACCATCGAGGCCTTCCCACAGGGAGAGACGATGATGAAGGTACTGCGGCAGGCCGGATTCAGCGAGGCCCATTTCCGTCGCCTCACCTTCGGCATCTGTACGATGTATACCGCTACCAAATAATTTTCCACATTACTATATTATACTGATCACGTATGGATAAATATGGACTCATAGGATATCCCCTCGGACATTCCTTCTCAAAAAACTATTTCAATGAGAAATTCGCCAACGAGCATATCGATGCCGAGTACATCAACTTCGAGATTCCGACCATCGAGGACCTGCCGGAGATCATCGACTCCAATCCAACCTTAAAAGGATTCAACTGTACGATACCCTATAAGGAAAAGGTGATCAGCTATCTCGACGATATCACGCCTGAGGCCCGTGCCATCGGTGCCGTCAATGTTGTCAGGGTCACTCATAAAGGCCGGAAGATCTACCTTAAAGGTTATAACAGTGATGTCATCGGTTTCACGCGCTCTATAGAGCCGCTGTTGGAGAAATGTCACCACAAGGCCCTCATCCTCGGTACCGGCGGTGCGTCGAAAGCCATTAACTTCGGGCTGAAGTCGCTCGGTCTGCAGACACTCTTCGTCTCCCGTCATCCCAAAAACGGCGCGATCAGTTATGAGGACGTGACACCGGAAATTGTCAAGGAATATCCCGTTATCGTCAACTGTACCCCCGTGGGCATGTATCCCCATGCCGACAACTGTCCGAAACTGCCTTACGAGGCGATGGATATCCATACGCTCCTTTATGACCTCATCTATAATCCTGATGAGACACTCTTCATGAAGAAAGGCCGCGAGCATGGCGCCACGGTCAAGAACGGTCTTGAGATGCTCCTGCTCCAGGCTTTCGCCAGTTGGGAGTTCTGGCACGATGAAGAAGTAAAAAAGTAAAGAAGTAAAATATTAAAAGGAGGAAAAGATAACAACGAAAATGAATAACCGATATATGATGCGCGGCGTCTCTGCCGCAAAGGAAGATGTGCATAACGCCATCAAGAATATAGACAAGGGTATCTTCCCGCAGGCTTTCTGTAAGATTATCCCCGATATCCTCGGTGGAGATCCCGAGTATTGTAACATCATGCATGCCGATGGTGCCGGCACGAAATCCTCCCTCGCTTATATGTACTGGAAGGAGACCGGCGACCTGAGCGTGTGGAAAGGTATCGCGCAGGATGCCATCGTCATGAACACCGATGACCTGCTGTGCGTCGGTGCCGTGGATAACATCCTCGTCTCCTCCACCATCGGCCGTAACAAGATGCTTGTCCCGGGAGAAGTCATCTCTGCCATCATCAACGGCACCGATGAGCTCCTCGCCGAGCTCCGTGGCATGGGCATCGGCATCTGGCCAACTGGCGGTGAGACGGCTGATGTCGGCGACCTCGTACGTACGATCATCGTCGACTCCACCGTCACCTGCCGTATGAAGCGTAAGGATGTCATCAATAATGCCAACATCCGTCCCGGTGATGTCATCGTCGGCCTCTCCTCCACCGGTCAGGCTACCTACGAGCACCGCTATAATGGCGGCATGGGCAGCAACGGTCTGACGAGTGCCCGTCATGATGTCTTTGCCAAATACCTTGCCACAAAATATCCCGAGAGCTATGACCATGCTGTCCCCGACGACCTCGTCTACAGTGGTAAGTACAAACTCACCGACGCTATCGACGGCGTCCCCGTCAATGCCGGCGAGCTCGTCCTCTCCCCGACACGTACCTATGCCCCCGTCATCAAGAAGCTCCTCGACGAGCTGCGTCCGGAGATCCACGGAATGGTCCACTGCACCGGTGGCGCCCAGACGAAGGTGCTGCATTTCGTTGGTGAAAACTGCAAGGTCGTGAAGGACAACATGTTCCCTGTACCGCCGCTCTTCAAGACGATCCATGACTGTTCCGGCACTGACTGGAAAGAGATGTACCAGGTATTCAACATGGGCCATCGCATGGAGATCTATGTCCGTCCCGAGGTTGCCGAGAAGGTCATTGCCATCAGCAAGAGCTTCAACATCGACGCACAGGTTATCGGACATATCGAGGAAGGCAAAAAGAGCCTGACTATTCACTCCGAGTTCGGAACATTCGAATATTAATTTATGGCAGACAACAATAAGATATTAGAAAAACTCGACGGCCTCGAGGCGCGCTTCGAGGAGGTGTCGACACTCATCACCGATCCTTCCGTCATCGCCGACCAGCAGCGTTATGTGAAGTTGACGAAGGAATACAAGGATCTGAGTGAGATCATGAAGGCGCGCAAGAAATATGTAGACTGTCTCAACGCCATCAAGGAAGCCAAGGACATCCTCGTCAACGAGAGTGATGCCGAGATGAAGGACATGGCACGCGAGGAACTGTCGGAGAATGAGGAGAAGCTGCCGAAACTCGAGGAAGACATCAAGATCGCCCTCGTGCCGAAGGATCCCGAGGATGCCAAGAACGTACAGATGGAGATACGTGCCGGAACGGGCGGTGACGAGGCCTGCCTCTTCGCCGGTGATCTCTTCAATATGTACAAGCGCTTCTGCGAGAGCAAGGGCTGGACGGTGAGTGTCACCGATGTCTCCGAGGGTGCCGTCGGCGGTTTCAAGGAGATCGACTTCGCCGTCAGTGGCAATGATGTCTACGGCACGCTGAAATACGAGAGTGGTGTCCACCGTGTCCAGCGTGTCCCTGTCACCGAGTCCAACGGCCGTATGCAGACCTCCGCCGCTACCGTCGCCGTCCTCCCCGAAGCTGAGAAATTCGAGGTTCATATCAATGAGGGCGACATCAAGTGGGATACGTTCCGTTCCAGTGGTGCCGGTGGTCAGAATGTCAACAAGGTCAGTTCCGGTGTCCGTCTGCGCTATCCGTGGAAGAACCCAAATACCGGCGAGGTGGAAGAGATCCTCATCGAGTGTACGGAGACACGAGACCAGCCGAAGAACAAGGAGCGTGCGCTGAGTCGTCTGTATACCTATATCTACGATCACGAGCATCAGAAGTATGTCGACGATATCTCCAACCGCCGCAAGAGCCTCGTCTCCACGGGCGACCGCAGCGCGAAGATCCGCACGTACAACTTCCCGCAGGGCCGTGTCACCGATCACCGCATCGGCTATACGACCCACGACCTGCAGGGTTTCCTCAACGGTAATATCCAGCCGATGATCGATGCCCTCACCGTCGCCGAGAATGCCGAGAAACTCAAAGAAGCAGAATTATAATATGGGAATCAGATTCACGAAAAAAGAGGATGATGCCGAGGAGAAGGACAAGACCGTTCAGGCCAGTGAGTTCATCCAGCGCGTCACTTCCATGAAACAAAGAAAGTCCGAGGATAAGATCCAAGAGATCCCCTGGACGGAAATAGAAAAATAACCGTTATGACAAGACAAGAATTAGTCGAGCAGATCTTCACGAAGAAGAGTTTCCTCTGTGTAGGTCTCGACACCGATGAGAAGAAGATCCCGGAGCATCTGCTGAAGGAGGAAGATCCGATCTTCGCTTTCAACAAGGCCATCATCGACGCTACGGCGCCCTACTGTGTCGCTTACAAGCCGAACCTCGCCTTCTATGAGGCAGCAGGGCTGAGAGGCATGGCAGCCTTCGAGAAGACCATCCATTATCTCCAGGACAATTATCCTCATCATTTCATCATCGCCGATGCCAAGCGCGGCGATATCGGCAACACCTCCGCGATGTATGCCCGTACGTTCTTCGAGGAGTATAACCTCGATGCCCTCACCGTTGCGCCATACATGGGTGAGGACTCCGTGACACCGTTCCTCGGCTATGCCGGCAAATGGGTGATTCTTCTGGCCCTGACGAGCAACAAGGGCAGTCATGACTTCCAGCTGACGAAAGACAAGGACGGCGAGCGCCTCTTCGAGAAGGTCATCCGTCGCAGCCAGCAGTGGGCCGGTGACGACCAGATGATGTATGTCGTCGGTGCCACACAGGGAGAGATGTTCAAGGATATCCGTAAGGTCGCTCCGAACCATTTCCTCCTTGTCCCCGGTGTCGGCGCTCAGGGAGGCAGTCTTCAGGAAGTCTGCCGGTACGGCATCATCAAGGACTGTGGCCTCCTCGTCAACTCCTCCCGTGGCATTATCTATGCCGGTCATGACGAGCAGTTTGCCGCTGCCGCAGCCGCCAAAGCCAAGGATTTGCAGGCTCAGATGGCCGTTGAACTTGAAAAAATCTGTAAATAATCCCGTGGAATCAAGGTAATTTGGATTTTTTTTGCTACATTTGCAAAAATAATTCAATTCGATCGATTTCAATGGAATTTACAGCTCAACAAATCGCTGCCTTCATTCAAGGCACAGTAGAGGGTGACGAGCACGCCACCGTCCATACATTCGCTAAGATCGAGGAAGGAAAGCCAGGGGCTATCTCCTTCCTCGCTAATTCCAAATATACCCATTATCTTTATTCTACCGAGTCGACGATCGTTCTTGTCGATGAGAGCATTGAGGTAGAAGCTGATAAAGTCAAGCCCACAATCATCCGCGTGAAGAACGCCCGTGACTGTGTGGCCAAACTGCTGCAGATGTACGAGTCTGCCCGTCCGAAGAAGACCGGCATCGACAGTCTCGCCTTCATCTCCCCGAAAGCCACCATCGGCAAGGATGTCTACATCGGTGCCTTCGCCGTGATCAGTGACGGTGCCGTCATCGGTGATGGCACGCAGGTCTATCCCCATGCTTTCATCGGAGAGGGCGTGAAGCTGGGCAACGACTGTAAGATCTATCCGAACGTGACGATCTATCACGGTTGTAAGCTCGGCAATCATGTCACGCTGCATGCCGGCTGTGTCATCGGTGCCGATGGCTTCGGTTTTGCGCCGAACCCGCAGACGAACCAGTATGACAAAATTCCGCAGATCGGCATCGTCACCATCGAGGATAATGTGGAGATTGGCGCCAACAGTTGTGTCGACCGCTCTACCATGGGCACGACGATCATCCGTAAGGGCGTGAAGCTCGACAACCTCGTACAGATTGCCCATAATGTGGAAGTCGGAGAGAACACGGTGATGTCCGCCCAGGTCGGTATCGCCGGCAGTACAAAAGTCGGCCAGTGGTGCATGTTCGGTGGTCAGGTAGGTATCGCCGGTCATATCACCATCGGCGACCAGGTGTTCCTCGGTGCGCAGAGTGGTGTACCGGGCAGTCTGAAGAGCGGCCAGCAGCTCATCGGCACACCGCCGATGGAGAAGTTGCCGTATTTCAAGAGTCAGGCTATCTTCCGCCGTCTCCCGGAAATGTATAAGGAAATCAGCGATCTGAAGAAGGAGATCGAGAATCTCAAGAAACAGAAATAATAATCATTAAAAGATATATGTCTAAACAAAAGACACTCAAAGGCAGTTTCTCCTTGTTTGGCAAGGGACTGCATACAGGTCTCAACCTCACGGTGACCTTCAACCCGGCACCGGAGAACAGTGGTTATAAGATTCAGCGTATCGACCTCGAGGGCCAGCCCGTCATCGAGGCTATCGCGGAGAATGTCGTAGATACCCAGCGGGGTACCGTCCTCGGCAAGGGTGATGTCCGTGTCTCTACAGTAGAGCACGGCATGGCCGCCCTCTATGCCATGGGTATCGACAACTGTCTCATCCAGGTGAACGGTCCTGAGTTCCCTATCCTTGACGGCTCCGCCGCCATCTTCGTGGAGAACATCCAAAAGGTAGGCATTGAAGACCAGAATGCCGAGAAGGACTGGTACATCATCCGCAAGAAGATTGAGGTGAAGGACGAGCAGACAGGCTCGAGCATCATTATCCTCCCCGATGATGAGTTCTCCATCACCGCCATGTGCTCCTTCAACTCCAAATTCATCAACAGCCAGTTTGCGACCCTTGACCGTGTCGATGACTTTGCCACGGAGATCGCCCCGGCACGTACCTTCGTCTTCGTCCGTGACATCGTGCCGTTGCTTGAAGCCAACCTCATCAAAGGCGGTGACCTCGACAATGCCATTGTTATCTATGAGCGTGAGGTACCACAAGACAAGCTCGACCACCTCGCCGACGTGCTGAAGGTACCGCATATCGATGCCAAGCATATCGGCTATATCCAGCACCGTCCCCTGCAGTGGGAGAACGAATGTACCCGTCATAAGCTCCTCGACATCATCGGCGACATGGCCCTCATCGGCCGCCCCATCAAGGGCCGTATCGTTGCCACGCGTCCCGGTCATACCATCAACAACCAGTTTGCCCGTGCCATGCGCCGCGAGATCCGTAAGCATGAGATTCAGGCGCCGATCTATGATCCCAACGAGAAGCCGATCATGGACAATGTCCGCATCCGTCAGCTCCTCCCCCACCGCTATCCCATGCAGCTCGTCGATAAGATCATCGCCATGGGTCCGACAAGTATCGTAGGTGTGAAGAATGTCACGGCCAACGAGCCCTTCTTCCAGGGCCATTTCCCCACAGAGCCCGTCATGCCCGGTGTCCTGATGGTAGAGGCCATGGCCCAATGCGGCGGCCTCCTCGTGCTCAACCAGCTGGAAGAGCCGGAGCGCTGGAGCACCTATTTCGTAAAGATCGACGATGTGAAGTTCCGTGAGAAGGTCGTCCCCGGTGACACCCTCCTCTTCCGTGTCGAGCTTCTCCATCCCGTCCGTCACGGCATCAGTTCCATGAAGGGTTATATGTTCGTCGGCGATCATGTCGTCAGCGAGGCTACCTTCACCGCACAAATCGTAAAAAACAAATAAGACATGTCCAATCAGATTAGTCCATTGGCCTTTGTCCATCCCGAAGCACAGCTCGGCGACGGCAATATCATTGGCCCCTTCTGTTATATCGATAAGAATACGATCCTCGGAGATAACAACGTCCTGCAGAACAGTGTGACCATCAACTATGGCGCGCGTATCGGCAACAACAACGAGTTCTTCCCCGGCGCAAGCATCTCCACGAAGCCCCAGGACCTGAAGTTCCATGGTGAGGACACACTCTGTGTCATCGGTGACAACAACTCCATCCGTGAGAATGTCACCATCTCCCGTGGTACGGCATCCAAAGGCAAGACCGTCATGGGCGACAACAACCTCCTGATGGAGAATATGCATCTCGCCCACGACTGTGTCCTCGGCAGCCACTGTATCATCGGCAACTCCACAAAGTTCGCCGGTGAGGTGCGAATCGATGACAATGCCATCGTCTCCGCCACCGTCCTCTGCCATCAGTTCTGCCGTATCGGCGGTTACGTGATGATCCAGGGTGGTTGCCGTTTCTCCCAGGATATTCCACCTTATATTATTGCCGGCAAGGAGCCGACCCGCTATTGCGGCGTGAACCTCGTCGGTCTGCGCCGTCATGGCTTCAGCCGTGACCTCATCGAGAATATCCATGAGGCTTACCGCCTTCTCTATAGTGAGGGCATCCTCAAGGATGGTATTCAGAAGATTAAAGAGACGCTGAATGTCACGCCGGAGATCCAGTATATCATCGATTTCGTGGAGAGTTCCCAGCGAGGTATCATCCGATGAACGAAGGAAATAACCAGAAGCCCGTCCTTCTTGTCGTCCTCGGTCCTACCGGGGTCGGCAAGACGGCGCTCTGTCTGGATATCGCCGAGCACTACGGTATTCCCATTGTGAATGCCGACTCCCGTCAGATATTTGCCGAACTGCCTATCGGCACGGCGGCACCGACAACGGAACAGCAGCGTCGCGTGCGCCATTATTTCGTGGGCAATCACCACTTACAAGATTATTATTCCGCATCGTGCTATGAGCAGGATGTCATGGCCCTGTTGCCGAAACTCTTCGAGGCACAAGCCGTTCAGTCTGTCCATCGTCCCGTCGCCCTGCTTACGGGAGGCAGCATGATGTATATCGATGCCGTCTGTGAGGGTATCGATGATATCCCTACCATTCGCGATGATATCCGTGAGGAGATGAAACGCCGGCTAGCCACGGAGGGGCTGCCGGCGCTCGTCGAGGAGCTCCACCGCCTCGATCCCGAGCACTGGGCGATCGTCGACCGCCATAATCCCCGCCGTGTCGTCCATGCCCTGGAGATCTGTCATCAGACGGGCAAGACCTATACATCCTTCCGTGTACACCATGTGAAGGAGCGTCCCTTCGATATCGTGAAGATCGGGCTCAACCGCGACCGCGCCGAACTCTATGACCGTATCAACAACAGAGTATTACAGATGATGGCCGACGGACTGGAGGAAGAGGCCCGCCGTGTTTATCCTCTCCGCGGTCTGAACAGTCTGAATACCGTCGGCTACCGTGAGATGTTTGCCTATTTCGACGGAACAATAGACCGTAATGAGGCCATCCGACAGATCCAGTCGAACACACGGCGCTATATGCGCAAGCAGCTGACCTGGTTCAAGCGTGACGACCGCATCCATTGGTTCCATCCCAATGATGAAGCCGAAATTTTTAGCTATATGGATACGATCGTAGGGACATAATCTATTATGCTCCGAAAGCCGCGTATGGCGGAACATGATCAATCATGTCCGTACGTAAACCTTTACGGACAATTTTTCAGAGAAACACATACGGGGTACGGGTATTTTTCTTATCTTTGCAAATGAAATAATTAAAAACAAACTAAAACAAATTAATATTATGTCACAACTCAAAGCATTGAACAAGCGTACGGCACCGAAGAGCGTGATGCCGGAGAGAATCATTCAGTTTGGTGAAGGCAACTTCCTTCGCGCATTCGTTGACTGGATCATTTATAATATGGACCAGAAGACGGATTTCAACTCTTCCGTAGTGATTGTTCAGCCACTGGAGCATGGCATGATCGACATGCTCAACGGCCAGGACTGCCTCTACCATGTCAATCTGCAGGGTAAGGAGAACGGCAAACCCGTGAACACGCTGACCCGTATCGATGTTGTCAGCCGTGCCCTGAATCCGTATACACAGAACCAGGCATTCCTCGCCCTCGCCGAGCAGCCGGAGATGCGTTTCATCATCTCCAACACTACCGAGGCAGGTATTGCCTTCGACGATAGTTGTAAGTTCACCGATGCTCCTGCCGCTTCTTATCCCGGCAAGCTCGTCCAGCTCCTCTTCCACCGTTATCAGTTCTTCGAGGGTGATCCTACCAAGGGTATGATCCTCATGCCTTGCGAGCTCATCTTCCTCAACGGCCATCATCTGAAAGAGTGCATCTACCAGTATATCGAACTCTGGAAAGACGACATGGGTAAGGACTATGAAGGGTTCAAGGAGTGGTTCACCAAATACTGCTATGTCTGCGCTACCCTCGTAGACCGCATCGTTCCGGGCTTCCCGCGTGACACCATCAAGGAGATTCAGGAGAAGATCAGCTACAAGGACAACATGGTCGTCAAGGCCGAGAGCTTCCACCTCTGGGTCATCGAGAAAGCAGAGAATATGACGATTGAAGAGATGAAGGCCGAGTTCCCCGCAGAGAAGGCCGGACTCCATGTCCTCATCACCGACAACGAGAAACCGTATCATGCCCGTAAGGTCACCCTGTTGAACGGTCCTCATACCGTCCTCTCCCCCGTTGCCTTCCTGAGTGGCGTGAACATTGTCCGCGATGCCTGTGAGCATCCCGTCATCGGTAAGTTCATCCATAAGGTACAGTTCGACGAGCTGATGCAGACCCTCGACCTGCCGATGGATGAGTTGCAGAAGTTTGCCGCTGATGTCCTCGAGCGTTTCGAGAACCCGTTCGTCGATCACCAGGTGACGAGTATCATGCTCAACTCCTTCCCGAAATACAACACGCGTGATCTCCCCGGCGTGAAGATCTATCTCGAGCGCAAGGGTGAGCTGCCGAAGGGCCTCGTGTTCGGTCTCGCTGCTATCATCACCTATTATAAGGGTGGCAAACGTGCCGATGGTACGGAAATCACGCCGAAAGATGATCCGAAGATCATCGCCAAGCTCCAGGAGCTCTGGGCTACCGGTGACACACAGAAGATTGCCGAGGGTGTCCTCGCCTATGATTATGTATGGCATGAGGATCTCAACAAGACTGTTCCCGGTCTCACGGCCCTCGTGAAGAAAGACCTCGACCTGATCCAGGAGAAGGGAATGCTGGAGGCCGTAAAGACAATCTTATAAGAAATAGGGACATCATTGCTGATGTCCCTACAACACAAAAACAGCCGTCATCTCAACGATGACGGCTGTTTGCATATAGGTAGTTTGTTTGTCCTGAAAGATAGAAGGGAAATGCACTCCCCTACGAAGTCATAGATATATCTTATGGTGGGACGAATCCCACCATTTTTTATTCACCTTTCACACGGGCGATGATCTCCTCAGCAGTCATCAACTGCTGGTCACCACTCTCCATATCCTTCAACGTATATTTCCCGGCCTTGATCTCATTCTCACCGGCAAGGACGACGAAGGGGATATGTTTGGCATTGGCATAGCTCATCTGCTTCTTCATCTTCGCCTTATCGGGGAACATCTCCGTGCGGATACCGGCCTGACGGGCCTTGGCGACAGCAGGGAGGCAATAGGCCGTCTCCTGCTCACCGAAGTTGATGAAGAGGAGCTGTGTGGCACTCGTCGTCTCCTTCGGATAGAGGTCGAGGGCGTTGAGGACATCATAGATACGGTCGGCACCAAAAGAGATACCCACGCCGCTGAGTCCCGGCATGCCGAAGATTCCCGTGAGGTTGTCGTAACGGCCACCACCGGTGATGGAGCCCATCGGCGTGTCGAGGGCTTTCACCTCGAAGATAGCACCCGTATAATAGTTCAGTCCACGGGCCAGGGTGAGATCGAGCTGGATCTCATTCTTCAGACCGACAGTCTTCAACGTGTCGAGGATGAACTTCGTCTCGTCGACACCCTTCTCACCTACCTCACTACCCGCGAGGACCTGACGGATCGTGGCGAGTTTCTCGTCGTTCGTACCCTCCAGGGCAATGATCGGCTGCAGTTTGGCGATCGCCTCCTCACTGATGCCGTCTTCACGGAGTTCGGCATTGACATTGTCGAGACCGATCTTGTCGAGCTTGTCGATGGCGACGGTGATGTCGACGATCTTATCCGCCTCACCGATGACCTCGGCGATACCCGTGAGGATCTTTCGGTTGTTGATCTTGATCTGTACACGGACACCAAACTTCTGGAAGACGGTATCGACGATCTGCATCAACTCCACCTCGTTGAGGAGGGAGTCGGAGCCGACAACATCAGCGTCACACTGATAGAACTCACGGTAACGGCCTTTCTGCGGACGGTCAGCACGCCATACAGGCTGGATCTGATAACGCTTGAAAGGCATCTGCAGTTCCTCACGGTGCATGACGACATAACGGGCGAAGGGCACGGTGAGGTCGTAGCGCAGACCCTTCTCACAGAGACGGCTCTGCAGTTTCAGTGTGTCACGGCTGGCAAGGTCCTCATCGCTGATGCCCTTGAAATAGTCACCGGAGTTGAGGATCTTAAACAACAGTTTGTCACCCTCATCGCCGTACTTACCCATAAGGGTATGGAGGGTCTCCATGGCCGGCGTCTCGATCTGCTGGAATCCGTAGAGAGCGTACACCGACTTGATGGTGTCGAAGATATAATTTCTTTTGGCCATCTCCTCGGGACCGAAGTCACGCGTTCCCTTGGGGATGGATGGTTTCTGAGACATAATTGAAAAGTAAAAAATTATAAAATTAAAAAATTAAAGGGCCACATCCCCGTTTGCAGGGGCCGTCCATTGTGGCGGCCCGCCGTCGGAACGACGGATTTTTGGAAAAATGGAAACATATTCCCTCACATCCGACCTAACGGTCGGCGGGCCGCCACAAGGGACGGCCCCTGCAAGAGGGTTGGGGGTGAGGCTTCTACCGCTCTATCGTTGCCTCTCGGTCGGGACCTACGGAGACGATGGAGATCGGGGTCTCGAGGAAGTCCTCAATGAACTTGATGTAGTCCTTGAAGGCCTGCGGGAACTGGCTCTCCCTTGTCATCTTTGTCATATCCGTCTTCCAGCCCTTGAACTCCTTATATACCGGCGTGACATCATCAATCTCATAGGGCAGCTCCGTCGTCTCACTGCCGTCCTTCAACTTGTAGGCTACGCAGGCCTTGACGGTATCGAAACCGTCGAGGACGTCACTCTTCATCAGGATGAGCTGTGTGACGCCATTGACCATGACGGAGTATTTCAACTGTACGAGGTCCACCCAACCGCAGCGGCGCTCACGACCCGTCACGGCACCATACTCATGACCGAGATCACGGATGGTCTTGCCCGTCTCGTCGAAGAGTTCCGTGGGGAACGGACCGGCACCGACACGCGTACAATAAGCCTTCATGATGCCATAGACATTACCGATCTTGTTCGGACCGATGCCGAGGCCGATACAGGCACCGGCACAGATGGTGTTGCTGGAGGTAACGAAAGGATAGGAACCGAAGTCGACATCGAGCATCGTACCCTGGGCACCCTCACAGAGAATGTTCTTGCCGGCACGCAGTGTGCGGTTGATCTCATGCTCGGAGTCGACGAAATGGAAATCCTTCATATAGGCGATGCCTTCCATCCATTTCTTCTCCACCTCGTCGAAGCCGTCGAAGTCCGTCCAGCCGAGGGCCTTCAGCATCTTCATGTGGCGCTCCTTATGGGCCGCATATTTCTCGTCGAAATGGTCGAGGATATCACCGACACGGAGGCCGTTGCGGCTGACCTTATCAGTATAGGTAGGACCGATACCCTTTCCGGTGGTACCAACCTTGTTCTTTCCCTTGGCAGCCTCGATGGCACGGTCCAGGATACGATGGGTAGGCATGATGAGATGGGCCTTCTTGGAAATATGGAGGCGCTCCTTCAACGGATGGCCACTCTTCTCGAGGTCTTTAGCCTCATCCATGAAGAGGTCAGGAGCGAGAACGACACCATTGCCGATGATGTTCACCTTTCCACCTTGGAAGATACCGGAGGGGATGGAGCGCAGGACATATTTCTGACCTTCGAACTCCAGCGTGTGACCGGCATTAGGACCACCCTGGAAACGGGCTATGACATCATAATGCGGCGTGAGCACGTCGACGACTTTTCCTTTTCCTTCATCGCCCCACTGGAGACCAAGCAGGACATCTACTTTACCTGTATTCATAAGTCTATTATAGTTTTATTTCCTTGTTTCATTACTTCGAACGCACAAAATTACAAATATTTTACGAAACAGAGAAATAAGAACTCCTAAAATTTGAGAAAACGGAAAAAGTAAGGGCAAAATGAAAGAATATGAAATATATTTGCTATCTTTGCACTTCAACAAAACAGCAAAACATGGATACTGAGAATCTCAACAACGAACAGCATAACGCTCAAGACGCTACGGCGGAGAAGGTGCGCGCCATCAAGCGCTCCTTCCGCCTCGTCATGAACGGTCCCGCCTCACAGTCGATGCGGGAGAAGGGCGCGGAATACAAGATCAACTGGGGTGTGCCCATCATGGAACTGAAGGCCATGGCCAAGGATTATGGCAAGGACTATGACCTCGCCATCGCCTTGTGGAAAGAGGATATCCGGGAGTGTAAGATCCTGGCCACGCTGGTCATGCCGGCGGAGCGCATGGACCGTGACCTCGTGGATGTGTGGGTGGAGGATGTACACAGTCAGGACCTCGGCGAACTGCTGGCTTTCAACCTTCTGCAATATGTGGCCTGTGCGCCGCAGTTGGCTTACGAATGGATTGCCGGTGATAATGACGTCCGAATGATCATGGGTTATGACATCCTTGCCCGCCTCTTCATGCGCGGTCAGGAGCCAAACACGCGCGGCATCCATGAGTTCCTCGACCAGGCGACGGCAGCCCTCGCCCACCCGAACGTCGGTGTGCGCCATGCTGCCGTCAACTGTCTGAACCGTTTCGCCGACCTCGGCATCGTCTACGAACGCATGGCCGACAAGGTGCTGCGGACGATATAAGGTATTGGCAGATGATCAACAATACTCCCGGGAATAGCGGAGCATCTGTTCGGCATAGCCCTCGGTATAGTCTACGGCGACATCCGTTATATTTCCGTTAGCATCGCGTACAAGATTCAGTTTCGGATTGATGAAACCTTTATAAGGAGCGATATTCAAAGCCTTGTAGCGGGCAAGCATCTCCTCATGGAGTTTCGGATCCACCTTCACGCCGTAACGCTCCACGAGATTCCGGGCGGCAGCATAGTCGCCCTCACTCTTGATGCGCTGGATCTCAGCGAGCAGACGCCCGAAATAGCCGCGCAGCTCCGCATAGTTGTTGACCTGCAGATAGTGTTTATGATCCTTCTCGATGATCTGTGCCGCCGGCACCTGTCCCGCAGCCTTTGCCTCCTCTGCCGCCTGAGCCAGTACCCAGTTGGCAATGATGGCCCGGTTGCGCATGTGTGCCTCCTCTATGTCGTGCCCCGGTTGGATGCGTACGCACTGCGTCAGGGCACCATTCATCAGATAGGTGTAATACTGACTCTTGTATGCCTCACCATCAGGCAACAGCCCGAGTTCCACGAGTTTCGGATCAGCGACATAATAGAGTCCGAAGAGGTCGGCGCGCGCCTCCTCAATGGTATTCCCATAAGCCTTCAGCGCGTCGGGGTCCGTTCCCGGCAACAGTTGTCCACTGCCATGGCCAAGGCACTCATGCAGATCCGTATGGAGATCGTCGGTGCTATCCCCATAACGGTCAATCAGTTCCCGTGTCGGCCGGTCGATGACAAACTCATCACGGAAGCCATTGCCACGGGCAGCCTGGTTGTAGGCATAGGTAATATTGCTGATCGTCACACTCTTCGAGCCATACTGCGAACGGATCCAGTCGGCATTCGGCAGATTGATTCCGATAGCCGTCGAGGGATACTCGTCACCACCGAGCATGGCGGCACAGATGACATGGGCCGTCACGCCTTTCACCGTCTTCTTCTTGAAACGGGGATCGACAGGCGAATGATCCTCAAACCACTGGGCATGATCGGAGATGGTACGCGTGCGCCGCGTGGCCTCAAGATCCTTATATTCCACGAGACCTTCCCAGGTTCCTTTCATGCCCAACGGATCACCATAGACCTCAATGAAACCATTGATGAAGTCGATGAGTCCTTCCTGTTGCTGTACCCATGCGATACTAAATTGATCAAAGGTACGGAGGTCACCCGTACGATAATAGTCCACGAGGAGGTCAATGACCCGGCGCTGACCGTCATTCTCCGCATACCGGCGGGCTTTCTCCAGCCAATAAACGATCTTCGACAGGATATTGCCATAACGACCCGTCGTTGTCCACGGCTCCTCCATGACCTTTCCATTCCGTTTTACCACCCGTGAATTCAGTCCCCAGGACGGCTGTCCTTCTGTTCCGTCAGTCTCCTTGGCCGCCTCCGCTTTCTTGTCCTGGTAGAAGGCTTCCACCTCCTCCTGCGTCACGCCCTCATAGAAATTGCAGGCCGAGGTCTTCACGAGATCGACGCCGGCAGCCTGGTTGACGCGCTTCGGCAGGACGTTGGGGTCGAAGATCACGGGGAACAATTCATCCATCATCTCCTCCACCGTCTCGCCACTGCGCAGCGGCAGTAACTCCGGATCAGTCTTCAAAATCTGCTCACGAAGGAATGCCTGTGAAAAGTCAGGCAGGAATTTCTCACAGCCATAATGATGATAGATACCACTGGAGAACCACACCCGCTTGAGGTATACCGTCAAAGCCCGGAACGGCTCACCCTCACGGTCTCCCGTGAAAGCGGTGTATACGGCCTCGAGCATCCTCCGGATGCGCAGGTTGTACTTGCCCTGCTGATCGAAGGTGATGTCACGTCCCATCAGGGCTGCCTTCGACAGACAGTAGATATATAGTTTCTGCGAGAGGGACAAACGGTTGAAACCAGGTAACTGATAACGGAGAAGTTGCAAATCGGCAAACTTCTCATCGGTATATTGAAAAGATTGATACATATACTATTGATAATGATGATTTCTCAGAATGATATTTTCTCAGCAGGATGAGTCTTTCTTTGGCCGTCCGCGCTTCTTCGGGTGAAGGAGGGCCTCCGCCTTCTCCTCCTGGCGTTTCTGCCGGGCCGCCTCCCGTGCCGCCTTCCGCCGCTGTTCTGCCGCCTGCTTGCTGGCTCCCCCCGCTCCGGGATGAGCCTTAAAGTATTGTTTTCGGTAGTCCAGGGGTGTACAGCCGTTCATACCGAGAAAAGCCTTATAAAAAGACTGTCGGTTGCTAAAGCCTACCCTATCGGAGATCTGCGAGATCGTCATATGGCGGTATTTTTGGTCCGTAAGCATGCACTTCGCCTCTTCCACGCGACATCTGTTCACGAAAGAAGAAAAGTTGAGTTGGAAGTAAGCATTCATCACCACGGAGATATACCGTACATTCGTATGGAGGATATCCGCCAATTTCCGTGCCGAGAAATCCTTCTCACGATACATCCTCTCTCCTACCACGACATCATAGACCTTATATCTCAGGTCATTCATAACCCGCGAATTTACGGTGTCATAATAGGCAGGAGCTTCTTTCTTCTTCTCGATATTGTTATTCTTCGTCATGATCATGAGAGGGACAAATAAAACCGCAATGCTTCAGAAAAGCCGCAAGGGCCTTTTTCTGTTTTTGCAAAATTAGAAAATAGTTAGGGAAAAAACAAATTCCAAAGGCCCTTTTTCGTCTTTTTTTACTAACTTTGCGGAAAAATCAGCGAACGCATGGAAAATCCACTATCCATACTCAAACAGCATTTCGGCTATGACCAGTTCCGGCCCTCCCAGCAGGAAGTGATCAACGAGGTCATGGCCGGTCATGACGCCCTCGTGCTCATGCCTACGGGAGGCGGCAAGAGTATCTGTTATCAGATCCCCGCCCTTGCCATGCCCGGCACAGCCGTCGTCGTCTCTCCCCTGATCTCCCTGATGCAGGACCAGGTGGAGGCACTGAAGGCCAACGGCATCCCCGCGGAAGCCCTCAACAGTGGCAATGATCCCAACGAGGACCTCATCATCCGCCGCCGCTGTCTCGCCGGTGATCTGAAGCTCATCTATGTCTCTCCGGAGAAGCTTATCAGTGAGATTCCTTATCTCTTCCGCAGCATCAAGATCTCCCTCTTCGCCATCGACGAGGCCCATTGTATCTCTCAGTGGGGCCATGACTTCCGACCGGAATATGCGCAGCTCGGCATGATCCGACAGTATTTCCCGCAGGTCCCCGTGATGGCCCTCACGGCGACCGCCGACAAGATCACGCGGGAAGATATCGCGAAGCAGCTGCAGCTCCATGGGAAGGTCTTCATCAACAGTTTCGACCGGCCGAACCTCAGCCTCACCGTCAGACGTGAGGGTCAGAAGCGTTCAAAGATGGCCTTCATCCGCCACTTCATCGCCCGTCATGAGGGCGAGGCAGGCATCATCTACTGTCTGGCCCGGAAGACGACGGAGTCCATCGCCGCCGATCTGCAGCGTGAGGGCCTTGCCGCTGCCGCCTATCATGCCGGACTGGACGCCCAGGAGCGTGCGCGTGTGCAACAGCTCTTCAAGATCGACCAGCTGCAGGTTGTCTGTGCCACGATCGCTTTCGGCATGGGTATCGACAAAGGCAACGTACGGTGGATCATCCATTACAACCTGCCGAAATCCATCGAGAGTTTCTATCAGGAGATCGGTCGTGCGGGCCGTGACGGTGCCCCCGCCGACACCGTCCTCTTCTATTCCCTGGCCGATGTCATCCAACTCAGGAAATTCGCCGAGGAGAGCGGACAGAGCGAGGTGAACCTCATGAAGCTCCGTCGCATGCAGGAATATGCCGAGGCCAGTGTCTGCCGCCGGCGTATCCTGCTGAATTATTTCGGAGAGGAGATGGACCATGACTGTGGCCATTGTGATGTATGTCAGAACCCACCGCATAAGTTCGACGGGACGATCCTCGTACAGAAAGCCCTCAGCGCCATTGTCCGTGCCCAGGAGAAGATCCGTGTGAACACCTGCATCGAGATCCTTCGTGGCATGACCTCCTCCACGGTGATGCGCAACCATTATAATGAGCTGAAGACCTTCGGCGTCGGCAGGGACACGTCGGTGGCCAAATGGCAGGACTATATGCTGCAGATGCTGCAGATGGGCTTCATCGAGATCATCTATAATCAGGGACAGATCCTCCATGTCACGCCCCTCGGCTGGGAGGTGCTGCACGGCCAGCGCCAGGTACAGCTTGCCTTCGTGGAGAAAGCGGTACCCGAGCGCGGCAGTACGGACAGCCGGCAGAGCCGTCGCTCTTCCGGTCGCAGCGGGCGGGGCCAACAAGCCAGCATGTTCCCCGAAGTCCACGCCTCCGCCCTTCATGTGGACAATGGAGCCCTGGATGCCGAACTCTTCAAACGGCTGAAGGTGCTGCGCACCCGACTGGCCACGGAACAAGGTCTGCCGCCTTATATTGTCTTCTCCGATAAGGTCTTGCAGAACCTCGCCACCATCCGTCCCACCACCGTGGAGGCTTTCGGTACCGTCAGTGGCATCGGCAACTTCAAGCAACAGAAATACGGGGAGATCTTCACCAAGGAGATCCGGGAATATCTGGGCGCGCACTGACCCCGATCGGCGAACCCCTTGCGCGCCTCCTTGCGCTGACAAAGGCGACCCCTTGTGCTGGCAAAGGCGCCACCTTGCGCTTGCAAAGCGCAAGCACACAACGGCAGGCCATGAACGAGGCAGACTATAACGCAGCACGGCCCCGCCTTATGACAAGGCGGGGCCGTGTTGTTTCTATGTAAGCCCCTCCCTTTGGGGAGGGGTTGGTGTGAGGCTTTAGTGGCTCTCAGCCTCAGCGTCCTTCGTGCGCTGGTCGTTGGCACCATAGAGGCCGTAGCAAGTCTGGTAGCGGTTATAGCCCCAGTTAGCCTGCTGCTTCTCGGGGTCGAGCTGCTTAGCCTTGTCGAGCCATTTCAGGGCTTCGGTGTAGACGACCTTACGGCCGTTGGGATCCTGCAGGTTGGCAGCCTTCACATTCAGACAAGCACCGAGATAGGTCATCACGAGGACATTGTCGGGCTTTACCTTCAGGGCAGCCTGCAGACACTTGATAGCCTTGTCAGCATCATTCTTGCTGACATAGTACATACCCTTGTCAGCCAATGCGACGAAGTTGTTCGGGTTCTTGGCGATAGCGTCATCGAGGAGGGCAAGCTCTTCCTTGTCCATCTTCAGGGAAGCATACATACCGTTGAGGTTGTCAAGGATCACCTCGTTGGCGGGATCCTGAGCGTAGAGACCCTTGAGCTTCTCCACGTAAGCCAGCGAGTCAGCATGGTTCTTCAGGTCGTTCTTCATCGAGTAGAGCTTCAGGTTCAGGGCATCCTTTGCCTGCGTGGAGTCCTTCATAGCCATGTCACAGTACTTGTCGCAGAGATCCATGCGCTTAGCCTGGTAAGCATAACGGGCCGTGAAGAGGGCCACCTGACCGAGATAATCCTTCTCCGTGGCGTGGTTCTGACCCTTGAAGATCGGAGCGTCCTCCGTATCGAGGAACTTACCCCACCATTTCAACACGTTGTCGTTCTGACCCTTCTGGGCAGCCGACTGACCACCATTGACGAGCTGGATACGGGCAGCCCACAGCGTCGTGGCGTTATTGTCGTACTTCGGCTTGATCTTACCCTTGGCATTCGGCAGGTTGTCAAACTCATAGCACTTCATACCGGCATTGAGGGCATCGACAACGGCATTATACATACCTAAGGTATCGTAGGGCTGGTTCTTATCACTCTGCTTGAGCTGGTCGTTCATCTGATTCTGCGTCACGATGGTCGACTCCTTGTTGTACTTCTTCATCGCCAGTTCCATGAGGTGGTTGTAGGCCTTCGCCTTCTCCTCATTACCTGCGAGCTGGTTGAGGTTCTGGTTGATGAGCTGCTCGGTCTCAGCATAGCTTCCGGCCTTCAGGATGGCCTTCAGCTGATCACTGTCACCGGCAAAGGCAGCTGTGGCACCCAGTGCCAACAGAGCTGCAGTAACGAAATGTTTCATATTCTTTCTTTTTAAAGGTTTGGTTTATTCTTGACGGTTGTCATCGGCTGACCCTTCAGGAGCATCGGCAGGAGCCTCTGCTGCGGGCTCACCGGCGGGGACATCAGCGACGGAGTCCTGTTTGATCTCCTCACTCTTCTGTTCCCAGGCCTGACGGCTCTCCTCCTCCACGGTGGCCTCGAGCTCGGAGCTCATGACCTTGGTGACACTGGCAATGACATCATTCTTCTTCGTCAGATTGATGAGGCGGACACCCTGTGTGGCACGACCCATGACACGGATATCGGCGACGGCCATACGGATGACGATACCACTCTTGTTGATGATCATCAGGTCATTCTGGTCGTTGACATTCTTGATGGCCACGAGGCGGCCGGTCTTGTCCGTGATCTGCAGTGTGCGGACACCCTTGCCGCCACGGTTTGTGACGCGGTAGTCCTCCACCTGGGAGCGCTTGCCGTAGCCCTCCTCACTGACGACCATCACCGTCTCCTTCTCGGGATCATTGACGACGATCATGCCGATGACGGCATCATCACCCCCATCGAGGCGCATGCCGCGGACACCGGTAGCATTACGTCCCATGACACGGATACCGTCCTCATGGAAGCGAACGGCACGTCCGTTGCGGTTGGCGAGGATCAGTTCGTTATGGCCATTGGTCAGACGGACATCGACGACCTCATCACCCTCGGCGATATTGATGGCGATGACACCATTGGCACGCGGACGGGAGTACTGTTCGAGAGAGGTCTTCTTCACCGTACCGTTCTTCGTGGCGAAGACGACATAATGGCTGTTGATGAACTTCTCGTCATTCAATCCGCGCAGACGGAGGAAGGCGTTGACCTGATCGTCACTGTCGATATTGAGCAGATTCTGGATGGCACGGCCCTTGGAGTTCTTGTCACCCTCAGGGATCTCGTAGCACTTCAGCCAGTAGCAGCGGCCCTTCTTCGTGAAGAAGAGCATCGTCTGGTGCATCGTGGCAGGATAGATATACTCCGTGAAGTCCTTGTCACGCGTGCGGGCACCCTTCGAGCCGACACCACCACGGGCCTGCTCACGGAAGTCGGCCAGCGGCGTGCGCTTGATATAGCCGAGATGGCTGACAGTGATGACGACGGGATCATTGGGATAGAAATCCTCGGGGTTGAACTCCTCACTGGAGTATTTGATCTCCGTACGACGGGGATCACCATATTTCTCCTTCACCTCCTGGAGCTCGTCCTTCATGACTTTCTTACAGAGTTCGGGATCGGCGAGGATACGGTTGAAATAGTCAATCTGCTTCTCCAACTCGTCATACTCCTCATGCAACTGGTCCATACGCAGACCGGTGAGCTGGCTGAGGCGCATGTCGACGATCGCCTTCGACTGCAGTTCGTCGAGGGAGAAGCGCTGTTCCAAGTTACGCTGGGCCTCACTCGGCGTCTTGCTGGCACGGATGATGTGCACCACCTCGTCGATATTGTCGCAGGCGATGATCAAGCCTTCGAGGATATGGGCACGCTCCTGGGCTTTCTTCAGATCATATTTCGTACGACGGATCGTCACGTCATGACGGTGCTCGACGAAATAGCGCACACAGTCCTTCAACGTCAGCAGACGGGGACGGCCCTTGACGAGGGCGATGCAGTTGACGGAGAAGCTGCTCTGCAGAGCCGTCATCTTGAAGAGCTTGTTCAAGACAACATTGGCATTGGCATCCTTCTTCACGTCGATGACGATACGCATACCCTGACGGCCGGACTCATCATTGGCATTGGAGATACCATCGATCTTACCCTCTTTGACGAGTTCAGCGATATACTCGATGAGCTGGGCCTTGTTGACCCCGTAAGGGATCTCCGTGACCACGATCTTGTCATGGTTCTCACCCGTCTCAATCTCTGCCTTGGCACGCATGACGATACGTCCGCGACCGGTGGCATAAGCATCCTTCACGCCGTTGATACCATAGATATAGGCACCTGTCGGGAAGTCCGGGGCTTTGATATACTGCATCAGCCCGTCGAGGTCGATATCGGGGTTATCGATATAGGCGCAGCAGCCGTCGATGACCTCACCGAGGTTATGAGTCGGGATATTCGTGGCCATACCGACGGCGATACCGTTGGCACCGTTGACGAGGAGGTTCGGGATCTTCGTCGGCATGACGGTAGGCTCCTGGAGGGTATCATCGAAGTTGTTCTGCATATCCACGGTATCCTTGTCGAGGTCATCCATGATATGCTCACCCATCTTCGACAGACGGCACTCGGTATAACGCATGGCGGCAGGAGAATCGCCGTCGATACTACCGAAGTTACCCTGACCGTCGACAAGGGTGTAACGCATGTTCCAGTCCTGGCCCATACGCACGAGGGCACCGTAGACGGAGCTGTCACCGTGGGGATGGTACTTACCGAGCACCTCACCGACGACACGCGCACATTTCTTGTAGGGTTTGTCACTCGTGTTGCCGATACCGAGCATACCATAGAGGATACGGCGGTGAACGGGCTTGAAACCGTCACGGACATCCGGGAGGGCACGGGCAACGATGACCGACATGGAGTAGTCGATATACGAGGATTTCATCTCTTCCTCGATATTGATCTTCATAATACGGTCATGATCAATCGTCAGATTTTCATCCATTGCTTATTGTTATTCTTTTGTTTTGTGTTAAAATTGCGTCTGAGGCCCTTTTCGTGCGTTCTGAGCGTTTCCGGGAGCCTCAATATCCGTGCAAAGATACAACTTTTATTTCATATAAACAGCGTAGGAATGCGAAAAAATCAAAAAAATCACCACTTACACTTCTTTCCCTTCCCTTCATTGCCCACACGGTCGAGGGAGGTGACGACATAGGTGGCTTTCTCCTTCGTGGCCGGGAGGCGGAAGAAGTTGTCATAGGTCACGCGCAACAGATGGGAGGGATCACTGAGGTCGACCTTCTCCCCCTTGGCGAAACGGTAGACGGCGAAATGGGTCGCCTCGTCGAGGGGCGTCTTGGCCTTCGGAGCTGTCCAGAAGAGGACAGGGCCGTCGGACATCATCAGCCGTTTCATCTTCCTCACGGCCTTCGGCGCCTCATTGTCGAGCCACGGCATCCGGGGCTGCAAGGCGGGATAACGCCAGTAATAGTCCCGGAGGGCATGGCCGTAGTTGCCGTAGTTGTCGGCCACGACCTTGGCATACCAGAGGACGGTGCCCTGCACATTGGGCAGGAGGTCATGGAGCCGGTATTTCTCGCCCATCTGGTTCACCGACGGATTCCGCAGATCGGCACTCTTCACCGTGCGCTCCACATCCTCACCGATATAGAGCGGACGGTTCTGTACATGACGGTCCCACCAACGGATGAGGGTCTCATAGTCGGCAGCCTTGTGGCCGATGGGCCAGTAGAGCTGGGGCACGCAGTAGTCTACCCATCCCTCGTCGACCCACTGCAGCACGTCGGCATAGAGGTCGTCGTAGTTCTGCAGGCCATGGGTGGCGGAGCCGCGGGGATCACTGGTACTGTTGCGCCAGATGCCGAAGGGGCTGACGCCGAACTTCACCCAGGGCTTGCGCTGATGGATGGAGTCGGAGAGTTGCCGGATGGCGAGGCTCACCTGATGGCGGCGCCAGTCGCCGATGGTCTTGCAGCCCTCGGGACGGGCGGCATAGAGGGCAGCATCGGGGATCGTCTGTCCGGCCACGGGATAAGGATAGAAATAGTCGTCGATATGGATACCGTCAACATCATAGCGTGTGACGATGTCATCGACGATGCGACAGATATAATCCCGGTTCTCCTGCAGGGCGGGGTTGAGGATGAGCTGGTTACCATAGGCGAAGACACGCTCGGGATGGCGCAGGGCGATATGCGTGGCAGCCATCTCCGTCGTCGACCCATGTTTGGCCCGATAGGGATTGATCCAGGCGTGGAGCTCCATGCCACGGTGGTGACAGGCGGTGATCATCCACTGCAGCGGATCCCAGTAAGGCTCTGGCGCCAGGCCCTGACGGCCCGTGAGGAACTTGCTCCACGGCTCGTAGGGTGACGGGTAGAGGGCGTCGCATTCGGCCCGGACCTGGAAGAAGATGGCGTTGGCACCGTCCTTCTGCAGTTCGTCGAGCTGCCGGGAGAGGGTCTGCTGCATGGCGTCGCGTCCCAGTCCCTGGAACTGACCGTTGACACACTGGATCCACGCGCCGCGGAAGGCCCGCTTCTGCTGTCCTGCCACTACGAGGACGCTGAGGAGGAAGAGGAAGAGAAGAATCTGTCGCTTCATTTCGTTTTTATTCTTTTTTTGTGGACAAAGGTACAATTTTTTTACGAATGGTACGTCTTATAACTAAAAAAAATCGTAAATTTGTCAACGTATGCGGTTCATCAGAATGATCATCATCATGAGCCTCCTCATCCTTCCCTTCGGGAGTCGGATCACGAGGGCTGAGAGCACTGCCGACCGGCAACTGCTCCGGATGGTCATGAACTATCCCCGCATGATCATCAACCAACCCCGTCAGGACACCCTCGTGACCTACGGCTACACGAAATACCGTATCGAGGTGGAGCGCCGTAACTTCACCCTCATCGGTATTCCCACCTTATTTTATATAGCCCGTGACGGCCGACGGGAATATTTCGGAGAGAACTACTCGCAATACCAACTCATCGTGGACAGACGGGACAAACGGGGCAGTCGCCATCGCCGCCCCCTCTCCTACCGCGTCGACCGCCGGGATATCCTGAATATCTCCACCATCTATCACAACCACCGGTCACTGACCGTTGTCTTCGACTTCCTCAAGCCGCGGTTCTATGAGCCGACTCTCTTCGGCGACCATATCCTCTCCCCCATCAACAAGCATAACCGCCGCTACTACCAGTATTCCTTCCTGTCGATGGGCACGACGACGATGATCCGCTTCAAGCCACGACTGAAGAACACCGAGCTCGTGGAAGGCTGGGTGATGGCAGAGCAAGACGGCCGCATCACCGAGTTCTATGTCCGTGGCGAATACGACATGATCGCCTTCGGACTGAAAGGGACGATGGGCGACCACGGCTTCGCCTCTACCTTCCCCGCCCGCTGCGATATCTCCGCGGAGATCAATGTCATGGGCAACAAGCTGCAGGCGTACTATACGAGTGTCTACAATCAGCAGACACCGGTGGCCCGTGAGCTCTGGGGTTCCGACAATATCCCGCTCATGGAGTCCCTGCGTCCCATTCCCCTGACCCCCACGGAGGAGCATGTGGTGAAGGACTATCTGCGGATCCGGTCGGCCAACGACAGTATCGCCGCGGCCAGGGCCGACAGCCTGCAGACGGTGACGGCCATGGAGGAACATCACCAGCGTAAGAGTTTCTTCCACCGGTTGGGCAAGACGGCAAAATATATCTTCTGGGATATCCTCGGCGATAATATGGTGAACCGCATCAATACCGACCTCGGCAGCAACCGGCAGGGCCATCTGCGCATCGGCCCGCTGTTGAACCCGCTCTACTTCGAATATTCCGCCCACCGCGGACTGGTCTATAAATGTGATGTCAACGGCAACTACACCTTCTCCCCACAACAGAAGATCGAGTTCCGCACACGCCTCGGTTATGCCTTTAAGCTCCATCAGTTCTACTTCGACATCCCGTTGACGTATACTTTCAACAAACGGCGTAACGGTTTCATACAGATAGAGATAAGGAATGGTAACCGCATCACGAACTCACGGATCCTCGACGAGATCAAAGCCCAGCAAGCCGCCAATCCGACGATGCGACGCGACACCATCAACTGGGACGCCATGAGCCTCGACTACTTCAAGGATATGGAGTGGAAGACAGCCGTGAACTACGATATCATCCCCGACCGCCTCGGCCTGCAGGCGGGCCTCATCACCCACCGACGCTCCGCCGTCCACCCCGAGGGCTTCCTCCAGGCGGGGAAAGAGACGGTCTACCACTCCACAGCACCCTTCCTGCAACTGTCCTACCGTCCCGTCGGCCAGGAAGGCCCCGTCATCACGGCACAATGGGAACGGGGCATGCGCGGACTCTTCGGTGCCAACACGCGGTATGAGAAGATGGAGGCCGACCTGCAGTATTTCCTCCCGATGATCTGCACACGGAGCCTCTCCCTGCGCTTCGGATCGGGTATCTATACGAACCGCGACGACCACGCCTACTTCCTCGACTACTCCAACTTCCAACTCGACTTCCTCCCCGGCGGATGGCAGGACCGGTGGACGGGCGACTTCGAACTGCTCAACAGCAACTGGTATAACGCCTCGAAATATTATATCCGCGCCAACGCCACCTATGAGTCCCCGCTGATGTTCCTCACCTTCATTCCGAAACTCGGACAGATCATCGAGCGGGAGCGCCTCTATGCCAGCAGCCTCTGTGTCGCCGGACTGAATCCGTACGTCGAACTCGGCTACGGCTGTACCACACGGGCCGTGAGCATCGGCATCTTCACCGGTTTCACCTTCCACAAGTTCAACGGCGTCGGCATGAAGTTCTCCTTCGAGCTCTTCAACAACTGGTAAACGGCAACGGAGTTCCTTATCTCGGTTGCAAAGGTACGATCTTTTCCCCATCCCCGCAATACCCAAAATGAGGTATATTTAAAGCCTCACCCGGGTGAGGCTTTAATAATTCTTAAATTTTACCATTTTCTTACGTTTTCATGAAGAAGATATGAAAAAAAATGCTTAACTTTGCACCGCTTTTTATATTGGGGGCATTCGCCCCTGACGAAAAGGCACGAAATTTGCAACAGGCATTAGAAAAACAATAAAAGGATAAACACTTAAAAAATACAATTTGAGGTATGGGAATGCGTCAATTAAAAATCAACAGAAGTATTACGAACCGCTCCAGTGAGGCACTTGACAAGTACCTCGCCGAGATTGCCCGCGAGCCGATGGTGAGCGTGGACGAGGAGATCGAACTGGCGGAGAAGATCCGCAAGGGCGGTAAAGAGGGAGAACGTGCCAAGGAGAAACTGGTACGTGCGAACCTCCGCTTCGTCGTCTCTGTTGCCAAGCAATATCAGCATCAGGGACTGTCGCTCACCGACCTCATCGACGAGGGCAATATCGGCCTCGTCAAGGCAGCGGAGAAATTCGATGAGACCCGTGGTTTCAAGTTCATCTCCTATGCCGTTTGGTGGATCCGTCAGAGCATCATGCAGGCCATCGCCGAGCAGAGCCGTATCGTCCGTCTGCCGCTGAACCAGGTCGGTGCCGTGAGCAAGATCTCCCAGGCTACGAGCAAGTTCGTCCAGGAGCACAACCGCCGTCCCTCCGTCCAGGAGCTCGCCGAGATCCTCCACATGGACGAGATCAAGATCGAGCAGAGTCTCAATGCCGACTCTCACCACATGAGTATCGACGCGCCGTTCGGTGATGATGACGAGAACTCCATGGCCGATGTCCTCGCCTCCGGAAGTGACAGTCGTACGGACCGTCAGGTTGACTTCGAGTCCATGGCCACGGATCTCGACAAGGTCCTCAACGGTGTGCTGAAAGACCGTGAGCTGAAGATCCTCAAGGCTTGTTTCGGCATCGGCTGTCATGAGCGTGGCTTGGAGGAGATCGGCGAGGAATTCGGTCTCACCCGTGAGCGTGTCCGTCAGATCCGTGAGAAGAGCATCGCGAAGATCCGCGAGAGTGGCAACGCGAAAATATTGATGAAATATTTGGGATAATCCCCCACACATAAAAAAAACTAACACGCCCTTCCTTCCCGGCAAAACGGGATGGAAGGGCGTGTCGTGTTTCTGCCACTGTAGGAGCACTCTCTCATGGGCAGATGGTATGCGCCCATGTTGAATGGCCTGCCGTCATGTGCTTGTGCTTTGCAAGCACAAGGCAGCCACGCACCCGCATCGATCGGAAAAAACAAATTTCCCCATCTTCCTTGCGTGGCCGCAATAGGACGACACCTACAAATGGATCTGTGAATTTTACTTTTTTACTTTTATTGGTGTTGCTCCCGCAGCAGGTCATTGACGGTCTTGACGGGGTTGAAGGTGCTCAGGGGGACCTCCACGAAGACTGTGTTCCAGTCACTCATGGCACCATTCCACAAGCCCGGGAGCTCCAGGGCCTTCAGGTCACGGCCGTTCTTGCTCTTGTGGGAGATGAAGCCCGTCGTCTTGTCGACATACTTGCGCAGGTCGAAGGGATGGCCCTCATAATCCTTCGTGGCACAGACGAGATCCACGGGGTTGAAATGGGTACCGTTCTTGAACATGTCCATATACGCCGCGTTGCTCTGGTCGATCTGAGAACTCTCGAGGATCTGCAACGATACCGTACCGTCAGCGTTGTATACGAGGAAGGGACCGCCACCGGGCTCTCCGACATTCTTCACCACACCACAGACACGCATCGGTCGGTTCAGCTTCTCCCTGAGGTAGATCACGAGGTCGGCATCCTCGAGCTCCTTGATGTCGGGCTTGCGGCAGCAGAGGTCACGCTGTACGAAACGGATGATCTCCTCGAGCTTCTCGTGGTTGTACGTACCACTGTCGAGAACCCGCAGATAGCCGAAGGCCTTCTGTTGCAGCGTCACGAGGATACCGGCGAGGATCTGCTTCCATGTCACCGTGTCCGTCTTCAACCGGTCGGGCACGACATTATCGATATTCTTGATGAAGATGACATCACCGTCAATCTCGTTGAGGTTCTCGATGAGGGCGCCGTGGCCTCCGGGACGGAACAGCAGACTGCCGTCATCATTGCGGAACGGCGTGTTGTCGGGGTTCGCGGCAATGGTGTCCGTCGACGGCTTCTGTTCACTGAACGTGATGTCATATTTCACGCCGAACAGCTTCTCATACTTCCCTTTCACCTCAGCGACCTTCTGCTTGAAGAGGACGAGATGATCATGGGAGACGGTGAAATGGACATGCGCCTCACCCTGGCAGGCAGCATAGAGGGCCGCCTCCACAAGATGCTCCTCCATCGGCGTGCGGGGACCGTCGGGATAGCTGTGGAAGAGCAACAGACCCTTCGGCAGGTTGCCGTAGTCAAGGCCCTTCGGCTCCAGGAGGTTGGCCACGACGGACTTATACTGGTACATCCCGAGGAGCTGCATGATACTCTTCCCCTCGTTCTCCTTGCACTTGTCGCACAGGGCCTCCCGGAAGGAGAACTGCTTGATATGATCGAAGAACGTCTTCTCGAAATCCGTCTGCGGCTCGTCATAGTCGGCATTCAGGAAGGCAAAGAGGTTCTTGAACATACGGCTCGCGGCACCCGAGGCGGGGACAAACTTCACCACCTTGTGACCGGCATCCTGATAGGCCGCCCACGCCTTGCGGTAACGGTCACAGGCCTCGGCCTCGGGGCGCAGGATACCATTGCCCACGGAGGCAGCGGCAGCGAGCTTGAGATAGGGGAAGCCCGTCTTGATCTCCTCCAACTGATGATTTACTTGTTCTTCGGTGATTCCACGCTGTGAAATCTGCTCCAGGTCTTTTCTGTTTAGCATATCGTATGGTTCTTTACGTTGGTATATTTTCCTTTTGCAGGGGCCGTCCCTTGTGGCGGCCCGACGGCGGAACGCCGTTCATCGACACCCAATGCCCGTCGCCCGAAGGGCGAATCGTAATGGGATTATTTTCGTGGCAGGGAATGCCGTTACCGGCATCGGGCCGCCACAAGGGACGGCCCCTGCAAGCCGTATATTTTCCACAAAAATAGCAAGTTTTTCTGAAAAAAAGAAATATTTCCTCTTTTTTTTGTAACTTTGCCATAGAATTTTATAACAATCATGCGTCTATGAGTGAAGGAAAACTGATTTTTACCCCTAAGGAACGCACGGAGACCCTCCGTATCGTACACCACCTCCGTCAGACCATCGGACAGTCCTTTCTCCCCAATGACACGCCGAACCTGCGCCACTGGCTGGAGAAAGCCGCCGAGAGCGGTCTGCTGCAGCGGGACTGCTTCGGTCTGAACCCCATCGTACGGGCCCTGCAGACGGCGGAGATCGCCGCCGACGAGATCGGCCTGAAGCGGGAAGGCGTCATCGCCTCCCTCCTCTACGCCTGTTACCCCGACACCTTCTCCGATGCCGATGCCACCCGTGTGACGAAGCTCTTCGGAGTGGATGTGGAACATATCGTCCATGGCCTCGTACGCATCCAGGAACTCTATAAGCGCAACCCCGTCATCGAGAGTGAGAACTTCCGCAACCTCCTCATCTCCTTCTCCGAAGATATGCGCGTGATCCTCATCATGATCGCCGACCGTGTCAATGTCATGCGGCAGATTCGGGACACGAAGGCCGAGGATGCCCGCCATGAGGTCAGTGAGGAAGCCTCCTATCTCTACGCCCCCCTGGCCCATAAGCTCGGCCTCTACAAGCTGAAGAGCGAGCTTGAGGACCTCAGTCTGAAATACCTCGAGCACGACGCCTATTATATGATCAAGGACAAGCTCAACGCCACGAAGACGGCACGTGATGCCTATATCGACCGCTTCATCGGACCGGTGAAGGCGAAGCTGGAGGCCGCGGGACTGAAGTTCCATATCAAAGGCCGTACGAAGTCCATCCACTCCATCTGGCAGAAGATGAAGAAGCAGAAATGTGGCTTCGAGGGGATCTATGACCTCTTCGCCATCCGTATCATCCTCGACAGCCCCCTGGAGAAGGAGAAGATGCAGTGCTGGCAGGTCTACTCCATCATCACCGATATGTACCAGCCGAACCCGAAACGCCTCCGTGACTGGCTCTCCGTGCCGAAGAGCAACGGCTACGAGAGTCTCCATATCACCGTCCTCGGACCGGAGAACAAATGGGTGGAGGTGCAGATCCGTACCGAGCGCATGGATGAGATCGCCGAGCACGGCCTCGCCGCCCACTGGCGCTACAAGGGCATCAAGAGCGGTGAGGGGGCCATCGATGAGTGGCTCGCCAACATCCGGTCGGCACTGGAGAATAATGATGACCTGCAACTCATGGACCAGTTCAAGATGGACCTCGTGGAGGATGAGGTCTATGTCTTCACGCCGAAGGGTGACCTGCTCAAACTCCCCAAGGGAGCCACCGTCCTCGACCTCGCCTACCGCATCCATTCGAAGATCGGCAACACGTGTATCGGCGGTCGGATCAACGGAAAGGTCGTGAGCATGCGGCAGCTCCTCCACTCCGGCGACGAGGTGGAGATCCTCACGCAGAACAACCAGACGCCGAAACAGGAATGGCTGAACATCGCCATGACACCGAAGGCGAAGGCGAAGATCCGACTGGCGCTGAAGGAGACGAAGAAGAAGGATGGCCTCTATGCCAAGGAACTCCTCGAACGCCGTTTCAAGAACCGGAAAGTCGCCGTCGAAGAGTCCGTCATGGGCCATCTCATCAAGAAACTCGGTTATAAGGAAGTCAGCGACTTCTATAAGGATATCGCCGAGGAACGCCTCGACCCGAATACCGTCATCGAGAAATATGTGGAGACGCGTGACCACCTCAACGGCCTCGACAAGCCGCAGGAGAACGTGTCGGCGGAGAACTTCAACTACGAGAACCCCGACGAGGAGGTGGCGAAGAACGAGGATGTCCTCGTCATCGACAAGAACCTCAAGGGTATCGACTATAAGCTCGCCCGCTGCTGCCATCCGATCTACGGCGACAAGGTCTTCGGCTTCGTCACCGCCGGCGGCGGCATCACCATCCACCGCTGCGACTGTCCCAACGCCCCCGAGCTGCGCCGCCGCTTCGGCTACCGTATCGTCCGGGCGAAATGGAGCGGGAAGGGTGAGAGCCAGTATACCATCACCCTGCGCATCATCGGTCAGGATGACATCGGGATCGTGAGCAACATCACGAACATCATCTCCCGTGAGGATAAGCTGAAGATGCGGTCCATCAACATCGACAGTCATGACGGCCTCTTCTCGGGCAATGTGGTGGTGCAGATCGAGGATGCCACGAAGACCCAGCAGCTTATCAAGAAGCTCAAGACGGTCAAGGGCGTCAAACAAGTCATCCGCCTGTAATAATCCGTTTGTAGGTGGCCACCATGTTGTGGCCACGCACCCGCATTGAATTTAAAGAAGAAAACAAAAAAAACAAGATAAAAACCAATTTATATTTTATCTTTAACTCCCCTGGTTTTTATCTTGTTTTTGTTTGAAGCAATAAATGGAGGAGGTTTTCGTTATAACACTAATGAAACGAATATTCGCCATCCTCTATATCCTCGCCGCCGCCCTCACGGCCACGGCACAGACCTTCACCCTCCGCGGAAAAGTCATCGACAACGACCAGAACCCCGTGGAGATGGCCTCCGTGTCCTGTGTCTCTCAGGGCAAGCTCGCCCTCACCTCCCTCCGTGGTGAGTTCTCCATGCAACTCCACACCGCCGACTCCGTCGTCATCCGCTTCTCCATGGTCGGCTACAAGACGAAGACGCGTGTGCTGCGCCACCCCCGCGGCACACAGACCCTCCTCGTCGTCCTCTATGCCGACAACACCCTCGACGAGGTCACGGTCACGGGCAAGAAGACGCAGGACGGACAGTCGCAGGAGCTCGACACGAAGGACATGGCCCTCGCCCCCTCCGCCTCCGGCAATGCCGTCGAAGGCCTCATCCAGCAGCAGGCCGGCGTCTCCACCCATAACGAGCTCTCCGCACAGTATAATGTCCGTGGCGGTGCCTTCGACGAGAACTCCGTGTATATCAACGGCGTGGAGGCCTTCCGGCCCTTCCTCGTCCGTTCGGGCCAGCAGGAAGGCCTGAGTGTCATCAACCCCTATATGACCGACCGCATTGCCTTCTCCACGGGTGGCTATGCCGCCCGCTATGGCGACAAGATGTCCTCGGCCCTCGACATCACCTATAAGCGCCTGAAGCCCCGTGACGGCCATAAGACCTATGCCGAGGGCACCGTCGCCGCCTCCCTCCTCGGTGCCGACGGCTATGTCGGCGTGGCCACGAAGAAGTTCTCATGGCTCAACTCCCTGCGTTACAAGACCAACAAATACCTCCTCGGCAGTCTCGAGGAGAACGGGGAGTACCGCCCTGACTTCCTCGACTACCAGACTTACCTCTCCTGGCAACCGAACAGCCGTTGGACCATCGACTTCATCGGGAATGTCTCCGACAACCACTATTCCTTCATCCCCGAGGACCGTGAGACGAAGTTCGGCACCCTCGAGGACGCCCACGACTTCAAGGTCTATTTCGACGGACAGGAGAAGGACCGGTTCACCACGTGGTTCGGCTCCCTCGCCATCACCCGTCACCTCTCCCCGAAGACCTCCCTCTCCCTCCTCGGCTCCGCCTTCCGCACGAATGAGCGGGAGACCTATGATATCCAGGGACAGTACTGGCTCGACGAGACACAGACCACGGAGAGCCTCGGCGTGGGGACCTATTTCCAGCATGCCCGCAACTATCTGAAAGCCCGCGTCCTCTCGGCGAAAGTCATGCTGCGCCATCAAGCCGTCCATCATACTGCCGAGGCCGCCGTGACCGTCAAGCGGGAGCATATCTCCGAGAACTCCGGGGAGTACGAAATGCGCGACTCAGCAGGCTATTCCGTGCCTCATACGGGCCGTGACCTGATGATGGTCTATGCCCTGAAAGCCAGCAACACCCTCGATGCCACCCGTATCGAGGCCTATGCCCAGGACACGTGGCGTTTCGCCTCCCGTGGCGGTCACACCCGTTTCGCCCTGAACTACGGCCTGCGCATGAGCCGATGGTCGTTCACGAAAGAGCTCATCGTCTCCCCGCGCCTCTCCCTCTCGGTCTACCCCGCCTACAGTGACAACACGACATTCCGTTTCGCCGCGGGTCTCTACTACCAGGCACCGTTCTTCAAGGAGCTGCGTGACACCACGACGGTCGGCGGCGTCACCGTAGCGACCCTCAACGACCATATCAAGAGTCAGCGGTCCCTCCACCTCATCGCGGGCTATGACTACCGCTTCCTCGCCGCCGGACGTCACTACCGCTTCTCCGCCGAGGCTTATTATAAGAACCTCGGGAATCTCATCCCCTATACCGTCGACAACCTGAAGATCACGTATACGGGACAGAACGAGGCGACGGGCTATGCTACGGGTCTCGACCTGAAGCTCTATGGTGAGTTCGTCCCCGGGACGGACTCCTGGATCTCTTTCTCGTTGATGAAGACGCAGATGAAGTGGAACGGCGTCACCCTACCCCTGCCGACAGACCAGCGCTACAGTCTGAACCTCGCCTTCACCGACTATTTCCCCGGCTCCACTCGGTGGCGCATGAACCTCAAGCTCGCCTATGCCGACGGACTGCCGTTCTCCGCGCCCCACAGGGCCCTGAGTGCCAACTTCCGCGCCCCCGCTTACCGACGGGCGGATATCGGCATGTCGTACCTCCTCTATTCAGGCAAGGGAAAGTCCCGTCCGTTCTGTAAGTCCGTCTGGCTCGGCATCGACTGTCTCAACCTCTTCGGCATCAACAATGTCAACTCCTATTATTGGATCACCGACGTCACCAACCACCAGTACGCCGTGCCCAACTACCTCACCGGGAGACAGATCAACGGGAGAGTCAGGATTGAATTCTAATGGGAGGGAGAAGGGAAAAGAGGGAAAGCATAGTGCAAGCCATGTGCACAACTTTTTCGATAATTTAAAAATCTATATTATATGTTAAAAAGCAATCATCGTAAAGAAAATAATACTATATTTGCCAAAAGGAAGGTAAGGATACTTCATCCTTATCAATAAAACTAATAACTAAGAGTTATGGAAAAAATAAAAACATTTTTCATTGCTTTCTTTGCTTTCCTATTCTGTATAACAGGACAAGCTAAAGAAGTATCGGTTACTTTTGACCCAACCACAGATCATGCAACGAAAGAGCAGCCATACTCCATCACGAAAGATGGTATCACTTGTTCTGTAGAAGTAATTACTAGCGGAATAACTTCTACAGAAACATGCCTGACAAGTGGTAAAAATTACAAATTCTATAGTAATATGCATTTTACCATTTCTTCTACAAAAGGTAGAATCACTGAAATTGTCTTTACCTCCATAGCTAAAACGAATGATACGTATGGACCCAGCAATATGCATCCTGAAGATAATAGTCTCAAAAAATCATACCATGTATCCCTTAATAAAGGAAAGTTTGAATATGCTAATGGATTAGACTCCATTGTGTTCCGTAGTGAATCAGAAGTTATTGTCAAGAGCATAACCGTCACCTATGATGACAATCTAGCTGTCAATGCCCCTGCAATTATTAATCTTGATGGCAGCAGTACAGAGACAAACAATGATCTTGTCATCCAAAATGCCTATAATACTACGCGAGACGTGAATCTACAACGGGAATTTTCAAATGATGGCGGCTGGTATACCTTATGTTTACCATTCTCACTGACACAGGATGAGCTAAAAGCTGCCTTTGGAGATAAAGTGGAGATTGACGAGTTTTCCAGCGTGAAGAAAAATGGAGAACAATATTATTTGGAGTTTACATCTGTAAATGGAAATACCACTGCTGGTTGTCCTTATCTTATCAAACCGAGTAAGACCTCTGACAAAGTCATTACATTTAAAGACGTAACGATATCCAACATTGTACCGATGACAATAGAAAAAGATGGCATACAGTTTATTGGGACCTATAATGCTACAACCATACCAATCGATAACAAGACTTGTTTCTTAAGTGGTAAAGATGGCCTGTCATTAGTTTTTTCTAATAATGCATCCGACAAACTAGAGGGTACACGTGCCTACTTTGTTTTAAACAATACTACATCCAACGCCAAAGTAATGATTCATGAAGACTCTGTCACAGGAATAAACGATATAAATATAGACAAAGATTCTCAAGCCGATTATTTTACTCTCTCCGGAGTCAGACTTCACTCCATGCCTCTACATTCCGGTATCTATATTTACCAAGGCAAGAAAATTATTATTCGATAATACAGACAGGGGCATGAGGAATCATGCTCCTACCCTAAAAAACAAACAATATGAAAAAATATATTAAGCCTCAAATTGATTTTTCTCCCCTCCAAAATCCCCCCACTCTACTCCAGACCTCCTTCCCCACTCCCTCCAAGCACGAAACGGGAGATCCGATGACGGGTCGATCGAAAGAAGGGCCAGACGGCATCGATCCTCTTGACAACCCCTCCGAAACACCCTTGTTGTGGTCTGAATCGCCTCATAATCCCTCCGTCAACTGAATTTAACAGAAGAAGTTGCACGGAATTGAAAAAAAAGCCGTAACTTTGCACGCGGTTTAGGCGGTGTGCGGAAAACGGTGCGCTGCCAGTAAAGGAACAAAACGACAAAATAAAAGATATGAGTAAGCAAGTAGAAAAGATCAAAGAACTCATAGCCAAGCGTGAGCAGGCCCGTCTGGGCGGAGGTCAGAAGGCCATTGACAAGCAGCACGCCAGAGGCAAGTATACAGCCCGTGAGCGTATTGACATGCTCGTAGACGCGGGTAGTTTTGAAGAGTATGACATGTTCAAGCTCCACCGTTGTCATAACTTCGGCATGGAGAAGAAGCAGTTCCTCGGTGACGGTGTCGTTGCCGGCTCGGCGACCATCGACGGCCGTCTCGTCTATGTCTATGCCCAGGACTTCACCGTCAACGGCGGCAGTCTGTCGGAGACGATGGCACAGAAGATCTGTAAGGTGATGGACATGGCCATGACGATGGGTGCTCCCGTGATCTGCATGAACGACTCCGGCGGTGCCCGTATTCAGGAGGGCATCTCCGCCCTTGCCGGTTATGGAGAGATCTTCGAGCGTAACATCCTCGCCAGTGGCGTGATCCCGCAGATCAGTGCCATTATGGGTCCCTGTGCCGGTGGTGCCGTATACAGTCCTGCCCTCACCGACTTCATCATCATGACGGAGGGCACGAGTTATATGTTCCTTACCGGTCCGAAGGTCGTGAAGACGGTGACGGGCGAGGATATCGATGCCGAGCACCTCGGTGGTGCCAGTGTCCATGCCAGCAAGAGCGGCGTGACCCACTTCACGGCGAAGACGGAGGAGGAGTGCATGGAGCTCATCAAGACCCTGCTGTCCTACCTGCCGAGCAACAATACCGAGGAAGCTCCGCGCGTGGAGTGCACGGATCCCATCGACCGTAAGGAAGACCTCCTCAACGAGATCATCCCCGAGGACCCGAACCAGGCCTACGATATGTATAAGGTCATTGCCGCCGTCACCGATAACGGTGAGTTCTTCGAGGTCCAGCCGAAGTTCGCGAAGAACATCATCACCGGATTCGCCCGTTTCAACGGTCAGAGTGTCGGTATCGTGGCTAACCAGCCCGCCGCCTATGCCGGTGTCCTCGATGTCAACGCCAGTCGTAAGGGTGCCCGTTTTGTCCGTTTCTGTGACGCATTCAATATCCCCATCGTCAGTCTCGTCGATGTCCCGGGCTTCCTCCCCGGAACGGGTCAGGAGTATAATGCCGTCATCCAGCACGGTGCCCAGCTCCTCTTCGCTTACGGTGAGGCCACAGTACCTAAGATCACGATTACACTGCGCAAGAGCTACGGCGGAAGTCATATCGTCATGGGCTGTAAGCAGCTCCGTGCCGACCTGAACTTCGCCTGGCCGAGTGCTGAGATCGCCGTCATGGGTGCCAGTGGTGCCGTAGCCATCCTCTGTGGCAAGGAAGCCAAGAAGGTGAAGGAGGAAGGCGGAGACGTGAAGGCATTCCTCGCCGAGAAGGAAGACGAGTATACGGAGACCTTCGCCAACCCGTATCAGGCAGCCCAGTTCGGTTATATCGATGATGTCATCGAGCCGCGCAACACCCGTTTCCGCATCTGCCGCGGATTGGCCCAGTTGGCCACGAAGAAACAGAGTCTGCCCGCGAAGAAACACGGGTGCATGCCGATGTAGTTTCCCCTGCAGGGGCCGTCCCTTGTGGCGGCCCGATGCCGGTTACGGCATTTCGTTTCCGCAAATGAACGGCGTTCCGCCGTCGGGCCGCCACAAGGGACGGCCCCTGCAAGTGGATCAAAATATGATCATTATGGCAAAAGAAAAGAACAAGGATAAGAACGTATTTGCCGCCATTGCCATGGCTCTGTATGAGTACGAGGGCAATAACGTACATGACATCGAACCGGGCGTGATCACCATCAAGCACCGCCACACGCTGTGGAACGCGAAGATGCTGTCATTCACCCCGAAACCGTAAAACGATATGAAAGAATTCAAGTATACCATTGATGGCAAGGAATACCAGGTAGCCATCGGCGACATCGACGAAGAGAAGAATGTCGCATCCGTCACCGTCAACGGTGAGGAGTATCAGGTAGCGCTGGAGAAGCCGGCGGAGCCTGAGAAGAAGAAGGTCGTGCTCGGCAAGCCCGCCGCCGCTTCCGAAGAGGAGGGCGAGGCAACGCCGGCTGCCAGTGTGAACAGTAACAATGCCGTGAAGGCTCCCCTGCCGGGAACGATCACGGAGGTCAGTGTCAGTGTTGGTCAGGAGGTCAGTGCCGGTGATACCGTCGTTGTCCTGGAGGCCATGAAGATGCAGAACAAGATTGAGGCCGAGAAGAGCGGTAAGGTCACGGCGATCTGCGTGAAGGTCGGCCAGGCCGTTCTCGAGGATGATCCGCTGGTGGTGATCGAATAAAGTCCCCCGCAAGAGGATCGATGCATGAAAGATTATGCAGATAGAAATATTAAAATCGAAGATTCACTGTGCTGTCGTCACGGAGGCGAACATCAACTATATGGGTTCCATCACCATTGATGAGGACCTGATGGATGCCTGCGGGATGATTGCCGGTGAGAAGGTGCAGATTGTAGATAACAACAACGGTGAACGTTTCGAGACGTATATCATCAAGGGCCGCCGTGGCTCGGGGGATATCTGTCTCAATGGTGCCGCTGCCCGTAAGGTCCTCGTGGGTGATACCGTGATCATCATGAGTTTCGCCCTCATGGACTTCGAGGAGGCGAAGACGTTCAAGCCGCGGGTAATCTTCCCGGGAAAAGGAAACCGGGTAGAAGTAAAAAAGTAATAAAGTAAAAAAGTAAAGCTGCCGCAGAGGGTACGAACCTTTGCGGCAGTTTTACTTTTTTACTTTTTTACTTCTTTACTTTTTATACGTGATGTGGTCGATGAGGCGGATGGGGGTATGGCCGCAGTTGACGGTGATACAGCCGACGATGTAGGGGCTGGCCTCCCAAGAGGGGACATCGAGGAGGGTGTTGCCATCAACGATCTCGAAATACTCTACGTCGAGGCCATCGACGGCATTGAGGTCGGCGACGACCTTGTCATGGGTCTCCTGAACGGTGTGCTCCTTGGCATAGTCGACGCTCGCCTTCAGCTCGGCATAGATCTTCGGGGCAATCTGGCGCTCCTCAGGCGTCAGCAGGGTGTTCCGGCTGCTCTTGGCCAGTCCGTCGTCCTCACGGATGGTGGGGCACTCGACGATCTTCAGCTTCTTGTCCATGCCGATATATTTCACGAGGCGCTTGACGACGGCGATCTGCTGCCAGTCCTTCTCTCCGAAGTAAGCCTTCGTCGGCTTGACGATATAGAACAGACGGCTGACGACCTGACAGACGCCATTGAAATGGCCGGGGCGGTGGGCACCCTCCATGACCGTTGTCTGCGGCGGGAACTCGAAATGGCGGTTGTCGGGCTCGGGATAGATATCCTTCACCGAGGGGGCGAAGCAGATGTCGGCACCGCAATCCTCAATAAGCTTGCAGTCGGCATCGAGGGTGCGGGGATAGCGCTCCAGGTCGCCCTTGTCATTGAACTGTGTAGGGTTGAGGAAGACGCTCACGACGGTGACGGCATTCTCCTTCACGCTACGACGAATCAAAGAGGCGTGTCCTTCATGCAGGGCACCCATGGTGGGCACAAGCCCAATCTCCTTTCCCTCCTTGTGAGCCTCGAAGAGCTCATTCTGGAGGTCTACAATATTGCTTATCGTTTTCATATCACTTGCAAAATAACAACATTTTTCTTAAATAAAGAAGAAGAATGGTAAAAAAATTGCATTTCCGCCGATTTTTTCGTAATTTTGCAACTTGAAAGAACATAAAAAAGATTCGCCATGGCAAAAAAAGTGTTGTTCATCAACCAGGAGATTGCTCCTTACGTCCCAGAAACAGAAATGTCCGTCCTCGGCCGTGACCTTCCCTCGAAGGCTCAGGCGGCGGGTTTTCAGATCCGTACCTTCATGCCCAAATGGGGAAATATCAATGAACGCCGCGGTCAGCTCCATGAGGTCATCCGCCTCTCGGGCATGAACCTCATCATCGATGATAGCGATCACCCGCTGATCATCAAGGTGGCCTCCATCCCCGTATCCCGTGTACAGGTATACTTCATTGATAACGAGGACTACTTCTCACACCGCCAGATGGAACAGGACGAGAAAGGCGAGGAATATCCTGACAACGGCGAGCGTGCCATCTTCTTCGCCCGTGGTGTCCTGGAGACGGTGAAGAAGCTGCGTTGGGCCCCGGACCTCATCGTCTGTCAGGGCTGGATGGGTGCCGTCGTACCGTTCTATATCAAGAAGGCCTATAACGAGGAGCCGTGCTACGCCAACACGAAGGTCATCACCTCGCTCTTCACCAAACAGCTGCGTGGTGACCTCGGTGACAACTTCAAGCGCTGCGTGCCGTTCCAGAACGCTACGGCGGAGCTGCTGAAGGACTACAATGAGAAGTTCGACTTCCTCGAGCTCGGCAAACTGGCCATCGACTACAGTGATGGTATCGTGGAGGCCGACAGTGAGGTCAACGCGCAACTCCTGGACTATGCCAAGGCAAAGGGCACTCCCCTACTCACCTATCCCGGCGACGACTATCAGCAGGCGTATGCCGATTTCTTCAATAAGATTTAATCCGAATGAAATATAAGACATTGGCGGCCCTCATGGTGGCCGCCCTCTCCCTTTCAGCCTGTGATGACACGACGGACTCCATCGGTGGCTCCATCACGGACAAGGTGGATATGCTCACCGTCACCGACTCGTCCTTTACGGCGACGACACAGACGGTGATGGCCGACAGCGTTTATTCCCGTTCCTTCTCTCCTTATCTCGGCCGTGTCGTAGACCCCGAGACGAACGCCCTGGTGACGGGGAACGCGATGATGCAGTTTCAGACTTTCGCCAACCCCGGTTTCATTGCCGAGAACAAGTTGAAGACGACGGACAGCTACGGCCGTAAGGTGCCGGCAGCGACGTATCTGCAGCTCTATTTCACCACGTTCTATGGTGACTCCACGGCGCCGCAGAAGCTGCGGGTCTATGAGCTTGACAAGCCGATGCCGGAGACGACGAAATACTACAGTAACTTTGACCCTATCGAGAAGGGCTATGTGCGCACGGGTGGTTACACGGTGGATCATAACTTCACCATCCAGGACCTCAGTCTGAGTGACTCCGTGCGGAACAGCAACGGTGAGACCCATGCCATCTCGATTCCGCTGAACAAGGCGTATACGGCGAAGGACGGTACGAAATACTCCTCTTTCGGCTCCTATCTGATGACGATGTACCGGAAGCATCCCGAGTATTACGCCAATCAGAACAAGTTTCTGAAGAACGTGCTGCCGGGCTTCTACGTGAAGACCATCGGCGGCAGTGGGGCGATGGTGAAGATCATGGCCGGTTGGATCAACATGATCCAGGTGAAGGACTCCCTCGTGAAGGTCTATGACTCCACGGCGAAGGACAGCGTGTGGGAGACGCAGCAGTTCTCCACCTCCGCCTATGTGTCCCTGACGCCTGAGGTGCTGCAGACGAACGTCATCACCAACGGTTCGGAGCTGAAGGATATCGCTGCCGACAACAGTTGCTCGTATCTGAAGACGCCCGCGGGTCTCTTCACGGAGGTGACGCTCCCTGTGGAGGAGATCTTCAACGGCCATGAGACGGACTCCATCAACAGCGTGAAGCTCACCCTACCCTGTCTGAACAGTACACGGGCGAACCGCTACAGTCCGTATACGCTGCCGAAGGCCAACTATCTGCTCATCCTCCCCGTGAGCAAGCTGAAGAGTTTCTTCGAGAACAACGAGCTGCCCGATGGTGACCTCTCGCATACCACGAATTATTCCTCTTCGACGAACGGCTATACGTTCTATAATATCTCGGGGCTGGTGAAGTATATGCACCACCACAAGGGCGAGACGGACTGGAACAAGGCCATCATCGTCCCCGTGACGGTATCGACGACGACCACGAGCAGTGGTACGACGGTGATCAACAAGGTGACGAACGACATGAGCCTGACGTCGACACGCCTCCAGGGCGGTACGACACCGCTGAAGGTCACGGCCGTATACAGTCATTTCGCAAAATAGCAGAGCGTATGGCAGACGGATATCTAGAGACGCGCCGCGAGGAATATGAGAAGCGGAAGGCGGAATGGCTGAAGAGAAAGAAACGGAGGGGGCGCCGGGCAACACCGCCTCCTTGCGCTTGCAAAGCGCAAGCACACAACGGCAGGCCGGACATGACGGCAGAAACGGCATAACAATACAAGGCGGCCAGCTCCTCACGGAGATGACCGCCTTTTTGATTTACTGATAAAAAAATACAAACGTGATTCATCAAAGGGATGAAACCATCTCATTGATGATGCCATCGGCCAAGCCGAGGTTTGGTACACTAATCTTTTCTGATTTGGAGCTGGCTGCGACATGGAGGAAGATCTCCGCGGCGGGTACGATGACATCGGCGCGGTCGGGCTTGAGGCTGTAGACCTTCATGCGTTCCTCCACACTCATCTTATGCAGGTCCTCATAGAGTCCACGGAGGGTCTCCACGGGGAGGAAGTCAAGTTTCTCTTTCTTTGAGGCCAGTCGGTAGAGTTTATTGATGTTACCGCCGGATCCGATGATCGTGATGTCGTGATGTCCGAGGGTGACGCGCTCGATCTCGCTCTTCATGTCGAGGAGGTCCTTCTTCTTCACCTTTCCGTTGAGGAGTCGGATGGTACCGACATTGAAGGAGTGGCTGTAGACGCGCTCGCCGTCACAGATGAAGCTGATCTCCGTGGAGCCGCCACCGACATCGACATAGAGGAAGCAGCCCTCGTCGGGCATCATCGCCAGGTGGTTGTCGTAGATGATCTGACTCTCCTCGTCGCCGGAGATGATCTCGAGGCGAAGATGGGCGTCCTTGGCGATCTTCTTGATGATCTTCTTACCGTTTTTCGCGTCACGCATGGCGGAGGTGGCACAGGCGCGGTACTGGCTGACCTGATAGGCCTTCATGAGTTGGCGGTAGGCCTTCATCGTACAGATGAACTCATGGGCCCGTTCCTCACTGATCTTTCCCTGTGCGAAGACATCCATGCCGAGTCGCAGGGGGATGCGGAGGAAGAGGAGCTTGCTGACGGTCTTGTTGCCGTCGATGTCAATCTCCACGTGTTTGATGAGCAACCGGGCGGCGTTGGATCCGACGTCCACGGCGGCGAGGTTGCATTTCTCGATATTCAGTTCTGTCATTGTCTTTCGTTTTTATTCCCTTCCTTGCGCTTGCAAAGCGCAAGCACCTGACGGCAGGCCATCACAAGCGCAAGCACCTGACGGCAGGCCATCACAAGCGCAAGCACCTGACGGCAGGCCCAATGTGTAGGCGTCATGGAGGGCCTGCTGGCTGCGGAAGGGAGGTTCACCGTTCTGGGGGCCGGGGATCTCGTTGGTACCGAGGCCATCAACGATACGGCCGTTGGTGTTGTCCTTCATGCCATACTCTACCGTACGCAGGAGGTCGGCTCTCAGGTCGGGGTCGTAGACGGGGGTGTAGACCTCAATACGGCTCAGGAGGTTGCGCGGCATCCAGTCGGCGGACCCGAGGTAGTATTTGTTCTTTCCGCCATTACAGAAAATGAGGATACGACTGTGCTCGAGATAGCGGTCGATGATTCCCACGCAACGGATATTGTCGCTCACGCCGGGGATGCCGGGCACGAGACTGCAGTTGCCACGGATACAGATATCGATCTTCACGCCGGCGGCAGAGGCCTCATAGAGTTTCTCCACGACATCCTTATCGGTGATATGGTTGATCTTCATCTTCAGCCAGGCCTCCTTGCCGTCCCGGGCGTTCTTGATCTCCGTGTCGAGCATGCGGAGGATACGATTCTTCATGGCGTTCGGGGAGACGAGGAGCTCGAGGAACCGGGGATGGAGGAACGGACGGTCGATGAACTCGAAGACCTTCTCCACCTCGTTGACGATGCGCGGCCGGGCCGTCATCATAAAGTAGTCGGTATAGTGCTTGGCATTGCCCTCATGGAAGTTTCCCGTACCGACGACGGCGATATTGCCTTTCTTCGACTCGATATAGAGCAGTTTGGAGTGGATCTTCAACCCCTCGACACCGAAGATGACATTGACGCCCTCGTCCTGCATGCGTTTCGACCACTTGATATTACTCTCCTCATCGAAACGGGCGAGGAGCTCAACGACAGCCGTCACCTTCTTGCCGTTGCGGGCGGCGGTGATGAGGGCCTTGACGACCTTCGAGTCCTTGGCGAGGCGGTAGAGCGTGGTTTTGATGGCTTTCACCTCGGGCTTGATGGCAGCCTCCTGGAGGACGCGGATATAGCCGTCGAAAGAGTGGTAGGGGACATGGATGAAGCGGTCCTTCTCCCGGATGGCGTCGAGGAGGGAGTCCTCGGAGAGGAACTCGGGCTTCATGACGGGCGTCCACTTGTCATATTTCAACTCCTTATGTCCGCAGTCGGGGAAGGACATGAGGTCCTTATGGTTCTGATAACGTCCACCGGCGAGGGACGTGTCGAGCTCATCGATATCGAGGCGCTCGAGGATGCGTTTCTGGATATCCCGCGGCATCTCCCGGTCGTAGATGACGCGCACGGCATCACCGCGCTTACGACTGTCGACACCGGCCTTGATCTTCTCCAGCGTGCCGTAGTCCTGGTCGTTGTCGATCTCCATCTCCGCGTCCTTCGTGAACTTGAAGGAGTAGGCGCGGTAGGTGGCGGGCTTCAGACCGAGGAAGATGAAGGGCATACAGTAGCGTACGACATCATCGAGATACATGATATTCTCGAAGCCGTCACTCGAGGGCACACGGACCCAACGGCCCACCTGGCGGTCGGGGACTTTGACGATGGCATATTTCGTCTTCTGTTTCGCGTCATTCTCCTGGCGCTCGACGACGAGGTAGATGCGGTTGTCCTCGAGGGTGGCGATATTGTCGATCTGATGGAGCCAGATGGGGTTACAGTTGCCGTTGAGGCGGTCGTAATAGAAATCGCGGAGGAAGGCCTTCTGCTCCTCGTTGAGCTGTTGCTCGTTGATGAGTCGGATGCCATGCTGCTGGAGTTCGGCGAAGACATGATCGACGGCCTCGGCATATTCCACGCCATAGCGCTCATTGAGTTTGTTGATGGTCTGGAGGCTCTTCTTCACGCTGTGGTGGGTGGCTTTGTCGAGGGTAGGCTCGTCGAGATAGCGGCTCATCGCGGCGACACGGACGCGGAAGAACTCGTCGAGGTTGTTACTATAGATACCGAGGTAGCCGAGTCGTTCGAGCAGAGGCTCGTCTTCTTTCTCGGCCTCCTGGAGGATGCGGTAGTTGAAATACATCCAACTGACATCGCGCTCCACATAATATTTCTTGAAATTCTTGATAGGCATAGGGATGGGGATTTTTTGCGCTTCCTTGCGCTTGCAAAGCGCAAGCACTTGACGGCAGGCCCGGCTTGGCGGCGGCAACGGGGAGTGGATTATTTGTTCTTCTTGTTCTTCTTTGCTTTGGGGGCCTTGTCCTCAGCCTTGGGAGCCTTATCCTCGGCTTTTTCTACGGCCTGAGGCTTTTCACTCCCCTCGCCCTTCGGAGAGGGGTTGGGGGTGAGGCTGTTCGGAGAGGGGTTGGATGTGAGGCTTTCTAAGATCAGATACTCATCCTCACTGCCATCATATTTCAGTGCTTTCTGGAACGCCTTGACACTGCCCTTGGGGACGACGAGCTTGCGGAGGTTGTCGCTGTCGGAGAAGGTGTGGCGGTTGAGATGGGCGGGGGTACCCTCGAAAGTCACCTGCTTCAGGGCGTCACACTCGGCGAAGGCATAGCCATCGATATTCTTCACACCGGCGGGGATGAAGACATTGTCGAGGCGGTCACAGTCGTAGAAGGCATCCTTCTCGATAGACGTCACCGTGTTGGGGATGATGACGTTCTTGAGTTTTTTCTTACTTCGGAAAGCCATCTCACCGATCACCTCGACACCCTCTGGAATGGAGAAGCTGTCCTTCTGCGAGAGGCAGTAGATGATACACTGTCTGTCTACGGTATAGACGGCCTCGCCGTCAAACTCGAAACTGTCACTGTCAATCTTCTGCAGGGCGAGGTTGAGCACGAGAGCTTCAAACTTGCCACCATGTTTGGTGTCGTTCTTGAGTGCGTTGATAATTGCTTTCTTACTTTCTTTCATACTAGACATTGTAATAACATAAACACGTTTGTAATACTGGTTGCAAAGATAGTGCAGTCATATTACAAACGTGTTACGACGGTGTTACAATTCCTTTTTATTGCGGCTCCTTGCGCTTGCAAAGCGCAAGCACCTGACGGCAGGCCCCCACCCGATGCTTGCAAAGCATCGGCACTTGACGGCAGGCCGTACAAGACGGGAGGCGTTTAGTAGTTCGTGTTCTCCGGGTCGAAGTTCGTCCAGCCCTGAGCCCAGGTATCACCCTTGGCGAAGGCGCCGATGTAGTTGACCTGCTTGAAGAAGCTGTTACCCTTCAGATCGGTGAAGTCAGGAGCGTAGGAGAAGAGGGTGCTGGCATCACCGGGAACATACGTAGCCTGAGAGATCTTGAAGGCCGTCCAGTCGGCGAGGACCTTGTTGTTATTGGCGACCTGCTCGAAGAAGGTGCTGGAGAAGGACTTCTTCGTGTCGTCCGTTGTCTTCGTGGCGTAGTCGTAGAGGGCATCCTTGTAGACCTTGTTGAAGTCAGTACCCGTAGCGTCCATACCAGCGAAGACGATGTTGTGGAGCTTCATCAGACCGTCGGTGGCCGCTTTCTGCGTACCTGTGCCCGTAGCCTTACCCGGTTTCTCAGCGTCGAGGATCAGTCCGATCGGCCAGCCGATGGCGACGGTGTTGTAGACATTCAGGCGGGAGTTACGACGGATGTGCATGGCAGCCTGGAAGAGCCCCATGGAAGAGCCGTTGTTCGGGTTCATGCCACCGCCGTTGATGTAAGCGGAGGTATTCTGGAAGTTGCTGTCGAAAGTCTTCGGGCCGAGGAAGGTGATGTTGCTGAAGGTAGCGGTGGTGTAAGGATCCTGTGCAGCACCGTCAGCATCGTTGTCGCTCTCGAAACCGTTGCTCTGGCTGCCATCAGCGATACGGGAATCACGGACAGAGAGACCGAACTGTACGTTTCCGGAGAAGCCGTTGTCGGTATCGAAGTCATCATCCCAGCCCTTGTAGGCGATGAGGTACTTACAGTTGACGTCGCCGCCGAACCACTCGTAGGAGTCATCATTGGAGTAGGACACCTGGATATGATCGATCGTCGTACCGCTACCCACGGAGCCGAAGGTCAGACCGTTGATCTCCTTATCCTTCTCGAAAGGATATCCGGCGAACTCGATACGGACATACTCCAGGGCGCCGGAGTTGTCAGCGTTGTCGGAGCCACCATGTTTCGTACGGGGACCACCCTCGATCTGCATCTGTCCATGATTGTTCTTGGCATTACCGCAGAGGATGATACCACCCCAGTCACCGGGCTTACGGTTACCCTTGGCCTCCTCAGAGGTGAAGACGATCGGTTCGGAAGCGGTACCCTGGGCAAAGAGCTGTCCACCCGGCTCAGCGATGAGGGAAGCCTTGGTCTGCTTGTCACCCTTGATGATCGTTCCCGGTTCGATGGTCAGTTTGGCACCCTTGGCGATATACACCCAACCTTTGAGGAGGTAGACGCCCTTCTTCAGTGTCTGGTTGCCGGTGAAGACGAAGCCCTGGTCGCCATTACCGATGACCTTACCGTTGGCGTCGGCTTTGCCGTCCTCGTCAAAGAGGATATGATCGCAGGAGACGAGGCCGCCGTCCTTGCCATAGGTATAGGACGTGGTAGCGCTGCTGCTGCCGTTGTCATCATTGTCATCACTGCTACAGGCCGTCAGCATGGCTGTGGCGGCGAGGATGCCGAGGCATCCGTACAAAACTCTCATTTTTTTCATTTTGCTTTCCTTATTTGAGGTTATAAAATTGAATTTTATTTATTCATCACAGTTTCAACGTCAGCATGAGGCCGATGTTGCGTCCGGGCTTATACTGGCGGACGATCTCCTGGACCTCACCACCGTTGCTGTCCTTGGCAAACTGCTTATAGCAGACATTCTGGTTGAGGAGATCGCGGACATAGAACTTCAGCTCCCAGTGCTCACCGAAACTCTTCGTGGCCGTGAAGTCGAAGGCATCCCGTGGCATCTCATAGCTGTTGGGCACATGTGCGGCCTCCTCACTACCAGATGCACCCAAGGTACGTCCGACACCGATGATGCGCTTGCCGATGCGGTTATAGAGGAGTGCGATGTTCAGATAGAGCTTCGGGTTGCGGTAGAACAGGCCCGTATTGATGAGGTAGGGGCTCTGTCCCTGCATCGGACGGCTCTCCTCCAGCGAACCGGCGGGGAAGGTGACACGGCTGTGGATCAGGGCGCCGTTGAAGCTCCAGGAGAAGTTGCGCAGTCCGATGAAGTCGAGCTGTTTCCGGATGTCGAGCTCAAGACCGAAGTTGTTGGCGGCCTTCGCGTTCTTGTTACTGTAGATGAGGTCGGTACCGCCGGCAACGGTATAGGTCCACTCGATGGGGTTCTGGAAATGCTTATAGAAAGCAGCCAGGGAGATCACCTCCCCGCGATGGGGATACCACTCATAGCGCAGGTCGATGTTGTTGACGTAACAGTTCTTCAAGTCAACATTACCGATGACGTCACTCGCCAGGTCGAAATCGTAGTAGACCGATGAGGAGAGCTCACGGAACTCCGGGCGGTTGACGCTGCGGCCATAAGAGAGGCGCAACTGGTTCCGGTCGTCGAAGCGGTAGGTCATGTTCAGCGAGGGGAAGAAGTCGCCGTGACGGTAATAGTTGCTCATGTGGCTCTCCTCATAACTGCGCGTGTTGGAGATGAGCTCCGTCTGATTGAATTCGAAACGGACACCGGCGTGGATATCCAACTTGCCAAAGGGGAGGGCCGCCGAGAGATAGCCAGCGCCCAGGGTGTTGTGTCCGTTATAGTTGTTCTGCCAGTTGACCTGCTCCTGGAGGAAGAGCTTGTCAGCGCCGAAATAGCTGTTGTCGCTGAGGAGCTGCTGCAGGTCCATCTGCCGGAAGTCCGAAGGCAGGGTGTTGTTGTAGGTATCCCAGAGGTAGTAGAAGTCGCGTGTCTTATACTTACGCGTACGGTACTCGCCGTAGGCACCCACCTTCAACTTCGGTTGCCAGGAGCCGAAGGAGAACTTGTGCTCGTCGTTGACCTGGGCTGAGAAAATATGTTCATCCAGGGATGTCCACTCACGCGAGATGTCATTGCCGTTGAGCAAGGCATAGTCGTTGGTCTCGACATCCATGTACTGGGTGTATCTTTTACGGTCAGGCATACGGCGATTGGCATACGCATAGCCGACACTCCAATCGAGGGCATCGCCACTGAAGGTATGGGTACCGGTGATCTGACCGTTATAGGTCACTCGGCTGCGTTTGTAATATTCTGCCGAGTGAAGGGGATCGGACTGGGCATCGAAGCCGTCACGCCAGGTATAGCGGAGGTTGCCAATCCGGTTGAAAATGTTTTTCAATTGGTACTTGTGTTTTCCATTCTTACTTAAAAGGGTCACGTTGAACATCGCACCGAGGCGGTTGTTCAAATTATATTGATCATCAACGGAATGACGGAGATAATTGGCATTGTTATTCTCTACATCGTAGACACCGAAGAGGTTGTTGAGCATGCCCGTATAACGGCGGTACTCCCGCGAGTAGTTAACGGATGCGATCATACCGAGTTTACGACCGGCGAGATCCCAGCGGTGGGACCAGTCGGCGCCGAGGCGCAGATCACCGAAGGGCTTGACGGACTTCGTCGTCCAGTCGTTCGTCACATTGCCAAGGTTCACATCCTGGCGCGTGGGATAACTGTCGAAGGTGCCGTGAGGCAGTAACATGCTCCGGAAGGCGGACTGGCTGTTCCAGTTTCCACCTACGGAGATGTTAAGAGAATTCGATGTTGGGATTTCCTTGGTATTAATTAAGATGAAGCCTCCGGTATAGTCTGCAGGATATTCTGCCGACGGTGTTTTCACAATCATCAGGTTATCGAGCTGAGAACTCGGAATCAAGTCAAAGGAGAAGGCACGGGAGTCGGCTTCACTACTCGGAACGGCTCCTCCATTGATCCATACATTATTATAACGTTGCGAGAGACCACGAACCATGACGAATTTGTCATCGATGAGACTCACGCCGGGAACACGACGGATGACCTCACCGGCATTGGAGTCCTGCGTACGCTTGATCTCCTGGGAGGAGACGGTACTCATGACGACATCACTCTTCCGGGCGATATTCAACAGTGCCGCGTCAGTATTCTTGCGAACGACGGCGGTGACGGTGACCTCACCGAGGTTCTGATTTCTCCAGATACTGTCGACGACATTCGCCGAATCTGCCGGTACGGCCTTCACCATCGGAAGGCGGTTAGGCAGTGGAGCCGCACACATCCAGGCTCCTGTTGTCAGCAGCAACATCATCGTTGCCACTCCCCTTTTACAATCTTTCATCTTGTACTTTTCTTTGCTTTTTTTATTTCACATTGCAAAGATAGTCACGAGATATTACAGAAGTGTAAAGGGGAGGTTACGATTGTGTGAAAGCCGTAGGGACATGATTTATCATGATCCGCCATTTTGCCAAATGCAGGGGCCGTCCCTTGTGGCGGCCCTGCAAGAGGATCGGATGCCTTAGAAGTGGGTCATGAACTCCACGACGATCTTGTCTTTCTCCGACGGCTTGGCGATACCCTCATGACCGTAGAAATATTTCTCGTAGTTGATGCGGATATCACTCAGGAACGGCTTGTCGAAACTCAGCGTCACACCACCGGTGATACGGCTGCGCTTGTAATCGGTGATGACGAGGGAGCCCGTCTTGCTCTCCGTCTTCGTGCCGTTCTCATCAATGGTATAACGCAGTCCGTCACTGTGGTCACTCATATAGTCGTAACGGACGAGCGGCGACACCTTCGTGAAGAGCTTTGTGCGAACGGGGATATCGTAACTCACGAAACCGTCGAAGGCATGGACGGGATGGAAGGCACCCTGGGCATAATGCTTATAGAGGTATTCGGCCTCGGCGATGAACCCGTTCTTATGGTAGTTGACGCCGGCATCATACATCATCACGTTGACATCGGAGGGACGGATCTTCTGCATGCTCAGTACGACATCCATGCCACAGGGGAAGAGGAACTGCGCCTTCGTGGAGAAGTTGACATGATTCGTCCAGTAGTCTTTCTGATGCGTCAGACCACTACCGTTATACATACCGGCCTCGAGGATGATGGGGAAACCGACATTGAAGGTGTAGCCGAGGCGGGCACCGACATCACGGACATTACCGACCTGCTTGGCAATGAAAGAACGGTTGGCAAAATACTGCTGGTCGGGAGAGCGGTGGGCATCGATGGTGAAGGGCACACGCATCTGACCAATGGTCAGGTTCAAGGTCTTCCACGGCGTAATCTTCGTATAAGCATCGAGCATCTTGATCGTTCCCTCGTCGCAGAGGTCGATCTCAGCCTTGTAGGAGACATATTCGTTGACATCGCCACTGACATTGACACGGGCGTTACGCACCTGGAAGCGGCCTTCCTTGTCCTGCGTCTGATACTCATACTTGCCGCGGATCGTACCGCCGATCTTCATCTTCTGCTGGGCAGAGAGGCTCAGCGCGGCCATCGAGAGAACGGCCAAGATAAATATTTTTTTCATTGTTTGTTGGGTTATGGGGTTCAAAAAAAATGGATAATTATCCTTGATCCATTCGAATAATTATCCATTTTTCATTATCTATTGTCTATTCTCCATTGTCCATTGTCCATTATCCATTCGCCGAAGGCGTTACGCTTCCATGAACTTCTTCGCGGAACGCAACTGATGGCGCATGACACTCAGGAACTGCTGAGACTCCTGGAGGAGGTTCAGATAGACCATGTCGACCTGCAGGTCCTTGTTGTTCTTCTTCTCCTGCATGCGGTTGATATGGGTGTTTCGGATCACGCTGAGCTCATCCTTGCAGGCGTCAGCCTCAGCGAGGACATCGCGATACTGGTCGTAACGGTCGGTCTCGATCTGCTCACACGTCATCTTCATCAGGTCGTTGATCTTCCGGCGGATGGGCTCAAACTCCTTCACATACTCCTCGGGCAGTGGGTTGAAGTTGTTGTCGACATGCTCCTTGATCGGATTCAGCATACGGCGGAGGGTATACATGAACTGCTGGTCACTGTTGGCACCGACATGGAACCACGTGTTGCGGTCGATAGCCATCTCCAACGGACTCTTCTTCAACCCGAGCATCTCCTGACGACGGATCTTCTTCAACAGTTCCAGCTCTTTCCTCAAACCTTTGTCACTATGGCGAAGCGTGCGAACACTCTGATTAGCAAAGGCATCGACGATATCGTTGAACTGTTCCATGGAGTAAGCGCAGACCTTCGACTGCGTGTTGCGTACATGTTTCTTCAGCATATCCCAGACGAGCTCGGGATCACGCGTACGCATCATCAGGCGGAAGCTGTCTTCCTCCTCTTTCTCCTTCTCCTTGTTGGCCTTATACTTCTTATTACTACGATACAGGAGATAAACGACGAGAACCATGAAGGCGGCCTGGATGACGACACCACCGAACCACATGCACAGGGCGACGAGGGCACAGGTGATGAAGGCCACACCGGCGGTGATGAACCAGCCACCGATGACACTCAGCACACCCGTGACACGGAAGACGGCACTCTCACGGCTCCACGCACGGTCGGCGAGACTACTACCCATGGCCACCATGAACGTCACATAGGTCGTTGACAACGGAAGGCCGAGGTTCGTACCGATGGTGATCAGCATGGCGGAGATGACGAGGTTGACGGCGGCACGCACCACATCGAAGGCGGCCTTGTCGTCCTCGAGGACCACCTCATTACTATTGAAACGGCTGTTGACCCACTGACGGACACTGACGGGGAAGAGGTGGGCGAACCACTCAACGAAATACTGCGTCCAACGGACGATGCCACGGGCAGCCTTACTACTGCCGAACATCTCATCGCCCTCGTCCTGACGGGCCAGGTCGACAGAAGTCTTGATGACATTCTGTGCCTTCTTCGACGTTGCCATGGCAATGATCATGATCACGCCGGCAGCCATCAGATAGAACGGCGGTGTCTTCGCACTCTCCATCAATGACGTCATGAGGAACGAGTCGGCACCGGCACCATGGGCGTTGGCGGTGAAGTCCTGATAAGAGGACAGACCGGCCAAAGGCACACCGATGAAGTTCACCAGGTCATTGCCGGCGAAAGCCATGGCCAGGGCGAACGTTCCCATGAGGACAGAGAACTTAAAGACATTGATCTTGATCAGATGGAAGACACCCATCAGGATCGTGGAACCGATAAAGGTATAGAGCAGTAAGAGCTTGGTATTCGCGTCGATATAGTCGCGTGCTGCATCAGAGATATAAGGACTCTTGCCGAGACCTTTCATAAAGATGAAGTAGGCCAGGGCCGTGAAGGCGATACCGCCGAAGAGGGAGACCTTTACGAGTTGTCCGGCCTTCGAGCCTTTTCCAAATGGATTAAAGGTGAAGACCACACGGGAGATCCACATGATCAGCAAGCCGAAGACAAAGGAGATGGCCACACTGACAAAGATGGCGATGATCACCTGCAGGGCCTTGTCACTGTTGAGCAACATCCCATAAGTGAAACCATGGTCACTGATGACTTTCAACATGGCAATGAGGCAGGTACCACCGAGGAGCTCAAAGACGAGGGATACCGTCGTGGACGTCGGCATACCCAATGAGTTGAAGACATCAAGGACGATGACATCGGTGACCATGACAGCCAGGAATATCGTCATCACCTCATGGAAAGAGAAATACTTCGGTGTCATAATTCCGTGGCGTGCCACATCCATCATTCCCGAGGAAAGGACAGCACCGAGGACGACACCGGCAGAGGCGATGATGAGCACCGTGCGGAACTTGGCAACACGGGCACCAATGGCACTCTGCAAGAAATTGACTGCATCATTGCTCACTCCGACAAAGAGGTCAAATACCGCCAGGCAGAGGAGGAAGATGACAATGCACAAATAAATGGTTTCCATAAATTGATAATTATGTTACGTTTATATTTTTGTGCAAAGGTACAGTCTCCGTGTTACAACCAAAAGTCTAAGATATTACAATGCTGTTACAATTCTCATCCATCACTCCGGGCATGCCGGTCTGCGCCCATCTTGGCATGCCGTTATGAGCTTGCGCTTTGCAAGCGCAAGTCCCCTATGCTTTCGCCAGCGAGAACTCAAACAGCAGTCCCCCTTCTTTCCGGTTGCTGACCTTGATACTCCCGCGGTGCAGCAACACGGCATTCTTCACGATGGCCAGTCCCAGTCCCGTACCGCCCATGGCACGGCTGCGCCCCTTATCCACGCGGTAGAACCGTTCGAAGAGCCGCGGCAGATGTTCCGCGGGCACGCCCTTACCGGTATCATAGAACCGGAACCGCCAGTATTCCTCCGTCTCACGGACCTCCACCGTCACCGTCGTCCCCTCACCGGCATAGGCCAGGGCATTATCGGTGAGGTTGCGGAAGATACTGTAGAGCAAACTACGTACACCGCGCATCATCACATGATCGGGCAACTTGTCTTCAAACGTCATGTGCTTCTGCTCAAACTGCAGTGCCGTCTCCTGTTGGATCTCGATGACGAGTTTCGCCAGATCGACATTCTCCTTGCCGTGCATGTCGGTCACCTCGTCCATCACGTTCAATGTAGAGATATCACGCAGCAAGGACGTCAGGCGCTGGCTCTGGGCATAACTGCGTGAGAGGAACATCTGCAACATCTTCGGATCAAGATCGGGATGGTCGATGATGGTCTCCAGATAACCCTGGATACTTGCCACGGGGGTCTTCAACTCATGGGCGATATTATGCGTCAGCTGTCGCTTCAGCTCGTCCTGTTCTTTTCGCGTCTTGAGATAACGTTTGTAGATTTTGATGATCTTCTCGGCAATCTCACCGAGCTCATCATCGGGGAACTCCGCGAGATCTTCCACCTCGAGCGTCTCATTATGATCGGCACGGGAGGCGAAGATGCGCAATTTTGTGAGGTTCTTATCCAGTCGGTGGGTGAAACGGTAGAGCACAACCGTCAACAATACGATGGCGACAAGGGAGAGCCAGAGATAATTCTTATCAGTATTGAGGATATTGATCAGGTTATCATTATACGGCAGGGCCGAACGGACGATGAAATGACTGTGGGGGAAATAGGTGGCAGAATAGAAGAAAGACTCAGGAACGGTGGCACTCTTACGATCGACGGTACGCCCACTACCTTCCCGCATGGCCTCCTGGATCTCCACACGGTTACTGTGGTTCGGGATATTCTGATAGTCTTTCCGCTCGGAGTCGAAGAATACTCTTCCGTCGGGCCGGATGAGGGTCACACGGAGATCCGGGAAATGGTTCTCCCGCAGATAGGCGTTGACCTTTGCCTCCGTGATCAACGTGTCACGGCTGAAGGTCTCACCCAACTGGAAATTGAAATCCTGCAGACGTTGGTCGAGGACCGTAATCTTATAGTCCTTCTCACGACTCTGCTGATATAATATAAAGGTAAGGGCAAAAGCCAGAAAGATGGCGAGGACGGCGAGATACAGCCGCTTGCCGATAGAGAGACGATGATCCATAGACTCTTCCCCCTACTCCTCAAATCCATAACCGAAGCCCAGCCGCGTCACGATATGTTTGGCATAAGGACCCACCTTTCGGCGCAAGCGCGTGATATTGACATCCACCGTACGGTCGAGGACGATGACGTCACGGGGCCACACACGGTCGATGAGCTGCTGACGGGAGAGGATCTTGCCTTTCTCCTCAAGCAACAGATGCAGGAGGGCAAACTCCGTCTTCGTGAAGGCCACGGCTTTTCCGTCTACCGTCACCTCCTTCTTGTTCATGTCAAGTTGGAGACCCTTATAGGTAATGGTGTTGTTCTGCTCTTCCTTCCGCTCGGCCTGTTCTGTCGTACGGCGCAGCACGGCTTTCACGCGCGCCAGGACTTCTCGGATAGAGAACGGTTTGGAGATATAGTCATCGGCACCGAGGTTGAAGCCCGTCACCGTGTCATTCTCCGTATCACGCGCCGTAAGGAAGATGATGGGGATTTGTGCTGTCTCCGGGTCACTCTTGAGCTGCTTGGCCATGGCGAAACCGGACATGCCACCCATCATCACATCGAGGAGCAACAGGTCCTTGTCCTTCACGCCCTTCTCCAGGGCTTCCTCAGCACTGTAGGCAACGTCAACATCATAGTTGCCTTCGGCCTCGAGATTAAACTTCAGGATCTCACACAGGTCTGCCTCATCATCGACGACCATGAGTTGGTATTTCTGATCTTCCATTTTCAACGTTTTTGCAATCTGTTGCAAAAGTATAAAAAAAGAATGATATATCTCCCAACATCAAGTTACAAAATCATGACAAAAAAACGGCAGGCCGTTCTTACCGACCTACCGTTCGTATCTTTCCCGGCAGGCCGTTTTTGGGCCTGCCGTTGTGTGCTTGCGCTTTGCAAGCGCAAGGAAGCGCGAATGCGGTTATTTCTCGTATCCGTAGACAGCGCTGTCACCGAGCTCCTCCTCGATTCTCAGCAGCTGGTTGTATTTCGCCATACGATCGGTACGCGACATGGAACCCGTCTTGATCTGACCACTGTTCGTGGCAACGGCGATATCGGCAATCGTCGTATCCTCGGTCTCACCACTACGGTGTGAGGTGACCGTGTTGTAGCCATGACGATGAGCCATCTCAATAGCCTCCAGAGTCTCCGTGAGCGAACCGATCTGGTTGACCTTGATCAGGATAGCGTTGGCAGCACCGAGCTCGATACCCTTCTTCAGGAACTTCGTGTTCGTCACGAAGAGGTCATCACCGACGAGCTGTACACGGTCGCCGAGGGCCTTCGTCATCTTCTGCCAGCCTTCCCAGTCGTTCTCGTCGAGACCATCCTCGATGGAGTCGATAGGATACTTCGTGATGAGCTCCTCGAGATACTTGATCTGTTCCTCGTCACTCAACGTCTTACCATTGGGATCCTTCGGCATGCCATTGCTGAGCTGCTTGTAGTTGTAATAGTACTTACCGTCCTTGACCTCAGAGAACTCGGAAGCGGCGCAGTCCATGGCGATGCGCACGTCCTTGCCCGGCTCATAACCGGCAGCCTTCACAGCGTCGACAATGCTCTGCAGGGCATCCTCGATACCGTCGAGCTTCGGAGCAAATCCACCCTCATCACCGACAGCCGTGCTCAGGCCACGCTTCTTCAACAGTTTCTGAAGGGCATGGAAGACCTCAGCACCCATACGGACAGCCTCATGCTCACTCTTCGCGCCGACAGGACGGATCATGAACTCCTGGAAGGCGATAGGCGCGTCACTGTGGGCACCACCATTGATGATGTTCATCATTGGAACCGGCAGCACATAGGTGTTCACGCCACCGAGATAACGGTACAGCGGCAGATTCAGCGCCTTGGCAGCAGCATGGGCGACAGCGAGACTGACACCGAGGATGGCATTGGCACCGAGCTTGCTCTTCGTCGGTGTGCCGTCGAGGGCCAGCATCTTATAGTCGATGGCACGCTGGTTGAAGACATCATCACCCTTCAAAGCCGGTGCGATGACATCATTGACATTGGCAACAGCCTTCAGGACACCCTTGCCACCGAAACGGTTCTTGTCACCGTCACGGAGCTCCAGAGCCTCGTTCTCTCCCGTGGAAGCACCGGAGGGAACACTGGCGCGACCCATCACGCCATTGTCAAGGGTTACCTCTACCTCAACCGTCGGATTGCCACGGCTGTCAAGAATCTCACGTGCATGAACTTTCTCAATCTTTGTCATAATGCAAATATTTTAATTTAACGTCTGATTATTTATTCCGTCAGCAAAAGTACAAACTTCATGCCAACCACCCAAAAATCCGGGATACCCAAAAATAGGTATCTTTTGTGACCACCTGTTTTCACGACTCTGTAACCGTTCTGTTACGATGTCTTAAAAAACGGGCCCTTTTGTGCCTTCCTTCTACTTTTTTTCTTACTTTTGCATCTCAGAAAAATATACGCGACATATATAGCACCATCATGAATCTGAAGAAACAACTATTATATATAGGTGTAGCTGCCGCTCTTTTGGCTCCGGCGCTCTCCTCCTGTGGGAATCACAACGACAAGATTAAAAAAACACAAAATACCACGACTGCCAAAAAGGCGGCCCAAGTGGACACCGCTGTCGTCAGCCGACTGAAGAAATTCGCCGCCGAGCCGCGCTGCAAGGGACAGTTCGCCTTCTATGTCTACGACATCACGGCCGACAAGCCCGTCTTTGGCGTCAACGAGAAACAGCCCCTGCACTCCGCCTCCTGTCTGAAACTCATCTCCGGTACGGCAGGCCTGCACCTCCTCTCAACGAAATACCTCTACTATACGGCCCTCTTCCTCCACGGACAACCGAAGAACGGCACCGTCAACGGCTCCATGAGCCTCCTCGGCAGCCTCGATCCGTCATTCAAGGCCCAGGACTTCATGCCCTTTGCTGCCGCGGCGAAGAAAGCAGGCGTGAAGAAACTCAACGGCCATCTGCTGCTGAGTCTCCCCGTCACTGATCCCGTGAAGAGCGAGCCCCACTGGTACCCCTGGGATCTGAGTTTCTCCAGTTTCGGCATTTTCTATAAAGGTCAGGACAAGATCATCCAAGCCGTCCTCAATGCGTTCCATCAGAATGGCATCCAACTCACGAAGGACCAGATCATCGTCGTGAAGAACAAGGTCGTCCGTGGATCCAAGCTCATCCATTACCGTAACACGCCGATCACCGCCGTCACGGAACGGATGTGGAAACACAGTGCCAACACGCAGGCAACATCCATGCTCTATACCATCGGCCATCACCTCGACCCGAAGGCCGCCGATCCGACTGTTGCCGGCGTGAAATATCTCCGCACCTTCCTCGCCGACAGTCTGAAACAGAAAGATAAAGGTCTCTGCATCCATGACGGCTGCGGACTCTGTATCCATAACCTCCTCTCACCAAAGGCCCTCTGCGCCGCCCTCCTCTACGGCCGCCATCATCCCGACATCTATCAGGTGATGATGAAACAGTTGCCGACGGCCGGTGTCGACGGTACCCTGCGCACGGAGATGGTCAGTCCGCTGACGAGAGGCCGTGTACACGCCAAGACGGGGACACTCTCCCACCCCTACGGCATCTCGTCCCTCGCCGGCTTCACCACGGGAGCTGACGGCCATGAGTACTGCTTCGCCATCATGGACACGGAGATGAGCGTCCTCGATGCCCGCGTCCTCCAGCGCAAGCTCTGCGAGGCCCTGCTGAAAAAATAATCCTCGAAAAATTTCATTTTTCCCAAACTTTTTCGTAACTTCGCAAAATAAAAGCAGGTTTTACCTAAGAACCCGAAAATATTAAAACATTTAGATAATGGAAATACAAGGAAAAATCATCGCGGTATTGCCGCAGCAGAGTGGTGTCTCTCAGCGCACCGGTAACCCCTGGGCTTCTCAGGATTATGTCATCGAGACCCACGAACAGTATCCTCACAAGTGCTGCTTCCGTGTCTTCGGCGCAGATCGTATCAAACAGTTCAATATCCAGAGTGGTGAGGAGCTCACCGTCAGCTTCGATATCGACTGCCATGAGTACAACGGCCGTTGGTTCAACGATATCCGTGCATGGAACGTACAGCGCGTAGATCCCAATGCTGTCAACACCGGTAACCAGCCGCAGGCAGGCGCCGCACCCTTCCCGCCGGCAGGTGCTGCCGCTGCTCCCGCCGCAGATAACGGTGCCGCCGCTCCTTTCCCGCCGCAGCAGCCCGCCGATGGCAACAGTGCCGCTGACGATCTGCCGTTCTAACGACAAGGAAAGAACGGCTTGCCGTCGTGTGCTTGCGCTTTGCAAGCGCAAGTCGCCAACGTTTATAGAAACCATCCCGAAGCAAATGAAGATCCAGCATTTATCCCTTCTATTCTTCGGCTGTATCCTCGCCGGCTGCAACGGTGCCCACACAGGGCTCACGGCAGATGGCGGGGATACTGTCGTTATGCGCTATGCCCGTCAGCTCGTCATTGTCAAACACGATGGCTATACCGACGTGCGCCTCGCCGATCCCTGGCATCAGGGCAAAACGCTCCACCGCTATATCCTCGTCCCGAAATCGGAGAAAGAGATCCCCGAAGAGGCTCAGGCCCTGACCAAGGACAGTGCCACACTCGTGCGTACGCCCCTCTCCCGCTCCATCGTCTTCACGAGTGTCCATACAGCCCTATTGCAGGAACTTCACGAGGCGAAGGCCGTGGCCGGCGTCTGCGACCTCGACTATATGAACCTCCCGTGGGTGAAGACCGCCGTCCGACAGGGTAAGATCGCCAACTGCGGCAACAGTATGACACCAAACATCGAGAAGATCATCGACACCCGTCCCGACGCGCTCATCCTCTCACCTTTTGAGAACAGTGGCGGCTATGGGAAACTCGACAAACTGCATATCCCGCTCATCGAGGCGGCCGACTATATGGAGACGAGTGCCCTCGGCAGAGCGGAATGGGTGAAATTCTATGGACTGCTCTTTGGACAGGAGGCGACCGCCGACAGTATCTTCCGTGTTACCGACAGTACCTACCATGCCCTGCAGGGTAAAGCGGCAAAGACGACAAAACGACCTACCGTTATCACCGAACTGAAGACGGGCGGCACTTGGTATGTGCCGGGCGGAGAGAGCAGTGTCGCCGCCCTCATCCGTGATGCCGGGGCTGCCTATTGCTACAGTAAGGACAAGAGCACGGGCTCCCTCTCTCTCAGTTTCGAGAAGGTCCTCAATGATGCCGGCAATGCCGACTTCTGGCTCTATAAATATGATACAACTCCGACAACGCTCGCCCAGTTAAAGGCGGCCTTCCCCGGCTATACGGAGATGAAAGCCTGGCAAAAAAAGAATGTATGGGGTGCTGACTGTACGAAAGTGCCGTTCTACGAGGAGACACCATTCCATCCCGAGCGTGTCCTCCGTGACTTCATCATCATCTTCCACCCCGAGCTCCGTCTCGGTGCCTGCCGATATTACCACCACATTATTTAATATGTCCAACAACGAAACAATCGACCTGGAAAATCCCGAACTGCAGAATGCCCTGCAGATCATCCAATATACCCGTCGCTCCCTTTTCCTCACGGGAAAGGCCGGGACGGGCAAGTCGACGTTTCTGCGCTATATCGCCGCCCACACGAAGAAGAAACATGTCATCCTCGCGCCAACGGGCATCGCGGCCATCAATGCCGGTGGCAGCACCCTTCACAGTTTCTTCAAGATTCCCTTCTATCCCCTTCTGCCGAACGATATCCGGTACAGTGTGAGGAACCTCCGGGAGACCCTCAAGTACAACCGTGAGAAAATCAACCTCATCAAGAGTCTCGAACTCATCATCATCGACGAGATCAGCATGGTGCGGGCGGACATCATCGACTTCATCGACAAGGTGCTGCGCGTCTACTGCCGGAACATGCGGGAGCCCTTCGGCGGCAAGCAACTGCTCCTCGTAGGCGATATCTATCAACTCGAGCCCGTCGTCAGAGAGGATGACCGCCGCCTCCTCGAGCCCTTCTATCCCTCCGCTTTCTTCTTCGATGCCAGGGTGTTCCGCGAGTTCCGCCTTGTCAGTATCGAACTCAAGAAAGTATACCGGCAGAGCGATCCCGTCTTTATCGGTATCCTCGACAATATCCGTACCTCCACGGCAACCTCCCGTGACTTGCAGATGCTCAACCGGCGCGTCGGCGCCAACCTTAACCAAAATGATGACCAACTCGCCATCACCCTCTCCGGACGTCGGGATACCGTGGATTATATCAACCAGCAACAACTCAACCAGCTTGAAGGTGAAGAAGTGCTCTTCAAAGGTTATAAAGAAGGGGACTTCCCCGACAGCATGCTCCCCACACCCATCGAACTACGCCTGAAAGTCGGCGCACAGGTGATCTTCATTAAGAATGATATGGACCACCGATGGGTCAACGGCACCCTCGGTATCGTCACGGGATATGACGTCAAAGAAGCGACCGACGAAGATGATGTCCTCTTCAATGATGATGAGGAAGAGCCGAATATCTACGTACGGTTGGAGAACGGCAAGGAGGTCGTCGTCAATGAGGCCCTCTGGAGTAATGTCCGTTATACCTATAATGAAAAGGAACAGAAGGTGGAGGAAGAGGAGATCGGCGTTTATCACCAGTATCCGCTGCGACTGGCCTGGGCCATCACCGTCCATAAGAGTCAGGGACTGACGTTCAACCAGGTGAAGATCGACTTCACGGGAGGCGTCTTCGCCGGCGGACAGACCTATGTCGCCCTCTCCCGTTGCACCTCCCTGGAAGGCATCAGTCTCAACGAGCCCATCCAGCCCCATGACGTCTTTGTACGTACAGAGGTGAAACAGTTCGCCTCTCATTATAATGACCAACGGATGATCCAAAGTGCCCTGACGCAGAGTAAGGCTGACAAGGAATATGCCGATGCCGTCAGCGCCTTCGACAAGGGCGACATGCAGGCGGCCCTCGACAACTTCTTCCTCGCTATCCACAGTCGTTATGATATTGAGAAACCAGGGCCGCGGCGCCTCATCCGCCAGAAACTCAACCACCTTCTCCTGCAGATCAAGGACCTCAAGGAAGAGAATGAGGCCATGAAGAAGGAAAAGGAGAAACAGGACAAGTTCCTCAAGCACCTCGCCGTGGAATATACCCTCATGGGTAAGGACTGTGAGCGGGAGGGCATGAAAGAGGCCGCCATCAAGAATTATGAGAAGGCCCTGCAACTCTGTCCGAATCACTCCCTTGCCAAACGGCGGCTGAAAAAACTCAAGGGCTGATCCCACCTACAAACGGATCATAATGAAAAAATCCCCGCCATCCAAACGATGACGGGGATTAATTTTATTCTCTTCCTTGCGGGAATTTTAATTCTTTACGCTTTAATTCTTTACTTTTTTAATTTTTTACTTTTCCTAGAATTCCAGGCGCAGACCCACCTGTGCATGCCAACGGCTGGCAACATCACTGGCAACGGGCTTGCTGTTGGTGTTATACTGGAAGTAACCGACACCATTCTTCACAGCAGTAAGTGTCAGCGGACTGAGGTTGTAAGCATTGCTGTAGTGAGCGCCCCAGTGCTTGTTGAGCATGTTGGCGAAGTTCATGACATCGAACGTCAGCTGCATCTTACCGATGCCCTTGATGTTATAAATGTTCTGAGCAACATGGAGGTTGATCTCATTCTCCCAAGGAGTCATGTTGGAGTTGCGCTTAGCATACTGGCCACGATGATTCTTGGCATAGTCATCATTCTCAATCCACTCCTCAAACATCTGACGGCTCTGCTCGGCAGTGAGCTTCTTCGTATCGGTGAACTGCATCTGTGCCAGCTCCTCCTTCGTAGGAATATAGAGCAGACTGTTGCCGCGCCAACCATCATTGTTGTAGTCAGCCTTCTCGTTCATCGTCAGAGAATAGCGGCCACCACTGAAACCATTGTAGTTGATGGCAACATCCGTGCTCATCCAACCATTCCAATATTTCGGTGACTGATAAGCAACCTGGATACGAACCTGGTGAGGAATATCGAACTTAGACCAGCTGAGCTCGTTCTGATCATTCGTGTTACGGCTGTAGTTATACTTCCAGTTAGAGTAAGCGACAGAAGAGGTACCATCGTTCACACTGTAAGAGTGACCGAAGATGTAGCTGGCCATCAAGTAGAGACCGAAGTCGAAGGTCTTCTCAGCCTTCACGCTGAAGTTATAGGAATAACCCTTGCTCGTGTTGCGGAGGTTGATGATGCTGTAGTAAGGCAGCTTGTTCTCAATCTTACTATAGGAAGTAACGGCGGAAGCATCCACACCTTCGACGGCATAGACTTTATCACCGTTATCCTTATAGGCGAGATTCTCGAAGAACACGTTGTTCATATTCTTGGAATACAGGCCTTCCAATGTCATCTTCACATCACCGGGAAGCGTCTGCTCCAGGGCGAGGTTCATACGGAGTACCTGCGGGAACTTGAAGTTCTTGGAGATCGTCACGATATCCGGAGACAGACCGGCAGTAGACTGGCTGGCAGCACCCAGAGGATCCTTGGCATACTGGGTGAGCGTAGGAACATTCTTCGTGATGGTTGTACCCTTAGCCTCTACACCATTGTTGACGAAGGCGTTGGAGAGCCATACATAAGGAGCACGACCGGAGAAGATACCGATACCACCGCGCAGCAGGGTGCGACGGCTATCGTCTGTATACCAGTTGAAACCGACACGCGGGGAGACGAGGAGCTTGGCACTCGGCATCTTACCCACCTCTACACCGAGGTTATGCTCAGCTGCGAAGGAATTGAACTCTTCGTTCGTCGTAGGATTGTTGAACGTATCGTTGATATCGAAACGGATACCATAGGTCAGGTTCAACAGCGGAGTGATATCCCACTTGTCCTGAGCATAGAAGCCGAAGAGACCATACTTCATATTCGGAGTCCAACGGGTGTCGCCACCGGTAAGTTCAGGATCCGTATATTTATAGGTATACTTCCAAGGATTATCAGCCAGGAAGTCCTCCAGAGAGTTGTAATACCAAGCACCATTGGAAGCCTGGATGAACAGGTTCTTCATCTTATAGAACTCGTCATGGATACCAAAGGTGAGGTTATGGTTACCGAGGTACCAAGAGAGGTTATCCTCAATAGACCAGATATCCTGATTCAGATAGTTGGCACCACTACTGAACTCCGTACCAATATTCACGGTATTGTTGGACGTTCCGTCGCCACCGAGGACATTGCTGATCTGTACCGTAGGACCCTGATAACCGACATTACGGTTGTCACGGATGAAGCTGGCAGAGACACGGGCCTCATTGTAGAGGACGGGGCTGATATGAGAGTTCAACTCAGCGACGAAGGAGTTCGTCTTGTTGTTCATACGATAGCTGGAGTTGTTGAACGTGAAAGTGTTGCTGCTCAATCCGTCCTTATCATCGTAAGAGTCGTTGTGCTGATAACGGAAAGCCAAATGGTTGTTGTTATCAATGTTCCAGTCCAAACGGGCTAGGAAACTGAAGGCCTTCGTACCCAGCGTTCCTTTGCCGTAGCTGTCCTCAAAACCAGTCAGAGACTTATACTTATCAGCGATCTGCTGCAGAGAGGACTCCGTGACATAAGAGCTGATATACCCCGGATAGATCGTAGCGGGGGCCTCTGTCTTCTTATACTCGGCACTCGTGAAGAAGAACAACTTGTCCTTCACGATAGGACCGCCGAAGGTAGCACCATAGGTCTTCGTGGAACGCTCGGAGAGTTTCTCCTCAGCGTAGTCGTGCAGACGGTTGTACTTGCTGTACATATCCTGGTTGGTATAATACATGTAAGCACTGCCATGGAACTGGTTCGTACCACTCTTCGTAATGGCATTGATGGCACCACCGGTGAAACCACTCTGACGGACATCGAAAGGTGCGACACTGACCTGCAGCTCCTGGATGGCATCCATGGAGATCGGGTTGGCACCCGTCTGACCACCGTTCGTACCGCTGGAGGCAAGACCGAAGACATCATTGCTGACGGTACCGTCGATCTGGAAGGAGTTGTAACGGTTGTTGATACCGGAGATGGAGATACCACCGACACGGGAGGTGGAGACAAGCGTGGAGAGCTTGGCAACATCATAGATGTCACGGCTGATCGTCGGCGTATTCTCAATGCGCTGCTGGTTGAAGTTGGCAGCGGCGCCACCACTGTTGCGACCATTCTTACCGGTTACAGTGACCTCGCCGAGCTGCTGGGCATCTTCCTTGAGGTCTACATTGACGGTACGCGTCTGACCCAGGGAAAGCTGGATGTTGTTGAGGACCTCATCCTTGTAACCGATATAATTCACGGTTACCTTGTAAGGTCCGCCGACACGCATACCCTGAATGGTAAAACGACCATTCTCATTGGTAACGGCATTATACCGTGTGCCGGAAGGTTCATGTACTGCGGTAATGGTAGCGCCGATAACATCTTCACCACCTGCTACAACCTTTCCACTCATGGAAGAAGTTGTAACCTGTGCCATGACTGATGCAAAAGTTATCATCAACATGGCTACAAAAGAAAAGATTCTCTTGTACATAAGAATTGAAAATAAATTTGTTAAATTGTCGAGTTTAAATCTCTTTAAGCGTTTACGCTGCAAAATTAACAAAAAATTTTCAAAACTTATGTTACGAAACTGTTAATTTTTCAGTTCACGACGATTTTTTTCCTGTAACACCGAATAGGAAAGAAAAACAGCCGTCACTTCAGGAAGTAACGGCTGTCGTTGTGGGTGGTGATGGATTCGAACCACCGAAGCTAGAAGCAGCAGATTTACAGTCTGCCCCATTTGGCCACTCTGGAAACCACCCTTATATATAATAAGGTGGGCGTTGACGGATTCGAACCGCCGACCCTCTGCTTGTAAGGCAGATGCTCTAAACCAACTGAGCTAAACGCCCTCATTGCTCTTCCAAGCAATGTGCTTGTCTTTTGTTTTCTCAAAAGCGAGTGCAAAAGTACGACTTTTTTCTCATTCCACCAAATTTTTCTTCATCTTTTTTATAAAAAAGACAGGTCTGAGCCTTGCAAAGGAAGAGACCATTCCCTCCCCTCCTCTTGGAGGAGGGGTTGAGGATAAGACTTTATTCTTTTCTCTCCCAGATGCTCATGATCTTTCTGCGGATGGCGATGATATTACAGATGGAGACGAGGACGAAGAGGGCCACACCCATGAGGAGAGCCGGCAGCATGGTGCCGTCGTCCATTTGCGGGAACAGCGTCTCGATGATATCCATGTAATAGTTGCGCACGAAGAAGAGGATAATCCACGCGATGAGGAGCACGGCGATGTTCAGTCCGATCGTCAGCAGCTGATAAGGGCGCGCAACGGCATTCGGACTATAGCCGATCATCAACAGATTCTCCAACTTCGACGAGTTCTTCTGTACGAGCAGATAGATACTGAGCATGAGGATATAGAAACTCAGGATCGAGATGATCAGACCAACGATCATGACCATCGTCACCATCATCCTCAGAAAGTAGGTGGTCTTCTCGGCGTTGAGCTTGTCATCCTCTATCTCGTAGCCTTTCTTCTGCAGATACTGAGAGATGCTCTGGTCACCGGTATTCGACGGATCGACGATGATACGGGAGGGCTCACTATGTTGTCCGGGACAGAAGAAGTTATTACTCCAATCCATGAAACTCTGCGGCACAAGGATCGTGTTCAAACGGGAAGAGAAGCCGATAACCCGTCCTTTAAAGCCATTGCTGTGGCCATTGCCCTGGATGAACAACTGGAAGTCGATCATGCCGACGAGACCATCGCTGATCTTCGGCAGAGAGTGACTCTGCGCGAAACCGAAGTTATACATCGTGATATAAGCGCGCGGCAGGATAATGGGCACGGCAGGATCTCCTTCCTTCCATTTCCACTGCCCCTTCGGTGCGTCGACAAAGCCGTCGGGGACCGACTCGATAGGAATCTCAGAGTTCAGCACGTTCGTGCCGTTGATTCCCATGGATGCATTGACCTTATATTCCGTCGGCGTGAAGACTCCCATGCGACGGACAAACTTCTGCGCTTTCACATCTGCGATATCCTCCGGCGTAAAAGTATTGCTGCGGCCACTGATCGTACTTCCCGTGCCGATCTTCTTGTTCATAATGAGGTAGTCGGCCTTCATGAAACTGTCGTCAGCCGTAAACACGGGAACAACATCACGGTAGAACTGTATACCGAGAAGGACGATGAACATACCGAAGAGATTGGCGAAGAAGAAGCCGACGAACTGCGGTACGCTGATATGCTGACGAAGTAATTTCCAAACGAGATTCATAGTTTCAATGTCTTTTCATAATCAAGTTTCATATGCTTACCGATGCTCGTGACGATAACGCAGGCCCCTTGTGCCTTCGCCTCCGTCATCATGATATCTGCCATGATGGCGGAGTTACGGTCGTCAAGATGGGAGATCGGCTCATCAGCAAGGAGAAAGTCGAAGGGCTGCACGAGCGCACGGATCATCGCCACACGCTGCTGCTGGCCAAACGACATGCGGCCGATCTTCGCGTCGAGCTTGTCGCCAATGCCTAACCTATCAAACCACTCCACGATCTGCTTGCGGTCCTTGAAATGCGTGAGGTTGTTCTTGATCTCCACATTCTCCAAAGCCGTCAGCTCCGGGAAAAGACGGAGCTCCTGAAAAAGATGGGATACATGACGCTGGCGCATGTCCACCCAGTCATTCACCTTAAACTCCTTGGTGTCACGGCCATCGAAAGAGACGGTACCCGTATAGTCATGTCGGTATCCGACGATATAACTACAAAACGTACTCTTTCCTTTTCCACTGTCTGCCTCTACGAGATAGAGGTGTCCCCGCTCAAAAGTGACCTCCGTATTCCAGATATCACTGTGCAGCTCCTCCGCATGGGCGGAGAAGACCTGTGGGACAATAGACTGAAATGTAATTTTTTCCATGATGGATATAAAAATTTTACTTGATCACATTTATTTGATCAAATTATTTGATCACATATACAATGGTATTCACCTTACCAAACAACGGCTCCAGCATGCCACTCACGGCCGTCAACGCGCTATGCCCTTTGCCAAGGGCACCGAGATTGATGACCATTGCCACACGCTTGCCACGGATCAACTGTTGCACAGCAGGATTGAGCGGCTGCGGATAGGCTACGAGACTATGGTCGGCCAAGGCGGCACTGCTGCCACTATAGAACTGCAGGTCCTTGCTCACACCGAAATAGAAACTCGTCTTGTCACTACTGTAATACCAGGCACCGGGACGCCAGTCACTGATCTTGCCGCCATTCGGCACGCTCTGTTTCCAATAGCTGACATCCTTCGTCCAGTTGCTGTTTGCCAACTTCGCGGCCATGGTGAGTTGCAGATCCTTCTCGGAATATTTAGGCATGACAATCGCCATATCACCATTGACACTACGGATGATATTATCCATGTCAATGGCCTGGTTAACCCCCATAAGGATGGCCTGCAGACCTTTGTCGGCCTGCATCAGAGGCAGAAACTGCGGACCGTTGACATTCATGAACATACCGAAGAGAGCCGTGGACGGCATCGTCGGCAGATAATGTCCCTGGATGGGACGGTACTGACGCTGAGCCTTTTGCAGGGCCTCGTTGATGCCTCCATCGAAGGAGAACGTCTTACCCGTAATGTTCAGTATTCCTTTCTTCACTTGGAGCGTGGCGGAGATGAGCACCTCGGAGGGATCGGCATTCTGCGGGGCACCGAGGACGAAAGGCGCCACGAACTGGTCGGGCAAAGCCTGGGCCTGCGTGACCATCGCCATCGGCGCGTCAATACTGTCAAGACGGTCGAAGAGCGGCTGACTCTTCACGCCCTGATCCTCATCTTCCTTGAGATATTCCGCCATCTGCTGCTGCAGCGTGGCAGCAGCGGACGGCGTGACGGGACCCATAACGAGGAAGGCCTCGTCGGACCAGCCGGCGACCCACGCATTCTTTAATAAGGTGAAATGGCATTTGCGGTATTTCTTCACGCCGACACACAGACCGCGTTTTGCCAAGTTGTCAAAACAGTCGGTCAGGTCATCCTCATCATCAACCTTCGCACAGAGGCCGAGAGTACCGTCACCGGACTCGAAAAGATAAAGTTTATGCTTCAGGTCAAGACCACAGTCACCAGGGTCTACAACACCGAGCGTTCGTTTCAGAAAGGTGGCAGCGCGACCTCCTTCCTGGGCCTCCTGGAGATGGGTAAGATCCAGGGAGATCAATGCCCTGCTGTCTCCGGGAACGGCATTGAGATAACTGTCTCCCGAACAAGAGACGAAAAAGACAGAGGCCAGCACGAGCAGGCCTCCGATGATATCTTTGATATTTTTCATATTCTTCTCGCTAAATTAGCCATCATAACAGCCTCCAGGCCTGCCGTCTCCGTTCGTAGCCGGGAGGTACCGAGGGTAACACTCTCATAGCCATGTTCCAAAGCCATCTGAACCTCATCGATGGAGAAATCGCCCTCAGGACCGACGAGAACGGTGATATCCTCCCCTTCCTCCCCTACGGCATTGCAGACCTCCGTAAAGAAGTCCTTCCGCTCTATTTCCGGGTAACAATGACAGATAAACTTCCTGCCCGGACGCGGGGTATGGATAAAGTCCTTGAAACCACAGATACCATTAACGACAGGCTTCCACGGCTTACGACTCTGTTTCATAGCTGAGACAACGATCTTGTCGAGACGGACGGTACGTACGACCTTACGCTCGGAGAACTTCGAATGCAGAAAAGTCAACTCATTAAAACCGACCTCCGTGGCCTTCTCCGCCATCCATTCCATACGGTCCATCATCTTCGTAGGGGCGATAGCCAGATGAATCCTTCCCCGCCATGCAGGCTGCTGGGGTAATGCCTCCTGAATCTCATACATACAATGCTTCGTTGCCGCCAAGGTAACGACAGCACGATAGAAAGTCCCCTCTCCATCCATGAGAAACATCTCGTCGCCACTCTTCAATCGAAGGACGCGGAGGGCATGGAGCGCTTCCTCCATCGGCAGTTCTTTCTCGTCGGCTGCCCGAGGAACATAGAAATAACGAGCCTCTTTCATGACTTCTCCGGTTTATTCTTCTTACGCTGGTTGATCTCATCCCGAATATGTGACGCTGCCTCATAATCCTCTCGACGGATAGCGTCATCCAGCGCTTTCCGCAACAGATCGTCACTCAACACGTTAATAGGAATACCCAGACGTCCCGTCTTGCTGTCCTGTTCAGAGAAAGGAGCACTCTGATGCAGCCATAAGGTTGATTCCACAAAAATCTTTAGATGAGCGACATAGGCAAACAGGACAGCATCCGTGGCACGGACAGGTGCCAGGTCCAGCGTGTCCTCGTTGACGATGAGGGCCGAATACTTTCCGTCTTTCAGCGCGTTGATGACCACTTCGTAATGGCCCAGCGTATCCCGCTGCAGGATTCCTCCGAGAACCTCCGGGAGACGATGCTCATTGCCGTCTTCATGATGCATGCGACGTACAAACTCCCGGAGCATATCCTGTTCGCAGGGCAGGGAGATCTGACGGTCATTCTTGTCATTGGCAAGAATCAGCAGACCGAGATCCTCATCGCCGACGACATCGGTGAATCCCTCAATATGAACTTCTATCTTACTATTCATGATTTTTCACTTGATGATGAGGCTTAAACACTAAAGCGAACGCCAACCCTACGGCGAGGGCGAAACCGGCAAATATAAACCAGCAGGCCTGCCAGTTTCCCATGAGATAAGAGGAATCGCCATGATCCGTCCACGTACAGAAATGATTGACAACAGCACCGGCCGACAGCGTTCCTATCGTCGCGCCCAGACCATTGGTCATCAACATAAACAGTCCCTGCGCCGATGCCTTTACCTTCGGGTCACACTCCCGGTCCACAAAGATACCGCCGGAGACATTGAAGAAGTCAAAGGCGACACCGTATACGATACAGGAGAGGATGAAGAAGAGCACACCCGGCATCGTCGGATTGCCGATACCGAAGAATCCGAAGCGCAGTACCCAAGCGAACATCGCAATGAGCATCACGCTCTTGATGCCATAACGTTTCATGAAGAAAGGGATGAGCAGGATGCAGAATGCCTCACTGACCTGGGAGATCGATGTCAACAACGTGGCATTACTGGCAGCAAACGAGGTAGCGATGACAGGATCACTACTACCCTGGAAACTGGAGATGAACGGACCGGCAAAACTGTTCGTCACCTGCAGCGACATTCCCAGGAGGGCGGAGAAGATGAAGAACAGCGCCATACGGCGCTCTTTGAAGAGTTTGAAGGCATCGAGGCCGAGGAGTTCCATCAGTGATTTCTTCTGTTCCCGTTCCTCCCTGACAATACGGCACTGAGGAAGGGTAAAGACATAGAAGAACATCACAAGACTCAGCAGGCCGGAGACGAGGAACTGGTTATAGGTATACTGGAACTTATGCGCATTCTGTGCCAGCGTCATTGAGAACGAGCCATTGTCCCAAACGGCACAGTTGACAAACCACATGACGATAATGAAACCGACAGTACCACAGGAACGGATCGGCGGGAAATCGGTGACGGTATCACCGCCATGGCTCTTCAATACCGTAAAGGCGGTGGTATTCGTCAGTGCCAGCGTCGGCATGTAAAAGGCGACACTCAGAGTATAGAGGGCGATAAAAAGCCCCTTGTCCGGGATCTCCTGTCCGAAACCGGCCGACAAGCCCATGACCCATAAAGACAGCATGAAAGCGCCGGCCAGAAGATGACAGATTCCGAGGAGCTTCTGCGGCTGAATCCATTTATCGGCGACAATACCAATGAGTGTCGGCATGAAGATAGAGACAATACCTTGGATGGCATAGAACCAGGAGATCTCGGCTCCCAAACCGGCAACGCCGAGGTAATTTCCCATACAGGTCAGATAAGCGCCCCAGACGCCGAACTCGAGAAATGTCAGTACTGACAAACGTATTTTCAGATTCATTGTTTCATTCGTTTCGTTGTTTATTTTTTTGTCTTGCAAAGATACAACGATATTTTGGAAAAACATAAAATTTTAACGGCAATTATGAAAACGACGGAATGTATTTGCCGTAGGGACATGATTTATCATGTTCCGCCCAAACGGGTAAACAAAAAAATCCTGTGAGGTCGCCCCCACAGGATTCTTATATTTAGGATAGCTATTGCTTATTCGGCAGCATCGCTCCAGTCTTCCTTCGTCTTGCGGACATAGGAAGCATAGCGACGCTTAGCAGCCTTCTCGGTCTCAGCATAGAGCTCATCAGCCTCCTCAGGACGGGCCTTCTTCAGAGAAGCGAAGCGGACCTCACCCTGGAGATACTTCTGGAAGTTATCCCACTGCGGCTCCTTGGAGTCGAGCTGGAACGGATTCTTGCCTTCCTTGGCGAGCTCGGGGTTGAAACGCCACAGATGCCAGTAGCCACACTCAACGGCGAGAGCCTCCTCATGCTGGCTGCGGTTCATGCCACGCTTGCCCTTGCCATCGAAGTCCTTACCCTTGATACCGTGGTTGATACACGGAGCGTAAGCGATGACGAGAGACGGGCCTGGATAAGCCTCAGCCTCACGGATAGCCTTCAGCGTCTGAGCATTGTCGGCACCCATAGCGATCTGAGCGACATAGATATAACCGTAGGTCGTCTCCATCAAGCCGAGGTCCTTCTTCGTCACACGCTTACCGGCAGCGGCAAACTGTGCGATGGCACCCAGCGGCGTAGCCTTGGAAGACTGACCACCGGTGTTGGAGTAAACCTCCGTATCGAGTACGAGGATGTTGATATCCTCACCCGTGGAGAGGACGTGGTCGAGACCACCGTAACCGATATCGTAGGAAGCACCATCACCACCGATGATCCACTGAGAACGTTTCACGAGGTAGTGGTCGAGGGTCTTCAGCTCTGCGCAGGTCGGGCAGCCAGCCTCAGCGCCCTTGGCGATCAGCGGCTTCAGAGCGGCAGCGGCAGCCTTAGAGCCGTCAGCATCGTTCTGGTTGTCGATCCACTGCTGGGCGGCAGCCTTGAAGTCAGCGGGCGTATCGTCCTTGGCGATGAGCTCCTGGAGCAGCATCGTGATGCGCTTCTTCATCTTCTTGTTGGCGAGGGTCATACCGAGACCGAACTCGCAGAAGTCCTCAAACAGAGAGTTGTTGAAGGCAGGGCCCTGACCCTTCTCGTTCTTGCAATACGGCGTAGAAGGAACAGAAGCGGAGTAGATAGAGGAGCAACCGGTAGCGTTGGCAATCATCTCACGGTCACCGAAGAGCTGAGAGATGAGTTTCACATACGGCGTTTCACCACAGCCGGAGCAAGCGCCGGAGAACTCAAACAGGGGCTGAGCGAACTGAGAGTTCTTCGGGCTCTGCTTGATATCTACGAGATCCTGCTTAGACTTGACGTTCTTCGTCAGATAAGTCCAGTTCTCTGCTTCCTTGATCATATCGGGAGCGTCCACATTGAACGGAACCATCTTCAGCGCCTTCTCACCCTTCTTACCCGGGCAGACATCAGCACAGTTGCCGCAGCCGAGGCAGTCGAGGACGGAAGTCTCAATACGGAACTGCATACCTTTCAGTGCCTTCGGAGCAAGAATATCGATGGTCTTGCCGTCGAAGCCGGCCTTCTCCTGCTCATCGAGGACGAACGGACGGATGGCAGCGTGCGGACAAGCGAATGCACACTTGTTACACTGGATACAGTTGTCAGGATTCCAGACGGGGACGAAGGCCTCCACACCACGCTTGTCATAAGCGGCGGTGCCTACTTCCCATGTACCATCGACAGTGCCGTGCTTCACGAAGTCAGAAACCTTCAGCAGGTCACCGGCCTGAGCGTTCATCGGACGGACAACCTCCTTGACGAAGTCGGGAGCGTCATCAACCTTCTTCTCGTCCTCCGGCAGGTTAGCCCAAGCGGGATCGACAGTGAGCTCTTTGTACTCACCACCACGGTCAACGGCAGCATAGTTCATGTTGACGATATCCTCACCCTTCTTACCATAAGACTTCACGATGAACTTCTTCATCTGCTCTACGGCGAGATCCTCGGGGATGACCTTCGTGATACGGAAGAAAGCGGACTGCAGGATAGTGTTGGTACGGTTGCCCAGACCAATCTCCTGGCCGATCTTACCGGCGTTGATATAGTAAACCTTGATATGGTGCTTTGCCCAGTACTTCTTCACGTGATTCGGGATGAAGTTGATGAGCTCGTCGCCGTCGAAGATCGTGTTCAACAGGAACGTACCGTTGTCACGGAGACCACGGCAGACATCATACATGTGAAGGTAAGCCTGAACGTGGCAAGCCACGAAGTTCGGCGTGTTCACGAGATATGCGCTGTGGATGGGCTCATCGCCGAAACGCAGGTGAGAGCAGGTGAAACCACCACTCTTCTTAGAGTCGTAGGAGAAGTATGCCTGGCAGTACTTGTTGGTATTGTTACCGATGATCTGTACGGAGTTCTTGTTGGCACCGACCGTACCATCAGAACCCAGACCGAAGAACTTAGCCTCGAAGAGACTGTCACCACCCATCGGGATCTCTTCCTCCTCGGGCAGAGAAGTGAAGGTGACATCATCAACGATACCCACGGTGAAGTGATCCTTCGGCTCGGGGAGCTCGAGGTTCTTGAAGACAGCGACGATCTTAGCCGGTGTCGTATCAGAAGAACCGAGACCATAACGGCCACCGACAACGAGCGGATGACGGGGATCGTCATACAGCGCGCTCTTGACATCGAGATACAGCGGCTCACCCTCTGCTCCCGGCTCCTTCGTACGGTCGAGGACGGCGATACGCTTCACCGTTGCGGGGATAGCCTTGCGGATAGCCTCAACGGAGAACGGACGGAAGAGGTGGACGGCCACCATACCGACCTTCTTGCCCTGCTTGGTCAGGAAGTCGATGGCCTCACGTGCCGGCTCCGTAGCGGAACCCATCAGAACGATGATGTTCTCTGCATCGGGAGCACCATAGTAATTGAAGAGGTGGTACTCACGGCCGGTGATCTTGCTGATCTCGGCGAGGTGCTTCTCAACGATGGCGGGAACCTTGTCATAGTAGGAGTTGCAAGCCTCACGGTGCGTGAAGAAGGTCTCGGGGTTCTCAGCGGTACCACGGGTCACAGGACGCTCCGGACTCATGGCACGGTCACGGAAGCGCTTGATCCATTCGGGATTAACGAGCGGACGGATATCCTCCATATCCATCTCCTCAATTTTGTGATACTCATGAGAAGTACGGAAACCATCGAAGAAGTTGATGAAAGGAACGGAGCTCTCCAGCGTAGAGAGATAAGGAACAGCAGAGAGATCCATGACCTCCTGGACGCTACCGGAGCAGAACATGGCGAAGCCGGTCTGGCGGCAAGCCATCACATCCTGATGGTCACCGAAGATACACAGGGAGTGACTAGCCAGCGTACGGGCGGAAACATTGAAGACGCAGGGGAGGAGCTCACCGGCAATCTTGTACATGTTCGGGATCATCAGCAGCAGACCCTGAGAAGCCGTGTAGGTAGATGTCAGGGCACCAGCCTGCAAGGAACCGTGGACGGCACCGGCGGCGCCACCCTCAGACTCCATCTCCTGAACAGATACGGTCTGACCAAACAGATTCTTACGGCCTTTTGCAGCCCACTCATCAACATGCTCTGCCATCGGAGATGACGGAGTGATCGGGTAGATAGCTGCGACCTCAGTAAACATATAGCTTACGTGAGCGGCAGCGGTGTTACCATCACAAGTGATAAACTTTTTTTCTTTAGCCATTTTTATAGATATAAAATGTTATTGTATATTTTTAGTGTCTTTATTTCTTTGCGTTAGCGGAACATGATGAATCAAATCCCTACAGAAATTTACTTTTTTAATTTTTTACTTTTAATAGAGGAATCCGAGGAGCCACAGCGGCAAACGATTTCCCTTTCCGATCTCCGTATTGTAACGGGCATAATACGTATCGGTGTTATACCGGATCTTCTGACCGCCCTGAGCGTCACAGATGCGGAACTTCCGCGTACCGTCGATGATATACTGTCCGTCCTTATTGCTCGACGAGACGACATGATCCTTCCACATCGTATTGACAAAGAATGTCTCCATCGCCGTCTGGCGGTCAACAGCTATGGGATAGATCGCGTAAAGGAGGTTGGAGTTATGCATCATCACCTTCGCCGGTTTCTTCGGAAACGCCTGTCCGACGGGATAGATCATATTGATCAGGCGGGCATCGGCGAGATACTTGATATAGTTCATCACCGTAGCGCGGCTCGTCTCGATCTCCTGCGCCAGCTGACTGATATTCGGTGCTTTGGGGCCGGCGAGGGCAAGGAGGTAGAAGAGTTTCTTGATCTTCGTGAGATATTTCAGCTCAATCTGTTTGATGAGTAGGATATCGACCTCCGTCATCATGTTCATCGTCTTCAGCAGATTCTCCGAGAAATTACGGTGCTCAAGGAAGAAAGGATAAAAGCCATGATGAATGTAATCGTCGAAATATTTCATCGGGGAGGCCAGAGGGAGGATCTCCCGGACGATATGCTCATGATCATTGATGATATCTTCCAGGGAATAAGGATGGAAGTGATTGCCGGTCTGCAGATTCAGGAACTCACGGAAAGAGAAGCCGCGGAGGTTGTAGCTTTTCACGATACCATTGAGTTCGGGGTTCTCCTCTTTCAGCCGCATGACGCTGGAGCCTGTGAAGACGATCTTCAGCTGCGGGAAGAGGTCATAACAACGGCGGAGCTCCATGCTCCAGTCGGGTTCCTTGAACACCTGGTCAATGAGGAGGGTCTTGCCGCCATGGTTGACGAAATCGCGGGCAAAATCAGTAATGCCGTTGCCATGAAAATAGAAGTTGTTCATATTCACGTACAGACAAGAGCGGTTACCGACACCGAACTTCTCCTTGGCATACTGCAGCAGGAAGGTCGTCTTCCCTACCCCTCGCGTACCTTTAATGCCGATAAGGCGGTCGTTCCAGTCGATCTCATCCATAAGGGTGCGACGGACCGGGGCGTTCGTATGCTCCAGGAGGTAGTCATGAGTTCTGAAGAAGGCTTCTTCCATTTTTCTATTGAATTGTATTTGTAGTTTTTATGGGAAGGCGTAATGCCCACCGCGATTGTTCTTTTCAGATGCAAAATTACCATTTTCTTTTGAATTTGCAAACTCTGCGTGACAAAAAATTGCTGCGTTCACATTTTTTTACTAATTTTGTCCACGTAATCGTTTACATCAGATGAAACTTCATATCTTCAATCCCGAACATGACCTTGCCCTGGCCGCCAACCAGTGGAACTGGACCTCACCGAAGGCCGGAAGGATCCAACGGCAGAAACTATTTTTCCTCCCCGAACGGTGGGCGGCACCGGATGATCTGATCCTCATGCCTCCGGGTGCCGTCGTTCCCGCAGAGCACCGCCATGATGTTCGCTTCGTCTCGGAAGTTCCCGCGGGTTATACCCCCGCGACGCTGCAGTTGGAACCGTGGGGCTGGGACCGTGCCGTCGTCCATGAGTATCACCGGCTGCTGTCTCATGACAACAAAGGCCTCGTCCGGCAGTGGGACGAAGCCATGGAGCCACGCCTTGATGCCATCCGCGCCCTGTCATCCCGCTGCTGGTGTGTCCGTCATCTGCAGACGGCGGCTATCGCCACAGAATCCTTGGAGGACGTAGCGGCATTCCTGGGGAGCCATGGCAGCGGCGTGCTGAAGAGTCCATGGAGCAGCAGCGGCCGTGGCGTTCTCCTCCTTTCCACGGAGCTGATGGCGTCGACGCCGTGGCAGCAGTGGGCCCGTGGCGTCATCGCCAGGCAGGGCTGTGTGGTTGTAGAGCCCCTATATAATAAGGTGAAAGATTTTGCTCTCGAATTCTTCGCTGACGAGGACGGCAGCGTTCGCTATGAGGGTCTGAGCCTCTTCCATACCGAAGGTGCCACCTACCGCGGCAATGTCATCGCGTCGGAGAAGGAGAAACGGCGGCAGTTGTCGGCATTCATCCCTTGGGAGGAAGTGCTTCCGCTGATCGATCATTTCCGGAAAGTCATGTCTCCCGCTGTGAGAAATATCTATACGGGGCCCTTCGGCATCGATCTCATGGTCGTCGACGAAGAAGGCCATTATTATGTCAAAGTTGCGGAAATGAACCTGAGGAAGACGATGGGCTGGGCGGCGATAAAAAAGGTGGCCGCCATGTAGCGGCCACCTACTAAAGGATAGAACCGATAAAACACCCTCAATTTCTGCCGACGAAATTCAGCTATTTATTAGTATTATCATCATGGTTTCTATCGACGAAATACCCTCTGTTTTAACCCCTTCAAAATTCGCGATTTTTCAAGCAACTGAACAATTGCCCGCAAATACGCGACTCTCAGACGTTTTTGTATATTATTAATAATCAATAACTTACCATTTGCGAACTTTTTACGTCGTATAAACATACGCATAAAACCAACAGAAACAGCGCAAAAAACAATGATTTATGCAATTTTTCTCCGTTATTTACCACTCGTAAACAACATCCAGAGAAAATTATCTCCGATATTTAGCAAAATATCTATGGTGTTTACGACCCAAAAACACGGTACTTGCTCCATTTTCTCCTTTCTTCGCGGCTTTCTCGCTCTAGTTTGCAAGTTCAATTTGTCCAAAAAAACGAAAAAACGAGATTTTTCACCGATTATTTACTGACAAAAAGGAAACAAACTCGCACAGAAAGCGGGTCATTTTAGCTCCTTTCTGTGCGAATATTTCCTTAATGGTTCCTCCGCAGGGGAAAAACCATGATCAACCCTGTCCCTACGTTTACTTTTTTACTTCTTTACTTTTTTACTTCTGAATAACTTCCATGAATTCCTTGCCCGTGATCGTCTCCTTCTTCAGCAGGATGGCAGCGGCGGCATTCATCTTGTCCTGGTTGTCGGTGATGATCTTCACGGCTTTCTCATGGGCCTCTCGGACAATGCGTTCGACCTCATCATCGATGGCCTTCGCCGTATCGGCACTGCACGTCAGACTGCTGTTGCCGCCGAGATAGCGGTTACGCTGCTGCTCGAGCTGCACCATACCGAAGCGGTCACTCATGCCGTAGGTGGTGATCATCGAGCGGGCGAGTTGCGTGGCCTTCTCGATATCGTTGGAGGCTCCCGTAGTACACGTATGGCACATCACCTCCTCCGCGGCACGGCCACCGGTAAGGGTAGCGATCTGTTGCAACATCTCTGTCTTACTCATCAGGTGTTTCTCCCCGGCATCGACCTGCATGGTATAGCCGAGGGCACCACTGGTACGCGGCACGATGGTGATCTTCTGGATCGGTGCCGTACCCGTCTGCATGGCGGCGACCATGGCATGGCCAATCTCATGATAGGAGATGATCTTCTTCTCCTCCGGAGAGATGACAGCCCCTTTCTTCTGTTCACCGGCGATAACGGTCTCCACACTCTCCTCGATATCCTGCGTCGTCACGGCTTTCTCACCGAGACGGACGGCACGGAGGGCAGCCTCGTTGACGATATTGGCGATATCGGCGCCACTGGAACCGGCGGTGGCACGGCCTACGGCATCCATATCAATGTCGGCATGCTTGACATGACGGAGATGAACCTTAAAGATGGCCTTACGACCTTCAAGGTCCGGGAGTTCCATGATGACACGACGGTCGAAACGACCCGGACGCAGCAGGGCCTTATCCAGACTCTCGGGTCTGTTCGTGGCGGCAAGGATGACGACACCCTTCGTGGCATCGAAGCCATCCATCTCCGTGAGCAACTGGTTCAGCGTCTGTTCACGCTCATCATTGCCCATGGAAGAGTCACGGCTCTTGCCGATGGCATCAATCTCATCGATGAAGATGATACACGGTGCCTTCTCCGCAGCCTGACGGAAGAGGTCACGGACTTTCGCGGCACCCATACCGACAAACATCTGTACGAACTCCGAACCACTGATGGAGAAGAACGGCACATGAGCCTCTCCGGCGACGGCACGGGCAATCAGCGTCTTTCCCGTTCCCGGAGGACCGACGAGCAGGGCGCCCTTCGGCAGACGGGCACCGAGAGAAGTATATTTCTTCGGGTTATGAAGGAAGTCGACAAGTTCCATGAGTGTGGCCTTCGCCTCATCCTGTCCGGCGACATCGGCGAAGCGCGTCTTCACATCGCTCTCGGCATAGACCTTCGCTCCCGACTTGCCGACGGAGAGGAAACCACCGCCGCCACCGAGGCCGCCTTTCATCATCTTGTTCGTTCCGGCACGCCAGATCCACCAGAAGATGAGAGCCGGGAGAATCCACCATACGAAGAAGTCGACAAGCGGTGAGCTCTTCTGCGGCACTTCCTTGGAGATCTCCACCTTGCCCGTCTTCGTCGGCGCCTTGGCTTTCAACAGACGAGCCACAAGCTGCGGATCATTGACCTCAGAAGTACGGTAGGTCTGCGTCTGCGGTTGCGGCTGAGCGAAAGGATTGTAAGTCTTTGACGATTTGTCAGCCTGCTGTTTTGTCGCTGACGGAATGTCATAATAAATATAGCCGTCCTTGACGACGACCTTGGAAACTTTACCTTGATCCAACTGAGAGATAAAGGTACCATAGTCTGCATCCTTCATCTGCGACTGACCAATATAAGGAGCCAGAAGAGAATTCAGGAGCACTAGAATCAAAATACCTATCAGTATTCCATTCCAATTAAAGAATTGTTGCCGTTTCTCCGGCGTTGTCTGTTTCTTCATAACTGTTTTCTTCTTTTGCGGGAGGAACGTCCTTCCACAAAAGAAGAAAACAAAAAATGTTCCAAAATTGATTCTCTGTAGGGACATGATTCATCATGTTCCGCAACCATTCGGTGGAAAATTATAAAATTCTTCCTACCAAACGGAAATTAAGCGTCGGATAGACCGTGATCTTCTTCACCGTCTTAACGAAACCGCCGTCATCGGTTTCATGATCATTGCCTTCCGTCTTGGAAATCTCCTGTCCCTGGCAGTAAACCTTCGGCTTACCCCAGAACTGCACGCCGAGGTCACACTGGAATCCCATGCGGTGACGGGGGACGGCACGACCCACTCCGACACCCAGATAAGGCCGGAAGCCACTGACCTTGATATTGCCATTGACATTACCGTCAGCATCAGGCTCGAGGAAATAGGTATCGTCGAACCAGACACCGATCTTCTGATAGCCTTCAGCGGAATGGTTCTCGGCATACTGATTATAAACGGACACACCCTTGAAAAGTCCCTCCTTCGTATTCTTCAGTTTCACGACATACGACGGTCCGAAATAAGCACCGACCGTGAAGTGGAAAGTACATTTCTTTCCGGGATAGAAATCGAAGAGGACATGGCCCGTAGTGTTGTGAGCGGAAGCCTCATAAGCAACATCACCATCACTCCAGGTAGGATCGGGCAAATTCTCTTCGGGATGAAGTCTGCGGAATTTGTTGTATTCATCAATGTAGGTATCACTGAGGTAGAAGTCATCATGATACTTGAACTTAGGGAAGAAGTTGAACCCGGCACGGATGGCGGCATAGGGCGTGATCGGGGCCGAGAGGTCAATACCAATACCCGGCGTTCCCATGTTCAGGCCAACGGCGAGATGGTTGAACAGATTGTTGTCTGACTCTTCTGCAGGAGAGTCCTGTGCTGTAGCCGATGTGGCAGTGGCAAAGAAACAGACGACTGCCATAACGAAAGTGTTAAATTTTCTCATAAGCCTCTTTTGGTTTAAAACGATGTTTCAATGCACAAAAATAAGAAATGTTTTCGATACGGCAAAAGAAATAGTCAAAAAAAGAAAAATTATTTTTCCATCTCCGTGAATGTCTTCTTTCCCTGAAGATAATATTTCCACAGAATACTATAGGGACGGCGCTCGGGGACAGATGATTCCGACCGCGTGCGGGCTATCTCCTCACGGTCCTTGTCGAAGTCATGCTTCCACTTCCGGAAGGCATGGCGGGCTTTGAAGATGGCCTTGAAATCACCGACATTCCGGTTGAGGATGAGCGTCTCGAAGGCAGCGAGGTAGTCGAGGAACCAGCGCATGCGCATGACGGGGCGCAGCTCATCATCGGGGAGGTTCTTATAGAGCATCGTGAGGTTGTTGCGGAAATTAAGGAACGTCTTCCGCGGATTGCCCTGCGGCAGCGTGCCGCCACCGACATGATAGACCTCACTGTCGGGAACACAGACGATGCGGCGGCCACGCTGGCGCAGACGCCAACAGAGGTCGATCTCCTCATTATGGGCAAAGAAGCGGTCGTCGAAGCCACCGACATCATGGAAGTCCTTACTGCGAATCATCAGACAGGCGCCCGTAGCCCACAACAAGTCATCTACGGTATCATACTGGTCATTATCGCGCTCTACCGTACTGAAGACACGGCCACGACAGAACGGATAGCCATAACGGTCGAGGAAACCTCCGGCGGCACCGGCATACTCAAAGACATCATGGTCATAATAGGACAGGAGTTTCGGCTGACAGGCGGCGACATCGGGACGGCGCTCCATGAGTTCAAGCATCGGCGTGAGCCAGTGGTGCGGCACCTCGACATCACTGTTCAAGAGGACATAATAGTCGGCCTCGATCTGGCTCAACGCACGGTTATAGCCGCCAGCAAAACCATAGTTCTGATCGAGGAGCAGCGTCTTCACCTGTGGGAACTGCTCCTCAAGCATCTCCATGGAACAGTCGGTTGACCGGTTATCGGCCACCCACACCTCAGCCTCCTCACGACTGTACTGATAGACGGTGGGCAGAAACTTCCGCAGCATCTCCCGGCCGTTCCAGTTTAATATAACGACAACTACCTTACTCATAACAATTCTGCTTTTAACGCACTCTGATCAAAATTAAAATCACCGAGACGGACGCGGAGAATCTCATTATCATACTCCTCACGGGCCTGGGCGGCAGGGAGCTCCACACGGATATAGTTGCGCGTGAAGCCGTGCATGGCATGTCCCTGCTCTGCCTTCTCAAAGAGGACTTCCGCCTCTTTGCCGATATGGGCGGCATAGAAAGCCTTCGTCTTTTCGTCGGAGAGCTTCAGCAACCGGTGGACACGGCGTTTCTTCTCTATCTCGTCGACAATATAGGGAATGGCGAGGGCCGACGTGCCGGGACGCTCACTGTAGGGGAAGACATGGAGCTGCGTCACGGGGAGCGATTTCAGAAAATCATAGCACGCCTCGAAATACTCGGGCTTCTCACCTCGACAACCCACCATGACGTCAACACCGATGAAGGCATCGGGCATCTTCTCCTTGATGAGATTGATCTTATGGGCGAAAAGGGCACTGTCGTAACGGCGGTGCATGAGTTTGAGCACTTCATCGGAGCCACTCTGCAAGGGAATATGGAAATGGGGCATGAAGGCGCGGCTGTGAGCACAGTAGTCGATGAGCTCGTCACTGCAGAGGTCGGGCTCGAGGGAGGAGATACGGTAACGCTGGATTCCCTCCACGGCATCGAGGGCCTTCACGAGGTCGATAAACCGCTCATGGGTCGTCTCGCCGAAGTCACCGATATTCACGCCCGTGAGGACGATCTCCTTACCACCTTCCGCCGCTGCCTGTTCAGCCTGTTCTACGAGGGAAGCGATGGACGGGTTACGCGAGAAGCCACGGGCATAGGGAATGGTACAATAGGTGCAGAAATAGTTACAGCCATCCTGTACCTTCAGGAAATAACGCGTGCGGTTGCCACGGGAGCAGGACGGCTGGAACGACGTGATGTCCTTCGTCTTCACGGAATGGAAACGATGGAGATGAGGATCACTGCCATCATCAACCTTCGACAGTTCACCGGGCTGCAACTGACCTGTCCACGCATCACTGAGATACTGGATGAGATTGGCTTTCTCGTTACTGCCGAGCACGAGATCAACGCCGTCGATCTTCGCCACCGTCTCCGGCTTCAACTGGGCATAACAGCCCGTGACGATGACGAAAGCGCCGGGATTCTCTCTGACGAGATGGCGGATGATATGCCGCGCCTTCTGATCGGCGACATCCGTCACCGAACAGGTATTGACAAGAACAAGATCGGCGACCTCTCCGTCCTTCGCCGTACTCACACCCATCTCACTGAGTGTCTTAGCAAAGGTCGATGTCTCCGAGAAGTTTAGTTTACAACCGAGTGTATAGTATGTGGCTTTCTTGCCTTGAAATGCACTTGTATCTATCATTGAGTTTTATCTTTTATCATTTCCACCGTAGGATGCGACCCTTGAGGCCGTCATAATTCTCCCATAGGGATTTAATTGGTTTGCAAAGGTAAGAATTTATTTCTGAATTTGCAAAGAAAACACATATTGATGGAATTAATAAAGCATGTCGACTTTCCTCATCAAGTTCCTCTTTCATAATATTCTCCCCTCATTCTTAACATTAATGTAAAAAGGCGTTTTGAAAGGCCGATGTTCCCAGTCTTTGCGTAGCATCACGGTAGGACTTACCGGCACACCCGTGGACCATTCGATCATGTACAACGGTGTTGTATAACGCTGTTCCTTTTCCAAATTCAATGTATCACCATCGATTAAAATAAGGACATCAATATCACTATCCGCTCTTGCATCACCGCGGGCCTCTGACCCATAGAGAATGGCTGTTGCAGACGGATCAACCTGATGAATGGCATCACTGATCTGTTTTACTATCCTTGTCCGTTTCATAATCTGTTAACATTTTATTTTCCACAAAGATACGAGAATTAAACCAAATCAGCAAATTTTTTGAACAATATTTTTATCCCCTCCACACTAAAGTAAATTCTTGATTTCTTTCAAAATCCAAGGATAAGGAACATCGGCGCTTGAGATTATCCACATTCAGGCATTGGTCTTCGAGGGAGAAGGGATGAACACACATTTCCGGATAGTCGAGATGATCAGCAGAGAAATACTTATAACAGGCCTCCTTCGCGCACCAGGCGATGAGTTGACGGGGGATGTCCGTGAAGGACTCGTCGGGACGCAGGAAACGCGCGGCGATCTTCCCCACCCGATCACTCGGATACTCGATATCCACCGCTACAGGATGGTCTTTTGAAATAATGAGTGCTGCAAAACCACGAGTATGGGAGATAGAGAGCTCATAACCTTCTACGAGGGGGGCGCCGTCATCCCGGTGCTTGATCTCCTGCCATTCTCCCGACAGTTCAAAGAGGAGAATACGGGAGCAGAGAAACTCCAGACGACGTCCGTCCTTATGATAGTTTTTCTGCACATGGGCACGGTATTTCTCCAGATAAGGATATAATGCGAAAAGGTCTTCGGGGGATTCCGTGATCCTCCAAAGACCGAATTTCGTTCCATTGTAGAATATCGTTTTGCGGAATAAAGGCATCGTTCAAAATATTATGTCTCATTCGGCGGAACATGATAAATCATGTCCCTACAAAAGCCCCTCCCTTCGGAAGGAGGTTGGGTAGGTTTATTTCTCCACTTTTTTCACTTCGTGTACGGTAACCTTCACTTTCGAGATGCGGCGCTCTTCTATCTCCATGACCTCAAAAGTGTAGTTCTTATAAGAGATCTTCTCATGGATACTCGGGAAGTCTCCTTTTATCTCCAGAAGCAGACCGGCAATAGTGTCGGCATCTCCCTCAACATCAGCAAACTCATCATCATCGATATGCAGCACCTTGATGAAATCACTCAAAAGGGTCTTGCCTTCAAAAAGATAAGTGTTATAGTTGAGTTTCGAATAGACCTTCTCCTCCTCATCATACTCGTCGTTGATCTCTCCGACAATCTCCTCAAGGATATCCTCCATCGTCACGAGACCGGAGGTACCGCCAAACTCATCGACAACAATGGCGATATGGACTTTGTTCTCCTGAAACTCCCTAAGCAGATCATCGATCTTCTTCGTCTCCGGTACGAAATAAGGCGGACGGATCAGACTCTGCCAACGGAACGAGGACGGCTTGCCGAGATAGGGCAACAAGTCCTTGATATAGAGAACACCACGGATATTGTCGGTGTTGTTCTGATAGACAGGGATACGACTGTAGTTGTTGTCTACAATACATTTCAGCACGTCGGAAAACGAACAGTGTATGTCAAGGTCTACAATATCCTGGCGCGACGTCATGACATCCTTCGCGTTCTCATCGCCGAAACGGATGATGCCCTGCAACATACTCTGCTCATTCTTGATCTCACTCTTGTCGGTCAGCTCAAGGGCTGTCTCCAGATCGTCAACACTAAGTTGACGGCTCTCCTTCGGCACGGCACGCTCGGCGAGACTGCCACTCTTGATGAGGATATTCTCCAAAGGCCAAAACACTTTCTCCAGCACACTGATGGCGTGACAGGCACGGCGACAGAACAGCAGGGCATTCTGTCGACTGTAGACCTTCGGCATGATCTCACCGAAGAGAAGCAAGAGAAAGGTCAGCAAGACGGTGATACAGAGAAACTCCAACCATGGCGCATGGAATTTGATGATCGAGCCGAAAATATAATTACAGAGCATGATAATGGTGACATTGACGAAGTTGTTCGTAATCAATATCGTCGCCAATGTCCGCTCAGAGTCATCACGTAACTTCTCTATGAGTTTGTCCTTGGCACTATGCTGGGGATCGAGCTCGTCAAGATCTTCGGGCGTGAGACTGAAAAAGGCTATCTCACTGCCGGAAGCGAAGGCTGAGACCAAAATGAGCAAAGCAGCCAAGAGAGCTGCCACAATAACGCCCGTGGACGGCGGATTGACGTCCACGAGCGATGATAAGTGCGATATACTGTCTATATCCATCATTCTTTATTTTTTGGTGTGAGCATCTCCATGTTGTCCACGATAATCTCCGTAACAAAATGGCGACGGCCGGCCTTATCATCATAATAACGATAGCGCAACCGACCTTCCACATAGAGTTTGTCACCCTTATGGACATATTTCTCTACCACTTTGGCAAGACCATGATAGAACACCAGGTTATGCCAATCGGTATGATCGGGCACCTGCGTACCATTCTGCAAGGTATACCCCTTCTCTGTTGTCGCCAGCGAGACCTGCGCTACCGCCTGATCGGCCTCGTAATAACGCACGTCGGGATCCTTGCCCACATTACCTATCAACATCACCTTGTTCATAAGCCTATGCCTGCTTCCACATACCTAAATACTTGAAATGGAAATTCTTTCCCTTTGCGGAAGGGAACTGACTACGACGGTCCACACGTTCCTGCAGGTTCTCCACCATACGGTCGTAACAGTCCTGACCGCTCATCGCCTTACAACGCACAACGAAACGGGTGTCACGGTACTCATGCTTGCCTGTGGCAGGAATGGTGACGACACGCTTGAAGTTCAAATCACCCTCATACCAACCAGGACGCTGCTCGCTGAGGCGAAGGACGGCACTGCCGGCCATCTTCTGCTTTTCACCCGGCGAAACAGGATGAACACCTTTCTTGGCCTTAAAATCCGCCATCGTCTCGGCGGTCGTCTTAATAATGATAAAATAGGCACGTGGACGGACTTTCACGCGCTTGGGATACAACACATCACTCTCTGCATATTCCCGAATCTCATTGGCTAACTTATCATCCATTCCAATCTCATCAATACGAGAAAGAAATGCTATTACTTCTTCGGAATTATGAAAAAGAGCTTCACGATCAAAATATCTTACGTATAAATTCATGCTTGAGACTTGTTCGTAGTATTCGTAATACTTTTTCCTTTAAAGAAAGGAATAAAAAAATCAAGAGCGGCAAACGGGACTCGGACCCGCGACCTCAACCTTGGCAAGGTTGCGCTCTACCAACTGAGCTATTGCCGCAACTGAACATTTAAAAAGTGAAGAGAAGGAGACTCGAACTCCCACGGTACAATTACCACTACCCCCTCAAAGTAGCGCGTCTACCAATTCCGCCATCTCTCCAACACAGAGACTACCCATGAAAAGTGCCCAGAACAGGACTCGAACCTGCACGTCGTGAAACACACGCACCTGAAACGTGCGCGTCTACCAATTCCGCCACCTGGGCATTTTCCTTGATAAGAAAAATCTTATCTTTGGGTCGTTTCAGAAAATTATGAGCGGCAAACGGGACTCGGACCCGCGACCTCAACCTTGGCAAGGTTGCGCTCTACCAACTGAGCTATTGCCGCTTATTTTCCTCTTAGTGAGGTGCATTTCCCTAAATGCGAGTGCAAAGGTAGTAACTTTTTCCTTTACCCGCAAATCTTTTCTCGTCTTTTTTCACAAAAAAGTCACTTTTTCTTCATTTTACCAATTTACACCTTATTATATTAATAGGGATATGATTGATGCATCAATCATATCCCTACGCTCAATCCATACGGGTCTTGTAATCCTCATAACTGTACCGCCGCAGCCACTCCAGATTCCCCTGGGGATGAACAATGGCGATGGAGGGATGAGTGATGCCATTAAACATATTTGTCTTGACCGTCGTGTAATGGAGCATATCCTCAAAGATGATATTCTCCCCTACTTCCAACTCATGGTCAAACTGCCAGTCGCCCATATAGTCGCCACTCAGACAACTACAACCGCCTAAGCGATAGACATGGGGCCGCTGCATGTTCTGCAACTCTTGTTCGGCATTCCCGTACTCCAGAATACGGGCATTACGAACAGCGGGGTGATAGGGCATCTCCAGACAGTCGGGCATATGACAGGTGAACGAAACATTGAGGACGGCCGTACGATAACCACGGTCCTCTACGACATCAACGACCTGAGCAATCAGCGGGCCTGTCTGCCAACCGAAAGCACTACCAGGCTCAAGGATGACATGAAGATGGGGATAACGGCGATGGAAATCACGGAGGATACGGATGAGACGGTCCACATCATAATCCTTACGCGTCATAAGATGGCCACCCCCGAAGTTGATCCATTTCAGTTGGGGGAACCAACAACTGAACTTTTCCTCAATATGTTGCAAAGTACGTTCAAAAACGTCAGCACCACTCTCACAAAGGGTATGACAATGGAAACCTTCGATATCAGCAGGCAAACGGAGCGGGATCTTGTCAGCGATGACGCCGAATCGCGTGCCGGGGGCACATGGATTATAAAGGAGTGTCTCCACCTCCGAATATTCAGGATTGACACGCAAGCCGAGACTGATCGACGAATGAACCTCGCGAACACGGGTATGGTAACGCTCATACTGGGACAAAGAGTTAAACGTCAGATGACTAGAGCAACGGGCAATGGCATCAATTTCCTGATCATTATAGGCCGGAGAGAACGTATGCGTCTGAGCGCCGAACTCCTCATAGCCAAGACGGGCCTCATAAAGAGAACTGGCCGTCGTGGCATGGATATACTCCCGGAAGATCGGAAAAGTCTTCCACAGCGCGTATGCCTTGAAGGCAAGGATGATCTCGACATCAGCGTCATGGACCACTCGCCGGATGAGTGAGAGGTTTCTGCGCAGACGTTCTTCCTCAAGGACGTAAACAGGCTCATGAAGTTCTGAAAATGTGCTTAAATTGACTTTCATTCTTGATAAAAAATAATTTTATGGGGCAAAGATAGCATTTAATTTCCAATATCATTGGTTTTTCTAGAAAATTTTCATACTTTTGCAATGCCATTCCTGAATGACAAGGAAAAGTCATTCCATGATGACCCCCAAAAAGGAAGTACATTTCTTTACAATAATAACGCTAAAAGCAATGAGTGATAAAAACTCTTTTCTGGTATTCTCGGGCACCAAGACGAGATACCTGGCAGAGAAAATCTGCCAAAGCTTAGGATGTCCCCTCGGTAACCTGGTCGTCACCAAGTTCTCCGACGGTGAGTTTGCGGTATCCTATGAGGAGTCTATCCGTGGTCGTGATGTGTTCCTCGTACAGAGTACCTTCCCTAACTCCGACAACCTCATGGAGTTGTTGTTGATGATCGACGCCGCCAAGCGTGCCTCCGCACGTAACATCATCGCCGTCATCCCCTATTTCGGTTGGGCCCGTCAGGACCGTAAGGACAAACCGCGTGTGAGCATCGGCGCCAAGCTTGTAGCTGATCTGCTCAGTGTCGCAGGTATCGACCGTCTGATCACGATGGATCTCCACGCTGACCAGATTCAGGGCTTCTTCAATGTGCCTGTAGATCACCTCTACGCCAGTGGTGTCATCCTCCCCTATCTGCAGAAGCTCAAGCTCGACAACCTCGTCATTGCTTCTCCGGATGTCGGCGGTAGTAAGCGTGCCAGCACCTACGCCAAATATCTGGGTTGTCCGCTGGTGCTCTGCAACAAGACCCGCGCACGTGCCAATGTGGTGGAAAGCATGCAGATCATCGGTGATGTTAAGGGCAAAAATGTTGTCATCATCGACGATATGGTCGACACCGCCGGTACGATCACGAAGGCTGCCAACCTCATGAAGGAAGCTGGTGCCATCAGCGTCCGTGCCTGCGCCAGCCACTGTGTCATGAGTGGTCCCGCCAGTGAGCGTGTTCAGAACAGTTGTCTCGAGGAGATTGTCTTCACCGACTCCATCCCCTACACGCAGCGTTGCGCCAAGGTCAAGCAGCTCAGCGTCGCTGACATGTTCGCCGAGACTATCCGCCGTGTTGTCAACAACGAGAGTATCTCTTCGCAGTACCTCGTATAGACTATAGCTATATAGCTCGCAATAGAAAACTATAGCCCTCTATAGGTCTATGGCGAGCTATAATAATCTATGGTGAGCTATAAAAGCAAAAAAATAAAGGCTGCGTCCCACGAAGGAGCGCAGCCTTTACTTTTTTAATTTTTTACTTCTTTACTTTTAATTGTTGACACTACCGCCAACAATATCCAGCAATTCACTTGTGATAGCAGCCTGACGACTCTTGTTGTACTGCAGGTTGAGTTCCTTAAGCAGTTCATCGGCATTATCTGTAGCAGCCTGCATGGCGACCATACGGGCGGCATGCTCAGAGGCAACACTGTCGAGGAGCGCCGTGTAAACGCTCAGATGAAGTTCCTTCGGCACAAGGGCACGGAGGACGGTCTCCAGATCCGGCTCAACAATGAAATCATCATTGATCTTCGCTCCCTGGATACGCTCACCCGCTTCCTTGGCTTTCTTTTTACGAAGATATTCCTGGGCCTTTGCGGTAGCAAGGTTACTGCCCAGATCACGGTCGTTCTCCTCACCGATAGCCTCCGTAGAGAGATCAATAGGCAAGAAAGTGCGACGCTGCAGAATCTGGGAGCCGGCACTCTTGAAATGATGATAGATCAATTCAACCTTGTCGACCTCACCATGGAGAAATTGCTCACAGAGCTTCATGGCCAACTGCCGACAGTCCTCGGAATTCGGCTTGTCGGCGAGATCGAGGAAACTACCACCTTTCTTCAGACCGAGTTTATCTACCTTCTCCTCTACCTTACGGCCTATAGGATAGATAGTGATATCCTCGACACCCAGGGCATGGTATTCCTCGACTGCCTGAAGCATCAGTTTAATGACGTTATTATTGAAACCGCCACAGAGACTGCTGTTGCTACTGAAGACAACGAGAGCGACACGCTTCATCTGTGCATGAGCCATCTGATACTCCGATGAGGCATCAGGAGTAGAGATCAGGAAACTCTTCAGGATATGCTCCAACTGATTGGAGTAAGGAAGCATGTTCTGAATAGCTACCTGGGCATGATGCAACTTTGATGACGCCACCATCTTCATGGCACTCGTAATCTTACGGGTGCCCTTGACAGAGGTGATACGGGTCTTAATCTCTTTTAACGACGGCATAGGCTATCACGCTTTAAATTGTCCGGCAATATTGGCCATCACATCCTTGATGGTAGCCTCACAGTCGTCCGTGAGCTTGCCACTGGCAAGGGTGTCGATGACATCCTGATGCTTCGAGCGCATAGCGTCAAGGAACTGATCCTGACAACTACGAACCTGATCAACAGGAACATCATGCAACAGGCCATGGACACCACAGTAAAGGATGGCGATCTGCTCACCGACAGGCATAGGACTGTACTGCGGCTGAATCAACAACTGGTTGGTCTTACGGCCTCGGTCAAGCGTCATGGCCGTCACGGGGTCCATATCGCTGGAGAACTTCGAGAAGGCCTCGAGCTCCCGATACTGTGCCATATCGATCTTCAACGTACCGGCCACCTTCTTCATACTCTTGATCTGTGCGGAACCACCGACACGGCTCACTGAGATACCGACATCAATAGCCGGACGGAAGCCCTGGTTGAAGAGATCGGTGACGAGATAGATCTGACCATCGGTGATGGAGATCACGTTCGTAGGAATATAGGCGGACACATCACCGGCCTGCGTCTCAATGATCGGCAGAGCGGTAAGCGAACCACCACCCTTGACATGTCCCTTCATGCACTCCGGCAGGTCGTTCATCTGCTCGGCAACTTCCTGCTGGTCGTTGATACGGGCGGCACGCTCGAGCAAACGACTGTGGAGATAGAATACATCACCCGGATAAGCCTCACGTCCTGACGGACGACGGAGAATCAGGGATACCTCACGGTAAGCCACAGCCTGCTTGCTCAGGTCATCATAGACGACAAGGGCGGAGAGACCGCGGTCACGGAAATACTCACCGATAGCAGCTCCGGCAAACGGAGCATAATACTGCATAGCGGCAGGATCAGCGGCCGTAGCACTGACGACGATGGTATAAGGCATAGCGCCGTGATCCTTCAGTGTCTGTACGAGAGAGGCCACCGTACTGGCTTTCTGACCAATGGCGACATAAATACAGTATACGGGTTTACCGGCCTCGTAAAGACTCTTCTGGTTGATGATGGTGTCGACAGCGATGGCCGTCTTACCTGTCTGACGGTCACCGATAATCAACTCACGCTGGCCACGACCGATAGGGATCATGGAGTCGATGGCCTTCAGACCTGTCTGCAACGGTTCCTTCACCGGCTGACGATAAATCACGCCCGGAGCCTTACGGTCCAACGGCATCTCGAAAGCATCGGTGAGATCGATGTCACCCTTGCCATCAATAGCCTGACCCAGCGGGTTGACGACACGTCCGAGGAAGTTATCGTTCACACGGATAGAAGCGATACGATGCGTACGGCGCACCTTCTCGCCTTCCTTGATGCCTGCGGTGGGACCGAGGAGGACACAACCGACGTTGTCTTCCTCGAGGTTCATGACAATGGCCATGGTGCCATTCTCAAACTCGAGAAGTTCTGAAGCCTCAACATTACGCAAGCCATAGATATGAGCCACACCATCAGCTACGGTAAGCACGGTGCCGACCTCATCAAACTGGTCCGCGTTGTTGATGCCTTGCAGTTCCTTCTCAAGGACCTCAGACACTTCGCTTGGTTTTATCTTTTCTGACATGTTTATTTTTTATTTAAAGAATTGAGGATGGCATGAAGCTTCGTCTTCACGCTGGCATCCATTCTGTAGGTGTCATACTCAAGGATGAAACCGCCGATGAGCGACGGATCCACCTCGGTAGTGAACTCTACACTACCCTTTGCCCTGCTCTCCACCATCTGCCGGAGCTTGGCCTCTGTGGCCTTGTCAACGGCAACGGCAGTAGTCAGGTGACCGCGGATGATATTCTTCTGCTTCCGGTAAAGAGAGACATACGAAGCAGCCATGAACTGAAGGATACTCTCCCGGTCCTCTTTCAAGACCAGGGATACGAAGCGCTTGCTCAGAGCAGTGGGCGCGCCCATTGCCGTCTCCAAGACATGCTGCTTCTGGTCCTTGCGGAGCATAGGGTTGTCTATCGTAGTTCGAAGGGCCTTCACCTGGAGATAACTCTCGGAGAGCGTCATCATATCCTGGTAAACGGCATCTTCGACCTTCTGCGCCGTGGCACTCTCCAAGAGCGCACGGGCATATCTGACCGATATTACACCTCTATCCATAAGCTACTTTATTTGTCAGACTCCTGCTTTTCAGCAGAAACTTCATCCAGCAGCCGGTTTATCAGTTCCATCTGCTCCTGATTCGTGGAGAGCTTCTGGCGGAGGACCTTGCCGGCAACCTCGACACTCAGTGTGGCAACCTGCGAGCGGATATCACGGATGGCATTCTGCTTCTCCGTCTCTATCTGCGCTTTCGCCTCACCGAGCAGACGGGCTCCCTCATCACGGGCCTTCTCCTGTGCTTGCTCCACGATCTTGTCACGTGTGTCGGCAGCCTCTTTCAAGATCTGAGCCTGTTTCTCACGTGCTTCCTGCAGAATGGATTCACCTTCTTTTTGGATATTGGCAAGCTTCTCGTTGGCCTCATGTGCCTTCCGAAGGGAGTCATCGATATACCCCTTGCGCTCGTTCACCATCTTGATGATCACGGGGAAGCCCCACTTCAACAAGATGAGGAAGACCAGCAGGAAGACAACAGTCATCCAGAACAGCAAGCCTGAATCCGGTGTTAATAAATCCATATATACTGGTTAAAGTTCTTGACTAATTTGATTGAATGAAAAGCGCGTCCGCGCGGTCATTTACATGACGATGGCGAGGATGGCGATGATGACGGCGAAGAAAGCCACACCTTCGACGAGGGCGGCAGCGATGATCATGGAAGAACGAAGATCGCTCATCTTCTCCGGCTGACGGGCCATGGCGTCCATGGCCTGACCACCGATACGACCGATACCAATACCTGCGCCAATTGCGGCGAGACCTGCGCCTACTGCGGCACCTAACTTTGCAACTTCTGCTGCTAACAATAATGAAATCATAGTTCTAATATTTTTAATGTTTAATTTTTTCCTTTCGGAAGGACCGAAGCCCCACAGATTCTGTTTTTACTCGGCAGACTTAACGTGAGCCAAGGAGATGAAGACGGCACTCAGCATGGTGAAGACGAGGGCCTGGATGTAGCTCACCAGAATCTCCAGGAGCATCATGAACACGCTCATGGCGACGCTCACCACCGTCATGCCGGAACCGGCGATATAGTTGACCAACATATTCTCACTGATGTTGAACATGATGAAGATGATGGCCGCGAACGACAGGGCAATGGCATGGCCTGCCATCATATTGGCAAAGAGTCGAATGATCAATGCCAGGGGTTTAGTGAAGATACCAAACAACTCAATGAAAGGCATCAAAGGAACGGGGACCTTCAACCACAACGGGACTTCTGGCCAGAAGATATCCTTCCAATAGGCTTTCGTACCCGTGAAATTGGTGATGAGGAAGGTGCACACACCCAGGAAACACGTACAGGCGATATTTCCCGTGAGGTTGCCGCCGCCGGGAGGGAACGGAACGATACCCATGATATTTGCCGTGAAGATGAAGAAGAAGCAGGTCAGCAGCCACGGGGCATACTTCGGTGCCTCATCGCCCATCGGTGCCTTGATGACTTCATTATAGACACTCATGACAAACATGTGTACGAGTCCCGTGAATCCTTTCGGCGCGGGGTCGTCGACTTTATGCCGACGGCACCAGCGGGCGGGGATCAAGATACAGAGGAGTAGGATGATCGCATCGATGAAGAGCACGCAGACGGTCTTCGTGATGGAGATATCCAACGGTCTGACTTCCTTGTTCCCGACCTTCTCTACAATCTTGTTGGGATAGGTCTTGGAATCACCGTTCTTGATCACGAGGTTGTAAGGACCGGGGCGGTCTCCATTCTTATCTTTCTCCTCGCTGAAGGCGGCGCTGCTGAACACATGCCAGCCCGTTGTCGTCTTCACGATGACCGGAAGATTGATGACCATCTGATGGTCCCCCACTTTCGTGATATGCCATTCATAAGAATCTTTGATATGACCCCACAAAATGCCCTTCACATCGATGTTCTCCTTCGCCGACACAGGAGTCAGCGTCAAGAACATGACGAGCATGAGGAACAATTGTTTGATAACCTTCATAGAATTCTTATTTTAATTGTTTAAACTTTTTCTCTATCCGAGCAAAGAAGATGCAGTCGAACAGAAGCAGGACGAGATAGAATCCCGCGAACAATGCCGTGAAGCCGAGCAACGTCCCTGTGTCCCGATGAAGGAGCGCATAGACGAGGAAGACAAGGACGGCGGCGAGCATCCGCAGCGTGCCGGCGACAAGGTAGAACTTCGCCAACTGGCGCGGCGAGCGGCGTGCCACAGCCTCCCATGCTTTCCCGTAGACGATGCTGCAGAGCAGAGAGAAGACCACTGTGACGACAAGGCCACCGACGAGGAAGAACTCGTTAGTCACGCGGATGATCACCAGGACGATGAGCATCATAGCGGCAATGATCCACAGCGACCCTTTGCGGTAGCGCTTACCTGCAGTAGTGATGTCTGCTATACTTCCACACATAAGTTCACAACATTCTTTTTCACTTCCACAAATCCACCTTCGATGTCCATCTGCTGACGCCCCTGGTCGGTGGTGTAGGTCACACGCCCGGCCTCCAGCGAGGAGATGATGGGCGCGTGGTTGTTGAGAATCTCAAAAGATCCCAACGTGCCGGGCACCGTCACATTCTCCACAGGCCCCTGGTAGACGACTTTCTCGGGTGATACGATTTTCAGTGTCAGCATAGGCGCATCTCCTTATTTCTCTACTTGCTGCATCAGCTTCTTAGCCTTAGCCTTGGCATCGTCGATGGTACCGACATTGAGGAAGGCCTGTTCCGGCAGGTCGTCGACCTCACCGTCAAGGATGGCATTGAAGCCCTTAATGGTATCCTCGATGGGCACCATGACACCGGGCAGACCCGTGAACTGCTCAGCGACGGTAAACGGCTGAGAGAGGAAACGCTGGACCTTACGGGCACGGTTGACGACGAGCTTATCCTCATCAGAGAGTTCATCCATACCGAGGATGGCGATGATATCCTGAAGCTCATTGTAATGCTGCAGCAACTGCTTGACACGCTGCGCACAGTCGTAATGAGCCTTACCGACGATCAACGGATCGAGGATACGGGAAGTGGAGCCCAGCGGATCCACAGCAGGATAGATACCAAGCTCAGCAATCTTACGGCTCAGCTCCGTCGTAGCATCCAGATGGGTGAACGTTGTGGCCGGTGCCGGGTCCGTCAAGTCATCGGCAGGGACATAGACAGCCTGCACGGAGGTGATGGAACCTTTCTTCGTAGAGGTGATACGCTCCTGCATGGCACCCATCTCACTGGCCAGTGTCGGCTGATAACCTACGGCTGACGGCATTCGGCCCAGAAGGGCGGAGACCTCAGAACCAGCCTGCGTGAAACGGAAGATATTATCGATGAAGAACATGATATCAGCAGGACCACCATCCTTGCCACCATGATCACGGAACTCCTCAGCGACGGTCAGACCGGAGAGGGCGACAGAAGCACGTGCCCCTGGCGGCTCGTTCATCTGACCATAGACAAGAGTTGCCTGACTCTTCTGCAACTCCTCGGGGTCGACGAGACTGAGATCCCATTTTCCCTCTTCCATGGCTTTCTTGAACTTATCACCATAGCGGATAACACCACTCTCGAGCATATCGCGGATCAGGTCGTTACCTTCACGGGTACGCTCACCGACACCGGCGAAGACAGAGTAACCGTTGTGTCCCTTGGCGATGTTGTTGATCAGCTCCATGATGAGCACCGTCTTACCTACACCGGCACCACCGAAAAGACCAATCTTACCACCTTTCATGTAAGGCTCCAGCAAGTCGATGACTTTGATACCCGTAGGAAGCATCTCCTTGTGCGTGGAGAGCTCGTCAAACTTCGGCGCTTCACGGTGAATAGGATACGAGCCTTTCATGTCGAGCTTCTTCATGCCATCGATAGGCTGACCGATGACATTAAGCATACGGCCCTTGATCTGATCACCGGCAGGCATCGTGATCGGCGATCCCGTAGGGATCACCTCCAGTCCACGCTGCAGACCGTCAGTGTTATCCATAGCCACACAACGCACGGTATCCTCACCGATGTGCTGTTCCACCTCGATGATTAGATCTCGTCCGTCGGGGCGGTGGATGACCAGAGCCTCATGGATTTTAGGAAGCACTTTCTCCGGATCCTCGCCGCCTGTCTCGAAGAAGACATCGATGACAGGACCGATGATCTGGGAAATGTGTCCATTGATTTTTGACATAAGCTTAATATTTTTAGAATTACCTTTTTTATTAGATAGATAACTCATCAAGTACCTTGATGAGTTTGCGGTCGAACGGCTTATCACTACGAATAGCCTCACTCAGCGGAACGTAGACGACCTCGTTGTTACGAACACCGACCATCACATTACGTTGTCCCTGCATGATAGCCTCGATGGCGCCACAGCCGGTACGGCTGGCAAGGATACGGTCACGGGCTGAAGGACGACCACCACGCTGCAAATGTCCGAGGATGGATACACGCACATCATATTCCGGGAACTCCTTGCGCACACGGTTCGCATAATACATAGCGCCACATTTCGGACTCTCGGAGACAATGACGATACAACTCTTCTTGCTCTTACGGATACCACGCTCCATGAACTGTGCCAACTGGTCAACATCAGTACTGTCCTCGGGAATGATGGCAGCCTCGGCACCACTGGCAATAGCAGAGTTCTGCGCCAAGAAACCGGCATCACGGCCCATCACCTCCACGAAGAAGATACGCTCATGACTCTGCGCCGTATCACGGATACGATCCACACATTCAACGATGGTATTCATCGTGGTATCATAACCAATGGTGTTATCCGTACCATAGAGGTCATTATCAATAGTACCGGGAAGTCCGATACAACAAATATCAAAATCCTGTGCGAAATGCATGGCACCCGTCAGAGAGCCATTACCACCGATAACCACGAGGGCGTCGATCTCCTCCTTCTGCAAATTCTCATATGCTTTCTGGCGTCCTTCTTCCGTCATAAACTCCTTAGAGCGAGCCGTCTTCAGGATGGTACCACCGGTACCGATAATACCAGAAACATTCTCTGTGGTGAAGGGTTTGATCTCATCTGCAATGAGACCGTCATAACCACGGTAGATAGCTTTGATCTTAAAACCATTGTAGATTCCTGCGCGGGTAACCGCACGGATGGCAGCATTCATTCCGGGGGCATCACCACCGGAGGTCAATACGCCAATCGTCTTTACTTTCGCCATAATTTACACCTTATTATATATAATCTATTGTCAGCTTAGCAGGGACGTGATAGATCCGCAATCAGAGGTAACATGCGGCTCCTCAGTGTCCTTGTAGGGGTGTGTGATGCTTTCTTTTTTCTTAGGGCAAAGTTAACAAATAATCCTAATAAATCAAGAAAAGAGATGATTTTTTATTACGGTTTAACACATTCGTAACAAAAAGTCAAATTTCATTGTCCATTTTGAACACTCAAGTAGGCAAAATCGAAGAAAATATTCATAAGAAGATGCTCTTGGGAACATCTTATTTCCGGAAGAGCTTTTCCTTGATATTCTCCCAAAGATGTGTCTTCTGATGGATGATGAGAAGGGAGAACAGGGCACTGACGATGAAAAGCAGCGCACCCAACAGCCAGGAGAGCCATCCCGAGAAGATCCCGGTGAGCACACAACAAGCAATTCCCGTGAGCAGTTGGAAGGAGAGATAGCCGAGTGCCTGACGAGAGATGGTAAAACGATAACGGTAATAGATATTGGATATGTCATACAGGAAGATCAGGATACTGGCTACAAAGAGTCCGACGCCCGTTCCCGTCAGTCCCCAAAGGGAAAAGCCGGCGAGGACGGAGGCAAGGATGAGAACAGCCGACACGCACTCCTGGATAAGAAAGGTCACAGAGTCACCGCGTGACAAGGCGATATATTCCATCGGAAGGAACAGAGCACGGAAATACATGGACAGCAGGGTCACCTTCAGCATCGCCGTCACGGGAGCGAACTGTGCACTGTATAATAAGGTGACGACCAACGGCGCTGCCGTGATGAATGCTGTCAACAACGGTGACACGAGGAGCAGGGACACCTCGATCTGGTTATTGACGACTCGGTTAAGCTCCTTTCCGGTCTGTTGGATAGCGGAGAGCCGCGGAAAATAATCCGTCTCCATGGCAGAGAAGACGAGACCGGCATAAGTCATGGTGAGCATGTATCCGGCATTGAAGAAGCCAATCTCATCAAGTCCGGCGAGACGGTTCAGAAAGGTACGGATCAGGAAGTCAGTACCACTGCCGAGAATACCAGCAAAAACGAAGGCTATACCTACCCTTACCATCCCCACGCCGCGGAACAGTTGCCGGCGAGTCCATATCAGTTGGATAGGAAACTGCCGCCAGGAGAAGATCACCGTCAGCAGCAACTGGATCAGGGCGATGAGCAACAATGAGGGAACGATAGCTGCCTGTCCCCAGAAATAATACAAAGGGACTGTCGTCAAAAGCGTGGCGATGACGCTATATACCGACGAGGCGGCGAGGGCCCGCAACTTCCGCGTAGCTTTCAGAACAGCCATCTCCCCGCCCGTTATCGCCATCAAAGCCACCACGGGAGAGAGAAGAACGAAATGTAAGGTATGATTGCCCCAAGTAAAGGTCCATCGGTTGAGCAACGGACTCAAGACGATACAGACGACCATTCCAAAGAGTGCCACGAGGAAACTCCAGAAACGGATAACACGGATTGCCTGGCAGAGCCGCGGACAAGCGCGGAGGCCGTCAGCGTCATAGTTCTCCTTCTCCTGATCATAGGCTTCGGAGATCTCCCGCACGCCACTCATGGAAATACCGAGATTCGTGGCATTGGAAAGGAGGGTCAGCGTACTGTTGAACAAAGACACCAGACCCATTCCTGCCGGGCCCAGGATCAGTGCCACGAGTTTATTGCGGATGATACCCACCAGGATATTCAGTCCCTGTACACCGCCGAAGAGTCCGGTATACTTGAGAATATGGGTGTAATTATTATCTTTTTCCGCTTTTTCCATTATTCATTACAACGAGAATAAAAGTTTTTTATTATTTTTGCAGTAGAAAAAAGAACATGCCCATGAAATTATCCGTCATTATACCCGTTTACAACACACGGGAGACACTCCGCCGCTGTGTGGAGACGGTACTGCGACAACAGCAGACCGACATGGAGGTGATCCTCGTCGATGATGGCTCCGCCGACGGCTGTCAGGAGCTCATGGAACAGCTGGCGGCGAAGGACCATCGGCTGCGTGTCTATCACCAGACAAATCAAGGTCTCAGTGTTGCCCGCAACAGCGGCATCAATATTGCCACGGGGGATGTGCTGACCTTCATCGATAGTGACGACGCGCTGAGTGACACCCCGTTGCTTTACCATGACCTGCTGCAGCAGATGGAAGAGGAGGAGCTGGATCTCATCGAATACAGTGTCCATGAACGTATCGGTGGTCCCCACGGCACGCATACCTTAACATTACCCGACGAGGTCTATACCGATATGCGCCGTTACTGGCTTCATGGCAAAGCCTACCAGCACTGTTACGCCTGTAACAAACTCTACCGGAAAGCACTCTTCGACGATGTACGCTTCCCTGCGGGCAAGCATTTCGAGGATGTCTATACCCTCCCTCTCGTCCTCGCCCATTGTAGTAAGATCGCCACAAGTTCGAAAGGCTATTACGACTATGCATGGAATCCCCAAGGCATCACCGCGACAGCCCGCGGCCATGAACTGCGGGAACTGTTGGAAGGTCATCGTCAGGCGTTCCATAACAAGATCTTCGCCCTCCTCGACACGCCGACAGCCTCCCTGAGCACGGAAGAGGCCCATGACATGGGAATCTATTACGCTCACTTGCTGAATATCCAGTTGGATGTCTACGAACAAACAGGCGACGAACCCATCCTTCCCGTAATGCCTTATTACAACACGTGGAAACTCAAACTCATGCATCTCCTAGGAATCAAACGCTTATGTCAACTGAACAAACTCGCACACAGCATCCTTCACAAAAAATAGAAGCCAGTAAGTCAGAGCAGCCGCTGGTATCGTTCATCATCCCCGTCTATAATCTTCCGGCGGAGATGGTCCGCCAGTGTCTGCGGTCCATTCTCGCCTTGTCATTAGGGGAAGAGGAACGGGAAGTCATTGTCGTTGATGACGGATCCGAGATTCCCGTCATCAACGAACTGTTAGAGTTTGACGATCAGATCGTCTACTTCCGACAGCCCAACCGAGGAGTCTCCGAGGCCCGCAACCGCGGACTGCAGATCGCCCGAGGAATGTATATCCAGTTTGTCGACGGCGATGATAAGCTCATTACCGCCTCCTACGAACACTGTCTCGACATCGTGCGCTTTCATCATCCGGATATCGTCCATTTCAATTTCACATCTACAAAAGTCAATGAGCCCGACTTCACGCTCCCCGAGCCTATCAGCGGTGAGGAATATATGCAGACCAGGAACCTCAGGGCATCAGCGTGCAGCTATGTTTTCCGCAAAGATATTCTCCGAGGACTCCGCTTTACCACTGGTATTATCCATGAGGACGAAGAGTTTACGCCACAGCTCTTTCTCCATGCCAAGCGAGTCTTCGACACGCCGTCGCTGGCCTACTTCTACCGTAAGCGCCGCACGTCGATCATGAACAACAAGAGCAAGCAACACCGCCTCCATCGCCTCAACGACTTAGAGCAGGTGCTTTTGCGGCTTGATGCCATCAGTCATCAGCTCCAAGGCGGCCAGCGTGCGGCTATGGAGCGCCGTGTGGCTCAGCTCACCATGGACTATATCTACCAGTGCATCCGTCTGACCCGCTCGCAGCGTTATCTCGAGGATGCTATCTCCCGTCTGCAGAAGAATGGGCTCTTCCCCCTCCCCGACCGTGACTATACCACCAAGTACAATCTCTTCCGCCGGGCAGTAGCCACGAAGACGGGCCGCTTAGCCATGCTCCTCACTATCCCCTACCTTTAATGGAGAATGGACAATAGAGAATAGATAATGGACAATAGAGAATAGATAATGGACAATAGAGAATAATTACTCATGAAAATCCTACTATTAGGCGAATACAGTAATGTGCACTGGACACTGGCGGAGGGACTACGAAGTCTCGGGCAGGATGTCACGGTAGCCTCCAACGGTGACTTCTGGAAGGACTACCCACGCGACATCAACCTAAAGCGGATGCCGACGAAATGGGGCGGCATCTCCCTTCTGGCCCGTCTGTTCCGCCTATTGCCGAAACTACGCGACTATGATGTCGTGCAACTCATCAATCCGATGTTTCTGGAACTGAAGTCTGAATGGAACGCACGATTCTACCAATATCTCCGTCATAACAACGGAAAGATGATACTCGGTGCCTATGGCATGGACTATTACTGGGTGCACGAGAACAGTACGCGGAAACCCCTGCGCTATAGTGATTTCAACTTCGGTGATGAGGTTCGCACCGACGAGAATGCCCTTCGCGAGCAGAAGGACTGGATCGGCACACCCAAAGGGCGCCTCAACGAGCTCATCGCCCATGACTGTGATGCCATCGTCGCCGGCCTCTATGAATACTGGGCAACCTATCAGCCCCTCTTCCCCGAGAAGACCACGTTCATCCCCTTCCCCATTAAACCGCTGGACCCACCACCAGCCATCGTGCCTCATGACAAGTTGCGCATCTTTATCGGTATCAATAAGAAGCGGAGTGCCTACAAAGGCACAGACATCATGCTCCGTGCCGCTCGTCGGCTGGAAGCCGATTATCCCGAAAAAGTGGAACTGCGCGTTGCAGAAAGTGTTCCTTTTGCCCAATATCGGGAAATGATGAACGGCAGTGACATCATCCTCGACCAACTCTACAGTTACACCCCCTCCATGAACCCCCTGGAGGCTATGAAGCGCGGCATCATCTGTTGCGGGGGCGGCGAACCGGAGAACTACGAAATTCTTCACGAGACTGAATTGCGGCCCATCCTCAATGTTCAGCCCAACGAGGAGAGTGTCTATGACGGTCTCCGCGTTCTGCTCACCCACCCGAACCTGGTGATGCAGATGCGTCGTGACAGCGTCCGTTATATCGAGCGCCATCATGACTATAAGAAAGTAGCCCGGCAGTATCTTGAACTCTATCGGAAATAGAAAGACATCCTGGGAAGGAGAAGATGTACAGAGACAAAAAACGGCCATCAGAATACCTCTGATGACCGGTTTTCCGTGTAAATTCCTTTCATTTACAATAGACTGCCTCTGAAACAGTCAAACGTGAATTTAATCGTACCAGATTTCTCCACCAACAACATTCACGTTTGTTTCGCTCGTTGTGAGCATCTTGGTGTCATTCAAATAATCTTTGAAAATCTGTTCTTTAACTTCTCTCATGATGAAAAATGGTTTTAAGTTTATAAATATAATAGGATGATCATCACGACCATCGAGGTATCTTCTTATTTTCTGATGCAAAGTTACAAAAAAAAATGATAAGTGTCAAGGTCTAAAGGCAAAAAAAATCACTTTTTTAACGAAAAATACCAATAAATGAGGAAAGAATGAATAGATATTCCCCAATCTTGATGAAAAAAGAAAGACAGAAGCCGGATATTCATGAGAATATCCGGCTTCCAAAATTTTTTCTACCAGAAGATTAAGCCTCAGCGGGAGCCTCAGCAGCCTCACCCTCAGCGGGAGCAGCTTCCTCAGCAGCCTTAGCAGCTTCAGCCTCAGCCTTAGCGGCAGCCTCAGCAGCCTTCTTGTCGGCGACCTTCTTAGCGATAGCCTCGTTGATCTTCTTCTCAGCCTCGAGCTCCTTAGCGGCAGCATCCTTCTTAGCCTTGGCAGTAGCGTCAGCGACGGCTGTCTTAGCCTGATCCTTACCAGCTTTCCAAGCATCGAAACGCTTCTGAGCCTCAGCCTCATCGAAAGCACCCTTCTTGACACCGCCACGGAGATGCTTCATCATATAGACGCCCTCTCCCTTGAGGATGTTACGAACAGTGTCCGTAGGCTGTGCACCTGCCTCTACCCAGTAGAGAGCACGGTCGAAATTCAAATCTACGGTAGCAGGATTGGTGTTAGGGTTGAACGTACCAATCTTCTCAGTAAATTTACCATCACGTGGTGCGCGAACGTCGGCGATAACGATGCGATAGAAGGCGTAGCCTTTACGACCGCCGCGCTGCAATCTGATTTTTGTTGCCATTTTTTAATGAAATAATTTGAAAGGTTTGAATTTTATGCATCCAACTCGTGAATGCGGGTGCAAAATTACGAACTTTTTTCTAAACTACCAAATTATCAGCGGATTATTTATCCAATTTCACGCCGATTTTCAGACCTTTATAGCTTCCTACAAGATTTCCTACCGTATTGGCGACACTGTTGCCCGTCAGGGCGCCAAGGACCTTTAAGGTTGAGAGGGCCTTCGTGGCATCAACGACAATGAGGAGGTCATTACCGTCGAGTTGCGTGGTACCGACGAGCTGTTTCAGTCCACCGAGATAGCTCAGCGTGACATTTTGCCCGTTGATCTTATAGGTACCGGAAATTGTCTTTCCACCGATAGTCTGGGTGAAGTTGCCGTCCTTGTCAAACGTCATCTTCATTGCGCCCTTCTTGATACCGAACTTCTCATACTCCTGAGCCAGTTTGCTCTCGATGGAAGCACTGGCGATCTTACCGGCCATCTCCTTCAGCACATTGTCATCACTGAAGACCACAGCAGGCTCCGTGTAGCTCCAGGTACCGGCGAGATCATCTACGGTAGCGGTCTTGTTGGCGTTGAAGATGGTGGAGAGGCCACTGGCCAGACCGCCGAGCAGGGAGCCGAGGCCGTTGGAGGCAGTACTTTCCGTCGTCGTTGCGGACGAAGCAGTTGCCGTGGCCGTTGTTGTGGAAGAAGTGGTCTTCTTCGTGGACTTCTTCGATGTCGTCTTCGTAGACTTCTTCGTGGTTTTCTTAGTTTTCTTAGCCGTTTTCTTGGCCGGCATAGCCATCATCTGATCCATTGCGCAATCATCCAGTGTGGCAGCCTCAGCATTCACACCGGCACCCGTCATCAGCATCAACGCGATGGCAGCAGCAGAGAGTACATTCTTTTTCATTTTGCTAATATAGTATTTAATGTTATCTATTCATTTTCCTGTAGACGAAAGAATATACTGTAGGTTTAATATAAACTGAGAAAAAATCCCAACTTATAGAGTTGTAACAACGGCACGCTAGGATTAGTTCCGCAGAGTTTTTTTCTTTCCCAAGGTCCGACCCACTTATGCCACAACCGTAAGGCAGCACCTATCGGCGAATGATTCCACTTTTCCGACAAGGCCAGGAGATGGGAATAGCCGGAAAGATCCTTCCTAAATATAAATAAGGTATGAAGACCTTCCTCTGTCTTCGCTACAAAGGCGGCATTATCCTCAAAGGTAGCAAAGGAGAGGGGATTATCAATGTGTCGGATACTGAAACCTTCCTGTGTCAGCACTTTTCCCCACAACACATCCTCGTAGCCATAATGTCGGAACCGCTCATCAAGGGGATGAGAAAGCATCACCTGACGGTCTACGAGGAAGTTGGAGGTATGGAAGTCACGATCGGGATGCAGCAGGCGCTGATCGACATGATGCGCTGCCTCACAATGACGTTCATATTGGTAACGGAGGTTATGTCGCAGCCGTCTACTATCTCCCCCGACGATATAGCCACCATAGACCAATGCACCCTGTGTATCGAGATATTTGCGGAGAAAATCATCCCGGCAAACGGTCATATCACTGTCAATAAAGAGCAACCGGTCGTAATGAGCCTGACGGACGAGGAAATTCCGAATGGCGGCCCGTCCCTGGTTCTTTTCCCTCCGAATATATTGGGTATGCGAAAGAACCGACAAAGCGTGAAGACGCCCTACAACGTTCTCATCCGTAGAGCCATCGTCACCGATAAGCACCTCAACAGACAGTCCGTCGATCAGCTCAGCCTGTGCCAACAGATCATGGACGAGTGACGTACAGTCATCATTAAAAGTAGGGATGAGGATGGAGAGATTCATATCACTTGAGTTCAAAGAACCCACTGGGCGTCTTACGTTTCAACACGTCAACGAGAAAATCCTTCCCCGCAACGAGGCCATAGTCGCGGAGCACCTGCTCCACGGTGAGACGTGCCAATTCGGGATGGTTGTTCTCCTCACTGAGATGACAAAGCCATACATGACGCAGCCTCTCCGTAGCATGCTCGGCGAGGGCATGCGCACACTCACTATTGTTCAGATGGCCACGGGGGCCGGCGATACGGTCTTTGAGATACTGCGGATAAGGCCCCTGGCGTAACATTTCGGGATCATGATTAGCCTCAATGACAAGATAATTGGCTTGTCCGATGATATCGAACATCTGCGGGGTAAGATGCCCCACATCGGTCATCAGACAGAACGTGACCTCACCATATTCTATGAGATAGCCTACATTATCGCTACTGTCGTGGGGCACTTCAAAAGCCGTAACCCGAAACTTGCCTACAGAGAAGGGCTCGTCGACAGAGATCACCCGAAGCATCTCTCCGTCAATCTTCCGCCGCACACAGTAGTTTCGTTCTATGCCGTTATGAACCTTCCGGGTAGCGTAGACCGGAATATGATAGTCGCCACTGATACTGCCGACAGATTTGACATGATCGGCATGATCATGAGTGACAAGGATATTCCGCACCATGTCGAGTCGCAGTCCATAATCGTGGAAATGCTTCTTCAGCAGTCGCACACCTACGCCGGCATCGATCAACAAGGCGTCATCATCAGTATAGAGCAAATAGCAGTTGCCACTGCTCCCACTCCCGAAAGAGATAAATTTCAGCATCGTTCAAGTCAATATATCTGCAAAATTAGCAAAAATAGCGCAACAAAGCAAATATTCCGTTGACTTTTTACTTTTTTAATGTATCAGAACGGCAGGCCCACGGCGAAATGGAAACAGAAGTCGCGGCTGAGATCAGGATGGAAGATCGCCCAATGCTCCCGTTCATTGTCATAAGCAGGATTGATGGCTTTCATACCAAAGTCAAAGCGCAGGATGAAGTAGTCGAAGTTCAACCGCAGGCCGAGGCCATAGGCTACCGCGATCTCCTTATAGAAATCCTTGAAAAGGAACTGTCCTCCCGGCTGATCGGCATAGTCACGAAGGGTCCAGATATTTCCCGCGTCGATGAAGGCGGCCCCCTCGAGTTTCCAGAACAGATGGCTGCGCATCTCCGCGTTGAGGTCGAGTTTCATATCTCCCGTCTGGTTGATAAAATCTATGCGCCCGTCCGTTCCCTTGAACTTTCCCGGTCCCAGTCCTCTGACGCTCCATCCACGCACACTGTTGGCGCCACCGGAGAAATAGCGTTTCTCAAACGGCAGGATCGTACTGTTGCCGTAAGGATAGGCGATGCCGAAGTCGGCATGAAGGGCGAGCGTATTACGGCGATCGAACTTCAACAAATGGGTATAGTCGAAGTCAAACTTGGCATACTGCGCAAAGGCTATATTAAATAAGGTGTACTGTCCACTATTATTCTGCTTGAAAGAAGCGAGATGAGCGAGACCGTCAAGGAGATTGCCTGCTGTCTCAATATTGGCACGGACAGCGTCGACACCATTATTATAAGAGATACCCAGTCCCATCTTCATAATGAACAGATCCTCATAGTTATAACGCAGGATGGCATTGCGGTTGCTCGCACTGTCGAGATAGTCATGACGGAACGTCTCAGAGATCCACGGCATATAGACATAGTTGAGGTCGAGGAGGTCAAAGCGCCATTTCAGATGATGGTGCGGCTCCTCCCACCGGTAACGCCAGGCCGTGGAGAAGACACGGCGGTGGAACTCCGGCCTGTTCTGCAGATCCCAGCTGACGGACAGTTCCGACGTGGCCGTCTGTCGGCGACGGAAGCTACGGGATAGAAACGGCGCTACGAAACGCGGGAAGGCGAGTTTCGTAGAGACAGAATATTCCTGGTAGTTCTGATCCTTATACCCCTCCAGTCCTGTAATGGCCTCGAAGGCGCCCCGCAGTTCCACCGACAGCTGTTCACTGCCGCGGAAGAGGTTCCGGTTTGTATAGGTCAGTGAGGCGGCAGCACCAAGATCACCTGCCGTATTCGTACCTTCGGGCTGGAAAGCAATGGACGACGGCTTGTTCATGCTCACCTGCAGATGGGCATCCACGAAGCGGTGCAGCGTATCGGCAGCCGTGAGCAGACTGTCGGGCAACAGACTGTCGCGGACCTCCCGGAAATTGATATTCGTATATCTCACAGCCGCCATACGGGCAAAGTTATGATAGGTCTGCTGAAGATCCGTATTACTGAACGGCTCTCCGACTTTCAATGCCGTATTATCCTCCAGCACTTTCCGTCGCAGATGGAGCTTGTCGTTCTCATCGGGCAGGAAGTTCACCTGACGGATGAAATAGCGGGGGTGCAAGGTCTCCGGACTTCTGCTGTTCGCACGGTAAGGGAGGAGTACGAGATGAACGGCGATATTACGGCTGCCACGGATGGTGTCGCAGTTATACTGTATAAAGTCCTTATGGAAACGCAGATAGCCACGATCGTTCAAGAAAGCCGTGACAGCCTTCCGCTCCTCGTTGAGGTGGTCCACGGTAAAGGGGCTGCCGGCTTTCAGCTGCCAGTGATAGTCCTGCAACAGACGGGCGATAGCCGTATCGCGGATGTCATGGTCTACCGAGCCAATAAGAAACGATACACCCGGATCAAGAAGATAATGTACATCGATCTTACGGCCATGGACCCGTGTATGGAGCACGACGCGCGAATGCATATAGCCTAGGTTCTGCAGGGCAGTCAACAAATCCTGACAACTCAGCCGTGCCTGTACGGAGTCGTAGAGCACGGGCTGCTCGCCAAGCTTTTTCAGCGTGCGGTTCAGCCATTTCGTGCTGTCCTTTCCCGAGAGGGAATAGGTGCCCAAAGGAATCTTGAAAAGGGAGAACCACTTGGAGTTGGCTTTCTGACGGATAAACGGTTCGAGGGCCGCCGCGTTGAAATGTTCCTGCGTCGACGTGATCTCCACTCGGTCCAGGAGATAACGTTTCTCGGGCACGAATTTCGTGGAGGCACAGGAGGAGAAGAGCACGAGGACGACGAGCCAGGACAGCAGTCCCGGCTGACGACGAAAAGAAGACAAACAGGAAATTATCTTACTCTGCATACCCGTATTCCGATCTGCGTACGCTGACGCTGTTGATATTCATAAAGGCTCCGGGGCTCTTCGATGACACGGTGGTGAAGCGAGGAGGCGTTGAGGAGGTGGAGCTGTCCGTCACGCCCCCATACGGCGATACCAATGTGGGCGGTGTCAAGGCCTTTCTTCGACGTGATCATCACGAGGATGTCACCATTCTTGATGCACCGGCGCAGCAAGCTACTGTCGTGCAACAGCCGCTTGGGGATATAGCGGTAGCGCTTGCCATTGATACTGTTCTCCAGGTCACGGATGCCGCCGAGCCACTGACGGTGGGCGGAGAGCATCTTATAACTGCTCACATGCGTCGTCATCCAGTTGACCCGGATCTTCTGTACGGCGGAGAACGGCGGGTTGGGCTGTTGGATATCTGTCACCAGGCCTTCCTTGACATTATCATTGATCCATGCGGTGAAATAATGCTGTCGGGCCGTATAAGCCACACGTCCCCCGATATAACGCACATGACGGAGGGCATTGCAGAAATCGGCAAAGCGCGTCGCCTTCTTCTCGGCGCACAGCGTGAGCGCCATCACCTGTTCCACATAAGTGGTACAGTCGAGTTCATGGAGATTCACCACGAGTTGCTCATCCCTGCCCTTGTCGAGTGTTCCCCCGACATAAGGCACGCCGATAAACTTCCGGCCGAACCACAACATCCAGTTGGTCTTTGCCGGCTGGCGGCGCGCCTCGGTGAGCAAAGCCACCACGCGGGCACTGTCGCCTTTCGTACAGACCACGCCCTGCGCTCTGAGCCCGAGCAAGGAACAGCTCAGAAGGAGCAAGAGAAAGACATTCCGTCTCCCTAATTTATTTTTCATCGCTTTCGTCTTCCAAAATTAAATCCTACATAGAAATTCAACACGCCGTTGATATTGCTCGTTGAGATCTGGTCTTTGTCATACTGGTAAGTATGAAGGATAGCACTGAGTCCGGCAAACCACCGCATGTTGTTATACAATATCGCAAAACGGCCTACACAGTCAACATTGAAATTCTTCAACTTGAAATCCGTGAAATATTTCGACTGTCCGTCAATATCCGAAGATGTCGACTTATAACCGATGGCAGCCGACAGACTGGCATTGAAGAGACAGTTGCGGGCGAAGACCCAGTTATAACTGTAGCCACCACTGGCACTGATATCGAGATATTTATACTTCAGGTCGAGGTTCACACCGTCCGTTGCGTGATTGAGCTCATCACTGTTCTCCGGCGTCCGTACCATCTCCACCAAATCACTGAGATTGAGATACATCGTATGACGCGTGAACCCGAGCCCCACCAGCGCGCTGCCGGCACTGCGCCGCTGCACGTTGCTCTGGCTGTAGGCTGCCGGATAGGAGAATTTCCGATGGTTGAAGATATAATAGACGTTCACGCCCCGCAGACTCGATGAGAATCCTTTATACTCACTGCCTTTCAACATCTCCACGGATTCATCACCATTGAACTTCAAGTCTTTGATCTTATAGCCGTTACCCATGTTTCGCCAGAAGAAGTCGATGCCGAACATTGAACTGTAGAGGGAGAAATCCCACTCCGTGCGGTTCTGGCGGGCACTGCCGGAGAAGACATGCGCCACATCGAAAGTATATCCGAGGAAGGCCCAGCGATAACCGAAATACGGACCCATACGGTAAGAAGGATCCGGCGAGAGCTTGATGCTCATATTTCCGTCTCTCGTGCTGAAGCGATAAGACTCGTAGGTATTGGTATTCTGCAACATCGTGGTGAAATTGTAGGCCTGAGGTTCGATATAGGTGGTATCGATATGGTCAAATTCTTCCATGAAACGTATGGCAGCATGCCCGATAGCCCGGAAAATATTCTGCCGACGAGGTACGCTGTCCCCTTCCTCCGCACCGAAGAGCACGGAGGGGATCATGACGAGCAACAGCCACGCACTGATTCGTTTCAATCTCAACACCACGATCGCAAAAATATTAATTCTTCCAAAGAATACGGTCCAACACCCAATTCGTTGGCGTCGCTGCCACACTCGTCGACTCACAGTTGCCGATGCCTTGCAGATCCTCGATGACATTACGGATGATCGGCAACTGGACATACGGCGGATTGGGCACGACGATACTCGTGGCGCCCTCCGAAGTGACAAGCTGGATAGGATCATAGTTGAATACGGAGAAGGAGACCGTTCCCTTCGTGCCGATGACGGTCACCAGATCTTCCTTCGCGCTCTCATGACCGACAAAACACCAACTGCCACTGCCGGGGATGCCACTCTCGAAATAGAAACAGGCGGAAATGGTGTCCTCGGGCTCATAGAGATGGGCACGGTTGGCGGGATAGCCATGGGCACGCGTGATGACACCGAAGAACTGCTGCAGCAGGTCGATCTGATGGGGCGCGAGGTCATAGAAATAGCCGCCGCCGGAGATATCCGGCTGCAACCGCCAGGGCAATTCCCCGGCACGGTTGATATCAAGATCACGCGGCGGCACGGAAAACCGTACCTGGACATTGACAACCGTACCGATGACGCCGTCATCAATGATCTTCTTCACACGCTGGAAATAAGGAAGGTAACGACGGTAATAGGCCACAAAGCATGGCACGCCCGTCTGCTCACTGATACGGTTGATACGGATACAGTCCCCGTAGCTCGCCGCCAGCGGCTTCTCCACATAACAGGGCTTGCCAGCCTTCATCGACATAATGGCAAACGTGGCATGGGAAGACGGAGGCGTGGCGATATAGATAGCGTTCACCGCCGGATCGTCAATAAGCTCCTGGGCATCATCATACCATTTCTTGATATGATGACGCTGGGCATACTCACGCGCATGGGCCTTGTTACGACTCATCACGGCCTCTATATGTGATCCCGGCACTTCATTGAACGCCGGACCGGATTTCTTCTCCGTCACTTCACCACATCCGATAAATCCCCAACTGATTTCCTTCATAGCTTTCTTGCTTGCTTGTTTATCGTGCAAAAATACAATATTTTTTCGATAACTGAAAATTTTAGACCTATTTTATTTTCATCGAAAAATTATCGACGAAACACCATCGGTTTTAACCCCTCCAAAATTCGCGATTTTTTCAGCAACTGACCATTCGCCCGCAAATACACGATTCTCAGCCAATTTTACATCTCTCTCATAATCAATTACTTGCAATTATCGTTATAACAACAACGAATAAAAATACGCATAAAACCAATAAAAACAGTCCGGAAATTATCGTTTTATTCATTTTCTCTACGATATTTTCGACCCGTAAACACCATCCAGAGAAAATTCTGCACGATGTTTAGCAAAATATCTACGGTATTTACGACCCGAAACTCCGTTTTTCCGCACATTTTAGCTCAGACTCGCCCTCTCCGCGCTCTAGTTTACAAGTTCTATTTGTCAAAAAAATGGGAAAAACGCAATTTTCAAGTATTTTATATTGACGAATAGAAAGAATAATCACATGGAATCGCATCCGTTGATGATACGACTCATCAATACTACAGTTATCAAAAAGCCAACTCATAATTATCTAAGGCCAGCCTTTTGCAGAACTTTCTTAACCATCTGCGGGTCACGCTTGATACCTCCCCGCTTCTTTCTTCTGACGATACGTCTATTAGCTTAAGAAATCTCTCAGCAGCATCACCATGAAGAGTAGGAATCGCTTTAATTTCCAATGCCATAATCGTGTTATTTAATGTGACTTCTATTTCTGATACAAAAATACGAATATTTATTGAGATGAGCAAATTTTCCCAAAACATTTTTATTCTGTATTTTATGGGCCCAAGGGGGATTGTCCGTGGCGGGCGGATGCCGCTGCCTAACCAAAGACGGTAATACATCTATAGAAAAAGAAGGGTATATCCCTTATTCCCTTCAGGCATGACCTAAAGGCTTTCATCTTGGAGTTGAGCGATTCTGCAGAAGCATTAGTGTCTCTGTTGATAAAGTAATTGAGTATCTCGTCCTCGTAGTGCTGGATAGACTGTTTTACGGATTTAATCTCTCTAAGGGTAGACTTGGTGACCTTCTTGTACCATCCTTCAAGCGCTTTCTTCGCAGTCTCCTTGGTGCTAGACTTCGTACGAAAGATTGCTCGGAGATCGTTTATCAGCCAATACG
>NZ_AUJK01000009.1 GCF_000424185.1 Prevotella sp. AGR2160
GAACAGGGAAGTCGTATATCATCCTCTCTTCACCGAAGCCGTTTGACTTGACGCCATCAAAGCCCTCTGGACGATTGTCCTTCTCATCAAGATATATGTGAAGCTCGGTCTTGTAAAGCTTCCCGTGATCTTTGGCTGGCTGCTCGTTGAAGTCCACCACGTCAAAGTAGTTAGTCACGCCCTCGGGGAGGATATATATCGCTAAACCTTTGTAGAAGTCTATCTTTTCTTGTTCCATGACCGCAAAGGTAAGCAAAAAAAATAGTTTTAGCACGCTATCATATCAAGTTCTTTGGTTAGGCAGCGGCATCCGCCTGCCACGGACAATCCCCCTTGGGCCGACAAAGGGACGTATTTCCATTCTCGTCTTTCCACAACTTGAATCCCGATCCGAACAGCCCGTCTATAAACTCGCCCGCACTCCTGAGGATGTCCGTCTCTATAGAACCGAAGGCAACATCATCTTTTCTTCGTACGGGCTGATCCATACAGTCGTCAAAATGATGGCTGTCCCATTTGTCCGCGTTGTCAGCCTCTTTGGAGTGGTCAGCCTCAAGTGCATGACCTGCCTCGTCCGCATATTCTGCTTTCGTGGCGCCACCCGCCTCGTCTGCTTTTTTCGCATGGTCAGCCTCCTTGGCATGGTCAGCTTCCTTGGCCTCGTCGGCCAGATCAGCCCGGCCGGCATGGGCTGCCTCTGTCACGGCCATGCTGCTATAAGAGGTACTGCCTGTGCCAATGGCAGCCGTACCGCCTGTATTCTTGGGTTTGCTCAGTATCTTTACTTCTATCATTAGTCTGTCTCTTTTAGGTTCAACTCGGCCGATCCCTCCTCAAGGTTACGGCTCACTCCCTGTACAAAGAAAGTCCTTCCCATAGCAGGATGACGGTAAAGCGCGAATGCGTCGATCAGCCCGTTGTCTCTGTCTTCCATCGTTTGCGTCATGAGGATGTGAGGAGAATGGAACTCTGTGTAGTAGCTGTCTACATAAAACTGTTCCGCCTTTGCGCTCGTGCCTCGGTTGTAATCATATATTTGGAGCACCGGCTCACTTGTCGTAGTGTTTACCGGAGTGCTCATTTTCACGCTTTCCGTTATGCCCAGGGCATGGCATTCGTCTGTTGTCAGATCTGAGCTGATCTTGAATTCTATATCGTCCTTTCGGTTCACGAATGTCTCCTTCGTGTCGCTCATATAGACAAGATCCTTGTCACCCGTATTGTTCACCAGTCCATTGTCACTGTAAACCTTCATCTCAAACTGCTCTATGATGATGTCGCTCACATGAGGCAGAAGGGGAACGCTCGTACTTCCCCATTTCGTATGCCGAAAAAAGGTCGGATGCCGTCTCGTTACCACGTCCCATACCGTATTCACCGGACCGAGTATCATAAATCTTACTTTGCCGTTCACCTTGTCACTCTTCTTGATAGGTATGGCTATGCCCTCGGCATCCACGCCCATCTTATAGGTGATATTGTTCTGCAGGCTGAATAGCGTGCCGATGAGCTTGTCTCCGATCTTGGGGTCAAAGCCGATCGTAAAGCACTGTTGGTAATACTCATCATCACTACTGCATTTGTCACGCTCCTTAAACTTGCGCCACTGGAAATCCTGAGGCTGGCCGCTCGTGCCCGTCTCCACAACACACTGGTCGCCGATGATCAGCATGCATGCCAGCACGGCCACCTTGGAGATCTGGTCGCTACTGTCGCCGATGGCACTGTATTGAAACTCATATTCCTGAGGGCCTTTGTCCGTGAAAGGCATCAAGCCAACATCAGTCGACTGATCCCATACAGGTTCAGAACCGGGGGTGGACGCCTTCCACCATTTTCTTGTATAATACCGGCCATCGCTGTTGTCACGGCTCGGTACGGTATCATGCCACCATTGCCTGATACCGGTCTTATAGATCGGCAGCGAGATAACTCCCGCCGATGGCTTATAGTCATATATCGCTTTGTAGGTATCCGTCTCTGCCATCACCGGGTTCAGGGCAATCTTTCCGCTCAGTACGATGTAGTTCGTTGTCTGGTCGTCGGTAGGAGAGAATACGCCGCCCGTCGTCTGCCCCGTGTATATGGCGCAGGGTATGCCGGCCTTGATGCTTTCCGTGTTGGGATAGCTCTTGCTCTCATCATTGTCTACTCCGTTTCCGTTGATGCTTACCACCAGACAGTTCGTCATCTCCACCTTTGACACGGGAGCGTTGTCCTTGCCGTCCGTCTGCCGCTCTACCTTTCCAAATGAGAGGATGGCTGCTCCGGGTTGTTTCGCGAGCTGGTTGGGCAAGGCCTGCTGGTTGGTGTTGTCCTGACAGTATTTCTCCATAAGGCTGCCGCTACCACGATCCGGGAATGACCATTCTGGATTATTCATCACCTGCAAGTACCAGTCTGTAATGCGCCCTCCTTCAAAATCAGTCTCTCTTCCATGAGTCATGGCGTCAAAGGCATCTATGGCCTTGTTGCCCTCGCCGTCACTACTGTATTCCGTCATGTATTTCTGTTTGTTCGAATAAGGGCTCGTCAGCAGGTCATCGTCGAGGGGGCTCTTGATCATGCTCTCTATCTTCTTGATGTCGCACGTAAGCAGGATCTGGCTGAATGTCTCCCCGACACTGATACTCGTGTCGGTGCCTATCACGTTCTCAGTCTTGATGTCTATCGTCTTGCGTATGGTTGTCAGACGGTCGCTCGTTATCAAGTCCCGCCAGTAGATGTCCTTTCCTCCCTTTATGCTTTCCCATGAGAATATATAGCAGTCCAGTCCTTCCTGAACGATATGGAGGTTCAGATATTTCAGGATCTCCTCCAGCACGTCATCCTGCTGCCACACGTCGTCCTCTTCCTCACCGAGGAAAAGAAGCTCGTTGATGGATAGCTGGCCGAAGATCGCATGGCGGTTCGCCGTCAGGTTATCCACTGCCTTGCTTCCGTCATACCAGTAGTGGCAGCTCTCCTTACCGGATATATCCAGCCCCGTCATCACACCGCCTAACAGTTCCTTCATAATATCCAGGAAAGTACGCTGCATCGCCTCTCCCTTCACCGCGGCATATATCACGCCTTTGGCGCCGATACTGCGGTATTTCGCATACTTCAGCGCCGTCAGCGCGTCTATGCAACTCAGCTCCACCTCGTCAAGATCCTCGTTGTAATCCTGCGAGTAGGTCTGAGGCTCTATATATCCCGCGAACAGGCAACGGCCACCTCTGCGTATATTGATCACCGCATCCTTGCACGATGCGCAGAAAAAATCCTGCACAAAGTTGCTGGTCAGCAGCCTCACCGTCGCCTGGTGATACAGAAGATGGTCAAAGGTATCGTTCACCTCGCTCGTTATGTCCACAGGATCGTCGGTAAAGTATATGCCGGAGCCCGCAGCGCCGATTTCCGTCTCTGTGCCGCGGTCCCCGTGGGTCAGGATGCTCACCTCCACCACTTCGTCATGCTCGTTGTAAAAGCTTCCGTGTATGTACATCGTTCAGAGTCTTATGTTCGTTTTCCGTCTGTTGATGCGTGTCTCGTTGGCCATGGCCATCACGATGTCACGGCCACGCACCTTCGCTTCCAGCCTGCCTCCGAATGTTCCGCCCGTATCACCTATCAGGCTTTTCAGCTTGTCAAGGGGAGCTACAACCTCAGGATTCGATTTAGCGCCCGCATACTCGCCCATAAGGGCCAGTGTCGGACCATACAGAATACCGCCGTTCGCAAATGGTGTCACAGCAACAGCACCTACCAGAGCCTGCATTGTAGCTATAAAACCTGCGGCAATGCCAGCGCCCGCAAAGGGTATGTAGGCGTGCGCTGCCATAAACTCGCTCGCCGCCAGTTCCCTGTAAGCCATGGCTTCTGCCTTCGTGGCGATGGTCGAGGCTGTCGCTGCCGCCACTTCCTCCGGAGCTGCCGCCACCTTGGCTGCTGCCGCTTCCGTTGTCGTCACCGAACTGACGACTGTTGCTGCGTTGCTCGCATGGGTCACGGCCGTCAACGCCTCTATGATCTGGATCACTGAATTGATACCGTGGTAGATCTGTATTGCCGCATCTACTACCCCGGTTACCGTCTCCCATGCTCCGCGGTTGCCCTCAAGGGCATCTGTCATGGAATTGATGCCACTGCCAATCCCCTTCATAGAACTCCAGGACTTCTCTAATGTCACATCGTTCTTCCTCAGTACCTTCTGATAGTCCTCATAACTTGCTATCAGTTTGTTAACTTCAGCACGTTGGGTGATGCTCATAGGGTTCTTGGTATCTGCCAACATGTCCTGCAGTTGCTTAATACGCTTTCTGATACCGTCGAAACCGATGGCCTTGAGTTCCACCTTCAGTTCCTGATGGTCCATTTGTCCGAGTTTCCCAACTTCCTCCTGCATCTCCGGGATCTTAGCCAGGGATTTCATCGCGTCCCGTTTCTTTTCCAATTCCTGGATCGTCTCCTCTATGTCCGTAATCTCAGAGGCACTTGCTTTCTTCTGCTTTGACTCGTAATAGCTGATGGCTTTATCCAGAGCGTCTATCGTATTCAAGCGTGATATGTCCTCGGGCATTTTCAGATCATCCAACGCTTCATCCCAATTGGCACGTAACTCGTTAAGCGCGTTGATCTGCTTCTGGATCTCAATTCTTTCGCTGGCCGTCGCCGTTTTCAGCAGATCACTGTAATACTGGAGTTCCTCGTCCAATTGCCTGTAGGTCTTGATTTGGTCAATTCCGATACTGACATGAGCACTGCGTTCAAACGCTGTTTTAAGGTCGTTCAAACGCCGTATTTCTTTATCAATACCCGATATGTTCGAGGCTGTCGCTCGTTTACGCAAGTCCTGTTGATAGGAAATTTCCGCATCGATAGCCTCAAGGGTATTCAACTCTTTTGGCCGTGAAGCGGCATCCTGCAACTCGGTAATGGCATTCTGCTGTTCCTTCAACTGTTGTATCTTTCGGGCATAGAGAGCGATGGTGGCTGTCTCGGCTCCTTTTGTAGTTTCCAGTTTGTTCTGATAATACTGGATATTATTGCCAAGCTCCTTATATGAGGTCGCATTGGCAATGAGAGTCTTGCCGCCGTATTTATCCGCCGTTGTATTACCGGTCCTCTTAGGTGTGCCGCTCTTAGTCCCGGATGAAGAAGTTGAAGTCGAATCTGGCGCGTTTTGCTTTTTATTGAGCTTCAATGCTTCTACAGCATTCTGGGTCTTTGCCTTCGTGTTGGCTTTCACGGCCTTCGTGTTCTTGTCAACGTCGGCAGTCTGCTTGCTGATGCCACTATCACCTATGCCAAAGAACTTTTTCACCCACTCCCAGGCTTTCTTGATAACTTCTGAGGCTTTCTCGAAAGCTTTGACCAGATACCCCCAGATGGCAGAGGCAACATTCTTTACCACACTCCATACCTTATCACAGATATTCCTGAAGGTCTCACAATGATTATAAGCCGTAATAAGTACGGTGACTAAGGCTGCTATGGCCATGATGACAATGCCAATAGGATTGGCACTGAGCACGAAATTAAGGGCAATCTGGGCGACTTTCCATGCATTGGAGGCTATGGCAACGATTTTAGATGCTGCTGCCTGGGCAAGGGTGGCCACTTTTACGGCCTTCAGGCCGGTGATAACTGTCATCAATCCGGTTCTGAACTGCGTAAGGCTCGTAATAGCCAAACCTGTGTTGGCAATCAGTTCGATATATGGAGCCGAGGTGCTTGCAATAGATCCGGCCCAGTCCATCATGGATGCAACCTGGTTCTTCAGCATCTGAGAAACACTTTCCCCGGTACTTGACATCTCGTTGAAAGCATTGTCTATCGTTCCGGCACTATCTGCCATGGCACCGATATTCTCAGCGAACTTGTCTTTCTGTTCTCCTGTCAGACTGCCCAGTAAGCGCAGGGCCTCCGCGCTTCCGAACAATTGGCCGTAGATGGTCTGCTTCAGCTGTCCGGTTTTCGCAGAGTACTCACTGATGCTCTGGTCCAAACCGAGCAGGAAATTCTGCAAGCCACCGGCAGCCTGTACACTGGCGGCATTAAAGCCGATACCCATCTCGTTGGCCGCCTTGGTGGCCTCGGCGCTTGGCTTGATGAGGGCATTTAACACTGCTGCCAACTGTGTGGAGACCTCTGCCGTGTTACCAGTTACTCCAGTCGTCGTTGCGAATACCGCCATCAACTCATCCATCGACACGCCCAGCTGTGACGCGCTTCCACTTACCATGGGGAGTGCCTGACCAAGTTGTTCGAAACTGGTAACGCCATTTTTAGCGGTCATCTGTATCTTATCCTGGATGGCACCAGCCTGGTCCCAGCTAAGGCCATAGTTCTTGATAAGGGTGGAGGTAACGGTTACAGTTTGTCCAAGATCGGCAAGACCGCCTACTGCGGATTTGCTCGACTGCTCCAGGAACTGCATCCAGTTACCTTCCGGCACGCCGTTAGAGATAACCTGATAAAGACCATTGGCCAACTCTTCTCTTGCGAGAGGAATATTCTTGCTGAGTTCTTTGACCTGATCGGTCATTGCCTCAAAGTCCTCACCGCCTTTTCCGGCCATGGTGTTGACACTGCGCATGGACTTCTCGAAGCTGTCAAATGGAGCGACTATACTGCCAACAATTCCCTTCAGGTTATTCAGGGAGCTGATAATGCCATCGAAAACCATACTCTTGGCTGCCATCTCCTTAATCCGGTTTCCAGCCTCTCCGGCGTTTTTGCCGACCTTGGCAATGACGTCTTCAAGGTCGGAGGATTCGACGATGAGATCCTGAAGGACATTACCTCCATCATTCTTTATCTTGATATGAAATTCTACCGCATTTGACATTGTACAGTCTATTTTAATCCGTTTCTTTTCTTTGCCGCAGCATAGCGTTCCATCACCTCAGCTCGGCTCAGCCGATGGCTCTCGCTGCTGTTCTCCTCTTTGTCCCACGGGAAGGGTAAGAGCTCGTGGGCCGTAAGACCATGCTTCGTATAGGGCTGAATGAAGCCAAATAGCAATGTCCGCGTCCGCTCCCATTCCCCTTGCATGTCACGCTCTGTCAGGTCATGCCATTGTCTCCACGTCTCGTAAAACTCTGATGGGGTGCAGCGTTCAAAGTCGTCACGGCTCATTCCGATGCACCCCACCGCTATGCCGATGAGCTCTTCTATGCTTGCTTCCTTACCGCTGCCGGTCCCGTTTTTTTTTCATCAACGGCCGCCTGGGCATAGAAGGCATTCATACTCTCCGGCTCCATGCTGTCCGCGAACGTCTCAAAGTCCATGTCGAAGGGCTCCTTGTCCGCGTTGCAGGCGCTCTTCACGCAGCAATAGATGAAGAGCACAAGTTCAGATATGTCGCTTTGGTCCAGTTTGCTCACATCTTTGCCGCTCGCGTTCTTGAAACGCGTCATAGCGCCCATTGTCACACGGCAGGGATATTCCTTATCCCCGATCCGTAGTCTCATGAGTTTCTTTCCTTCCATATTATGATCCTGCCTGAGTTGTTGATCCCTCTGTCAGGCCCGTTCCCTGCTTCGTCACGGCACCGCTGTTCTGGAGGGTAATTGAGTACTTAGCGTCGTCACCGGCCTGGCCATCAAGCTCAAGACTGGTAATGATATACTTGCCACTGTAGCCGCCTGCAGACTTGCCAGTTCGCTTGTCGCCGTCGCGAAGGTTATAGGCCACGTCGATGGGCTCTGCTTTCAGCATTGCGTCTTTCAGCTGGTCGTAGGTCGGCACTTCGCTCGTTCCGTCAGTCAGAACGAGGCCGTCAGCCGTGATCTGCTCCGAGAAGGTCTTTACATACTGCTCCTTCCATTTACCGGTGCTCGCCTCCTTCGTCTTGCGCTCGCCGGTCTCCGCAGAAGTAGACACCTTGCATCCCGTAGAGAAGCCGAGGGCTGAGCCCATGGCTGAAAGGATAAGATCTGTTCCGTCTAATACACTGTTTGCCATATTTTCCTGATTAAAATTGTTGTTATGATTCCGGTTATAAGACCGGCAATGAAGATTTGGAGGGTCGTCCAAAGCGTGTTCGAATGCTGTTCTTTCTCCGTTTGGACGGTGCTTTCTAAGTGAGAGTTGGCCACCGACAAACGCTCATTTTCTTTACTGTAGTAAAGACACAGCCTTTCCAGAGAGTCACATTCGCTCTCCACCACGATCACAGGTGTCTTGCCCGGGCTCTTCGTCAGGCTCATCCGCGTTCTCGATCTGCCTTGAGAGGCCGTATATGTCGCACCTTGGGGAAGTTTCAGCAGAGAGTCAAGCGGCACCGCCAGCCTCACGCTGTCCTTCCTCACCGGCTCCTGCCATACAAGGCTTAGTCCGCTCTGCCTCTCTGCGGTGCTGTCTACGCTCCTTGCGCTCACTGACCGGCTTTCCGTCGTCACCGTCTTCGCTGAGCGACAGCTCACTGCTGACAGGACAATTGCCAGCATGAGGACAAAGCTGAATGGCCTCGATAGCACGCGAAAGACGGTTGAGGGCCCTACGAGTGAGATTGTTTTCGGAGACAAGTTTCTCCGTGAGTTTTGTCGATTCGTCATATTTTGTCTGTGTCTCTACCAACAACCGCGAAATATCCTCGTACATCACCTTGTAGGTGTCGTGTACGCTCTTGGCTTGTTTGGCGTCGTTGGCCTTTCTGTTGGCGACCCAGGCGATGGCTGCGCCTATGCCACCCGAGGGGATCGCCCACTGGAGTATCTGTAAGATCGTGTCCATCGTCTGGGTCTTTATGGTTTGATTACTATTGTCTGATACCGATGGAGCGCAGCCAGGCAGCTACGTCAAAACTCGGACATGCCTTCCCGGGATTCAGTTCATGGTGTCCCACGATCTTTACCTGGGGGAAACGCTCATGGAAGTCTCTCACATAGCGTTTCAGAGCTTCCTTCTGAGCCTCCGTACGTGTATCCTTCGGCTTCATATGCTTGTCACATCCGCCTACATACACGATATGACGGCTGACGCTGTTATAACCGGCGGCACCATTGGTCACCTCCCACGGATCCACGTTCGCGTCCTCGTTGTTGTCAACCATGCGCTCCACACGGCCGTCAAGATGGATCATGTCCGTATAACCCACCTGCTTCCAGCCGCGACCTGATGGAGGTGGGGAGGTATGCCACCGACGTATCTCAGAGCTGCTTACTTCCCTGCCTTCAGGCGTTGCCGTGCAGTGGATAACGAGATATTTCATTGGCTTTCCCATCATACTGTCTCCTTATATCCGCTTCTCATCACAACTCCTGCGTCTTCCTTTTTGGGCATGCAGATGAAGTAGTGGCGGAAGTTGATCAGGTTACGCTGATACTCCGGGTCGGTCTCGGCCAAACGGTAATACATCTTGGTAGAACCCGTTGCCTTGAAAACACGAGGAGTGTAGAATGCAAAGGAACAGTTGAACTCGCCCTTGCTGGCGGCGGTGCCAAGATCCTTCTTCACTCCGGCTGCCGTATACAGAGGAGTATTGACAAACTCGTAAATATCGAAGCCGTACAGTGAGCCTACCTTGCCGGTGTTGCGGTCAATGTTGTACTGCTCGCGGAAGTTCTGGCTTGCAAGCAGCAGATCGTTCGCATGGTCCGGGCATAGCACCAGGCGGCGGTTCACAGCCGGTACCTTCAGCTTATCAAGAGAACGCTTCATCTCCACGAGATCCTCCGGTCTCAGGCGCAGACGGCCTGTTTCTGAGTCACGCTCGCCGGTGGTGGTCAGTACTGGCGTGGTCTTGGAGTCCTGCTTAGCGCAAAGGGAGTGCGCTGCCTTGGCAAACTTCGAATCGTTGATGGCGTTGGCATGGCTCTCTTTCACACGGGCCATCTTATCATAGCTCAGCGCAAAAAGCTCGTCATCCGTAATGGGTGTCGGTTTGCTCTGGAACTTGTCAAGACTGATGGTCAGGTCCTTGTCGTCAAGCGCCTGGAGGGGGATGGGATAGGTAGTATTGTTCACCAATACGTCAGGGTCAACGCCCACCTCTACCAGATGGATCACGTCATTGTCCACAATGCTGCTTTGGTCGGGCACTCCGTCCAGCCAGCTGCCTTCCAGACCACTGCGCAGAGCTTTCACGAGCTCGCCGGTCCATACTTCCTTCAGCACGCCGGCGTTCAGTGCCTCCTTGGGCATGAAGCCACCGGCAAGCAGGGCAATCACATTGGCGCCCACAGCTCCCATGATGGGAGAAAAACCGAGCACTAAGGCGGCCGTCACGCCCATCAGGCTGTTGAACAATACGGCCATGAGGCTCTTCGTCATTTCTTTTCTCATTCTTTTGTCGTTTTTATTGGGTTATTCGTTCTATTCCTCCGGCAGTTCCATGCCGTATTCGGCCTTGTAAAGGCGGGCATATTCCTCGCGGTGGTTGTCCCGAAGCTCCAGCATCTGAGACGCAGGGACCTCACTCAGTTTCTTGTAGGCAGCATAGCCCTGCTGCGAAGGGGCGCCGCCCTGATGGCCGACAATGGCCGACAGCTTAACCTTCGGTGTCATCGCCTTAAGTGTCTTGTCGAGATCCTCGGCTCCGATCTTCTTGCCAAGGCTAATAAACTGTTCCTTACTTTCCGCGCCTAAGCGGTGGTCGGCGATGGCACCTTCCACAAGGCCGGTAATCTGAGACAGCTCCAGGGCTGCCTTCTCTTGCTGCAGATGCTCGTTCTCTGTCTTTGCCGACTGGAGCTCTTTCAGCTTCAGGGTGATCATCTCATCCGTTGCCGTCTCCGGAAGCCCTAACTGAAGGGCAATGGCTTTCTGTTCCATGTTCTCGTTCTTTTTGTTGTTATTGTTTTTATTGAGCAGGGGCAGAGGGCAATAGCCGTCTGTGCCCAGATTGATCTTCTTTCCTTCATAGTGCAGCACAAGGGCGTCGTCATTGGCACCGATGTCTGCCACGCTGACCTCACGCAGGATGCTTTTCGTTATCGTCGGACGCGTCTGGCCCTCCACGAGCAGCTCTTTCTTGTCGCTCGTTCCCACCACGTCAAGACCCGCGCTTACCATCCGCAGACTGCCAAACTCAAACTGTTTCTTGCAGCGGGAGCTCAGCTCGCTCGCGTCGTCAAACATGAGCTCGCCCGTCACCTCGCCGTTCTCTGCCTTCACGTTTTTCACGTAGCCGATCACGTTGCCGCGTTCGTGCATATAAAGCAGTACGGGGTTACGCGCATACTGGCTGATGTCCATACCGTCCGTAAGCACCCGGGTGCCGTAGCTGTTCAGACGGTCATTGCTGATTCTTACTCTTTTTCCCATTGTCGTCGTTGATGTGATTTCGGCTGCAATATTACAGGTTTATTCGCTGACCTCCAAAAAAGTGTGCAATCCTTGCAGACATGTCTGCAACCATTGCACACTTTTTTTGTAGACCCGACAAAAACTGCCAATTTTGCAACATAATATTTATTTTTCATTTATGACAAAAGCAGATACTGAGAAAAAGAAGAGCCTGGCACGCACCCTTTATCTTGCCGGCATGGAACAGGGAGAGATCGCCGAGAAAGTCGACGTCTCACGAGTCACCATCTCCAAGTGGTGCACCGCTGGCGGATGGAAAGAGGCACGAGCGGCCAAGAACGTCACGAGACCCGAACTCGTCAACAAGCTCCTTCTTACCATCGATACGTTGATCACGCAGGTCAATGAGTCGGGCGATCCGGATTTGATGGCAGGGTTGGGCGACAAGCTCGCTAAGCTATCTTCAGTCATCGAGAAGCTTGACAAGAAAGCCAATGTAGTAGACACCATAGAGGTATTCATGGCTTTCTCCAAATGGCTCGAATACCGCTCACAGACCGACCCGGACGTTACGCCGGAGCTTATGAAGGTCTTCAACAAGTACCAGGATATGTATATCACTGAACAGATGGGAATCAAGTAGTATGGCAACAGCAGCAGAAAAGAAACAGGCGTATGAGCTTTGGCGCGAACGGTGCAAGCAGGTTCAGGCCGTCACGGATGTGGCCTTGCTCAAGCCGGAGTCTAAAGAGGAGAGGGAACGGCGAAAGAAAAGGCTGCTCTCCAACTATGCTGCATTCTGCGAGTACTACTTCCCGCACTTCCTGCAGCTGCGCGACAAGACTACGGGAGAGGTCTTGCGTACCATTCATAATGCGCCCTTCCATAACGATGCCGCACGGAAGGTCAGGAATACGCCAAACCTCAAGGCCGTATTCATGTGGCCGCGTGGACATGCCAAGTCCACACATTTCGACATCTTTATGCCGCTATGGCTCATGTTCCAGCCTAAGAGGCTCATCAATTTCATGGTCATTGTCGGCAAGTCGGAGGATTCTGCCAACCGCCTCCTTGGCGACATCCAGGCTGAGTTGGAATACAACCAGCGTATTATAGCCGACTTCGGTGAGCAGCAGTCCGATGGTGATTGGCAGGGGGGTGAGTTCAAGACCAAGTCGGGGGTTAAGTTCCTCGCTTGTGGACGCGGACAGTCGCCGCGTGGTCTTCGTGACCGTGAGGCAAGACCGGACTATATCGTTATCGACGACCTCGACGATGATGAGCTCTGCCGCAACGAGAAGCGTGTGCACGATCTGACCGACTGGGTCAAGGAAGCGCTCTTCGGCTCGCTTGATGTCGGCCGCGGACGATTCATCATGGTCGGAAACCTTATCTCAAAGAATTCCGTCCTCTACAATCTCGCCCATACTCGGGGCGTATATCTCTCCAAGATCCAGGCCGTCGACAAGGACGGCAATCCTGTATGGAAAGATAAATGGACCAGGGAGGAAGCCAAGGAGTATGCCGATTTTGTCGGCTATAGGGCATGGAACAAGGAGATGATGCACAACCCCATCGTCGACGGCACCATCTTCCGCGCTGAATGGATCCGGTTCAAGAGGCTGCCGCCTCTACGCAAGTACGATGAGCTCATCTGCTATACCGACCCGTCCTTCAAGTCCACCACGGCAAACGACTACAAGGCTTCCAGACTTTGGGGAAAGATCGGGCCAGAACTCCATCTCATAGATTGCTATGTCCGGCAAGACACGGTCTCGGGAATGGTCAGGTGGCTCTACGATCTTTATGAACGTACATGTGATCAGGCATCCGTGCAGTTCTTCATGGAGGCGAACTTCATGCAGGACATCATTCTCGACGAATTCGAGGCTGAGGGAAACATCCGTGGATATCAGTTGCCGATCATGCCTGACAAACGGAAGAAACCGGAAAAGATCCAGCGCATCGAGGCGGTAAGCCCGCTGTGGGAAAGGGGATTCGTTTTCTACAATGAGAAGCTGAAAGATTCGCCTGATATGCAGGTGGGCATCGAACAAACGCTCGCCCTGGAGCGTGGCAGCCGGGTACATGATGATGCGCCGGATGCTGATGAGGGAGCTATCTGGATGCTGCAGCGCAACTCAAGGCAGGAGAGCATCCAGCCCGTAATAGGCAGACGGCCAACCGCCAAAAATTCATGGTAATTCAATTTCAAAATCGCATAGCTTATGTTTATCACAGATGAAGACTATCGGGTAGTCATTGGAGACAGCGCCCTGAAGGTCGTTTCGCAGACGTCGGACGAAAACCGGTCTAACGCAGAGGCTGAGGCGCAGGAGGAGATCGCGTCCTATCTGCGGCCTGTCTACGACTGTAAAAGCATTTTCTCCGCTGAGGGTGCCGCGCGCAACAGGCTTATTGTCATGTATACTTGTGACATCGCACTCTACCACATGGTTTCCGCAATGCCGCAGAAGCTTGGGTCGGAAATCCGTAAGGAGAGGTATGAAAGGGCTGTCAAATGGCTCGAAGGCGTACAGGCCGGTAAAATCGTGCCGGATCTTCCTTTGACCGTCAATGAGGATGGAGAAACAGTTTCTCCGGGAATAATCCTCTCCTCACAGAAACCGTTAAGACATAATTGGTGAGCAAATGAGAGCAGAGACAAAATTCATTTTGGCTATGCCGAGTGCAGCCACCATTCAACAAAGTTAATTGGTAAGAAAGATGAATATAAAAGGCATTTTCAATAAGATCAGAGGGCAGCAGGACTATGTGCTGCGTACCCCTTATGGCAATTTCAACCTGGCTAAGGCCAGTAATCCAAAGCAGGTCAAACATGTCATCATTGATCTGCAGCGTACCACCGACGCCCTCACGCGCAAGGACATCGCCGACTGGAGAGCGGCTTGGCAGATGGCCATCAATGTTGACAGTCCCAACAGACAGAGACTCTATGACATCTATCGGGACACCGAGGTGGACGGTCACCTCTCTGGATGTGTCGCTCAGCGGGAAGGCTTCGTTATGGCGAAATCCTTTAAGCTCGTGGATGCTTCCGGAAAGGAAGACGAGGATGCTCATCACTATTTCGACCAGGCTTGGTTCAAGCACCTTTGCCGCCTTTGTCTGGACTCCGTTTACTGGGGGCACTCGCTCATAGAACTGGGCGATGTCATTCAGGACGGCGACGGATGTCCTTGCTATGCCGATGTGAGGCTCATTCCCAGAAAGCATGTCATTCCTGAATACGGCAGGGTCATCACGGATCTTGGACAGGATTGGACGACCGGCATCGACTTTCACGAGGCGCCTTTCGCCGAATGGCTCATCGAGGCGGGACGACCGGATAACCTCGGACTATATCTCAAGGCTGCACAGCATACCATTCCTAAGAAAAACATGCTCGCCTTCTGGGACGCTTTCGGCGAGATCTTCGGCATGCCCATAAGGGTGGCTAAGACGGCCACACGTGATGAGAAGGAGCGTAACCGTATCAATGAGCAGCTGAAAAGCCTCGGATTCGCAGGTACCGCCATTCTCCCTCTCGACACCGAACTGGAGTTCATCGAGTCCACGAGGGGAGACGCTTACAATGTCTTTAATCAGAGGGCTGACCGTGCCAACTCCGAACTCTCCAAGCTTGTCATCGGCCAGACTATGACCATCGAGGATGGCAGCAGCCTCTCTCAGTCACAGACGCACCTGCAGGTCTTCCAGAACCTCATCGAGGAGGATGCCGGTATGCTGCGAGACATCATCAACAATCAGCTCATCCCCAGAATGGCAAAGCATGGATTCCCCGTCAAGGGGCTGCGCTTCGACTGGGACGACAGCGTCGACTATACTCCGGAGCAGCAGGTAGCCTATGAGACGATGATTGCCGACCGCTATGATGTAGATCCCAAATACTTTGCCGAGAAATACTCCATGCCGGTAGGAGAGCGACGCAATAACACCCTCCCTGCTTTGGAATCCGGAGAGGAAGAGGAGGATGATAATAAGAAGACAAAGACGGAAGAGGATGAAGACAAAAGGAAGACGGGGAAAAAACAAAACAACGCTCACCCTTTTTTCGACTAAGCCCCACCGACTACGTGGGGCTGCACAGCCGATATGAAGAGATCCTCAAGGGGTACTCGCCGCATCTTACGTTGGCAAAGGATGCTCAGGACAAAATCCGCGAAAAGCTTTCCAATGCCTTCCATGGCATGATGTCCGCGCTCTTCAAGCAGAAAGGAGCAACTCTCGACATCAATATCCTTGCCTCCGATGAGGCGCAGCAGTTCATCTCCACACATGCCTCTGTTCTCGACTCTTCGTTTGAGAAAGTCAGGATGAGTGATAAGATGCGGCAGAGGCTCACACGCTCCGACTACATCTTCTCGGGCATGAAGACTTTTCATGAACTCAATGAAGCCTTCCCTTCTCTCCTGGATGAGAACGGCAATAGAAAGTCATTCGAACAGTTTTATAACGACGTTCAGAAGATAGACAAAACCTACAATCAGAACTATCTCCATGCCGAATATAACTTCGTGCATGCCTCTGCCGAGATGGCTGCCAAGTGGGATGCTTTTGCTGAAGATGGTGATAGGTATAATCTGCAGTATCGCACGGCAGGTGACAACAAGGTGAGGCCAGAGCACGCTACCCTCAATGGGGTTACCCTGCCGCAGTCGGATCCTTTCTGGGAAAGCTATTATCCACCCAATGGATGGAACTGCCGTTGTACCGTTGTACAGGTGAGGAAATCTAAATTTCCTGAAACTCCACGGGAGGAAGCAATGTCTCGTGGAGAGGAAGCACTGCAGAAGGACACAAAGGGCATCTTCCGTTTCAACTCAGGAAAGCAGCAGAAGGCTGTGCCAGACTACAACCCTTACACTATTAAGCGGTGCCGTGACTGTGACATTGCCCAAGGGAAAGCCAATCTTGCATTTGTGCCTGAAAATGAACTCTGCGAAGCTTGCAAAATTATTCGGAAAGCCCAAAATGCAAGGAAGAGTAAACAACTCACTACAACTGAATTTAAAGATGTCACGAGTAAAGTAAAGCAATGGACAAATAAGAACCTTCCTACAACAACCATACGAGGTGTTGATGCAAAAAAGGATTACATCTTTACTGCAGACAAGCATCATATCGGAATCAGCAAGCGATTTTTCAATGAGACCGCAGCTAAGAATAAAAGAAATGCCGACATTGTGCATGTCATGAAAATTGCTACAGAATATAGAACTTGGATGAAAAAGGCTATATTTGTCAGAAGTGAAATTGGTCGACATCATCCATGTACCTTTAATGTCTATAATGTACAATACCAAGGGCAGATCATTGAGTTTAAGACTATGGTCACAATCGAGGAAAACTTGTATACAATGAGACTCATATAAAAAAGAGACAGAGCAGCAACCCGAAGCCTGCGCTCATACGAGCCGACATGTGAGTTGGTACCCTGTCTCTGAATGTGGGGTCCAAACCTCTTGCGAGGAATGATCCGTTGCAAAGATAATAATTTATTTCAATACACCAAAATAAAATGAAAGATTTTTTTCATTCAAGGCTTGAAGAGGCTCTAATAATGGCAGCTTTGACACGGAAACAAGGCCAACGAGACCCTTGGCAGGCTTATTCGGCTATAGCCATAAAGCTACCAGTAAAAGTAGAAGCCCTGAAGCCAACAAGATGGGGCAGGATCTGGCAGAGAATCCGTATAGTATTGGGGCACGCTCACCGCCTGCAAAATCATATTCTTGATCCACGTACGCTTGGGCCAGACGCTCAAGAGATCTTCGTCTCTGTCTGTGACCCTGCCACATACAATAGAGGCCACACAAAAGCGACAGAAACAATAGTACACTACCGCCGACCATCAACCCATGAGTACAATTGTACAGTCCGCGCTCGTCATGGAAAACAGACAATAGCGAGAGTACAGTTGCATCTATCATTGTCTGATGGCGAAGCAACGATAAAAGTTCGAGCTCCAGCTGCTCTTTTAGCTCGTATAATTGTGAGAGGAACTGCGAGTCCTTATCTTTATGGTCCTCAATATGAATAACTGACATTTTTTTGCCACAAAATTAATTGAAATATATGGTTCTACACAAGAAGCCGAACGATTTTTCGTAACTTTGCGCCTTGTTCAAGGTGGAACCTCCCATATCCCGTGTGGTTTATCGCGGCAACAACAACGCGAATGCGAATGGCGGTGTGTCGAATGCGAATGCGAATAACGATGCTTCGAACTCGAACCCGAATGTCGGGTCGCGGCTGGCAAACTATCAATCGGCGTACAACAACGGGGACGGGTCCTCATCGTCGTGCCGAGGGAGGTGAACCGCAGCAACATCACTCCTGGAGTGAAACGCTGAAAAATCAAGGATCGGGTGGAGTTTGGTAGGCCGTTAAGGCGGTTCGAACAACTTAGGCCCGGAGAAAGGAAGGCTCACCCTTCATGCTTTGTAACACTATTAATGCTTATGCGTAGAGACGGACACATCATCGAGGAAATAGTCGACTATTCCAACATGGCGGAATCATTCGATCAAGTACTCCGTGGTACTGACAGAAAGAAAAGCCGGCAAGGACGGTATCTGATCAAGCACCGCGAAGAAGTGCTGCGGGAACTCACCGGGCGTATCAGCGATGGTTCTTTCCATGTAAAGGACTACCGCGAGCGTCAGATCACTGAAGGTGGCAAGGTAAGGCATATCCAGATTCTTACCATGAGGGATCGGATAGCCGTCCATGCCATCATGGCCGTCGTAGACAGGCATCTGCGTAAGAGGTTCATCCGTACTACATCGGCAAGCATCAAGCAAAGAGGGATGCACGATCTGAAGAATTATATCCGGCGCGACATCAACGATGACCCGCGGGGCACGCAGTTCTGCTACAAGTTCGACATCTCCAAATTCTATGAGAGTGTAGACCAGGAATCTGTGATGAAGTGCGTACGTAGGGTGTTCAAGGATGAGAGGCTCATCACTATGCTCAACGGCTTTGTGCATATGATGCCTAAAGGGATTAGTATCGGATTGCGTTCGTCTCAAGGACTTGGCAACCTGCTGCTCTCCGTCCACATAGACCATGTGCTGAAAGACCGGCTCGGGGTAAAACATTTCTACCGTTACTGTGATGATGGCGTTGTCCTGGCATCCTCGAAGAAGCAGCTGTGGGAGATAAGGCAGATCATACATGAGCTCGTAGAGAGCATTGGCCTGAAGGTGAAAGGTAATGAAAGGATATTCCCGATTACCGAAGGCATCGACTTCCTCGGATATGTGATCTATCCCAACCATGTGCTGCTGAGAAAGCGCATCAAGAAAAACGCGGCGAGAAAACTCGCTAAGGTGAGATCGAGAAAAAGACGGCGTATCCTGATTGCCTCTCTTTATGGAGTGGCTAAGCACGCCGATTGTAGTAATATGTTTATTAAATTAACAGGCAAACAAATGAAAAGTTTCAAGGACCTGAATGTTTCTTACCAACCGGAAGATGGCAAGAAACGGTTCCCCGGACAGGTAGTGAGTATCCGGGAACTCGTAAATCTTCCTATCATCGTCAAGGACTTCGAGACGGGCATCAAGACCGAACAAGGCGAAGATCGGTGCATCGTCTCCATTGAGCAGGGCGGTGAGATGAAGAAGTTTTTCACCAACAGCGTGGAGATGAAAAATATCCTCGCGCAAATCCGTCAGATGCCTGACGGACTGCCCTTCGAGACCGTCATAAAGACGGAAAGCTTCGGAAAGGGCAGAACCAAATATGTATTCACTTAAAAACATTTGCGTATGCATAGAGTTCAAGGATCAAAAGAGGTACAGCTCATTGAGTGTGTCAATCCCGTAAAAAACAAATGGCGTGTAAGATGGGACGTACAGGAAAGCAAAGATGGCTCCGCTACTTTCATGGAAGCGGAATTCCTGCATAAGCCGACTGTTGCACAGATTAAGGAGGTCATCATTCCTTGGTATAATAGTCTGATCGACCAGCAGATCCTCTCCGGATTCTCTTATGAGGGAATGAAAGTCTGGCTCTCTTCCGAAAATCAGTTCAATTACAAATCGGCCTATGATCTGGCTGTACAAACTTCTGGAGCAACCCTCCCCGTCACGTTCAAGTTCGGTACGGATGAGCAACCGCAGTACCGTAAGTTTGAGACGCTCAGTGAGCTCTCTGACTTCTATACCAAGGCCATGACTTTCATTCAGAACACGCTCGCCAACGGATGGAAACAGAAAGACTCCGTCGACTGGTCCAAGTATGGAGAGGAGGCGGACAATGGCTAATGGATGTGGATGTCAGACGGGCATCTTTCGGTGGGTAAAACCGCCTTATGCCAGCTTCTTCTATGCCGCTTGCTGCATTCATGATGATGACTACGACAAGGGAGGAAACGAGGAAGACCGGAAGAATGCTGATCTGAGACTCTATATGAACTGTTTCCGAAAAATAGCAAAGGCTGGATTCGCTCCGGCTAAGACATGGTGGCTCACAAACGTCGCGCTGCTCTATTACTGCAGTGTAAGACTCATGGGCTCGAACTACTTCAATTATGTGAGGTAGATGCATAAGAAAAGCCCCGGCGATAGCTGTATCGTCGGGGCTTTTTCATGGCCATGTTTTTGTCATTCTGCCAGCAGGTATCTCACGGCATAGGTGTCTATGCTCTCTAAGATCTCCTCATGGTTGTGGTTCGTGTCCGTCGCTATGAGTGAAAGACTGTCAAACTCGTCGCCGTCTATTCCTTCAAGCTCCGTGTGGATCTTGCGGCATAAGGCAAAAGCGGTCTCGTATTCCCCTTCGCTCCAGTCGGTCACAAGATGGATCAGCACCGTGCCCTTGCCTCGGCGACCCTTGCCGTTGAACGGTCCCCATGTGATGGTACCGAACTCTACGAATACGGCGGGACGTGCCCAGGCGTCCTCCTGCTCGATAAACTCTACGTTGTGGTTCCACAGGTCGATATGCTTCACCTCTGGAACATCCTTCTCAAGGATGGCTTTCACCATCGAAAACAATTCTTGTCTCATCATTTCCCTGATAAATTGATATGATTGAAATATTCTTTCAAATTCTCTTCTATGATCTCACGCACCGCGCTCTCCACTTCCGGTGAAGCTCCTAAGAACTGGCGCTTGGGAATCTTTATGCTCTTGCCTACTTTCATAAGTGCCATAAACTTCCAAAACTCTGCTTCCGTGCTCAGTTGCACCGTCCGTTTGTCCTTGCGGGGGCTGCCGTCTTTCCGTCGACCGAAACTGCCGCTCGCCTCATAGTACTTGTGCCAAAAATAGGCTTTCATCTTCTGAGTCACTTTGATCTCGCCACCCTCGTTGTGAATGGCGGCATAAGGCAGATCGGTGAAGAAGCGGATACTGTCTGATGTGCTCTCGCTCCGGATGCTCCTGCGAAGCTTACCGGTATCTATAAGAATGCTTCCGCCAGGGCGTAACGGGCTCTTTCTCCGAGCCCAGGCTTCACTGAAGAAAGACTGACGCTCGAAATTCTTGTCAAACTCGTCGCTCAGCTCTACCTTGATGTCACGCAGTATGTTGCGGATCACCGTGCTAAAATCCGTTCCTTGCATAGGCTATAAGAAGTCTTCATCATTGAACAGTAATAGCTGACGGGTGTCGTCAGCTATCACGTTCTTGATGTCAGCACTGGCATTGAGCATGTTATAGAACGTGCGCTCGGATATGGCATAGCGGGGATAGACGTACCGACGCCATATCTCTCGGTTCGGTACGCCTTTCTTCGCCCAGTAGTCGTAGATGTTGTTCACCTCCTCCACGCGCTTCTGATAACTCACTCCATGCCTTGCTGTCATTGTTCCTTAGTTTATTCTATCCTTTATAGGGTTTGATGTCAAATTCCATTACCGCGCTCACCTTCACCCGGCCGCTGCCCTCACATTGTGGGCATTGGCGTTCATATTGGTGACCGGCGGCGTCCTTGTGCCGCAGAAGGCCCGTGCCGTGGCAGAGGCGGCAGAGGGCTATCTTGGCCTTCTTTTCTACCTTGCGTTTCATGCTGTCTCTTCTTTTTTGGGTTCTACATAGAATGCTTCGTCCTGCACCACCTGGATGCCGCAGCGAGCCATCTCTACTGAGAGCTTCTCCTGCTGCTCCTTACCGTCTCTTGTGGCTGTGATCTCGGTATCGCGGTCAGCAAGGAGCTTGTCTTTCGCGATCTCCTCGGTCTTGCGCACATAGCCGGGGAGGAACTCCTTCACCATCTGCAAGGCACTGGCCCATGTGAAGCCTTTCAGCGTCTTCAGTTTCGGCGTGCCGGTGCGGAAACCGATGGTGCCGTGAGCCATGTCCAGGCTCTTCTTCTTGGCGAACAGCTCTGTCTGGTTCTCCGTCGCGAAGCTCTGCAGCGTATCGAAGGCAAGGTCGCGCTCCTTGGTAAGGTCAGCCAGCTGATTCTGGTATTTCTCGCGCACCTTGGCACACTGCAGCTCAATCTCTGCCTGGATCTTGCTGATACTCGCGTCTGCCTTCGCATAGCTTGCGAAAGCCTCGTCGGCTGCCTCGCGGGTCACGCCGGTAATAATCACTTTCTTTACTCGTTTTGCCATTGTTCTGTAAATTTTGAATTGTTGTTATTGTTTCTTCAAGCTCCCGTGAAAGGGGAAGATGATCACTTGGGTCTCAGATTTCTTTTCGGCTTCCGGACAGTCTGCCTTTTCCTTCAGACCGCCTTTGCGCTCGATAGTACGGAGTTTCACCTGCAAGGCTTCAAGTTCCTTGATGCCGAGCTGGGCGAAGCGCTTGCCGCAGATCCGGGCGTTAAGACAGAAGTTATCGATACGCGCCCAGTCGCTGGTGTCGATGCCGAGCTTCTGCATCAGGTGAAGGCAGAGGCTGCGCTTCCTCTTCCGCTCCATGAGCCAGGCTGCCTTGCGCTTCTCATAACCGCTCACCAGTTCCATCTGGTCGCACATCCGGCGGTATTCGCTTTCCGTGGTCTCATGGAGGTGGGTGGTCCTGCCGTTGGTGAACTGCTCCACAAGGGTCTCTTTGTCTGCGCCGGGCATCTGCTTCAGCAAATTGTAGAACCGGCTGTAGTTCCTCACTGCTCCCATAACTTCTCCTCCTGCCAGTCCTTGAAGTTCTTTCTTCCGTTCTCTACGGCCTTCGCAAACGTGTCCTTGATGTCGTCCTCACCAAAGAGGGGAATGCCATACACGCAAACGTACAGGTTGCCGTTGAATTCCATTACCTGGATCTTGCTGCGGGCTTCTGCGTCAAGCTCTGCCTGGCGTTGGGCCTCAATCTTCTCGGCATGCTCCTCATGCCAGATCTGAATGCGTTTCTTCAGCATCTCATAAAAATTCTTCATATTCGTCTTATGTTTAATGGGTTAATATTCATTTCCTCAATTCCTCCGGGGTCCCGTAGGTGATGGCTACTGCGGCATCAACGCTCCCACTGCCTTTGCACAGGGGGCAGGGGTCTTTCACGCTCCCGCCGAAACCGTCGTCTTTCCAGAACCAGCCGTTACCCTGGCAGTAGCCGCATTTCAGACCGTGGATCAGAAGCCGCTCCGTGCGGTACTTGCCATGGGGACCGCTCACTTTGATCATTCTGCACTCCTCGCTCATTCCTCGCCTCCTTTCGTCTCTTCAATCATGTACTCGGTCTTCAGGGCTTCCATGCCCAGTTCGTCAATGCGCCGCCCGGCTTCTGTCAGCAGCTCATACTGGTCACTGTAGCCGAAATCCTTTGCCTTCTTCTTGGCATAAGCCACGATGTCTTCTATTATTCCGTCCATATGCTTTGTTGTTTGTTGGTGATTGCCTGTTTATAGGTTGTTGCTCGTTTGGATGATGCCGTCTTCCCATACGGTGTAGTATTCGCCTGCCTTGCCGATGGCACGGCCCTGGCAGTAGGCCTTGTAGCCCATCACGCGCACCTTCATGTCGCAGATGTATTTCAGCCTTACTGCACCGCCGCCCAAGGGCTGGCTCTTCTTCTCCTGGCTGATCCAGATGAAGCAGCGCTTGGGAAACATCTTCATAAGTTGTACAGCCTGAGGATAGTCCCAGTCACTCACCTGGAAGGAGTCGATGATGATAAACTTGGCGTTCTTGGGTTTCTTGAGCCTTGCGATCAGATCCTCGTAGCTGTCTTCGGTCACTACGCGGAAACGTCCCTGGACCTCGTTCATGTGGAGATATTCCAGACGGTGCTGAAAACTCTGGTTCACGCCTTCCTCATAGCTGCAGTACAACACCTTGCCGTAGTTGCAGAGCTCTTTGGCAAGCTGCATCACAAACGAACTTTTGCCACTGGCGCTCGATCCGCTGATAAACCAGCTCGCGTTGTCGGCGGGATGACCGAAAGGGGCACTCCATTTCTCACCCCAGGGCAGCGTCTCCCACTTCTTCGACTCGATGTCGCGCACACTGTATGCTCGCTTACTCATTGCTTAGTCTTTTTGCTGGCTCTTCAGTTTCTCTATTTCCGTGTATACCCGGCGCAGGCCGCCCTGGGTCTTGCGCACGATCTCGCCGATATTGGCGTCCTTGGGGGCGTTCACTCTCGCTACGATGTCGGCTTGCTTGCAGAGGAAGGCCTTGCGCTCTCTCGCGTCGTCCGGCGTCACCTTGGAGTAGCGGTCACCGTAGCGGCTGAACATCTCGGTGTAGCCCACCATCTTCAGCTCGATGCTCCGGCGGATGCGTTCTTTCAGGCCGTCGGCACCCATCATGTACCAGGCGCAGCAGCGCTCAGTGGCGTTCCAGAGGGCTTTCAACTCCAGCATGGCTTCATTCTTCAGATCTCCGGCCTCGTCAAGGATGATGATCGGGTGGTCGATACTCCGAAGGTAGTAGCACAGGTCTTCATACACGTTGTGGTACCAGCCGCCGCTGCTCACGCCAAACTCTGAGGCGATGCGTCTCACAAGCTGGGTCTTCGTCTTCACCTGGCTGCAGTCCACGTATACGGCATTCTTGTGGGTCTTCACGTAGTGGCGGGCGGTAAAGGTCTTGCCGATGTTCGGGATGTCGCAGAGAATGGCGCTCTGGCTGCTTCCCTGGGCAAACTCCAGTTGGGCGGTGATATACTCAAAGGTCATCGTCTTCGCGGCCTTCCATTCCATCTCGTCCCGGAGGCTCACGCCGAGCTTGCGGGCTATGCTGATCCAGTTGCCTTGGCTGAGGGCCTTGTCGGTCTGACCGTTCTTCAGACTGCTGTACACGCTCGTGCTGATGCCGAGACTCGCGGCGTGCTTCGCGTCGCTCGGGTAATTGGAGCGGTTGGCTTTCACCGCTGCCAAAATCTTCTTTTTCTGTGCTTCTGTAATCATAGTTCGAAGTATGTTATAATGTCGTTTGAATATGCTTAAAAATCGGACAATGCCTTGTTGCCGTCAAAGTCGAAGTCGTAGTTTTCTTCTTCCGTGTCTTCAGTATCGACGGGATCTGCCTCCAACGCTGTGGGCTCTTCTTCCGTGGTCTCCATAGGCTTTTGTATGCCAAGGGCGTGGACGCTCTTGTCTTTCACGTATTTGTTGAACTTGGCGATCTTCTTCTGCTGCTCAAGCATCACGGCCTTGTCTTCCTCGGTCTGCTCGGCATCGGCGGTGTTGAAGGTGCCTACGTCCTCAAGATGGTCAACGTAGTTGTCGCCCTGATAGATGAATACGTCGGTAGGTGCTCCCGCCTCGTCGGTCAGGTAGTAGGCATCCACCTTCCAGTTGTTGGGCTCAAGGCGCTCCAGTACACTCACGTCGCTCAGCCACCAGTCCTTGTATGCCACCCTGCAGTAGCTGTTTCTCCGGATCGTGGTCGACACGTGCTCGCCGATGTAGCGGGCAAGGACGGCTTTGTTCAGTGGGGCAAGGGTCGGATTGAGGTTGGCTACAAGCACGTCCCAGCGGGTCATGCCCTTGTATTTCTTCTGGTTGGGGTGAAGCGTGTGGTTGAACTCCCAGATGTCTTTCCTGTCGTCGGCGATAAGCTCGTCCCAGGTGTAGTACTGTTTGTCCTCATAGGTGTCATTCTTCTCGTCGAAGATCTTCTTCGACTCCGTACGGTAGTGGCGGTCCTTGGCGTAGAAGCGGCCGATGCCGAGGTGGTTCTTGTGCTCCACGCTCTTCTTCTTGGCGCCGTTCATCTGTTCGGCGTATTTCTCCTGTGAGTTCTGAGGGGCGCAGAATCTTACAAAGGGAAACAGCACGCCGGCTTTCAGGAAGCTCTCTTTCCACTGGCTCATCAGGTGGTTCTCTACTTCTACCTGTGCCGGACAGCCCCAGCCGTTGCGGTCCAGGAGTCTGAACATGTCCCTGAAGCAGTCCACCACGAGGTCCACGTTCTTGTTGCGGTTATAAGCGGCGCCGATCACGCACTGACTCGCTACGTCGTAGGCGTAGTAGGCTTTCGGACGCAGCTTCGTGTCCTTCAGCTTGCGGGGCAGGTCGCGGTCATCAAAGCTCACCTTGCTCAGAGAGAATTCCGGACTGTGCCGGTGTACGTGGGGCATCTGCTCGTGCATGAAGGTGGTGAAGCTCTCCAACGCGTGGCTCACCAGTACCCGGTTCTTGGGTTTGTTCAGGTAGTTGGTGATGGTCGTCTCGCTCAGCTCCTTCGGGTCGCCGTTCTTGTCTGTGAAGTCATCGGGATTGAACAGCTCGCCGGTCTCTGGATCATACACGTCAAGACCTCCGGTCACAAAGTCGTTGTACATCTCCAGTACGCTCGTGTTGAAGGGCTTATTGGGCAGGCAGGCGATGCCGAGAATCAGACGCTCGGTCTTGTGGTCCACCTTGCGGGCACTTTGGTTGCCGAACTTGCCGCTGATAAGGCAGCGGTAGCCTTCCTTTCTGTACTCGTTCACCTTCTTTCTGAATCGCAGCACGCTCGCGGGCAGCGTGTGGCCGAGCTCCTCTCTCAGCGTCTCGATCACGCTCGCCATCATGCTCCAGTCATATTTCTCGCCCATGAGCTTCCGGTAGTCCTTGGCTCGGGAGTAGAGCTTGATGCAGGTGTTCAGAACGCTCGCGTTGGTCACGTACTCCTGGATCTTCTCCTCGGGAAGGTCGGCGCCGGTCTGGCTGCGGTCGTGATAGAACACCACGGCGGCTTGGTCTACCTCGTAGTTCGAGAGAATCCAGCCTTTCAGACGCACGTCGTCACCACCGGGATATGTGGCTTCCACCTTTTCCTTGTACTGGCTCGGAAGACTGTCTACGGCAATCAGGGCACAGCAGCCACTGGCGCCTCCGCCACGGCGTACCACGTCCACCGTCCTGCGGGTCACCCAGTTCCGGTAGTTAGATACGCTCACGATACCGCCGCCTACAAGCTCCTGGTAAGAGATGCATAGTTTGTTGCCGTAATACTCCATCTCTCCTCCTTATCTTAGCGTCTGTGCCCAGCTCTGGATCGTAGGTATCTCACTTACCGCCACGTGCTCGTAGCGGCGGGCCTTCTCGCCCTTCAGCAGTACGTCGCAGCTGCCGTCCTTCAGGTTGAACTCAAGCAGCACGCCATTGGCAAGATACTGGCGCATGTAACCATCTGCGTCAAACAACGTCTCACTCTCGGGGACCTCCACCATCACGATGCCGCCTCGCTGCATGGCAAGACGACGGATACGTTTCGACAGCTCGCTGTTGCTGCGCTCCGTGTCAAAGTGCAATGCGTTATACACGCTGCGGGCGGAAATGCCGAAGCTCTTCATCACAAACTCTCGGTCTTCCTTCTTCAAATGAATGTACTTCTTCATATGCCTTACTTATTAACATTTAACTTGAAACTTTCTTTACTCTCGCCCTTTTTTCGTATCTTTGGGCGCTCGTTCTAAATGGAACACGCTGCAAAGATACAGAATTTCTGTAAACAAACAAAATTATTTTCAGATTTTCTGAATAAAATTATTCGAATAATGGAAAAAACAGATATAAATAGACGATTTATAACCGCCATCAATACCCTTTTAAAGGATAAAGGTTTGACTAAAACAGGAATTGCGCAAAGCTTAGGCATCAAGCCTTCTAAATTTTCAGAAATTCTGAATGAAAGAATGAACGTTGGCACTGATACCCTTGCTTTAGTATGTGAGCTATATAGTTTTAATCCATCGTGGCTTTTACTTGGGGAAGGTTCTATGTTAATTCCCGGGCCAATAAAAGGACGCTCTAAACCAGCTATTTCTGTGGAAAAGTTACCTGACTTCCCTTTGGATTCAGAGGGCGTTTGTAAATTCTTCATTCAAATAATGAGGGACAAAGACCTTAGATTTGCAGAACAGGCCGAAGAAATTGGAAAGCTAAAGGCACGAATTGAGGAACTTGAAAGGCACAGGGGGGCAGATGCTTCGGATGCCGGGATTTCTGGCGTTGCTCATGCAGGCTAAAGTCGATGAATGTAATATTTGGAGGTAAATACAAGTAAGCAGAACGAAATTCTCTTAGTTAGTAGCCTCGTCCGCCTGGTTTAGCTATGATGAGCCCGGGGAGTGCTGGGTTCTGTACGCTGCTGCTGTGCAGCAGCCCCGTCGTCTCCATTCCGTCCCCTCCCAAACACCCCTCGCGACCCCTCCTGTACCCCTCCCGTACCCCTCTTGCACCCCCTTTTCCGGGTTTCCCCCTCCCTCAAAACGGCGTGAAAGCCTGTGAAACCCACTGTTTACGGCACTTTCCGCTATATATAATAAGGTGTATTTCCAAAAGTGGGGTGCATTTTAGGGGGGTGCTATTCGCTGTTTTTGCCGTTTATGATAAAAAAAACTGTACGTTTACCCCCTCTGCAACGACCCCCTCATTTCCTTGTTTTGAATATCCAGTTTTCAAAAAATGAATATCCAGTTTGAATATCCAGTTGAATATCCAGTTGCCAAAAACACCCAAAATGGCACGAAAAAAGGGTGGAAAGACCTCTCTGATCTTACCACCCCTTCTGACGCCATTTTAAGGCCGTTAAAGCCCGTTTCTCCTCAGTCCTTATACGTTGCCCCTGAGCCCCCGGAAATAAGCGTAGATTGCTTGATTACAGCCCGTTTCGTGACGATCGTGCCATTGCCTGATAGCCCCGCATGGAGCAAATAATTGCGTGTAGCGCCCACCTGTTCGGGCGTAAATACAGTATAAACCGCCGAAATACTGCTGAAATACCAGTCTTTCCGCTTCGTTTCCTTCAATCCTTGAATCAAATGTACGTGTATAACCTTTGCCATATTCCATAAAATTAGACTGCAAATATACTAAATAATAGTTATATGGAATAAAATGGCACTTTATTTTTTCAAAATATCAAAAGAAAAATCGGTCACCGCACCTTCATCTTACCTCTCCATGCTCATGATAACCCCACATAAAACCGATGTAAACGTCTCGATAACCTCTCACCCTTCAACACCCCACTGATGTAAACCAAAATTAAACCAATGTAAACGTTTCGTTTTGTGCCGCTCTTTTCACCTCTTCATCATAACTCGCTGATCATCAACCATCTCACCAACATTCAGCCTCATCAACAAAAATACGCTTCGTTCTGTGCCCCATACCGTTGTGGAACTCATGGCAGAGATTCTGCAGCCACAACCTGATGAGAGTATTTATGATCCGACTTGTGGTTCTGGCGGTATGCTCGTGAAGTGTCTCGACTATCTTCGTAACCAGGGCAAGGAATGGCAAGGGGTGCATGTCTATGGTCAGGAAATCAATGGCCTTACGTCGTCTATTGCCCGAATGAACCTTTATCTCAATGGTGTGGAAGATTTTTCCATCGCTTGTGCCGACACGCTGTCAGCGCCTGCATTTACTGAGGATGGAAAGCTCCAGACTTTTGACGTAGTGCTCGCCAATCCGCCTTACTCTATTAAAGAGTGGGACCGGACTGCATTCGAGCATGATAAATGGGGAAGAAATTTTCTCGGGACGCCCCCACAAGCGCGTGCAGACTATGCATTCATTCAGCATATACTTTGCTCAATGGATAGACACAATGGAAGGTGTGCTGTACTTCTTCCTCATGGAGTATTGAATAGAAATGAGGAAAAAGAAATGAGGATAAATCATGTCAAGACAAATACGATAGAAGCCATTATAGGATTAGGCAGGAACCTATTCTATAATTCTGGTCTTGAAAGTTTTATTCTTATCTGCAGAAATAAGAAACAGCCAAATAGAAACGGGAAAGTTCTTTTTATTGAAGCAGAGAATTGTACTCATAAGGAAGGAAAGCAAGCATATCTGTATAGTGAAGACATAGACAAGATTATGCAGGCATATCATTCAGACGAAGATATCCCTGGCTTTTCTAAATGGGTAACCAACGATGAAATCCTCGATAATGACGGTAATCTGAATATCAAATCGTATGTTAAGCAGATTGATGAAGAGAATGTAAATGGTCAAGAAGCACTGCATGAATTTATCTCTTCTCAGAACGAGCTAGCGGATAGTCTTGAAAACCTGCAATTTGCTGCTGGCAATCACTGCCCACGTATGGAGCATGTTAGCATAAACTTCGATCTCGACAAAAGTAATTGGAAGAAGGTCAAGTTGTCTGATGTAGCCGAAGAGCATTCGATAAGGATTTCAAACCCTTCAGAATCAGAATATGATTTTTACATTGGCTCCAATTGTATAGATCAGTACGATTTCACTATTAATAGGCGAATGTTAGCTCAAACCGTAACCTCTGCCCAGAAAGGTTTTGAGAAAGGAGACTATTTGCTTGTTAGAAGGAGCCTTTATGGAAGTGATTTCCGAGAAAGAGCTCCTAGGGCAGAGTTTGATGGAGTATGTTCGGCAGACATCATAACCCTTCGTGAAAAGAAAAATGTCATTGCCGATGGATTCCTCATCTATATCTTGTATCAGAAGGATCTTTGGGATTTCATCGTTGCAAATTCAAATGGTGGATTAACTCGCCGTATTAAATGGAAACAACTGGCTGATTATGAGTTTTTGCTTCCTCCTCTTTCCGAGCAGAATGCATTGGCAGATAAGTTGTGGGCAGCATATCGACTCAAAGAATCATATAAGAAGCTCATCCTGGCTACTGATGATATGATTAAAGCGGAATTCATCAATAGATTCGGACTTCCTAATCAGACACATCCTGAAAGTAGCCTCGTATCCCTTCAGAGTGTATTGGAGACAAACTTCGTTGGAGATTGGGGTAAAGAGGATAAAGATGGTAACGGAACTAAAGTCCTAACTACCAAGAATTTTCGTAATGATGGCTTGTTAGACTATTCCGAAGTAGTGACTCGTAAAATATCAGATAAAAAAATAGATGACAAGAAGATATTAATTGGCGATATTCTCCTCGAACGTTCTGGTGGTACATCCGACAATCCTGTAGGTAGAACAACATACTTTAATAAGGAAGGACTATATTTATGCAATAACTTCGTCCAGGTAATAAGATGCAATAGCCAAGTAAATAGTTTATTCATTGCCAAGCAATTGAATATCATATATTCAACTCAAAAACGATTTATTCGCTCTATTGGTAACAAGACAACTGGCATTCAGAATGTCAACTTAACAAAATTCTTGGATATAAAAATCTGTGTTCCAGAGAAGAAGTTACAGGATGATTATGCAGATTTAGTTGAGAAAGCCGAACAGACGAAGTCCTCTCTTCGTCGTTCCATTTCGAGCATCGACAAAGTGATCAAGAGCATGATAAACAATTGAAAACGAAAATATTATGATACAGCAGATATTCAATGAAGACAATACGGTAGAACAGATGCTTATCCACGTGGCAACAGAACATGGCTGGGAATATGTCAAGACCAAGGAGATTGAACGACCTAACGACAGCATACTGGTCGACTCCTGGCTCGTTGATGCCCTCGTCCGTCTGAACCGTATCACCTACGATCAGGCAGAGCGAGTGATATATGATCTTCGTGCCATCATCTTCAGCGGAAATACCAAGGATGGACTCATTCAAGCCAATGATAAGTTCCGTAAGAAGCTATTCGAGGAGAACAGTTATCCATTCGGTCCAAATGGTGACAACGTGAATATACGCTTCTTTTCAGACAATCCTGCAGAGAACTACTGCGTTGTAACCAATCAGTGGGAATTCCCGAAGGCAAGCATCCAGGGCGGCAAACGTCTTGACCTCGTTTTCCTCATCAATGGCATTCCAATGGTCATCGGTGAGGCAAAGACGCCGGTGAAGAGTGCCGTGACTTGGGGTGACGGAGCCCAAGATGTCATCAACTATCAGAAGAGCATCCCAGAGATGTTCGTGCCAAACATCCTCTGCTTCGCCACTGAAGGCAAGGAACTGCAGTATGCTTCCATCGGTGCCGATCTTGAGCACTGGGGGCCATGGTTTGCCGATGAGGAGCGCCGACACGGCACGCTCGCAGATGTTGACCATAACTTTGTCTTTCTCATGAACCCTCTGAGACTGCTTGATATCTATCGTTTCTTCACGGTGTTTACGGCAAGCCCATCAGGCAAGAAAATTAAGATAGTTTGTCGCTATCAGCAGTATCTTGGTGGTGAGGCAATCGTGCAACGTGTACTCTCTACCTTTACCCATGGTCATGGACCAAAGAAGGGACTGATTTGGCATTTCCAAGGCTCGGGTAAGTCTTGGTTGATGGTCTTTGCTGCCCAGAAATTGCGACTGATGAAAGAGCTCGAAGCGCCGACGATTGTCATCGTCGATGATCGTATCGACCTGGAGGATCAGATCACAGGCGACTTTACCCGGGCAGAAATTCCAAATGTTGTCAATGCTCCGACTAAGGATGATCTTGAAAAGTTCTTTGAACAGGACCAGCGTAAGATCCTCATCACCACGATTTTCAAGTTTGGCGATGTCGAAGCAGGACGGGTACTCAACCGTCGACAGAACATCATCGTCATGGTGGATGAAGCTCATCGTACACAAGAGAAAGATCTCGGTATGAAGATGCGTCAAGCTTTGCCAAATGCCTTCTTTTTCGGATTGACAGGTACTCCTATCAACAAGCGCGATCATAATACCTTTGCTACATTCGGCGATAAGCAGGATGAGGGTGGTTATATTTCGAAGTATACCTTCCAGAACTCCGTAGATGATGGTGCTACTCTGGAACTGAAGTTCAAGACCGTGCCTGTGGAGATGCACCTCGACAAGGAAAAGCTCCAAGAAGCCTTTGACGAAATGACCGACCAGATCAGTGAGGATGAGAAGAATGAGCTAACGAAACGAGCTAATGTGGAAGCATTCTTCACAGCCGATAAGCGCATCAATGAGGTTTGTAAATACATCGTCAATCACTTTCGTACATACGTGGAGCCAACAGGTATGAAGGCACAGGTGGTGGTCTACAACCGCGCCTGCTGTGTGAAGTACAAGCGGGCCATCGACGCTCTGCTCGGAACTACTGATCAAACTACTATCGTCATGCATACGGGTGGCGATAAGGCTGACGAATATAAGGAGTGGAAGCGTGACCGTTCGCAGGAAAACAAGCTCCTCGATGAGTTCCGCGATCCTTTTTCACCATTGAAGATCGTCATCGTGACGAGTAAGCTGCTCACTGGCTTTGATGCTCCAATCCTGCAGTGTATGTATCTCGATAAGCCAATGAAGGATCATACACTGTTGCAGGCCATCTGCCGTACAAACCGTAAATATACAGTGGACAAGAAATGTGGTTTGATCGTTGACTTCGTCGGCGTCTTTGATGACGTAGCCCGTTCTCTCGCCTTCGATGATGCCACGGTGAAGAATGTCATCAAGAACATTGATGAAATCAAGGAACTGATTCCGAAACTCATGAAGGATTGTCTCGATTTCTTCCCGGGTGTCGACCGTACGATCGGTGGCTGGGAAGGTCTGACAGCTGCCCAACAATGCCTGAAAGATGAAAAGACAAAGACGGAGTTTGCTAAGCACTTCAATCGTTTGTCAAAGGCATGGGAAACAGTAAGCCCGGATGAATGTCTATTGCCTTATCAGAGTGACTATGCATGGCTCGCACAGGTTTATCAGAGCGTGAAGCCTGTAAGTGATTCTGGCGCACTGATTTGGACGTTGCTTGGCGCTAAGACCATTGAGATTATCCATCAGAACATAGACACCATAGATATCGGTCAACCTCTCGAAGACCTTGTAGTGGATGCCGACGTCATTGATGCAGTACTCAAGGATGAGAAGAATCGCGATAAGAAGATTGTTGAGATTGAAAAAATGCTCCGGCTACGTTTGAATGAGCATAAGAACGAACAGAACTTCAAAAAGTTTGCTGAGAAGCTCGATGAGCTCCGTCAACAGATGGAAGAAAATCTTATCTCGAGCATTGATTTTCTGAAAGGATTGTTGGAAACTGCCAAAGGGGTAGTTGAAGAGGAGAAGCGTCAGAATCAGCCGGAGAACAAGCATGCCAAAGCAAAGGCTGCCCTGACTGAACTCTTTGAGACTGTGAAGACAGAGAACACGCCTATCATAGTGGAGCGTGTCGTCAACGATATCGATGAGAACGTGACGAACATCGTCCGTAAGTTCAAGGATGCCTTCAAGAGTGTCGAAGCGCGCAAGCAGATCCGTCAGAAGCTCCGTGCCATCCTTTGGGTGAAATACAGCATCAAGGACAATGATGTCTTTGAGAAGGCTTATAGCTATATTGAACAATACTACTAAGTATGGCAGATATTAGCTTTGATAATGACTTTACCATAGAAGGCTTCTGGCATCTTCCAGAAAGTAATCATGAAGTTTATGGTCTCCTGCATCATAAAGTAGGAGATCATATGCTTTTACATGTAGTAGGCAGTATATCTAAGAGGACGAATTTTGACTTAACTCGAAATAGTGAAAGCTTCGATACGCTTTATGGTAAATCTCTTGATGGAAAACTATTTACTATCTATGGATGCGTTTTTAAAGAACAAAGAAAGACTGGAGATAATGCTCCGTCGGTTGATTATATATGCTCCTGTTTGTTGCAGGGTTTAAATATCAAAAAAGAGAGTGTTTTAATAAAACGAGCCAATGTAAACATAAGTGGTTTATCTACCTGGTGTCCCCCTGATTCCAAAGAAGATCTTATTCGTGAATTGAATTTTGATGCTATAGGCAAAGCTCAAATAGAATATCGATATAAACCAAATGAAATATGCAATGTTAAGATTAATGATCAACTTGATATTTCTTTAGGCTATAATGTTATTGAGAAGAATTCTATTCATGACGATCTTCTCTTTTCTGTTGACTATAGGACATCAGTATCCTTTTTGAACAACGGCACGGTTACTTTAGCAAAGCAATTAGATAATATTTTTTTATTCCAACAGTTCCTGTCTTTTGGAATGGCACAAGAATGTCATACAAAAGAGATACAATGTTACCTGTCTATTGAAGAAAGCTCAGGAGAGCCTATATATATTGTAACAGGTGAAAGGCATACACTAGAGCATGAATATTCCTATACACCTATTCTATTCACCTATAAATCATTAGGGGAACATTTTCGTATATTTTTATCTAACTGGTATAATATTAGTAATGAGCTAAAACCTATTAGAGATTTTCTTGTAGATAGTATATTATCAAAGGAGAAGTCCGAGACGGTAAAATTCTTGAATTTAGCTATTGCAGTAGAATCTTATTACTTAAGATTTGTGGGAGACGATAAATATAAAGATATAATAGACAAATTGGTCAACGCATTTCATGATGTTAACAAATTAGCTAAAGATAAGATCAATTCTGAAGAGATTAGAGATACTAGACATTATTTCGCTCATTATTTGAAGACACCCAAAAATCATACTGTTTCAGGAATGCAAATGTCGGAACAAGCATGGTATTTGCGAAAATTGCTTATTTGTTGCGTCTTATCATCATGCCTGCAAACAAAGGATAATAAAATTATTAATAGTATACTGGATAAAAGTAATTGCTGGTATTTAGAAGATTGGGATAAAGTTCATATATAAGACTTTGGAATTATTATGTTACCTTCTCCACTTCGCCCTTTGACTCTGTTCGTCGTCGATCTCGTTGAAGTTCATGCCGTGGCCGATTTCTGATTCACGGTTACTATCTTGAGAGCCACCTGCGTTAGCAAGCGGATTGTTGGTGCTGGTGGTTCTCTGAGAACGATGACGGGCTTGCGTGGTGGGGATGGTTGCACCATCGACATCAACAGTCTTCCCTTGTGAGGTTAGGTAATTCCGACGGAGTTGCTCGCACACAGAATCTTTGAGCGTGATAGTCTCGCCGTTCCATGAAATGTTACCTTGATGGATACGAGTACCAAACTGGCGATAGAGAATGCGGTTGATGTCGGCGGTCGTGAGATTGGGATTGTCAGCTAGAAGCACATCGATTGTTTGCTCTATCTTGGCAAAGCGGGTGGGTGCATCTTCAAACTGCAGCAACTCGCGGATGCTGATAAACTCACCGCCCTTGAAGACGGCCTTGTTTTTGTGGTCAACGATGGCATAGCCGTATGGACTGTCTTTCTGACCGAAGAACACCAGGCTGATGCCGAACTTCTTCTTCATCGCAGCTGCCAACTCTTCTTTGTTGGCTGACAAATCGCGATACTTCTTGAGGATAGTCTTCAACTGACGGCGACGCTGGTCATTAGGACGGTTGTCCTTTAGGGCATGCTGCATGATGAGCTGAGTCTGGATGGTACCCAACTCATCTCCATTTCTATAGATGTGAACGACAGCCTTGTCATCATCGTCCTTGCAGTCGAAGCCTTGACTTTCGAGGATAGCACAGAACTGAGACTTGGAGGTATACCTGTAGCCAAGAGCATCAGTGGCAATCTTCTGAATATCAGGACTCTGCTGTTGACCCGTATACTCTGCCATGATCCGCTCGGTAATCGTTCTGCTGCGTCGCTTCTCATGATTATGGTTGATCTTGTGACCATCCGGAGCAATGCGACTTGTAATAATATGTATATGGTTGTTGTCCGTGTCATGATGGGCATAAACCAATAGTGGCTGTCCTTCGTCTGCATAGCCCATCTCCTTCAGATAACGATGGGCAATGTCCAACAGCTGATCATGGGTATATTCGTGTCCCTTGCAGCTGATGGCCACATGAAACTGCCCGTTGACGATGTTCTCGTTCCTGGCAGTATACTCAATGAGATAATTCCTCAAGTTAGCGGCATTGTAATCCTGAGGAAGAAGCGAATCAAAGTTCTTCACCTCGATCAGTTCGGCAAGCCCCTCGCTGACCTTCTTTTCGTTATAGGCTACGGCATGAAAATCTGCGCTGCTATGTAGGATTGTGATAATCATATGATAATCAAAGTTTCAATAGGTGTTGGCGAAGCTGTTCAAGGTCGGACCGCATCTCACGAATCAACTGAAGGGTTTCTCCAACCCTTGGTTCTAGAATCTGGCGGATATAGTCAGACGACAACTGTCCTCTGATGGCCAGTTCGTTGGCACGATGTTGTGCCTGGTTGAGATTACTGCCAATCCATCCCAAACGCTGGTCAAAACGAACATAGAAGTTTTTCACCTCAGTTATCGACTCAAGTTTTCGCTTGGTGGCCTTGTCATCAAACAGTCTGACGGCATCACGGACCATGCCGGCCATCGTATGGTATCGCTCTGACTTCTTCCTGAACATCTCATATTCTTCCGGAGTCAGTCTGACCTTCCGTTCAATGGACCGTTTCTGTTTTTCCCTATGGTCTTGTTTCTGTTTCATCTTTCAAGTGATAAAATGGCGAGTTGCGAGCTATTTTCCCCAGCTTTGCTGGCAAGTGAACCCAAGGAGAGCTCTTTTCGGCCCGAGCCGGAAAGAGGGCCCGCAGGGTACAACTTGCTATTCCTAACAGACTGCCGTAATAGGCCGATTTTCGACCGATTATCGATATGTGGCTGCATAGGCTGTAATTTGGGTTGATTTTCGCATCTGGCTTAGTTGATAGTTATGATTTTCGATAAAATCCTCAGATAGTGAGATTTTCGACGGAGCCGCATAATGCGGAACAAAAAAGGCTAATGCTACATTGGATCCTAAGATAGAATGGATCCCAGGATACAATGTAGCTTTAATTCCTTCATCGGTCGTCACTGTTTATCGCTACAGATAGCCGGCTTTGATGACTGCAGATCGAAATTGAAGAAGACACCGTTCTTGCTGTAGTCATGCGTGAAGATGTTGTGGCAAGGCAGGTCCCACTCATGGATGTGCAGTAGGTCGAACTCTGAAATACCATCCATACTACCGTCGCCGAGTCGCCAGCCATTGGTGATGCCACCTTCGCAACGGATGAAGAGATTGTTGTCCTTTGAGGATATCTTGAGGTCACGGCAATGAACCGGATACTTCTTCGTGGTGATGCTAACTATTTTTAGTATATTTGCATATAATTACAGTATCAAGAGTTTACAAACATAGTCATTCACCCTCAAATAGAATTCATCATGGGACTCTTCTGCATCCTCGTTCTCATCACACTCGTAATCTCGGTGATTGTAGGAATCATGAAAGTGATTGGTTTCCTCATCATGTCGATTCTTGTCAGCCTGGGCTTCTTCATCCACTGGCTGCTGGGTAAGATCAAGAAGTTGCTTTTTCGCCCAATGCGTAATACCGTATAAAATTGTGAGAAAGTAATTGATCATGATCCTTTTTCTGCAAAGGTACGAAAAATCCCGCCTGTTTCATACAGACGGGATTAAACTTTATGACTTGTTCCCTTCCGGATGTGCTCCTTGGCGATGCAGCTCTTCATGTACTCGATGAAGCTGAGCCCCTGGTCATAGCCGTTGAAGGTACTTGTAGTTTGGTGAAGGATCTTCTTCATCGTTTTCTTCTCATAATGCTTGTTGAAGTTCTCAGCTGTGATCTCCTCACCGAGAGCACGCATGGCTGTTAGGATGAGTTCATACTCCCGAACTTTGTCCTGAACGACAACACTCTGGGCTACCGTCTCCCAGTTGGCTGGAGTTCCCTCACCGACAACGATGTACTTGCGTGAGTTGTGGCGGAAATAGATGACTATCTCCACTTTTCCCTTACCAGTCTTGGCGCAACGTTTCTTTCTGTCAAAGACAATCGTCACATTTTTCTTTTTCTCTTCCATTTGCTTTAAGAATGTTTAACACGAAGAAATGGAATCATACTCGAAAAATGCTCGTTTCAGCCTTTTTGGGTGGAAAAAGTGGGAAACCAAGTTGGCAGTGGAAAACCAAATTGGGAAACCACGATGTCCTATTTTGTCCAAAATAGCCCATTTTTGTCCTATTTTTCCAAGTCTCCGCGTGGGTTAACTATTTACCACAAACCCCTAAGACTGGCTTGGAAAAGCCGGAATAAACAACGTAAGTCCTTGATTATAAGACATAATTAAAGGGTGCTCGTTGGAGTACCCTTCTCATCGTCTTTTGGACGTCAAAACCTTAAAGTGACTCGCATGGGGTTCGAACCCATGACCCCAACATTAAAAGTGTTGTGCTCTACCAACTGAGCTAGCGAGTCTTGCCTTTTACGGCTGCTTTATTGTAAAATCGACTGCAAAGGTACGGATTATTTTTGATTCCACCAAATTTATTGCTCACTTTTTTGTTCCACGGTGGCTTTTTCATCCTCTGTGGTGGGCTTTGCTGCCGTCACGGCGGCCGGGCGTTGTTGCTCCTTCGTGACATAGCGTTGCCAGTAGGCCATGATGAGCGTCGTCAGGGGGAGGGCGACGATGAGGCCGATGAAGCCGAGGATGGCGCCCCAGACGGAGAGACTCAGCAGGAGGATGGCGGGGTTCAGGCCCATGGCCTTGCCCATGACCTTCGGCGTGACGACCATGTCGGTGATGATCTGTACGATGATGAAGACGAGTACGGCACTGCCGAAGATGATCCAGAAATTCTCTCCCGTGTCAGCGGCTTTCAGCATGGCCAGGAAGGCCGTGGGGATGAGGGCGAAGGTATGGAGGTATGGCACGAGGTCGAGGATACCGATGAGGATGCCCAAACCGATGGCCATCGGGAAGTCGATGATGGTGAATCCGACGCAGAACATAATGCCGAGGATGAGGGCCACCATGCCCTGTCCGCGGATGTAGTTGTTCAGCTCTTTCTCTACATCCTGTGCCAGCTCATGCCAGAAGGGCCGGTTCTTCTTCGGGAAGATGCGGATCCAGTTGGTCGTGAGGTACTCATAGTCCATGAGGATGAAGAACATATATAATAAGGTGATGAGTGAGGTGACGATGCTGATCACGACACTCGCCGTCTGTCCGAGGACGGCGAAGACCTTCGGCATGGCCGTCTTCAGGGCATCGCTGAAGTCCTTACTCTTCAGAAAATGCTCGATCTGCCATTGGTTTGCCGATATCCAGTTCTTCACCACTGCGGTGATATTATTCGTGTGGGTAGTATGATGCAGCCATCGTGTCAGCACGTCCTGGAATCGTCCGGCCTGGTCGATCATCGGTGGTACGATGAGGTAGAAGATGCCGCCGATGATGGCGATGACGAAGATGAGGGTGATGATGATCGACAGCGCCCGTACGTGGACATGGAGCTTGTTCTCCACGAACTTGACGATGGGGTAGAGAAGGTAAGCCAGAAACCAGGCGATGAAGAAGGGCAGCAGGACACTGCTCAGATATCTTACAATGAAGAATACGGCACCCACGAGGAGGGCGATGCCCACCCACCGTACGAGTTTATCCAATGTGATTTTCTGTTCCATCTTGATTCTTCTCTTTATGTTTATTCTCTTTGAGTACTTCCTGATAGCATTTGCGGCACAGCGGCTCATACTCCTGTTGCTCGCCGAGGAGCACGCGGGTCTTGTCGCTAACGAGGCGGTGGCTGACATAGGCCTGGGCACCGCAGCGCACGCAGATAGCATGGACCTTCGTCACCTCGTCGGCAACGGCGAGGAGGGCGGGGATCGGTCCGAAGGGCTGTCCCTTATAGTCCATGTCGAGGCCGGCGATGATGACACGCACGCCCTCGTTGGCCAGACGGTTGCAGACACTCACGAGACCCTTGTCGAGGAACTGTGCCTCGTCGATGCCTACGACGTCGAGGTCGGCGCATTTCTCAAGGATCTCACGGCTCGTCTCCACGGTGACGGAGGGAATGGAGCGGTGGTCATGGCTGACGACATCCTCCTTGGAATAGCGCGTGTCGATGGCCGGCTTGAAGATGCCGGTTTCCTGTTTGGCGAATTTGGCACGCCGCAACCGGCGGATCAGTTCCTCGGTCTTTCCCGAGAACATCGATCCGCAAATGACTTCTATTCTGCCGAACTGACGGCGTTCACCCATCCATTTTTCAATCATATCGACTGCAAAAGTAGGAAAACGTTTTAAAATTTGCAAAGAAAAAGCCGATTATTTTGCAATACACAAATAATTGACTACATTTGTACCACAAATGGGTATACTATATATTGTCCCCACACCAGTTGGGAATATGGAAGATATGACGCTGCGCGCCATCCGCGTCCTCAAGGAGGCCGATGTCGTGCTGGCAGAGGACACGCGTACGACGAGTGTTCTCTTTCATCATTTTGACATTCATACGCCGCTGATGGCCCATCATAAATATAATGAGCACGGTACGACGGCGGGCGTCATCGAACGGCTGCGGAGTGGTGCCACCATCGCCCTCGTCAGTGATGCCGGCACGCCGGGGATCAGTGATCCCGGGTTCTTCCTGGCCCGTGAGGCGGCAAGGGAGGGCATCTGCGTACAGACGCTGCCGGGGGCTACGGCCTGTATCCCGGCCCTGGTGTCGAGTGGGCTACCCTGTGACCGTTTCTGTTTCGAGGGTTTCCTGCCGCAGAAGAAAGGGCGGCAGAGCCGGTTGGAAGAGCTCCGGGAGGAGACGCGCACGATGGTGTTCTACGAGAGTCCCTATCGGGTGGTGAAACTTCTGGAACAGCTCGCTGCCGTCTTCGGTGCTGACCGCCAGGCCTCCTGCTGCCGTGAGATCTCGAAGATTCATGAGGAGAGTGCGCGCGGCTCCTTGCAGGAGTTGATTGCCCATTTCACGGAGACGGCGCCGCGCGGCGAGTTCGTTGTCGTCGTTGCCGGTAAGGACCCGAAACTCGTGAAGGAGGAACAGAAAGAGGAGAAACGAAACAAACGAGATAAAGACAAATAATCGTTCATAAGAACCAATAAAAAATCCGAATAAGATGAAAAGACTGATTTTGATAGCAACGCTGGGAGTACTGATCCTCACCGGCTGCAAGGATGAGAAGAAGACGGCGCCGAATCTTGTCACGATAGAGAAGACGGACTCGCTGAATAATCTCCTGTCGCAGAAGGACAGTGAAATCAATGAGATGTTGGGTACGCTCAATGAGATCCAGGATGGTTTCCAGCAGATCAATGATGCTGAGGGACGTGTGGAACTCGCGAAGTCGGGTGAGGGCGTCAGCCAGAAGCAGCAGTTGCGTGAGAATATTTCCTTCATTGCCAAGAAGATGAAGCAGAACAAGGCGCTCATCGCCAAGTTGAAGCAGCAGATGCAGGATGGATCCATCAAGAGTGAGGCATTGAAGAAAACCATTAACAGCCTCGTCAAGCAGTTGGCTGAGAAGGATCAGCAGTTGCAGCAGTTGCGTGTGGAGCTCGACGCGAAGGATATCCATATTTCCGAACTCGACGAGACGATCAACAACCTCAATACGAATGTCAGTAACCTCACTGCGGAGAGTGCAGCGAAGAGTCAGGCCATCAGTGCCCAGGATAAGCAGTTGAACACCGCCTGGTTCGTCTTCGGCACGAAGAAGGAGCTCAAGGAACAGCATATCCTCGAAGGCCGCAGGGTGCTGCAGTCGAGTTTCAACAAGGACTACTTCACGAAGATTGATATCCGAGTGGATAAGGTCATCAAGCTCTATTCCCGCAGTGCCACGATCCTGACGTCCCATCCCGCCGGCAGTTATACCCTTGAGCGTGATGCCAACAAACAGTATGTGCTGAAGATCACGAATCCACAGATCTTCTGGTCTACAAGCAAATACCTCGTGGTGTTGGTGAAATAGGGGGTAGGGACATGATAAATCATGTCCCTACAATATGTTTTTGTTTTCTCCGAGAGTGACGACATCACAGTCGGTAAACTTGCTGCCGTCGATGGTGAGGCGGACGAGCGTGCGTTCTTTCTGCCAGCCCATCATGCCCGCGGCACCGGGGTTGATATGCAACAGGCCGAGGGTCTTGTCGTATTTCACTTTCAGGATATGGGAGTGTCCGGCGATGAAGAGCTGTGGTGGGGCGGCATAGAGCATATTGATGACACTGCGGTCGTAACGGCCGGGATAGCCACCGATATGCTTGATCATCACGTCGACATCCTCACATTTAAAGCGCAGAATCTCACGGTAGCGGGCCCGCAGGTCGTAGCCGTCACAGTTGCCGTAGACAGCGCGGAAGAGGGGCGCCATCGCCTCGAACTTGTCGGCTACTTCCATCGTGCCGATATCGCCGGCATGCCATATCTCGTCGCAGTCGCCGAGGTATTTCTCATATTTCGGATCCCAATAGCCATGGGTTTCACTAATAATTCCTATTCGTTTCATCATTTTTTTATATTAATTTCGCGGAACATGATGAATCATGTCCCTACGTTAGAAGAACAGCAGGGTACGGCTGGCTCTGCGTTTCTGTTGGATATCGGCCTCCATCTGACGGATGGCAGTACGGAAGAAGAATAGAACAAGGTACTCATCCGTATTCTCCCTCCTGATTTGTTTCAAAGCACCGATATATTCTTCTCGATCCTCCTTGCGAATGATGATTTCAGGCAGACCGGCGCGGAGCAGGATGAAGTTGCTCAGTAGGCGTCCCGTACGGCCGTTGCCGTCACGGAAAGGATGGAGATATTCATAAAAGCCATGGAAACGGGCGGCAATTACCATGGGATGGACTTTCCCCTCAGTCATGGCATGGGCTGTAGAATCCATTAGCCGCGGAACTTGTGCGATGAGTTTCTTATGTTCTCCGAAGACGGTATCTCCGGCAGCCATATCCACGTTGGTGAACTCCCCAGGCGTGACGTCGGGAGCTTTATATGCCAGAGTATGGAGGGTGACGAGACGGTTGATGTCTTTCAACAGATCAACATCGAAGGGATGATCAAGGTGGGCATGCATCCACTCATATGCGGCGAAATGATCGGCCATTTCCTGACATTCGAGCAAGGACTTGCCTACAGGCTTGTAACCCAGTCCTTGTTCGAAGAGGGAACGCGTGTCGTCAACGCTGAATGTCGAGCCTTCTATGCCACAACTGTGACAAGAGAAGAGAATCTCGTTACGTTCCCGTTCCTGTGCTTTGCCCAAGGGACCGGTAACCTCCTTCTGAAAGGTTGTCACCGTCGCGTCATATTTCTTGATTTCGTTTTCAAACATATGTTGCAAATTTAGTGTTTTTTCCCGAATCGTCCAAACAAAATGACCGAGAAAATGTAGGGACACATGATAAATCATGTCCCTACGGCCTTTTACTTTTTTACTTTTACGAAGTATAGTCCGATGAACGTCAGGAGCCCGTTGAGCATGAGGAGCTCGTAGCCGAAGACATAACCCGTGAGGGCGCGCGTGCCGAAGTCGATGGCGAGACAGAGGAGGGGCGAGGCGATGCAGACGGCGGGCACCCAGCGGTCGTTGACCCGGCGTCTCGTGAACAGGCCGAAGACGAAGAGGCCGAGCAGGGGGCCATAGGTATAGGAGCAGAGGATATAGATGGCATCGATGACACTCGTGCTGTTGAGGATCTTGAAGGCGAGGATGAAGGTGATGAATACCACGGCGATGCCGATGTGTGCCCGTCTCCGCAGTCGTTCATCATCCTCCCTTCCAATGATATCCACGCAGAAGGAGGTCGTCAGGGCCGTCAGTGCCGAATCGGCGGAGGAGAAGGCGGCGGCGACGACACCAATGGTGAAGAGGATGACGACGGTGGTGCCGAGGCGGCCCGACGCCGCGAACATCGGCAGGAGGTCATCACCCATCTCCGGCAGGGAGATCCCCTCTTTGTGGGCGAGCATGATCAGCAGGATGCCCAGGGCGAGGAACAGCAGATTGGCGGGGACGAAGGCGAAGCCGTAGGTGCACATGTCCTTCTGCGCGTCGCGGAGCGTCTTACATGTGAGGTTCTTCTGCATCATATCCTGGTCGAGGCCCGTCATGACGATGGCTACGAAGGCACCACTGAGAAACTGTTTCCAGAAGTTCTGTGTCGACACCCAGTCGTCGAAGACAAAGATGCGGCTGTGGGCATCCCGGGCGATGGCCGTCACGGCATCGCCGACGGAGAGGCCGAGAGCGTTGATGACATTGAAGATGATGAGGATCAGTGCCACAAACATGCAGAGGGTCTGGAACGTATCCGTCCATACGAGCGTCTTGATACCGCCCCGACGCGTATAGAGCCAGATCAGTGCCACCATGCCGATGACGGTGACGGGGAAGGGGATACCGAAACTGTCAAGGACGAATTTCTGCAGGATGATACAGACGACATAGAAGCGTACGGCGGCTCCTGTCATCTTCGAGAGGAGAAAGAAGGCGGCGCCGGTCTTATACGACCGTTGTCCGAGACGTTCACGGAGATAGGCGTAGATTGTTGTCAGTCGCAGCCGGTAGTATACGGGCAGGAGAATAAAGGCGATGGCGAAATAGCCGATGATGAATCCCAGGCACATCTGCAGATAGGTCATGTCGGTCTTCATCACCATACCGGGGACGGAGACGAAGGTGATGCCGGAGATGGAGGCGCCGACCATGCCGAAGGCAACCATATACCATGGTGACCGTCGGTTGCCGCGGTAGAACGTGTCGTTGTCGGAGTGGCGTGTCGTGATGCGGCCGATGACGAGCAGGGCCAGGAAGTAAATGAGAACGGTGATCAGGATAATCATGTCTTTCGTATTCTAAAATATGAATGCAAAAGTAGAACATTTTATCCGATCATGCAAAAAAAATGAGGGATTTTGTCGGGACATGATTTATCATGTTCCGACAAATAGCAATCATTGAAAGACAGACTAACAGAAAAACATATACTGCGCAGTGTATGTAAGATCTGTTACTCTGTCTTTTAGAATAGCGGATCATGATGAATCATGTCCCTACATCGGATCATGATAAATCATGTCCCTACTGCAGTTCGAGCACATGGCTCGTGCCCTCATTGGCGGTGAGGATGTTCAGACCGACCTTCATGAGGAAGTCACCGGTGTACTGCTGACCGTCGCAGTCGAGCGTGGAGGCCTTACCGGGCATGAGGTTGATCTCCTTGACGGTATACGTCTTGTTGGGATCGAGGCCTTGGAGGCGTACGTTCAACAGCGGCTCCTGGAAACGTGGATGGAGGTCATAGGCGAAGACGACGGCTTTCTGTTTGTCCTGAGAGACATAGTTGACAGCCATGTGGTTGCCCTCATAGGGAGAGATGAGGCGATACTGCTCACCGTTGAGGATGACATCCTGCAGACGGCGCCAGTTGGCTACGGCTCCCTGGGTGTATTTGTAGTCATCGGGTGACATCGTCTTGAGGTCGATATCGAAGCCGAGCTTGCACATTGAGGCAACATCGGTACGGAACTTCACGCTGGTGTTCTTATTCCAGTTGGTCACGTGGGCAGCGAGAGCCTTCACGGGGAAGAACTTCGACATGGACCACTGGATATAGAGGCGCTCGTAAGGATCGGTGTCATCACTCGGCCACAGCTCACCGAAATATTTCAGTGCGGCATAGTCGCAACGTGCGCCACCACCGGAGCAGAGCATCATCTCCAGTTTCGGGTATTTATTATGGATGCGGTCGAGGACCTTATAGAGCCCACGGACGTAATCGATATACAGATTGCCCTGCTTCTCCTTCTCATAGGGAGAGAAGATGTTCGTGATCGGAGAGTTGCAGTCCCACTTGAAGTAAGTGATATTCGGGTTCTGTGTCATCAGCTTGTCAACGATGGAGAACACATAGTTCTGTACCTCGGGGTTGGAGAGGTCGAGGACGAGCTGGTTGCGATAGTAATATGTCTTGCGGTTCGGCTGTTCGATGACCCAGTCATGATGCTTCTCATAGAGCTCACTCTTCGGGTTCACCATCTCCGGCTCAATCCACAGACCGAACTTCACGCCGGCGTTCTGCGCGGCCTTTACGAGGGCGGGGATGCCACCGGGGAGTTTCGTGTGTGTCGGCTCCCAGTCGCCGAGACCGGCATGGTCGTTCTTACGGGGATACTTGTTGCCGAACCATCCGTCGTCGAGGAGGAACATCTCCACGCCGAGGTCCTTGGCATCCTTCATCAGCTGGGCCAGAGACTCCTGGTTGAAGTCGAAGCCGGTGTTCTCCCAGTTGTTGAGGAGCGTCATGCGAGTACCCTCACCATTCCACAGCTGATATTTGCGGGCCCAGTCGTGGAGGTTACGGGAGGCCTGCGACGTACCGTTGTTGCTCATCGTGAAGACAAACTCGGGTGTCTTGAAGGTCTCGCCGGCCTTGAGGATATAGTCGGAGGCATAGGGGTTGATGCCCGGGATGACACGGAGGCAGTTGACATTGTCAACCTCGAAGGTACAGCTGAAGTTACCCGTCCAGTTGACGGTGCCGAGCATCACCGTTCCCTCGTTCTCACGGGCGGGTCCGTCGATGCCGAGCTCGAAGAACGGCTCACTCTGTTCGGCGGCGCGTGTGCCGAGCTTCGTGTCGATGATCTTCTTGCCGAACTGGAGCTGCTGGGTCGCGGGCTGTCCCTCACGTGCCCAGTCGCTGTGGTAGTTGGTCAGATAATACTTGCTGGCGTTGAGATAGAAGATGCCACTGGCATAGCGCCACAGCGTGACGGGCTTTTTCTCGTTGTGCTTGATCTCACTCCAGGTCTTGATAACATTCTCTTTCTGATAGGCGACATAGTGGAGCGTCACCTCGTCGGCATACTGGTCGTCGGCAAGCCGGATGATCGTCTCCGTACCGCCATTGACGGCTTTCTGCTGAACACTCTTATAATAGAGGTAAGTGGTGAGGTTGCCGTCGGCATGAGTGATGGCGAGGGCGGGCTCGAAGCTGTCCTCGGTGCCGGAGCAGGCGTAGGCCTCATGGCCGCGCTCGCCGTAGCTGCCGTCGGAGCCCGGTTTCACCTTCCAGTCGAACTTACTGAAGTCGGCGGAAGAGGAGAGTTTCTCTCCAAAGTACACTTGGTAGAGGCGGTTGGCCGGAGAGGTCTGGAGAATCAGGTCGATGTCGTTGGTGCTGATACGGATGGTTTTCTTCTCAGCAGCCTGCAGTCCAAAGCAGAGCATCAGTGCGGCAATGAAGGTTAAGATCTTTTTCATCGTTCAAAATGTTTATGAGGGTTTGTTAGAATCTGAGAGAAGCGGAGAACTCCACGGTGAAGGGACGGAGGTAGCTGCCGCTCATGATATATCCGGCATATTTCTTCGCGTCATCCTTCGTGACGAGCTCAGTACCGTTGATGGTTCCCTTGGCACCGCTGACATTGAAGATGTTGACGACGTCAGCGCCGAGGGAGAGGTGCTTGTTGACCTGCCAGTTGATACCGCCGAAGGTCTCCCAATGGCCATTGAAATAGAAGGCTTCCTGAAGGTTGGCGTAGGTCTTGCCGAAGTAGCGGAAGCTCGTCCACAGACGGACATCCTTCGTGATGTTATAGCTCGGGTCAAGCTCGATGAGGACCTGCGGGATCTCCTTGACGATCATCTTGTCGGCATTGACACTCATCGTGTTGCCGTTGTTAAAGGTCACGCTGGCGTTGTAGTTGCTGTACTGCGGTTTCTGCCAGGTAAAGAGGGCATGGAGATGGAAGCCCTTGAAGGGGTCGATCTCTGCCGATGTCGTCCAGCCGAGGGTGTGGATGTTATAGATCAGCAGGACGGTCTTCGACTCAGAGGTGCCGGGGTTCGTGAGGTTCTGCTGGTCAATGTTGTTCGACTTAGAGATATAGGTGATCATGGAGGTGAGGTCGATCCAGTTGTTCTTGAAGTAGACACCGCCACGGATCAGAGGGATCGTCACACGCTTATACTGCTCTTCCGTAGGACCGGTACCGGCATAGTCGCTGATTCTCGGGAAGCGGGTAGCCACGGTAGCGTCAGCGAGGAAGCCGAACTGGCGTGTCAGCGCGTAGGAGCCCTGGATAGTAGCGGCATAGTTGAGCTTGTTCTTTGTCACGTTGGCCGGGGTGATGACGTCACCGGCAGCATTCGTGCCACCGATATAGAAGCCGTTATAACGGGAGGCGCTGATCTGGTCGGCCGACATGCGATAGTATTCGAGACGGGCACCATAAAGCAACTTGAACTTCGGCGTCACCTGCCAGGTATCGGTGAGGTAGACAGCGAGCTTGTTCTCCGATCCTTTCGTATATTCCGGACTGAGCTCATTGAAGTCGTAGGTCTGTGAGCGCTTCGTCAGTCCCGTGAAGGGATTGTAGTAGTTTCCGTAGAGGATCGTGGGATACTCGTTGACAGAGGCATACCACTGGAAAGAGGAAGAATGGTAGTTGAGGTGATAATACCACTCGTTGAGTCCGAGGCGGAGGTTATGATTGCCGAGCTGCTTGTTGAGCTCTGTGGTGAGCATGAAGCTGCGGACCTTTCCGAAGTGGAGCCATGTACGGCGTCCCTCGACATAACCGGAGTAGGGCAGTGTGCCGGCCTCGTCGGTCGTCAGCATATAGTTGCCGAGGTTACCATCGGTGATTTGTGAGATCGTGGAGCCACCGAAGTCAACGTAGTTGGCGCGCGGGGCATCCATATATTTGGCGTTGAGGGTCCATTTCAGACCGTTGCTGAAGGTGTTCTCGAAGAGGAAGGCGAGCTCATTGGCGTGGTTGTCCATAGCCTGCTGGAAATCCCAGCTCTTGGCCTTGCCGTCCATGACATCATAATAGGTGAGATGGCCGCCATTGGGGACATAGGAGTAACGGCCGAGCTTGAAGCCCTGGAACTCACTCACGGAGCCGTCACCGTTATAAATGAACGGGCCCTGGTTGTTGAAGTTGCCGGGATTCTTACTGTAACTGTATTTATAAAGGAGGGTGGCACGTCCGCGGCCCTCGTTGAAGACACGGGTGATGCCTGCGTGGAAGATTTGGGTGCGATCGGCGAAGTCGGTATAGCGTTGTTTCTGTGTGCCAGGGTCGTAGTTCTGATACATGCTGGCGGTCCAGAACCAGTTCTTGGCCAGACGGCCGGAGAGGTTGAGGTCGAAGGTGTTCAGTCCAAAGTGGTTGCCGTGCCAGTTGACGACGCCTTGAAATTTCTTGTCACTGATACCAAGCTGACTCTCGGCGTTGACGGCATAGGCGATATTACCCGTGGCGATGGCAGACTCGGAAGGTGTCATGAGCATCGTGCCTTTCAGACTGGCATCGTTACGCCAGTGGGCAGAGAGCTTATGAACACTGGAAGAATAGACGGCGGGGAGGCCATTCTCGTAGACGTTGACATCCTCAGAGGGGAGACCGATCTGAATCTCACGCGGCTTATAGGAGTCAGCGGCATTGAGCATGACATTTCGGTTGTCACCGCTTTTCGACGTAGCGACGGTGTCCTTGACCTGAGTCTGTGCAGCGGCTCCCATCGGAGTAGCGAGGATAGCACTGTACAAAAGAAATTTGTAATAACTCATTTTAATATAGGTTTTGGTTTTATTGAAATTTATTATTGTTTCAGCGAAGGGATGCGTGCGGATCATGATGAATCATGTCCCTACGTTGGTTTTCGGTGCAAAGTTACGCATTGTTTTCGCTCATGAGAAGAATAAGTATGACCTTGGTAGACGATTAGAAAAGGATGATTTTTGCAACTTTCTGATTTTCTGATAGAAATAAAATAAAAATAGTCTGCCCAAAGTAGATGTTTTTGAATTATTTTTCTTAAATTTGCAGCAATAAAAATCTATCATTATGCGCTATCTGCTCTCCCTCTTCATCGGTTTTATCTTCTTTGCCCTACCTTGTTCAGCGGCCGAGGATACGAAGGCTCTCTTCCATCGGTTGGACTCCTGTATTGAACTGCGCCCGGTATTTATGGCCAGGAAGGAACAGAGACTCCGGGAGGTGAAACGGCAGTTGGATCGTGCTCGTGGGGAGCAGCGGCTGGCAGTACTTGAAAAGTTGTATTGGGAGTATTATACCTATCGTTTTGACTCCGCCATGAGTTATGCCCGTCAGGAGGAAGCCCTTGCCCGGCGGCTTGGCAATGAGCGGGAGTTGTATCAAGCACAGCGGCATATCGCCATGCTCTTTGTTATCGGCGGCTACTACAGTGAGGCGGAGAAGATGCTTTTCTCTATTCCGTTGGATAAAGATGACAAGCAGGCTTGTTATGAGCAGAATATCACGGCATACTGGTTGTATCAGTATTGGAGTGCCTACTGTGGTGACCAGCTTTTCTCCCCACAATATGAACGGAAGAAGATGGTATACCTCAAGGCGGCGTTGGTAGATTATCCCCAAAAGGGAAATGCTCATTATCAATATCTGAAGGGAGAGTATGCTTTCTATACCAAACAGCCGTTATCGTTATCGTCAGCTTATTATCTGATGGCAGTCCGCATGTCACCCATCAACACGCGTACCTATGCTTCCGCCGCTTATGGCGTAGCCCGTAACTTTCTTCTGGAAGGGAAAACGAAGGATTATGTCGACTGGCTCATCCGCTCTGCCATCTCCGATCAGGTTAACCCGCTGAAGGAGAATCTGGCCTTGCAGGAACTGGCGATGTATCTCTTCAAAAAGGATGAGAACAATGCCGCGAAGTCGACGAAATATATTTACTGTTCCATGGAGGATGCCCAGTTCTATAATGACCGTCTGCGTATGCTGGAGATCTCCCAGCGTCTGCCGGCCATCGTACAGGTCTATCAGCAGCAGATCAATGCCAAGCGCCATGCTGTGACAATTCTGAGTTTGGCCATTGCCCTCATCGCTGTCGTGCTGGTCTTCGGTATCCGTTATACCTACAGGCAGAACCGGTTGTTGCACCACCGTGGACGGGAGATCAGTCGGCACAACAAACAACTTGCTGTGCTGAATGACCGGCTGCGGAAGACGGATGAGACGAGAGGAAAATATATGCGGCTGTTCCTTGATCTCTGTGCCGTATATATCACCAAACTCAATAACTATCGCAAACTCGTCACCCGTAAGGTGAAGACGCACCAGACCGATGACCTGCTCCATGACGCACAGTCGGCAAAGATCACGGAACAGGAGGCAGCAACATTCTATTCTCAGTTCGACAGCGCCTTCAAGGAACTCTATCCCTCTTTCGTGGAGGATTTCAACAATTTGCTCTTGCCCGACAAGCAGATCACGTTGACGAAGGAGGGCGCTTTGCCGACAGAGCTTCGCATCTATGCCCTCGTCTGCATCGGTGTCACGGAGAGTGCCGAGATCGCGACGCTTCTCTTCTATTCTCCCCAAACAATCTATAACTACCGCACGTCTGTCCGCAAACGTGCCATCAAGCCCGAGACGTTCGAGGATGATGTGAGGAGACTGGGGAAAAAGTAGGGACATGATTCATCATGTTCCTACGAGCGTAGAGTCTTCGCGGCGGCTACCATGTTGGTGAGGGCGGCCTTCGTTTCGGGCCAGGCGCGCGTCTTCAGGCCACAGTCTGGGTTCACCCAGAGGCGTTCTTTCGGGATGAGTGTTGCGGCTTTGCGCAGAAGGGCGACCATCTCGCCGACACTCGGCACACGGGCGGAATGGATGTCGTAGACGCCCGGTCCTATCTCATTGGGATACCGGAACTGCCGGAAGACATCGAGGAGTTCCATCTGTGAGCGCGAGCATTCGATGGTGATGACGTCGGCATCCATGCGGGCGATCTGTTCGATGATATCGTTGAACTCAGAATAGCACATATGGGTATGGATCTGTGTCTCGTCCTTCACGCCCGAGGCGGTGAGGCGGAAACAATCGACAGCCCACTGCAGGTAGCCGTCCCACTCGGCATGGCGCAGGGGAAGTCCCTCACGGATAGCGGGCTCGTCGATTTGGATCACGCCGATGCTGGCCCTCTCGAGGTCTACGACCTCGTCACGGATCGCCAATGCGATCTGCCGGCAGGTTTCGGAGAGTGGCTGGTCGTTACGGACGAAGGACCATTCGAGAATCGTTACGGGGCCCGTCAGCATGCCTTTCATCGGCCGCTTCGTCAGACTTTGCGCATAGCGCGACCATTCCACGGTCATTGCCTTCGGACGGGAGACGTCACCATATATAATAGGTGGCTTGACACAGCGGCTGCCATAGCTCTGCACCCAGCCCTTACGGGTGAACGTGAAGCCCTTCAGTTTCTCCCCGAAATATTCCACCATGTCATTGCGCTCAAACTCCCCATGGACGAGGACGTCGATGCCGGCTTCCTCCTGCCATTTCACGCAGCGTTTCGTCTCTTCCTGCAGCAGACGGATATATTCCGCCTTGCTGATTTTTCCTTTTCTGTAGGCGGCGCGCCAGGAGCGTACCTCTTTGGTCTGTGGAAAAGAGCCGATGGTCGTTGTGGGGAAAAGGGGCAGATGGAGGCGGTCATGCTGCAGTTTGCTGCGGTGGGCATAGTCGCTGTGGCGGTTATAATCCTCGGCCTTGATTTGTTGCAGTCGCTCCTTGACCTTCAGATCGTGGATCTCTTCCGATTTCTGTCGTGCGGCGATATCCCGTTTGTTGGCGACGAAGGCTTTCAGGCACGCGTCGGTCTCGATACCCTTACTGATACCTTTCAACAGTTCCACTTCTTCCACTTTCTGTTTGGCGAAAGCCAGGAAGCGCTTGATGCTCTGTGGCAGCACCTGCTCGTCATCCTCCTGCTCGAGATCGTAGGGAACATGGAGCAGTGAACAGCTCGTGGCTACAAAGACGTGCTCATAGCCAAGTTGACAGATGGCCTGATGGGCGAGCTGATGGGAGCTTTCGAGGTCGTTCTTCCAGATATTCCGTCCGTCGATGAGGCCAAGGGAGAGGATCTTATCCTTCGGGAACTTCTTCAGGATATTGATCTGTTCGGGTCCGCGGACGAGATCGATATGAATGGCGTCGACGGGGAGGCTGAGGGCAAGGTCCTCGTTGTCGCCGAGAGCGCCGAAGTATGTTGTGAGAATTAGACGGGGATGGCTGTTGGCGGCGAGGTAGTCGTAGGCTCTGCGGAAGGCCTCACGGGCACGGTTATCAAGATCGGTGACGAGAAATGGTTCGTCAATCTGTACCCACTGGGTGCCGGCCTTCTGCAGTTCAGCGAGCTGACGGGCATAGACGGGGAGGAGGCGGTCGAGGAGATCGAGGCGATGGAAGCCTTCCTCTTTCTCCTTACCAAGGAGGAGGAAACTGACGGGGCCGATGAGCACGGGTTTCGTGATGATGCCGAGGGCCTTGGCCTCGTTGAACTCGTCGACGGCTTTCGTGTCGAAATAGCTGAAGGTCTGGTCGCGTGTGAATTCCGGTACGATATAGTGATAGTTGGTATCGAACCATTTCGTCATCTCCATGGCAATGACATCCTCTCCGTCTTTCTGATAGCCGTGGGCCATGGCGAAATAAAGGTTCAGTTTGTCATCTCTTAGCGCATGGTAGCGGGCGGGGATGGCACCGACGGCGAGCGCTTGGTCGAGGACGGTGTCATAATAGGAGAAGTCATTACTCGGGATGAGGTCGATGCCGGCCTCACGCATGAGGGTCCAGTTCTCTTGTCGCAGCTGGCGGGCTGTGGCGGCGATTTCTTCACGTGTGGTCCGTCCGGCCCAGTAAGCCTCGAGGGCGCGCTTGAGTTCACGGTCCTTTCCGATGCGGGGATAGCCCAGGATGTTGGACAACAGTTCTTTCTTGTTGAGTTTAATCGTCATATCTTTGTTCGTTTTTATTCCTTTCCTTGCGCTTGCAAAGCGCAAGCACCCGACGGCAAGCCATGATGGAGGCGCTGGGTGGATGATTCTGGGTGCAAAGATAGGCCATAGAAATTTATCCTACAACTTTTGGCTTGATTTCAGAAAAATATGCTAAATTTGCAGGATATTAGAATTGTCAATGGAATATTATTCTATGAATTTTAAGATATAACGTATGGAAAATAAGGAAACACTGGATGCTACGGACATTCAGATATTAAGAATTTTGCAACAGAACGCCCGGTTGACGGTAAAGGAACTGGCGGCGATGATCCATCTCTCGCCGACGCCGACGTTTGAGCGGCAGAAACGGTTGGAACGGGAGGGGTATATCCAACGGTATACGGCTATCGTGGATCATCACAAGCTTGGGAACAATGTCATCGTGCTCTGTAATATCCGACTGAAGCAGCATACCCATGACCTCATCCAGCAGTTCATGGATGCCGTACAACATATTGATCAGATCACGGAATGCTATAATACCACGGGCGACTACGACTTCCTCATTAAGGTCTATGCCCGTGACATGCGCGACTATCAGGACTTTATGCTCAACACGCTTGGTAATATCGATTGTGTCGGCAGTCTTCATAGCATCATTGTCATCGGAGAGATCAAGGACTCCCATGTCATACCGGTAGCGAGGCAGAAAGAAGTAAAAAAGTAAAGAATTAAAAAAATAAAATTGCCGTAGGAACATGGTGAATCATGTCCCTACGGCGGAGCTTTGTCTTTCCGCTGTCATCCGTCGTTCCGACGGCGGGCCGCCACAAGGGACGGCCCCTGCAGAGGAGGTGTTGAGATTTATTTCCCTATTCTTTCCAGCACCTGTGTGGCGATGGCCTTCATACCTTTGACGGTGGGGTGGCCGTTCTGCTTGTCGATGTCGTGGAGGGTGATGAGGGGGATGTTGTAATGGTGGCAGATCGTGCGGACACTCTCGTTGATATCCTCTTTCAGTTCCGTATTGAGGATGAAATAGATCTTCGTGTTCGGATAATGTTGTAGGAGGTTGACGAACATCTTTGCCAGGGCCGGACGGAAATAATAGAGGTCGGCGCAGGTCCAGTTGTCGTACTGGTAGTCGCCCATCTTCACATTCGCCCAGTTGTCATTCGTGGCACCGCAGACGAGGATAATGTCGGGGCAGCCGAGACTGCCGAGTTGTGCGGAGCGTGTGACGAAAGAGCGTGGCGTATAGTCGTCATCGTTATAGCCGGTATTGCAGATCGTGGCGCCGGACCAGGAGTTGTTGACGCCGAGCTTGTAGCCGGCGTTCTTGATGACCTGCCACCACCAGGTCTGTTCCACCTCGTGGACATCCGTCTTCTGCGTGTCGAGTTTATTGAAATACCATATCTCATTCTCTTTCGGTATGAAGCCCTCGAACGTGGAGTAGCTGTCGCCGAGGATGGAGACGGTCGGGCGGATCTGAGCCAGAGATGGCAGCAGAATACTGAATAGGAACATTAGAATGGAAATAATTTTCTTCATATGGTACAAATATTTGTAGTAGAATTAGTTAGAATAAATTTTTCTATTCAGGTTTGTGACTAAAGAAGTAAAGGTTATCATAGAACTCATTCATAACTTGTCTCGCATAAGGATTATCATTTCGGGTGATAACAGCAAAATAGTTATCCACTCCCTCTTCGTCTACAATAGAAGATTGATAAATAGAATATTTCCCTTTATCAGCCAATGTCGTGAACCAATAACTGAATAGTCGACTTCTCATGGCCTGTTTCCCATCTCCTGTTTCGCAGATATAAAGCATGGTAACATTATTTACGCGGAAAAATTCATTTACAATAGAAAATATTGTATCTCTGACTTTTTTGTCATTAGGAGAATGCTTTCCATTGGAGTTGACAATAATGAATTGGTAGGATTCTGAGGTAATAAAATGATCCTCATCGAATCCTACAGCAAACTCTGCACCAGACTTAGAGATGAATCTGAAGTAATTAGGGTGGTTGGCCTTTATAACCTTATACGGTGCACAAGCATTGATTCTTGATAGATCCAGCTCTTTCATAAAACAAAAAATGAAGTGGGCTTCTTGCCTGTGCGCTTCTCGCAACTTTCTGATAGTTCTTTTTTCAGCTCTTCGACAACAAGGCGCTTGCGATCGCGAGCTTCTTTAAAACGCTTGAATGCTTCTTCTTTTGTATGATTCGTTGTTTCCATAATTTTCGTTTTTCTTTATGTGGCAAATATACGATAAAATGTTGGAGTAACCAAATTTTACGGCATAAAAAAAACGGCCAAGAGTGTGACCTCTTGTCCGTTTTTTTTAGGATCGCGCCTCACGGTGCAAAACCTAATCATGTGTTATCCTAACTAATGAAACAATCTTTACCTGAACTAAAACCTAAATCTCTGAAACAATCTTAAACCTAAAAACTAAAAACCTAAATCTATTACTACTAACCTAAACAATCTATTAACCTTTTGACACTGCAAAGGTACGCATTGTGTTCGAACACGCAAAATATTTCAGTAAGAAAATGCAGTAATCATGCAATTCCTTGATATAGGTCAAACGAAGAAGGCCGGAAGACGGTAAAACCATCTGTTTTAGGTATTGCACGACTGATTTTTTCCCCTTAACTTTGCAGCCGGAAATCAATAATAAAATATTGCGCTTATGCAGAGACCAGTTATGACTCCCGTCGACTTGAAGGTTCTCATGAACCACATCTACGAATATCAGAAAGGCGTGCGGCAGATGGTCAACCGTCCGTTGAACCGTCTCTCTCCCGAGGAAGACTTCATCCTCGGTGCCATGCTTGGCTACGACATTTGTGCCCAGTGTGAGCGCTACTGTGAGCGGAAAGAGAAACATTTGTGTCCGAAAGCATGAGATCATTCGTTTTAGCATGTTGTTTGTAAGCGTATAGCGGAACATGATCTATCATGTCCCTGTAAATGAATATTTAACTATAAAAGGAATTTAGATATGAAGAAGACTATTGTTATTTACGGCTCCTCTACGGGGACGTGCGAGAGCATCGCAGAGGCCATTGCCAAGAAGCTCGGTGTTGAGGCTATCAATGTCACGGATATGACGGAAGAGACGGTCAAGAGTCATGACAACCTTATTCTCGGTACGAGCACGTGGGGTGCCGGCGATATGCAGGATGACTGGTATGATGGCGTCACCGTCTTGAAGGATGCCGGCCTGCAGGGCAAGACTGTCGCCATCTTCGGTTGTGGTGACAGCGAGAGCTACAGCGACACGTTCTGTGGCGGCATGCATGAGCTCTATGATGCCTGCAAGGAAGCCGGCGCCAACATCATCGGCAGTGTGTCCACGGATGGCTATACTTATGATGACTCTGAGTCGGTCGTCGATGGTAAGTTTGTCGGCTTGGCTCTTGATGATGTCAATGAGGACGACCAGACAGAAGGCCGTATTGATGCTTGGCTCAAAGAGATCACTCCGGCATTGTAATAAAAAGATGGCGCGCCGTCCTGTGCTTGCGCTTCGCAATCGCAAGGCGGTGTGCCATCCTCCCGTATCCGCCCAATCATTGGCGGATTTTTTTCTCATAATATTGTAACATAAATTCCACCTGCTGTTTGCTTTGTAAAAAAATATTATGTAACTTTGCAAACAATATGGAATATATGTCACAACAAGGCTACGATGAACTGGTAGCCGAACTCAACCACATGATCAAGGTCGAGCTGCCGAAGGTCATCGAGGCGGTCGCTGAGGCCCGTGATAAGGGCGATCTCAGCGAGAACTTCGAGTATCATGCCGCCAAGCGCGAACAGGGCCGTCTGCTCGGCCGTATCCGTTTCAAGCAGAACATCCTAGCTCATGCCCGTGTTTTGGATACCTCGCAGCGCCCCGCTGACACCGTGCAGTTGCTCAGTAAGGTCACGCTGACGAATCTCAAGACCAACAAGCAAATGGTCTACACCCTTGCCAGTCCTCACGAGGCCAATCTGCGGGAGGGAAAGATCTCTATCAAGTCGCCTATGGCCCAGGCCCTGCTGAACCATAAGGTTGGCGAGACCGTGGAAGTCCGTGTGCCCGCCGGCCTCCTGAAGTTGCGCATCGAGAAAGTTGAACTATAGAGGCAGGATTTTATCATTTTTCGTACGTAGGGGCATGATTATTTTTTTTTCATCACAAAAAAGAAGGAATAACATTTGCAACTATAAGATAAAAAATATATCTTTGCAAAAAAATATAGGATATGAAAACTATACCTCTAAATCCTGAACAGGACGCCATTGTTGATGCCGTATGGACATTGATAGAGAATATGGATGACAAGATGAAGAAAGCTTTGTTAGACAGACTTTCTCATCTTAACATACCCCATGCAGTAACCATTCATAAAGAAAAACACAAATGGGAAAATATTCCTATATCAAAAGAGGTAATGGATATGACGTTTCCACATAGAAAAAATATCCCAACTCCGTATGACAACACGATTGTAGACGAACTTCAGAAAAAATACTTATGAAAGTTTTTCTCGACACGAATATCATTATTGATTTCTGCAATGCCAGAAAAGATTTCTTTCAAGCTGCAGCCCTAATCTTTGAGTTGGGTAGACAGAAGAAAATAGAAATATTGGCTTCTGCAACAACATTCGTGAACAGTTTCTATATCCTCAGAAAAATCTACGATCCACAAGAACTCTATATGCGAATGAAAGCTATAGCAGATAAGTGCGTTATAACGCCAGTAGATCAAAAAATCATTTAATAATTCTCCGTATGGCACGGCCTCCATGCCGTCCTAATTCCTATTAAACAAAAATATTATGATCAAAATGTATGTTATGCAGACGTGTCCCTACTGTACGTATGTGGAGCGTCAGATTAAAGATAATCCCGAGTTTCAGATCATCGATATCGGTGCCCATGTCCGTAACCTCCACGAGTTCCTTGAACTCCGCGACCATACCGCCGCCTTCGACGAGGCCAAGAAGATTGGAGATATTGGTATTCCTTGTTATGTGCTGGAAGACGGTACGGTGACGCTGTCATCAAAGGATGTCGGTCTCGAGCCGATGCCCGATGATGAGCCGGCGGCTCCCGCCTGCAGCCTCGACGGAAAGGGCTGTTGATATGGAAACGATGAAACATCCGGAGGTGGAGATCCTCCACAGCGCTTTCGTCCAACCGCTCCCGCTGCCCTGTGCTCCCGTGCTGCGCGCCGGCTTCCCGTCGCCCGCGGAGGCCTATGAGGTGGAACCGTTGGATTTCAACAAGGATATGATCCGGCATCCCGACACGACGTTCTATGCCCGTGTCAGCGGTGACTCGATGATCGATGCCGGTATCCATGATGGCGACATCGTTGTCGTCGACCGCTCCCTAGAGGCACAGAACGGCGATATGGTCGTGGCCTTCTACAACCGTGAGTACACCTTGAAATATTATGATGACTCGCATAAGGAGGATGGCTATATCCAACTCGTCCCGGCCAACAAGGCCTATCCCGTCTTCAAGATTACGGCTGATGACGACTTCATGATCTGGGGCGTCGTGCTCTATGCCATCCGTAATTTTCGGAAATAATCATAGTTAGGACGGCCATAAGGGCCGCCCCTACGAAGATAAAATATGAAACAACGATACTGGGCTTTGATAGATGTTGACAATTGTTATGTCAGTTGTGAGCGGGCATTCCGGCCCGATCTCAACGGAAAGGTCTGTGTCGTCTTGTCAAATAACGATGGCTGTGTCGTAGCCCGGAGCAATGAGGCCAAGGCCATGGGCATCAAGGAGGGCACGCCGTTCTTCCAACTGCCTCAGCTCTTCCCCGGCAAGGAAATCTACGCTTTCTCTTCCAATTATGAACTTTATGCCGACATGACGCGCCGGTTGATGAATATTGTGCGCAACAGTGCCCCGGAGTTCCATCGTTACTCCATCGACGAGGGCTTCTGTATCCTCGACGGCATGAGTTCTGACGAGATGAAATCATGGGGTGAAGAGCTCCACAAAAAGATACTGAAAGGTCTTGGCATGCCCGTGAGTATCGGTATCGCCCGTACGAAGACGCTGGCGAAAATGGCCAGTAAGTACGCCAAGCGCTATCCCGGCTATCATCACTGTTGTCTCATCGACAACGAGGAGAAGCGCGAGAAAGCCCTGCGACTCTTTCCCATTGGTGATGTATGGGGTATCGGACGGCGCTGGGAGGAACGGTTGCGGGGAATCCAGGTCGAGACGGCCTGGGACTTTGCGGCCCTGTCGCAGTCCTATGTCCGACTGTCGTTTAATGTCATTGCCGAACGTACGTGGCTGGAACTCAACGACACCGACTGTATCCCTGTTGATGATATGGAGATGGTGACGAAGAAGAGTGTCTGTACCTCCCGGTCTTTTCCCAATATGATAACGTCGAAAGAGGTGCTGCGGCCACATATCGCCAACTATGCCGCCCGTTGTGCCGAAAAGATCCGGCGGCAGCATAGTGTCTCCTCCGTCGTCGGCGTGTTTATCGATACCAACCGCTTCCGCGACGACCTGCCACAGTATGGCATGTTCCGCACCCGTAGTCTCCCCACGCCGAGCAGCAGCACGCAGACACTCATCGAGGCGGCTATGGACTGTCTCGACCGGGCGTTCGTTCAGGGCTACCACTACAAGCGGGCTGGGGTAATCCTTATGGATATCAGTAGTGACCGGAGTATTCAGACGGACCTTATCGATTATCATGCCGAACAATATCAGAAACTCCGGAAACTCGATAAGGTCGTGGATCATCTCAACCAGGTGTATGGCACGGAGACGCTCATCTGTGGCTCCCAGCAGTATCCCTCGAAGGATGCCGACGGCAAGGCTACGCATTTCGCCGACGCTATCCGCCGTGACCGCAAGAGTCCGAACTTCACCACCCGCTGGTCCGATCTGCTGATTGTGAAGTAGGGACATGATGATCATATTCCGCCAATTTTATGGCCTACCGTCGTGTGCTTGCACTTTGCAAGCGCAAGTAGGCCTACACCGACTCCACGAGCAGCCAGATATTCAGGACGGTGACGAGGGCGGCGATGCCGTAGAGGACGATTGTGTTCCAATGGCTGTTGGCATATTTTCCCATGACACGCCGTGATGAGGTCAGACTGACTTGCAGAAATACCGTGAAAGGCAACTGAATACTCAGAAACATTTGGGAATAGAGCAGACCCTGGAAAGGATTGCTGATGACGAAGACCATCAGCAGCGCCAGACCGAGCGAGAGGATGATGCCGACGATGGAGTGGGTGTCTTTGGCGTTGTAAGACTCTCCGAAGAGACCGGAAAAAATACTACCGGCGGCCATTCCACTCGTGATTGTACTCGACAGGCCGGCGAGCAACAGGGCAATGGCAAAGATATTTGCCGCATTGTTGCCGAGCAGTGGCTGCAACATAGCTTGTGCTTCCGACAGTTCCTCCACTTGTTTTCCATGCTCAAAGAAGGTGGCGGCGGCGAGGATGACCATGGCGGAGTTGATGGCCCAGCCGACAATCATAGAGAAGAGCGTGTCAAAAAGCTCGTATTTCAGCATGTGACGGATACGCTCGTCGCCTTCGAGGTTGATCTCCCGGCTTTGTACAATCTCGGAATGGAGAAAGAGGTTATGGGGCATGACGACGGCACCGAGGACACTCATGATGACGAGCAGGGAGCCGTGAGGTATGGAGGGCACGACGGCATGGACAGCCACGGCACCCCAGTCGACATGTACGAGGAATAGCTCATAGATAAAGCTCAGGCCGATCATGGAGACGAAGCCGATGATGGCCCGCTCCATCTTCTTGTAACTATTGGTGAAGAGCATGATCAGTACGGCCGCCGTCGTCAGGATGGCTCCCGTGGGGATACTCATGCCGAAGAGCATCTGCAGGGCGATGGCACCACCGAGGATCTCCGCCAGTGATGTGGAGACGGAGGCGAGGATAGCACTGATGATAATCGGGCGTCCCACCCATCGTGGCGCATACTTCACCGCCGCTTCACTCAGACAGAGACCGGTGACGATGCCCAGATGAGCCACGTTATGCTGCAGGGCGATGAGCATGATCGTGCTCAGCGTCACCACCCACAACAAGGCATATCCATAGGTGGAGCCGGCGGCGAAGTTCGTCGCCCAGTTGCCGGGATCGATGAAGCCTACGGTAACGAGGAGGCCGGGACCGATATATCGGAAAATGTCAAGGGCACCGAGGACATGCGGATGGTCCTTGCGTGCCAGTTCTTTGATGAGATTGATCATGCCACAAAGTTACGTTTTTTCTTTTGACCATCCAAACGTAGGAGCTACTTATTTTTGGTGATTTCATCTGTGTGGGTACCAAAAAATAGGTAAAATGGATGTGGGTGGTTGACGTCTGAAGAAAATATTGTAACTTTGCACGATAGTTAATCAATGAAAAATGGAAAATTATTTTTTTATCCAACCGGGCAAAATGGCGGAGCGGAACGAATATGGTTTCTGTGAGCGACTCGATGACCTGCTCGTCCAACTGCGGCAGCGCCTTGACGAGGAGCGGCAGCAAGGGCGCCGGCTGACTTATTGCAAGGCGTTCTTCAGTGATCTGCAAAATCAGCATCAAGATTTCCTTGACTCTGCCTTATACCAGGAAATTCTGCAGCATGTCGACCTGACGCTCGTGGAACAGCCTCCCGTTGACGGTACGAAGATCACGCTGCTCGTGAAGACGAGTGATGAGGAGAAGGACTATATTTTCCAGAGTCTCCGGCTCACCGATGAGGAGGCAAAGGGTCAGAGCAGTTATCTGCAGACGATGCTGCTCTTCGAACATTATATAAAAGGTATAGAAGCCCGCGGTCTGAACCTCCGGGACCACTGTGTGCGTACGTGGATCTATGTGGCCGATATCGATGTCAACTACGATGGTGTTGTCCGTGCCAAAGTCTGCCGCCCCCAGTGGCTCATCGAGATGGAAGCCGTTGCGGAGCAAAATGGATAATAGACAATAATCCCTTTGCAGGGGCCGTCCCTTGTGGCGGCCCGATGCCGGAACGGCATTAATCCCTGTAGATTCGGCGTAACCGCCGACGGGCCGCCACAAGGGACGGCCCCTGCAGTGGGGATGCGGATCATGATGAATCATGTCCCTACGGCTTAGAATCTCAGCGAGAGGTTGTTGTCGGGAGTGGGTGTGTCGGTGGTCAGCGACTTCGCCGTTTGATCGACAAAAGCAGCGAGTTGTGAAGAAATGTGGTTGAGGGCCTGGATGAGGCGCTGCTCTTTCTTTTCCCACGCTGTCGTCGGCTGTTCATCACCGCGGAGATGCATGATGGCAGCCTCGGCGAGGAGACTGTTGACGGCCTTTCTTGTGGCCTTTGGCGTGTTGTTGGGGATGTATTTGATCGTCATGGATGAGATGGCATCGACGACGAAGGAGCGTGACTTTCTGTCGAGATTGACCCCCTGACGACGCATCGAGGTAAGGGCCGTGACATGGGCCGTACGGATATCCATGATATTGCCGTGGACATTGATGATGCGGTAAGGATGGGGATAGGAGACGGTGGAGCCCGTCTGTACATCAGACAGAGAACCATCGGTGGCGACATCATTGGCATGGAAATGTCCGGTGAAGATGACGCGGACTCCGAGGTCCTGTAGTACCTTGGAGACATAATCGTTGTCGGCGATGAGGAACTCACCATACAGTTGTTTCTCCATCGAGAAATGAGGGATGACACCATGATGGATCATGGCGATGACCTCACAGCCGGCCTCGTGGGCTTTCTCTACCTGGTTCTGGATGAACGAGATGGTCTGCGGCTTCAAGCGACCTCCCGTGACACAGTGGTTTTTCGTGTTCTCCTCATAACGGCAACCGTCGAGGGCGAGGAGGCGCAGGCCCGGCCGTAGTTGGGCGACATAGCTCAGAGAGAAGGGATCACGGGCGATAGCACTGCCATAGCCACAGTCACGATAGATATTGGCAAACTCCTGAGGAGAGACCGACGGAACTTTATAACTCTTTTTTCCAAAGAAGCGTGAGGCCCAGGGATTGTTGATGTCGTGATTGCCGGGGATGACATACACCTTTGTTCCATTCTTGATCCACCGCTCGAGATAACGGTTGATGAGGAGCTCGTGGGAGACTTTCTCGCCATCCTTCGTCAGATCGCCGGTGATGAGGAGTACCTGGGGCTTTTCGGCCAGCACTTGTTTGGAGATACTGTCGAGGATCTCCTCACTCTGCTGCAGGAGCTTGTGGTTGGCTTGAACGGATTTTTGAAACTTCGTACTTTCATCGCCCATCAGACTCGGTGCCATGAGATGGACATCGGAGAGGACCATCATCTTCCAGGGAGTCTGGGAGAGTTGCACACGCATGTTGTCATCGAGACGTGCTGCGGAACTCATAACAAGGACGAGGAGCAGCAAACTTACAATCTTCTTCATATTCTTGTCGTTTTCAACCGAGGGGCCGCGAGGCGTGCCCTTCCTTCTTTCGTTGACAAAGGTACTTTCGTAATATTTCGTTTTTAGCACAAAAGAGTGACAAAATCATAAAGATTGTTCGTCTTTGTTTTGTCATCTTTTCGTATTGAAAGGGAAATATGTTCGTGCTACCTTTGTCGGCAAGAATCAATACAGAGTAAGGTATGAAGATTGGATTATTCAATGATTGTTTTCCACCGGTCATGGATGGTGTGTCGCTGACGGTGAAGAATTATGCGGAGAAACTCTCACGCAAGGGTAACGAAGTAACTGTGGTCACGCCCGATGAGCCGGGACTGCAGACGGACGGAAAAGACTATGACATTTTTTCTTATATGTCTCTCCCTGTTCCCCGTCGTCATCCCTATCGCTGGGGACTGCCGCAACTCGATTTTCCGTTCCAGTATCGCATCAGCCGTATGCCCTTTGATATCGTTCATGCCCATTGTCCTTTCTCTTCCGGACAGGTGGCACTGAAACAGGCACAGCGCCAGCAGATTCCTATCATCGCAACCTTTCATTCCAAATATCGTGAAGACTTCCGTCGTGTGATCCCCAACGACTATATCGTAGACCGTCTCGTCCGTCAGGTCGTGGAGTTCTATGAGCAATGTGATGAAGTGTGGGTACCCCAGGCCTCTGTCGGAGAGACACTGCGTGAGTATGGTTACCGGGGACCGATGGAAGTCGTGGATAATGGTTCGGAGTATGCGGAACTCGTCTATAGTGAAAAGATGAAGGCAGAGGGTCGCAAGCTCCTCTATATAAATAAGGAGGAGCCGCTGCTGCTCTTCGTCGGCCAGCATATCTGGGAGAAGAATGTCGGCATCATCATCGAGGCACTCGCCCGGCTGACGGATATTCCGTGGCACATGCTCTTCGTCGGTGACGGTTACGCCCGTCAGGACATGATCGCGAAAGCCACACAGCTCGGTCTCACGGGTAATGACGATTATCGCCAGGACCGTATCACGTTCATGGGTTGCGTCCATGACCGCCGGATGTTGGCACAGATCTATGCCGCCGCCGATCTCTTCCTCTTCCCGTCGATCTACGACAATGCGCCGCTCGTCGTACGTGAGGCGGCCGCCCTCCACACGCCGGCCCTCGTGGCCCGTGGCAGCAATACCGCCGAGGTGATCACCGACGGTACGAATGGCTTTCTCGCTGATGCTGACGCCGAGGCTTATGCCAACCGCCTGCGCTACCTCCTCTCTCGTCCTTGTCTTATCGACTTCTCCGCCGGCAATGCCGCCCGTACACTCGTCCGTTCTTGGACTAACATTGCCGAAGAAGTACAGGACAGATACCAGCATCTCATCCGCCGCGTTCAGCGGAAACAGGTAGCTTTGTAGGGACATGATTTATCATGTTCCGCTTGTAGGGACATAATTTATCATGTCCCTACCTTAGTATGCCATGGCGGTGGCCGGGAGCTGTTCGTGGTTCTCGGCGACATCCTCAAGGGCGGCGAGGATACGGGTGGCGGCATTGTTCTCCCAGAAGCGGAAGTCGACATCCTCCTCGTATTCATGGGCGAAGTCGAGGAGACGGCTAAGGTCGAAACGGTCGGCGGCGATGCCTACGCCCTCACGTTCGGCGTCATAGACATTGCACTCCTGTTCGATATGTGCGGGAACCATCAGTGCGGGCTTGCCCATGTACAGTGCCTCACAGACACTCTCGAAGCCGCCGGTTGTGGCGTAGGCCTTGCAGTTAGCGAGACTCTCGAGGAAAGCCTCGTCATCTATCTGGTGGAAGGAGAGGTTTTCGTCGATGATGGTCTCCACGGGCGCACCTTTTTTATCCCAAAAGAAACGGAGCGGGGTATGGGGATGTTGCTGGTGCCAGGCGATGACGGAGTCGGCGAACCCGGCATTGAGGATATATCCCGTGATATAATTGCCATGATGACGGGCGATCTCCCGCACTTCCTGACGTAGCAAGGGCGGCACCGTCGTGATTTTTCCTTCGGGATCGTCACGATAAGGATGGAAGGAGAGGGCGAGGATGCGACTGGCACCGATGGCGGTGAGCTCGGTGAACCAGCGCAGCCACTGCTGACTGTAGCGGTGTTCGTCGGGAAACTGAAAGTCGGGGTGAAGGAAGAGGTACTGATGAGCGATACATACCTCCGGTGTCTCGGGGCGGAGAAGGAAATAAGTCAGTCCACAGAGTACCTCATAGAAATTGATCACCAGGTCGGCATGACTGTCGCGGATGCAATGCCAGATCTCATGGATACTTGTGACATACTGTGGTGTCTTGAGGATATTATAAATGGTGGAACGGATATGTCCGATATGACAGTTGTTTTTCGATGGCAGAAAGTTCGGACTGTCAAAGGTCATGATAGGCGCCTGTGCCTTCTCATAAAAGAAATCGGGAATCTTACGGCTTTTGCTCTTTCCCACGAGCATGCCCACGACCTCATGTCCGTGAGCTAATAACATCTTCTCCAGAGTCAGGGCTTGCGTGAGATGACCACGTCCCTCGCCCTGCACGACAAATAATACTTTCATACGCTAAAACTTATTATTGTTTTCTCGACAACAAAGGTCGGAAAGTATTATTTCTAAATCGTGTCAGAGCGAAGACAATAGGATGAAAAAAGAACGGGCCGTCAACAAGGGCGGCACCTTGCATTATCTGCTCATCATCTCTACTTGTTGGGCAAGGCGCTTGGCAGGATCCTGCATGAACAGCCAGTAGGCCACGGGCATAACAATGAGGATGAAGAACATCGTGATGATCGTACCCCAGAAGACGACGGCAGCCATCGGCATCCACAGACTGCTGCCACCGAGGAGCATCGGGATGACACCCGTGGAGGCGCAGGCTGAGGTGAGGAAGATCGGGCGCATACGCCGTTTGGCAGCCACGAGAATGCTGTCCTTCAGACTCAGTCCGGCGGTATAGAGCTCCTGGGCGTAGTCGAAGAGGATGATACCGTTGCGTACGAGGACACCCATGAGGGATACGAAGCCGAGGATACACGTCAGACTGACGTCGATGCCCGAGAGGAGGATGCCGAAGGCGGCACCACAGATGCACAGGCTCAGACTGGCGAGCATGATCAGCGACTCACGGACATCGCGGAAATGCCAGATGAGGACGAAGAAGATGATCGCGATGGAGATGAGGAGGGCATGGATGATATTCGGGATCTGTTCGTTGTCCGTCTCATACTGTCCGCCGTAGGAGATATGGATATTTTCCGGGAGTTTGAGGCTCTTGACGATCTTCATGATGTCACTCGTCTTCTGTTCAACATTGACACCGTCGTCGACCTCACTGATGACGGAGATGGTGCGCAGGCCGTTGCGGTGCACGATCTGTCCGTATTCCATCTTGTTGTCCACACGGGCGATCTCCCGCAATGGCACGTTCTTCATGCCTCCCCATACCGGGATCTGCTCATCGAGGAAGTCATTGAGGTTGGCACTGTTGCTCTTGTCAGTCTTCAGCACCGTTTTCACGCCATAGTCACCATCCCAGGCTGTACTCACGGGGATGCCGTCACTATAACGCATGCCGAGGACCATCTCCACGTCGAGATTCGTCAGGCCGAGACGGCTGGCGGCATCCTCGTTGACATGGACGCGCGTCGTGGCCAGCGGCTCGCGGAAGTCGGTACGAACGAGCTCGAGGCCCTTTGTACGGCGCAGCGTGTCCTCGATAGTCCGTGCGGCAGTGTTGATATCTTCCAGGCTCGAGCCGGTGATCCGTACCTCAATGGGGTTCTCCTCTTTACTATAAGAGAGGTGCTTGATCTTCACAATGCCTTCGGGGAAATAGTTCGTGTATTTCTTCTTGTATTCCTTCACGAGATCCTCCGTCGCATCGATGCTCTTCGTGTTGACGATGAACTGGCAGAAGTTTTCGCCCGGGATCTGTGGCGCGTAGGTCGTCTGGAAACGTGGTGACGACATGCCGTGGAACGAGGCCACGGAGATGACACGGGGATCACGGCGCATCATGTGCTCCAGGGAGTCGGCGACCTCATTGGTATGCTCTACGGTGGAGCCCGTAGGCATGAAGATCTCCACGGCGAACTGGTCACGCTGGGCAATCGGCATGAGTTTCTGCGGCAGACGGGTGAAGACGAGAATACCTACAAGAACGCCGGCAAGGCCGATGCTGATGGTGATCTTCTGATGACGGAAGCACCAGTCGATGGCCTTATCATAGGTCTTCTGCATGATGTCGAGGAGGTTGAAGGCTTTCTTGCCGTTGCGGGTCACGCCCGTCTCGATCGGCTTACGGATACAGAAGTACATCAGGATCGGCAGGAGCGTCTGGGCAATGATCATACTCACGAATAGGACGATGGTGATGGCCCATGGGAACATCTTCAGGAAGTCATGCATGACACCCGTCATCGTCACGAGGAAGGGGAAGAAGGTGATGGAGATGCAGAGGGTAGCGGAGAAAATACTCTTCAGGAAGTGTTTCGTCGCTTCCACGGCACTGTTCCAGCGCGTCATCCCCGCCGCAAGGTCGTTGACATAGCCGTCGATGATGACGATGGAGTCGTCGACAATCATACCGAGGGTCATGATGAGGGCAGCCAGCGTCACCGTGTTCAGTTCGAGGTCGAAGATATAGAACAGGCCGAGGGAGATGAAGATCGTCACGGGCATCGTTGCTGCGGCGACCATGGCGACCTGTCGTGGCATGATGAGGACGACGACGAGGAGGACGGTGACGATGGCGATGAGGAGCTCACGGAGAAAGTCGACGATGGAGTCGTCGACGACCTGTTTCTGGTCCGTAATCTTGCTGACCTTCACATCTGCCGGCAGCTCAGCCTTGACATGATCGAGTTTCTTGTTGACGGCAGAGCCCATCTTCGAGACATCCATCCCCTCCTTGTTGCTCACGGAGAGAAGGAGGGCCTTCGTGCCGTTGACGGTGACATACTGTGTGAGTTCGGGGAACTCGAGCTTCACCGTCGCGACATCTTTCAGTCTGACGATATGTCCTTTGGGATCACTGTATACGATGGTATTCTCAATATCATAGATACTGTTGAGGTTATGGTCTACATAGACGGGACTCTTAAACTCCGGTGTCTTCAGTCGTCCGCCCGTCGTCGTAAAGCCTTTTCCGGCGAGCTTCTGCGCGATATTGAAGATATTCACGCCATAGTGGGCGAGTCTCTCGGTGTTGACATAGACGGAGATCTGCTCCTGGTTCATACCTACCATACTCATCTTTCCTACACTCGGGATGAGGCGCAGGGAGTCACGAAGGGCACACATATAATTGTAGAGTTCATGATAGGTCTTGTCCTTACTCTCCATGGAGATCAGTTCCGAACTGACATCGCCGAAATCATCCTGGACTTTCACGGCAAGGACACCCTGGGGGAGAGAGGTGGCTTTGAAGTCCTGTACACCATGTTTGAATTTCGACCAGAACTCATCCTTATTCTCAAGGTTCTCGTTGAGCTCAACCATGATGATAGCCATACCGTCACGGGAGTAGGAGACGGTCTTTTCCTTTGATACCTCTTTATAGGTGAAGATATAGTTCTCCAGTGGTTTCGTCACCTCTTCCTCTACTTCTTTAGAGGTGGCACCGGGATAGACGGCGGCGACGAGACCCTCACGGACGGTATAGTCGGGGAACTCATTCTTGTTGATATTCACAAGGCCCCAGATACCGAGGCATACAAGGATACAGACGAGGAGGATGACGAGCTGACGGTAGTACAGGCAGATCTCCTGAAAACTTTTCTTTTTCTTTCTCATCACAGCCTCCTATTTGATGATCTCACAACGGGTTCCCTCGCTGACTTTTTGCTGACCGTCGACAATCAATTGGTCGCCGGCCATGAGGCCGCCGTTGACACGGACACCCTGGGAAGTGTCACCGACATAATTGATATAGCGTTTCGTAGCGCGTCCGTTGTTGACGACCCATACAAACATGCGGTTGTCGGGGTTAAGCTGGATAACGGTGGCGGGGACGAAGACACTTGTCTGACCACGTTGAAATCGGGTGAAGACATTACAGATCATGCCCGGCAGGAGATGATGGCCGGGATTATTGACAAGGAGCTTCACGTCATAGGTACGGCTCAGCGGATCGGCGCTGACGCCGCGCTCAATGACCTTGCCGTAATAGACGGCATTGCCGAGGGCCTCACAGCTGATCATCATCGTCTCTCCTTGACGGATCTTTGAAATTTCATCCTCCGGAACACTGATATTGACTTTCACACGGTCGATATGTACGAGTTTGACAACCATCTCTCCGGCTACGACATTCTGACCCTCATCGGCAGAGCGACGGGAGATATAACCGGAGAAGGGGGCGACGAGACGGGTGTCACGGCTGTCCTTTGCCGAGATTTGTTCGAGGGCGGCAGCAGAGTGCCAAGCCTCACGGGCTGCGGCGAGGGCTGTCTGGGCAGCGACCCATTTGGCATCGCTGATGACACCACCGGCATGAAGTTTCTGGGAACGTTTATAGGTATCTAAGGCTTGGAGATAGGCGGCATGGGCCTGCGCCGTCACTGCGGCATTGGAATTTTGCAGACTGTTCTGGTTACTGCCGTCGAGCGTCGCCAACAGTTGACCTTTACTGACGGTGGAGCCCTCGTCGACGAGGAGAGTGCGGATGGTACCGGCGGTGGCGAAGCTCAGGGAGCTGCCGCTCTCTTCTTCCACAGTGCCGGAGTAGCCTTGTTCACCGTTGACCTGTTCGGCGCCAACGGTCATCACTTTTACGCGTACGGCCTCTTGTTGTTCTTCCTTTTTCGCGCCTCCACAAGCGGTGAGGAATAGCAGAAGGCTCAGTAGTCCCAATCTGCTGAATGTCATCTTCATCTTCCTTTAAGTCTTTGTTTTTTGCAAAAATAAGCATTTTTCCCGAGGAAGAGGAGGAATTAAGAGAGATTAACGGGGAAAGATTAGCTCGCAATAGATTTCTATAGGCTCGCAATAGATCTATAGAGAGCTATAGGATCTATTGCGAGCTAAGAGAGGGGATTACTTCGCGTAGTAGATAGTGATGGTCTGAACGCGGAGCTGGACGCCGCCACCACTGGTGATACTGGGATCACTGTTGGTATAGACGGCCTGCTTGCCGTTGAAGGTCACTGTTGCGGCAGCATTGCCGACATATTCGGTGCCGTTGTATTTATCGCAAGTCAAGACAATCTTGGCGATGTTCTTGACGCCTTCGAAGGTGATGGTGTTGTTCAGATAGACACGGACACCCTTGGATGCCGTATAGAACTTTGGTCCATTCTTCTGACCATTGGCATCAAAGGTGACCTTCGTACCATCGGAGAGCGTGAAGGTAGTTACTGCGGCACCATTCTTCAAGCCTTGCTCATTGAAATCGATGGTAGCCGTCTCTGTTCCGGCCGTAGCGGAGGAGTTGAGCGTCACTGTGGTACCATCGATAGAAACGGCGCTGGACGTCGGCGTATCCGGCGTGGTGCTGGCTGTTCCCGGGGTGATGGTGAAGTTCTGAAGCTCCCATGTTGTGGAGTTGTCAGAGCCACAGGTGAACTTGAAGGCGATATAGACCTCCTTGTTGATGAACTCAGCAGGGATCTGGATGGGGCTGGCGGCATAGAACGTCCAGTCCTGCGTAGCACTCTCGACGGGCTTATAGTCGAGTTTCGTCCAGTTGGTGGAGTCGGTGCTGATATACAGTTCGTGGTTGTTGATATCCGTGGCGTTCTTGACATAACGGATAACGTTGTCGAAGGAGATGTAGGCGGCATTCTCCGATGTCGTCAGGTTGATCTTCGGAGAGACGAGCCAGGTCTCCGTGGCTGTCGTCGTCTTGGAGGAACTCTCATAGCCCGTAGCCTTGGCATAGGAGTTTCCGAGGCTCCAGGGCGTACCGGCCTTCGTGACGACGGTCCAGTCTTTCAGGTTCGTGTCACTGTAGGGGAGGGCGTTGCCGGCCGTCGGCGTATTGGGGTTCGTATTCGGCTGGTCGTACGGCATAGGTACGTCATCACAACTGGTGAAGGTCAGGGCCGTCATGGCCAGAACCATCAGGGTATAGAATAACTTTTTCATATTTCGTTTCGTTTTTTTATAGCGCGCGATAGATTTCTATAGCTCGCAATTGACATTATATTGATAATGAGGAGGCTGATTATTTGATGATGTCGTCGCGTGTGCGGGCGAGGATCTGCCAGGTGGAGCGGTAGACGGTGAAGATGCCCGTGGCGCTCGTCGTGCCCTGGGGGACGAGATCAGCGGCGAACTTCGCGTAGGTGCTCGTGCGCAGGACGAGCTTGCTGGAGCTGATGCCCTTGAAGGCGCGGTTGACACTGTTGCCGGCATCCTTCTCGCTCTCCGGGGCAATCGTCGTCTTGCCGTCGCCATTGGTATAGGTGACATTCTCCACCTTCATCAGCTTGCCCTCGTTCTGCCAGATATAGTCGGCGTCAGAAGCCTTGCTGACATCGAAGGTCGTCATGAGGCTCTCGGCCTTGGAGGCGTCGGGGCTGCCGATATTCTTATGGCAGGCGGCCCACTGATAGCGGTCCATGCTGCCGATGCCCAAAGCGCCGGTCTTGGCGTTGGCGTACTCACCGCCGATCTGCGCCTGAGCGCCGTAGCCACCGATATAGAGGCCCTTGAGGTTGATGAGTACTTCCTGGCCCACGGGAATCTCACCATAGAGGCCACCTTTGGCGACATTGATGAGGATAGCGCCGCTGGCATCCTGGATAGCGAATTTCTGATAGATATTTCCGCCCTGGTCGTTGCCCGTGACGATGCCTTTGATCTGTACGTCCTGCGTGATGAGGGTATAGGAGCTGCCCTGGATCACCGATTTATATTGATCCTTCAGGTCCTGGATGTTCACCACATTCGTCTCCTGGATATCGGCTGTAGCGGGCGTCGTGTTGGGATCATCCCAGTCCTTATCCATACAGGAGGCGAAGAGGACCATCGTCAGGGCGAAGAGGATAGTTGATAATTTCTTCATTTTCTTGAGATTTTAATTGTTAGAAGCGATAGGAAACCTGGAACATCCCGTTGGTGCCGAAGGCATAGTATTTCTTTGGATTTTTCTGGAAGTTATATACACGGGTGTTGTTCAACTGTCCTTCTGAGTTGACGGTATAGGAGCTGCGGCTCTGCTCATAGCCACCGGTGACGATATGCTGGTTGTTGAGGATATTCGTGACCATGAGGTTGAAGTTCAGCTGGCCGTGCTTCAGACGGATACTCTTGCCGATGCTGCCGTCGATCATCCAGCCGCCGTGGCCTTTGGCCTGGTCGGGGACCTCGTAGTTGCCACTGTTGTCGACGAGACCTGCCGTCGTCATTGAACTGCCGTAGCGCAGACAGGGGGAGTAGGAGAGATAGATACGGTCGTACCAGTTGGCGTTGAGGTCAATGAACCAGCCGCCCTGATGGAAGCTCAGTCCGAGACTTGTCGCTGTCAGCGGTGTACCGCTCTCGCGCATACCTTTATTATATACTGTCTCACGGGTATAGGTAGCCTTCGTGGAACTCATATAGACGACATCGGCGTTGTTCGTGTATTTAGCGTCGGAGATTGTCCCGAGGGCCTTGAAGTCGAGGAAGCTGGTGAGTTTCACGTTCATGCCGGCCTCTACGCCGTAGTAACTCTTCTTAATGCCCGTCATGGACACGTAGGTGAAGGAGTTGACATCGTCGAAATAGAAGTTCTGCCATTCTGTGCCGTGGTTCGTATTGCTGTAGTATGCGTTGACATTGGCATGGATCCAGGAGTTCTGATACTGGTAGCCGAGTTCCGAGGAGAAGATACGCTCGCTTTGGAGGTTGCCGACGAAATCGTTGTTCATCTCCGGGGATACGAAAGCCGTAGAGGCATCAGGTGCGCGATGCTCATAGCCAACGCCGAGGGTGAATACCTGTCCGTGGCCGAGGTCGATGTTGGCACCGAACTTCATACCACCCGTGAGGAACTTCGCCAGACCGCTGTGGCCGTAGCTGTTGTCGGCGAACATACCGTTGCGCATATAACCTTTACGGCGCATGTCGTCGTAGTTGAGTTTACCAGCGAGGAAATAGTGGACGTTTCCGAAATCCTCGGTATAGTTGGCCCAGAGGGTACCCTTGCGCACCTCGATCTGGTAGTCGTAGCCGAACTTGTCACCCTCACCGACGACACCGTTGCGGTTGTTGAGATCGTACTGTACGCGGTCGTCGCCAATGCCATAGGTACCAAGGGCATACGTGTTGATATTATGATAGGTGGCGGCACCGAGAAGATCCTCCATCGTCTGATAGTGGCGTCCGCGGTTCTGTCCGAGGATGAGGCCGCCGACGAGGGTCTGCTTGGCGCTGAGCTGTGCCTTCAGTGTCGAGGCGAGGCTGAAGACGAGGGCGTTGTTATGCTTGGCCTGTACGTAGTAGAGGGCGTCGCGGCTGTTGATCTCCGAGCCCGTACTGCTGTTGTTGGCGCGGTTGGCAGCATAGAGAGCGTCCCAGTTGATCTGTCGGTTCTGCTTCGAGGCCTGCCACCAGTTGACCGAGCGCTGCCACTCCGAGAGGGCGAAGTCGGTATTGCGCACATCACTGCCCCAGACATTGAAATAGCTGCTTGGCAGGTTCTTCCAGTAGTCCGGCTGCGGGTTCTCAGCATTGCTGTAGTTGAGTTTCGTACTCTTGTACATGCCGTACTTTCCGAAGGCGGAGGTGGTGAGTTTCAGCTTGTCGCTGATGTCCCAGTCCCAGGTGAGGATGGCAGAGGGCGAGAAGTCGTTGACGACGCGGCTGTTGCGCTTCTTGCCATTCTGATAGCCCCAGTAAGGATTGTAGTAATAATCATTGGCGAGCCAGTAGGTCTCGTCGGTGGCAGCACCCTGTGAGGAGCGTTCCGTAGGATTGCCCCATGTAGTGAAGCTCAGGGAGTGGCCGTTGTTCCATTTCTTCTGCACGCCGAGGAAATAGGAGAGGGCGTTGTAGAATGTCCCCTCGACATATCCGCGGTTGGCCCAGCGGTAGGTGAGGCCGCCGGCGAAGGCCCAGCCTTTGGCGTTGAAGCCGGAGGCATAGGTGTACATGCCACGAAGGGTGTAGTTACGGTTGGCGGCACCGAGGGAGAGGTAGTTGCCGGCGCCCATGCTTCCGGCGCGGAAGTCGTAGTTGTTACTGCCGGCCATAGCAGGAACAGCGAAGGCATTGCTCTCAAAGGGGAGGGCGTAGTCGACACTGCGCGTGTAGCGGTTCAGTCCTCCGACAGTGGAGAAGCGGAACTGTCCCGACTCCATGTCGTTCTGCGGGGCGCCGTTGATAAACACCTCGTTGTACTTCTGGTTGAAGGCGCGGTAGCGGAACCGGGTGGGCGAGAAGAGGTAGCCCACCTCAGAGGCATAGATGTTATTGTTGGAGTTGACGATGGTGACATTCTGACTCATGTCATCATCCTCGCCCAACTGTGCCTCAGTGAAGGTGAAGGCATTGTCGTCCATCTGTCCGGCTATCGTCTGTTCAGTCTTTGGCGTCTGCGCCAGGACGAGAGGACTATAACAAAGTGCCATCAGTGTAATTTTCGCTTTGTTATGCATACATGTGTTAGTTTGAGTTATTAATTCTTATTTGCAAAGGAACAAATTTTTTTTTGATATTGGAAATTTTTCTCAATAAATTTTCAAGAAAGATGCAGTTGTTTCCGAAAAAATTCCGATATTTGCAGTAAAAATAAACAGAACACGATGAAAAAGTATTTATTGATGACGGTGCTGCTGCTTCTGTGGCTTACGGGCACCGTCAGAGCTCAGCAGAAATACGGCTGTTATGCCGTAGGTTTTTACAACCAGGAGAATCTCTTCGACACCTGTCATGACGCGGGGAAGAACGACTATGACTTCCTGCCCGGCGGGTCGTATAAATGGGATGGCCTGAAGTACAGCAACAAGCTTAAGAACATGTCGCGCGCCCTGGCTGACATGGGGACTGACGTGCTGCCGGGCATCGGCTGCTCCTTTATCGGTCTGGCGGAGGTGGAGAACGATCATGTCCTCCGTGACCTCGTGGCCCAGGAACCGCTGAAGGCGCGTAACATGCAGTTCATCCATATCGAGGGCGCCGACCGCCGTGGCATCGACTGTGCCCTGTTGTATAATCCCCGTTTCTTCACGCCGACGAAGAGTGTCCTCCATCCTTATGTCCAGGAGTTGGCGAAGGACAGCGCCTTCAAGACCCGTGGCTTCCTGACCATCGAAGGTACGCTGGCCGGTGATCCCGTGGCCGTCATCGTCTGTCATCTGCCGAGTCGTGCCTCCGCACCGTTCTACCGTGAGAGTGGTGCCCGTCAGGTGAAGGTCATCAAGGACAGCCTGCTGACTGTCCATCCCGATCTGAAGATCTTCGTGATGGGGGATATGAATGACGATCCAACGAACGCAAGCATGCATAAGTATCTCGGCGGAAAGGCGGAGATCAGTGAGGTCGGTCCCGATGATATGTATAACCCGTGGTATAACACCCTTGCCAAACAGGGCAAAGGCACGCTGAGCTACCGTGGCAGTTGGAACCTCTTCGATCAGATCCTTCTCTCCCCGGCGCTGTTGAATAAGGACGGGAAGAAAGATTACAGTACGTTGAAATATTATAAGCATCAGATTTTCCACCGTGACTACCTCACGCAGCAGGAAGGGCCGTATAAGGGCACGCCGAAGCGTACTACTGCCGCCGGAGTATGGCTCAACGGATACAGTGACCATTATCCCGTGGTCGTGTATTTATTAAAACAGATGAAATGAGTGAGGAGATAGAGACCCATCCCTTTGAGCCGTGGCTGCCGAAGGACGCGCGGTTGTTGATGCTCGGTACCTTCCCGCCGGCTCCGAAGCGCTGGTGTATGGAGTGGTATTATCCCAATTTCCAGAATGACATGTGGCGCATCATGGGCCTGTGCTTCTACGGTAACAAGGATGAGTTTGTGCTCCAGGAGCAGAAGACCTTCGATCTTCCGCGCATCCAGGCGATGCTGAAGGCCCGGCATATCGCCATCTTCGATACGGCCCTGCGCATCCGCCGTCCTACGGGGACGGCTGCCGATAAGGACCTCGACATCGTGGAACGGGCGGACCTTGACGGGATGCTCCGCTCCCTGCCGGAGTTGCGTGGCGTCCTCGCTGCCGGCCAGTTGGCCACGACGGTGTTCACGGAGCATTACGGCATCTCGACGAAAGGGATGAAGATGGGCGATCATGTGCCGTTCACCTTTGAGGGCCGTGAGCTGCGGCTGTACCGCATGCCGAGCAGTTCGCGGGCTTATCCGCTGAAGGTGGAGAAGAAGGCGGAATATTATAAGCGGATGTTTGAGGAGATACTATAAGCGCTGTAGGCACACTACAAAAAGACAGAAAATTATGGATAAGATTACGATTATTGGCATTGCCGGAGGCACAGGCTCCGGAAAGACGACGGTGGTGAAGAAGATTGTGGAGGCGCTGCCCCCCGACTACGTTGCTGTCGTACCCCTTGACAACTATTATAATGACACCACGGGTCTCACCGATGAGGAGCGAAAGGCCATCAACTTCGATCATCCGGATGCTTTCGACTGGAAGTTGCTCATCAAACAGGTCAACGAGCTGCGCCATGGTCATGCCATCGAACAGCCCACCTATTCTTATATCCTCAGTAACCGTTTGCCGGAGACGATTCATGTGGACCCGAAGCCGGTGATCATCATCGAAGGTATCATGACACTTATCAACAAGCGGTTGCGCGATATGATGGATCTGAAAATATTCGTTGACTGTGACAGTGATGAGCGGTTGATCCGTAATATCCAACGGGACACCATCGACCGCGGCCGTACGGTGAGTATGGTCGTGGACCGTTATCTGAAGGTCCTCAAGCCCATGCATGAGCAGTTCATCGAGCCCACGAAGCGTTATGCCGACCTTATCATTCCACAGGGCGGTGAGAACGAGAAAGGAATATCAATCCTCTGCAAATATATTGAAGGATTATTGGGCGAGAAATAAACATCCTCTTGCAGGGGCCGTCCCTTGTGGCGGCCCGTCGGCGGTACGCCGAATATAAGGAATTATGAATGCCGTTCCGGCATCGGGCCGCCACAAGGGACGGCCCCTGCAATAGAATCAAATATAACAGAAAATGAAAGTCATACAAAGTCATATTTTCCGGGCACTGGTGGCGATCATCGTCGGCATCCTGCTCATCGAGTATAAGGAGTCGATGGTGACGTGGATCACGATGGCCATCGGTATCCTCTTCTTTATTTCCGGCGTGATCTCCCTGATCACCTATTATGTCAATCTGAAACGGTCGGAGAAGACGGATGCCATCGTCTATGATACCAATGGCAAACAGCTGACGGGCATCAAGCCGAACTTCCCCATCGTCGGACTCGGCTCCGCCATCCTCGGCGGTATCCTCGCCCTGATGCCGACGGCGTTCATCAACGGCCTGGTGTATATCCTTGCCGCCATCCTCATCCTTGGTGCCGTCAACCAACTGTCGAATCTCGTTGCTGCCCGTAGCTACGCGAAGATTGGCGTATACTATTGGATCATGCCCGTACTGATCCTCCTTGTCGGTATCCTCTGTATCCTCCGTCCCGGTGCTGTCGCCTCGGCGCCGTTGCTCATTGTCGGCTGGTGTATGCTCCTCTACGGTATCGTGGAGTGCGTGAACAGTTTTAAGATGTGGCGAACGAAGCAGAACTCCGGGAATATTTCACAGCAGACAACAGAAGGAGGGCAGGCATGAGTGTAAAACTTTTCTTGGTCCGTCATGGAGAGACGGTAGATAATGCTGCGAAGATCCTGCAGGGACAGGAGCAGGGCCAGTTGAATGAGAATGGTATCCGTCAGGCCGAGGAGACCCGCGATAAACTCCTCCACGAAAAGATCGACGCCTTTGTGTCGAGTGATCTGAAACGGTCGTACGATACCTGTCGCATCATTGCCGCACCTCATGGCAAGGCCGATGAGATACAGCAAACCCCACTCCTGCGTGAGCGGGACTGGGGTTCGTTTACGGGAAAATATATCCCGGATCTGGAGCATGCAAAATGGCCTGATGATGTGGAGACCCTTGAACATATCAAGAGTCGTGCCCGTAACTTTCTGACATGGCTGAAAGTTACCTATCCTGATCAGACGGTCCTTGCCGTCGGTCACGGTATTGTGAACAAGGCCATTCAGAGTGTCTATTTCAACAAGCCTATGAATGAGATACCGAAGATGGGAAACGCGGAGGTCCGCGTGCTCATCCTTTAGGGTTACCGATGACCACCGAAGGAGCCGCCACCGCTGAAGTTGCCGCTATGGCCGCCGCCGAAGGAACTGCCACCGTTATTTCCACTGCCGAAAGAGCGACTCGGAGCACTGTAGGATCGGTTGCCGCTGAAGGAATTTGAGTGACCGCCGAAAGAGCCGCTGCGGTTGCTTTCAGAGGGTGTGAAGACGCGGTTTGGTACTGTGCTGCGGTTGCTTCCGAAGGGGCGGCCGTTACTGTTGTTGTAGGTACGGTTGCCAAAAGATCGGTTACTATTGGACCCCGGATTGACATTCGTGTTATTGTTGAAGTTTCGGTTTACCGTTGTCCGTGTGCTGCTCGGACCACCGAAGGTGCGGGAATTTCCGAAGGTGCGGGGCTGGCCGAAGGTACGGTTGTTCTGCGGGTTGGAGGCGTTCCACCCCCGACCATAATCGCCGCGGTTGAAACCGTCGCGCATACCTACATAACGGCCTCTCTCACCGGGGCGCGGTCCCCAGGAGCGTCCGGCGTACCAGGAGCGCCCGCCGTTCATTCTCCAGCTGTGTCCGCCGCGGTAAACGAAGCAGAAGGACGGCTCGCCGAAGAAGTAGTAGTCGCGGACGGGATAGCGGGCGTAGATGCGGAAATGCCAGCAGCCGGCGTCCCAGTAGAGGGGACGGTAGAAATAAAGGCTGTTGAGGTAGGCGTTCCACTGTGTCGCGGCAAGGATATATTCCAGGTCGCGGTTCCGCTGCCGCCAGTAGAGTCCATAGAGATCATCATAGTTGTTGATACTCATGAGGTAGTCGAGATTGATCTCGTAAGCAGCCTCATACTGATCATCCGTCAGATTGAGTTCATACGCCATCTTGTCCGTCAGGAAGAGGGCCTGCTGGCGCGCATCCTCATAATCCATGGCACTGGCGGAGAGTGCGAGGCAGAAGAATGCTACGAGGGATAATATCAACTTTTTCATATCTTTACACTTTTATTCTTTTTTCTGCTGCAAAGATATGGTTATTAAGGTGCATAAAAAAAGGATTTCCCCTAACCTTGTTGGGGGAAATCCCTAAAGTATTGTTTTCCGAGAATTACGGAACATGTTGAATCACGTCCCTAGGTGCGGAACATGATAAATCAAGTCCCTACCGGATGAATTTCTTGCCGTTGCTGATGACGAGGCCCTTGAAGGACTTGTTGACGCGCTGACCGGCGAGGTTGTAGACTGCGGTGTTGGCAGCCTGCTCTGCCGTAGCGACGGTCTTGATGGCCGTGGAAGAAGAGGTGGCGAACTTAAAGCCGAAGAAACCGAGCTTGGAACCGGTGATCAGCACATCATAGGTCTCACCGGCTGTGACGTCGAAGGCTACGGTACCGTAGATCTTGGCGGCCAGGGCGTGGTTTTCATCGAGGGTCGCCGTCGTACTGGCATCACTCATAATCGTCAGTTTGCTGTCCTCGAGGGCCGTATAGGCACCATTGTTTTTAGCGACGACGTAGAAGGGCTTTGCTGCGTTGGCACAGATCGCGACAGTCAGCGTACCATCGGCGGTCGGTGCGAACTCATAGTAGCATCCCGTAGGAGCTCTACCTTCTGTGAATGCGCCACTGACGCCATTACCTTTCGTGTAAGCCGTGAAGTCGGCATCCGCCTTGTTGGCATAAGCGGCTGCGGCCAACCATGTTCCCTCATCGGGATAGGTCAGCGTGATGCCATTGACGGAGGTGACGGGCGTAGCAGGATCGGGAGTGGCTCCTTCCGTGAGAGCGAAAGTACCTTGTGCGTAAGCACCGATCGTGAGCAGTGAAACTGCGATAAGAGTAAAGAATTTTCTCATAGTTTTTTTTGTTTTAGTTATACAATAGTATTGGTTTGTAGTTCTGTGGGCAAAGATACAAAAAAAAGTAATACATGACAAAAAAATAAGAAGAAAAATTGTGAAATCGGAGAAAAATGTTTACTTTTGCCTTGTAGACCATAAAAGAAAGGAAACATTATGAACGATCAGAGGACCATCAACGGGTTGGTCAAAGAAAATCAAGGATATGTGGTTTCATTGGCCAAGAAATATCTTCATCACGGCATGGATCTCGAGGATCTTGTCAGTGAGGGGAATATTGGTATGATTCGGGCGGCGCAGAGTTTTGACGCCTCCAAGGGCAGTCGTTTCGTCAGTTATGCGGCCCCTTTCATCAAGGATTGTATTGAGAAGGCGCTGAAGGTCTTTGAGGAGCGCAGTCCGCTGAGTGTTGATGAGCCGTTGCCCGTTGGCAGCAGTAACACCATCAACCTGCTTCATGTCATGGCCGATCCCCATGCCACCCATCCCGACGAGCGGATTTTCGTCGAGGCTGATGAGCAGGAGGTAGGAAAGATGCTTGCGCAGCTCAATGACCGTCAGCAGACCGTCATCCGTGAGTTCTACGGTCTGGGATGTGAGCGTCACACGATGGCGGAGATAGGCGAGGCCCATGGCTGGAAACGGGAACGTGTGCGTCAGATCCGCAAGAAGGCCCTTCGCCGATTGGCGAAGGTGAAGGCCATCGTCGATTTGCTGTAAGGGATGCGGGACATGATGAATCATGTCCCTATATTAATATCCAGGATTCTGCTCAAGCCGTTTGTTGAGTTCGCGGGCTTTCTCGGGGATGGGGAAGACAATGGTGTAGTGGGTCTTCTCCTCATCGGTGAGTGGCGTGCGTAGGTCATAGGCTGAGCAGAAACGTCCGAAGCGGATAAGGTCGTTACGTCGCCAGCCCTCCCATTGTAGTTCCATGAGGCGCTCACGGAGGATATTCGGGAGAGAGGCGGTAGAAAGATCCGGCATGCCGGCCCGCTCCCGGATTAGATTCATATAAACAGTGCTTTTTGTGACATCGCCGTTGCGCAGGAGCGCCTCGGCGCGCATAAGCAGGACATCGGCATACCGGAATAGTACGATATCATTACTTTGAAGTTTACCATCATCATAGGCGTTACGGTCGATCTCGTATTTCGCCATACGGGCACCGGCTGTCTTCTCGTACTCGCTGCCCGTGAGGTTCACCTTCACTTCCAGCGGTTGGTAGATGAGAGGCTTGCCGTTGGAGAGCATGACGGTGTTGCCGTCGACCTTCACCGTGTCGGCATAGAAGTTGAGGGCGAAGCGGCTGTCGACGTCATCAGTGCCGTAGCCGTAGGCCTTCACGCAGCTGACGGTGGCACAGGAGCCGTTCTCGGCGTCGAAGCCGAGGGCAGAGCCATGCGCATAGTGGCGTGAGCGGAAGAGGTTCAGAAATCGGTTCGTATAACGTTGCGGGTCCATGGGGATGGTGAAGATATTCTCTTTTGATGTTTCGTTGGTCGTAGAGAAATCCGTTGACTCATCGCTCTCAAGGCTGTAGCCCATCTGTTTGAGTTTCTCTGCATAGGCGATCGTTGTCTGCCAGGCGTTAAGGCGCTGACCGTCGACGGTGAAGAAGATGTTCTTGCCGTCGGGCTGCTGGCTGTCGGTCCAGTCGGCATCGTCATAGACCTCCGCGTTGATAGCGAGCTTGGCCAGAAGAAACCAGGCCACGGGGGCTGTCATACGGCCGTAGTAGTAGCCCGCCTGGTTACTGCGCTGCTTGGGGAGGTAGGGGAGGGCCTCCTGCAGTTCGTTGACGGTCCAGCGGTAGACCTTCGGCCGCGGAGAGGTCTTCACGCTGTCGAGGCCCACGGAGTCCTCGGTGACGAGGGGCACATTGCCGAACATATCGAGGATATAGAAATAGAACATCGCGCGCACGGCACGTACCTCACTGCGGTCGGCGGCATACTCACTGTCGGAGAGGAGCCCGCGGTTGTTCTTCAGGATCCGCAGCGACCGGTTGCAGAGGGTGACGACCTTATAGAGGTAGTTCCATGTGTTGTTGAGCTCATCATCATTGGCCGACCAGGCATGGAGATAGAGGTTTTGCCAGAAGCCGCCGTCGTACCAGTCACCGCCACGGATGGGGATGATGGCCTCGTCGGTAGTGAAGGTATTGAAGTCGTAGACGCCATATTTCGTGCCCTGCAGTCCCTGGCTGTCACTGCTGCCGCCGATATAGTTATAGAGGATGGCGACGGTATTTTTCTCCAGGGAGCTCTTATCACTGTAAGTCTCCTCTTCAGAGAGCATACCTTTGTCATTCTCGTTGAGACAGGAGGTCATGACGAGGACGAGGGAGAGGAGAAGGAATATCTTTTTCATACGTTGTTATTTTTGTGGTCGGTGGTCGTCCTGTTGCGGCCACGCCGTCTTGATGGATTTAGAATTGTATGCTGACACTCAAGGAGTAGGAGCGGTATACGGGATAGCAGCGCTTGTCGTCGATGCCGAGGGTCTCATTGGCGATATAAGAGTTGATCATCGGCGTCAGTCCACTGTAGGAGGTAATCGTGGCGAGGTTGTTGACGCTCAGGGCCAGTCGGAGGGCGGAGATGATCTTGTTACGCGGCGTGCCGTCACTGTTATGCTTCAGTGGTACGTTCCATCCGATGGTGAGGTAGTCGAAGTTGAGGTAGTCACCTTTCTCGAGCCAGTAGTCGGAGACGCGCTGGTCCTTGATGTTCTTTGCCGGGGCCTCCTTAAGGACGTTATAGTCGGGGAAGGAGGTCATACACATATAACTCAGATAGGTGCCGTTGAAGATTTTATGTCCGAAGGCGCCGTTCATCTGCAGGGAGATGTCCCAGTCCTTGTAACGGAAGGAGATATTTGAGCCGAGCGTCATCTTTGGCGTGGCCTGTCCGGCGATATAGCGGTCACCGCCGTCGCTGAGGTCCACCTTCCCGTCGTTGTTCAGGTCCACGATATTATACATCGTGTTACCGTTGACATCTGTCGTTAGTCCCTCGCAGTGGGGGAGGTAGAAAACGCCGAGGGGTTGTCCGACGATCTGGTAGACGACATTGTTGTAGCCGCCATGCTGTCCGGCACCGTTGAGGCCGCCGAGGGCCGTGTAGGCGTTGGCCGAGAGCTGTGTGCCGTTGTAGTTGCCCGAGAGGGAGAGGACGCGGTTGCGTTGGAAGCTCATATTCATGTTGATATCGAGCTCCATATCCTTCTTCCGGATGGGCGTCACGGCGATGCCGAGTTCGAGACCCTCATTGCTCATCTCACCGATATTGGCCAGGAGCTTGTTATAAGTAAACGGCGGCACGGGGACGTCATACATATAGAGCATGTCCCACGTCTTGGAATAGTAATATTCCGCCGTGAGAAGGAGACGGTTGTCGAGGAAGCCGGCATCGATACCGATGTTGAAGTTGCCGCGTGTCTCCCATTTCAGGTCAGGGTTGACATTCTTCTGCAGGCCCGTCACCGTCGTCGATGCTCCCTGCCATGGTACGATACCCACGGGGCCGAGGAGGGTGAGGGCGTTATAGGCACTGATGCCACCGGTATTTCCCGAGAGACCGTAGCCCGTACGGAACTTCAGCAGGGAGAAGATATGCTGGTGGCGCATGAAGGACTCCTTCATCACATCCCAGTTGAACGAGACGGAGGGGAACCAGCCCCAGCGGTGGTTCTCACCGAAGAGGGTAGAGCCGTCGGCGCGGATGTTGGCGTTGAGGGTGTAACGGTCGAGGAGGGTATATTCCACCTGTCCGAGGAAGGAGAGCATACGCTCCTCACTGTACTGCGCTCCCTGGTCGCCCCAGTAGATCTGTGTGCCGGCGGCGAGGTTGTCATAACCGTAGTCGTTGGACGTGAAGCCGCGCGTGCCGGTGTTAAAGCCCCGGAGGTTGTTCTGCTGGTATTCGGAGAGGGCCATGAGTTTCAGCTGGTGGATGCTCCACTGCTGGCTGTAGGACAGCGTTCCGTTGACGAGCCAGTTCTCCGTCTTCGTCTCCGCGCGCCGTGCCTCTCCCTTGGCCCATACCCAGGTCGGCATGAACTTGTCGTTCTCCGTGGAGGCATAGCTGTAGGATCCGAAGATACTCAGACCGAAAGTCTGGTGGTTGTCTTTATGCAGTCCAAGGACTTTCATGAGGTCGAAGTCGAATTTGATATGCGAGTTGAAGCCGAGATTTTTGTCGTGGTTCTTCTCGTTGAGATAGGCATCGGGGTTACCGATCTGCGAGGCGTTCTGATTACGCTGCCATCCTCCCGAGCCCTGCCGGTCGAAGCTCAGTGTGGGGTTCATCGTAGCGGCGGAATAGAAGATCTTCTGATATTCGAAGAAGGAGCTGTTGCGCAGGGATGAGCCGAAGACGCCGAGGTCAATGTTCAGGGCGTCGTCGAAGGCCCGCTGGTTGAGGTCGACCTTTGCGATGAAGTTCGTACGACTGTAGTTCTTCACCACCATGTCATGATCCATGATGCTCAGGGAGGCGCGGTAGCCGCTGTTGTCCCCGCCGCCACTGAAGGCGACGTGATGGTTCTGTACCGTTCCCGTCCGTGTGATGAGGTCTACGAAGTTGTTATCGTAGCCGCCGTCGACGACATCCTCGCTGAGGGCCTTTGCCGTGGAGAGGTAGCCGTTGCGGTCGAGCATCTTGAGGTTCTTATACACGCCCTCCAGACCCATGGTACCGTCGTAGGAGATCTGAAAGCGCCCGCCGTGGCCGCGCTTCGTTGTCACCTGGATGACACCGGAGGCGCCACGGGCACCATAGGGCGCTGTCTCGGCGGCATTCTTCAGGATGGTGAAACTCTCGATATCGCCGGGATAGATACTGCTCAGCGTCGTCACGTCGGCATAGACACCGTCGATGATGACGAGCGGGTCATTGCCGCCCGTCAGAGAGGTGGTACCACGGACACGGACACTGTTGAGCATCGCCATGCGGTCGGCGCCGGAGACGGACATCGTCACGCCGGCGGCCTTACCGTTGAGGGCATCGAGGGCATTGGTGACGAGGCCTTGGTTGAGGCGGTCACCGGTGACGATATCCACGGAGCCGCCATGGATACTGTCTACGAGTTGTTCCAGTTGCAGGGGCCTCCGTTTCTCTTGATCCGTCTGCTGTGCTGCCGCTGTCAGTGGGAAGACGGCGGCGAGGAGAAGGGTTATCGTGTAGTGTTCAGTCATAAGGTGAATATAGGTTTTTTAGAAATCTGAGACAAAGATACGTTTTTTTTATTAAAGTGATGTGCTTTATGGAATTTTTTTTAGGAAAGAGGAAAATATCTGTGTTTTTATTTGCTTAGATGAAAACTTTTCCCTACCTTTGCAATCGTTATCCTGAAAACAATCTTTTTACCTTATAGCAACTAATGCCTATAGAAGATTTGGAGCGGGGCGCCTGTGAAGGTAGACCGCTTTTTTTATGCCTTGACGTGTAAAGAATCCATGAAAAATGTGAAATCGTTTGCATGCTAATTTCTAACAAAATCAAAGTTTTCTGTTGTTTCCTAAATCATTTCCATCGTATATTTGCAAAGAGAATAATTAGATTAAACAATTTTTTTACACTTATGAACAAACGAACCTTCCTGGTTGGCCTCTTGTTTTTGGCTGGCCTGGGTGTGACTCGCGCTGACAATGGCAGCGACTTTAATTCTAACCGTACTGATTTCCGTGATGAGAGCATTTATTTTATGATCACGACACGGTGGTATGATGGTGATGAGAAGAACAATGTGCTCTGTTGGGATAACCAAACGGCGCAGGTCCAGACGAAGGACCCGGCGTGGCGTGGTGACTTCCAGGGTGTCATCGACAAGCTTGACTACATCAAGGCCCTCGGCTTCACCGCTATCTGGATCACCCCTATCGTACAGAATGCTTCCGGCTACGACTATCACGGCTATCATGCCATGGACTTCTCCAAGGTAGACTGCCGTTATCAGAGTGGTGATGGCAAGAAGAGTGGTGATGAGATGTTTCAGGAACTCATTAATGCCGCCCACAAGAAAGGTATCAAGATCATCCTTGATATCGTGCTGAACCACACGGGTAACTTCGGAGAGAACAAACTCTGTAAGGAGTTCAAGCGTTCCACTGATATCCGTAACCAGGCCGATATCAACAAGTGCATGATTCCGACGGATCTCCTGCCTTCTGACTATCTCGCCAATGAGAAAACGCAGTACAACCGTCGTCTGGCTCTGATGAAGAATACTGACGGACAGAATCACGACAGCCACAACTACTGGCACCATGTCGGAAACGGCTGGAACTGGGATGAGCCGAGTCGCTGGTGGGGACAGATCGCCGGTGACTGTGTCGATCTGAACACGGAGAATCCCGCCGTCGATCAGTATCTCGTCGACTGCTACGGCCGTTTCATCGCCATGGGTGTCGACGGTTTCCGTATCGATACCTCCGGTCATATCTCCCGTCTGTCTTTCAACAAGGAGTTCATTCCGAAGTTTGCCGCCCTTGGTGAGAAATACAAGAGCAAGCGTCTGAACCAGGCTCCGTTCTATATGTACGGTGAGGTCTGTGCCCGTTTTGGTGGCGTGACCTACCGCGATCAGCCTAACCTTTCACCTTATTATTATACGTGGGCTTCCGACGCCTCCATCCTCGGTCAGTGGAATGATGATGCCTCCTGGTGGGATAACCAGTATGTCAAGGAGGGTGCGGCTCCCCTGGGCAATATGACGCTCTGTCTGCAGGAAGCCAATACCAAGCAGACCTCCGACAACGCATTGATGGTCAACGGTGCCTACCACACGCCTGACTATAGTAAGGCCAGTGGCTTCAATGTCATCGACTTCCCCGTACATTACAACTTCAATGATGTCGGGTCGGTGATGAATATCATTAAGGAGGATAATCTCTATAATGACGCCACCTGGAATGTCACCTATGTCGACTCTCATGACTATAGTCCGCAGCCGAATGACGGGATCCGTTTTGCCGGCGGCACGAACCAGTGGGCCGACAACCTCACGTGGATGTGGCTCTTCCGTGGCATCCCCTGTATCTATTACGGCTCCGAGGTGGAGTTCCAGAAAGGTCAGAAGATCGACAATGGTCCCAACGGACCGCTGAGCCAGACCGGCCGTGCCTATTTCGGTCAGAACCTCGAGGGAAATGTCAGTGCTTCCGACTTCGGCGTGTTCACTGCTGACGGCCAGGTTGCCAAGACACTGAACCACCCGCTGGCCAAACATCTCGAGCGGCTGAACCGTATCCGTCAGGCCGTCCCAGCCCTCCGTAAGGGCCAGTATACGCAGGATGGCTGTACGGCCAATGGCGGCTGGGCTTGGAAGAAAGCCTACCAGAGTGGCAGTATCAACTCCTTCGCCTGTGTCTGTATGGATGGTGGCGCCACGTTCACCGGTATCCCCAACGGAACCTATAAGGACTGTGTCACGGGTGATGTGAAGACGGTGACCAGCGGCACACTGACGGTGTCCTGCCCGAACAACCAGGGAAATGCCCGCGTCTATGTCCTCGACGGTCCCGGAAAGATTGGTGAGGATGGTCCGTTCCTCTACACCTCTACGGCAGGCAGCGCAGACAATAGTGAACTGGCTACGGATACCGGCGCCACATTCTGGTATGACAAGACGAGTGCCGTAGATACCGGTGGTGATACTGGTGATGATGGAGATGACCAGACCACAGAACAGTATGTCTATTTCGATAACCCCGATAACTGGCAGAATGTCTACTGCTTCTTCTATGACGGCAAGCAGGCTTACAAGGCATGGCCGGGCGTACAGATGACCTATGATGCCTCCGCATCCTTCCATGGAAAGACGGGCTGGTGGACAGTCGTCGTTCCTACCCAGTATGCCCATGCCAAATATTTCCTCAACAACGGCACCGCCGCAACAACGCTCGCCGGAAAATCATCCTATAGTGAAAAGGGCGTAAACCAGTAAAGCCTCACCCCCAAAAAAATGGGACCGATCATGATAAATCATGTCCCTACAGAGGGTCAACCAATAAAAAAGTATAAACAATTTTTCCCAATAGAAACCAAAATGAAAAAGATCAACGTTTTCTTCCTCCTGCTCATCATGCTCGTCTGTGGCGTGAGCGGCATCAAGGCTACCACCGTCTATTATGACAATGCCAATAGTTGGAGCAATGTCTACTGCTACTATTATGCCGACGGTGTCACCGGAAATCCTTCCTGGCCCGGCACGGCGATGACGCAGACCACCGTCAATGGCAAGACATGGTATAAGCTTGACATCCCCGACAACTTCAAGGCCGGTAAGTTCATCGTCAACGATGGTAACGGCAACCAGTATCCTGGTGCTAACCAGCCCGGTGTCGATCTGAACGGTAAGGATAATGTATGGCTTACGGGTACTACCGTCAGCTATACCGACGGCTCTGCCTCCGATGGCGGCAACACTGATGGTGGCAACAGTGACGGCGGCAGCACTTCCGGCAGCACCGGCGTTACTGTCGTAGAGGGTGAGATCTCCTGCTTCCTCGAGACCTCTCAGTCTGACAATGTCTATGCTTACGTATGGAAGAGCGGCAGCACCGTTACGGAGTATGCCGGTGCATGGCCGGGCAGCGCAATGACCCTCGTCGGCAAGGCCGATAACGGTAACAATATCTATAAGTGGACCTATACGGGCACGTCTACCGATATCCCTTCCAATGTGATCTTCACCCATGGCGGTGTGAAGTTCGTCGACAAGGATATCGACTTCACGAACCACGGCTATTATGTAGACGGTGTCTATTCCACAACCATTGAGCCTGAGACGACGACCCCGGTATATGTCTACTTCTACAACAGCAGCAACTGGGATAATGTCTACTGCTATCTCTACAAGGGCACCACGGGCTATGAGGAGTGGCCGGGCGTGAAGATGACACTTGATAACTCGATCACCTATGATGGTAAAACGGGCTGGTATACCGTTGAGGTCCCCGCTGGTTACAAGAGTGCTTCCTATGTCGTCAACAACGGTAAGAGTGGTGTCTCCATGGAGGGTAAGACCATTTGTCAGATGGGCTCCACCTCCTATTTTGAGGATGGAACTACTACGAACATCAATACCGTCACCCCGACGACGGTCACTGCCGAAGGCACTTGGTATACGATTGCCGGCACTCGTGTGAACCGTCCTGTGAAATCGGGCGTCTACGTCCATAACGGCAAGAAGGTTGTCATCACGAAGTAAAGTATTAAGGAATAGGAAATGAAAAATCTCAGAAAAATCTCCCTCATGCTGACGCTGTTGCTCTCCATGGCGCTCAGCGTCATGGCCGGCAACAAGTATGGCCTGAAGGATAATATCCAGGATGGTGTCATCCTCCACTGCTTCGACTGGACGCTGACGGATATCAAGTCGGCCATCCCCGACATCGCCAAAGCCGGTTTTACGGCCGTGCAGACATCGCCGGTCTCCAAGGGTGGCAGTCTCGGTGCCGCATGGTATGATGTGTACCGTCCGCAGGACTACACCATCGGTAATGGTATCGGAAGTGAGAGTGATCTGAAGGCACTCTGTACGGAGGCTCACAACTATGGCGTGAAGGTCATCGTCGATGTCGTCGCCAACCATACCGATTATCCCAACTGTACGGGATATATGAACGACCAAAGCCGTTATCATTCTCCTTTTGAGGTCTCTGACTGGAACAACCGTTACCAGGTGACGCACGGTAAGATCGGTATGTGGGATAATAAGACTGAGGATAGTGGCGTACAGAACTACATCCACCAGTTCATCGAGGCCCTGAAGGGTTGCGGCGTCGATGGTATCCGTTGGGATGCTGCCAAGCACATCGGCCTGCCTTCTGAGCAGGATAACTTCTGGGCAACAGTTCCCGACCAGAGCATGTACAACTACGGTGAGATCCTCGACGGTACCGGCGGTAATGACAACAGCCTCTTCCCCGAGTATCAGAAGTACATGTCCATCACTGATAATGGTTATGGCAATGCTTTCGCCAACTCTTTCAACAGTGGCCAGGTGAACAGTTCCATCGGTAACTTCAACCAGAAGGGTGCCGCTACGGCTAAGCTCGTCTACTGGGGTGAGAGCCATGACACCTATGCCAATGATGGTGGCTCCTCAAAGTATATCTCTCAGAACAACATTGACCGTGCCTATGCTATCGTTGCCGGTAACAATGGCGCTACGGCCCTCTATCTCTCCCGTCCTTCCGCAACGGATAAGAACGCTATCAAGATTGGTCAGAAGGGTTCTACCCACTTCACCTCCAACGAGGTTGCTGCGGTGAACCACATGCATAATGTCTGTGCCGGTGAGGCCAACTATTATGTACACAGTGGTAATGTCGGCGCACAGGTCCGCAAGAGCGGTGCCATCATCGTCCTTGGCTCCGGTGGTAACCAGAACGTCTCTGTCGCCAATGGTGCCGGTGACGGCAAGTGGCTTACGGCAGGTACCTATACTGATAAGGTTGCCGGTGGCCAGTTCACCGTTACTTCTTCTACGATCTCCGGTCAGGTAGGTTCTACGGGTATCGCCGTCATTTATAAGGAAGACGGTACCGGTGGTGACGACAGTGGTGATGACAATAATGACGATACGAATCAGTACGTCTATTTCAACAACCCGAATAAGTGGAGCAATGTCTACTGCTTCTTCTACAATGGTCCGAAGAGCTCTGCCGTATGGCCGGGTACGAAGATGACCTATGATGCTACGGTTACTTTCAAGGGTAAGACGGGATGGTATAAAGTCGCTGTGCCGAGTGGCTATACGAATGCAAAATATGTCCTCAACGATGGTACGGGTGCCAACACGCTCAGTGGCGCTAACGCTTATACCGTGACGGGTGCCGTGACACAGGGCTCTAACTCTAATGCTTCTTCTGATAACAACGGTGGCGACTCCTCAGACAATGGTGGCAGCTCCTCAGACAATGGTGGTTCTTCCTCTGACAACGGTGGCAGCTCCTCCGATAATGGCGGTTCTTCCTCCGACAACAACGGCGGCAGCACGACGACCGGTAATCTCGACAGCCAGTATGCTACGAACCCCAATGGTGTAGGTATCAAGAAGACAATTACTGTTGATGGTGATATCAGCGACTGGAACAGTTCCATGATCATCGCACAGGGTGTTGCTAATGACGACCCGCGTGTCTATCGTGATAACTCCATGTACGAGGTGCCTATCGATCTCTATGCCCTCTATGGTTGTTATGATGATAACAACCTCTATCTGATGTGGGAGATGACGAACGTACAGGATGTCGTTGCTCCGAATGACAACTATCCCCTCTCTCAGGGTATCCTTTATCAGACGATGAACGTGCCGTTCTTCATCGCCATCAACACCGGCGACAATAGTACGAAGATCGGTAACAATGGTAAGACAACTGCTGGTGGCACCCTCTGGGGGTCTAATATCACCCTCAGTGAGGACTTCAATAAGATCATCGCGATCTCTACGAATGGTGCCAACGGTCCTTATATCTATAGTGGTGACAGTAATGGTCTGAATGCTAAGGAAGAGTACAACAGCAAGACAGCCGGTATCGCCTTCAAGTATGGCCTCGGCATCCTCAGCTCTTCAGTGAAGGGTATCAATGGCGCCTATGGTACGAACAACGGCCGTGTCGTCGGTGATATGACGAAGGGCAGCACGTATGTTGACTTCAACACCCTCGGCCACAGTTCCTCAACGATGGACTTTCATTATGAGATGTCCATCCCCTTGAGCAAGCTCGGTATCACGGCCAGTGATGTTGCCAGCAAGGGTCTCGGCGTCCTCCTCATCGCCACGATGGGAAAGAGTGCCATGGACTCCCTGCCTTACGACCTGACGTGTAATGATAATGCTGATCAGCCGGATACGGAGTCGCAGGAGTTCAACTCCTATGAGAAGAGCGACGCGGATAACTTCACCGTGTCGTTTGCGAAGATAGGTAAATAAAGCCTCACCCCCGACCCCTCCCCGAAGGGGGAGGGGAGTAAAATGCGAGACACGCCCTGTCTTCCCTTTTGTGGGAAGGCAGGGCGTGTCGTTTCCGGGCTTGCCGTTGTGTGCTTGCGCTTTGCAAGCGCAAGGAAGCGCAGAAGCTGAGGTGAGAGGCCTCTTATTTCTTCAGGAAGTTCTCCATGATCTTCCGGCCTTTCGGCGTGAGGACGCTCTCGGGATGGAACTGGATGCCATGGATGTCATAGTCCTTATGTTTCAGGCCCATGATCTCACCGTCATCACTCAGCGCGGTGATCTCCAGACAGTCGGGGAAATCCTCACGGCTGACGACCCAGCTGTGATAACGGCCGACGGTGATCTCCCGTGGCAGTCCCTCGAAGAGCGCATCGTTGCCGAGAGTCATGATTGGTGTGGCGACACCATGGTATACTTCTTTGAGGTTCGTCAGTTTGGCGCCGAAGACCTCACCGATGGCCTGATGGCCGAGACAGACGCCGAGCATCGGTTTCTTCCCGGCATAAGTGCGGATGACATCCTCCAAAAGACCGGCCTCGGAGGGGATGCCGGGACCCGGCGACAGTACGATCTTGTCGTATTTCTCCAGGTCCTCGAGTTTGAACTGGTCATTACGCAGTACGTCAACCTCAGCGCCAATCGATTTGATGAGGTGCGCGAGGTTATACGTGAATGAGTCGTAATTATCTACTATTACAATTTTCATATCCATTTACTTTTCTGCTTGTTGGATGGCGGCAACGAGTGCTCCCAACTTATTATTACTCTCGTTGAGCTCATAGGCATCATTACTCTTGGCGACGACACCACTGCCGGCCTGGAACCACAGCTCACCATTGCGCGAGATGAAGGTGCGGATGACGATGGCCTGGTTGAGGTCACCATTGAGACCGATGAAGCCGATGCAGCCACCATAGGCACCACGGTTGTGTGGCTCGAGCTCGGAGATGATCTGCATGGCACGGACCTTCGGCGCTCCCGAGAGGGTACCGGCGGGGAACGTGTCGATGAACTCCTTGATATGGTCGGCACCGTCATTCAGCGTGCCACTGACACGGCTGACAAGGTGGATGACATGACTGTAGTACTGCATATCCTTGTAGAAGTCGACATGCACGTCATGACAGTTACGGCTGAGGTCGTTACGGGCGAGGTCAACGAGCATGACATGTTCGGCATTCTCCTTCGGGTCGTTGCGCAGGAACTCGGCGGCACGACGGTCTGCCTCAGGGTCATGGGTGCGCTTCGTCGTTCCGGCGATCGGATCGATGAAGGCCTTGTTGCCGACGATGCGGTTATGCGTCTCGGGGGAAGAACCGAAGATGCGGAAACCACCGAAGTCAAAATAGAACAGATACGGACTGGGGTTGATGGAGCGCAGGGCACGGTAGAGGCGGAAGTCATCACCCTCGTATTTCTGACAGAAACGGCGGGAGATGACGATCTGGAACACGTCACCACGCAGACAGTGCTGGACGCAACGGCGGATATTCGCCTTATGCTCCTCATCAGTGAGGGTAGAGTAGGCGTCGCCGATGGCTTTAAAGCCGAAGGGTTTCACGTTGGCTTTGTTGATGGCTTTCTCAAGTTCGTCGAGGCGCTGCTCACCGTCGAGGGTGATGAGTTGCATGGTGTTGTTGAAATGGTCGAAGACGATGAGGTCCCGGTACATGATATAGTACATGTCGGGGGCGTCATTCTTCTCCATCGTCGTATCCTTCACGGGGATATTCTCGAAATAGCGGACGGCATTGAAGGCGGTATAGCCATAGACGCCGTAATACTCACTCCCCGGGCCTGTGATCTTGAAAGCATTCAGAAAGTCGTTGATGCCCTTGGAGATGGCGAGCTTACACGCCTCGCCGCAACCGGGACCGAAAGGCGGCAGCTGCTGCGTCTTCGTCGTCCCGTCGGGCCATGACGTAATGAGTTTACCGTGGCTGACAGCGACGGATGCCATGGGATGGATGCCAATAAACGACCGGCTGTTCTCTGTCCCGTGATAGTCTGATGACTCCATCAGCGCACTCTTCGGATACAGGTCCCGCAGGCGGAGATACACGCCGACAGGGGTATAGAGGTCAGCCAATATAACCCTTTCATTCGCCCGAAGGGCGTAGCTAGAATTTTCCATATTCCTTAGCCATTTCTTTATGATTCAAATACGTGTTCATATCCTTGTCGCCACGACCGGAGACGGTGAGGACGACGACATCATCGGGGTTGAACTTCAGATGCTTCAGGGCAGCGATGGCATGGGCACTCTCGATGGCGGGGATGATACCCTCCGTACGTGTCAGCTCATAACCGGCATAGATGGCCTCGTCATCATTGATGGCCAGCACCTGCTCACGACCCTTTTGGGCGAGATAGGCGTGCATTGGGCCGATACCGGGATAGTCGAGGCCCGCGGAGATCGTGAAGGCCTCCTTGATCTGGCCATCATCGGTCTGCATCACGAGGGTGCGGGCACCATGGATGATACCCTCCGTGCCACAGTGGATAGTGGCGGCGGTATAGTCGGTGTCGATACCATGGCCACCGGCCTCGGCGAGAACAATCTTCACGCGGTCGTCATCGACATAATGGTAGATGGTACCGGCGGCGTTACTGCCACCACCGACGCAGGCGATGAGATAGTCGGGATAGTCGCGGCCGATCTTCTCCTGCAGTTGCTCCTTGATCTCCTCGGAGATGATGCTCTGCATCTTCGCCACGATATCAGGATAGGGATGGGGACCCATCGTGGAACCGACGATATAGAACGTGTCCTCGGGATGGCAGCACCAGTCACGGATAGCGGCGGAGCAGGCATCGGAGAGCGTCATGTTTCCCGTTGTGACGGGGTGTACCTTCGCGCCGAGCATCTTCATTCGTTCCACGTTAGGGTGCTGGCGCTCGACATCGGTCTTTCCCATGTAGATTTCACACTCCATATTGAAGAGGGCACAGACGGTAGCCGTGGCGACACCATGCTGACCGGCACCGGTCTCGGCGATGATACGCTTCTTTCCCATCTTACGGGCCAGGAGGATCTGTCCGATGGTGTTGTTGATCTTATGGGCACCGGTATGGTTCAGGTCCTCACGCTTCAGGTAGAGCTGACAGCCATAGCGCTCACTCATGCGCTTGGCATAATAGAGAGGTGAGGGACGGCCGACATAGTCTTTCAGCAGACTGTGGTATTCTTTCTTGAACTCGTCACTCTCGATGATCGGGAGGTAGGCATCCTGCAGGTCGTGTACACATTTATAAAGGATCTCCGGGACATAGGCACCGCCATACTGTCCGAAGAAACCGTCCTTGGTGGGGTTGGTCAAACTATTACTCATGGGTCTTTATTTCTTTAATGCGTCAAACAATTCAGTTAATGCCTTGTCGGGATCTTTCGTCTCGTTGAGCAAGGTCACGAATTTTGAACCGATGATGGCACCGGCGGCATTGGCCTGTGCGCTCTCCAGCGTCTGCTTGTTGGAGATACCGAAACCGATCATGCGGGGATGCTTCAGGTTCATACCGTTGATATGACGGAAGTAGGCCTGCTTGGCCTCGCCGAAGCTCTTCTGGGCTCCTGTGATACTTGCGGAGGAGACCATATAGATGAAACCGTCGGTGTTCTCATCAATGAAACGGATGCGCTCCTCACTCGTCTCGGGCGTGATCATCATGATGACACGGATGTCATACTTGTCGGCGACGGGCTTGACGACATTCATATAATCCTCAAAGGGCAGGTCGGGGATTATGCAGCCGCTGGCACCACTCTCCACACAACTCTGGAAGAAATGTTCGATGCCATAATGCATGATGACATTGAGATACCCCATCATCACCAACGGGATCGTGACCTGGTCCTTGATAGCCTTCAACTGGTCGAAGATCTTCTGCAGCGTGGTGCCGTTCTTCAGGGCCACGGTACCGGCAGCCTGGATGACGGGACCGTCGGCGAGGGGATCACTGAAGGGGATACCCACCTCGATCATGTCGATACCACGGCGCTGCATCGTCAGAATGACATCGGCAGTGCCTTCGAGTGTCGGACAGCCGGCACAGAAATACAGGGAGAGGAGCTTGCGGTCTCCCCGGGTTTGGAAGAGTGTGTTTATTTTGTTCATTGTGGGGAATTAATTTCTTATTTTTTCTATAAACTCTCTTAACTGATTTACATCTTTATATCCCGGCCGTGTCTCGAACTTACTGTTCAGATCGATGCCGCGGAACATCGGATGATGGAAGGCCTTGATGCGGTCGGCATCATCAGGACCGATACCACCGGAGAGGAGGAAGGGCGTGTGACCGTCATAGGCCTGGAGAATATCCCAGTCATACTGTGTGCCATTGCCACCGGCCAGTGGGCCTTTGGCATCAAAGAGGAAGAGGTCGACATGGCCTTCATAGTCCTCCGTGGCCTTGAGATCATCGGCGGTCTTCACGGGGAGGGCTTTGATGATCTTGATACCCGGCGCGATATCGGGGTCAAGGGTGCGCCGGAGGTTGTCGATCATCACGGGCGACTCATGGCCGTGGAGCTGTACATAACTGAGATGATAGTTGTATACGCGCGTAACGATGTTTTGGGGCATGTCGTCAACGAAGACGCCGCAGAAGTTGATCAAATCATTAGATTGGTCAGAGACGTGAGGGATCTTGATCTTCTGCTGTCCTTCAAGCACGGCATAGTCGGGGATGATGCCGGCGAGGCTGGAGGCCATGGGGACAAAACGCGGGGACTTCGGGGCGAAGATGAGTCCGATGATGTCGACGCCTAAGGCCCGCACCTGACGGATATTCTCGGCATCCGTCATGCCACAGACCTTAATCTTCATCCTTCAGGCTTTTTATGAAGTTACTTAATGCAAGCCCCGGATCCTCTTCTCTCATGAAGCGCTCACCCATGAGAAAGCCGTTGAAACCGGCCTGGCGGAGCGCACGGATGGTCTCGGGCTTACTGATGCCGCTCTCGCTGATCTTACAAACACCCTCGGGGAGACGTTCGGCGAGGCGGAAACTGTTCTCCACATCGGTGACGAAACTGCCGAGGTTACGGTTGTTGATCCCGTAGAGGTCAGGCCCGAGCTCGGCATATTCGAAGTCACGGTCGTTATGCATCTCCAGGAGAACCTCCAGTCCGAGGTCGTGGGCCATCTTCAGCAGGTGGCCACACTCTTCCTTCGTCAGACAGGCGGCGATGAGGAGGACGGCACTGGCACCGGCGACCTTCGCCTCAAAGAGCTGATACTCGTCGATGATAAAGTTCTTATAGAGAATAGGGAGCTTGACACCGAGGGCACGGGCATCCTTGATGAACTCATCATAACCCCCGAAATACACCGCGTCGGTGAGGATGCTCACGGCGGAGGCGCCTCCTTTCTCATAGAGGGGCACGACATCCTTCACTTTCGCGTCACGATGGATCCAGCCTTTCGACGGACTCTTGCGCTTGAACTCGGCAATGATACCACTGTCGGAGTCCATGATACGCTGACGCATCGACACACGCTTCCCGGGGTTCTTGGCTTCCTCGTCGAGGATCCCCGTCGTCTCGGCATAGAGGCGCTGGATAGGGATATACTGTTTGAAGTCGAGGAGCTCCTCACGCTTGTGGGCGACAATCTCTTCTAATATATCGGTCATATTATTTTATTTTCACGTTATTGGCGGAACATGATGAATCATGTCCCTACTTGTTATATTCCACGAATTTCTTGAACGTGGCCAGGGCCTTGCCACTGTCGATACTCTCGCGGGCGATGGCGATACACTCCTGGATGTTCTTCTTGCCTTTCTCCAACACCTGGATGGCGAAGGCGGCATTGGCCAGAACGATATTCTTCTGTGCCGGGAGGGCCTTGTTGGCCAGGACATTGTCGAAGATCTCCTTCGCCTCTTCCTCCGTGGCACCACCGCGGAGCTCTTCGGGCTTGGCGATGTCGAAGCCAAGGTCACTGGGCTTAAAGACCCGCTCGTAGTCGTTGGTCTGAACCTTGAAATCACCTGTGAGGGAGATCTCGTCATAGCCGTCGATGCTGTGGACGATGCCGTAGTCGATGCCGAGGCGCTGGTATACCTGGTTGTAGAGGCGCATCTGGTTGAGGTTAGCGACACCGAGTAGCTGGCATTGCGGCTTGCTCGGGTTCACGAGGGGACCGAGGAGGTTGAAGAAGGTGGGGAAGGGGAGGGCCTTACGCGTAGGACCGACGAACTTCATGGCCTTGGCGAAGAGCTGTGCATGGAGATAGACGATGCCGACCTCGTTGAGACAGCGGTTGAGTTTGTCGATATCATCGGTGAACTTCACGCCGTGGTTGGCAATGACATTAGAGGCTCCGGAGACGGAGGTGGCGGCATAGTTACCGTGTTTGGCGACCTTGTAGCCGGCACCGGCGATGACGAAACAGGATGTTGTGGAGATATTGAACGTGTTCTTGCGGTCACCACCCGTACCGACGACATCGATGTAGCGGTCACAGTCGAGGGGCACGGGGACACCCGTCTCGAGGATGCCGTCGCGGAAACCGAGGAGCTCGTCGACGGTGATACCGCGCATCTGGATAGCCGTGAGCAGTGCGCTGATCTCGGCATCATTGAGTTCTCCACGTGTAATACCGATGAGGATCTCTTTCGTCTCCTCACGGGTCAGCTCCTCATGATTGAGGAGCTTGTTGAATAATTCTGTTGCGTCCATAAGCTGAATATTTTATTTTTACAATCTTTTCTGATATGAAAAAAGGCCTGTCGTGAAAACGGCAGGCCTCTGAGTGTATCTTTTCAGTATCTACACGGCTTGTGCGACTCACGACTTTTTCAATCTTGAGCAACGCCACCACCAAGAAGTAGAAACTGTAAATGTCATATTACTTATAGTTTAATTGTTATTTTTATTATTCGGTTGCAAATTTACAGCATTTATTTGAAACCACCAAAGAAATGGGCGAAAAAAATCAAATTTTCTTTTGGCAGCACCAACGGCTGACTTTCATCAGAAGACCGAAATGGTCCGTCTCCTTCAGGAGATAGTATTTTTTGCTCATCCGGACGAGACGGCCCGTGAAGCCCTTCAGCGGCCCGTGATGGACGACGACGGGATCGCCGGCCTTCAGACGGCAGTCGGCGAGGGGCATGAGGTCGACGATGGGCAGGTTCGAATTGCAGGCGAGTTGAAACTCATGCATCTCGGAGGCGCTGATGAGGGCATAAGCCTGCGACTCCTTGTTCTTACGCAACACACTCACAGGGAAGGTACATTGCTGGATGATCGTACGGAATGTCTTGTCATCAACGGTACCCTCAACAAACAGGAGATTGTTCACAACGGGCTCCGGTTTCCGGCGGTGACGGCCGTCCTTGTCCTCATAGTCGCGGTAGCTTTCGGGAATAAAGGTATGAAGTCCCTTGTCCTCCAGATAGTCTCTCACCGCATAAGGACGGTAAGTGAACAGGCGGAGGGCATACCACGGAAGGGCTGCGCTCTGAGTCGTCTCAGCAAGTACATTCGTATTGTCAGGATTCATGTTTTTACTCCTATAGGGTTGCAAAAATACGGTATTTTTTCCTTTCTTGCAAATATTTTTTGTAATTTTGCAATTCCATATGAAAAAGGACCATAAAGGATAACGTAAATATGAAGACTATTATCAAATATCAACCCCAAGATGAAAACCCCTTTATCGTTGAACCGCTGTTCATCCCCAGCAGCACGGAATTCTTCCTCTCGCATGACGGGGAAGAGGAGCCGGTGCGTCTGAGCCGTATCGTCTTTCGTAAGAAAGGTACGACGGAATGGGTCGACGACCCCGTCCGTGGCTGGAACGAGGCAACGGTGCTCTGTAAGGATGCCGAGCCTGAGCCTGCCACCTTATTATATATGGGTGATGACGCGAAGAAGGTCCTCTCCCTCGTGGAGAAGGATGAGAAGAGCATCACCTTCGCCACCGACGGCTTCGCCATCCCCGGTGCCCGTTGTGTTGACGAGGTTGAGGAGGATGCCGCCGGTAATGAGGTGCATCATCAGAAGTATGTTGTCGACCGGTCTGCCTTCGCCGATGGTGCGCAGCTGGAGGTTCCCGTTGCCGATGGCGCCCCCATCCATCTCGCCATCCCCTTCGAGGGCTTCGCAATTCTCGACGGTGAAGGGAATCAACACAGTGGTGATATGCAGATCCCGTTCGCCGAGATCATGAACTATACCTATAAGTTCAAGGCCAACGGCACTACCGACCGTTTCACCATCTCGTTCAATAACGACAAGATGATCTATCAGTATATCCTCAACGACGAGGGCACACTGAGCATCCGCTCGAAGCGTGACCGCATGGAGAAGGTGGGTGAGATGCCCGCTGAGGGTCGTCTCGCCCTCCTCCTCCAAGGCATCCCCAATGCCGTCATCAAGCTCGGCAACCAGCGGTGGCGGATCGAGGTGACGGAATAGGGCGCGCCCGTTGTGGGGCTTGCCGTTCCGTGCTTGCGCTTTGCAAGCGCAAGGATCCTTAGAACTCGCTCGTGAAGTGGAACTTGATGTGCTTGAAGTCCTGCTCCGCCATCTGCAGCACATAACTGCTGTCGGCGAGGAAGACATCACGGCCCTCGGTATCCTTGGCCATATACTGGTATTTCCGCTTCTTGAAATTATCCAGCTCATCAGGATCATCGGCCTCGATCCAGCAGGCCTTATACAGGTGCACGGGCTCCCAACGACACTTGGCGTTGTACTCATGCTCAAGACGATACTGGATGACCTCAAACTGCAACTGTCCGACGGTACCGATGATACGACGGTTGTTGAACTGGTTGATGAACAACTGGGCGACACCCTCGTTCATCAACTGCTCAATACCTTTTTGGAACTGCTTGCTCTTCATCGGGTCGTCATTCTCGATATACTTGAACAACAACGGGGAGAAACTCGGCAGACCCTTGAAATGCAGTTCTTCGCCTTCCGTCAGCGTGTCACCGATCTTGAAGATACCGTTATCGGGAAGACCGACGATATCGCCCGGCCAGGCCTCGTCGACGGTGCTCTTCCGTTGCGCCATAAACTGGGTAGGGGAGGAGAAGCGTACATCCTTGTTCAGTCGGATATGATGATAGGTATGATTACGCTGGAACTTTCCTGAACAGACCTTACAGAACGCGATACAACTGCGATGGTTCGGGTCGATATTCGCCGTGATCTTGAAGATGAAACCCGTGAACTTCGGTTCCGTAGGCAGCACGACGCGCTCCTCGGCCTGTGTGGGACGGGGACTGGGGGCAATCTCCACGAAACAGTCGAGGAGTTCCTGTACACCGAAGTTGTTCAACGCTGATCCGAAGAATACCGGCGCCACCTCAGCACTGCGGTACGTCTCCACCTCAAACTTCGGATAGACCCCGTCGATGAGCTCGAGGTCATCCCGCAACTGCTGGGCCTCACGCTCGCCGACATGCTGGTCGAGGTCCTTCGACTGGATGTCGACCTCCACCTTCTCCGTCACACGCTGCTTGTTCGGCGTGAAGAGGTTCAGCTGCTGCTCGTAGATATTGTATACGCCCTTGAAACGCATACCCTGACCGATAGGCCAGGACAGCGGACGGACCTTGATATTCAGCTCTTCCTCTAGCTCATCGAGGAGGTCGAAGGGATCACGGCCCTCACGGTCCATCTTGTTGATGAAGATGATCACCGGGGTGTTGCGCATGCGGCAGACCTCCATGAGCTTCCGCGTCTGAGCCTCGACACCCTTGGCGCTGTCGACGACGATGATGGCGGAGTCAACAGCCGTGAGGGTACGGTAGGTATCCTCGGCAAAGTCCTGGTGACCGGGGGTGTCGAGGATGTTCACCTTGTAGTCGCGGTAGTCAAACTCCATCACACTCGTGGAGACGGAGATACCACGCTGTTTCTCAATATCCATCCAGTCGGAGGTGGCCGTCTTGCGGATCTTGTTGTTCTTTACTGCTCCTGCCACCTGGATCTGACCACCGAAGAGGAGGAATTTCTCCGTCAGCGTCGTCTTACCGGCATCAGGATGGGAGATGATGGCAAAGGTGCGGCGTCTTTCTATTTCGTTCATTTATTTCTTCAGTTCATTCATATTGTTTAAACACTTCTTCAGCGAATCTAACCAGTAAGGCAGTTTCACGCCAAAGGTTTCTTTTACCTTCGTCTTGTCGAGGACACTGTAGGCGGGGCGCTTCACGGGTGACGGGAACTCGTCACTGTGGCACGGCTCGATGTCACAGTCGGTATGTCCACTGAGCAGGGCGATCATCTTCGTGAAGTCATACCAGCTGCAGACACCCTCATTACTGAAATGGTAGATGCCTGTCTTACCCTCATACTCACGGTTCTCGACAACCTGGAAGATGAGGTCGGCGAGGTCTCCGGCATACGTCGGCGTACCGGCCTGATCGAAGACGACCTTCAACTGGGGCTTTGTGGCTGTGAGGTTCAGCATCGTCTTCACAAAGTTATGACCGAACTCAGAATAGAGCCAGGCTGTACGGAAGATGAGATAGTTGCCACCGACAGCCTGGATTTTCTGCTCGCCATGGAGCTTCGTCAGTCCGTAGACACCCGTCGGCGTGCCTTTCTGGTCCTCGCGGCACGGCGTGTTGTAAGGATCACCACCGAAGACATAATCGGTGGAGATATGGACGAGGAGGCCGCCGACAGCCTTCATGGCCTTGGCGAGATTCTCGGGGGCCACGGCATTCAGCGTCTCCACGAGATCACCGGCCGTCTCTGCCTTGTCGACATTCGTCCAGGCGGCACAGTTGATGATGCACTTGACGTCCTTCTCTTTGACCATTGCCTCGACAGCCTCCAGGGAGGTGATGTCGAGCTTCTCATAGCCTTCACAGACGTCGGTGAAGATATACTGGTCTTTCTTGCTCTTTTGGGCGGCGAGCTGTATCTCGTGGCCCAGTTGGCCGTTAGCGCCCGTAACTAATATATTCATTGTGGTTGTCTTTCTGTTTTTTTTCTTCTATTTTATTGGAATCTGTCTTTCCTCTTGCAGGGGCCGCCACAAGGGACGGCCCCTGCAAGAGTGTCGACGTCAGTCGTCACTCCATTTCAGTCCTTTCGTCTCATCCTCAAGGTAATAGGCGGAGAGGGTGGCGAGGAACTTCGAGATCTCCTCGACGGCATGCTGCGTCGCCGGCGTCACCTCCTTCTTCTGCATGTGCAGGAGCATGACACCATAGACGGCATTGAAACACGTCTCGATCTCGTCCTGGCTGCCCCCGACTTCCTCAAGAGCTTCCTGCTCGTCGATGCCATATTCCTCGGCACGCTTCTGGGCGGCCCGGCGGTTGTATTCCCGCAGCTCGACGATGAACGGCAACACCTTATAATACTCGGCGTTGTAGAGCGGGAACCGGTCGGAAGCCAACAGACGCTTATGGAGGTCGATGAGATCCTCCATGAGAACCTTGTTGATGTTCAGATGCCCGAACTCACGTTTCCCTTCCTCATTCATCATACGGATGAGGTCAGCAAACCAGTCGGCCTCCTCTTCCTGCTCCTCCTGGGAGTAGTCGGTGAACTTACTGATATATGCCTTCTCAATCACGGGCAGCGAACAGCCGCAGGCCCGGATGATATCCTCTATCTGCCACATATACAGCAGATATTCGGCAATGGATTCCTTTCTTAGTTTCTTTGCTGTCTTCAACTTTCTTATGTTTAATTGTCCCCTATTTTTCCTCTTGCAGGGGCCGTCCCTTGTGGCGGCCCGATGCCGGAACGGCATTCCCTTCTATTCGGCGTTACCGCCGACGGGCCGCCACAAGGGACGGCCCCTGCTAAAGGGTGTATAGGTTGAACACGGTTCCGATGAGTGCCAGCAACGAGAAGATGATGACGACGGAGCCGATGATCTTGTTGATAATGCAGATGCCGTTCTCGTCAAAACGGGAGCGGATCTTGTCGATGAGCCATGTCAGGCCGTACCACCAGAGGATGGCACCGCCGATGATGCACAGATAACCGGCCGTCATCTCCACGGGACGATCCGGGATGATGAAGGCAAACTGGGCGAAGAGGGCCATGAAGAGGAAGACGATGAGGGGGTTGGCGAAGGTCACGAGGAATGCCGTGATGGCATTGTGCCATAGTGTTCCCTTCCCGTTATTCTTCTTATGGCTCTCATGTTTCAGCCGGTTCGGGTTGCTGCGGTAGGTATAGATACCGAAGAGCAGGAGGATGATGGATCCGCCGATCTGCAGCACGAATTTCCGTTGGGGGTCATTGATAAAGTCCATCACGAAACTCATGCCGAAGCCCGTGAACAACGCGTAGATGATATCGCTCACGGCAGCCCCCACTCCCGTGACAAAGCCGTACCACCGCCCCTTGTTCAGGGTGCGCTGGACGCACAGGATGCCTACGGGTCCCATAGGTGCCGAGGCCGCGATACCGATGATGACACCCTTGATCATGATGTCCAGGATGTCGATAGGAAATAGCTGTTTCATATTCGCCTGCAAAAGTACAATTTTTTTGCCAAATGGCAAAAAAATAACGGATAATATCATCCCCTTGCAGGGGCCGTCCCCTTGTGGCGGCCCGTCGGCGGTAACGCCGAATCAAAATGGGAATTATTTGTCATTGTGAATACCGAAAAACATCGGGCCGTCTAATAATTCCGGCCCCCATAAGTATATCATTTGAAAAAAATCATTCGTTTTTTTCCTCCTTTCGATTTTTTTGCTTATCTTTGTCGGATAAATTAAAGATTACCTAATTTAAAACCCATAAGAAAATGGCAGTAGTAGAAACTGAACTCCAGAAACCGTACGTCATCGGACTCGATCTCGGCGGTACGAACAGTGTCTTCGGCATCGTCGATGCCCGTGGTGATATCAAGGCCACGACAGCGATCAAGACACAAGGTTATAAAACAGTAGAAGAATATGTCGACGCTTGTGTCGCCGCTCTCCAGCCGATCATCGATACCGTCGGAGGTATTGAGAAGATCAAGGCCATGGGAATCGGTGCTCCTAACGGCAACTTTTATACCGGTGCCATCGAATATGCTCCTAACCTGCCGTGGGCACACGACTGTGTCGTCCCCCTGGCCAAGATGTTCAGCGAGCGTCTGAAGGATCTCCCCGTAGCACTGACGAATGATGCCAATGCCGCCGCCCTTGGTGAGATGACCTATGGTGCCGCACGTGGTATGAAGAACTTCATCGAGATCACGCTCGGTACGGGTGTCGGTTCCGGTATCGTCATCAACGGTCAGATGGTCTATGGCTCCGACGGTTTCGCCGGTGAGCTCGGTCATGTCACGATGGTCCGCGGTGAGGAAGGTCGTGTCTGCGGCTGTGGCCGTAAGGGTTGTTTGGAGGCTTACTGCTCCGCTACGGGTGTGGCCCGCACGGCCCGTCAGTTCCTCCAGGACAGCAGTGAGGAGAGTCTGCTGCGCCAGTACAAGCCGAAGGACATCACCTCTCTGGAGGTCTCCCTGGCTGCCGCCAAGGGTGACAAACTCGCCAAGCGCGTATACGACTTCACGGGAAAGATGCTCGGTGAGGCCTGCGCTGACTTCACGACATTCTGCTCTCCTGAGGCTTACGTCTTCTTCGGTGGTCTGACGAAAGCCGGTGACCTGCTGATGAAGCCGCTCATCGAGGCTTACAACAACCATGTCATGCCGATCTTCAAGGGTAAGGCGAAATTCCTCGTCTCCACCCTTGATGGCTCCAGCGCTGCCGTCCTCGGCGCTTCCGCAGTAGGATGGGACATGTAATTCAATGATCCAAATGCAGGGGCCGTCCCTTGTGGCGGCCCGATGCCCGAAAGGCATTCATTAATGCGACTAACCCCTCGTTTTGATTCGGCGTTACCGCCGACGGGCCGCCACAAGGGACGGCCCCTGCAAACAGATTTACCAATAACCTATAAAAAATTACCTGATGACTAACGATTCTATTCGCAAGAAAATGCGGTTTCCTGATTTTGACTATGCCGCACAAGGTTGCTATTTCATAACAATAGTTACCCATCAGAGATTATGTCTCTTTGGATTTATTCATGAAGGAAATATGATCCTTAACGAGGCTGGTGTTATGATCAATAATTACTACCAGTCTATCGAAGAACGATTTCCTAAAGTGACGATTATGGAAAGTGTCGTCATGCCCAATCATTTTCATTGTATGATTTTCTGTAATAAGGATAATACTGATGATATTCCGAAAATCATTGATTACTTCAAGTCTTCTACAACAGACGCTTATATCCATGGAGTAAAAGAAAAGGGTTGGCGACCATTTCATCAGCATTTATGGCAAAGAACCTATTGGGATGATATTATTTGGAATGGACGTCAATTCGAATTTGTAAAAAATTATATCGCATTGAATCCTTATAGATGGCAAAAAGATAACATCAATGTGCAGCATGACATTGATGTAGATCATATTCTTTGGAAATTGAAGACATTGAGATGAATCCACATGCAGGGGCCGTCCCTTGTGGCGGCCCGATGCCCGAAAGGGCATTCATTAATGGCGAAAAATTCCTGTTTTGATTCGGCGTT
>NZ_AUJK01000010.1 GCF_000424185.1 Prevotella sp. AGR2160
GGTTGCGAACAGGGAAGTCGTATATCATCCTCTCTTCACCGAAGCCGTTTGACTTGACGCCATCAAAGCCCTCTGGACGATTGTCCTTCTCATCAAGATATATGTGAAGCTCGGTCTTGTAAAGCTTCCCGTGATCTTTGGCTGGCTGCTCGTTGAAGTCCACCACGTCAAAGTAGTTAGTCACGCCCTCGGGGAGGATATATATCGCTAAACCTTTGTAGAAGTCTATCTTTTCTTGTTCCATGACCGCAAAGGTAAGCAAAAAAAATAGTTTTAGCACGCTATCATATCAAGTTCTTTGGTTAGGCAGCGGCATCCGCCTGCCACGGACAATCCCCCTTGGGCCCAAAGCAAAAGCTTTTTCTAAATCGACTTGCGTTAGCACTATGACGTATAAGATTCCCTTATTTACCAATATGGCAAAGATGTCATCTGGATGCGCATATTTAGTAAATCCATATATCCACAAGCGTGGGTCACCTTTTTTTGTAACGGGACGGTAAAGAGCCGTTTGCGTCTTATAGAAATCCGTTTCGGTTAAAATATAGGTTTCCTTAAAAATCTTGTTATCTGGGCCTTGAAGTTGATGCTCATAATCATGTATGCCGTGTTCCTTGAAAAAAGAACGCACTGGGGCAGTGGCATCAAGTGTGCTTTTATTGATGCCAGTTTGAGTTATTTGTATTGTAGTATAATCAATCCTTTTGTTGACAAGGAATTGGACATTCTTCTTCTCAAAAGGATTGTATTCCCTCATGTGAATCATAGCTACCTGATGTTTTTTAAAATTTCGTTTCCTATAGCTCTTGCCATCAGAGGTGGAACTGCATTGCCTACAAGTGTGTATTGTGGTATCTCGGACTTTCTTTTCTCACCTCCGGTTTGCCTCTTGCCTTGAAAGACAAATGAATCATCAAATGATTGAAGTCTTGCCATCTCCCGAACAGTCATAGGTCTTATTGCTGAATAATGAATGAAATCATCGGGCATAGTACAGACCGTTTGACTCTGTGTGTCTGGTTTAGTGACAAAATAATTTCTCTTTGCTGAATCAACTCCTTCTTTTTTGAGAACTTCTTTACAAGCATCGGTATAGCCGCCATATTTTACTATGATCTCCAGCCTTTTACGCACTTTCTCATTTTGGTCACTTGTTTGGTGATTAAATAATCCAAAGTGTTTCCAACTGCGTGGGTTGTTCAATTCTTCATCATTGCGTACATAAAATGCTGGGCATTCTGGCCTGAAACGTTTGAGGAGTCTACCCTCACGAGACCATTCTGCATATGTTTTCCCATGTTCTTCGTCTATTGGACCATCGACATCACGAACCTTGACAAGATAGTCATAATGTGGGTTGTGTGGAATATTTAAGGGATATTCAGTTGCTGTTTGTCCGTTACCAATAAAGTCAAGGTCTCCGATAGCCTCATAGACCGTGACCTTGTCTTCGTCTTTAACGGTAGCCGGTATATTCTTTATTTCCTTTTGGTCTTTTCTTGAACCTATGTAAACTACCCTTTCTCGATTTTGTGGTACGCCGTAATTTGAAGAAAGCAGTACCATTTGGTTGATATTGTAAAGCCTAAGCGCGGAAAGTATCTTGGCACAGCGTTCCTCTGTTTTATCTTTCTTAGCTAACTTCGAGATTTCTTCAAAGCAATCATCGAGAGAGAATGTATAGAGAATAACAGCCTGTTTGAAGTTCTCTACTTCTTTCTCACCCGCTTTTTTCAGAATGTCAAGCATATCAATGGCCTTGATGATTCTATCAATAATAGAGTCATCAGAAAAGGCAGTCATGAATCCATTGATGGACTCTGCGTACATATCATTATCCACATTAGCAACTGTCTTTACATTCGTAATCTTCGCAAGTATTTCTGCCCTTTCGTCATTTCTTTTTAGTAGCTCTAACCCGTGTCGAATAGTATTTACATTCCTATCTGACTTGCTTACACGATATTCTATTTTTCTTGTAAGGGACTTGAATTGACTTGCAAGATTCTCAAAGAAAAGGTTCTTGTATTTAGAAGCTTTTTCGTCATCTTTTTCAAGCTCCATCAATAACTTATAGTATATGGCATCCGCCATGAATTTCGGGGCGGTTTTGTAAATCATACCCTTCGCATACATGAGGAAATTATCCACTTCTTGATCATCAATGATAGAACGCATTTCTTTCATTATCTCAACCTTAAACCGTCCCTTGTCTTTTGTCAGAATACCTTTGACATTTTCCATGACGAAATACTTAGGCTTGAGTGTACGAATGACCTTGAGATAATGGTCAAAAAGATTATCTCGTTTGTCGAAACGCTTTCTTCTTCCTGCAAGACTGAAAGACTGACAGCTTGGACCGCCAGTCACGACATCAACATCTCTGCCACTAAGTGCTTCTAAAAGATGTGGAATAAAGTCTGAAGACATAATGTCCTCAGTGATAAATTTTGTATTGAGTCCCAGTTGCTTGTTATAGCGTGCGCGATGAGTCACTTCGCAATTATCATTAATGTCTGAAGCTAGTAGGAAATCAAAATACTTGTTGCTCGCGTCAGCTTGCAGGAAGCCTTCACTAATGCCTCCTGCGCCAGCAAACAAGTCTACGAATGTAACAGGCTTTCGCCCTTTGAGAAATGATTCCAGTTCTGCCATTTGTGTCCTTCTTCTTTTTAAAATGCAAATATACAACCTTTTTTCCGAATAAGCTAATACTTTCTTCTTATTTTGCTTTAGGAGGCTAGAAGCTTTTGCTGTAAGTGTTGATTTTATCTTTTATAAGCTTATTATGTTTTTGTTGAATTCTTGCCAATATTCTAATATTTTTTCTAAATTTGCAAAATAACGTAGGATTTCCTATTTATGAAAACAAGCATATCACAACAACGACACCACATTATGGCCTCTATTCGCTCTACGAACACGAAGCCAGAGATGCTTGTTCGTAAATATCTGTGGAGTCAAGGATTCCGATACCGACTGAACAATCCACGGTTGCCGGGGCATCCTGATATTGTGTTGCGTAAGTACCGCACATGCGTATTTGTCAACGGATGCTTTTGGCATGGCCATGATGGATGTAAGTACTTCCGGATGCCAAAGACTAATACCGACTTTTGGGAGAAGAAGATAAAACGTAATAAGAATCGAGATATAGAGGAACAGAAGAAGTTGGCAAAGATGGGTTGGCACTGCATCACAGTTTGGGAGTGTGAGTTGAAGCAAGACAAAAGAGCAAAGACGCTGGCCTCTCTTGCCTTTACGTTGAACCATATCTATCTTCAAGACCGCTCTATTACTTATCCCAAAATAGAAGAAGAGTGTGAGTTGGAACAAGCGGCTGAACCAGTACCTACTCCATAGCTTCATCTGACGATGCGGTTTCGTGGGGTCAAACTACCATTTTGAAGAGGTCAAACCGTTGATACTATGAGTCAAACAGGATATTGTCAATGTTGTAATGCTATAGAAAAAGACCTTTTGCAAAGCAGCGAATGATTGTGTCCTACCTAAGAAAGGGTCTTTTGCTTATCAGGAAATTTGCTTACCCAATTGGAATGAATATTCCTACATACTAGTAAGTGGTAATTTAAATATCTTTCTTCCAAATACTTACCTCTGGTCTGTTTGTTAACGAATTTATCATTTCTGACAATTGATTTTGTAAATTCCAGTCGACTTGAAAATACTGACATGCCAACGGATTGTTTTCGTCACAGTATCTTTGAGTGTGACACTTCTTATAAAGTTTGCATATATTTTCTCCAAAATTAGTAAAACAGTGCCATCTACAAATATTACAATGTTTTGCAAAAGGAAAGAGTTTGTTTGCCATTATATAGCAAGCATCGAATAGAGCTGATGGGTATGATATAAAGTTACCTCCTAACTCTACTGGTACATCTTCACATTCTTCACTCATAGGCACAGCTATTTCAAATATTCCCCAATGCTTGTTCAAGTTATGACAATCAGTGGATTCCATATAAGCTTTCCCCGAGTTGTAAAGTATGAATCTTTTAATTCTGTTGCTATAGTTGTCCCATTGTCCTAGCAATTTTTTTGGTTGAAAATTATAGAATTTTGTTTTGTCGCCTTCCTTGATAGGGTTATTGATAATATTGAGAATATCATCTTCTGTCTCAATTTTGAATTCTATGATTTTAATTCCGGATTCTATCTTTTCCTTTTCACATGGATGGGTGACACATATCTCTATGAAGATAGGATTATCTTCATGATATTTGTTATTACCTAAAATATCGGCACGGTATTCATGTCCATTCTTAGAAAAGGTCTTTTCAATTGACCAATTGTCTATCCACTTAACTATATCTATTGGTGGAAGGTAAATGTTTTTAGAGCAATAATTATCGTCCTTCAATTTACATGTATAATAATGCTCGCACCTTTCTATAGTTTTGACTATGACTTGTATAGACGACGATTTAGAAAGCCATCCATAGATAAGAAACTCTGCGGTTGAATGAAGATAATGATTATAATCACATTCATCATCAATATGCTTATGAGCGAAATGCCATTCTCTTATTTTGCCCATCTTTGTTATCATTTCATGTTTGCAATATGGGCAACAGAAATGTTGATTTCTATTCTGTACATCATGGATATTTACAATATGACCGCTTTCGTCAACCGCAAAGTGTTGGTATTTCTTTTCAACTTTATTTCTCATAACTTGAGATAATAAGTAAATTATGTTTATAATTCAACTTCTAATTCGCGATATTGTCAATGGCTATGATGTCATCTTCATAGTGGAAGACTTCTATTTGTTTTCATATTAACGTATCCTATAAGTGGATAATTATGTGTAACTTTGCAAAATTAATGGTTTTATTTGGTAAAAACAACGAATCATAGACTTTTTTAGATGTTATAACAAAAATGTTTAGAATGAAAAAGTTGTCCGTAGTTAATACGAACAACTTTTCCGATAATGTCCTTTATGATTTCTTTACTTTTATCACCTCAGCACCACCATCGCAAACCTGTTGGCTTCCTTGGGTGCAAACTGTTGGATGCCGCCGAGGCTGACTGCCTTCATCTGTGACTTGTCTATGCCATTGTTAATGAACTGCTTGGCGATGTACCGGGCACGGGCAATGCTCAGCGCGCGGTTTCGCTTGGCGGTGCCGGTAGCTTCGTCGGCAGCCCCCGTGATGTGGATGGCCAGATGATGCTCCTTGGCATACTTAGCGATCTCTGTGAGGTTTGCCAACTGCGACTTGGTGACCAGTTGGGCTGTGTTCAGCTTGAAATAGAAATAGATAGGGACACCAACAGCCAACTGGAGTGAGTCTTCATTGGTGCTGTCATCGGAGGTTGTGGCGGATGCCATACGACTGCGGAGCGCATTCAGTCCGGCATAGTCGTTCTTGTTGGCCGACAATGCGCCACAGTCCTCTTGCCAGTTGACTTGCTGCTGGCGCAGAGAATCGTCAGGCAGCTGGCCTACTCCATCGTTGGCGTACATTCCTACCGCAGTCATAGCGAGCAGGAACAATAGGATGCTTTTTTTCTTCATCTTCTGTCTTTTGGGGCGAGGAACAGCGGAATGCCTTCATCGCTTCAAGCCTTTGGCTGCCCGCTGTTCCCCACCGTTGATAGTTTTACTTGTCTCGTTTATCTTCTCATTCTCGATACCTTGAACCCCGCCTCGCGAAATTTCTCCTGCCACTCCTGATAGAGAGGGCTGTTCGAGGCATGTTCGTTGAACGCTTGCGCTGCGTCGTGCAGCTGCTGCTTTTGCTCTGGCGTTAACCAGTCGTGAGAGCCTTGCGGCTTCTCCAAGGGTGAGACACCCGATTTCTGATGCAATTCCATATTTTCTTAGATCTTGGTCGGTGATACCCGACGCGTTGAGTCGCTTTATGTATTTACTGTCAATTCTTATGTCCTGAAGTTTGCCGAAACTGCCATGCCCGAAGGTCGTCATCAGCACCACGTTGCCACCCCGGCTTTGGATATAATCGCGAAGGTCACGGAGCTCTGCCCCGGAGGTGATGAAGTCGTCCAAGATGATGTAGTCCGTGTCTTTTCTGACCTCACCCTCAAACCGCATGCGTTTGCTAATGCGGCTGAGATCGGTGGCGTTGGTGTGGGAGACGTCCGTCACGGCGATGATGTCGTGGTCGACGGTCATGCCGATGGCTGAGAACTTGGCAGCGTATGCCGCCGGTATCATGTTGATGTCCCCACCCTGCATCTTGTGGTTGTAGACAACGTGAGCAAGGGGATAGCGTCGCGCGATGTCGGCTATCTTACTGTCTTTCACAAAGGCATCGACCAACCGCAAGGCAGCCTCGTAGTCACCATGTTTGGCAGCATGAAAGTCAGGATGCCTGCGTGCCATGCCGGAACTGGTGTGGTTGACGACGGCCGGAAAAGCATCTCCCCATCGGTGACCTTCGGGCATCGAGTCTCTCTGGCGAAGGATGTATAGGACCGTGTCCCTGTCTATCAATAGCGGAGACCTGCCTAAATACATCCATGCCTCATGCTCCTGTCCAAAGGTGAACAGCACTTCGGCTTCAAGACTGGGCTCAAAGAGTCTAACGGTGAAATCGGGCTTGCTCGGCACTCTTGGCAGAGACAGCCTCCAACACCTGACTCTCCGCTTTCACCGGCTGTTCCTGTCGACTCTCGGATGCTTCCTGAGAGACCGTTGCCGACTTGGCATCGCTGCGGAACAACGGCGTGAACGTCTTGTTCTGCTCGCGGATGTCCGTAAAGTCAGCGTTCCAGCCGTCACGCCTGAGCCGCTCGCCGACGGCTTCCATGCGCTGGGTGATGAACGATGCCGACCGCTTGACATCATTGAGCGTGGTCTTGATGAACTCCGGGGCCTCGTTGAGGCTGCCGAGCCACGACTTCAGATAAGCGGCACTGTCGCTCTTCACATGCTTGGCCATGCCATAGCGTGAGGACACCAGGGCGGCAGTGAGCTCTGCCACGAGCTCCTCTCGGCTGTAACTCGCCCGGTCCTGGGTAGGCTTGATGCGGTTGAGACGGTCCGGGGAGCCACTGGCATGGCTCATCTCGTGAAGGAGGTTGCTGTAGAAAGACTCGCCGTCGATGAACTGTGCCTTCTCCGGGATGATAATCTCATCGCGCGCCACACTGTAGTAGGCATCATTGCCCGCTGTGGGCTTGATGGGACAGACGTAGAGGTCCTTGGCTATCATCGCGTCAATCTCCGGCAGACTCGCCATGCCCTTGTCGCTCAGTTCCAGTGTTCCCTGGGCTTCCTTGCGGTAGGTCTCGTAGAGTTCAGGACGCGCCTCCTTCAGGTTGGTCTGGTCAACGTTGAACACATTATAGACATGCTGCTTGGGGAAAACTGAGAACTCATTGCGCTCCTTGGCATCGAGCTGTTTATAGTCGTCGTATTTGATGCGCTCGTTGGTCTGCTTGTGCACACAGGTGAAGATAGTGATCATTACGGGTGTGCTCTTCTCTCCCTTGTTGATACGGACAAAAGGCAGCTTGTTGCCATCCTTGTCCGTGAGCAGGTGCTGCCGCTTGCCGTCCTTGTCCTTGGCATAGTTCATGTCCGTGATGCGGTCGAAGGTGGCATAGCGGGATGTCTGCCAGTGGTTCTTCTCCTGCATGAACATCAAGATGATGCTGTTCATGCCGTTGTAGTTGCGGCCATTGAGGTTGCGGGGCAGTTGGGCGGCACCGGGCGAGATCCAAGGCTGCTTCCAGTCCTGCTGGAGATTTTTGATCTTGTCAATCATGATGTCGGCAAAGACATTCAGGGCTCTGTCCTCGGCACTCAGGCCGTCGGGGTTGGGCGTGTAGTTCTTTCTCATAGTAGTGATGGTTGGTTTCAAGAATTGTTGATATGCTCTGTCATCTCACGGACGATGCACGAGAGGCTCGGCGCCTCCTTGTAGAAGGAGATGCGCAGGTCACCGCTGATGTCCACATGGGCACGCGGACGCAGCCAATCGGGCTTGATGCTCTCAACGGTGGCGTTCTTCTCTGGGAACCGCATGAAGGTAACCCACGTACTGACGAAGTTGTCACCGACCTTCTCGGATGAGTAGGCAGAGAACAGAAGATAAGGACGGCCGTTCTTTGAGGTGCGCTCATCAAAGATGTTCTCCTTCTTCAGATAGCCGCGGAAAGAGAGTGTGCCGGAGATGGCATCCAACGCGGGCACGTTCTCTGCTGTCACCAATCGGGCGGTGAGATAGAAACTCAGTCCGTCGTCCTTGCGGCGGATGTCCATGGTTCCGCTCGCCGTGACACGCTGCCCTTCGGTGTAGACGCTCAGGTCACTTTGCCGGGCCTGCGGCACTGACACAAAAACACGGATGTCCCTGGTGCCACTGCCGTCGGCAAGGCTGGCGGACATGACGAAGGACACGTAAGGCTGGTTGTTCCTGTCGGTACGGATGGAGGCACTGCGTCGGACAGTGCCCGTGATGTTTACTTCTGCTTTGATCATAGTTGTATGAAATAGATGATGTTACTTTCTTTGCAGATGCTGCTCCTGCGACTGACGCTCGGAGGCTATCTGCTCATAGTTCTCGGAAGCCTGCTGGCTGAAGGTTACGGCATTGACAAGACTGCCGATTTTCTGCCGCTTGGCAGCATCGTCGCCGTCGCCATTGAGGATGGCGGTCAGGCGTTGCTGTTCCTCGGCTGTCAGCTCATGGCGGTACTCCTTCTTGCCGTCGTGGGTGACGAGGACGGCCTTTCCTCCTTCGGTGACAGTCAGTGATGCCGACTTCAGGTTGGGCGTCATGCTGCTGAGGTCGATGCGGCGCTGGGTGACAGCCTCGTTGATAGCCGCCATCTTCTCGTCACGGCTCTTGCCTTCCATCTTCATCGTCAGCATGAGCATGGTCATGAGCATCTGCATCAGACTGCCCAGGAGTCCACGCCCACCGTCCATGCCGATGGCTGCATCCTCGGAGGTCATCAGCTTGCTCAGCCATCCTTCCGGCGTGGCTTGTTCCTGCTCCTGGGTGCTGTTGCCTTTGGACTGATAGTCGGCAAGGAGGTTGCGGCCGTTGTGCTGCGCCTCTATCTTCAAGTTGCCTTTCTGACTGATGTCCGCGAGGTAGGCGGCAGGGTTGACCCATTGCATCTTGCCGTCCCTGGAGACGTTGATGACCCCGAGGTGGAGATGCTCGCCCGTGACCCTCGTTCCCGTGGCTCCCGATACGCCGATCTTCTGTCCGGCATTGACCGTGTCGCCCTTCTTAACGGCAATCTCACTGAGGTGCATATACTGTACCCTCACCCGCGAGCCGTCTTCACGGGCATACTCCACGGTGACGGTCTTGCCCCCAGCGGTATTCGTGCGGTGGTCAACACCCACGACGGTGCCTTTGCTCTCGGTCGCCAGGACCGCTTCCCTGTTGGTCTTGATGTCCATGCCGTGGTGCACCTGCATGGTACCTTTGTTTAGCGGATCTTCCCGGTTGCCGTAAGGAGAGGTGACGAGCATGAAGCTGTCGCGCTTCACGGGCATGCTGTAACTGCCGGTGGCTACGGCTGACGAGTTCTTGGCTGCGGATGTCTGACTGTGCGGCTGGCTCATCACCATCTTGTCGTACTTCTGCAGTCCGGCACCCTCGATGACGCTCACCAGCGTGGAGACATAACGTTTGTCGGAGGCATAGCCGCCCCGCTGGATGGCAGCCGCCCAGCCACGGTAGTCGTCGGCGGCAAGGCCGGCGGTGTGCTTGCGGTATCGCTGCGCCATGAGGACTTTGGAATGGTCCTCATAACTCTGCCCCACACTGTCGTATTTCTTGAACTTCTCGTTGGCCCGGTCGTCATCCGCCAGGACATAGTTGCCGTTGTAGGTACCTTTCACGCCGAAGTGGTTGTTGGCGGTATTGGCCAAGGTGCTCCTGCCGTCCGCCGACTCAATGATACCCTGTGCCAGCGTCACCGAGGCGGGTATGCCATAGCGCCGCATCTGCTCCATGGCATACTCCGCATACTGCTCGATATACTGTTGTCTGGATGGTGTCATAGCATCGGCTGGTTATCGGTGCATACTTGTGCGCTGGTCCTCCTGACGGGCTACGACTTCCTTGACCTCCTGCTGCGAGGATTCCTTGGCTTCATCCTGATTCTGCTGCCTGGGCACAGTGAGCTGGTCACAGATGGCCACGCGCTCGCCGGCACGGATGAGCTTGGGCAGATAGGTGTCGAGGGCGTGGTGAGGAAAAACGGCAGTCTCCAAAGGACGGCCGTCCTTGTCCTTCACCTTGTTGTTGCTGGTCAGCGTGATACCCAATATCCTTGAAGCCTTCTCGGCATCGCCACGGTAGGTCTCATAGAAGTCTCCGGCACGGAACAGAAGGATAGCATCGGGATGCTTGGCCTTCAGCTTGTCGTACTGCTTCATGATTGGCGGCAACTTGCTCTGCACGTCCTTCTCTTTCAAAGTCTGTTGTCCGTTCTGTTTTTCCTCCGTCTGCTTGCCGCTGAGCACGTCGGCATAAAGTGTGGCGGCCAGGTGCTGCTTGTAGTCGCGTTTGTCGTCGGCGAGCCACAACCGCTGCCATTGCGACTGGCTGATTTCCCGTGGACGCTGCTTTTCACCGTCGATGTTAGCCATGAGCAACACCTTGTTGTCGTTGGTCTTGAAGGCATTCACCCTGTCAATGCGGTCAAGGGTCTCCTGAGAGGCGCCGCTTCTGAAGATGTTCACCTCGCGGTCGGGATGCTCAGCCACCACGGAGTAGTATTTCTGGGCGAACTGCATGCGGAACTTCTCTATGGTAGCCTCGTCGTGGTCGTTCTTCATCATGTCGAAATACATACCAATGTCGGCCTTGTCGGGATGAACGGCAAAGGTGCGGCCTTCCTCCGGACGTGCGGCAAGCGTCCACTTCCCGTCATCGTCTTTCAGCATGGCAATGCGTGAGAAGTTCTCTGGCACCTTGTCGATCGGAAACTGCGAAGCCCACGCCTGCATGGTCTTCTCGGAAGGTTTCTCCACGGGCAGTATCTTTACACCGCTTTCTGCCTTCTTCATCATCCCCACCGTGCGGTTGACATCCGCGAGGATGGCCTTTCCCAATTCTGGGTTTTCCTTCAGTTGTGCGATGACCGACGGCAGATGCTCCATGGTCTCGGGATGGAGTTTGGCAGGGAGTCCCATCTCCAGCATCTTGTGCGATGCCACCAGATCCCTTACCAACAGTTCACGCTGCTGTATAGAAGCCTCGGGCTGGCGTCCGCCTTCCACGGCTACCCCCTTACGCCCGAGACGCTGTGGAACGCCCGTGGCATGGGCAATCTGCCGGACCACTTCCTGGGCATAGTCGGGATAAGAGGCAAAGTCCTTCTGCGGTGGGATGTGCACCGTGTCGGTGCGGCTGTCGTAGTGTGCGAGACCCGTGCCGTCCTTGCGGATCGGCACAAGACAGTCTTTCATCTTCTGCAAGAACTGGTTGAACTCCATCCTCACAGCCTTGTCGTCCACGGGCTTGTCCGTGCGCTCGCTGGCAGCGGCAAACTGCTCCACTTGCTTTTTGTAGTCCTCCTTGTGCACATGCGCCATCGTCGTCTGGTCGATGTTGAAGATGGTATAGACATCCTCCCGCGGGTTGGCCTTGTACTGCTTGCGGGCGTTCTCGTCGAGGGCAAAATAAGCCTTGCGGCTGATCTTGTCGTCGGGATTGGCGTTGTTGACATACTGGTTGGGATTCGTCCACACCACCGCCACGCCTTTCTGACCCTTACGGACAGCCTCGCCGCGTTCGTGGGTCTCACGGAACATCGTATAGACGTTGGTCTTGAACCCGCCCTGGTCGCTGTGCATCGCCATCATCAGGGCATTGCCCGGCGGCAGGCGCAAGGACTTGTTGTAAAAACTCGGAGCCGGTTTGCGTGAGGCATTGAGCAGCTCGCCACCGTTCTCCTTTGCATTCTCAAGGGCTGCGACAAGAATCTCCGTCTGTCGCTCTGCGCCCGTCTTTTTCTGAATTCCTTCTTCTGCCATTGTATCATATCATGAATGGGTGAAAAAATATAGGGAAATAACTCGCTGTCTTCGTTATCGGATGCCACGTGTCTGACTGCGCTCCTGGCTCTGCTCATAGCTGTCGGCAGCACGCCCGATGGTCTGTCTGTTGCCCATCGCCGTCTCATCCACCTTCGCCAATATGCGGTTGGCAAGGGTGTTGAGTGGCAGAGCCCCGGATTGGTAAGCCTCTACGACCTTCACGGGCAGGGTGACGATACGCGGCACTCTGTCGATGTCCACCAAGAGCACGTTGCCCTCAATCTGCGGATTTTCCAGCCGTTTGTCCAACGGCTCATCGTCATAGCGCTTAAAGCGTGTGGCATTGCTCTGGTTCTTGCGCTGCTCCGCCAGTGCCTCCTGACCGGCCGTGTTGAACAGACTGGCTCCGCCATAGAGCATGAGCGGGAACTTCATCAGAGGATTGGAGGCGAAGGTCCCGGCAAGGAGCGAGGCAAGCGGCATCATCGTCTGCTGGTTCAGACCGATGGATTTAGTCTTGCCCGTCAGTACGCCTAAGAGCATGTCAGGGAGCATAGCCAAGGTGAAGCCGAGATGGTTGAAGGTGTCGCCCATACCGTCAAGGCCGATATTACCAAGAAGGGCATTCCAGCCGGTGTAGTCACCAGTTGATAGTTGTTGTGGTGATATCAGTTGTTGTGACGTCTGTTGGCTGTTATCCGTCGGTGGGGATGCATTCTCCTGTAGCGGAACGGTTTCCTCAGCCTCGGCTATGTTCTTGTAGCTCACGGCATCGCGACCCGACCGTCGGCTGCCCTGCTCGTTGCGGATGGCTTTGGCAAAAGCCTCATACTCCATAGCCCGGTAGGTAGCTGCCGCTACGGACATGGTGGACGTGCGCCCGATGGCCTTGATCGTGCGTTCACCGGCATCGAGGGCCTTCGTCACCTTGCTGCGGTATGTCCTTGCATTGTCCGTGGCCCATTTCAGCGCGATAGCCAGCTGTTTGTCAGTGGCATACGACATTTCGTTGAAGCCCATTTGTGAGAACATCCATTGGGGGATGGTGGCTTTTCTTCGGTTAGCAGCTGTCACCTCCTGCCGTCCTAACTTACGCTGTTTCTCCAGATAATCCTTCTGTTGTCCGGAGCCCACACGGTCCACAGCCTCGACGCTAACGTCTATGGCAGCCTGCCCCAGCAGTCCGCCGACACCCATCGTTGTGGCGGCATTGACGATCCACGAGCTGATGCTTGCCGCCGCCTGCTCCACGAACGACGGGTTGTATTTCTTCTCCGCCTCCTTGTTGATATGGTTCTGCATGGCACTCTCGCGACTGCGGTTGGGGATATAGAACAGGGTGCCCTCCATGGCTTTGCGCGTGATATACTCTGCCGTGGATTTTGGGATCCGTTCCTTGATGAGATGGTCTACCATCTTCTTCTCCATGACCGCGTCGACGGTGATATGCTGCCGTTTCAGCTCCGCCTTCACCATGCTGATATAGTCTTCTACGGTCTTCGTGTTCCACTTGCCAGTGTAGTTCACCTGCGAGCGGTAGCAGTCCATTGCCGCCATACCACCGTCGGGACCCGCCGCACCGGCCATGAGCATGCGGTAGGACGCGTTGTGGCGTGCGGACTCCTCCGCCTTCAGGCGGTTGAGCTCGTCACGGACCCTATTCATGATGGGTACTACCCGGGTTGTGAAGATGTCGGGTTGTCGGGATGTTGCCATATTATGTGAATGTTTGTCTTAACTGTTTGATGACCTGTTCCCTGGTCTGCGCAAGGGCAGCATGGAGCACTTCCATCTGACGGGGATAATATTCTTCAAGCCATTCGTCCTTGCCGATGCTGTCGTGGATGAAGCGGATGGCAAGCTCACGGTTGATCTCCACGGCTCGCTCTCCCCGCTTCTTGCCGTTGAACCAGGCTTTTGTCCACCAGTTGATGCCGTCCTTGTCGGGATAGACGCTAACGAGGCGCTGGATGTCGAAGCTCTGAATGTCGATGTCGAAGCCGTCGAAAGGATCGATGAAGCCCTGACTGTCTATGGCGTCGTCAACAGCTTTTTTTTTTCAATCTCGGTCATGGATGAGAGAAACACGCCGTGTATGAGCGCAAGGTAATTGAGGAAGTCGTGAATGAGCAGAGTCTGCACCCTTCCGATGATCCCTAAGCTCCGTTCGCCGAGTCCCAAGGGATTGAGCATACTCGGTGCGTGCTCATAGTAGGCACCGGCAGCAGCCCCTTCCGCCAAGACACTGCGCAGGGCTGTCTCCGTGGAGCCCGGCACGCGGTAGCGGTTAGAGAGAAGGTCTGCCATATAGCGTCCGAAGAACCGGGTGTACATCTGGTCGATCTCCGGCTGTTGGGCATCGTAGGGCGTGGAGACGGGGAAGTCGAGGGTCGCCATCTCCGGGTTGTTGCCCGTCATGGCTTTCTGCTCCTGCATCATGAGGTTGTCCCTTACCATCGTAAGAAACTCCAGCGGATTGACCTCCTCACCGTTGAAGCGAACCTCCACATGGAGCAGACCGTCGCAGACGGCGATGTTGTCACCCGCCTTGACATTTCGTCCGAAGCCGCCCACTACTTCACGGATATGGGAATAGGTTACATCGAACGAACTGTTGTCTCCGGCAGCATAGTTTCGGTAGTTGACGGTGATCTGGAACCCCTTGCGGTTGTTGGTGGAGATGCCGGAGACGATGCCCGTGGCAAGGGCTTTCAGCCAGGTGTGGGGCGAGACCTTGAAGTCGACACCGTGATGGAAGAACTTCTCCCCGGTCACGGGATGCTGCTGGTCGCCGTAGTCAAGGGTGATGACCAATGGGCAGGGCTCCGGCAACTCAAAGGGCATGGCGTAGCCACTCGGTGAATAGAGGTTCATGGACGGATTGTATGCTGTCTTTTCCATAATTTGTGTGTTTAATAGTTATCGTCTGAGACCAGTCTGCTGCTCCCTTGCCAGTTCGTTTTCCGCTGTCTGGGCAACGGATGGTGTCTGCTTTTGAGAGTTGTTGCCGACCATCATCATCGCCATGAGGGCTCCGCCGATCTTGCCAAGGAGTCCTGTGCGGCCGAAGATGAGATACGACGCGGCAATCAGGGCTCCGATGCTCAGGCCCGACACCTTGCCGTGGACGAGGTTGTCGAGAAAATTGCCGAACATGTTCGTGCCGTTGCCGCCGAAGAGGTTGCCGAGGAAGTGGCTGATGCCGCGCAGTGTCTCACCCAGGGTGCCGAGAACTCCCTTGGCCTCCTCCGCGGTTTCCTTCACTCCGGTGAGAACGTTGGAAGCGGTGTCCTTGACATCCTCCACGGTGTTCTTGCCTGTGAAGCCGTTGACGACATCATGGGAGAAGTCGCCCGTGCCGTCGACACCCTTGCGCAGGGTCTTGCCCACGGAGGTGCCATAGGACTCGTCGGAGTTTGTGAGTTTCTGCCACCCGGCAAAGGCGGCGACACCCCCGACAATGGTTGTCTTGGGGTTGCGGGCAGCAGCGGAGGCTACCTTGGCAGTAGCACTGGCGACGTTGACCGTGGCGGCCTTGCCGCCTTGCCAGAGTGTGGAAGTGGCCTTCAAACCGCTGCGCCACAATTTGGGAGCGGCCTTAGTGAGTAATGATAACCATCCCATAGTACTTCATTTTTTGGGTTTCACATGTTTTGCGTTTACGCGCCAGGTGTCAAGGCACTCCTCGATGAGTCCGGCCCTACCCTCCCTATGCGGCAGTGAGTTGTATTCGATATTGTGCCATACTAGTCCCATCGTGGTACTCCGCACCAGTTTGGTGAGCATCGCCAGCTGATGGTTCATCGCCTTGAGCTGCGGACGGATGGAGAACACGAGGGAGATGCGCTGCTGCTCTGTCATCTTCTTGTCAAGGCATACCTCGCGGATGGTGTTGATGATGCCCATGCTCTTGGTGAGGATGCTGATGTAGATGTCGTTGCGCTTCTTGTGAAGAGCCACGGCAATGGCATTGGCAGGAGCCTCGCTGATCTGTTTTGACAGACTGCCCATGTGCTCGCAGAGTCGGTTAACCTCAAAGTAGAAACCATAGGCCTGGGCAGCATAGGAGATGGTCGTCCGGAAAGTGCTCAGGTAGTCGTCAAACTGTTTCTGCAGGTCCTTCGTGGCAGCGACCTCCTCGTTCAGCCAGATATGTCCGGCCGACTCGGCTCCCATCAGCTTGATCTGGGCGTTGTACTGCGACTCCGCCTTCTTCGTGTACTCGATGATCATCCCCGTCAGAATGGGATCAATCTGGGCATGACCGGGCAGTGGAAGGAGAACAGCGAGTAACAGGAGTAATACGATGTGCTTCATCTTACCGGGTGTTACTTGGAATACAGACTTACTTCTTTGGCATAGCGCTTCCAGTGGGACAGCGACTGCAGGGCGACGTCGCGACGGTCGCGCTCTATCATCCCGGCTGTGGCACGGTTCCAGACATCTGCCATTCGGTAATGGCGGATGCTGAGATAGAGCTGACGGAGCTTGTGGGAGAAGGACGATAGTCGGTCTTCGAGTTCCCACAGCGTCTTGGAACGCTCGGCACCCGTGAGCATATTGCTCTCGCCACCCTTGGCTACGGCATCCTTCAGTAGGGTGAAGACGGAAACCATCTCCGTGGTCGTCTCGATATAGAGATTGTTCATGCTCACTGTTGCGGCAATGCCCTGAGGGTTGTTGTTGACGGCACGGCGCAGCTTGTCGAGAGTGATGAGGATGCGGAGCCCGTCGTCATAGATATGTGTGGCGGCTTTCAGAGCGGAGGCATAGCCGTTGGCGGTCTTCAGATAGCTGTTGTACTTCTTCTCCCAACCTTTCATGGTCGTGAACTCCGCCGCCATGGTGCTTTGCAGGATGGCCGTGCCACGCTGCGCATCGGCTTCCTTGCCGACCGTCTCGTTGATAAGACTGTTTCCGGCAGCCAGAATGGTATGCTCACCGGGGTTGGCGGTTACTGCTTGCGCATGACTCCTGACGGTGAAGTTCAGGAGCATCAGCAGGATGAGGATGCTGGTATAGCCTATCCTCTGTCTCCCGGCTTGTTTTTTCTCATCGCTTTCGTTGAGTTCCACCTCACCGTCGCCGTCAAGGTCAATGCCGGAGGCAACTTTCTTCTCGCCATCAGGTCCGAGGATTTCCGTCTTGATACGTTCCATCTCTTTTTGGAAGAGCATGTCGTTCCAGTCCTTGGAACCATCGGGCGGAACCTCACGCACGACGGTCAGCTTGGGCAGTGCCTTACCGTCACGTCGCTGGGGATCGAAGAAACGGACGGCATAGGTCTTGACAGCCTGATAAGGCGACTCCCCCCTATCAGTAAGCGCATGGGGATTGTGTGGGCCGAAAGCGGGACGGGTATTGAACTCATTGATATCGTCCCATTTTACGTCTGAGACAAAGCCCTTTGGAAAATGCTCGTCAAGGAACTGGTTCAGAGCGTCGGTTTCTTCCTCTGTCAATCCCTCATAGTCGCCGTTCTCCAAGGCTGGTATCGCCCAGTCGGGAATGTCGTAGGTGCCTATTTCCTTCAGACGGCCTTGCTCCTGACCGATACAGAGCTTGTCTGTCAGCTTTTTGTAGTATTCCTCATGCAGCCGCATGGCCTTGCGCGTCTGTTCCTCTATCTCAAAGTCAGGACACAGCCCTGATGTCTTCATGGAATAGAGCTCGTCGGCTTCATTCTCATATAGTCCATAGGCATCCTGCAAGTCTTTGGGCAGCCGGTACTCGTCGCCGGAGAGCAGATTATCGGGATTCCGCAGGGAGGCCATATAGTCCTTCATGTCCTCGCCGACCTTGGGCAGACCTTCGCGAACGTGACGCAGCTCGGTATGGAAGTTCTCGGCAAACTGCCGTCCTGCCATGTCGTTGTCGAAACACAGGTGATGACAGGCCTCGGGCGCTTCCCTGATGACCCCGCGGAACTGCATGACCGTGGGATTGCCACCGGTGGAGAGATAGACGGCTCGGCGCAGCTCCTCATTCTTCCAAGCGTGGAGCTGGTAGTAAGCCATGGCATCGTAGGCACTCTCGAACCACAGCACATGGCGGGCATCCTTCAGCTCGGTGCCCTTGGGACTGGCTATCCACAGTCCTTCCGAGGCGTTGCTGCCAAGGGCCTTACCCTTATAGCCGCTGGACCCGTCGAGACGCGGACGGCCACGTTCTTCGAGCCCGACGATGTCCTTTCCACCGGGAACCGTCAGCGGAAAAGCAAGGTTTGTACGGTGGATATTCCTTTCATTATCAACACGTTTCGTTGAAAGCATGAAGTAAGGCGAGAAGGCTCTTTGAACATAAGGCTTGATCATGCGACTGTTGAAGAACTGTCCGAATTTGCGTATGTTCTCGGCTCTGAGTTTTTGGAAGTATGTGAACTGATAGTCCTTGACGCTGAAAGGCTTGGCCTGGCGACGGTGCTCGATGATGTTGTGCATGGATCTGTCGATGGGTTGGTTGAGAAGTCGGTTGCAAACGAGGTTGACGAGATGGTGCGTATTCATCCCGGGACGGTACTCCTGGAAGAGATCGGGGTGATGGATGATAAACGACACCACACTGTAGACCTTCTGCTCAGGCGGATGGAAGCAGCCCTTGCCGTTGGCCGTGACAATGAACTTGTCACCAGAGACACGTCTGCCGTCGCTGCCGACCCTCACATACGACGGCCAGCGCAGTCCGTCACGACGGTTGAGGTGGTAACCGGCGTCACGGAGCACGTCCTGGATGTCGATGCGCTCGCGGAAGTCGTTGTATGTCAGTGGCATATTCATCTGTTGCTAATGGTTTATCGGCTGAATCCTCCCATGTCACGGGCATTGATACCAGCGTGGAGTCCGGCATCAAAGGCACGCTCGGCAATGTCCTGCGGGGAGTCGACTCCGGGCTTGACATAGATGCGGCCCGTGCCGTGAACCTCCTGATGGAACACGGGAGCGGAATGGGGATGCTTGATGTGCTCAACGTTGTGGGCGATGTCGGCACCGAGATAAGTGGCATCGCTGAGGGCGGCGAGACCGGCACCGACGAAGGCTCCGAGGTTGAAGCCCTGACGCATCTCCGGACGGGTCTTCATATCGACCTCGTGGAAGACCTTCGACATCATGCGCTGACGCTGGTAGTCGTCCACGGCCATGTATTTGTCATACTGCTTCTTGCTGATGTCATGGCTGATGACCTCGCCGTTGATGACGGCGCACATCCGATAAGTGAATTTCTGCTCCTTATTACGCTGTTCCTGCTCCTTGTCTTTGTTCTGGGCGTTGTCGGGTGTAGGAGTCTTCTCTACCCAGATGTCGCCGACTTCCACATCTCTGCCGTGCTTGCCCTCACGGTACCAGCCCTTGCGGTCGTTCATCGCCTCCAGGTCACGGCCGTTGGCATAGCCCTGCTCGGGGTCAAGGGTCGGTGCATGGTGCTGCTGCGCCAATGGGTCAGCCGTGAGCTGAATCTTGTCGTCGGCAATCATACGGCCTTTCAGCTGTGCTTCGACCTCCGGCTTCAACCTGAGGGAGACCGTCTCCCGGCTGTTGAGCGTGTCCATCGTGATCTTGTCCTGAAAATCACCACTGATAACTCGGTTCAAGATGCCTAAGCGCTCCTTCATGGGCGTTGACTTGAGGGAGTTGTCGGTCAGCTTCTTCACCTCACTGTCGGTAAGGTCATAGACAAAATCCTGCTGGGTAGCACGCGACTGAATGGTCAGTGTCTTCTTGTCAGCATCGACGAGGATGCCATGGGAGGAGAGTACCTGCTGCCACTTCTCATTGCTGAAATAGACATTGGACGTGATCAGTTCCTTGTAGGGTTTGGCAGGCTCCTGAGGACGGGGACGGCTGACAGTCTGCGGAAGGATGTTCTGCATCTCCTGCAAGGGATCGGTATGGCCTCCTTTGTAGTAGTAGCCGTAGCCGCCACTTTTCAGCTCTCCCGGACGCAGACGGCCGTCGGTATGGTCGGCCACCATCGGCACGACGGCTACACCCGCCATGCGACGGAGGTGCATGCCGGGCTGCCTGGTGGGAGCCCAGCCAAGGAACGACCTGCCGTAGGCTGTTGGAATGAAATCGGAATGAAAGGTGTCAGGACGTTCACGGTAGCCGTGGAGCCCCATGGCCACACGGCTGTTGACACTGCGGGCGGAGACATAGGACGAGGGCACGTCGAAGTCCTTGCCGACAATCTGGTTGAATGTCCCGTAGGCTTTCTTGTTGGCGTAGTTGCTGCCACCGTCGCCGAGGGCACGGAACTGCTGCTCGCTGATGTCGTAGGTTATCATTGGCGAGTCGTGGCCTTGCACGAGCAGCTTATAGCGGTCCTGCTCGACAGCGAGCTGGGCTCTCATGCCGTTCTTTCGAAGCAGCTCTCGGAGCTCGTAGGACAGGTCGCCGCGGTAAGACATGGCTTCTGATCGGATGCTCATAGGGTTGTTGGGTGAAAAGGTTACTAATTGCTGATGCATTCCTCGAACAGAGCCTCGCGGAAATCCAGGAAGCTCTTGGCGGCTTCCTCACTCTGGGGGAAGATGTCATTGTCATGGCAGAACTGCTCATAGTCTTCTGTCATCTCTTTTGACTGGAGGGTGACAAAGTCAACGGCATTGATGTTGCCAGCCTCGTACTGCTCGCGTAATGTGTCGTAATCCGGGTAGTTCATAAAAGTATCAGTTTGAATGGTGAATAATTTAGCAGGAACGCGTGAGCTGCCGTGCCTCTTCGTTGGACGGGAGGTAGCTGCGCTGTAAGGAGTAGCCGTCGCTGTCACGCTGCTCGTCGATGCCTACTCCATAGCGTTGGGCCTGACGGAGCAACGCATCGCAGATGTCCTGGGTGAACTCGTTCTCGGGAACATAGGACAGGACGCCGCCTCTGTTGACCCAGCAGCCGTCGTTGCCAAAGGAATATTCCGGCATCTGGCGGCGCACCATTTTTTCCCATCGGCTGGCATCACCGGCTACGACGACAACGCCGTTCTCGGAGAAAAGGTCGAGGCCGATGGTGATACGCTCGTCGCGGTCGAGGAAGGTCGTCGTGACGAGTCCGCCGTGTTGGAAGCGGAGGATGTCCTCAGGCGTGAGGTCGAACTCATTGTTGATGTTCATGAGGTTACGGCCGATGATCTGTGTCGGGGAATAGACCACGCCGTTGGTGTCGCGGTCGAGCTGCACGAAGGCTTTTATCTTTTGGGTACTTTCCTCCCCGTCTGCCGACAGGAGCGTCTCCTCGATGTCGGAGACGATTACCTTTCCTGCGAGCAGCAGACTGCGCTCCTTGTCTGTGAAGGAGGACAGGTCGGCCTCCTTCAGTTTGGGTGAGAACAGAACGTCGATGCCGTCCTCTGTCTCTGTCAGACAGAACTTGGCGTAGCAATGGGTGAGTCCGAACGGCTGCCGAATGCTGATGGGCAGCAACGGCGATTTCAGCCCTGACTCAAGACGCTCGTGGACATAATCCGGGAGGTCGTAAATCATCTCCTCGGTCAGTCCGAACTCACTGAGAATGTCGAGAGGATATTCCTCTCTATGGAATGGTTTGTATGGCATAAGTATGCTTTTTGGTGAACATTACGATAGCAAAATTAAGCAGTATTACGGCTTGTACCTAAGTTCAAGCAAAAAATCAGCATTATTGCATAAGATGTTGATACATTGGTTCTAAACAAAATACTAAATCGAACCAATCCAGCTAATAACGGTGCAATAGTACGGGTTGTCAGCGTGTAATTCTTTTCAAGCCTCTCTTGTGTGCTATCTTTGTGGCATGATCATAAGAACCACGCTTAAAATTGTTTTTCTGATGACTTGTCTTGTCCCCTGCCGGGCACAGACAGCATCGGGTTATTTCCATACCATTGGCCAAAGCGAACGGTATGGAAAGGTTGTTGCTGCCCATGTAGAAATGCCCACGTTGCGTGATACATTGGCAGCAGAAAGTTCGGAGCCGCCTGACCCTCCAACAGAGAAAGCAGAAACGGAGATGCCGAAGCCAGCAGCAACGGCAAAGAAGGCTCCGAGGACGCGCAGCTACAGAAATTGGAAAGAAAGGGAGCTGACGATGTTCAACCTTTTGGAGGTCATCAGGGAAGTGGGCTTGTCAAATGGTCTGATCGTCCTTGCCCAGGCTCTGTTGGAAACCGGTCATTTCTCCTCTCGCGTCTGCAAGGAATACAACAATCTCTTTGGATTGTACGACAGTAAGAACAAGAAATATTTCCGGTTCAACAGATGGGAGGACAGCGTGGTGGCGTATCAGCGGATGATACAATACAGGTACAAGGGTGGCAACTACTTCCAGTTCCTCAAAAGGATTGGCTATGCCGAAGACCCACGGTATATCGTCAAACTGGCAAGGATGGTCAAGAGCATTTATAAGGATGTAGTTACAAGGTGATAAAATGCGCAAAAGTACTTCAAATATCAGTCGTAAAATTTTGAGAATCAATAGATTTTTCGTATCTTTGCAATATAAGTCAGGGATGTTCACACTCGTTTTGGCTGGTTGGCTGATGGCAGTCGACGGTCATGCGCAGACGGGTAAAACCTCTCCCTTCAATACGATTGGTGAGGGCTTCAAAAAACATCCGGAAAAGACAATAGAACTTGGCGAATCAGAGAATGATGAGCCGGGTGACACCATCGATGATGCCGACGTCATGCTGCCGCCCGCCGACAGTCTGAGGGCTTATCTGCCGATGGTGGCTCTTCCGCTCAAGCGTATCAGCGTCAGCTCGCCCTTCGGGTTACGCATGGATCCGATGAACAGACGAAGGAGGAGGATGCACAGCGGGTTGGACTTGAAGGCGCATTACGAACCGGTATTCTCGATGTTGCCGGGAACCGTCGTCGCAGCGTCCTACTCCATCAAGGGCGGTTATTATGTGACGATAGACCACGGTTTCTTCGTCTGCTCCTACCTCCATCTCTCCAAGATACTGGTCGTTGCAGGGCAGCGTGTCAGCGCAGGGCAGCCGATAGCCGTCAGCGGAAACAGTGGGCGCAACACTACAGGTCCGCATCTTCACGTCTCATGCCGCTGGGGAGGTAACAAAGGGAAATACTTTGACCCGGCGCTCATTCTTGAATACATCACCACACAACTAACAAACAAGTAACATCATGGGAGTCATACTTATCCTCGTCCTCATCCTGCTCATCTGGCGGGGAGGCAAGAACAAGCAGAAGAAACGTCGCCGTCGGACCTACACCGGTAAGTCCGACTGGGAGAAGATGTGCGATGACGGTGGGAAGTTTTATGGGTGGTAGGAGTATTTTTTTCGACTATAACGATGGTCTGCTTTATGCCCATCTATTGAAGCGCCGCTTAATTTTTTCCTTCCTTTATTTGCTATTGTTTCCTTCAAAATATGTACCTTTGCAATATCTACTTTAATTCACACAATCATGAAAAGGTTTTTGGTAACCACGACACCTTTGCTTGACGGCATCAAAATCCGAGAATATCTTGGCGTTGTAAATGCCAATATCGTTATTGGTGCAAATATAATAGCAGACTTTGCTGCATCATTCACAGACTTTTTTGGCGAAAACTCGGGCTCCTATTAAAGAAGAATGAATGAAATGTATGAAAGTGCCATTAAAGAACTGAAACGTAAGACCATGTTACTGGGATGTTGGTTATGTAGTTGCCATCATCATATTGATAATAATCGCTATAAGAGGTTTCATTTATAGAGAATGAGCAGTTTAAGCACATATTTGAAAATCATAGAATCATGTCGGAAACATGAATTGGCAGTATTGCAGAAAACATTGGGGTTCTGTAATACTATTACAACGCATGTAAAAGAGATATTGCGCGAGAAAGGAATTAAGTCACTAAAGATGTTGAATGTGCTTGATTACAATGGTCTTGACGAGCGACAGACCAGTCAGATAATCAAGGAAATTCTATCTTATGAGAACAATGGTGATTATCCCGTATGGCATTCTTTCGTAAATACCTTCATCCCAGAAATAGCCAATAAAGTTACTTCTCCCATCTTCTCCGCAGAAGAGCAGCACATTGATGTTTGGGTACGAGAACGCGGTTTGTACACGATAATTATAGAAAACAAGCTAAAGGGGGCTGCTTTCCAAAGAAACCAGTTAGGCCGATACGTTAAGAAGATGCTTGACAAAGGTTATGCTCCAGAAAATATCTATTTGGTATTGCTTCCTGGTTGGATTGACAATAATTTCTTGTCTCATATCCGATATTCTGCATGGAGAGCGCCAAAGGATTGGATGACCAACAACAGCGACCGCAAGTGTTGTGACCTGGATTCCGAGGATCAATATTCATGCTGGTGTGATAGGGAACAATGGAATATTGCAACAAATGAGTGGTGTCGGGAATGCCAAAATTGCAGAGATCTTTTTGTCAATAACGATAGAATAAGTGTGATTGATAGAATGTTTCCCGAATGGCTTGTTTCAGCTGCCTCAGATGATAAAGTCATCCCATCAACGGAGATATTCCTACGTTCAGCCATGATTCAGTTTGCTGACTATATCAATGGATTATATAATACGAGATTAAACATTCAAGAAGTAATGGTAATAATAGAAGAACTGATGCAGGATTTGTCTTTGAATCCGCAAACTCCTGAAGAGAACTTGGCAAAAGTGTCCAAGACATTAGAGGACATAAATAGTCTTCAACAGTCTCTAAAAACGCTTGAAGCGATTCTGAGGATGCGTGTATGGCAAAATGAAGTAGGGAAAGAATTTCCTGATGCACGAATAGACACTGACGACTTTAGCTTTGGAATCCTTTTAAATGGCTTGTATTGTGGAGTTTGGATCGAAGATGATAATAGACTATACTGGGGATTCTATCGCAATCCTGACAAAATCTATAATGTTGATGATATAGAAAGAATGGTTAAAGCTATATTGGAGCAATGCCCAAATTGCCCAAGCCGCGGACCTAAAAATGATTTTATTGCATGGAATTATACCGATAAAGGAGCCGAAAACATTGCAGAATTGCTTACCGCTGCTGAAAAGTCGGGGTATAAATACCAGAGAAAATAAAGAAAAAAATATCTCCGCAGTCGAGGCTCCAACAACCCTATTCTAACACCCCTTTGCAGTATAATCTCCCTTTTAAATGTTATTCTGCTGCAAAGGCTTGTTATGATTATAGGTATTATCAAAAGTTTAACCATCCCTTTTCAAGAATTAGTCTGTGTGTAGCGTTAGTACCGCTTGTTTTGTCCACCCATAGGTATAGACCATGCCTTTAAGCTGTTGGTCGTAGAAGTAGGATAAATTTTATTACCTTTATGAACTCTGTTTCTGTTTTGCTCTTTGAGATCCACTTCTTTTCTAATTTGTCTTGTGCCCATGGGGCTACTTTTTTCAAGTGCATGTTTAATCTTTGCTGTTTCTTTAGCTAATATATATGCTTGTTCTTTTTCTCTCAATCTTTGTCGAAGTTCCGCTTTTTTTCTTTTTTTTGCTTGCCACTCAATTCGGCGATCAACCTTTCTATTTGCCTTGCCTTTTTCTTGTGATTGTTCGTCATCGTTGTCCTCCGCTGCGAAATCCATCTTTTCAAGGGATTCCTTAGAATAGGATTTGCAAACTTCATTTAATGCTTGCTTTGACTTATCAGAGAGGAAATCAGCTAATTTCATAGTATTATTTTTGTAAAGAAAGTCTTGGATTAAAGTTTCTATCTGGACAAATTAATTTTACTGTATCTTGTTTTTTACAGCAATATACCTTTGTCTTTATAGTTCTTTACGCCACTCCTATCAGTTCTATATCGAATATGAGCGTGGAACCGCCGGGAATGCTGGGCTGCGAGTATTTGCCGTACCCCATCTCGGCTGGGATGTATAGCTCCCACTGGTCGCCGACGTGCATTTGTTGGAGGGCAATGATCCAACCATCAATCAAGTCGCTGAGTCGCATGGCAATCGGTGTACCGCCAATGCTTGTGTCGAATTTCTTGCCGTCGATGGTCCAGCCGGTATAATGAACGGTGACGATGCTCCGTTTCTGTGGCTGCGCGCCATCCGGATCGCCTGACTTCAATACTTTATAATAGATGCCATTGGGGAGGGCTTTCACGCCCTCCTCCTTGGCTTTGTCTTCCAACCATTTGCGGTTGGCAATGATGTATTCACGCTTAGACATATTTACTTAGAAGACTCGTTAAAATCTACTTTCCGACTATTCCAAGGCTTATTGGGGAACGTGCCCTTTTCCCAGCCTCTCACATATTGCTTGTTGACGTAGAAGCAATAGGGCTCTTTGTAAAACTTTGCAGTATGCTTTTCGTCTATACCGCTGCGTAAAGCCTGTCCTATATAGTCATTTGGAAGTCCGTCCTCCAGATTTGGCATTATCTCATCGATATTTTTCTTTTCTATGATAGGAAGCATAAACTTCACGGCATCTGCATTTCCATCACATGGCAGATAGTCGAACAGGGCATCGCTGCAATTCCATGGCCCGACGATGAAGGAATCCATATCATCAGAATCATTATTGGGAGTGAGCTTTCTAAGGGTACGAATTAGAATGCCACCATAAGAAGATTTCTTAGAGTAATCTTCTTTCTGTTCCTTCTTTGCATCTTCCCATCTTAGGCGCAACTTGCTTATGTCTTCATCATCTTTAACGATGTTGCTCTTTAGCGTGATGTCTACACCACTGGGGTGTAGAAACCAGTTCCCTGCTTCTGACTTGCGAGGATATACACTAAGATCACGATGATTGGGTGAATACCAATAGAACTCAATCTCTACCATCTGATAGTAGTCATCTCCCTTCTTGATGGCAAATTCACTCATAAGCTTCGTAGCAACGTCTTTAAATACGTTGTCAAGCTCTTCTTCTTTTGTTTCTGGTTTTATTTTCGCCAGCAGATTTACTAATTCTTCCATAGTTCCTTTAGTTTATGGTTCGCTTGCAAATTTACGAATAATTATTGAAATATGTTCCATGTAGCGCAATGAATTGCTCCACCACGTCGAACAAGTGGCAGTGCATTGATGGTTTCTATTGGCTTGGGAGTGATTTTCGACAGTTGTTCGACAGCCTCGCAGTCTTCTGCAACCCCCAACCTGGGAACCAAGACAACGTTTTGAGTCTCTACAAAGTTGACGTAGCACCAAGAGCGAAGATGAAAACCTTTCTTGAACGAATACTCCAATTCTTTGACTTCAAAGCCGGCCTTGTCAAGTCGCTCGTGGATTTGTCGGGCGATATTCTTATCAAAGTCACTGTAGTTGGTCATTACTACAGTACCATTCAGATAGTTGATGATTCCATCAGAATGACCGTACATTTCGGCTTTATCCCATGGTAACCACAGAACTTCACGGTGGAAACGATCTCTGATGATTGCTTCAATGTCTGCTTGGTTGTATTGAGGATTTTCAACCATAACCTTCTCCGTCATGGCCACATACTTATCGGCCAACTTGACAACGTTACCGCCGTCAATCACAAGCCCTAACTGCTTTGTAGTCTTTCCTAATGTATCTTCTACAAAATGCTCAGATGTTACAAGGTACTTGCCGTATCGCTTTGATGACAGAAGATAGTCGGGAGTATATTGGTACTCCAAGAAGCAGTCGTCACTCAACTGGATGGGCATGTAATCCCTTACCCAGATGTTGTCTTTCGAACCACAGAATGCGACCCGAATACCATGCTTGCCACATTTCTCCTTTATCTCCTCCACTATCTCAGGAAAGAGACCAGGCGACAGTAGTATCACATTGCTGTCTGATTCTACAATGTTCCTCATATTCAACAAATTAAATAATAAATATCTACCACCAAGGTATAATAAGGATTTGGATTCTCCAAATTTTGAGGCGACTTTTTTTACTTCTTGTAGAACTCCTGTATCTCGGCAATCATGTCCTTGACCTCTTGATTGACCTTCAGGAAGTTGGCATAGAGGATGCGCTCATGCGCCTCGATAGAAGGGAATTTATAGAACATACTAATCAGACTTGGAGAGAATGTGTGATGATGACGGAAAGTTCTATGGGCGGTAGGCATTTGAAAAAACGGCTATATAGACTTAGTTGTATAAGTTTATAACCCCTATTTTACTCTGAACATTGATTTTTCCTCCAATTACGAAAATAGATTTCGCTGTTATTTTGTAACTTTGCAACCGAGATAAAAAAAAGATTAGAATTAGAGTCCTATACGGATATGATACAGAATTTGCACATAACAACATCACGTTTCTTTGCCCGGAGTTATCGACGCTTCGAGCATAGTAGCTATGTGCATACATTTAGTACATCGCTTACCTCCGGCATGGGATTCCGTAGTTATCGCACGCATAGTTATTTCTATCGGGTATCATAGATTGATTCAACGATAGAGTTCCTATTAGATATAGATAGTTGGGATTTCCTTACCGGGAAGTTTCAACTTTTTTATTTTACTTAACGAACATATAACTATGCCTGCAAATAAGAATGCTTTAATCAGATACAAAACGATAGACAATTGTCTGAGGAACAGATATAGAAGATGGACACTCGATGACCTCGTGGAAGCGTGTAGCGAAGCACTATACGACATGGAGGGTATCACTAAAGGCGTATGTGCCAGAACGGTACAGATGGACATACAAATTATGAGGTCTGACAAACTGGGGTACAATGCGCCGATTGAGGTTTACGACAGAATATACTACAGATACGCAGACCCTGACTACTCCATTACGGAGATGCCATTGTCTTTAGAGGACTGCAAGCTCATCAAGCAGGCTATCCTGCTCCTTGATAAGGAAAACAAAACTGACAAGGAGACTGTGAGAGTGCTTGACGAGGTGAAGAACAGACTCATTGCCATCTTAAACTTCGTGTAAGACAGCAACGTGCTGTGCTTAATTCCTTCACTTCATTAATAAAATAAAAGCTTCCTTACCTGCATTACAGCAAGTAAGGGAGCCTTTTATCGTATGGAGCTTCAAGCCGGATTCGAACCGACGACCTGTTCATTACAAGTGAACTGCACTACCACTATGCTATTGAAGCGAATTGGGAGCCCAACAGGATTCGAACCTGCGACCACCAGTGCCACAAACTGGCGCTCTTCCAACTGAGCTACGGACTCCATATTGCAGTCCCGAAAAGGGAATGTCTCGTTGAGGTGGAGGGACTCGAACCCCCGAAGCCGAATAGCGGCAGATTTACAGTCTGCTCTCGTTGCCGCTGGAGAACACCTCAATAATTGTGGAGCCTTGAGGAGTCGGACCTCATTCTCAGGATTTTCAGTCCTGCGCATACACCACGTCTGCCAAGTCTCCATAAAGGTGATGAGGGTGGGACTCGAACCCACAACCGGATGTTCCGTGGACACCTACTCTGATCCAATTGAGCTACCTCACCATAAGAGCGGAAGCAGAAGGATTCGAACCTTCGGAGCCTTTTGAGCTCGGCACGTTAGCAGTGTGCTGGTTTCGACCACTCACCCATACTTCCTTGTTTGATGATGCAAAGTTACTATTGTCGGATGCAGCCTTTTTTCGTAGCAAGAAAAATCTTCAAAAAAAGTTTGTTTTCTACCTAAAAAGGGTTCTGTATTGTGGGAGACAACAATATTGGGTAAATAATTATGGCTTATTCAATTTATTTTGTGAAAACAGAGAACTTTCATCCATTTCACTTCTTATAGAACTCCTGTATCTCTGCTATCATGTCCTTGACCTCCTGATTAACCTTCAGAAAGTTAGCATAAAGGATGCGCTCACGCGCCTCGACGGAAGGGAAGTTGTAGAACTTCGGCAAGGGGTACTGGACATAGGCTTTCTCCTCCTTGGCAATCTCGGCCATGTCGAAGTCGGTCTTGCAGAAGAACTTGCTGGTCTTGAACTCCTCGGCCTCCTGGATGTCCATGCTGCCGCCACGGCCGGTCTTGGTCTTGATGAAGTCGCGGGCCGTCTGACCGCAGATCCAGCCGGTGGGCATGTCCGCAATCTTTGAGCCCGGCACCAGCGAGTCCATGTTCTCATTGAGGTTGATGGAAGTCTTGTCACGGTCAATGGTCACACCTTTCTTCAGTTGTACCACCTTGCCGAAGATGTCGTTGGAGAGCCATTCCAAGGTTTCCTTCGCACGGGCGGAACCGCTGACTACATTACCAACGGTGGTGATGACCTTCTGCATACCGACCTTGCCATAGTCCGACTCCAACTGAGGAAGCTCCTGAAAGCCCAACGTCACGCTCACCTTGTTGCTTCGCGCCGTACCGATGAGACGGTCAATCTTATGGAAGTAAAGTGTGGGCAGCTCATCGACGATGATGCTCACCGGCACATTCTTTCCCTGCCCGGTGTTGACACGTGTCACAAGGCGGTTGAGGATAAGGGCGTTGAGGGCACCAATGATGCTTTCCATCTCCGGGTCGTTCGCAATGAGCAGGTAGCTGGGATGCTTCGGATCGCTGACTTTCAGGTCGAAGTCATCGCCTTCCTTGCTGAATATCCAGTAAGACTCCTTCGTGGCCAGTCGGGACGTGAACACACGCAGAGTACCAATCATACCCTCCAACTGCTCCATGGCCTTGTTCTCAAAAGCCGTACGGAACGGACCGAGCAGTGGTGCTACCTCGGTATCGGTCATCAGCACCTCAAAGATGGTATCATAGCTCTCGTTGAGGAAAGACAGGATATGCGGCATGTCGCTGTACTTGCCCAACCAATAGGCGGGCTCACAGACATTGCCCTCGGCATCGCGGACGACACCCGTCGGCTTGACCATCCCCGTCTCCGGGTCAATAGTCTTGTCATAGGCCAGCTCCCTGCCCTGCTCGTCGTAGGGCCGCTTCTGATAATTGCAGAAGAAGTAGATGCACGCGGCGAGGAAGTTGACAGCGGAAGTCTGGAAGAACTGGTCGCTGCCGCCTCCACCCTCTTTCTTGCCTTTCTGCAATGACTCCAAGAGCGTCTCTGCCGTCTCACTGGCAGCAGCGAGATTGCTGATGTACTTCAACTGGATGGGATTGACCCTCCGGCTGTATTCCACGTTGACGAAGTTGATGATATTGAAGTCGCAGCCCTCAGGCGTGCGTCCGGCTTTCTTGTTGATGCGGTAATGGTAGTAGAGCTTCTGAGCCAGCGTCGGGAACTTATAGTCGTAAGCGACGACGGCAAAGCCCTTGGCACTGTGCTGTCGGATGAAAGGCTCGATGATGGAGAAAGTCTTACCAGAGCCAGGTGTGCCGACAACCCACGTGCCACGGAAGGGATTGACGATATTCACCCAGCCCTTGCGGAACTTCCCTTTGTAGTAATAACGCATGGGAATGTTCACACTGTACTTGTTCTCTATCTTCTTGTCGTTCTGCAGGAAACTCTCGTTCTCCAGGTTGAAGCGGTCTTTGAGCAGTCCGTCCTTCAGATACTTCGAGATGTTGTCCAACGCCACATGACAGAGCACCGTGCCCACGACCGACATGAGGAAGTAGAGCCACGTGCTGCAAGGGAGCGAGAAGAAACAAGGCTGCCAGCCACGGTAGAACATCCACACCGAGAGGAACATCAGCATCAGGCCAAAGGACAGCGGATAGATGACCATACGCTTGGCGTTGAACTCGAGATGTTTCTTGTTCCTCGTGCCGATGCAGGTCACGCAGATTATGAGCAAGGTCATAATTTTACTGTGAAGCAGATGACCGTCCTGGTAGATGTCCATCAGCTTCATTCTGCCGTGAATGTCCGCGACGATGCCACCCCAGAACGTCAGCATTCCGGGGGTGATGGCATACTCGAAAAACTCGATGACCAGTGACAGATAGATGAATGTCCTGAAAATCTTGTAGATGGACTGCAGGTCCTTGCTTTCTTCCATGCTTCTTCTTTGATTGGGGTTACAATGATACGTTGACGCGGAATGACTAAGGCATGGTCATACCGTGACCATAGCGTGGTCATGCTATGACCATGAGCCGGTCACCCTATGACCACAGCGTGGTCACATCATCATTTTAAGCTTCGGCTGAAGGCATCCGCACTGAGCACGTCGCTGTATTTGACTTTCAGGCTGATGGTACGCCCGCTGATCTGCTTCTCGCTCAGTTCGATGGTGAGGATCTTGTCATCGGGGAAGGTCAGCTTTCTGATGACAACGACATTCCGGTAGCCATGGAGGAACGACGGAGAGCGGTCGAGCGTGAACGCCGGTTCCAGGTCTATCGTCTGCACCGTCGTGGCCTTGGCTTTTTTCTTATCCTGAAGCTTTATCTTCAGCTGGTCGATGTCAAAGCGGATGTTCGTCCTATTATAAACAGAGAAGTCGAGGAAGAAATACTCGCTCACACTGTAGATGTTGTTCAACGCTATCTGCATCTTGTGCTTCTTCGACGAGCGGATGCCCTTGGACGGCGAGAGCCATATCCGTCGGGCATAGCGCGCCATGTCCTCCGTGGAGAGGCTGACGGCAGGATTGTCGTAACGGGTGCGCTCATCCAGCAGAATAGTCTTGTCGGTCACCGCTTCCTCCGGACGCGAGGTATAGACCAGACCGTACTGACTGCGGTAGCGCTCCGTGACGATGGTCACCACACCGAGGATGTCGCCATCGCGGTTTACCTCCACACCTTCCTTGGGCTTCAGACGGATGGTGTTGCTGATTGGCTGGTCGCCCACAACCTTGTCCGTGCTGATGTCCACGAACCTCACCGGCTCACTGGCGGTGATGACCGTCGTGATGTTCTCGTTGACGGTCAGGAGCTGCATGCAGTCCATCGTCTTTTGGGCATTCACTGCAGTGAACAGAAAGACGGACATGATGAAAAAGAGAAATCTATGCGTATTCATTGCTTTGCTGTTTTTATTGTTATCGTTTCTGCTTGTCCTTGCTGTTGATGAGATAGACCATCGTGCCGTATTTCACCCGGACCTTGTTCTTCCGTATGTTTTTCGACAGGGCATTTGAGGCCTTGCGATAGGCGTTCTGCAGTGCCTGCTGCCCCCACCGTGCCGTAGCACCAGAGACGGAGCCGTCGGTGAAGCTCATGTTCTGACCCACCGTACTGCCAGCCACATCCCTGACGGTCTCGCCGAAACTGCTCTTGGGTACATACAGACCCTCCAGCCCGTCGGTGTCGTAGATGCTCAGATGGACTTTTATCAGCTCATCCTCATAGAGCACACTCTTGATGGTGCCCTTGACACGCTGCTGGCCGAAGCCGCTGAGTGTGCCGTAGAGACAGGTGCCACGGGCTATCGTGCGCTCACCGATGTCGATATCGTCGAGAAGGCGGAAGCGGACACGGCTGCCATCGACAGCCGTTATCTCCTCATCCACAATGGCACGAATGAGCTTGTGCTGCGTCTCGTTGACGGCGATGGTGTTGAAGTATTCGGAAGTCTCCTTCTGCCGCTTCACCACCTCCTCAGCCTCTGCTTCCTCTGCAATTTCGTTCACAGCTTTATCATTGACGGTCTTCCTCTGCTCTGTCTGCTGCTCCTTCTGTTTGGCATAGTGGCTGCCCGATGTCGGTCTGTCATTGCTCCCGGCATCAGCTGCTACACCACTGCCGCGCAAGCCTTCGTCACGGGCATTGGTCAGTTTCTTCTGAAGATCCTCCAGGGTGCGCTGTTCGTCATACGTGTTGCCGTAGTGGCTGCCACTGACGTTATTGTCTTTCTGCTGCTGCTCCTTGATCTGCTCCTGCAACCGGCGTAACCGCTCCATCGACTGCCGGGCTTCGTCACTCTGCCGGTCCAAAGCAGCCACCTCGGCATCGGTGTATTGCGACTGGTACGCCTCCTTCTGTTCGTCGCCGCCACGCTCGATGTTCTCCACGGCTGACTCATCCTTGATCTTTCCGAAGTTGTTGACCATATTGCTGTACTTGTCACCGATGCCGTCGCCTTTGAGGTTGGCATCGGGCAACTTGTCGTTGTAGTACGCCGTAGTCTGCTTCTTGTCGTCCACCTCCACCTTCTCGATGTTGAAGAAGCGGAAAAAGAAATAGCCGAAGAACAGCAAGGGCAGATAGAGGATGGCTGGCAGCATGTACTTCGGCTGCCGGAAATTAATCTTGTCTGTTATTCTCATAGTTCCTGATGCTTGTAGGGTTCGACACTTGGGTTGTCCGCTCCACATGTTGCCTGCTGCCACCGTTATGGCGGCGGAAGCGCAGCTCCTTCTCCTGACGCTCCACGGCACTCGACGGCTGCCGCTTATGGCTCACCGCCGTGGACATGCGGTAGAGGTTGAGTGCCACACTGAAAAGGACAAAGCCGAAAATGATGCAAAGAAAAATCTTCGGATAGCGGGAGGCAAAGCCCTGCACCTTAGCTGCCGCCTTGTCCAGCCGCACTGTCTCCGCAAAGGTCTTTCCTGCCTTCACACTGCTGTCGTGAAGGTCCTTGTATTTCGGATCGTTTTTGTCGGGCATCTTCTCCCCGATGATGATTTTCTTGAGATTCATAGCTACTAATAATTGGATTTCGTTCTTTGGTCAAGATCCTTGTTGAGGATGGTCCTCCAGTTCACGATGAGCAGTCCGTGAGGATTGTTCTCCGTCCGCGGCACCCGCTTCAGCGCCCCCTCGGTGACGAGTTCCCGCATGAGGATAGACGTGCGTCGCTCGATACGCTGTCGGCCGTAGTAGGTGAACGTCAGACTGTCCCTGTTGAAACGGATGCTGTCGCAGAAAATGCTGAACACGGCACTCGAGCCCATGATGTTGCCGTAGAAGCCTTTCTCCTTCAAGGCGTTGTATTGGGCAAGGCCGCTCTCGTCGATGAGATACATCGCCTTCTCCATCGTGTACTTGATGTACTTGTCGTCGGGAGCCAGCGTGAAGAAATAGTGGTGGAACATCTCCACATGGCTCTTCGCCTCCACGTCGAGCGTCTCCTCCATCGTACTTCTGTTGACCAAAATCGGCACCGTGCCGTCGAGGACATAAATCTTCTTGTGGGCATCGTCAACCATGGTCCGTGCTGTCCAGATGCTGCCCAGGGAGACGACCACACAGCCTACGAGAAACAGTGAGCAGATGATAAGCACCAGTTTAATCTTGTTTTCTAAATTCTTGATAACCATAATATTGTGGATTTTATAGTTTATACTCCTAATACCTTTCCGGCAGACTGGCGCATGGACGTAGCCACACCCTCACCGAAACTTCTCGTAGAGAATGCCGTGTCGCCCTCGGGAATCATCCAGGCGGCAAGATCGGGGACGAGGTTCAGACATTTCAGTGCCACCACACTCGCTGCCATGAGATAACCGGCTGTGAAGAATGCGTTCTGCAGGTAGTTGACGACAGTCTCGTCAGAGGCAGTGACCGCCATCAGGTCGTTGTACTGGATGTTGATGACAATATCGAAGAGCAGGAGCACATAGAACCCGACGAAGTATAGCATCGCCCCGTAGAAATGGACGGTGAGGTAACGGATGATCCATTTCGCCCACGCTCCTTCCCACTTCGGCAAGAGCGAGAACGCCCATTGGATGGGTCCGAAGATGGTCAGCATGCCCAGGAGTATCTGCTGGCAGTAGATGGTGCCCCACCAGCCGATGCGGAACGTTATCAGGGCAATAAGCATGATGATCTTGTCTATCAGCATCACCAGTCCGGCAGAGGTGCTCGTCATCTCCGCCTTGACGATGTTCTTCTCGTCCTCCGCCGCGGCGTCGGCATCGGTGACGTCCTGTACGCTGCCCTGGGTAAGCAGGGCGCTCACGGCATTGCTTGCTGCCTTGATGGTGGACATCGGATCGGAAGCCTCGTCGCCGAGCTGGTACATCAGCTGCTGAACGTCGTCCATCCGGTCCTTCACCTGCGCCGCCTCCGCCTCATAGAGGTCATGGGTGTAGCTGCCGATGGCATTGGGGATGTAACTGAGGAAGTCGAGGGCGCACCACGTGCTGTTGCCTCCGCCGATGCCAGTGTCTGCCGGTGGATACCACCAGCAGAGGATGATGCTGATGGCCAAGGGCTTGAAGAGCTTCATTACGTCCAAGGGCTCGCGCCTGACCATCATCTTGTAAGCCATGTTGGCACACATGATGATGGCAAAGAGTCCGGCAAGCGCCATGGACATCTGGAGAATCCACCAGAACGGTCCCTGGCCGCCGGTGAACGTGGCGTCGGTCAGGAACTCATTCGTGCGGAATATCACGTCGTCAATCTCCTCTTCGAGAAGGTTGATGCCGAAATCTACTGCTGTGCTGTCGTTGGGCATGGTCGTAATCGTTTATGGGGTGATGATGTTATTGTCTTTATCTTTCTTGCCGGTCCTTGTCTTCATGCCATTGTCCCGCCAGCGGTTGTAGGCGGCTGTTGCGTTCTCGCCGACACGGTGCTGGAAACGGGCCAAGGAGGTAACGATCCGGTCTGCCCGCTGCTTGGTGGCAAGGAAGCGGACACGTAGGATAAGCTTGTCGTTCGTGGCGGTAATCTCGTCGTAGATGGCAAGGTACTGCTTCTGCCGCTCACTGTTGGGCATGTAGCCCTTGCGGATGGTCTTGATGGCAAAATCGTACATCCTGGACAGCTCCGTCCACGCATCAATCTCCTCGGGACTCGCCTTGCCGCTGAGAGCGCTCAGGTTATTCTTGAAGGCGAGCAGCCTGCTGTTGATCTTCTCTCCCTCCGTGAGCCAAGCGACATCCAACAGTCTGTCGGCGGTGTTCATGGCCTCAATCTTTGCCCGGCTCTCCAAGTCTTTCTGGATGCTGTCCGCCATCTCCACCTGAGGCAGCGAGGCTATCTGTGCGGCGGTACGAAGGGTATTCTTGACCGAGGTCTGCGCCTTGGCACCTTTTCTGTAACTGTTGTGCGTCAGTTTGTAATAGACTTCCGGGGTCAGACTGCCTGCCCCCAACTCCATCACCATGATCTGCCCGTACTTGGAAGCGTCATGGTTGTAGGTGACGTGCTGTGCCCACGACTGAATGCTGACCAGCATGGCTGTCAGCATGAGTAGGTGTCGTCTGCTTGTTTTCATATCGTTTCATGTTAATATCCTAATTTTCCGGCTCCTTTCCATCTGCCAAGGGCCTCTCCAGCCATCTCCCTGAGGGTCTTGGAGCGGTAGAGCTCTCCTTTCCAATAGCTTGTCCGCGCCTGGATGAACTTCCATGTCTGGAAATACGCGGCGTTGACAATGTCCTTGATGCGGTCAAGCGACCTGTTGATGTTCTCCACCATCAGCATCATCGAGGCGGGCGTGCAGCTGACCTGACCGCTGGCATAGGCGGCAAGGACAGAAACGGACGAATAGAGGTTGCGGCACTCCGTACTGAGGTTTCTGACAGCTCTGGCGTTGACGGCCAGGAGCAGCGTGTCGGCGGACTCTATACGCCGTCGCTTGATGATCTTGTCGTTGTACTCCGACAACAGTGCCTTGTATTTGCCGAGCTTGTCAGAAACATCATCATAGGTGCGATAGACGTTGAGACCGGTGCTCACCGTGCTGTAAACCAGGTCGATGATGTCGAAGGCACGCGTGTACTTGTCGAGTTCGATGTTGATGTCCCTGTACTGGCGGTGCGTCGCCTCACTGGTCTTGTGGAGCAGTTGGTTGCTCTCTTCCAGGACAGACCTTGCCAACAGCAGACTGCGCTGCTTCTTGTGGTCATTGATGTACGCCTCTATCGTCGGGATATCCCTTGGCACCTGCGCCGTGAGCCTAAGCGGAAGCCCCATCAGCATCACCGTCAGTACAGCCATCAGCCGATACCCGAAAGAACGGAGCTTATTGCCCGTATTGCTTGTATTATTGGTATTACTCATACTCCTTATATTATTAGTTGAATCAAGGGAAACGGTCATCGTCCTCCTCATCTTCTCTTTGATAATTGGCACTGCCGCCGTTTCGCATCCATCGCCGGTGGCACTGCTCGGCGATGCTGATTTTCCGGTTGCTGTCGGCATTCAGTTTGGGAGCCAGCTCCTTAGCCCAGTCCAAAAGGCTGTGGCGGTAGTGAAGGAATTTCTCTATCATGACCAAATCGGTATAGATGCGTGCCAGCCTTGCCTCGATGCCACGGGCTATCTCCAGCCGGTCGCTCGCCCACAGCAGGTGGTGGACATCCTCCGTGGTGTCCTCCTCCACTTCCTTCGATCTGGCATATTCCACCGTGACATCACAGTCGGGATGGGCTTTCTTCAGCTCGCTGATCTTCTGATTGACAATCCGGGCGTTCTCCTCATCCGACTTATTGGTATCAAGGCTCATGGTCTCTGCCACCGATGTGTCGCTCCAACTGCTCGTCAGGCTCCAGTCTATCTGTACGATGGCACGGTGAACCTTGATGCCCATGAAATACTTGGGCTTGCGGGCGATGGAGACCGTGGCCTTGAAGGTTACTGTTCCCTTGACATTTCCCACTGTGCCCTGTCTGACAAAGGTGTTGCCCGACCAGCTGCCGTTGTCTGTCCAACTGACTTGATAGGCATCCTTCATCGCCTTCATCAGTTGCGGGATGCGGTTATAGTCGTCGGTCTGCGTCTTCTCGCCGTCCTGGGCCTCCGTGATGGCCTGCCGGGTCTGTACAATCTCGTCGTTGAGGTTGTCAAGCTGCGACTGCAAGTCGGCGATTTTCTTCTTGTTGTTCTCGTAGGTTGTTCTGTACCGCTCGTAGTCCTCGCCACTGGCTCCGGACATCTTACGAAGCAGCTCACTATTCTCTTTGTTGAGCTGGTCCACCTGAGCCTGGAGGGCAGCCGCCTGCTGCTGGAGACGAACAAGACGGGCTTGCAGCTCGGCGGTCTCCACTCCACTGTCATCACTGCCCAACGATGTTCTCATGGAGCATTGACGGGTATGGGCACTGACGGTCTTGCCACAGTCGCCGCATTTATAGGTGGTGCTGCCCTTGCCCAATGTCCCCCCGTCATGACAGGTGATGCTGAATGTGGCGGATGAGGAACCGGCCAGCTTCCCGGCATCGGTAGTAGCGTAATACCGGCGGGTATCGTAACCGATATAATAGGTGTAGTCCGGCTCCTCGTTGTGTGTGCTGATATAGTCGTCCAACTCCTTGGTGTTGCTGATGTCCTGATGGTCGCCGTTGGCGTTATACTGCGTCAGGCGTGCCTGCATCTGCGCCATGAACGTGTTCCAGTCCATGCTGTAGCTGTCAAAGACTTCCTCGTAGACTTCCTCCTTGATATCCCATGACTTGCTTACCCGGATGGAATAGGCATAGGCCTTGGCATACTGGCCGCTTTTCTTCTTGCTCAGGATATAAGCTGAGGGAGAATAGTACATGTTGTAATGATAGCGTTGGTTAGCACTGTTGAGCTCCCTGACGCGCTGTCGGCTCCATCCGGCATGATTCTCAGAGTTGCAGAGGATAGCCTCATATTGTGCGCTGCTTGGCGTGAAACCGGCATCGCGGGTATTGATGCGGTACCAGTGGTCGCCATAGATAATGGCATTGTCGTCAGTCGGCGGACGATAGTCGCACAGCGTCTCGGAGCCCCGGTCACGACGGTAGATATACACGCGTTGGGTGTAGTGCCGTCCGACGGCCGCCTGACTGTAGTCGTCCAGCCAACCGGTGATGTTGTAGTCGCTGAGTTTGAACAGCTCGCTGACACTGTTCATGCCCGTCAGCTTTTCAACAAACTGCCTGGTGGATAGGTCCTTGAAGTCGCCGTACAGGTTGCTCGCATTGTCAGCAAGAGTGATCACACTCGTGGCTTTCTCAAGGAACGTCCCTCCGAAACTCGTGCCCTGGAGCAACTGGGCAAGACTGTTGCGGTAACCGGCATTGGCAAGGCCGACCCCTTTGTTGATGAGGTTGTCCAAGTCTGCCTTCAGATGGTCCTTGGTGAAACGGCCGCTGATGTCGCTGCCGATATTCTCAAAGAGATTTTTCCAGTCGACACCACCCAACTGGGTTATGTCGACGATGGCTTTCAGTTCATCGCTTAGCTCCAGAAAAGCTATATCCTTAAATCTCAGGCTGCTGTTGGTGACGACACTCTCGAACTGCTGGCACAATGACTTCACGTCCTCCGTCGTCTTCAACAGGTAGCTGCCCCAATAGATGGCGGTAGACGGATCCTCCACCATCAGACGGGCACAGGTGACCGTCTTGGGGATGATGCGCTTCGAAACGATATTGTAGATGCGCGTATAGTAATAGTTCTCCTTCTCATCGTTCCACAGGTTGAGGTCGGTCAGTGCCTTGCGTTCGAGATACTTCGAAGAGAAAATGCCGGAGCTGGCGACACCTGCCGCCTGGTAGCTGTCGTAGATCTTCTGTAGGCTCTCGTTGTGCAACGCCTCGATGACGGCTTCCGTCGCATACGCCTCAGTCATGCCCTCCATCGTCTTGTAGTCGATATTGATGCTGGCATACTGGGCCCTGACAGGGAGCACTGCCAAGGTGAGAAGGAGAATCTGTATGACGAACGTTGGTTTCATCGTAATGGGCTTATTTTCATCGTAATGGGGTTTGGGGAATTTTACGTTTTCTTCTGAAGACGGAGCACCCTGCCGGCCTTGTTTACCTTTTGGGCAAACTCCAGAGACTTGCTGATACCGGAAAGGGTCCAGTCGCGGCAATAAGCCTCTATAGCCTGCTGATGACTGCATCCGAGCTCCGACTTGTAGAGTTTCAGGGCTTCTTTCTCGGCCCGCTCCGTGGTGTAGGTCATATAACACTCCCGGGGCTCCTCCACGCCATAGACCTCACTGACGAGACCGCGGCGGATGAAGACCTCGCGGAAGAAACTGCGGCCTTCGGTATTCTCCAACCGGTTGATGGTGAATATCTTGCGGCACTCCACATCGGTGAGTCCCAGGATGGCCTTAATGTCGTCGAAACGCTCCTTGAACTTGCCTTGGTCGAGAAGGAACGTGACATCGGAGTTGTTGATGATGGCTTCCTTGACGATCGGACTGCCGATGATGTCCTGAAGCTCCTGGGTGACAACGCCCACCATGGCCCAGAACTTTCGGGCTGTCTTATAGAGATACTGAATATACTCCGCCATCATGGGAGAGGCGACGGCCTTCCATGCCTCCTCGATGACAAGGACCTTGCGGTTTTTCTTGATGCGCATCTTCTGGATGAAGACGTCCATGATGATCAGCGTGACCAGTGGGAACAGCGTCTTGTTGTCCTTGATGGTGTCAATCTCAAAAACGATGAAGGTCTCGTCGAACAGTGAGGAGTCGATGTTTTCGTTCAGCGTCCGCTCGTAGGTGCCGCCACGGTAGAACTCTGAGAGAGAGTAGTTATAGGAGGAGATGTCGATGCCGGTGATGCGGTTCTCGTTGCATATATACGGGAGGCGCGCCGTGCTGTACTCGAAGAAACTGTTGAAGGACAGTTCGCTGACAACCAGCGCGCGACGGCGGTCCTCCATCTCCGCTATTCTCTTGTTGATGCGGTTCTCCACATCCTCGTTGGTGTCTGTAGGCTTGCCCTCCGTGGCTGTCTCTATGAGCAGCTTCTTGTGGAGCGCGTCCCGCTGCGACTTGCTGTAACCCTTGAAGCCGTTGAAATAGACCTCGTAGTATTCCTTGATCACCTGCTCGATAAGCAGTTCCTCTATCTTGCTGGGGACAGCGGAATAGCCTTTCCATATGAGCATGACAAGGTTTTTAAGAAAGTCCATTTTCTCCACGTTCAGCTCCTCACGCTGGATGCGGAAGGGATTCATGGTGATGGGATGCTCCTCTGTATAGCTGATGTACTTGCCGCCTGCATACTCGCACAGCCCCTCGTAGGAGTTGCCGGTATCGACCATGACAACATCCGTCCCCTGCTCCCACAGCTGCCGGATGACGCTGTTCATATGAAAGGACTTGCCGCTGCCGCTGGGTCCGAGACAAAAGAAATTACTGTTGTCCGTGAGCTTCCTGGCACCTTCCTTGCCGGAGATGTCGATGGCCACGGGAACACCCTGCCGGTCCGTGTAATAGACCTTCAGCGGCGTGTCCTCACTCTTGGGAAGACGTTCCTTATACATCAGACAACTGGCGGCATCGCTGAGGGTTAGGAAGCGGTCGTAGTCCTTGTTGAGCGAATAACAGTTGCCGGGGAACGAGCCTACGAAGAGCTCCAGCTGGTTGTAGGCGCGCTGACTGATCTGTACGCCGATACGCCCGAAGGCGTTCTCCAGATGATTCGTGCAGCGTTGCAGGTCGGCATCGGCGGCCACGGTAACAACAAGGTTGAAATGGCAATAGACGAGCTGCTTGTTCTCGCGGGCTATCAGCTCCTCCACTTTCTTGATGTCCTCGACGGCTATCTGATTGCTGGGATTGGGAAGTGAGGCATGGCGGTTCTTTTTCTTGGCCAGCCGGCTCATCTCCTGCTTCTGACTTGGCAGGAAGACAACCTGGTTATAGACGACACTCAGCACGCCCGGGATGCTGTCAACCATCGTCATCAGGTCAACGGGCATGGTGATGTTGTTGACCTCTATATTGGTGTAAGGACGGATAAGCGTCGGCAGAACGATGTTGTCAACGTCCACGAGACTGTACATCTTGAATTTGCGCGCTCCAAGTCCGATGTGGTCGTCAGTGACCTGGAAGTTGCTCATCGACACATGCCCGTCAGTAAAATGCTGGGCAAGGTACTGGTCAGCATAATGGCGCACCTCGTCAGCGGAGAGGAAACGGGAGGAGATGCCACGGTCGCGGAGCTGGTCACGGACCTTGCCGACCTTGACAAGGAAATCCTTCCACTTGCGGCCATCGTAGCTGAAAAGCCGCTCTTTCCGGTTCTCCTGCGTGATGGTCAGAAAAGTGGTGCAGTCGGTGTACTCACGTCCCTTGAAATAGCGGAAGTAGCTATCAGAGAGATACTCACGCTTACCGTTGTCCTCTCCCCGGTATCTTTTACGGGTGAAGACATCCTGCTTATGGATGGCATAACCCTCTCCAAGGGTGGCCATCAGAGAGGTCAGAACATTGGCGTAGGCATTGTACTCGGCGGTGTCGGCACAGTGCTTCTGTACGGGGTTGCGCATGGAAAGGACAGCGGACAGCTCACCGGTCTTGGTATAGAGCACGCCCATTCCCTCTATGTCCTCAATGGAGAAGTAAATCTCCTTGAAGATCTTGGCGCGCTTGCTGCCCGTACCGAAGCAATAAACAGACACTGCCATGCCCAGACAGACGGCCACGAAGAAGATTATAACGTATAATGTCATCACTTTTTCTTTAAGTTCTCAATGATGTTTGCAGACAGGGGCAGACATCGGATATGACCGTCCGTGCCCGCCCCTTTCATTCAACAGTGTTGCAGTTCCAGCATCATGCAATCGTCATGATTACAGGCGCTCACGGCAGGCGAAGACATACAGCCCCCTGCCGATTTTCTTTGAGTAAAGGCCCTTGCGCTGCTTGACCAGTATCAGGGCAATGCCGACAGTGATGGTCACAGCGGCAAAGACCAGGGCCAGCAGAAAGCCCAAAAGAGCATAGACGAGCATGAAGCCTAAGATGGCGACAGCGGCAGTAATACCGGCCCAGGTGATGTACCGACCCTGCAGTCCCATGAACTCCAGCGGCCGCTGGAGCCCCTTGAACATCTGGCATTCCATCTGTGAGTCACTCATCTGTGTCATAGCCCGTGGGGATCAGCCTCCGATACCGAAGAAGAGAGGAAGGGCATTGGCTGCCGCAATGAGGAAGATGCAGGCTCCGACAATCATCATGATCTTCTTCTTGACATCCTGCTCCTCATTGTTCATCGCGATATAGACGGAGATGGCTCCGACAATGGCGACGACACCGGCAAGGGCGTAACAGAGATTGACGACGTAGGGCACGTACTTCACGAGCTCCGTGGCAACCTCTTCAAGGGCGTTGGTACCCGCATCATAGCCAGTACCGGCAAGCGTCTGTGCCAGAGCCTGCATGGAAGTACCGAACAGGGCAGCGACGGCAATGATGAATGCCTTTGCCTTGTCGCAGACGAAAGAGGCAGCTGCCTTCACTTTGGAAACGGCTTTGCTAATAATTTTTTTCATTGGCAATTAAAATTTAGTTGTACATTTGTGAATGGTTTTCCTATTTTGTCGCGCGTAAATAGTCTAAAAGATAAAGTTCATGTCCTGGTAGCCATAAAGGGCGGGCATGACGATGGAGGCTCCGATGATGAAGAGGATGCCGCCAAAGAGCATCATCAGACTCTTGGTGATGTCCCCCTCATGGTAGTTCATCTTGATGCAGATCTGCAAGGCGGAGATGATGACCATGATGCTTGCCACCGCATAGAGTATCTCGACGGTATAAATCATCATGGTACCGACGAAGGCCGTGGCCTCGGCAAGGCCGTCGGCTCCCCAGGAGTAGTCTACCGATCCGCAACGGGCATGGGAGGCTCTGAAGATGCCGAGCATGACGGCCAGAATCATATACCGCCGGCTATTGGGGTCAACACTGCGTGTATTCATCTCTTTTGTCAATATTCAAGGATTCTGCATTGTTTCGTATAATGTTGCTGAGATCCTTTGATTTGAAAAGGTTGCCCAGGATGGTGTTCTTCTTCATGTTCTTGTTGATACCTTCTAATCTTTGTGCGATTTCGTCATTGGCGGAAGTGCCGACACAGCTCTTGACTTCGTATTGCGGCTCAACCAGCTCCTGATTAAACACTTCCGCCTCGACGAAAGGGCGTGCTTCCTGCTCCGGCTTCTGACCATCGATGAATCCGACAGACGGGATGAGTACTTCGCTATTGTCCGGTGCCGAGGACTTCTCTTGGGGTGCTGACTCCGAATGAGCTTCCTGAGACTCATTGCTTCCTGCGGGGCGGTTGTCTGCCTCGGTGATTTCTGGCGCATCAGATGCCGGTAGCAGTTCATCCTCGGCTTTAGCCGTGATATCCGTCTCGTCGGCCTCAGTGATTTGCTCTTGCTCCGGTGAGGATGATGTGCCGGTGATGTCGAAACCTCCGGTCTCCACATTCTCGGTGACTGTCCTCGGCCGGACAACGGTACTGTCGTCCTCGTCCCCAAGGGGTATGTTCTCCGTAGAGCCACTGTCTTTCCTGGACTTGGCGTGCAATTCCATGTAGATGGCGGCTGAGAAATACAGAATCTCAGCGATGGTGAGAACGATGGCAAAAATTATAAATGGACTCATAGTCGCGTCTTTTTGTAATGAATATGATTATATTTCCACCACAAAAATAGCACGTTTCTATAGTATAGACTGGAAAAGCTATTGTCAAACAGCACAATAGAGGCTTAAATTGAAGAATTGGTTCGATGAAAAAATAGTGATAGAACCAACATTACGGAATAAGACAGCAAGAGCGGCAAGCTGCCGAATGACGCTTGCCGCTCCTGCTCAATTAAGGACAACGAGTTCAGAACAAATCGATGGCTTTCCGCTTCGAATTCTCTTCGATGACCCCGTGTTTCCGCTCATAGCCGTCAATGGCCTTGATGAAGGCTGCTTCAACGACATCCTTGATTTGAAGTCCCTCGCGTGTGGCGATGGTGCGGATCTTCTTCAGGACACCGGAATCGACAATTGTGCAGAACCTCTCCTGGTTGCGGGCAAGCTCCAACGTTTTTTGCCGGAGTCTGTCTTTACCCGCCGTGTGCTTATTTCCCTTCCCGGGAACCTGTTTATCGGGAGTGTTCTCCTGTATGCTGTCAGTGTTTCCCGTCAGCCCCGTAAACAGGGCATCCAGATCGTTATTTTTCATACTGCCACCTCCTTTTCCTCATTCATGCGTTCCAGGAATTCCTCAGCCAAAGATGTATAGTCCTTGGCTCCATTGCTGCCGGAAGCATAGTCAAGGATGTTGCGGTTCTGCAACGGTGCTTCTGCAAGTCGCACGTTCTTGCGAATCTTGCTTCGGTAGACAACATCTCCTTCCCACACTCTGAGCCGTTCCTCTATGCCGCGGGAAAGCTTGCTGTTCTCCCAACGCGTGATGACAATGCCTGAGATATGGGCTTGGGGATTGAGCTTCTGGCGTACCATGCTGATGAAGTCGCTCATCATCGTCAGTCCTTTGAAAGGAAGGACTTCGGAGATCAGAGGGATGAGAACATCCGTTGACGCAGTGATGGCATTCAATGTGACAAGTCCCAAAGACGGCGGACAGTCCAGGAGCACAAAGTCATAGTTGTCTTCAACTTTGGCTTTGGATAGAAGACCAGCCAGAATGTGCTCGCGCGCTATGGCGGTTGAAAGCTCCACATCCGCCATGGCCAGCGTCAGGGAGGCGGGTACGAGATGAAGGCGGTTGTTCACAGATACTATAGGCAAACAGTCTGTCTTGCCTGTCAATGCCTCATAGATAGAGGGACCGTCTATAGAGGCGACCAGGGAAGCCGTAAGATTGGCCTGTGCATCCAGGTCTACAAGCAGGACACGATGCCCCTTCACCGACAGGATGCTGCCAAGATTGGCAACAGTGGTCGTTTTGCCGACACCACCCTTATGGTTGGCTACGGCTATGATTTTTGTTTTCATCTATTCAGTCTTTTATTTGTTCGAGGTTTGTTTGTTCTTCTTTTCCATCTGCACAAGATGACTTCTGTACCAGTCGGTAATCTTTTGAGACGTGACCTCTACAAGTGTAGGCTTGTCAAAAAGATTGCTTACAGAGACCTTACCTTCCCTGGTATCTGGAAACTGGAGAAGCGGAATGCCACCCGGCCTGAGCAATGGCAAGCCGTTAGCCTTGGCGACGCGCTCAGCCTCAGTGCCATAGACCTCTATCATCTTTGTGTCAGTGAAGTGCAGTAACAGTACGGAATCGTCCGGAATGCAACGGCTGCTGAAATGGAAGTAGGCAAGCTTGGCCTCCGTCAAACCGTCGGCAGGATCCTCCGGGTCGAGCTGGTAAGTGCCTTCACCGACAGCCTCGACATGGAAGACGACAGGTATCTCCTTGCTGAGGGCATCCAAATGAAGAAGCTGGCCGATGCGCGCGTTGATCTTGTCTTCTGAAACAACTTCTTTGCGGTATCCGGCTTCTGTCATGCCGCCTGTCTCCTGCCTGGCAGTGAGAATATAGCCGTTGTTGACGTGCTCCAAGGTAAAGAAGAGCGGAAAGATATTATGCTGTGAGTTCATCGTTGGCATCGTCTGAAGAAGTTACTGAGTTTTGTGACTGGCTGATACGCTCTGTAATTGTCTGGAGGTTGATGTCATTGCACTCGCATACGGCATCATAGTCAAATGCAAGCACACGCTCCTGGTCAAAGACCAGAACATTCTCTCCCTTGTCGTTGGTGATTCTCTTCGGCGTGCCAAGCTCATCAAGCACACGGAACTTCAACGGCGAGTAGGTCTTGCCAAAATACTCCGGTGTAGCCATAAGGTACGACATGAGCGACTCGTCCGGTATCATCACCTTGCCCTCTTTTCTGGCCTGGATATTGGCCTTGGCAACACAGATGCTGCTGCGAATGAACAGAATAAGACGTGGCTTGTCAAACGTAATGACCTTGCGGGGCTCGCCCTTTACGGTGACGGTCAGCTTGTCCACGGCCTTGATCTTGTAGTCCTGACCCTCACGGATGTCTCCCAACTGCCGCGACTTGGAGAACATAGCCCAGAATATGGCTATCTCGTCAGTGCTGTGGCAGAGTGAGTGCTGGTATTTGAGACGGTCGATGCAGATGTCATGTACCATCTTTCTGTTGAACGGAAGGGAGTCGGTGCAGTTGCTAAGACAGTAATAGGTCGCAAGCATCATCGCCCAGTTGTTGATGAAGCGCTCTCCAATAATGTTGTAGTCTACCTCACTCTTAATCTCCTTCAACGCACGCTTCCAGGCGTTGCACCATCCTGCATTGAAATTTTCACGATAGCGGATGTATTCGACGGTGATGTTCGTGGGGTGCATCTTGCGGAGTTTCATAAAGCTGTGGTACATGTCGGTCTCCTCCTTGGTATGCTCGCTCTTGTGCGACTCAAGGAAGAGAACGCGGGAAAACAGCGCGATGTCGGCTGTCGGGATCTCCTGACCGGAGAGGACTACTCCGCAATCAACATTCGTGGACTCCCGCCGTTCTCCATCAGCGGAACGCTTGATGCGCCCGGCACTGTCATAGATACCTTTGAGGAAATCGATGTGCTTCTTGCTCAGGGAGTTCTTGTACTCGTCGAAATGGACGAGCATGTTGCTTACCTCCGCACACTTGTCGCCCATCGCATAATAGGTGGTGCTCTCAAGGTTGCTGACCTCTGGATTACGCTGGAAAAGATTGATTAAAGAGAGGGCAAGCTCGGTCTTGCCGGTGCCTTTCTTTCCGTAGAGATTGAGGATGGGGAAAGAACGCGTGCTGTCCGTGATGATGTCACGGTTAATAGTAGCGAGATAGTAGCAATAACAGACTACGGCATTGTCACCGTACAGCTCATGCAGAAGCGTGAAGTATTGCCGGGGCGTGACCTCCTGCTTGGGGGCGTGAATGTAGCGGCGCTCATTCACATAGGCCATCTTGTTCTTCTTGTGGATTTTGGACATGGCAGGAAGATAGAAGTTCTCCTTGTCGAGGCGTATCATGCCGTACTCATCGACAGGATGCCATTTGCCATTATAGACGATGCCGTTGCAGAAAGCATAGAAGCCGCTCTCGCCAATGTTGTTCCATCCCATCTGAGGGACTCTCTGGGCTTCCTCCGTCTTGCCGTAGATATAGGCTTTCAGCATCTCGTATTTCTCCTGACGCTCGAAGAAACGGAAGTCGCCCTTGCCTTCTATCTTCTCCTTGAAACGATCGAGTTTTGTGACATCCTGCTGCTGCAGCTCGATGGTACGGCGCATATGGCTCTCATTCAGCAACTCAAAGATGCGGCTGGGCTTGACATCATCCGTGATGAGAAAGAGCGGCTTGATGACGAAGTTGGTCCATTCACGCTCGCGCCCCTGGGGGTCAAGATCGTAATAATGATTGCCACGCCGGTAGAAGTTGTATCCCCGAAGTTCCTCTGACTTTCTGTTGGCCTGACGGCGTTTCTCCTCCTGCCTCCGGCGGGCAGCGTCAGTGAGTGCGCCCTTCCATACGGAACCCTTGCGGTATTTGCCCTTCAAGTCAGAGAGCAGTGAAGCCTGGAGAACGTCTGACTGGACGTTGACAAGCATATCACAGACGTCGCTGATGACCTTCAGCTGTTCGTCATTAGTGCCATCGGAAGCGTACTGCTTCTCGGCGTACCAGAGGATGAAGTCCTTTTCTGTGAGCTCATTCCATTTGCCCAACGAAGTGATGTAGGAGTCCGCATCCTGTTTGACATCCCCACGGGGGATCTCTCTGACAGAGACCTGGAAACCCATCTCCGTGGCAAGTCGTCCGTTCTCGAAGACAAATTTCTCACCGGCGCCGAACTGCTCACCCGGCTTTGGGATGTCGCTGTCGGGGATAAAGCAAAGACTGCAGGCGAAAGATGAGAAATTGGACAGTTGTTCCTTCGTCCAGTGGCCGCTGAGCGTTGCGACGACGTTGGCTATGCCCAACGACTGGAGACGCATGACATCAGGAGCACCTTCTACAAGATATACTTTGCCTGACTGACGGGCAGCCTTCATGGCCACGTCTATGCCGAAAACGGATGTGCTCTTCTTGTAAATAAGGCTCTCCCTGCCGTTGATGTATTTGATGGTGGCATGAGGGTTGATGGCTCGTGCCGTGAACGTCAGAATGCGGCCGTAGCGGTCGCGTTGGGGAATCATCAGACGGTCACGATAGAAATCGTAGTAGCTGCCCGGATGATGCTCGTCCTCGCCCAGGAGACCCATTCTTGCAAGAATGGAGAGGTCGAGGTTCTTCTCTTTGGCGAATTGGAGAAACTTATTGCCAAATTGCGGACTGTATCCTAAGCCGAATGTACGGCAGAACTCCTTGTTCCATCGGCCTTTTGTATCATCGTCAGGTGGTCCTTCCGCATACATACGGCAGCGTATCGCATCCTCATTCTCACTTGCATACTGATTCTCGTAGAAGCGATGGGCCATACCGTTGTAGATGAACATGGTCTCGGCGAGACGGTCGTTCTCTTCCTGTTCTGGGGTCCGTGGTACCATGAGGTCGCTGGCATTGACGTCAGGACAGTAAACATCCAACAGATATTTAACCGCTCCGACGAAATCGAGGCCCTGGCTCTCCTTTACGAACTCAATGACATCGCCTGCCTTGCCGCAACCAAAGCATTTGAACCGGTTCAGGGTGGTATTCAACATGAGGGATGGGGTGCGCTCGTTATGAAATACGCAGCAGCATTTTTTTCGATGAGGACCCGCAGACTTCAAGGTGACTCCGGGATGCATGTCAAGCACGAGTTTACAAATGTCAACACGTGTTTTGACCATATCAATGTATTTGTCCTTGATAAAGCTCATAACATACTATTTTTTAAGTTTGTTATTTTATTAGTTCTTAAGATTATGTTTATTAGTTGCTTAGTAGTCCCGTGGCTTCACGGGGATGGTAGGTCGCCCCGAGATATTATGCTGCCATCTTAAAATCTTAAGATGGCACAGAGTGAAAAAGTCTCTTGGTATAAGACTTTGATGTGGTGCCGAAGATGCATTCTTTCTTTTCGCTAGCGAATTGTAGTAGGTGGCAATTTTTGCTGTTGTCATCTTGCTATAATTTATAGTGAAAAATCATAAATTCTATTGGTTATCTCGATTATTTTTTTTATTTTTGTGCGCAAATTTAAAACAAAATCTATTATGTACAAAAATAAGATTATATCTTATTGAGCATTTTAGGTTTTATTAACATCATATCGCCCATTTATTACAATTTAAAAGTAAACGACTATGCTAAATTTGGAAATGATAGACAACCTGTATGCTTCATTATCAAAAGAACAGCAACAGGCTTTAATCGCCCAGCTCTTTAAGAAGAGCAAGCAGACGATGAGCTACTTCCACCGCACGAAGGACATCAGTCTGTCAAAGCTTGAAACACTGGCTGATTTTTTCGGCATGCCCTTGGATTATTTTCGAAAGGACAGCAAATTCAAGACGAACAACGTTACCGGAAACAACAACTTTGTCGGCAACGTGTCTATCAGTACCAATCTGATGATAGAGAATCAGGCACTCCGCAAAGATTTGGATAACAAGGAGTCTGTCATCAAGGCAAAAGACGAAACGATTGATGCCCTGAAACGTATGAATAATATGTTGCAGGCACAGATAGACAACAATATCAAGCGAGAGGAATAAGAATAATTGCTTGAATAGGAAAAGAAGGCAAAGAACGGGAACGCATATCCTATTCTTTGCCTTCTTCACGTTTTTCTGGTATAGTAAAAATTCGATTCTTCTGTCAGTGATTCCGACAAGACTCGAACTTGCAACCTTCTGCTCCGGAGGCAGACGCTCTATCCATTGAGCTACGGAATCATCAGCAAAGCAACTACCCTTTATTTTTCTTCTCGTCTTCCTCGAAGTAGCTGCCCATTGGCATCGGTGTACTGAAAGCCATGCACTCGTTGTAGCGGGCGCGGGCGCGACACTCACGGGCGAACATTCTTTTCGTTCCAGCCTCGTCTTCCTTGAACTCCAAGTGATTGTCGATAGCCATCGCACCAGCCATGCCCTCCACGTCGAGGTTGTCGGTGCCGATGAGCGTGAACATCCAGTTCTGCTTCTTCAGCTTCCCGATAAGCGTCTTGATCATCGTGAGGTTATACTCCTCTGAGCAGTTCTCCTCGCCGTCGGTGATGATGGTGACCAGCACATGGTCGTCGGCAGTGGTCTGGGCGTTGAGCTTGCTGATACCCATGCCGATAGCGTCGTAGAGCGGTGTGGCACCACCGGGGCGGTAGTCCTTGTTTGTGAGTTTGTGCGTGGCCCTTGCGGGCACATCGTCGAAGACGTAACGCTTGTGCGAGCTGTCGAAGGTGATGAGCGTCACGCGCTGCTCCATGTCCTTATGGAGTCCTTGCATCTTCTTCACCGTCTCCAACGTCTCGTTGAGCCCCATGAGGGCTTGCTTCTCGATGACACACATGCTGCCGCTCTCGTCGACAATAATCAGATTGAATACTCGTTTCATAGCTTTTCTCCTTATTATTTTTGTTATTAAACTTAATTTTCCGAGCTCGTTTATCTTTTAAAAGAATAAAGGCATGGAAAAATTAAGTGCCGAGCAATTTTTTTATTAATTTTGTAGCAAGATGGCGAAAGAGCAAAATAAGAAAACCACCGTCGGACTGTCCGACGAAGAGATTATCGAAGGATTGCGGAACCGTGACCCGCAGATCACCCGTGACTATTTCTACGGCGTCTGCCGCATCGCTTACCACATATATAATAAGCGCTATGAACTGGATTGGAAAGTGGGACTCGACTTCTACAGCATTGCCCATGAGTATTACCTCTCCCTTGACAAACACGATTTCCGCCAATTGGAGGACCGCAAGCCCGGCATGACGCTGAAGACATGGATGATCAATGGCTTCCGCTTCGTGCTGCTCGACCGCCTGAAGGACTACAACAAGGAGCACCGCTCGCAGAGCTTCGAGGAGCGGATGGAGAAGGCCAGTCTTCGCTTCGACGTCCCCGACAACAACTTCTCTGAGGACTTCCGCAACACAGTCTATGAGATTTGCTCTGACGTGTTAGGCCGCGACCACCGATCGTCCATCATCCTTCAGATGATGCTCATTGAGGGTTTCAAGGGCAAGGAGGTGGCCGCACAGTTGGGCATCACCCCTTCTGCCGTGACACAGAAATACCACCGGCTGATGGAGGATGTCGTCATCCCTTATTTCAAACGTTATTATGTGGCACCGACCTGTGAAGTCAACTCAGAAATTATGTACGATAAAGAGTTCGACACAAAGATGCCTGTCTCTGCAAGTCCGCTGCCGTTTTCAATCCAAATACCACCAACTATGGAGAAAGATTATTCCAACCGCATCACACCCGAATACATCACCTCACTCAAGCCCAACGAGATTTTCGTTTTCGGCAGCAACCTCGCCGGTATGCACGGAGGCGGTGCCGCACGGACGGCGCGTCTCTATTTCGGCGCTGTCCTTGGCAACGGCGACGGCCCGCAGGGTCAGAGCTATGCCATTCCCACCATGCAGGGCGGGGTAGAGACGATCCAACCCTATGTGGATAAATTTGTCAGCTATGCCAAGGCACATCCCGAACAGACGTTCCTCGTCACGCCCATCGGCTGTGGCATCGCCGGATTTACGCCCGACGACATCGCTCCGCTGTTTGAGAAGGCTGTTGATGTGGAGAATATCCATCTGCCGCAGAGCCTTTGGGAAGAATTAGTTTAACCGACTGAACCATTGACCGACAAGAACAGGACCTACGTGGCCATCGACCTGAAGAGCTTCTACAGTTCGGTGGAGTGTGTCGCCAGGGGACTCGACCCGCTGACGACCAACCTTGTCGTGGCTGACGTGAGCCGCACGGAGAAGACCATCTGCCTGGCCGTGTCGCCCTCGATGAAGGCCTACGGACTGGGCGGACGCGCCCGGCTCTTCGAGGTGGTGGAGAAGATGAGGGAGGTGAACTATGAGCGGCGCAAGGCCATCGGCTTCAAGCCGTTCACGGGAAAGTCGTTTCTCGCCAAGGAACTGCTGGAGCACCCCGACTGGGAGGCTGACTACATCGCCGCCACGCCGCGGATGGCGGAGTACATCAGGGTGAGCAGTGAGATCTACGGCATCTACCTCAAATATATTGCGCCGGAGGACATCCACGTCTACTCCATCGACGAGATCTTTGCCGACGTGACCGACTATCTACAATCCTACAAGATGACGGCGCATGAGCTGGCGATGACGATGATCCGCGATGTGCTGCGCACGACGGGCATCACCGCCACGGCGGGTATCGGCACGAACCTCTATCTCTGCAAGGTGGCGATGGACGTGGTGGCGAAGCATATCCCGGCAGACAAGGACGGAGTGCGCATTGCCGAGCTCGACGAGATGAGCTACCGCAGAAAGTTGTGGGACCATCAGCCGATGACCGACTTCTGGCGCTTCGGACGCGGCATCGTGGCAAGGCTCAACAGCATCGGCATCGAGACGATGGGACAGTTGGCGAGGATGTCGGTCAACAACGAGGAGCTGCTCTACCGGATGTTCGGTGTCAACGCAGAGCTCATCATCGACCACGCCTGGGGCTGGGAACCGGTGACGATGGACTATATCAAGGCGTACAGGCCGGAGACCAACTCCCTGGGCAGCGGTCAGGTGCTGCAAAGTGCGTATACGGCGGAGAAAGGCCGAGTGGTGGCGCGTGAGATGGCGGACGCGCTGTCGCTCGACCTGGTTGACAAGCATCTCGTGGGCGACCAGATCGTGCTCACGGTGGGCTACGACCGCGAGAGTCTCACCAATCCTGCTATCCGAGCGCAATATCACGGGGAAGTTACTACCGACTGGTATGGCCGCAGTGTACCGAAGCACGCCCATGGCACGCAGGCGTTGGGCCACCCCACGTCTTCCTCGCAGCAGATCATCCATGCCGTCACCGAGCTCTACGACCGCATCGTCAACCCGGTCTTGCTCGTCCGGCGGCTGAACATCACCGTCAACCACGTCATCAGTGAGGACGAGGCACAGCGGCAACTGCAAAGCTCGCCCGTACAGCTCGACCTCTTCACCGACTATGAGGCGGAGGCACGGGAACAGAAGGAGGAGCGGAACGCGGCTGCCAAGGAACGGCGGTTGCAGGAGGCGGCACTGAAGATCAAGAAGGAGTTTGGCAAGAACGCCCTGCTGCGCGGACTGAACTACGCTGAGGGCGCGACACAGAAAGAACGGAACAATCAGATAGGAGGACACAAGGCATGACAGACAACTACGACGACATCATCAATCTTCCGCACCACGTCTCACAGCGGCACCCCCGGATGAGCATGTACAACCGCGCCGCCCAGTTCTCCCCCTTCGCTGCCCTCACCGGCTACGAGAAAGCCATTGAGGAAGCACAGAAGAAGCAGGAAGCGGAGGTGAGGAGGAGGAATACGCCGGTGGAAGACGAGTCTTTGTCAGACATTAAAAAAATATATTGATATGCCCATCACATTACTCCCTTCTCTTCTGTTGGCAATCGTCCTTGTGGGTTTCACGCCAGGACCCGCCAATCTCTTCTCGCTCCATTGTTCAATGAAGAATGGAACGAAGAAGGCGATGACAATGTGGTTCGGACTACTCACTGGCTTTACTGTTGCCGCAACATTAGGTGCAGTGGTTACCCACCTCGTCGGAGCGATGATGGACAAGTACGTTGTATGGCTCAAATATGTTGGTTGCGCCTACATACTTTATTTGGCATGGCAAATCTACCGCAGCAAAGGCGAAGCACAAACAAGTGACCATACTTGTACATTTCTTTCAGGAATGGTCGTACAACTTACCAACGCAAAGATCGTCATCTTTGACCTCATGGCATACACAACATTCGTACTGCCCTATTCAAACAATTTATCCGACCTGCTGATTATGACGGCATTGCTTGAGATAGCCGGTCCAGGTGCCAATCTCGTCTATCTCTTAGCCGGTGCCGGACTGCATGATTTCTACAACCGATACCCCAAGCAGACAAACACTGTCATGGCAATTCTTTTGTCTGCCTGCGCAATATACATACTGCTGAATTGACGAAAAAGTATCATTATGAGGATTAAGAACATCGACCATTTTGTCGTAACGACACGAGACTTAAAGGCCTGTCTCGATTTCTATGTCGGGGCATTGGGCATGGAGCACCGCGAGAGTAACGGCCATCATAGCCTCTACTTCCCCAGTGGGAAGATCTCCATCCACACGAAGAAAGGTGAGTTCCAGCCTGCTGCCCTCCATCCGACCTACGGCTCACAAGACTTCTGCCTGATAGTAGAGGATGACCTGCAAACCGTCAAACGAGAATTAGAGGCCAAAGGTATCACACCTCTGACGGATATTGTTGAGCGTCATGGTGCCCACGGAGTCATGCGCAGCCTGTATGTCAGAGATCCCGATGGTAATCTCGTGGAACTAAGCAGCTATAGCTAAAAGTACATGTCCGAATTGCAGTCTTACTAATCTAAGACTGAGGCTTACTTCTGTGCAGGCTCCCATTTGCAGCGGACGGGAGAGACGATAGCTCCCTCTGCTTTAAGCTCCTTCATAGCCTTATCCACTTCCTTGCGGTCAAGGCCAGAGAGTTCTACAATCTTACCTGCGTTGAGCGGCGTCCCAGCCTGCTTCATAGTCTCCAATACTGTGTCTTTTGTTGCCATAATAATGTCTCCTATATTTTATGTTGTTGATAAATGAATCTGAGTTGGACTAATCTTCGTCCGTATCATTCTCGGCTTCCTCGATAGCCTTCCAATCAAGCAGATTGTAATCGAGCACGTCATTAATCAAAGATTCCGGCCAGATTACTGTATAGTCATCCAGTGAGATGTTGTCCATTAACATCATCTCCTCTTCTAAATATACAGTGTTAAGTCTTGAACATATAATATCCAAAAGGATTTCTGCATTGTCAAGGTATAAGTCTTCATTAAACTCATACAATTCATCAAAAGACGCATCACTTCCATATTCCTTAAAGAACTGTCTCAACAAGTACATTTCCTCGATAGTAAACCGAAGTGGCTCATTGGTTCCTTGCGGAAGCTTATGGGCTACCTTACCAGTTTCATAATTCTTCCTCGGCTCGAACTCGAAGTAATAGTCCTTTTCGAAAGTGTCTCCTAAGTTCATTGTTATATGATGTTTTGGTTTGTCCACAAAGGTACGAATAAAGTTTGATAATAGATAGTCTGTGCCATTTTTTTGTATGCGAACTTTTCAGGTACTCATAGAGCCATCAATCAGTTAGTTGTGGATACTTTTCGAGGAGTTTATCCATCAGCACATTGAGATTATCGCCTAAATCGTGCGAGTAATCTATAGGCACAAACACCTCGTGTGCTGGCATCTTCACGGCTAACATGTTCAATGCTTCGTGATAGATAACAGGTTATGTTGTGCACAACATAACCTGTTTTATGTTGTGTAGCCATTTATTTCTTGCTTGAAAGTATTCTTGTCCATTGTCTTTTTCAAATATTGCGAGTACAAAGATACAACTGTTTGGTGGAATCTCGATATGAATTATTGCTTTTCTTTATTACAAAGAAATGAATGCCATGTAAAAAATGACTTGTTTCTAAAAGAGAAATATTGTCAGCAAAGTGTAAATATTTTAAGCTTTTCTGACAATGATGGCACGATTTGTCACCATTTGTTTATAGGTACGGATATTGCATAAATGTCAGTGAAGTTCGGAAGTCGGACGAGGGTAACGAAAGGAACCTAAGGACGATGGAAGAGCTGAGGACAAATAAAGAATTAATTGATAATTAGGAGGTTTTGACTATGTTGTATCCAGTTTTAAGAGACATGAACAATTGGCTTGACAATGATTTCGACGATATGTTGAACACAAGTTGGATGCCGCGCATGAACGTCACAGCACCTGCTATCAATGTCAAGGAAAATGATAAAGAGTACGAAGTAGAGCTTGCTGCTCCAGGCACCACGAAGGATGACTTCAAGGTGAACGTCGACAAGGATGGCAATCTGACCATCAAGATGGAGCACAAGGACGAAAAGAAGGACGAGAACAAGAAGGAGCATTATCTGCGCCGTGAATTCTCATACAGCAATTACGAGCAGGCTCTGACGCTGCCTGAGGATGTTGAGAAGGACAAGATTGAGGCAAAGGTTAATAACGGTGTGCTTCATATCACACTTCCTCGCACTCAGAAGGCTGAGAAGGAGACAAAACGCATTGAGGTCGCATAACCCCGGCATTGCTGCTCAGTGGTATTTAAGGGACTGTTCTCTTCTTGGGGATCAGTCCCCTTTTTATTGTGATTGTATAGCAACCCATTTGGAGTGACATAAGCAAAATCCTATTTATGTTTGGCCGGTATCGTCAGCATATAGTCTGATGGTACCGGCTTTTTTCGTCCCTATCGCTATATTCTCGCTAAAACTTCGTACTTTTGTAACACCATTATGAAGCTGCGGGCAGTCATAGAACGGATTACGTATCAGAATGGCGAGAACGGCTATTCAATACTGAAGGCACGGGTGAAGGGGTACGATGACCTCGTCACCCTTGTCGGCAACATGCTCGACGTCACCGTAGGCACCGTGCTCGTTGCTGACGGCCAGTGGAAAGTCAACCGCCAGTACGGCAGTCAGTTTGTTGTGGAGAGCTACGAAGAAGCCATGCCCGCCACGCTCTTCGGTCTGGAAAAGTACCTCGGCAGCGGACTTGTCAAGGGTATCGGACCAAAGTTCTCAAAACTCATCGTCGCCAAGTTCGGCATGGACACCTTCGACATCCTTGTGCAGTACGACCGCAGCCATCCCATCGGCCTGATGAAAATTGCCGGCATGAAGGTGGATCTCGAGGATTTGTTGAACTGCGAGGTTGACCTCGTGGAGGAAGGCACGCTCCGTCCGTGGGCTGTGGAAAGCGTTAACCGTGACAAAAAATTGATTTATGAGAGAGCATAGCAGAGACCGTGGGCGGCTGGAGGACATTCTGTAATACGCCCAAAACGTGGAGCAGATAGTCAGAGGCATCACCTATGAGCAGTTCGTTGCCGACATCCGCATCTACTACTCCGTGATGAAGAACGTTGAAGTCATCGGTGAGGTTGCCAACATGTTGACCCGCCATTTCCGCGAGATTCATGCGGAACTGCCGTGGCGCCTCATCGTTAGTATGCGCAATGTGTTAGTTCACGGCTACGCACAGGTCTCCGATGTTGACCTCTGGCAGACGGCCACCAGCGACATCCTGCCTCTCCGTGAGCAAGTGCAGTGTTACCTTGCCGACATCGACTGGGAAAAGTGGGCGCAGGGCGAAGACCCTTACACCGAAATTGATAACGCCGCCTACAAGCAGGCTGTCGAGTCCGCTCGCCGCATGAAAGCCAAAGGTTTTGCCGTCACGGACATTGCAGAGATTACCGGCCTCACCACCGAGGAAATCGAGGGACTGTAAGATATAACGAAAACGAACAGCGACATAAGCGGATAGGCCGACCGACTGGCGGGACTATCCGCTTTTTCAATAACGAAGAGAACGAGTGGACGGAAAAGATATTCGGGAGGCTGACACTGGCGATTCAGTGGCAGACTCCCGAATGCAAATTATCAATCAATATTCCAATATGCAAGTGGGTCACCATCAAAGATTGTGTCAATGTCATCGTCGCTATACCCCATTTCGTCTTGGGCATAGGAGCCGCTATAACGTTCGTATGTAGGCTCTTCTACATTTTCACGCCAGCCATCTTCTTCTTCATAATCTTCCAAATCCTCTGGTTCTCCAATATGATTTGCAAAACTCGAGGTGACGATAAACATTGGAAACAACTCACGAATCTGCTTCAACGTTTCCTTACTTATAGTAAATTCTGGAATATTGTTTATACACCAGTAGATATATGAATCGTCTTCGGATAATACATTCCACAAAGACTCCCCTCTATGCTTGCCAAAACGAAACACAGAGGCAATGTCGATAAAGTAGTATGAGTCATTCTTCCTCATTTTCGGGTAGCACTCTTATGGTGTCATCGGATGTCAAAACTGCATAACTAGGAGTTCCTGTTACCTTGTTCATATAGGAGCAAAGGCAAAGGAAGTTGTTGGAAATCGAAATCATGTTACCCAAACCATGAGATAGTTCCCATTCCCCTTCACGTCCGGTGTAATTGTATGATCCATCTTCATTCTTGCTAAACAGATCTTTTTTATCCCATTTCTTATATATCATCTTTAATAGCTGGTTGCCATTAAATGGTTGTTTGAAATGGGCATACTGAAGAATACAGGACGGAATCTCATCTAAGATTGGGTCAATGTAGAGTTTCCCATCTATTCTGTATTGCTTTCCCGTAGCTTTCGTTATAGTCCTAAAATACGGATATGCAGGAGTGTCCTTAGAAAACTTTACAAGATTTGGTGCCACATATAAGTGACCGTTTAGATCAACTGAATTTAAAGCCAACTGAATCGTATAGTAATCGGTGTAGGGAATAAAACCTATCAGAGACATTTCCTCTAATAGTGACTTTGAACGCACACGTCCTTCTGCCTGTTGCATTCCTGTTTCGTTCAACAAGTTAAACAAACTGGATTTATGTATATGCGAGTGTACCATATATTTTTGTTCTATAAAGATTGTTGTTGATAGCTGTCTAGGCGGATTGCCCCTTTTTTTATATTTGAAAGCAAATCACTATATATTATGATTAACATATTGTTTATCGCTTGTCCACCTGGAAACATGGCAAAAATATTCTGAGATTTACAGGCTTGTAATAGTCCCTCTATCCTTTCAGCAGCACCAACTTGAAACATTCGGTATTGCAACATGTCCTCTCCTTCTTCCGCTATGCTGTAAATCCATCCGTTTTCGTATTTATATTTCTCCCATGTAAAATAGATTCCGTAAATTAATGTCTTTACAACTTCGTAATATTGTATTGCATAATCAAGCCTTCCATCATTTTGAGCCTGATCCCACATCAACGAACGGAAGTTCCGTAACGCCTTTACTGTCTTTTGCAAATCCAGTGCCGTAAATGGAGCTGCGTCTTTAACTTGTTCCATATTTGTTGCTAAGTAGTTGTTATAAGTTATTTGAATAAAGTTCAATATCCTTTCGGAGTTTTTCACAAATCTTATTAAAAACGATCTTACCCAATTCTGCTTTTCTGTCTAGCGATGTATTGCGTAATTGACTACAATTGTCAATGACATGGTTCCTTACGTTTTCAAAAGCGCGCTTTTCGTCTGTATTGACAAACTCATTGCTGACATTCGCTTTGTCAATAATGCCATTATAAAGATAATATGCCGTGAAAAGCATCTTAGTATTTGTAGCCATAGGCATGTCATTGGGTAATCCATCATTAAGCATCCCAAATATACTATATGGATTGGCATGCTCATTCTGACACGATTGTTCCACCTTATTCAATAAGTGATTTTGGTCTCGTATCAAAAGCATCATTAATCTCGCTGATGCCTCATCATGAACATTGGTTCTGTCTGTTTTTAAGGCTTGCGAAAAGCACATGAAAGCATTTTCAGCTCTGACCTCCTGAATATCTTCGTCGGGTTCTTGGAAGCCAAGACATACTTGGAAAATTTTTCCAATTAATAGAGGGTTGTCCAAGTTCAAGATTTCACTTGGATTGTGAACAAAATAATTGTAAATAGCTCCACCGTATTGTTCTAAGCCAGAATAGTCCTGAGTTCCAAAAGCTGTCCATGCCATTAGGGCATTAAAACTTAACTGATTATTCATCTTTTTAATAACATCTGCCCTCCAGCCACCAAAAGGGTCTTTAATTGTTATGAAGCGTGGAGCTGATTTACCACGTCTTCTAATGGAGGCTGTGAGAAGTGCCCTTGTAATGTAGATGCAGTAACCAGTCCACGCTATACGCGCGAACCGTTATCACTGTCCTTGCATTACAATAGAAGTTTCTCACATTTCCATTAGCAAGTCGAGCATAACGCTTCGTTATTTCAATATGTCCGTGTCTCTTATGAAACACTGTGCAAAGATAGTGAAAATTTGGCAGAATTGAAGCGACTTAGTGAAAAAACTTATGAAAATCTTGCGTAATTCAAATAATGCTCGGTGCCCCAGAAACAGCCTCCGGCAAGATATATCTCCTTCAAATTCTCTTTTTCCATATTTATCCGTTTTATGTTTTCTTTATATTAGAAATCGTTGTTGACTATTTCCTTTCCGAAAGGTGCCAATGTCAACCACATCAGTCTGAAGTGCATCTTGCCCCAAGGAATGCCGACAATGGTGATGCATAGGAGCAAACCAAAGCCAAGATGAGTCAAGGCAATCCAAAAACCACCAACGAAGAACCAAAGAATGTTCATGAACAAACTGAGACATCCTGTATCCTGCGGCTGGTCAACAACATGTGAGCCAAATGGCCACAGTGCAAGAATACCCAGCCGCATGGTGGCAATGCCGAATGGTATGCCGATGATGGTGATCATCAGCAGGAGTGATAATGCTTTTGCTTGCAAAGATAATGAAAATCACTGAAAGCAAAGAATTGACACCATCAATTTAGGCAGTCAAACAAATTAGTAGGATTAAAAGGTTCGAGTCCTTGGTGACACCGGGGGTTCGAATCCTTGTTGGTACCGGGGGTTCGAATCCTTATTGGGTATCGGGGGAGATCTTTGTTGGTAACGGGGGGTCGAATCCTTTCGGTAGTAGAACCCCCTCAAAGATGGTCGAAAGTAGATGGCGATTTACCACCACTTGTTTTGGATAGAACTATCTTCGAAAAAGAACCCTCTCACCTATACTGGTAATGCTTAGGATAACAGGAAGATAGAGATGAAGCGAAAATATTTATGGACGAAATTAAGACGAAATAAGGACGAAAAATCAGATTAATTTCTTGTCTATATCAAAAGAATAACTTAAATTTGCAGCCAAAAGAAGTGTTCTGCTACGTTACGCTACAATAAGATACATTAAAGATACAATATATATTGTATATAATATGTTGATTATCAGCGGAGATACAATAGCTACACAATTCGAGGACAATTTAGTTCGTGCGGATTCCTGAAAGCGATGTTATCTTTATGTATGCAGTTCATGATATTGATGTTTAAACGGGCTCGTGAATATGCGATGAGCATGGTAGGGACTCCGGAATAATGCCATTTGTAAGGTATAGTGAGATGGATGTCTTCGTTTTCGGGCTCGATGGAGGGACAAACTGGGGGCCAGATAGTCCGAGAGGAGGTCTCCAAAACGTTAATAAAATAAAACATAATTCTATAACCCCGCTGAGTATCAGCTATTTGAGGTGCTTCGTCCACGGACGCTTATTGGACAGAAACAGGCAAAAATCAGCTTTATTGCTGATAAAACAACATTGATTATCAACGAGTTATGAGGGATGGTAGTTCACCTTTGTATCCCTCTCTCTCCGCTGAAAAGACTTTACAAAATAAGTAAGTCAACTCACAAAATTAGCTAAGTGCCGTAAAATCAACGATTTGCGGCACTTTTTTCGTGTCTTGCTTTTCGTAGTGACCACTTAAAAAACCTCTGAATGGTCTCGAAATGGTCATATTTCGGCTACACATACGGTACACGAAAACGCAAAAAACAAAAAGTGTAGCCAAAGACCCGATACTGACCCTCTACAGACCCGACACAGACCCCATAGAAACCATTGTCTATCAGTCGATTATGTTTAACTTTGCAGCCGATGAATTTCTCGGTGAGCGAAATTATAACTTCGGTTTTGTGTAGCCAGACGGCTTCAAACCGGGTTGTATTCGACCGGGAGCATTGTTGCACTAAATTTATGTAAAGCGTATGAGACGTATCTTTAAGGTTAGTTTCTACATTCGTGGAAATCATGTGAACAAGGATGGCACATGTGCCGTCATGATCCGGCTCTCTCTGGACGGTGAGCGCATCTCAGCAGGAACGACAGGGATCAGTATCAAACCAGAGCTGTGGGATGGTCAGCGTCAACAACTCAAAGGTCGTAACACAGAGGTGGTACAGACCAATAAGAAGCTTGGCGGAATCCGTGATGAGCTTTTGGCTATCGCCGAGAAACTGGAATTCGAGGGAACACTTGCACTTGACCGTGTAAAGGCAGTCTTCCTGGGAGTGGACGAAGAGTACGACACCATCGGAAAGCTCTTGGATAAATACATCAAGAATGTAAAGGAGCAGGTGGGCGTGTGTCTGAGCAAAACTTCCCTAAGCAAATACGAGCTGTGCAAGAAGCGCTTCACGCAGATGCTTGAGAAGAAGTATCACTGCAAGGACATGTCCCTCAAGGAACTTAACCCCGTCGTGGTCCAGGACTACAAGAACTTTCTGATGACGGATGTCAACATGTGTAACAACACAGCCGTGAAGACCATGAAGACCTTCCGTACCGTAATCTTGTATGGCATCAAATTAGGTGTTATCCACAAGGACCCCTTCGTGGGCGTTCACTTCCACATGGAAAAGGTGGACCGTGGCTTCCTCACGGACGAAGAGATTTCCGCCATTATGACCAAGCACTTCGACCTTCCGCGTCTTGAGCTTGTACGCGACCTGTTCATCTTCTCCTGCTTCACAGGTCTCGCCTACATCGATGTCAAGGCTCTCACATACGATAAAATCATGAGACTTGCTGATGTGGACTGGATCATATCCAAGCGTGTCAAGACCGTGACCCCCATCAACGTCGTGCTTTCTGATGGTGCAAAGCGCATCATTGAGAAGTACAAGGACTACCCCAAGAAGAAAAAGGGACATGTGTTCCCTGTATTCTCTAATCAGAAGACCAATCAGTATCTGAAGGAGATTGCTACAGCCTGTGGCATCGACAAGGAGCTGACCTTCCACATGGCCCGCCATACCTTTGCTACACTGACGCTGAGCAAGGGAGTGCCCATTGAGAGCGTTTCCCGTATGCTCGGTCACACGAACATTCGGACCACTCAAATCTACGCGAAAATTACCAATAAAAAGATAGAGCATGATATGGCTCTGTTCTTTAAGGACAATACTATACGCGACTTTGACAAGGAGTCAATAAATATGACATCAAAGGATGTCGAGGAGCCCAAGGCCAATGGTAAGAATAAAGATGCTGAGCGGTCTGCGGCCAGAGCTTGACATCTTTTCGTCTGACGTTCGTCCTTTAGGATAAATAAAAGACTCTTGAAGTGGTTGCTGCTTCAAGGGTCTTTTTTTTATAGATGTAGTAATCAACGACTTGAAATGCGTAACAAAAAAGAGTTGACATTTCATGTAGCCAAAGTGTAGCCAGCGTGTGGCCGTAGTGTAGCCAAGACAGCAACATATAATATATAGATTATGGTAGGCCGTTTAGCCATTTGTCAATTTCATTTTCTAATCAGGTTGCCAGAATAAGCACAAAGATTAGTGTAGCCAAAATGTAGCCGAGGTATTTTTAGTATGTAGCCGACGTATTTCTTTTTCTATTCCTAACCAGGTTGCTGGTATAAGCAAAGGATTAGTGTAGCTAAAATGTAGCCGAGGCATTTTTAATGTGTAGCCGAAGTAAAGTTTGCAAACGTTGCTTATCTAATATAAGTCTGATTTTATCAATCACTTACACACTTTTAAAGATTAATGAACCTTGGTACACGGACGTTTTATTCTCATATGAGATGGTTCCTGTCAGCCGGTTGTCTAACGATAATGTTCTATGGATTGTGTGCCGTCAATGCAGACGAAGCACGGCAAACCGGGCGCAGCCGCTTGCCGCCAGCGAAGGTGAAATTGACAGGCACTTAATCCTAAGAACAGATAATCCAACCTCCCTCCCCTGCCGCCGTATGTCCCATCCCGGCGGTTAAAGCGGTGCCTTAGAAGGCATGGCTTTAAGGGTTCGTTGTTTGTCCCGCATGAAATGATTTTTCCACCAAAAGCTACCAACAAAAAGCCCTTTTACTTTAATTATTTCCTTTCTGAAACGAAAATATAGAATAAAATGGCTAAATTTGTGGCCATAACTTACAATCACGCCATTATGAGTTATGACGAAATAGAGAAAAAGCCATACCACTTCACGTTGGAGCGTATAGACCCCGACAACGAGAACGTACCCGAAGCCGTTATCCCCGAGGACAAATGTCTCTACTTTCAGCCGGAGGAGATGCTTGAGCTTCGCAATTTCTACAAGCGGGAAGGCCGCGACGCACCTTTCGAGTCTTTGCAGGACTATGCCCCTGACTCCTATGATGAAGACTGGTGGGCTCTCCTTGATTATCTCTACAGCTGTACAGCCATTGACATGATAGTGGCGGAAACGGCAGCCGCCCCCGACCCTGTAATAAATAGAGACGTATTGGTTGCCCGTCTGCTGCATGAACTTCCCTACAGTCTTGATGACTATGACATCATTGCCCCGCAAGAACTCATCGACGATGTCCTTGACGACAATTTTACGGACTGGGTTGGTATAAGGAATCGGATAGACTTAGATAACGCCCTCGCCGATGCTGACTTTTATGATTTTGAAAACAAATAGTCGTGCAGCACTGGTGTGAGGCTATTAAGATTGGCTGCCCTCTTTGTAAAGTATATCCGCGAACTGCTGATGCCTCTGATACCATGCACCGGCAAAGGAGCAGACGGGCAGTATGCGGAGTCCTTTGTTGATGGCATAGTCGTTGGCAGCACTGACAAGTGTACCGCCAATGCCCATCCCCTTCTTGTAGGCATACGTGTGGTCTATCCTCATGACATTTCCCTTGTAGGAGAACTCCAGACGGCCGACAAGCTCGTCGCCGTTATAGGCCAGCACCTTGCCGCCCGTGTTCGTAGTTTCTATTTTCGTTTCCATAATTGTTGCAAAGTTACAATATTTATCTGATAAAACGACTCTTGTATGTTGTTCTGTTTGATGGGTTATCATAGTGATACTCCTATCGGTTGCGAAGTCCCTCTACAGCTCTGCTTCGTGTCTGACGACCAAAGAAGGAAGACGCGAAGTGGAGCAAGTAGGGATAGTGTGCAAGGTGGGTGGCGGAAGAAGTGTCGAAGTGCAACAGAGAAGCTTCTTCCGCTACTTGCCTTGCGCACTGATTACCTTCTCACTGGGCTATGCCTCACCAAGCTCAGCTCCTAATTGCACCGCAAATGGCTTCGCATAGCCATTCAGATTCCAGTTCTTTCCATCGGCCAACGTGACCTTCTTTCCATTGTCAAATTTGGCAACGACAAAATCCTTGTTGAACTCGATATAAGCCTGCGTCAGTTCGTCGTAGCCTGGATGCGGATAGATGACAGGCCGTATCTTCTTCAGAAACCTTACTTGCTCACCAGCAAGCTGGTCCATCATCCTCAGGTAGTCTATGAACTGCTGCAGAGACGTTACACTGTCCTCCTCAAAGGCCATCGAGAGAATGTCAAACTCTCCGAAGTCTCTGACTTGTATGCTGTATCCACTCTGCCGCAGCACCTCCAGTCCGTATGCGTTGATGAACATCCAGCTCACCGGGCCGGTGGTAGCATCGACATGTCCCGTCTGCCAGCCGAAGACCTCAAAGAGCCGGTCCGCGTCCTGCCCGATGGCCGCCCAGCGCTTCACTCTCCCCTTCCCACACGGGAAGACAACGATATGCACGTCCTCCTCACGCTTCGTAGCCTTGAGCAGTATATCCACGAGCTCACTGTTCCATTTCTCCACCTCCGTCCATTTTGCGGGATTGAAGCTCAGCTTCCATCTGATGAAGACATCGAGGACCTTGTCGTTGGCACCCTCCGCATAGTCGTCGAGGACAGCCAGCATGTTGTCATCGTGTGAGTAGCGTGCCATGTCCGTGAACGACAGACCGTAGTCCTTCAGCAGCTTCCGCCACTGCTTGAACTCCTCCACGCTCTTCACCGAGAGCAAGGCATCGTAAGCCTTCTTCAGCTCCTTGTAGTCGAACCGCTGCGGATTCTCGTCGTAGTAGTCCAAAATCTCGATGAACTGCTTTCTGAGCAGGTTCACCCACGTCATGTTAAGTGTTTCCATAGTAGTGTTAGATGTTTGATGGTTTGTTACATTCATAATCACAGACAGTTAACAGTTACGGTATCGGCAGCTCAAATGATTTGTACACCTGCTTGCCCTCCTTGTCGATGAAGCACCACCGCTCCGAACGGAACGGCAGCCCGTTGGCATCCACGCACTGGTAGTCGATTCTGACCTTCCATCCGCTGAACTCACCCTTCTTGTCGCCCTTCATGATGAGCGAGCGGATGTCCGCCATGCTGCGCATCTGACGCTCCGCAAGGCTGACGACATAGTGGTCCTCCGGGTTGAAACGGCTCATGTTGCCCGTGCGCTTCATGATCGTGTCCGTCACCACCTTCATCGTCCTCAGCATCCCCTTCACCTCGTCTTTGGTGAAGTAGCCCGTGCCGAAGGCCGAGTCTGGCTCCGACACCGCCAGTACCTTCAGCTGCTTGGGATAGTCCACACTCAGCTCCAGGTTCTCCTTTGCCAGTCGCTTCATCTTCTCACTTGAGTTGCCGCACGACACCATCAGCGCGACACCCATCATCAAAAACAGAATTTTCTTCATGGCAGCAGCGTTTATCGTCCATACTTAAAGTTGTAGTTGGTCACGTTGCCGAAGGCCTTGAACTTCACCTTCTTCGATGGCGGAGCGATGAACTCCTCCCCCGTCTGCGGATTACGGCATACGCGCTCCCCTCGACGCTGAATGTAGAACTTCCCGAAGTCCGGGATAAGGACCACCCCGTCCTCACGCAGAATGTCCGACACAGCACAGAGGAAGGCATCCACCGCCTTCTCCACGTCCTTGACAGAAAGACCCGACTCAAAAGCCGCCTTTCTCAGCAGTTTCTTTTTATTCATAGTACTCATGGTTAATGGTTTGAATGGTTGATAATCAGTTGTTGAATAGACAGTTGACATAGCTTAGTTAAACTTATTGTAATCCGCCACGATACGCTTGCGGTCATCAGAGAGACGCAGGTAAGCCTTCGACAGCGAGCCGCGCTCATCCGTCAGCGTCACCTCATTTTTGGTCACGCCATACTCCAGCAGCTCCCTCAGTTCATCGAGCGTCACCTCATGCCCACGGATATGCCGCCACAGCGTGAAATGGTAAGGCTCCCCGAGCTTCTCATGACTGGAACAGTTGAACGCCACCGGGCTCACCAGCACGTCCTCGCCGCATACCGGGCACTTACCGACGACAGAGCTCAGCGACATGCCATAGACCTCACTCTCCACCAGTACCGCCGAGAAGATACGCCCCTGCGAGTTGAAGCAGCCGTCAAGCACTGTCGGATGGCCGTCGAGAAACGCCTCAATCTCATGCGGCATGATGAAGCGGTGGCTGAGAATACCGTTGCAGTGCCACTTGCACGTGCCGCCCTTGTCAAGACAATGCTCGCAGAAGTACCCCTTGGAGGTGATTCTGATGCGACCGCCACAGTGTGGACAACGGTGCTCCAGGTACTTACCCTCCGGCACGACCACCATCTTGCCGTCCTGCAGCTCGATGTGTGCCATGTATTGTTTTCCCTTCTTGTCCTTGAACGTCAGCACACGGCTTCTTCCCGTGTCCTCCAACTCCTTTCTAACAGCGTCCGTAATCTGAACTCCACGGATTGATTTCTTGTTTTCCATAGTTGATTGTAAATAGTTGATAGTTAATGGTAAAATGTTGATTAAACAGTTGATAATAATACGTTGATAAATAGATGCTTATAGGCAATATCCTAAAGGACTTTATAACCCAAAGCGATATGCCTAAAGATACTTCCAGTCCATGATAAGCCCGTCCACGACGGCCTTTCCCGACATCACCGTCGCCCATCCGTCCGGGTCGAGTCCGAACCAGAGGTCGTTCCACGATAGCGTCCTGATCTGCCATGCCAGCAGCCACAAGTCCGTGTTGATGCTCTCCAGCCGCGTGACAATCTCATTGGCCACATAGTACCGCTCCGCCGAGTTCAGCAGGTTGACCTTGTGCTTCTCCGTCTTTCCGTCGCTGTTGGTAACATTGTACGAGCCGCTTGTCACCAGCTGCTTCATGAACGGATAGAGCGAGAGCATCTGCGCCGAGGCATCGACAAGCTCCTCCGAGACCATCACCGCAATGGCAGTACCCTTCAGATTACCCGGCACCGACTTGCGGAGCAACGCCATATTTTGAGGTATCTCCATACTCACGAGCTCCGCAGCACGCTTGATCTGATAGATATTCTGCATGGCACCCTGCGCATTCTGCAGATAGCCCAACATCTTATCCTCCAAATGGTGCATCCGCTCCATGGCCAGCGTGACCCCGGCTTCCGTTGCGATGATTGCCTCCTGCGTCTTCTCACGCTTCTTGAAGAGTTTTTTCAGCATTTCCGTCTGTGTGGTCACCGCCCCAGTCAGGAGCGGGTCTGTCTGCTGTGCGAAGCCGCAGACGGAACAGGACATGGCCAGCAACAGACAAAAGAATTTTCTTTTCATGGTTCTCCGGTTATTATGGCCACAGACATCACTGACGGTACGGACTTGAAAAGTCGGTGCCGGAAGTGATGCGCCGTGACCTCGTTCATACTTTCCCATATACAGAGATACTGGAATTTACATCTTAAATCCGCTCTTGCACTCGTTACGCTCCCTGAGCTCCGTCCTGATCCTCGCAAGATTCTCGTCCCGTTGGAACTTCGTCTTGAGCTGCAGGGCTTCCAAAGGCATGCCGCGTACAACATCGTTCCAGTCCTTGTAGTTCACCGGCGGCTTCATCACCTCAATGCGGTCAGAGAGCCTGACGTGCTTACCGAGTTCCTCCACCGAAGCCTTACCCACCGGCATGTCGAAGGACTTCCCCTCCATTTCCAGTCTGAGGTTGTCACCCATCTGAATGACGCTGAGCCTCTTGCCGTCAAGAAGAGCCGCCATCCGCATGCCGTAGATACGCCCCGGCAAGTCGTTGTCGAAACAGTCCACCGCCTTGGCCATGCAATAGTGGCTCATCAGTCCCGACACCTGCCCGTTGGACAGCGCGCCGCCCACAGAAACGAAAGCCGAGTGCGGAAGGTCAATCTTCGCCCGGTTCGCCTGATAGAACGACATGGCATCGTAAGCCGACTCACAGAAATAGACATGCCTGACCATCTGCGGATTGTTCAGTGCCGAGTGTATGCCCGCCGTCCACATCGCCGTCGTCGAGTTCGTCCCTGCCGCCTTGCCCTTGAACCCGCGGTCGCCCCGCAGCTCATAGCCTGCCAAGTCCGCATTGAAGTCCGGCTCACGGTACGGGAAGCCTATCATCGGCAGACCGTTCCTGTTCTTCTGGTCCGTGACGATGGCAATATGCCGTTCAAAGAGCGATACCGTCTCACGGCTGATTCCCCTGTCCTCAAAGATCCCCATGGCATAATCCATGTTCCTTGCCAGCGGCTGAGCCGTGTAACGTTTGGGATTGAACACTGGGTTCAGACTCCCCAGCCCACCACTATATCCACGGTCGTGATTGTCCACTACCGGCATGTTGGCGAAGTCCGCCAGCACCTTGCCGATGACCTCCCACTGGTTGCGTCCGAACTTGTTGAAGCGACCGAGGTTCTCACCGATGAAGTCCACCACGTCGCCCCGCTTGCCCGAATTGCGGTGGAAGTACCGCTGCCGGTCCTTCTCCTGCGGATGCGAGATGATGATGGTGTCAAGCTTCTCACCCCTGCCGTCGGGCAGAATCAGCTCGATGTACCGTCCCACGCCCGCCTGCCTGTTGAGCTTGTAGCCGAGCGAGAACGCCACGTCGTCGATGCCCACCCTCGGCTTCATTTCCTGAAAAGATACGTAAGACATAGCATAAGTAGTTAGAAGTTAGAAACAATGATTGACTTATAGTAAATGTTACCGAATTCTGCAAAATACCCACATTTTCAGTGACTTATTCACAGACACTGCAACCTATTCACAACTTAAGCCCTTTACTTTCCTTGTTCAGCTGCTTCTGCTCACGTATCTCACGCACCTCTCCGACGAACTTCCTTGCCACCGTGTCATGCAGCATCTGGTCCTTCAGCGCACCCGTCGGCATCATCTCATATCTGATACCCGTAATCTTGCTGATAGGTTTCACACCAAGGTCCTGCCCCTCGAAGGTCGCACGCACCGCATAGCCCCCGTCCATGCGCTTGAAGATGGACGCACTGTCGAACTTCGCCGAGAGCGCGATGTCATGTGGCTGCTGCCACACCTTCTTGGCAGCTTCAATCCCCTTGTCAAGTCCCACTTTGCGCTGGTTCTCTGTAAGGATAGGCGTCTCACCAAGGGCAATCTTCTGCTCGTCAATCTTCTCAAGGATCATCTTCGAGGCCTTGTTCACGTCCGCCATGACCGAGACGATGAACTTCGGCTCTTCTCTTAGCGCGTTGATCCATCCGTCCATGTAGGCCGCGTTGTTGTTGAGGATGCGCTTGTCAAACCCCAGGGCATTGCCCACCATGGCAGCCGTGAGCTCCGCCACCAGCTCCTCCTTGGCATACTTCTCGTCCCCGAACTTCGCCCCCTTGTCACGGTTCAGCCGGTTGGGGGTACCCGTGGAGTGCGTCATCTCATGGAGTGCCGAAGAATAGTACTCCATACCGTCCTTGAAAATCTCCTCCGCGTTCTTGCCGATGTTGAACTGCTCCTTCTTAGGAACGATGACGATGTCGCGTGCCGGAGAGTAGAACGCCCCGTCCACGATTCTGTCGGTCTGCACACGGCATATCCACTCCTGCCGCTCGAACATACGGTCGAGAGCCCGGTTCTCGTACATGCCTTGCGTGTCACGCAGCTGCGGACCTTTGAAGCGGTCCACGATGGCATCGTACTTTTCCTTGTTCACCTCCTCAAGGTTGGTCTGATCCACGTTGAACACGGAGAAAGCACGGAGGAACGGCCTGACCTCGCACTTCGCCTGCTCGCCACGGCTCATCTGCCTGTAGTCCGACTCGGCAACCCGCTTGCCCCGCTCGTCCTTGATATTGAGGTCCCAGTAGATGACCGGCATCGACTGCGCACCCTTCTTGATGCGGAGGTTCTCCTTCTGCGCCTGCATGAAAGTCATGTATACCGGCGTGCGGTAAGCGTTCATCGCCGTGTCCATCTGTAGGAAGAATGAGTTTGTGCCCGAGTAGTTGCGTCCGCTGAGGTTCTGCGGCATGCCGAGCATCGTACCCTTCCCGTTCGTCCATCCCTGCCGCCAGTCCGATGCCTTCATCGCCTTCATGCGGTCGATCATGAGCGAGCAGAACCTGTCTATGGCCTTGTCACCGCTGCTCTTGTAGTCCTGTCCTTTCCTTGACTTGGAATCCTTGTTTTCCATAGTGTCAGTATTGGTTAAGTTAGGTTAGTAGCCCCACAGCCCGATGATATAGCCTTCGGACTGTGGAAACCATAAGTTTTTGTTTATTAAGATAATACTACGGATTCTCTACACGATAGCTTCAGCGAAAGCGTCCGCGAACTCGTTGCCGTCGTCATAGATACGGCTCTCTGTCTCTTCGAGGTAGAGCTCAGCGTTGTTGTCGTCAGGCTCGATGCCGTGGTCGTCGCACCACTGGAGATAGGCTTTGCCGTGGTCACTGCGCAGTGCGAGCTCGCACCATCCTATCTTGCCGTCCTGTTTGAGCTGAATGAGTTCTTCGATTGTATTGTTCTGCATAGTTGTGATGTGTTAATGGTTGATGATTGGAGTAGTTGTTTGCTAAGATGTAAGCGTTGATGTGTGTCAGACAACTCATAACGCTATCGCTTAAACGCCTGTTTCGCACTGACCTTCTCGCTCATCTCCTTGATTTCAGTGTTGAGATAGCGTGCGGCCAGCTGCTCCTTCGTTGCCGTCTTTGACGTGAAAAGCGCCTGCTTGTCGTGCCATGAGAGTACCGCCTTGCTTGTCATTCTGTCGTCTGCAAGCTTTGCCGACACCGTCCAGTCGCCCTGTTGACTCTTGGCGATGCGTACCTCCTTGACACTCTCCTCCAGCTTGAACTGGTTGTAGAACGAAGCAAGGTGCAGCTGTTCCCCGAAGTTCTTCTCCACGAGCTTAGAAGGCGTTGTCACGCGGTCGAAGTAAGCGTTCAGGTCCTCCTTTGACATCGTGCGAGACATCTTCAGCTCGCCCACCTGCGTGTAGAGCTTGTACTTGCCCACGTCCTGACGGTGCTCGTCGTGTTCCTTATAGACCACCATCTTGTCGATGACGCGTCCGTCGGAAAGCTTGTTGTCAGCCTTGTACTCCTCTGGCGTGACCTTCTTGGCCAACTTCGAGGGATAGTAAGTCTGCATCAATGACTCTACTGTGGTTGAACGCTCCTGGTACGCCTTGACATCCTCCGGCTTCATGAGCTGCGGGCGGAGTTGCTGTCCGTCGAGACGTGCGGTAAAGTACCACTTGTTAGGATCCTGGTTGCTTTGGAAGGCGTGTCCGTGGGAAACTTTCTCACCGTTGACCGTCACCATCTGCGGCTCTCGCGGCTTGTGAACCTTTTGGTCAGCGGACTGTTCCACGGACTTTTCGTTCTTTTTGGTCTCAGCCTTGTCAACCTTGGCAGTCTCAGTTTTTTTTGCCTCGTTCTCAGTCTTCTCAACCTTGGCTTCTTTAGCCTTGGTTTTCTTTTTCTCTGTTTTCTTTTCCATAGCATCTGTTTGGTTTTGGTTCTTGTCTTGTTTCTGGTTTATTGCAGGCATATCGGCTATGGCGACCCGATAGCCCGCGCGAATGAGTTTTGGCAGGTAGACGTCGAGAGCGTGATGCGGAAACTCCGCTATCAGCTCCCCGTCCTTCTTGAACTTCGGCTTCTGTGCTGGGATGCGCAGCGTGTCCGACAATTTCTGTGCATCTTCATTCAGTGATCGGTAGAAATCACCGTTGCGCATAAGGATTAGCGCGTCGGGATGCTTGCTCTTAAGCCGCTGGTACACCACTAACGGTGTGTCCGTCTTGTTCTTTACCTGCTTCTTCGTAGAGTCAGCAGATTGCTTCTTGTCAGAAGACCGTTCTTGCATCTTCTTTTCCATGTTAGTAGGAATTTGGTTAAACTGAAAGTTCTTGTTTGTCAGATGTTTTTTTGTATGTCCGAGGACAGCGAGCATCGTGTTCGGATGTCCTACAGCCTTGATGGCGGCCCCTGCAGTATAGCCGGTGTCCAGCACATTGTCTATGACGATTGGCGTGAACTGCTCCGGCACTTGTCTGTACAGATTGAGTTTCAGGTATATGCCCTCCGGCTTAAGGTCATTCTTCTTTGCGTAGTGCAGTGGCATGTGCGGGCGGCAGGAAAGGATGTCCCAAGTCGGGATGCCCGTCCTTCGGGAAATCTCATTGGCGAGCGTCTTTGTATATACCGCCCTCCCGTGGTGGTTCGGGATAGGCACCAGCACACAGTTGCGTCCTGCCGCCATCCCCCTTATCCCGTCCGCCATCATATCCGCAGCCCTGCAGATACTCGCGTAGTCACCGTTCTTGAGTCCGTGCGCCAGTTGACGCACCTTTGGGTATGGAGCTACGGAGGTGAACGCGCATTCTTGTTTGTTTGACATAGTGAATTAAGTCTCATAAGGTATTAGTAGAATAGATTCCCAGGACAACGGGTTCAGAGTGAAAGACCTCTCTTCTTGTCCTCTTTCCTGTCTGTCTTTTCCCTCTCGGTCAGCCGGACGCTCTCCTCGTGGCGAAGTCTGTCAACAACCTGCTTATACTCCCAGCGGTTCTCATCGGTCTGCACATAGCCCATGTAGCCCTCGTTGGCATCATCATATCGGATAGCCTGCTGACGCTTCCATTCCTCCATGTCTCCATTCATAACCTTGAAGCCCACGGGCTCACGGAGGTCAACGCCCACGACGACCTTCTGGTCACCCACCTCAAGCTCCACAGGCTTGCCCGAGGCGAGAGCTTCCTTTTGGCCAATTCCGAGTCCGATGTCCTTGATTTTGTCAACTTCCCGAAGTTTTTCCTCAAATTTAACAGTTGCCACATCACGGTACATCAGGGAATTGGTCTCCTTGTCCAACTGTACGTAACGCATCTTGCGCTTGCCGTCCTCCTGAAACTCCTTCTGTATGACACTGCCCTTGCGTACGCGTTCCAGTTCGGTGTCGTTCAGCTTTAGGTTGTTGTCAAGATCACGATGTATCTGATACGTAAGCAGTTGCAGCTTTCCGTGCTTGTCATAAGCAAGCTGAATTTTCATTGGAATGGACACCGCAGAGTTATCGCCTACGGGTACGTTGACACGCATGAGCGGCGAGAGCTCACCGCTCAAGATAGAGTCACGCAAGTCTTTTGGCATGCGCATAAGATCCTTAGGATAGATGCCGATTTTGGCAAATTTGTCGAATGGTACTGGTTCTGTTTTCATAGTTGATGGTTTGGTTATTCTACTGGTTTATACTAACTTTGTGGTGAAAATCCATGTCAAACTAAACATACTACTACCATGAAACACACTTTGAAGTGCGCTGTGGTCCTTATGTTCTCGATGAATGTATTGGAATCACCGGCACAGTTTTACACTGCTGAGAAAGTCGGTCCGGCTGCCGACACGTTATCCATTTCCACGGACCCTTACGTCCGTGACGTACTCCACGAAACAAAGTCAAAGTCCAAGGTTGAGACTAAGAAAGAGTCCGTCTTCCCTCTGCCTTTGCCTTCGTTTCTGACCGCAAAGTTAGGAAACAAACCGCCAACTTCCAACACCGGCCAAGGAAAAGTGCAAGAAAAAGGTGAAAAAAGTTTGGAGAAATCTTCCAAGAAGGTTGCAAAACAGCCCGTTTTACCCTTTCTCAGTGCCTCTGACAGCATGCTTTTAAGCATCCTTGAAAAACGGCTAAATATCTGTATGCCACTTGATTACTTAACCGTTACCTCGCCTTACGGCTACCGCCTTGACCCCTTCACCAAGTGCCGGAAGTTCCATGACGGCATAGATGTCATTGGTGTAAACGGATTTACCTATAGCATGCTCCCGGGCAGGGTGACCACTGTCCGCCACGGCAACACCGGCTACGGCAACTATGTCATCATCGATTATGGCAATCTCCGCTGTCTCTATGGCCACCTCAGCGAGATCTACGCAAAGGAGGGAACGATGTTACAAGCGGGCACGGTTATTGGAATCGTGGGCTCCACCGGACGTTCCACCGGCCCGCACCTACATTTGCAGCTGCAACGATTGTCAACCAACAATGTGTGGACGAGCGTTGACCCACTGCCATTCGTCCATGCGCTGAACCAGCAAGTGGAGTCCTTCAATGAGCGTCTTGCGGAAATTACCGGTAAGGACTCTCCTATATATAATAATGTGGAACCGAACAGCAAGGAACTGACCATTGAGAACCTTTACGCCGCCTTAAAGAGACACGGCATCAAATATCCTAAGATTGTCCTTGCCCAGGCCATCCTTGAAACAGGACGCTTCCGTTCCCGTGTCTGCAACGAGCATAACAATCTCTTCGGACTCAGGCACTCAAAGGGCTACTATAGCTTCAGTAACTGGGAGGAAAGTGTTATAGCCTATAGGGACAAAGTGCAGTACAAACATCGTGACGGAGAAGGCTACTACTCTTTCCTTAAACGTATTGGTTATGCCAGTGCCCCTGACTATATAAATAAGGTAAGGGAGATTGCCAGCCAGTTATAGAATGACATGATAGTAAAATCTAATCCCGGCAAAGGAACCTATCTTTTCTTCTTCCTGTATTTCTCTTTGACTATCGAGTAAGAATTTGAGATAAGTTCCTTTGCTGTATCATCCGGTACACCACTTAAACGCATTCCAAGCCAATACTTGTTGTTCATGTGTGAAGCTTTGCCGGCCCATTCACAATGCTCCCGTAAATCAACTATTCGCTCCGGCTGGCACTTTATGTTAACAATGTCGCTGTCATCCAAGTCGACCATAGCAAACATATGATTGCAGACATAAAACACCAGCACACTCTCGCCTCCTTTAATCTTGGCGAAAGGAAACTTTTCCTCGACGGTCTCCAACGACAGACAATAAGTTCGTAATTCTTCTATATTCATTTGAAATCAGTTTAAAGGGAAAATGAAAACATCGGTTTGCTTTTACAAAAGTACTGAAATTGCGAATAATATCAGTATGTTTCAGCCCATTTAACCATAATGTATAATGCCATACGTGTTTTATCCATGCAATAGCAAGAACTCCGAATGCAAAATGTCCATTTAGTCCGTCCTATTGTCTTTGGGACATTGTTAAAGGTAACATCGTTTGTACGAAAATGCCTTTTATTGAAGAAAATCGACTTTTTTCATCAAATTTGGCGGTAAATCAGCAGTTTACATATGGCTACTGTTGCGGTAATGCAGAATAGTTCTTATCTTTGCAGCAGAAAATCATACCGCAAGCACCTGAAAGCTTGCAGGGCCAAGCTCCCTTGGAATACAGGCCTACCAAAAAGGAGCGCGTCTTTTACCGTCACACGGAAATATCTTATGCCGCCATGAGGCGGACATAACAGAGGTGACCAATACTCCATGACACGAGTTACCAACAACCAACCTTATGAACATACCATTCTTTAACATCGGAAAGTCTCCGGAGAAGAGACGCAACAAGATTTTCGTCGTCGCCAATCAGAAGGGCGGCTGCGGCAAGACTACCCTCGGCGTGCTTCTTGCCAACCAACTCGTTCTTAAACATCACTGCCGTCTCGTCGTACTCGATGCTGACCCGCAGCGCAGCATCGTCAAGAAGCACGAGCAGGACAGAGAGCGCTGGCCGCAGCTTCAGCCCCTTTATCAGGTTGTACCCTGTACCCAGCTTGGCAGTGAGAAGGATACCCTCAACCTTATCCGAGCCATGCGCAACGAGGACTTCGACTTCATCATCGACACTCCGGGTAGTCTCACCCTTCAAGGTTTGCTCCCATTGGTGTTCGAGGCCGATGCCATCATCACCCCCATCCAGTTGGAGAAGACCAGCATCAACGGCACGACAGGCTTCATTGATATGACCGCTATGGTTGCCAAGGAGAACGGCCTTGACAAGTTGCCTCCGTTCTTCTTCCTGCCCAACCAGTTCAACAAGAACTGGGGCCGCAAGGACGAGCTTGTCGAGCAGCAGAAGTTCCTCGACTACTTCGCTAAGCTGGGCACCGTCCTGCCGAAGATACCCAACAGCGCCGAGATCCAGCGTTACAGCACGCTCTACCTCACCGATAAGCAACATGAGATTGTTGACAAGTGCTATGACACGCTCTATGACTGCATCTATAACGAAAAATCCAAATCCGCATGACTGACGGCACTTCTCGACCAATGGTTTTCGGGGATATTCACGAACTTCTCCGTAAAGTCAACGGTGAGAGCGAGCCAGCATATATGTGGCAGAGTGACAAGCCCAAGGAAGAGATAACGGGGGACGAGGCACAGAGAGTCGATGAAGAGCAGCCCCGCGAGGCACGCGTAAAGCCTGCAAAGGAGCCTTCTCCCAAGGAGTCTTCTCTCAGTTCCACAGAGGAAACCGCTGATAACAAGCCATCCGAGAGCACTGGGCAAAAACTTTCACAAAAGGTACAGCGCAAGCCACGTCCGTCCATGCCTGTCAGGAAGAAAGAATCCAAGGAGGCTGAACGAAACGGTAAAAAAGAGTCTTTGTCCAATGGAAGCCGTACACCATTCTCAAAAGACGATATCCTCTCGCAGATAGAAGACTTCTCCTGTGATTCCGACACCGGACGACGGCACTGGGTGTTCCTGCCCGACGATATAGTGGCCACCCTTGAGGCAGTCTATGGCAGCCATCGCATCTCCGCCATCATCACAGCCCTTGCCAGGTCTTTCATAGATGCCAACAAGGATGATCTTCGACGGCTCGTCACCCACCGCAGCGGCCTGTTTTGAGCAGGGCAGGCAAAAGAGATAATAAAACCGATTAAGAACCAAAAGAATGAACTGAACACTATGAATACAACCTTCCAACCTAAGACAAAACGAATATTCTGGACACCGGAGCATGACGACATACTTAAGGAACGCTTTCAAACAGACTATCTCCACAATATAGCCACCCATCTTGGCTTCTCGCTTAGTTCTGTTGCCAAGCATGCCCGCGAACTCGGTCTCCGCAAGGATAATCCGACTGGCCGCAATCGTGATGCACGTGCCTTTGTGGAGATGGAATACACCAATTTGTCCTATCAGGAAATGGCGGAGCGCACAGGACTGCATAGGTTCACGATAGTGAAGATAGCCCGTGAGCTCGGACTGTCACGAACCCCGGAGCAGCTCCGCACTATCCGGAGCCGCCGACGCAAGGAACTCATCCAGAAGGAGCGCCGCCGGATCATCTTCGGTCTCGACCAGCGTACAAATATAAAGGTAGTGAGTAACAACCAGAAGATCCGTCTTCGCGGTTCACTCAAGCGCATCGGTTACATTCTTGGAACCGACGGGCATACCTTCTTCTACTATCCCGGCCTTACTCGCCACCTCGTCAAGGAGGCCAACGGCAAGGAACTCGGATTTACCTTTTTGCCATTGCCGACAGCGTGCACGGAGGAAACGGAGGATTATTCAGCATCTCCGGCCGCGTCGGCAAATGGACAGACCATCAACTAAACCATCCATATAACCAAACTATCGACTATGAAAACCACAGGAACTATCAAGAAAGTCCTGCCTGTAAGGACAGGCACGTCAAAGAAGGGCAGCACATGGGCCGCCCAGCAGTTTGTCCTCGATACCGACGGCGACGGAGAACTCCTCCTTGAAGTCTTCGGGCAGAAAGAAATCGACCAGTATGCCATCACCGAGGGTGAGAAGCTGACTGTGACCTATGTCCCCAAAGTCCACGAGACAGGAGACAAGGTGTTCGGCAAGAACAGTGTCACCGGCATCGAGCGTGACGAGTCACAACCCTTTGCAGAATAGCTTATGGCATTCACGAGTATAGTAATTGTTATTGTTGTTCTTTATGTCCTTGGTTACGCGGGCATGATAGTCTTCGACCTCTTTATCAAGAAGGACCCGGTGGAGTTCATGCCCAAGCCCAAGGACGTAGACATCGACATCTCCGACGAGGCCGGGCAGTTCAAGCCCATAGCAGTGGGAAAGACAGAGCCACAGCAGTCTGCCGCTCAGAACTCCGCCGCCCATAAATCGGATGACGAGGTGGCCACAGCGCACCCCATCCATGATGAGGAGTCGGGAGAAACAAGTGAGGAAGAGAAGAAAGCCATTGCATCCGCTGAGCAGTCAGCAGCACAGGTCCCTCCTCCACTCTCAGCTACATCATTCGATGTGGATAGTGATAAGCCCAAAGTAAATCCCTCCGATGACATAGGCCCAAGACCAACTGATGAGGAAACTCAGAAACGTATTAATGAGCTTGTTAAGCTCAGACGTGGAGAGATACTTTCCGAGGAAATGTCAGCCATGTCAAAGGAGAGGGAAAATATGGAATCGAATGAAGAGAACGCAGAGGACTCCATTTCAAAAGAGGAAGACAAAGACGCATCGGAGGTGAAGGATACCTCCACAGAAGACGTAGAGTCATTCGCCCCGGAAGTCCGCATCGTCGGTCCTGAGCATACTGTTTCCCCTAAGGTGTCAGATGCTGTAAGTGAGGAAGCCTTCAAGGAAAAGATTCCGTCAGAGTCAAATTCCGAAGAAGGAACTTCTCCAAAACCGACTCATGCAAAAAAGCCCAGACCTCCGAAGCCCCCAAAGCAACCGGAGTTCCATAGTGATGCTTACTTCGACTTCTTGAAGGTTCAAATAGACGAATCCAAGCAGCACACGAAACTGCAAGGAACCCAGACTGCCGAGCAAGTCAGTAAGGAGGCCAAGCAAGTCTCTCTTGATGAAGCTCAAATGACACTCAGACAAATCGACAATTTATGGGAAAAGAAAGAATCAGAGCGCGTTCCCGACGAGGACGAACTTCAAGCGATAGAAAAATCTGAACGGTCGAACCGTGAGTCTCCGCCAGAATTCAACATATAGAGATTTTGCTCTTTGTATATACGGTTTTTAGTTTTAGTTATTATTGTTCATGTTTTTAACATTAGGTTGATAAGACAGCTTCCGGAAGAGGGCTGCGCCGTGAGGCAAGGGGATCAGACGGCCACGTGAGTGGCACTCACCCATCTTCCATTTTCATGTGGTCATTAAATTGTAACGTATTGAAAATCAAAAATCACTTATGTTACAATCCATTTCAACCAAAACCATCATGAACTCCTGCGTTAGCGTATGCAAGAGTATCCCTGTGAAGCGTGTAGCCGCCTTCCTCGGAATGTTCCTTTTCTGTGCCGTCATGACCTTTGCCCAGAGCAAGGGAGCCGGCGGATTCCAGAAAGCCATCACCGAGGTGTCGAGCTACCAGACCCCTGTGAGCAACCTGATGAAGGCCATTGCTGCCGTCATCGCACTGGTCGGCGCGTTCTCCATTTATTTCAAGATGCAGAACGGAGATCAGGACGTGAAGAAGGCCATCATGCTCACGATTGGCGGTTGTGTAGCATTTCTTGCAATGAGCGAGGCTTTGCCTCTGTTCTTCAAGTAGTTGCACACCGCTGATTACAAGGTGTCCGACCGATGAAAAGTGTCGGCCCGGACACCTTCTAACTCTGAAAATTCACCTTAAGAAACATATATAACATAAAGATAATTCTAAACAAAACATCAGCCAAATGGACATCAATTTCAACGGCATACCGGTTTTCAAGGGACTCCAGAAACCATTGGAGTTCATGGGCATTCGGGGCAGGTTCCTGACCTACGCCGCCGGAGCCATCGGCCTGAGCTTCCTCGGCTTCCTGCTGTCCTCCATCCTCTTCGGCAAGCTTGTTGGCTTCATCGTCATGGTCTGCCTCGCCGCCGTGGGAATCATCTCCATCTACGTCAAGCAGCGCAGTGGACTGCACAGCAAGAAACGGCACCACGACATCTACTTCTTTTACAAAATGTACGAGCGGTAGCCGCGAACAAAATAGAAAACAAAAGGAAGAATACAGTTACTACAAACATAACCTACCATGTCAAACAAGAAAAAGCCGCTTGACGGCCTCTTCGCCCAGCTCCAGGATATCAAGGATGGCTCCGGCAAGCTGATGAACACGGTCCTCTTCTCGAAGAACGGCAATCCGTCCGTCATTATCGAGATCGAGAACCCCGTGCAGCAGTATGCCACGGATGCCGTTCAGTATGTCGCCTTCACCGACGTGCTGAACAACATCGTCCAGACGCTCGGCGAGGGCTATGCCCTGCAGAAGCAGGATGTGCTATGCCGCCAGAGCTACCACCACGACATCACCGACGAAATGGAGTTCCTCACCAGGAGCTACTTCCGTTACTTCAACGGCCGGCCCTATACTGAGATACGCACCTACCTCATTATCACGCAGGAAGCGGTAAAATCCGCCTTCGTGAAGTACGACCCCAAGACATGGCTCGACTTTCATACCAAGGTCAGCAAGGTCATGGACATCCTCAAGGAGCGTGGCATCTGGCACCGCAAGCTCACCAAGGACGAGGTCAACGAGTACCTCCACCGCTTCATGGCCTTCCACTTCAAGGATGGCCCCTTCTCGATGCAGAGCTTCAAGGCCGGTGACGACTGCCTGAAGATGGGCGACAAAGTAGTAAAATCCTTCGACATCGTCGACGTGGACGAAATCAACCTGCCATCGCTGATAAAACCCTACCAGCCCGTGGCCGTCAACGGCTACGTCATCGCCACCGACCTGCTGGCCTTCCTCAGTGAGATTCCTGATACCGACTGCGTCATCTACAACCAAGTCATCCAAATCCCGCAGCAAAGGAAACTGTTGAGAAAGCTCCAAAGTAAAGCCAAGCGCCACGGCTCCATGCCCGACCCCAGCAACAAGATTGCCAAGGCCGACATCGAGGCCGTCCTCGACGTACTCGCCCAGGACAGCAAGCTGCTCGTCTATACCAACTTCAATCTGCTGGTGAGCTGCAAGGCCGAGAAGCTGACACCCGTGACGAGTTTCATCGAGACCAAGCTCTACGAGTGCGGCATCTTCGCCAGCAAGAGTGCCTACAACCAGTTGGAGCTCTTCATGGACTCCTTTCCCGGCAACGCCTACTCGTTCAACCCCGACTACGACCTTTTCCTGACGCTCAACGACGCAGCCCTCTGCCTCTTCTTCAAGGAACATCTGAAGCACAGCGAGGACACGCCGCTGAAGACCTACTACACCGACCGCCAGGGCCTGCCCGTCTGCATCGACATCACCGGCAAGGAAGGGAGGGTGAAGATGACCGACAATGCCAACTTCTTCTGCATCGGCCCAAGCGGCAGCGGCAAGTCCTTCCACATGAACACGGTCGTCCGCCAGCTTTTGGAGCAGAATACTGATGTCGTCATGGTCGATACCGGCGACAGCTATGAGGGTATATGCCGTTATTTCAAAGGCACTTACATCAGCTATTCAAAGGAAAAGCCCATCTCGATGAACCCGTTTAAGATTACGGACACCGAGTATTCACAGAACTTCGGCGAGAAGAAGAACTTCCTCAAGTCGCTCATCTTCCTCATCTTCAAGGGCACCGAGGCACCTACGAAGATAGAGGACAAGATCATCAACCAGACCATCGTCGAGTACTACGAGTCGTACTTCACACCCTTCAAGGAGTTTACCGATGCCGAGCGCGACCAGCTCCGCAAGCGTCTGCTTTTGGAGGACAAGAAGAACGGCACCTACGAGAAGCACAGCAAGGAACTTGAAGAAAAATATAAACATTCTGAATATGAATATGGAACAGCCACCTCTACCGAAACATCCGAAGATCCATCTGCCTTTGGCGGACCGGATAGTGAATACGATTCTTTCAATCCTGCTGCTGACCGTGGTATGGCCGGTGATGGTAATCTACGTGCTGCTGAGGAGAAGGAAACTTACGCAAGAATAAAGCGGAAAGTGAACAAGCTCCACGACCTTATCAACGACAAGGCCGCCACCGACGGCGAGAAGGTCGCCGCCAACCGCCAGCTCATGCGCCTCATGCCACAGCTTATTGAGGGCAACTACCTCATCACCATCGAGCAGCGCATCGACCGTATGGAGAAACAAAGGAGAAAGATGCACGTCGACAACCTCAGCTTCAACAGCTACTACGAGTTTGCCATCGAGCGCATTCCGCAGATTATGAGGGAGAAGAGCATCAACTTCGACATTGACAACTTCGCCGCCATTCTGGAGCAGTTCTACAAGGGTGGCGAACTGGAGCACACGCTGAACAACGACGTGGATGCCAGCCTCTTTGATGAGAAGTTCATCGTCTTCGAGATTGATAAGATCAAGGACGACCCCGTGCTGTTCCCCATCGTGGTGCTCATCATCATGGACGTGTTCCTACAGAAGATGCGCATCAAGAAAGGCCGCAAGGCACTCATCATCGAGGAAGCGTGGAAGGCAATCAGCTCACCGACCATGGCGGAGTACATCAAATACCTCTATAAGACGGTCAGAAAGTTCCACGGCATCGCCGGAGTGGTAACACAGGAGCTCAATGATGTCATCGACAGCCCCATCGTGAAGGAAGCCATCATCAACAACAGTGATGTGAAAATCCTCCTCGACCAGAGCAAGTTCAAGGACCGATATGACGACATCAGTGCAATTCTCGGCCTTACGCAGGTACAGAAGCAGCAGATCTTCACCGTCAACGCCCTCAACAACCACGACGGGCGTAGCTACTTTAAGGAAGTGTGGATATGCCGTGGCCAGTACTCCGATGTCTATGGCGTGGAGGAACCGCCCGAGTGCTATTGGGCCTATACCACCGAGCGCGCCGAGAAAGAGGCTTTGAAAGTCTATGAGCGGCACTATGGCGACATCCAGACCGCCATCACGAAAATTGAGGAAGACCGCAAAAAACTCGGTATCAAGAAGTACCTTGACTTCGCGGTGAAAGTAAACCAAAAACAGAACATTATGCCACTATGGGACAAATCAGACTGAATACCAACAAGATAAGCAGCAGGCAGAATAAATGCTGTGTCCTGACCGCAGCCATGCTTCTCCTTGCCACCACGCATGCCTTTGCAGGATGGCACCTTGTCATAGACCCCAAGACCATCGGGCAGGTAACTGCCAACACCGCCGCCCAGAAGGCCATCGAGGACAAACACAACGAGCGGCTCGACACCATCTCCGCCAAGCAGAAGAAGATATTGCAGTACACCGCCGCCATGGAGGGCATTAAGGAACTCTACCATCTGACGATGACCAATGTCCGTGGCTTCGGGGAGGAAACAGGCTACTACAAGGAAATTTTTCTCCTTAGTGCCGACATCCTCACCTCCGTGCCTACGGTGACAAAGTACATATTATCGCACCCCGTGAAGAACTACGTCCTCTGCCTGAACGAACTCTCGGATGTCGTCATCGAGACCGAGGGGCTTATCCATGACTTCATCGACGTGGTGAACAACGGCAAAATACGTCTGCCCGACAATCCCATTATCCGCCAGAAGATACCCAACGGTGGCGGACGCTATAACATGGGTCAGGGCGACGGCTACAACTTCATGGACCGCTACACCCGTCTTACGATGGCCAACAGGATCTACTCCCGCCTCTATGAGATGAAGTGCAAGATGGACGTGATGGTGATGATGTGCCAGTTTGGCACCTGGGGCGAGGTGTTCTTTGCCATCGACCCGGAGAGCTGGGCTGCCGTCTATCAGGCCAGCGGCATGGTGGACGGAATAATCAGAGACTGGAACGGAATTGGCATCTAAGAGCCACCAGCCACTCTCCAAAATAGAGGTGAGTAATTACCATCAAGAACCAAAAAGAACACCGAATGAACTATGAAGTACCATACCATTATAATATGTCTTTTGGCAGTTGCCATCCTCTATCCTTCGAAAGCCCATGCCTTCGACTACCCGAATGACCAGCCGACTATCGAGGCACTGATCTCGCTGCACAAGCTCATCAAGAAGGAAGAGGAGAAGGCACTGGAGAAAGTATCGGTAAGCTATGGCGAGCAGAGTCTTGTCACCACGGGAGCAACGAAGTTCAACGACGTGCGCATGACGCTGAACTCCAAGCTCAACAACGCCTACAGCTACGTCATCCTCGGTGCGGCACTCGCCTCTACGGGCACAGACCTCTACCGTCTCATCGACCAGTACACCCAGTTCACGAAGAACACGGTCAAGTACACCTTCAAGAAACCGGCGGTGGCATGGTACTATACCGAGGCCAACTTTGCCTGCGCGAGGGAGATCAAGAACATCAAGACCATGTACGCCACCCTTACCGCCAGTGGTCTGAACCTCATGCGTGCCAGCATGGACGAGAAACTGGAGCTTGTCAACACCCTCCACAGCTACATCTCCAACATGCTCGGCATCATCGACTCGGCCAATCTATGGTGCAGTATCGTCGTCATGGGCGGCTTCCACTACGACTACATCTGGGACATCCTCAACAGCGAGGTCAAGGATGAGATAGCGAAGAAAGTCATTGACAAGTGGTACGGAGCATAAGCCAACCTGTAAATTGTCATGTGATATACAAACACCCAAGTCAAACGAACAAAAAACGAAAATACCATGAGACACACACTCACTTTTACTATGGTTTCTATAGCTCTCGCTTTTCCTATTGGGGAAGGCGGGAGCGCTTATGCCCAAAAGATAGTGCACGACAAGCAGAAGGAGAAGCAGTGGCGGAGCATGGAGACCGGCCCCTGGGACTTCGAGCCAGGCTGGTACTACTACTTTCTCCACAAGAAATACTCCGGTGCCGAGACCTATTGGAAGTGGTCCGGCTTCAAGTCAAGATACCGTGTCCGCTTCAAGGAGCATAAGTCAAATGTCAAGACCATCATGCCCCGTCGTATTGCCCAGGAAGAACTGCAAAAAGAGAAGATCAAAAAGGTCGAGGAAGAGCGTGCCAAGGTTAAGGAGATGCACGACGAGGAAGTCATCCGTGCCGCCGACCGCAACGTTGACCTCGTCTACTCCACCTTCAAGGATGACTTCAACCGTATGCAGGGAGCCATCACCGAGGGTCTTACCTTCTGCCTTACCAAGAGCAAGGGCAAGCTGGCTCCGCAGGTCAACGAGCTCCAGCGTCAGAACGACCTTATCTGCCAGTCCATCGCCTACACGCACAAACAAGGGCTTGGTAATGAACTGGAAAACTCCAAAAGGCAGGAAGCCTATGTAGAGTACAAGAAGCAGATGGAAGAAGTCGTCTCGCGTGTGGCTCATCTTGTGGGAATGGCACAGCAATACTATCAGTAGACAAAATCAATCATGAAAACAAAAGAAAATAAGATACTATGACAGACTTACTATTATCAAGTTCAATGTTCATCGACCAGCTGCTGACGATGGGACTCCCTGCCATAGACGAAAGTCTGATGCGACTGCTGACGGCAATGGAGACCTTTCCCAAGTCCGCCATCCTCGGCAATGCCATCAGCTTTGCCAAGATGCTCGGTCTCCTGCTCGCCCTCTGCATGGGTTCCTATGAGTGCTGGATGATGATGCTCGGCCGCCGTGGCATGGACGTAATGAAACTCGCCCGTATCATCGGCCTTTCCCTGTGTATCACCTACAGTAGCTATATCTGCGAGTCGCTCAAGATGCCCGGCAAGGGACTGGAGGAGGTGACCCGACAGATGGCACAGAGCAAGAACAAGGAAGTAGCGGCGTTGGAGCTGAAGGTTGCCCAAAAGCAGGACGACTACCTAAAACGTCTCAGACAAGTGCAGGACAGCATCGAAACCGCCAAGCAGGTGCAGGAGATTGGTGAGGACGCCCACTGGTGGGATAAATTGATTTACAACATGGAGAACCTCGGCTCCACCATCAACAACTACGCCCAGCGTGCCGCCGTGGCAGCCGAGACCAAGGTCAGCGAGTGGATCAACGACGTGATACGGTTCGTCGGCGAACTCATCTTCCAGATGTCCTACTACGGCATGCTCGTTGCCCAGCGTATCTTCATGACCATCCTCGCCACCTTTGCGCCCATCATGTTCGCCCTCAGCATCGTACCGCCCTGGAGCAATGCCTGGGCCCAGTGGATGGGCAAGTACCTGTCGCTTTCCCTATGGGGATTTGTCGTTTACTTCTGTTTATACTACATCGACTTCATCCTGATGTACAACCTCATGGAAGACATCAAGGCCTACGACACCCTATTGAGAGGAACTGTCAACTCTTGGCAGCAGATAGGCGCGTTGGGCTTGCAGGGCATCGGCTCGAACTGTATGTATGCCATGGGCATGCTCGTGGGTGCCTACGTTTTCCGCTTCGTGCCCGAAGTAGCCTCGTGGCTCATTCCCGGCGGTATCAGCTCCAGCGCAGGAACGGCTTCTGGCAGTATGGCACAGACCCTCGTCTTCGGCGGTGCAAGCTATGCGATGGGTGCGGCGACCACGACAGCAGCGGCAGGAGCGACAGTCGCCACCGGCACAGCCTCCATTATCGGTGCGGCACAGCAGTCGCACAGCGATGGCGGCAGCGGCTTCAGCCAGACCGCCCGCACCATCATGGCGCAGACCGGACTAGGAACATCCTACAGCCGTGGAGCAGACTCTGCCCGCAGTATAAATAATGTGGGCAAGTCCGACTCCAACTATAGACCGGGAGGAGCCGAAGGAAGTTAGGAGTGAAAAGTGAGTAGTTAGGAGTTGTCAAGCGTATGCAAGACAACTCCATCAACTCTTAGACTTAAACTTCAAACTCCATCAACTCCTATCTCCTAATTTCTAACTCCTAACTAAAAAGATTATGTTGATACAATCCTTAGAACAGAAAACCAAACTGGCCCTGACAACCGTCATCCTCACATTGGCGGCTTGCACGGCCATCTGCATCTTCACTATCTATCAGAGCTCAAAGCTTGTCAGTGAGGAGCGTAGCCAGATATACATCCTCGATGGAGACATTCCCTTCCTTGCCGAGCGCAGCCTGCAGGAAGCCAACTTCGTGATGGAGGCCAAGGCACACATCCAGCTCTTCCATCAATACTTCTTCAACCTGCCTCCCGATGACGACTACATCAAGTGGACACTCGGCAAGGCCCTCTATATGGCCGATGGTACGGCGATGAAGCAGAAACAGGCTATGGAAGAGAACGGCTTCTACTCCGATATTATATCGAGCAGTGCCGTCTGCACCATCAAGTGCGACTCCATACAGTTTAATGAACATGAGAAAAAGTTCAAGTACTTTGGCACGCAGCTCATCAAGCGTCGCAGTCGTGACCTCAAACGCTCCATCATCACCGTGGGCGAGATTGAGAACGTGCCAAGGACACAGAACAATCCCCACGGACTGCTCATAACGAACTGGAGAACACTCGAAAACAAAGATTTGGATTACTAATAAATTGAATACTATGAAGATATTTAAGCGAAGCAAAGAAAAGAAAGATGCTAAGATAGCGGAAGGCATCAAGTCACTGACTGACAAGCTTAAACTCAAGGACAAGATAGCCAAGGCCAACCAATGGGCAGACAAGCACAAGAAAAAAGTGTCCCTTATCACCATCGGCACGCTCATGCTCTCACTGATTATTGGCAGCTGGCTCACCCTTACCTCCACCTACAACGAAGCCGATATGATGTCCGGACTGTCCGACGTTAAGCCTGCCTTTGACGGCATCCGCCGCATCCAGCGACTGAAATCCATGCAGGTGGACCAGACCGTGGTGCTCACTAACAAGGGCCAGCAGCTCAAACACGAACTCGATTCCCTCGTCCGTCTGCCCGTCAAGAGCCATCAGGACTCCCTGGACATCATGGTGAAGTACCGCCAATTGGAACTCGTGGTAAAGTATCTCGACAACAAACAATAAACATAAAAATAGATGATATGGACTTACAGAAACTCAAGCGTCTGAACCTCAGACAACCCAAGTACATTTTCCCTTTGGTCATCTTCCTGCCCCTGTTGGGCTTGATCTACTTCGGCATGGAGACCTTCAAGGGTAACGGCAAGACCGCCAAGAACGTAGTTACCGACTCCATCAACATGAGCCTCCCCGATGCTCGCGGTGAGGGCATGGACAGCAAGATGACAGCGATGAACAAGCACTTCGCCGAGGGCAGAGCCTTCACCGCTGTTGACGGCATCGGCGACGAGTACGAGCAGAAAGACACCACCGGCAGCGGCTACAATGACCAGGAACGTCAACGAATCGAGGCCGTCAATGCCGAGCGTCTCCGTCAGATGAAAGCCGAGCAGGACCTCCGTGAGCGTCAGCAGGCCAACATGAACCGCATCAACGGCTATGGCAGTAGTGGCAGAAGCCAGCAGGAAGACCTCAACTCCTATGCCCGTGAGCTCGACCGCATCCAGAACCGCAGTATGGAACGCCAGCGTCAGTACCAGGCCGAGCAGGAGCGACGCGATAAAGAAGAGGAAGCCGAGGAAAGAAGGCAGCAACAGGAAATGATTGACGCCCTCACCGGCAACTCCCGAAAGAAATCAAACAAGAAGGAAGAGAAAACCGAGGTCGTCGAGAAGGTCAAGGAGGACAACAGCGAGAAGTTCAACACCGTGGCCAGTACCGAGAATGTCGATGAGCCCCTTATCAAGGCGATGATTGACAAAACCACCAAGGCACGTGAGGGCACCCGTCTGCGCTTCAAGCTCCTCGATGACGTAACCGTAAAGGGCATCCGCCTTAAGAAAGGGTCCTACCTCTACGGCATCGTTACCGGCTTTGGACAGCAGCGTGTCATGGCCAACATCACGAGCATCCTCGTCGGCAACAAGTTCATCAAGGTTAACCTCAGCGTCTTTGACAATGACGGCATGGAGGGCTTCTATGTCCCTGAGTCCACGTTCCGTGAGATGATGAAGGATGCAGGTTCCAATGTCGCCGCGCAGAACATCCAGTTCGACGTGAACGGCACCGGCGGCGTGTCCCCGGAGATCATCGCCTTGCAAGCCCTGCAGAACATGTACCAGTCTGCCAGTTCCGCCGTGTCGAAAAATATCCGAAAAAACAAGGCCAAAATCAAGTACAATACCATTGTCTATCTTATAAACACACAGAACGAATGAAAAAGATTATTATCATGGCACTGATGGCCATAGCCATCCTGCCAACCCAAGCAGAGAACACCGCAACAGGTGACAAAATCACCAAGAGTGAGAAGAATGATACCGTCCGCATCCGCTACATCCACCGTCTCACGGAGGATGATGCCCGTATCTTTGAGAGAAACTTGGAAAAGACCGTTATCTATGTCAACGACCAGGTGACCACCCATCTCATCATGCCGGAGAACATCAAACTCGTGGACATCTCCACAGACAAACTCGTGGGCAATCAGTGCGCCGACAACATCGTCCGTCTGAAACCAAAGTCCACGCTGATGGACAATGAGCTTGCGGGAACGGTGACGGTTATTGGTGAGCGTCATATTGCACAGTTTACCGTCTATTACACAAAAGCCCCGAAGCGTGCCCACTCCGTCTATACTGTCGGGCAGGAAGATATCCGAGACTATACTAATCCCGAGGTGAGTATGACCCAGGGCGACATGTCCCGTCTTTGCTGGTCTATCTTCACCAGCCGCAGGAAGTGCTTCCGTGTGCATAACAAGCAGTATGGCATCCGTGCGCAGGTGAACAACATCTATACCGTTGGCGATTACTTCTTCATCGACTTCTCCTTGCAGAACAAGAGCAACATCAAGTACGACATTGCCGAAATCCGCCTGAAGCTGATGGACAAGAAAGAACTGAAGGCCACGAACTCACAGACCATCGAGCTCACGCCCGTCTACATGGTCAACCATGCCGACCACTTCGTGAAGAACTACCGCAATGTCATCGTACTGAAGAAGCTCACGTTCCCGGAGGAGAAGAAGCTAAGATTGGAAATCACCGAGGACCAAATCAGCGGCCGTGTCAGCTATCTCGACATCAACTACCGTGACATCCTCAATGCCGACAGCTTTGCTCCGGAGTTGCTGATAAACCTGCACTAAAGGAAGCAGCCTCTCCAAGCCTCCCCGAGGGGGGGAGGATGTTTGAATACCTATATATAAAGGTGTAACAAGATAGTAAAGATAATTCAGACATTGGCATTAGGAGAAATAGTCTTGCAAGTAATTGTTAGTCAGCGAGTTTACAAAACTTACCAAACAGCGTTGCGAAACGGCCCCTTTCAGCCGACAAAAGAGGCCGTTTTACGAGCCAAATGGTACCGTTTTGCAAGCTCATTCGATACCTTTAATTTTTGTGTAAATATAATTCGCAGCGCATAGCTGAGTATAAACTATAATTCATTTCAACATCCCCTCCATTCGGAGGGGCTTGGGGAGGCTTATTTATGGAAGAAACCCGTGAACAACAGCAGATGTACAGTATGTTCCGCTCGTGCATCTATCTGATACTGATTATAGAGATTGTGATGAACTTGCCCATCACATCAGACAACCGCATGGTCGCCTTTGTCCTTGAGCTCTTCCACCGCTTCAAGGTCTTCGACTCCGTGGCTGCCTGCAAGGTGATGGAACTCATCTGTATCACCGTTACCTGCATCGGAACAAGAGCACGCAAGAGCCTGAAGTGGAACCTCAAGACCATGGTGCTCTATCCCGTCCTCGCCGGAGCGACCATGATGGTCCTGTGCTTCGTCTTTTACGGAATGCCGCTTAATGGCTCCTTTGCCGGTTATCCCCTTAACCGCTGCCTCTATGTCCTCTGCTCCGTTGTCGGCACGATGCTCATCCATCAGGGCTTCGATGCCATCGCGCAGTATTTGGGTATGAAAATAGGTGACGATAAATGGAATTTCGACAACGAGAGCTTCGAGCAGAGCCGTAACAAGGAAGAGAACGAGTACAGCGTCAACATCCCCATGGTCTATTACTACAAGAAGAAACTGAACCACGGCTGGATCAACATCATCAATCCCTTCCGCGCCACCATTGTCTTAGGTACGCCAGGCTCTGGTAAGTCCTTCGGTATCATCGACCCGTTCATCCGCCAGCATAGTGCCAAGGGCTTTGCCATGATGGTCTATGACTATAAGTTCCCGGCACTGGCAAGGAATCTCTTCTATCAGTACTGCAAGAACCGGAAGCTGGGCACGCTGCCCCAGAACTGCGGCTTCCGCATCGTCAACTTCACCGACGTGGAGTACAGCAATCGTGTGAATCCTATCCAACGGAAGTATATTCCCGACCTTGCGGCAGCATCCGAGACAGCTGCCACCCTCCTGTCCTCCCTCAACAAAGGCGGCGGAGAGAAGAAAGGCGGCAGCGAGGCTTTCTTCCAGAACTCAGCTGAGAACTTTCTTGCCGCCATCATCTACTTCTTTGTCAACTTCCATCCGACAGGCTATAAGAACGGCAGGAAGCTCACCCGTTATGTCGAGTACGACGGCAGAAAACTGAAACTCGTCACAAGAAAATGGCGCGACTATAAGGCCCTGGACGAACGAGGCAACGTGGTCCTTGACTTCACCGACCGAGAGAGCAACAACGTCTCCACCGATGCCGACGGCATGTTTGTCGACCTCAACGGCTTTAGCTACCTTGACCGTAACCAAAAGGAAATCGTCATCACCCGCAGTTGGTATGAGGACGAGAGCGGCAACGAGGTGGAGCCCGACACCATCACGGGAGAATATAGCGACATGCCACATGTGCTGAGCTTCTTAGGCCGAAGCTACAGCGAAGTCTTTGACATACTCATGCAAGACCCCAAAATCATGTCACTGATGGCACCGTTCCAAAGTGCCTACAAGAACAAGGCCAACGACCAGCTTGAGGGTATGGTGGGAACGCTCCGTGTCAATGCCGCCCGTCTTGTTTCCCCAGAGGCTTACTGGGTGTTCACCGGCGACGACTTCGACTTGAAGATTTCCGACAGAAACAGTCCCAGCTACCTTGTCATCGCCAACGACCCGGAAAAGGAACAGGTCATCGGCTCGCTCAATGCCCTCATCCTCAACCGACTTGTCACACGTATCAACAGCAAGGGCAACCTGCCCGTGAGCATCATCGTCGATGAGCTGCCCACACTCTACTTCCACAAGATAGACCGCCTTATCGGTACTGCGCGAAGCAACAAGGTGGCTGTCACCCTCGGCTTCCAGGAACTTCCCCAGTTGGAGGCCGACTACGGCAAGAACGGCATGCAGAAGATCATCACCACTTGCGGCAACATCTTCATGGGTGCTGCCCGCAACAAAGAAACTTTGGAATGGGCTCAGAATGATGTCTTCGGCAAGGCCAAACAGACAAGCAAGTCCATCACCATCAACGACTCAAAGGTCAGCACGTCCATCAGTGAGAAGATGGACAACCTTGTCCCAGCCGCCAAAATCGCCGATATGGCCACAGGTTGGCTCGCCGGACAGGCTGCCCGTGACTTCACACCAACAGAGCGCAGCTCCTTCAGCAGCATCAACCTTGAGGAAAGCCCTGAATTCAAGACGACCAAGTACTTTTGTAAAACCAACTTCAATATGGCAGAGATCAAGAAGGAAGAAGCCCAATACGTTGACCTCCCCAAAATCTACGCCTTCAGCGATGCCCGTCAGAAGGAAGTCATGCTCAACCGCAACTTTGCCAGAGTGAACCGTGAGATTGACGAGATGATAAAGAGTCTGCTCAACTCTCAGTAAGTTATCACAAGTAATTAGACATCAATAGGGATATTCTCTCAACGTTTAGGGAATATCCCTATAGTTTTTTGGAAATTATCATTACCTTTCCTCTAAAAAAGCTTATGGCATCCACGAGTTTTAACTGATTATAGAGACATCTTTGCAGAACGGACGCATAAACAATCGGGCACGTGTGGTATTCCAATCGTGCCATGAAAGAGTAAAAATGTAACTTTTTCCTCTTCGAGCTTTAGAACTCAAACTGGTGTCCTACGCCGTCTGAAGCATTAGACTGTTTGTAGACAGAGTCTGCGCTACTACAAAGATAATGACCTTACAACAGACGGTATATTATAAACACCTGCGAAGGTGGTCATAATCATTTATGAGGGCTTTTCTTCCTCGTTTTCGAGTTGGTAGTCCTTGTATGTCTCGTTCTTTGTGAACATATTCCATATTGCGACAAGCATCTTGCGTGCTATTGCGACCCGTACTTTGAGTCCGCTCTTCTTTCTTACTACACAGAGTCTGTAAGAGAACTTGTTGTAGAAGCAGCCTTGAGTTCTGCTTGCTGCCCACGCACATTCAATAAGAACCTTCCTGAGATATTTGTTTCCATGAGTTATTTTCCTTGACTTGAACTTGCCGTTGCTCTCATCATTCCTTGGCTTAAGGCCAGCCCAGCCTATCAGCATGGCTGCCGTAATGAAGGTCTTCATGTCGACACCTGCCTCGGCTATTATCTGCATTGCAGACTGATCTTTCACACCTGGTATGGTCTGCAGTAATTCAAGCTGTCTCTGGTAGTGCTCCTTGCAGATTTCCCTCATTTTCAAAAGGCATTCAGCCTTGTGTCTTCTCAACATGTCGAGTTCTTCCTTGTACTGCTTGAGCAAGTCAATATCTGCCTGCCTTACCACTCCATCCAGGGATGCGACAATGGTGTCGCGCCCGCAACGCTTTATAGTTCTTCCATGGATAACCTTGACGAGTTCCTCCGCACGTGCCTCTCCCTCTGTGATCTTAGTAACAACTTCCCTGTAGGATTTGGTATCCACGTTTGACACATAGTTGCTGATACGTATATTGCAACGCTGCAGGGCCGCGTCCATCTTGTTCTGTATATAAACCATGTGTTTGTTAATGTCGAATATACGGCGGTTGTACTGGCGCAACTGCTGGATTGTAGCGTCAGGCACATAGCTGCCCCGGATGAGGTCCTTGCGGAGACAGGTCGCTATCCACTCTGCATCCTTAACATCACTTTTCCTGCCCGGAAGTTGTTTAATGGCATACGGGTTTACAAGATAAAGTTTGAAGTCGCTCTCCAGAACACGCCATATAGGCATCCAGTAAACGCTGGTGCTCTCCATGGCTATCTCGCCGACATCGTTCTCCACCAGCTTGTCGCGCAAGACGTCAAGGTCTCTGGTTAAAATTCCACATTTAAACTGAATTTTCTCATCGTTCCTTTTGTCAATACACACAAAAACATTATCTTTGTGCACATCGAGGCCACATACGTTTCTCATAGCTCTGAAATTTTTAGTTGAACATTGGGACACTAAGCCCGTTAATTACACACTAATTGGAGTAAGACTCCGCTATAAAGTTACTAAGAAATTGCGGCTTTCAGCCGCATCTCAGCAGTTATTTGCGTTGTGGCCTCAACTTTTTTATCCTACTGGTGTAAAATCTCAAAAATTTTATATAAGTTTGTACCATACATCAACAACGTATCTTATGAACAAAATCATTACGCTTATCATGTGGGTGGCTTTCTCCGCCACAGTGTCAGGACAAACAATAAAGGTAGAAGACCGTGTCAAGACACTTGAAGGAGAAGTAAAGACCCTGAAGGGTCAAGTTGAAATGCAGAATGGTCAGATGGCTTCAATGCAATCCCGACTTAACGAGCTCGCAGATCGGAATGCTGAGTACAAAAAGCAGTTGGACATTCGCCAGATTCTTTCCGTGACAGTGGATAGTGTCAAGTATGGAATTGGTTCAGCTGAAGGAAATGCCATAACTGGCAATATTGTTGTTACGCTGATGGCGCTTAATACTGGAGAGGATGCTTACCCAAAGATTCTTCATGGAGCGTCCCTTAATGATTATGACGGCAACATCTATCAATGCCCGGAAGATTCTGTTTCTGTGGGTGGACTTAGCAACTATGAAGTCCTCCGTAAAAATATCAATACGAAGATAATCCTAAAGTTCACGAATGTATCGGCAAACGCGCGTATTTCAAATCTCTCATTCTATGGAGGTGGCGGAACAACGCTCTTTAGCCTTCGTGACATTAAAATCGATTGGAAGTAAAAAACACAGCCGGTACCGTCAGCATGGAGGCTGATGGTAGCGGTCTTTGTTTGACTGGCATGTATATCGGCTAACGGGTGTAAGTCCCTAACAGGCCCCAGTAGTGGGAACTGTCCAGCCAGAGAGACAAGGGTGTCCATCGCGAGATGGAATCTGAAAGAAGTCAGCGGCAAACATCTGCCCCGACGTACAGAAACCTGATACCAAGGCTTACTTGCGAGGGTGAGGCGGCAAAGAGCGTCAAAGCCCTATAACTACTCGGAATCGCAAGGAGTAAATTAGGCGGGGATAAGGTGGAAAGTCGGTATACTTAACCAGTGAGGTCTCACGGACGCATGGGTGAAGATGAGTTATTCGATGCACCATGACGGAGTAAAGCTTGCCGTGAGAAGTCAGCAGAGGTCATAGTACCCAAGGCACGTGTGCCTATAGGGAAGGACTGAATCGCGCAGTGCAATAGTAAATGACTGCTACCTTGAGAGTCTTTTGTAGTCAGATGTCCGAAAAGGAACTCTCTATTCACAAGATAGGACGGAATCCGACAATAGAATAGAAGTGACGTATCTCGAAGGGATGGCTGAAAACAACTTGCCACACACCATAAGGTGTATAAGCGCGAAACCGCCGTATGCGGAACCGCACGTACGGTGGTTATTCCAACATAAATTTTATTCCAACCTTTTGACTTGAACTCCGATTATAGCCGTGATTCTTTGACATTAAAGTTGGAATAAAATTCATGATGACTATTAGCCAAATAGTTCACTTAGTTTTGTGGCCTTGCCTTTCCACTTTTTAGGCATCTGTCTGATATCTTTACTTTGAACTTCCATAATAGCCTTCTCTTTCATACCAGGCTTGACATTCAGATATATCATAGTAGTCTGGATATTTTTATGCCCAAGTTCTGTTGAGAGTTGTGCAATGTTCATTCCATCCTCAAGACGTTGAAGTGCCATTGCATGACGGAAGTGGTGCATATGTAAATCCAGTGGTACCTCTTCGCATTTTTCATGCGCTTTCACAGCATACGTCTTAAGCCTTTTTCTAATTGATTCTTGATTCAACTTCACGTATGGCCCTTTAACTCTTGAGTAGAACAAATACCGATTTCCATCTGTGTCGCATTTGTGAAACTTCTGTATGTATTTCATGAGATTGCCGGCCATTTTGCTATTTACATAGAGTGTACGATGCTTGTTCCCTTTGCCTTGAACCATAATGTACGGCTCGGTAGAGTTCAGACTTACATCTGAGAGTGTAAGAGACAGTGCCTCATTAATCCTACACCCTGTGCAATAGGCAAGAGACATTAGAATTACATCTCGGTAACAGGCATCTTTACTCACATCTGGTACGGATAGAATTGTTCTGATAGCGTTCTTGCTCAGACACACAACTTTTTCCGCATCATTTTTAATGCCATGCACTTCTTCTGCCTCCATAAAGAGCTTGCGATAAGCTACATCGCTAGACGCAACATATTTAAGAAATGACCTCACTGCAGACAACCTAACATTACAGGTTCTGGGCTTTAATCCTTCTCCTGCCATATTTGCTACCCATTCTGTCAGCAGGGTCTTGGAGAAGCCTGTGACGGAGCAGAATGTACCGGTGTTGAGACCTTTATTGTCTTCTAGATATCTCATTAGACATCTGAATGCCTCCTTATAGGAAGATATGGTGTGAGAGCTCAAAACCAAAGCGCTCTCACTTAGCCAGTCACGGTAAAGTCTGGCAAGCTGTAGAGCCTCTAAATCCTTTTTCCTCATAATCTTATGGCATTAATGGTATAACCTCTTCAAAAGTATTCCCGCTTTTTGATTCTATTATGCCACCATACTGCGGGACAAGTGCATAATAACCAAGAGTTCTTGACACTTTAGAGTGCCCCATACTGTTTTTCAGCGATACGAGGTTTTCGTTGGTCTCATACTCATGGTTCGGCCATGAGTTGATGTTCTCTATCGCATATTGGTGGCGAAGTTCCCTCGGGTATGCAGTGACTTTATTATATTTGTACCAACACTCTCTGAACTGAGCATCTAGCCACTTATCCTTCCTGTAATCATCATGGATATCAGGGAAGAACACATGACGATCTGGTATTAGCGAGTTCATGGCCTCGTCGTACATAGACATAATTTCACGCATTGTCTCATGCAGGACTATAATTCGCTCTCTGTAACCCTTAGTCTTTGTAATCCTTACGACTCCAGTCGTCAAGATTACTTCGTCTCTGTCAAGAAGTCTTCCCTCTACACAACGCATACCACTACTATACAGGAGCCTAAAAATTACTGGCACTTCCATCTTTCTCAGTTTCTGCTCCAAAGTCTTATAGTTTTTTATCTCATCACATGCTTTGAAAAAGTTTCTCAGCTCCGACTTAGTAAAATAGTGCGGTATAGAATTGCTCTCTACATAAGGTGGCATTCTTGGTATGATGAGATCTGTAAGGTCCATCCGTAATTTGATGTATTGCAGAAACGGACGTACCTTATTCAGACGTGATCTGTATGTCACAGCAATTTCGTTTACTCTTTTTTCCCACCACCAGTCTACCATCTCCTGAGTCAAATATTTACTTCTATCAAACTTTCTGACGCAAGCATTGAAGAAGTAGCGTACATCTTGCATGGGGCGTTCTTTCATGCCACAAGCACTGCGATAAGATGCGTAACTCTCGACTAATTCAGCAAATGTCATAATCGGCATACCTCGAACACCTCCTTTCCAATCGGGTAATCGCCTACGCTCAAGGCGCATTTCTTCAGTGATTTTTCGTCCGACTCCAGATATGCATCAACAGAATTAGGACTGTAATGTCCTAAAATCTCTGAGATCAAGGGCGTTGATGTTCCGCTTCTCAGAAGAGACATGGATAGATTGTGGCGTAGCAAATGGGGTCCCTTCCTTCCTCCTTCAACTCTTACCCCTGCACAACTGAGCACCTTCTCCACAATATCATATATGGTTCCACCTGAGAGTTTATTTGGAATTCGATTAGTTGACAAGAACAGATATGGCGATTCTGTATCTGGTCTTTCATGTTCAACATATTCAAGGATATAGTTACCGACTATTGGGAGCAACGGCAGCATATTCACTTTCCTTGTCTTTCCCTGTTTAATCAAGATAAGATCTTTATCCCAGTCAATATCATGCACCTCTAACTTTACAAGGTCACCCCTTCTTATACCTGTATAATAAATCAGTGTGAATATAGCCAAATCACGTTTGCTCAAGTTGAACGATCCAGGCGCTTCAAGCAAGGAGTCTATTCTTTGCTTTTCTTCATCTCTCAGATACGGGTATATCTTATGCCGTTTTCTGATTTGCGGAAGGAAAGAGAAAATAAACTTACAGGATGTGTTGTGACTTACTGACAAATAATCGAGAATGGAAAGCCGAATGATTTTTACGACATCATATCCTCGTATTACTGAGGTTCCATCAAAAAAATAAGATCGTATATCTTGCTCGCAGATATTCTTAAAAGTAGCAATACCTGCTCTTGTTAGATAAGCAAAGAACTTGATGAGCACACCTATTCTGCTATCAATGGTTGAAGCAGCCAAGCTCCGTCCTTTCCATTCCGTCCGGCATGTGTCGATGAAGCAGTTGAACTCAGGTGAAAATTGGCATGAACAACCCTTGTTGAGGAGAAATGACGGATGCCCCTTTGATGGCATTACTCCATACAGATCCAATGACTTAATTCTTCCAAGCATACCCCTTTTGGAACTCAGCGTAGCAGAGTTCTTGTATATAGGTACGACATGTGTCTCATAATACGATTCATAGGAATCTGCTTCTACAAAATGTGAATCTGAAATGAGCCTGTCAATCTCATGTAGAAGAACCTTAGTATAGGCTTGACTATATCCGTTTTCTTGTAAATATGATTTCAGACTGCTCTTTGTGCGTTTTAAATTCTCAATGTCCATAGGCAATTAATTTTTGGTGAATGCACAAAGATAATATTATTCCAACTAAAGGATAAGAATTTAAGCTGAAAATAAAACGATTACAATAAAAGGTTGGAATAAAAATTATGTTGGAATAACCACCGATATTCCAACGTTGGAATATCGGTGGTGTGGGAGGTCGGTAAATGTGAAAGTAGGAGGTAAATGCCTTTTATGAATAACATTTACCTCCTACCCGATTTATGTCTTTACAAGAGGGAGACGGCTTTACTCAAACAGCTGACTGATTATCTTTGCAATCTTCTCCAGTCCTGCTTTGTCAATGTCATCGAATGCACTATATCCCTTGCTGTCAACGTCAATGACGGCAACAACATCATCACCCTTGAACACCGGCACTACTATCTCTGACCGAGACTTCGATGAACAGGCGATGTACCCTGGAAACTGGAGAACATTAGGAACTACAATAGTCTGCATCTCTTCCCAAGCCTTGCCGCACACGCCATGTCCTTTCTTGATGGTATAGCAAGCCACATCGCCTTGAAAAGGACCAAGTTCAAGTATATCTCCTTTAACGATATAGAAGCCGCACCAAAAATAATGGAGGAATGACGAGTGGAGTAATGCTGATACATTAGCCAATACCCCAACATGATTGTCAACGCCCTCAATCAGAGATTCAACTTGGGGGATAAGCCGCTCATAGGTTTTAGCTTTCTCTATCTTGTTCACCTGCCTCTTGGTATGCTGCTCCTCGTTTATTTTCTTTTTGAAAGTATTCTTGTCCATATTATGATTCCAATATTGCAACCACAAAAGTACAATTGTTTTCTTGAATGTCCAATAATTTATGTACTTTTGTAACATCATTATGAAGCTGCGGGCAGTCATAGAACGGATTACGTATCAGAATGGCGAGAACGGCTATTCAATACTGAAGGCACGGGTGAAGGGGTACGACGACCTCGTCACCCTTGTCGGCAATATGCT
>NZ_AUJK01000011.1 GCF_000424185.1 Prevotella sp. AGR2160
GTCAAAGACGATGACGTAGATAGGATGCAGGTGTAAAGGCAGCGATGCCAAAGCCGAGCATTACTAATTGCCCGAACACTTTCCGCTGAAGGGTTATACTTTCAACTGTTGAGTTTTGCTTGTCAAGATACGTCAACCCCCTTTGGGTGGTTATTGCGGCGGTGTCCCACCTCTTCCCATTCCGAACAGAGAAGTTAAGCCCGCTTGCGCCGATGGTACTGCAATGCAATGCGGGAGAGTAGGTAGCTGCCCTCTTTTCTTTAAACTCAAGAAAAGCCTCGAAGATAGCAATATCTCCGAGGCTTTTTCGTTATCTTGACAGTAGGTCAATGGTGGCCTGCTATAGAAATGTGATTCACATGAGAAAATATACTTTATCTTTATTGCTGCTTCTGGCGGCATTGTCGGTGTCTGCCCGTTCTGTTCGTCAGGCATGGGTGTCTTTGCCTGATTCCATCTTTCCTTATTTGGATAAGAACCTTCGCTTGGAGTGTCTTGATCTTTATGACATGAAGGTGAAGGCGGACGTGAAGAATCTTTTGGGTGAACATTCCGTACTAGACTCATTGACGAATGACTATCTCCATGTCACGCTGAGTCCGTCTTCAGAGTTTGCCATGAAGAGTCTTCCGTCGGGAAAGGATTCTGTGATCTATTCGATCCTCACCATTGCCGGTCCGGCAAAAGAGAGTGTGATCACGCCGGCGGTCGTTGCTCCTTCCTGGGATTGTTATTTCCTTCAGCGTCCGGATACCATGTCGGAGGAACGATATGCTGAGTTGCGCAAGATGATCGAGCCACGGATGGTATGGGCGGAGTTTTCTGTCTCTAGTCCGGAGCTGATCTTCCATGTTTCTCTTCCGATGATGAATCAGGCAGACAGAGAGGCTCTGAACGTTATTTTAAGACCGCAGAAGCTCATTTGGGATGGTAAAAGCTTTAAATAATATTAAAATTAGAAGAAATTCAAGAAAACATTTGCTGGTATGGAAATAAATTCCTACATTTGCAATGTGTTTTTCATGGTATTAGATTATTAAGGTTAATTTTTTGGAGATTGGTAGTCGTGAGACAGCCAATCTCCTTTTTTTTATGCTTTTAAGTATTTCTTCAGATCATCCATCTGTTCTTCCATTACTTTTCGGCCTTCCTCATAGACTTGTTGCATGAGTTGTGGATCATGGGTGAGATGATGGATGGGAAGAATATGTTGTGGACGGATGACAAAGGCTCTTCCGGCAAGCTCCTGTTGACGGACATAGGCCGTCTGACCGTTGTACATCTCATGACGATGGGCAGAGGCCTCGATGAATTTCGGATAGCGGTGGAGCTGAAGACGGAACAGTGGCATCAAGGGATTAGGCTTCTTGACGTAACCCAGAGGTTGGGTGAGGACAACGACATTCTTGTCATAGCCTTCCTTTTCCATGAATTTCAAGGGTATAGAGTCCGTGATACCGCCATCGAGGACTTTGTGACCTTCTACCTTTACAATCTTGGCGGCCACAGGCATGGAGGCGGAGGCTCGAATCCATTCATAACAATTATAGTCACAGGTCGTGAGCTTTTTATAAATGGCCTTACCTGTCACGAGATCCGTGCACACCGCATAGAAGTTCATAGGATTTTGTTCGAACGTTTCTTGATCAAAAGGATCAAACTCTTCCGGCAGCCGATGATAGTCATAGTCGCCACCAAAGAGATCACCGGTCAGGAGGAGAGACCGGAAGCTGCAGTAGCGCCAGTCTTTCGCAAACCGTTTGTTGTAACGGATGACACGTCCCGGTTGCCGACTTTTATAGTTACAGCCGAAAGCGGCACCGGCGGAGACGCCGACAAGTCCGTCGTAGTCGATGCCATTCTCCATCATCACGTCGATGACACCGGCAGAGAAGAGGCTGCGCAGTGCACCACCTTCCAATACAAGTCCTTTCTTCATAAATGGTTTGATCCTTTTGTTAATGACATTTTATTGGAATATAATTGTGTCCAATCTCTGCCATTATTCGTTTGTTGGCTTATCTCTAAGCGTTTGCACTGTATCAGTAAATTTCTTTATAATTTCAGATAATTTCGGATGATCTTGCCGGAGAATAATGGCAGTATCATTTTCTATACCATCTTCATCATAGAGAGTTGCGGACATCATAACAAGTTTCCATCCTCTTTTATAATGATTAAACCAATAACCAAACAACCGATTACGCATTGCTTGTTTACCGTCCCCAGTTTCACAGATATAGAGCATTACCTCATTATTCTGTCTAAAGAAGTTCTCAAGAATAGCGATAATCGTTCCTCTTACTTTCTTATCGTTTGGAGATTTTTTATTGTTACCATTGATAATAGAAAATTGGTAAACAAATGTATCAGGTAAAGAAAGATCATCTCTATCGAAACCGGCATAATAGATAACATTATAATCCGTCTTAAACTTCACCCAACTTTCGTCGGGTAAAGATTGAACCGGATAGGGAGCATGTTCGTTTATTTTTTCAGTGTCCAGTCTCATAGAGCTTCAATATATTTTGGCTTTTCGCCATGCTCTTTTTCGTATTCTTCAACCATCAGTTTTGTCATTCTGTCGATGGCTCTCTGTTTGTTCTGCTTGGCTAGTTTCAACCAAGCATACGCTTTCTGTTTGTCAGTCATATGATTCAGTTTTATTTTTTACAAAAATAGTCTTTTCTTTTTAGAAAAACAAATTTTTCACCGTTTTTCTTTGAAAGGTGGAAGAAATCATTATCCCTAACCTGTATAATTCACAGATCCTTTTGTAGATGGCCGCAACATGGCGGCCACCTACTCATTGTCAGAAAGATACCTAACCTACGTCCACCATAAAGGCTATACCCTATGAATTATACAGGTTACAGATTGATCTTATATCCCAGGGTAACGGTGAGGGTACGGTTGTAGACGGACCCGCTGGTATAACGGGTGCCACTGTCTTTTAGCATATCCATCAGTCCGATGTTATAGCGTACGTCAGCGATGAAGTTGTGGTATTCATAACTGACCCCTACAGGCAGGGAGAGGTTGAAAGATTCGATATAGTCGGGAGATACAGGCTGTCCGGACATTTCTACCGCCCCGGAGGATGCCTCGTTGACGATGTTGTAAGAACCATTAACTTTCTTATGGACTAGGAATTCGGGTTGTAGACCCGCCTTGACGGCGAGACCACGCCAGAGATAGACATTGGCGAGGACGGGGACGGCGATATATCCGAGTTTCATGCTCAGGTCTTCATCGACATGGAGGGTGTAGCCACTGTTCTTCGCGATGGGAGCCTGGAAGCCTTTCGTATTGTAGTGACACCCGATTTGCTCGTACAGGGCGCCTACAGAGAGGCCTAGGATGTGGTTGAACTGATACTGTCCCTCTGCGCCGATCGTGAATCCAACGCTCGCCTTATCATCGGTGAAGATTTCTCTGACAAAATGGCGTCGTTAGGATCATAGGAATGGATCTCTGTGTCACTACCGGAGGTGTTCCCCATCTTCGCAAAAAAGATGGTTACCGGCATATCTCCCGAGAAACTGTTGACGGTGATACCTGCTTTCGGCGTGATGGAGAAAGTGTGTGTTTTTTGTTGCGCAGAGGCATGGAGACCTGTCATTGACAAGGCCATCCATAAGATTAATGTGTTAGTTCTCATCTTTTAAAAGTATTGTTTTAAATGTGTGTTATTTGTTCATGAAAAATTTGCGGTATTCATTCTCGAAATTAGGCGTGAGGACGCCTTTGCCTAGATTTTCGGTGATCTCGGCAGGCGACCAGAAGCTGCCACCGGCAAGCTCGTCATGGCTCGGACGAACGGGACCGTCGTAAACACAACGATGTACATAGACCAGCTCACGCTCCCGTTGGCTCTCGAAGACATAATGGCCCATGGCAACGGGCGAGAAGTCTGTGATGCCGAGCTCCTCCCGGACTTCGCGTTTGAGAGCCTGGTCGACACTCTCACCGAGATCGACATGACCGCCGACAGCGGTGTCCCATTTGTCGGGTTGAATATCCTTCCATGCCGGACGATGCTGGAGATAGAGCTCTCCCTGGCTGTTGAAGACATGGAGGTGTACTACGGGGTGGAGGATCTTGCTGCCGTCATGGGCATGACCACGGCTGACGGCACCAAGGATATTGCCGTTCTCGTCAACTTCCGGGAACAGCTCTTGAGGATTATCACGCATGATATTACAGTTTCAGAACTTTCACGAAATAATTAGGATACATGTTTTTCAAAACACGTTCGTTGGGCTCTTTGCGGCTCAAGGCGAAGAGCGTGCTGCCACTGCCGCTCATGGCCGCGTAATCGGCGCCGAGCTCATAGAGATGGGCCTTGATATCACGCAGTTCCGGATGCTGGTTGAAGACGGGCTCTTCGAAATCGTTGACCAGTTCGTCTTTCCATGTACTGATCGGCTGACGGACAATATCCCGACAACATTTCTCCGGTTGGCGGCATTGGATCTGTTTATATGCCTCGGCAGTATTCACAGCCACGGGAGGTTTAACGAGAGAGAGGTAATAGCCGTGGAGGTTTCCGCGCGGACCGTCGGCCGGTTCAAGGATTTCTCCGATTCCTGTGGCATAGCTTGGCTCGGCAGAGATAAAAAAGGCACAGTCGGCTCCAAGCTTGGCGGCATAGCGCTCCATCTCAGCGTTGCCGAGATCGAGACGGAAGCGCTCATCGAGGAGGCGGATCATAAAGGCGCCGTCACTGCTGCCACCGCCGAGACCAGCTTGTGAGGGAATCCGTTTGACGAGATGTGCGTGTACACGCGGCAACTCGTAGTCGGCAGCGAGGAGGTTATAGGCCCGTATGACGAGGTTATCTTTCTCGTCGCAGTCGATGGCGTTCCCCGTTACCTTCAGGTCACAGGGACTGTCCGACGGGAATTTCTCGTCCATATATTTGATCTCCAGGGCGTCATAGAGCGGGATAGGGTAGAAGACGGTCTCAATATGATGATAGCCATCAGCGCGCTCGCCCACGATATTCAAACCAAGGTTGATCTTGGCACAAGGAAATGTGATCATAGTCGTAATATTTAGTTCTCTTTCTGCAAAGGTAAAAAAATATTTCCACGTAACTTCGTTTTCCCGAAAATATTTGCTAATTTTGCATACAATTTTTCATCTATCTATGGCAGACAATAATTTCTCCAACAACAATGACAATCGTCGGCGGGAACGTCCGGCGACACCCGTCGATAACACCTACGGACATGTACCTCCTCAGGCCCTTGATGTCGAGCAAGTCGTCCTCGGTGGTCTCCTCGTCGACTCCGAGGCGTTCTCTGTCGTCTCTGAGATCCTCACTCCCGAGACTTTCTATGATCCGAAGAACCAAATGCTCTACCAGGCCATTCAGACGATGAACCTGGAGCAGCGGCCTACGGATATTGTCACGGTCTCCGAGGAGCTCACGAAAGAGGGTACACTTGATAAAGTCGGTGGTGCCGCCTATCTTATCGATCTCTCTCAGCGTGTCGCCAGTAGTGCCAACATCGAGTACCATGCCCGTATCCTGCAACAGAAATATCTTCTGCGACAACTCATCAGTTTCGCCAGTAAGGTGGAGACGGGTGCCTTCGATCCCCGCGTGGATGTGGAGGAACTCATGCAGAAAGCTGAGGGCGCCCTCTTTGAAATCTCTCAGAAGAACATGAAGCAGGACTACACGCAGATAGCTCCGGTCCTCAAAGAAGCTACGGAGATCATGCAGCGTGCTTCCTCTCATGCCGGTGAACTCACGGGTATCCCGAGTGGTTTCACGGCTCTTGATGATATCACGAGTGGCTGGCAGGCTTCCGACCTTGTCATCATTGCCGGACGTCCGGCCATGGGTAAGACCTCTTTTGCCTTGAGTATCGCGAAGAATATCGCCGTCGATCACCATATCCCCATCGCCTTCTTCTCTCTTGAGATGAACAACGTTCAGCTCGTCAACCGTGTCATCTCCAATGTATGTAGTATCAGCGGTCATGACATCCTTAGTGGACAACTCGACGGTGACGCATGGAAACGTCTCGATGCCAACCTCCGCAATCTTGAACAGGCCCCGATGTATATCGACGACACGCCGGGCCTCTCCGTCTTTGAGTTGCGCACGAAGGCACGACGCCTCGTCCGTGAGCAGGGTGTAAAAATTATTATGATTGACTACCTACAGTTGATGAATGCCAACGGCATGCGCTTCGGCTCCCGTCAGGAGGAGGTGTCGACGATCTCCCGTTCGCTGAAAGGTCTTGCGAAGGAGTTGAACATCCCCATCCTCGCCCTTTCACAGTTGAACCGTACGGTGGAGAACCGTGAAGGCCTCGAGGGAAAACGGCCGCAGCTCTCCGATCTCCGTGAGTCCGGAGCTATTGAGCAGGATGCCGATATGGTACTCTTCGTTCACCGTCCGGAATATTATCATATCTATGATGATGGAAAGGGCCATGACCTCCATGGTATGGCACAGATTATCATCGCCAAGCACCGTAAGGGTGCCACGGGAGATGTGTTGTTGAACTTCAAGGGCGAGTTCACACGTTTCCAGAACCCCGAGGACGTGCAGATTGCCCCGATGTCCGATGGTGGTGAGATTTTGGGCAGCAAGATCAACGGCCAGGACGGAGCGCCGCTGCCGCCGCCCAGTGATTCGGTGCCGTTCTGATATTCCGAATAAACGTTGCGTGGCCGCAATATGGCGGCCACCTACATGCGGATGCATATTTTACACCTTATTATATATATACCCTTTCAGAAAAGTAAATTGTTATTCATGCTGAAACGTGAAAAATGCGGAATTAATATCACTTTGAACAAAAAAGTTATAAATTATTTGTGAGTGTCGGCATAATTATGTAATTTTGCACTTGAGTAACTTTTAAGAGTAACAATATGAGTGACAGATTATTTATTTTTGACACGACGCTCCGGGACGGAGAACAGGTTCCAGGCTGTCAGTTAAACACAGTAGAGAAGATTCAGGTAGCAAAAGAGCTGGAACTGCTGGGTGTCGATGTCATTGAGGCCGGATTCCCCATCTCTTCACCCGGTGACTTCAATTCAGTGATAGAAATCTCCAAGGCGGTCACATGGCCTACGATCTGCGCTCTAACGCGTGCCGTGGAAAAAGATATTGACTGTGCAGCCGATGCTTTGAAATATGCCAAGCACAAGCGTATCCATACCGGTATCGGTACCTCTGATTCCCATATCAAGTATAAGTTCCACTCCAACCGAGAGGAGATTCTCGAGCGTGCCGTGGCTGCTGTGAAGTATGCCAAGAAGTACGTTGAGGATGTGGAATTCTATGCCGAGGATGCCGGTCGTACGGACAACGAATATCTTGCCCGTGTCGTCGAAGCTGTCATCAAGGCTGGTGCAACAGTGGTCAATATTCCGGATACTACCGGTTATTGTTTGCCGAGTGAGTATGGCGCGAAGATCAAGTATCTTATGGAGCATGTCGATGGCATCGAGAAGGCGACGATTTCTACCCACTGCCATAACGACCTTGGAATGGCTACGGCAAACACGCTGGAGGGTGTCCTTAACGGAGCCCGTCAGGTAGAAGTCACCGTCAATGGTATCGGTGAGCGTGCCGGCAACACGGCCTTGGAGGAGATCGCCATGATCCTGAAATGCCATAAGGGTATCGGCATTGATACAAATATCAATACCCGCAAGATAGCGCCTATCAGTAGAATGGTCAGTTCTTTGATGAACATGCCTGTTCAGCCGAACAAGGCCATTGTCGGCCGTAATGCCTTTGCCCATTCCAGTGGTATCCATCAGGATGGCGTCTTGAAGAATGTGCAGACCTACGAGATTATTGATCCGAAGGATGTTGGTTATGATGATAATCATATCGTGCTGACGGCCCGCAGCGGTCGTGCCGCCTTGAAATACCGTCTCCATGTCAATGGTGTCGATATCGATGATGAGGACAAGCTCGATAAGCTCTATCAGAAATTCCTGCAACTCGCCGATAAGAAGAAAGAGGTCACGGATGCCGATATCCTCGTTCTTGCCGGTGCCGACCAGGCCGAGGCGCATGCCGTGAAGCTCGACTATCTCCAAGTCACCACGGGCAAGGGTGTAAAGAGTGTGGCCTCTATCGGCCTCGATATCAGTGGTCAGAAGTTCGAGGAGAGCTCTTCCGGTAATGGTCCTGTGGATGCCGCCATTAAAGCACTGAAGCGTATTATCCGTAAGCAGATGACGTTGAAGGAGTTCACTATCCAGGCCATTGACAAAGGCTCCGATGATGTCGGTAAGGTTCACATGCAGGTAGAGTATGACGGACATATCTACTATGGCTTCGGTGCCAATACCGATATTGTCACCGCTTCCGTGGAAGCCTATATCGACTGTATCAATAAATTCAGAATCAAGTAACAACCATATTAAACATTATGAACACATTATTCGACAAGATTTGGGATAAGCATGTCGTACAGATCGTTGATGACGGTCCTACGCAACTCTATATCGACCGTCTTTATTGCCATGAGGTGACCTCCCCGCAGGCTTTCGCCGGCATGCGTCAGCGTGGCCTGAAATGTTTCCGTCCGAAACAGATCTTTTGTATGCCCGACCATAACACGCCGACGCACGACCAGGACAAGCCTGTAGAGGATCCTGTGAGCCGTAAGCAGCTTGAGACCCTTGACAAGAACTGTGAGGATTTTGGCCTGACGGAGTTTAAGATGAACACGAAGGATAATGGTATTATCCATGTCGTCGGACCGGAGAAAGGTCTGAGCCTTCCGGGCATGACGATTGTCTGTGGCGATTCTCATACGTCCACTCACGGTGCTGTCGGCGCAGTTGCCTTCGGTATTGGTACTTCTGAGGTGGAGATGGTGATGGCTTCCCAGTGTATCCTGCAGCAGAAGCCGAAATCCATGCGTATCCGTGTGGAGGGCAAGCTCGCACCCGGCGTGACGGCAAAGGATGTAGCCCTGTATCTCATGAGTCAGCTCACGACGAGTGGTGCCACGGGTTATTTCGTGGAGTATGGTGGTCAGGTCATTCGCGACATGAGTATGGAGGGGCGTCTTACGCTCTGCAACCTGTCTATCGAGATGGGTGCCCGTGGAGGTTTCGTCGCTCCTGATGAGACGACCTTCGCTTATCTCAAGGGTCGTGAGTATGCTCCTAAGGGCGCAGACTGGGATAAGGCCGTGGCTTATTGGCGTATGCTGAAGAGCGGTGATGACGCTGTCTTCGACAAGGAGCTCGTCTTTGACGCCAAGGATATCGCGCCGCGTATCACTTATGGTACGAATCCAGGTATGGGTATCGCTATCGACGGCACGGTCCCCACGCTCGACGAGATCGACGAGACAGAGCAGGCCTCTTTCAAGAAAGCTCTCAATTATATGGGTTTTGAACCTGGAGAGAAACTTCTTGGACATCCCATTGACTATGTATTCCTCGGTGCCTGTACGAATGGTCGTATAGAGGACTTCCGTGCTTTTGCCTCTGTGGTGAAAGGACATCATAAGGCTGACGGTGTCACGGCTTGGCTCGTACCCGGTTCCTGGGCTGTTGACAAACAGATCCGTGAGGAGGGGCTCGACAAGATCCTTGAAGCAGCAGGATTCCAGATTCGTCAGCCGGGTTGCTCCGCCTGTTTGGCTATGAATGATGATAAGATTCCCGCAGGCAAGTACAGTGTCTCAACAAGTAACCGTAACTTCGAGGGCCGTCAGGGTCCCGGCAGCCGTACGATCCTTGCCAGCCCGCTCGTGGCTGCCGCTGCTGCCATCACCGGTAAAATCACTGATCCGAGAACACTTTAATTCTTTCGAAAATGAAACAGAAATTTGATGTCATTACTTCATCCTGTATCCCTCTCCCGTTGGAGAATGTAGATACAGACCAGATCATACCCGCCCGCTTCCTGAAAGCAACAGATAAGGAAGGCTTCGGCGAAAACCTCTTCCGTGACTGGAGATATAATAAGGACGGCAGTCTGAAGAAAGACTTCGTTCTCAATGATCCCAGTTACAGCGGTTGCATTCTTGTAGCCGGTAAAAATTTCGGCAGTGGCTCCTCCCGTGAGCATGCTGCCTGGGCCATCGCCGGTTATGGCTTCCGTGTGGTTATCAGTTCTTTCTTTGCTGATATCCACAAGAACAACGAGTTGAACAACTTCGTCCTTCCCGTTGTCGTTTCCGAGGGGTTCCTGAAGGAACTTTTCGACTCTATCGACAAAGATCATAAGACGCAGGTACGGGTAGACCTGCCGAACCAGACCGTGACGAATCTGGCCACGGGACACAGCGAGCATTTCGAGATCAACGGCTATAAGAAGCACTGTCTCGAGAATGGCCTCGATGATGTCGACTTCCTCGTACAAAACCGTGATAAGGTGGAGGCGTGGGAAGCTAAAAACAAATAAATTTTATGACAAACAATGATAATGTCCGCAGGGTAGAGATCATGGATTGTACCCTCCGTGACGGTGAACAGACCAACGGTGTCTCTTTTCTTCCGCATGAGAAACTGATGATAGCACGTATGCTCCTTCATGATGTTGGTGTCGACCGCATTGAAGTGGCATCGGCGCGTGTCTCTGAAGGTGAGAAAGATGCTGTCCGTATGATCTGTAAGTCTGCAGAGTCCGATGGCATGCTTTCCCGTGTGGAAGTGTTGGGATTCGTAGATGGAATGAAGTCTGTCGATTGGATCCGGGAGTGTGGATGTCAGTGCATCAATCTCCTTGCCAAAGGCTCGCTGCGCCATTGCTCCCAGCAATTGAAGAAAACTCCTGCCGAGCATATCCACGATATCCGAGAGGTTATCGCCTACGCCCAGAAAGTGGGCATGCGTGTGAACCTTTATCTTGAGGACTGGTCCGGAGGAATGAAAGATTCCCCGGAGTATGTCTGGCAGATGATGGACGGATTGAAGGACGAGCCTATCGAGCGTTTCCTGCTCCCCGACACCCTTGGTGTCCTCAACCCTATGCAGGTAGCCGATTATATCGGTCAGATGGTGACGCGTTATCCCTCCTGCCGTTTCGACTTCCACGGACATAATGACTATGACATGGCTGTCGCCGACTCCCTCGCTGCCGCACAGGCCGGAGCCTCCGGGCTCCACGTCACTGTCAACGGTCTTGGTGAGCGTTGTGGTAATGCCCCGTTGTCGAGTGTTCAGGTGATGCTGCATGACATGCTCCATATCCAGACGAATATCGATGAGACGACCCTTGTTGATGTCTCCCATCTCGTGGAGGGCTACAGTGGTATTGCTGTAGCCCCGAATACGCCGGTTATCGGAGACTATGTCTTCACGCAGGTTGCAGGCGTCCATGCCGATGGTGACAATAAGGGTAACCTCTACAGCAACGACCTCAAGCCTGAGCGCTTCGGTCGTCATCGAGAGTATGCCTTGGGCAAGAATTCCGGTAAGGCGAATATCATCAAGAACCTCAAGGAATTTGGTCTGGAACTGACGAAGGAGCAGACGAAAGCCGTGACGAAGCGTATCACAGAGTTAGGTGACCGTAAGGAGCTTGTCACCCCTGATGATCTGCCGTATATTGTCAGTGATGTACTGAAGCATAACGCCCCTGAAGATGAGGTGAAACTCGTGAGTTACATGGTATCCACCTCTTATGGTCTGCGGCCATTGGCCAGCCTGAAGGTGAATATCAAAGGTAAGGAATATGAGGCCGACTCCACGGGTGACGGTCAGTATGATGCCTTTGTAAAGGCCTTACGCAAGATCTATAAGGAGAAACTCCACCGTACGTTCCCGTTGCTTGACAACTATGCTGTGAGTATCCCGCCGGGTGGTCATACCGATGCCCTCGTACAGACGGTCATCACATGGCGCCGTGACGATGGCAGCTTGATCCGTACGCGTGGTCTCGATGCCGATCAGACGGAGGCTGCTATCAAGGCGACGCTGAAGATGCTGAACATTATCGAGCAGCCGCGGGAACCGGAGCGTGTATCCCCCCGCAACGTCGTGTTTTAAAGAGGAAGGCCACAAGGACCTCCCAACGGAAATTAATAAAAGTAATCAAAAAAACAACAGATATGAATTTGAATATTGCAGTCCTTCCCGGAGATGGAATCGGACCGGAGATTATGAAACAGGGTGTGGCCGTACTCGAAGCCATTGCCAAGAAGTTCAACCATCAGTTCTCTTACAAGGAGGCCCTTGCCGGTGCTCATGCCATTGATGCCGTCGGTGATCCTTTCCCCGAGGAGACTTTCAAGACCTGTATGGATGCCGATGCCGTTCTTTTCGCTGCTGTCGGTGATCCCCGTTTCGACAATGATCCTACGGCCAAGGTTCGTCCGGAGCAAGGCCTGCTGGCCATGCGTAAGAAGCTTGGCCTCTTCGCTAATGTCCGTCCTGTCGCTACCTTCGACTGTCTGCTCCATAAGAGTCCGTTGAAGGATGAGCTCATCAAGGGGGCCGACTTCGTCGTCATCCGTGAGTTGACGGGAGGTATGTATTTCGGTGAGAAATACCAGGACAATGATAAGGCCTACGATACCGATATCTACAGCCGTCCGGAGATCGAGCGCATCTTGAAGGTCGCTTTCGAGTTCGCCATGAAGCGTAACAAGCACCTCACCGTCGTCGATAAGGCCAATGTGCTGGCCAGCAGCCGTCTGTGGCGTCAGATCGCCAAGGAGATGGAGCCGCAGTATCCTGAGGTGACCACCGATTATATGTTTATTGACAACGCTTCCATGCGCGTACTCACCGAGCCCCGCTTCTTCGATGTCATCGTTACGGAGAACACATTCGGTGATATCCTTACCGACGAGACGAGTTGTATCACGGGATCCATGGGACTTCAGCCTTCAGCTTCTCTCGGCGAGCACACACCGCTCTTCGAGCCTGTTCATGGTTCATGGCCTCAGGCCGCCGGGAAGAATCTCGCCAACCCGATCGCGCAGATTCTCTCTGCCGCCATGCTCCTCGAGCATTTCGGTCTGAAGGAAGAGGGCGCCCTCATCCGTAAGGCCGTTGACGCCAGCCTCGATGCCGATGTCCGTACTCCTGAGATCCAGGTTGAGGGCGGCAAGCACTATGGCACAACTGAAGTCGGCGCTTGGATAGTCGACTATATTGAAAAGGCATAAAATCCTCAAAAATCATAAATTTTGAAGAAAATCACTATCCTGATAGCCTGCTGTCTCTTGTTGGGGCTGCAGGCCGAAGGTCAGAATGTCAGTAGTCTGCGTGATAGTTTAGCGAAGGCTACTGACATTTTGGCGTATCATCCCGACTCCATTGACCTTCGTTTGAAGAAAGTAGGCTGGAATATCCGTTTGGAGCAATGGCAATATGCCAAGGATGACCTCGATAAGGTACTTATGTTGCAGCCCACGAGTATTGCCGGACTGTACTACCGTGCTTATGTCAACGAGAAGCTCAACCGTCTGCATTTCGCCCGGTTGGACTATCAGAATCTCCTTGTTCTCGTGCCCGGCAACTATCAGGCGCAGCTCGGACTGGCCCTTCTCAACGAGAAGGACAAACACCTCACGGAGGCTTATGACGGCATCAACAGTCTCATAGAGCAATATCCCGACAGTGCCAGTGCCTATGCTGCCCGTGCCGGTATGGAGCAGGAGAGGGGTATGACGGAACTGGCTGCTTACGATTATGGGGAGGCCTTCCGTAAGGACACCACACAGACCGATTATCTCCTCAACCGCATGGATCTGCTGCTGAAACTTGGAGACAGGAATGCGGTGGAGAAAGACCTTCGGCTGGCCCGTCAGCATGGCGTCGCCGATGGCATCCTGGTGTCTTATCGTCGGCGGTTGAAACTGCTGAAAAATTGACCTCGGTCAAGAATTCGCTCATTTTCATCACTTTGTAGCCCTCTTTCCTTGATAGTATGAAAAAATGGCCGTATCTTTGCAACGTCAATCAAGGATAACAAACACTAGTAGTAACCAGGAGTCCTTAAACACACACAATCCAAATCGGGGCTCCATTAAAGTAAGAAAGGGTAAAAAGATGAAAATGATTAAGAACATGATTGAAGCGTTTAAGAAAGTCGTAGCGGCTTATCGTGACGCTATGGACAAGTACGGTGAGGCCCTCCTCAATGGTCGTGGCTATACCTGCGCTTAAGGTCCATCACTAGAGTAGAAAATGTCGGAACCATAAGGTTCTTTTAAAAAATGACGCCGCCGGGAAGTGATTCCCGGCGGCGTTTTTATGTTTTTGGCGGATCATGATCAATCATGTCCCTATGCCCCACAACAGAAGAGCACGATGAGCTGCGCGGTGAAGATGCGGAGGAACATACTCAACGGATAAACGGTGGAGTAGCCCAGAGCCGGTGCTTCCTTCGAACAGACCTCATTGGCATAGGCGAGGGCTGGAGGGTCGGTACAGGTACCGGCGAGCATACCCATGATCGTAAAGTAGTTGAAGTGGTATTTCAGTCTGGCGATCGTTCCTACGATGAGGATAGGGATGATGGTGATGAGGAAACCGGTGAAGATATACATCGGTCCGTCACCGGCAACGACGGTAGCCCAGAAACTAGAACCTGCTTTGATACCCACGCTGGCGAGGAAGAGCACGAGGCCCACCTCACGGAGCATCATGTTAGCGGATGTCGTCGTATAGGTCACGAGGTGGAACTTGTAGCCATAGCGACCGATGAGGATGGCGATGATCAACGGACCACCGGCGAGACCGAGCTTCAACGGCACCGGCATGCCAGGAACGGCGATGGGGAAAGAACCGAAGAGAATACCGATCATGATACCGATGAAGATGGTGGCGATGTTCGGCGCGTTCAGACGGCGTGTGGAGTTACCCATCATCTCGGCGACGCGGTTGACATTCTCCTCAGGACCGACGACCATCACACGGTCACCGACCTGGAAGGTGTGATTACGGGAAGCAAAGAGCTCGATGCCCTGACGGGTGATACGCGTGATGTTCACGCCGTAGACACTGGAGAAGTGCATCTTACCGAGCACCTTACCGTTCATTGACGGCTTGGTGACGAGGATACGACGGGAAATCATCGGCTGTGGCTCCTTGTCCTCGTTCCATTCTACCTGGATCTCCGGACCGATGAAGGCCTTCACGGCCTCGGCATCAGCATCAGCGCTGACGACCATGATCTCGTCGCCCAAGGTCAGGACGGTGTCACGCTTCGGAACGAGCAGATGACCGTCGTGCATGATACGTGTGCAGACGATGTCACGATTGAGGAAGTTGGAGATCTCCTGGAGGGTACGGCCGGCGATGTAGCTGTTGGAAACTTTCAGATACATCACGTGTGGCTTGGCATGGGGATCCTCAGCCTCTGCGGCATTGAGTTCCTGCTCCTCGTCATCGAGGTTGATGCGGCAGATGTAACGAATGGCGATAGTGGCGCCGATGATACCGAGGACGCCGAGCGGATAGGCGCAGGCATAACCATTGGCGATCTGCGGAATGGCGCCATGATGCCAAACAGAAGTCAGGGCCTCATTGGCGGCGCCGAGACCCGGGGTATTCGTTACGGCACCATAGAGGGTACCGACCATCATCGGGAGATTGACGGGATTCTTCGTGTCGAAGAAGATGAAGTAGCACGCGAACATCACGCCGATGTTGAGCAGGATCATCAGTGTCGACAATAGGTTCAGCGTTACGCCGCCCTTCTTGAAACTCTCGAAGAAACCCGGTCCGACCTGCAGACCGATACAGAAGACGAAAAGAATCAAGCCGAAGTCCTGGATAAATGACAGGATATTGTTCGGGGCGGTGAATCCGAAGTTACCGGCGAGGATGCCCGCGAAGAGCACGAAGGTGACGCCGAGTGAGATACCGCCGATCTTGATCTTTCCCAGGTAGACACCCATGGCGATGACCACGGAATAGAGCAGTGCGATATGCGCCACGGAGTCCTGGGAGGTGAATAGATTAATTAACCAATCCATGAAAAGTTGATAATACGGTAAATTATTGTTTGTTCTCTCTAGGGGTTGGAAAGAATAAAAAGGGGTGAAACGCAAGCCTCACCCCTTTCTTATATGTTTAGAAGAATTACTTCTCGATAGCAGCTACACCCGGGAGGACTTTACCCTCGATAGCCTCGAGGAGAGCACCACCACCCGTAGAGATATAGCTTACCTGGTCAGCGAGGCCGAACTTGTTGATGCAAGCCACGGAGTCACCACCACCGATGAGAGAGAAGGCACCTTCCTTCGTAGCCTCTGCGATAGCCTCTGCGATAGCCTTGGAGCCACCGGTGAAGTTGTCGAACTCGAAGACACCGGCGGGACCGTTCCACAGGATCGTCTTGCTGCCCTTGATAGCGTCAGCAAAGGCCTTACGTGTGTCAGGACCAGCGTCCATACCCTCCCATCCGTCGGGGATGTCATTGGAAGGAGCCACCTTTGTGTTTGCGTCATTGCTGAAGTCATCAGCGATGATAGAGTCAGTGCCGAGGACGAGGTTCACGTGGTTCTCCTTAGCCTTCTTCAGCACGTCGAGAGCGACATCGAGCTTGTCATCCTCGCAGATGGACTTACCGATCTTACCGCCCTGAGCCTTGGCGAAGGTATAGGTCATACCACCGCAGAGGATGAGGTTGTCAACCTTTGTGAGCAGGTTCTCGATGATACCGATCTTCGTGGAAACCTTGCTACCACCCATGATAGCGGTGAAGGGGCGCTTGATGTTGTTGAGCACGTTGTCAACAGCCTTTACCTCTTTCTCCATGAGGTAGCCGAGCATCTTGTGGTCTTTGTCGAAGAACTCATCGATGACAGCCGTAGAAGCATGCTTGCGGTGAGCGGTACCGAAAGCGTCCATGACATAAACGTCAGCGTAGGAAGCGAGCTTCTGAGCAAACTTCTTCTGACGGTCCTTCATCTCGGCCTTGGCAGCATCATACTCGGGCGTGCCTTTCTCGACACCTACCGGCTTGCCTTCCTCCTCAGGATAGAAGCGGAGGTTCTCCAGCAACAGAGCCTCACCGGGCTTCAGCGCGGCAGCCTCAGCGTCAGCATTAGCGCAGTCCTTGGCGAACTTGACGTCGACGCCCAGAGCCTTGCTGACATTGGGAACGATCTGAGAGAGAGACAGCTTCATGTTGACCTTGCCTTTCGGCTTGCCCATGTGGCTCATCATGATCAGGGCACCACCATCGCTGAGGACCTTCTTCAGCGTGGGCAGAGCACCGCGGATACGTGTCTCGTCAGTGACATGACCATTCTCATCCAAGGGGACATTGAAGTCCACACGTACAATTGCCTTATGACCGGCAAAGTTGAAATCTTCGATTTTCATTTCTTTTTACGTTATAGTTGAGTTTAAAGATTTTCTTTTTTATCCATCTGCAAAATTAACAATTTTCTTTTAGATAACCATCACTTGCAGTCAGTTTTTTTCGCAACGGGTATTATTTTTGAAAGAAAAAGGGCGTTATAGCACACCGAGTTTGCAGAATGTGATGAGGATGGCATATCCGATGACCATGCTGACCAGTCCCACGAGTAGCCCGGCCTTTGACATGTCTTTCTGCTGGATGAGTCCGGTGGAGTAGGCGATGGCGTTTGGCGGTGTGGAGATGGGGAGCGTCATAGCACAGCTGGCGGCGACGGCGATGCCGATGAGCACGGTCGGTGTGCCACCGATGGGCAGCAGGGAGTCACCCATGCCCTGACAGACGACGGTGAGGATCGGGATGAGGAGAGCTGCCGTTGCCGTGTTACTGATGAAGTTGGACAACAGGTAGCAGATCAGTCCGCTGACGATGAGGATGACAAGTGGATTCCAGGAGGCGAAGGGAATGCTTTTCACGGCTGTCTCTGCGAGGCCCGTACCGTTCATGGCCAGTCCGAGGGCGAAGCCGCCGGCGACCATCCAGATCACGCCCCAGTCGATGTCCTTCAGGTCTTCCGCCGTGATGACACCCGTGACGGCGAAGACGGCGATAGGGAGCATGGCGGTGGTGTTGGCGTTGACACCGATATATTTACCACAGATCCAGAGGATGATGGTCACGAGGAAGGTGATGGCGACGACCCATGTGCGCCAGTTCCACTCGGTGTGGGTCTCGATCTTGATCTCTATCGTTTTCTGTGAGAAGGGGAAGAGTTTCTTGACGATGAACCAGGCGATGAAGAGCATGATGATGACCATCGGAGCCATGATCAGCGCCCACTGTCCGAAGGAGACCCCCATGCCGAGGTCGTTGAGGGTCTTGAAGGCGAAGGCGTTCGGCGGCGTGCCGATGGGCGTGCCCATGCCACCGAGGTTCGCTCCGATAGGGATGGCCATGGTCAGGGCGATGCGTCCCTTGCCGTTGGCAGGAAGGGCCTTGAAGACGGGCGTGAGGAAGGTGAGCATCATGGCCGCCGTAGCGGTGTTGGAGATGAACATCGAGAAGATTCCCGTGATGAGCATGAAGCCCAGGAGGACGGACTCACTCTTGTTGCCGAAGGGCGTGATGAGGGCCTTGGCCATGACGGCGTCGAGGCCTGATTTCGTGGCGGCGATGGCGATGATGAAACCGCCGAGGAAGAGGATGATCGTCGGGTCTGCGAAGCAGGCCATAACGCCTTGGTAGTCGAGCAGCTGCCCCGATGCGCCCTCACCCTGCATGAAGTTGAAGGCCGAGGAGGAGACGAAGAAGAGGAGTACGAAGATGATGCCCACGGAGGTTGCCCATGCCGGTATAGCTTCCGTAAGCCAGAGCATGACGGCCATGACGAAGATGGCGATGACGCGCTGCTGGATGACGGTAAGGCCGGCGATGCCGAAGACATCAGCGGGGAGGTTCCACACGATGAGAGTGACGATGGCGGTAATCAGGAAGAGGAATGCTTTCCGCTTGTTGAAGTCGCCGTGAAGTACTTTTTTTACGGTTCCCATAATAGTATTGTTTAGATTTTTATAGCCTTAAGTCTACAGCATTTTCCCTTTGTCGAGGATGGTGATATCCTTGCCGTTAACGGCGATGGCACCGGATTTCTCGAAATCGGCGATGACACGCATGAGAGAGTATTTCTGAATGCCGAAGCTGTCGGCAATCTCCTGGCGTGAGCGATAGAGGGTGATGTGCATGCTCTTCTGTTCCCGTGCACGTTCGAGGAGGAGGTGGGCCACTTTCTCACGGACGGTGAGCAGGCTCAGGAAGCGCAACTTCTGTGTCAGGAAGACATCGATGTTGGAGAGCATCCTGAGGAAGTTCGTACGTAGTTGCTCGTTGTCGTCGATGAGGCTTTTCATCGTATCAACAGAGAGACGGAATATGCGGGCTTTCGTCGCCGTCTCTACACTTACGGGCAGCGAGTGGTCTTTGGAAAAGATAAAAGCAGGTGCAATCATGTTGCCGGGACGCAGCCGACTCACTTCTACTTGCTTTCCCGAGAGTGACGACATACGGCATACAAGGATACCGTCGAGGATGATGTCGGCATACCGACAAGGCATCCCCGCCAAGGCATAGATGTCATTACGATTGTATTCCACGATTCGAGACTTGGCGCCCATGAGTGTCAATTCTATCTCCGGTTTAGACATATCGGCGAAAAGGGGACATTGGCTGAGTATTTCGATTGTTTTGTCTTCCATATTGATGTGTTGATTAAAAACACTACAAAATTACGTCTTTTTTCGGGAAAAACAAAGAATTAACGGAGTTTAACGCCTTACGGTCACATTTGTTATTACATTGTCATAGAATACGTTGTATATTTGCACCATGTAGGGACATGATTCATCATGCTCCTCTCTAACGAACGTATAACAATGAGTATTCGTATTAAGCGAGTTTATTTACCTGCAGCCGCCGACGATGGCTTCCGTATCCTCGTCGACCGGTTGTGGCCGCGTGGCATCAAGAAGGTTGATGCCCATGTGGATCTGTGGCTGAAAGAAGTCGCGCCGAGCAATGAGTTACGGAAATGGTTTGCCCACGACTCGGAGAAATTCCCCGAGTTTGCCGAGCGTTATCGCAGGGAGCTTAAGGACTCGGGTGGATTACAGAAGTTCCGTGCTGCCCTCTCCGGACATCCCGTTGTGACGCTTCTTTTCGCGGCTAAAGACGAAGAACATAACAATGCCGTGGTGTTGAAAGGATTGGTGTGACTCGGAAATGAGTAGGTGGCCGCCATGTTGCGGCCACGCACCCACATTGGTGGCGGATCATGATAAATCATGTCCCTACATGCGGACCATGATAAATCATGTCCCTACAGTTCTATCTGTGCGGAGTATTCTTCCTCGCTGAGGGTGTAGCGCTCGTCATCGTTGTAGACATTGTCGAGATCGAAGAGATCCTCGTCATGCATTTTCGGTTTCCGTTTCATAGTTTATCCTCCTATTGTTTTAAAAGGTTGTTGTTTAGTTTTCTTGTTGCAAATATAGCAAAAGAAATTGGAAGTTCCGAATTTTTTTAATAAATTTGCATAAAAATTTTATCAATCCTATTTGTAAGATGACAGTAGACGAATACCGGGAGGCTATCCTCCAAGAAATCCTTGCTGCCCGCGATGAAGCGGGTGAGCCCCTTTGCGATGAGAAGACAGCGCGTGACATGCTTTCTGTACTATCAGACACTGATTTGGAAATGGGCATGCCGTTCAATACACCGGCGGAAGTAGCCCGGACGGTATTGGAATCGTTGTGATCAGGGCGGATCATGATGAATCATGTCCCTACAGCGGATCATGATGAATCATGTCCCTACGGATGCCAGAGGATTTCCACCAGACGTGGAATGGCATAGTCCTTGATTTGATCTTCCCGAATCCAAATGTAATCATTAGGAAGAGAAGGGCGCTCTTCCATGTCAATGACATAGCTGTCGGCCCAAAGGATGCGATGGGTCAACACGTGTTTCACTTGTTCGTGTGTTTTTGTCCATACTCCTTTCCAGTTGGGTAGTTTGATCTTTTTACCTTCCAAAAGGAACGGCTCCCATAGGCCTTGCCAGATATCGCCCTTGCCACGCTGGTGCAAGGCAACATATCCTTTACACCTTATTATAATATACGTCATCCACCGTTCCTTCACTGTTACCGTCTTGTTCTTCACAGGTAGGTCGGCGACACGTCCCTCCCGTCTCGCCACACACTGTTCTACGAACGGACACTCGTCGCAATGAGGATCACGGGGCGTGCAGATGGTGGCTCCGAGGTCCATCATCGCCTGGTTGAAATCATCGGGACGGTCCTGGGGTACAAGATTTTGCGCGATTTCCTTAAAGAGTTTTTTGCCCTCTGTACTGTTGATGGGCGTGTCGATACCTTCGATGCGACTGAGTACGCGGTAGGCATTGCCGTCAACGGCAGCTACGGGGATGCCATAGGCAAAACTGGCGATGGCGGCGGCGGTATAGTCGCCGACACCCTTCAACTTTCTGATCTCGTCATAGGTATCGGGGAAATGTCCGAGGGCGACAATCTGCCTGGCTGCCGTATGGAGGTTACGGGCACGGGAGTAGTAGCCAAGTCCCTGCCATTGTTTCAGCACCTCATCCTCCGTGGCGGCGGCAAGGTCGTCAACAGTAGGCCATGTGGCGAGCATGCGTTGCCAGTAGGCAGTACCTTGGACGACGCGTGTCTGTTGGAGGATGATCTCGCTGAGCCAGATGGCATAGGCGTCATGACGGTGGCGCCATGGCAGGTCCCGTCCGTTGGCGTCGAACCACCGCAAGAGTATTGGTGTGAAAGAATTTTGATCCATGAATTATGATAATATGATGCAGCGCCAGTCGCCGCGGGCTTTCTGATCGACAACATGAAGGCCGAGCTTCAGTCCTTCCGCCTCCAGCAGCGGGATGTCCTCCTCATAGAAACCACTGAGGATGATCTGTCCGTCGGGCGCCAGCACATCCTTGAAAGCCTTCATGTCCTGGAGAAGGACATTGCGGTTGATATTTGCCAGAACGATATCGAAGAGGCCGCAGACATGGTTGAGCACGGAGGCTGTACCATGGTAGATCTCCATATTCTTCACGCCGTTGAGTTCGGCATTATGCTTTGCGTTCTCCACGCTCCATTCGTCGATGTCATATCCTACGACTTCCTTGGCGCCGAACTTCGCGGCAGCGATACCGAGGATCCCCGTGCCACAGCCGCAGTCGAGAACGCGCTTGTCTTCAAGATTCTCATGGAGGAGGGTAGCGATGATCATCTGCGTCGTCTCATGGGTTCCCGTGCCAAAGGCTTGACGGGCCTCGATGCCGAGGGCGATATGATCGCCCTCGGGAGCCGGATAGCTCTCGGGATGACGGGCATCGTAGATCACCACGGTGTCGTCGACGACGATGGGGGCGAAACCGGCCTCCTCCCAGGTGGCGTTCCAGTCCTCGTCGGGAGCCTCACTGACCTCATAGGTCACCGTGACGCCGTCGAGACCGTTCTCGTCGATGGACTGCCGCAGGGCCGTCTCGTCGAACAGCTCCTGTTGTACATATCCGTTCATGCCGTCGGCGGTATCCTCAAACGACTCGAAACCGTCGGCTGCCACGCTGTCAGCGAGGAGGTCCTTGACGATCTGGCACTGGTCGGGATTACCGTTGAAATGGAACTTTACAATGTAGTATTTCATCTTTTTAATTTTTTTATGTTGCAAAATTAAAAAAAATAGGGAAAAACCTATCATGGTTTAGGGTTTTTCTGTAAATTTGCATTGAAAAAGGTACTATATTTGCACCTAGAAAAAGAAAAATACTTGAGATATGAAAAAGATAGTTTTACTGTCAGTCCTCTTGGCAGCCCTGCCATTGACCAATGTCATGGCCCAGGACGACGATCTTTATGTCTTCAAGACCTCGAAGGCAAAGGACGTGGCGAAAGGTTCTTACGAGCCCGAGCCGGTGTACGCAACCGGTAAGATGCGCGACGTGGACGAATATAACCGTTATGGCCGTCCGATGAGCAGTGTCCAGAAGATCATGAAGGATTCTCTGGGCAATGATGTCGTGATGTTCGACCTCGGCAAGGGTGTCGCCGCTGACACGAGTTATACGGCCAATGACATCCTCGAGAAATACCTCCGCAGTTACAACGAGGATAACGACTATACCTATACGCGCCGTATGGGCTACTGGGACGGTTACTACGATCCGTGGTTCGCTTCCCGCTATTATTGGGGACCGTACGCCTGGCGCTGGGGATGGTATAACGATCCTTGGTACTGGGGCTATGACGGCTGGTATGATCCGTGGTATTACAGCTACGGCGGCTGGTACGATCCGTGGTATTGGGGGTATGGCTACGGCCCGTACTATTGGGGCTACGGTGGCTGGTATGATCCGTGGTATCGTCCCTATTGGGGCGGCGGCTTTGTCGTGAACTATGGCGGAGCAAACTCAGGCGGATATACAGGCCAGCGTACGTGGAACTCCGGACGGACCTATGGCAGTTACCGCAATGGCAGCAGATATAGTAGTCAGGACAATACCTATACGCGCTACAGCAACAGCAACCGCTCCTTCGGCAACCGTACGTATAACAATAACACCACGACGAGTAACAGCAGCTTTGGTGCCCGTTCCTATGGTGGCGGTTTCAGCGGCGGCAATGCCGGCGGCGGCTTCTCCGGCGGTGGCGGCTTCGGTGGCGGCCATACCGGTGGCGGCAGTTTCGGTGGCGGTCATTTCGGTGGTGGCCACAGATAATATACAATAAGGTGTACGAAAAAAACTATCAGCAAAATGAAAACGAAATATGCTTTGATCATGTCGGCTGCTCTGCTCTGTGCAGCACCGGTAGCCGCACAGGAGACTTACCAGGACACGAAGCTCATCGAGAATGAACTCAACGGTACAGCACGTTATGTCGGTATGGGTGGTGCCATGGAAGCCCTTGGTGCCGATATCTCCACGATGTCGACGAACCCGGCCGGTATCGGTCTCTTCCGTCGCTCTCAGGTCTCCCTCTCCGGCGGCCTCGTGGCTCAGTCGGGGGAGAACACGAGAATCTACAATAATCTCGGTGAGATGGCCTCTATCAATGGTAACAAGACGAATGCCAGTTTTGACCAGGTCGGTTTCGTATGGTCGCAGCGCACGGGACGTAACTCCTTCCTCAACCTCGGCTTCAACTACCATAAGAGTCGTAACTTCGACCAGATCCTTACGGCTGCCAACAGCCTGAGCTATGCGTCATTGAACAAGCTCACTGCTATCAAATATGACGGTGGATTGGCTCAGCAGGGGAGTATGGCTTGGTCAGGCCTTGATAATTCCTATGCTTCCTTGTTGGCCAAGAATACAGATGCTACGACCGGAACGACAAGCCTGGACTATTTGAATGGTACAAACTATATGTTCGGCCAGTATCAGAAGGGTTATATCGGTGAGTACGACTTCAACATCAGTGGCAATATCCACGACCGCGTCTACCTCGGTTTGACCTTCGGTATTCATGATGTCAACTACCGCAGCAACAAGTATTATACAGAGGATTTGGAAAACAGCACCTTTAGTGAGAACCGGGAGACCTTGAAGATTGACGGAACGGGCTATGACGTGAAGTTCGGTGCCATCTTCCGTCCTTTCGAGGAGTCTCCGTTCCGTATCGGACTGTATGTTAATACGCCGGTATTCTATGATCTGACGATGAAGGGTACCACAGATGTAACATTGCTGGGCTCTAACGTGGGTGATTATGGTGATCACTGCGATTACGACTTCAAGGTCTATACCCCTTGGAAGTTCGGTGTCAGTCTCGGTCATACCATCGATCAGGTCCTGGCCCTCGGTTTCACCTATGAGTATTCCGACTACAGCGCAGTCGACAACCGCATCAACAACGGTACCTATGTCGGCTGGTATGGTGAGACCTACGACTCCAGTGAGAGTGATGACGTGATGAACGACAATGCCGATGCCGTCCTTAAGGGAGTTCACACGTTGAAGTTGGGTATGGAGTTTAAGCCTGTACAGGATTTCTCCGTTCGTATCGGTTACAACTATGTATCCCCGCAGTTTAAGGAAAGTGGCTTCCGTGATCAGAGTATCCAGTCGCCCGGTGTCGGTTATGCCACGAGTGCCGACTATACCAACTGGAAGGCTACGAACCGCCTGACCTGTGGTCTGGGCTATACGCATCAGAATTTCTCCGTTGACCTCGCTTATCAGTATGCTCAGACGGATGGTGACTTCTATCCTTTCATGAGTTATGATGGTGACAAGGAGGCTGCGAACAACAATATCGCAACGGGCTCCAAGGTCAGTTTCAAGCGCAATCAAGTGCTGCTGACGCTGGGTTACCGGTTCTGATCGGATCCCATCATTTGCGAATGAATCCGTTGCGTGGCCACAACATGGTGGCCACCTACAAGCGGATGTGAAAAGTCCCCGACGACAACGAGAATTGCCGTCGGGGATTTTTTTTTTGAAAAAAAGCGACGAAAGATTTGGAATGTTTACAAAAATATGGTATCTTTGCAAAATAAAACAAATTATTAGTTTAGATCAGGAAACGAATGAAAAGTAACGAAGCTATTGAGCGCCTTGAGCGTATAGGGTTGCGTCCCTCCGTTCAGCGCCTCTCCATCATGGAGTATCTGCTGACCCATCCCATTCATCCTACTGTAGAGGATGTTTATCAAGCTCTCGTCCCCGAGATTCCCACGCTCAGCAGGGCTACCGTTTACAATACGCTGCGCCTCTTCTCGGAGAAGAAGGTAGCACAGATGATCACCATCGATGACCATCGTGTGTGCTACGACGGGAATATTACTCCCCATGTCCATTTCTTCTGTAAGGAGTGTGGTAAGGTCTATGACCTCTTTGATGAGAATGCCCCGAGTCTGAAGCGTCCGAAACTCATTGACGGTAATATGGTCGATGAGGAGCAGCTTTACTATAAGGGTATCTGCAAGGACTGCATGGCGAAAAAAGCGAACAACTAGTTACACTATACAATAACATTTTAAACCAAAAGCATTATGAAGAAGAAGTTTATTTGTACCGTATGCGGTTACATCTATGAAGGCACCGAAGCACCTGAGCAGTGCCCTATCTGCAAGGCTCCTAAGAGCAAGTTCAAGGAGATGGAGGATGTCGATACCGATCTCGACCTCGCCACGGTTCACTACCTCGGCGCCGCCTATAAGGAGGGTGTCAGCGAGGAGCTCATCAAGCACTGCAAGGATACTTTCGCCGGTGAGTGCAGTGAGGTAGGTATGTATCTCGCTATGGCCCGTCAGGCAGACCGTGAGGGATATCCTGAGGTAGCCCGTGCTTTCGAGCACTATGCTTACGAGGAGGCTAACCACGCCAGCCGTTACGCTGAGCTCCTCGGTGATGTTCTCGGCACGACGAAGGAGAACCTCGAGGCTCGTATTGTTGCTGAGCAGGGTGCTTGCAAGGAGAAGTTCGAGATGGCCAAGAAGGCTAAGGCTGAGGGTAACGACACGCTCCATGACACCATCCATGAGATGGCTAAGGATGAGGCCCGTCATGCTGCAGGCTTCGCCGGACTCTATAAGAGACTGTTTAAATAAGGCCTCACCTCCAACCCTCCCCAAAAGGGAGGGGAGTTATTTGTCTCTTTATCGTCGGAACATGATTTATCCTGTTCCGCCACATCAAAAAAAAAGCGTACCAAGCATCCGTACAGTTCGTACCAACGCTTGGTACGCTTTGTACAGATAGTCTGTACAATTGTTAAAAGCTTTGTTTTATTTCTTTTTCTTGCGACTGCATTTCTCATAGAAGGGACAGCCGGCGCAGCCATAGTTTTTATATCGGATATTTTCCTTGATTTCCTGATAAGCCTTGTAACCGGCATAGATCACAGCCAAAGCTACGATTATGCCCACGATCATGTACTGTATTGTCATAGTTCTTTACTTTTTTACTTTTTTACTTTTCCTAAAGAGGTCCCGGAATCCATTGAAGTCTTTCTTGATGATGAATCCGAGGCCCTGCGTTGTCAGACTGTTGCGCGTGAAATAGCGGTCGTTCGTCTGATTGTATACGCGGATGGCGAAGTTGCCGTTAGGCGTGAGAAGATAACGCAGGTCGAAATCACCGATGAACGATGGCGATGCGTTATTCTTGCTGTCCCTGTAGCCGAACTGTCCGTTGAAGAGCAAGCGGTTGTTGAAGAGAGAACCATTGAGGATGCCCTCATACTCCGCATTGTTGAATCCCTCGTCACCCGTAGAGATATTGGCACCGACATTGAAGTTGGTGTTGTTCATCACGGTTGAGAGGACATTATTCAACTGTTGTGAGAGCGTACCGGAAAGGATACTCTGCATAGCCAGCGACGTCTGACTCTGTTGTTGGTTCTGTTCAGCGAGGGCGTTGTTACTGCCCTGGGTCATGAAACGGCCGACGGCCAGGAGGTAGAGAACCTGTTGGTTCATTTCTTCCTCACCATTGATGACCGAGAAGACCATCTGTCGGGCGTCATTGTCGAGGGTCGGCGTGTCAAGGCCGAAGTCGACATGTGGCTGTCCCGTTGTCCCCGAGATATTCATCAGGCAGTTCACCTTGATGTTATTCTTCGAGAAAGAATTTCCGAGTTGGAGGTCGGAGAGCGGGACACTGTTGACGGTATAGACAGCCTGCAAATTCAGTGCCGCCTTGAAGGGATCACCGCCGAAAGCAATGGTACCGCCGGGTTGGAAATGGAAGTCCTTGCGGATTACATTCTGAACGGTGAGTCGGTAGATTCCTCTGTCAACATTGTAGTTGCCGAACATATCGAAGCTGCCTTTGTTAAACCAGTTCGCCTTGATACTTCCTTCACCGTTGAGTGATATATAGTCGTTGGTCGTAGGATCCGTGATTACTTTCAGGGTTAAGTCTGGTGTGCAATCAATGAGAAAGTTGATATGCAGATCACTGGGAATGTCAGGCACATTGTCACGTTGTAACCCGTTGTCCGTAACAATTGTGTCCGTTTTTGGCGTGGCATCATTCCAGTGAATGAAATCACTTGACCCGACCTCTCCGGTAGAGGCCGTGTTATAGCTGAAAACAGAACCTTTCTCGGGACGGACGTGGATGTCGATGTCCGTCTCCCCACTGACACCATGAATCTTGCACGTTCCCGTGGCCCATACCACACCGCAATAACTATCGTCCTCGAAGGTGGGACGGTTATAGCATAGCAGGTTTTGGGCATTGATCTGAAGATCGTAAGTCAGTCTGGCGAGGTTATGATGATGAATAGCACCCGTGACGAGGCCCTTGTGGCCTTGGATATCTCTGATGGTGTCGCCGGTGAAGATGATCTCGTTGGGGATACAGTGTATGGGTGCATGGTCCAGCCAATAGTCGGTATTCGTCGATTTAATATGGAGGGAGCCTGTGGCGTTCAGATCACCCACGAGGTTGATGGCACTGAGTTTACCGACGAGGTCCACTTCTCCATAGCCTTTTGCCTTGACATCACTCAGGAAGCCGGAGCCGAAAGAGTTCATGAACGCCAACGGCGTACCATCAGCCTTAATAGCGAGATTGATGGCGTCATGGGCCGGAGAGATGTAGCCGTTGATATGAGTTGTAGCCCCGGGACCATCCACCGCTGTAGACTGTAGTTCAATGCGTCCTTTCTCCTGGTTATAGCTGGCATGGGCTTGTAGCGTACCCATCTCTCCCTCCTCAAATGTGAAGTCTTCCACGCGGAGGTCTGCGGCAGCCTCCGGATGTCTGAAGGCAGAGGTGATATAAACTCGTCCGGACGCTTTGCCTCCGAAGTCGACGGAATGGAAGTTGACGAGATTGAGAATATAGTCGACATCGACCTGTTGCAGATCGACAAAGACAGAGTCTTGGGCGTTGTTCGTTGCTTGTCCGGAGACCATGATATGCTGGTTACCCCTTCCGAGCGCGAAATGATCGATCTGTAACCGGTCTTTCTCAAAGAGGATATCCCCCGGTTCGATGTTCCAGGTAGTATCTTTGATCATCAGTTCACTGGGATGGATGACGATATGGGCGGCATCACGCCCTCTCTCACTCCGGTAGAACTGGGTATGGGTAGACAGACTGCCACGGATCGGAGTTGTCGTAGAGCCGTTGTTATAGTCGAGCAACGCTCCTAGCCGGTTCTTGGCTGCATCGGCATGGAGGGTGAAGGAGGGACCGGAAGCCAGAGCTACAGATGCTGTACAACGCAGACTGTTGTCCACTGTATGCCCTGTGACGTTGATGTTCTTCAATTCCGTATCTTTCCATTGTAAGGACGGAGCCTCGGCTATGAGTTCTATACGGTTTAAGTGCGTATCGACGAGACCTTCGGCATGAAAGGTTGTTCCGTTCAAGCGCAAGGGAATACCGAAGAGCGCATGAAGCCAGTGGTCATCAGTGATGGTGGTATGGAAGGTGTAGGCTGCCGATGGCTTTTGCTTCGGAATGGTGAGCCCCGGAGCTGTAGGCAGATGATGCTTGATGATGGTCATCACACTTGCTACGAGATCGGTATAGTTGTAATGACCGCTGATCTCTGCGTCAGCGAAGGGTGCTTTTACCTGCAAGGAGGTGTGATAACCGTCATGCTCCGTACGGAGAAGGATGTCCTTCAGGGCGAATGAGGGCTCAGGGATTTTTTCCTTCAACAGCTCTCCCGGCATCAACCGGTTGATCATCGCCGTCAGGGTGTAAGTTCTTGTCGGCAGGGCATAATGTCCTTCGGCATGGAAAGAAGCACGGGGATCGTTGATGGTCACCTTTCCGGATAGAATCTGCCGATGCAAGACTGCGTTGAGGCTGATGTCGCGGTATGTATAGCCGTCGTAGGTGAACCGGCTGATGAGGCCGCGGGCGGTCATGTCGGGATAATCCCGGGGCGTGAAGGTTCCCGAGATGGTGATGGCTGTGGCCAGTGTTCCGAGCTTGTCGTTGGCGAGGACTCTTCCGATATCGAAGTGGGCGGTCTGCAGACGGGCGCCGAACTGTTGCACGCGCTGCCAGGCATTGAGGTGGGCATTACCGGCGGAACTGTGAAGGACACCATTCACGGAGAGAGCGGCGAGCCCGGTATAACGGCCACGCTCTGCGGGAGTACGTGGACTGCGTCCGGCCACCTGTCCTTGGAAATAGACATTTCCCAGACGTGTTATGGCTTCAGGAATACGTAATTGCTTGCCCAGGTCGTTGAAGATGAACTTTATGGTACTGCCACTGGCCGTGAGATGCCTGATCTCTGCCTGCCAGGATGGTGCTTTGAAATGACGTACACTACCGTTCATGGACAGGTTAAAGAGGCCGTTAGCCGTATAAAGGTGCAGCCGCTCCGCTGTTATGCCGTCTTTGTTGCCATGGAGCCGGACGGCGAGATGAAGAGGAGTCTTAAAATGGGACAGCTGGGGGAGGAAAGGCTTGAGGTCGCTCAGCGTCACTACGGAGGGGAGTATGTCCCCTTGCCAGTGGCCACTATTATCGATACGAACGGGCCCCAGCGTCAGTTGGGAGTGAGGTAGCTCAAGGGCGAAATGCTCAATGCGTGTGTCTTGACCTTTGGTGGTAGTGAACAGCACATGGCATTTCCGGATGTCAAGGCCCGACTGTTCGCGCATGGACAGTTTTTTTACTTCCACGGTGACGCTGTTGTCGGTGATTCTCGGTATGACGATATGTGAGGAGATCTCTCTCAGCCACAGATGGTTGGGATTGAAGGAAGCCGAGAGAGCTTTGTCATGGCGGTCATAACGGATACTGCCGTGGCGGAGAATCAACGTACTGATGTGCAGGTCTAGTGGGGTATGTTTTGTCGTGTCTTTCGAGGCCAGTGAGTCGAGGACAAACTGGTAGTTGGGCTTTGCCGTCGCGTTGGCCTTGCTCAGTCGTGCGTCGAGGCCGAAGAGCTGAGCTGAAGAGATGGAGATGCGATTTTGAAAAAGGGGAAGGATATCTACCTTCACGGCCACACGGTTAGCGGCCAACAGTGTATCGCCCTGTTGGTCAAGCATCATGAGGTGGTCAACGATCAGTCTATTGAAGAGTCCGGGATCTACGCGCTCTACAGTCACGGTTGTACCGAACTTCTCAGAGAGCGCATGGGCCACCGTGCTCCCTACCCACCGCTGTACGGCAGGAACGTGGAAGAGAAGGGGTATGGTAAGGAATAGCGCGACGATAACCCAGATCGTCACACGTATGGTATGTTTGATAGCTGTCATGGCTTCGTAGTTTGATAAGTGGCGATGAGGCGGTCTGTACGGTCGCTGTTGCCGCGATAGTAAACGAGCACCTGATAGTCATTGGCCGTTTGATAATAGTTTCCCTCCGAAGGAACGGGGCCTTTCCGTCCTTGTTCATTGACCCACACATACTCGTAGGAATAATAGCCGAGTTTCAGAAGCCATGAGCCTTCATAACATTTCTTCGTCTCATTCCATTTCATCTCGTACGCATCGGAACAACGTGGGGAGGTCCATGAGCCGGCAACATAGATATGGCCGGGAAGATGCGGGGAGAGCAGGGTGAGATGGGTCAGGACATATTCTGAGGTGATATCACTCTCGTTGTTGTCTGAGTTGCGGATCAGAAAACTGCCGTGAGCAGCCTCATCATAAACATAGTTCGGCCGGGGACTGTCGGCGACGACCCATGCGTGATATTCCTTACCGTCCCATGTCATCTGATCGACACCCATGGAGGTGTGAGTGACATCGAGAAGTTCAAATTTGCGGAAAACATTACCGCCATTGAAGATCAACTGTCGGTTATGGTCATAACTCAGTCCGTCGGCTTTCACATATTGCGGTTCAGGATTGACAACAGCCTCATCCCAACGGCCGTTCTGCAGGACGACGACACGGAGTTGACGGCGCCAGTCGGTGATGGCCAGCGATCCGTAGTTGATGCCCATGGAGAGTTGCTGGTAGGAGGTGTTGCAGCCGATATCCGTACAGGTATTCATGGACAGCCCTATCTTGGCTGACTCTTCTGATACCATGAAACAGACACGGAGAACGGGACGGTCATTGTCGTTATCATCAAAGACCGTCAGCCGATAGTTGCCGCTGATCGTTGGCTGACAGCGGTCGTTGGGGATGGATAGGACATAATGAGTATAGAGATGATTCGTCCCTTCGGATGTGGTGACATCATCAATGGTGTTGTCTTCATTGGTGCCTGTCATATAGTCATTGGTGAAGAGATCTTCTGATGTTTTCCAGTCAGCATCGCAATGTTCGAGTTGATAAGTATAACGATGATACTCATGGGTCATATCATCGAATGCGATATTTACGACGTCTCCACTGCCCAGTGTAATGATAGGCAGTTTCGTCCACTGTTCGCCGGCCATTACCGTAACAGAGCGGATAGAGGAAGAGAGTATCTCCTTTTCCTGTGCGCGGACGGTAGTTGCCGTCAGAAGGACTAAGAGACTATATATAATAAGGTGTGATCGCATGTTCATTGTGCAAAAGTACATAAAAATTCAGCGATTTCCAAATTGGACAAACATATTCTTGAATATTTTTCTTATTTTTGCATCATGACAGTGAGAATATATACCCGAAAGGGAGATCAAGGCACCACATCCCTCAGGCTGGGGGAGCGTGTGCCCAAAGAAGATGAGCGTATAGAGGTCAACGGACAGATCGATGAACTCAACGCCCGCCTTGGCATGGCAAAGGCGATGCTGCGTGAGCAGATCGGTGAGGAAGGAACCTACGGAGGAGAGATCGCTTTTATAAATAGTATACAGAGTTCACTGATGGCCGTTATGGCTTATATTGCTGCCTCAGGACAGGAGCCTTTGAACGAGAAACTGTATGAGGACTTTACCGCGGAGATGGAGCGGCGCATGGATCAACTCACGACAATGCCGGCCTTTCATTTCGACTTGCCGGGTCGAAACTCTGTCAATGCGGCCTTTCATCTCGCAAGAACGCAGGCACGTACGGCAGAGCGACGATTATGGGGCCTCAGCAGTCATCAGGAGATCAATCCCGTTATGATGCAGTTTTTCAACCGGTTGAGCGATTATCTCTTTATCCTTGCCGTATCCGTAAAGGGGTGATTAAAATAAATTAACAATAAAAAAGGCAGAAAAGTTTTGATGGTACGGAATTTATTTGTACCTTTGCACTCGCAATTCGGAAAGAGCGGGATTTGGCGCAGTTGGTAGCGCACACGTCTGGGGGGCGCGAGGTCGCTGGTTCGAGTCCAGTAATCCCGACTTTTTCTTAAAAAGCGGCTGAGATAAATATCTCAGCCGCTTTTTTGTTGTTCGCGCAAGTGTTTTCTAAATGCAGGGGCCGTCCCTTGTGGCGGCCCCTGCAAGTGTCTGTTTGTTTAGTCGTTCATTGAGAGGAGGAATTCCTCGTTGCTTCTTGTCCGGGCCATACGTCCATGGATCTCATTCATGGCCTCAATAGGATTCATGTCGGAGATATATTTACGAAGGATCCACATTCGGTCGAGCGTTGTCTTATCCTGCAGCAGGTCATCACGACGTGTGCTGGAAGCCACGAGGTTGACGGCCGGGAAGATACGCTTGTTGCTCAGGCTGCGGTCGAGCTGAAGCTCCATATTACCTGTACCCTTGAATTCCTCGAAGATGACTTCATCCATCTTGCTGCCTGTATCAATGAGGGCGGTAGCGATGATAGTCAGAGAACCTCCACCTTCTATATTACGTGCGGCACCGAAGAAGCGTTTCGGCTTCTGCAGGGCATTGGCATCGACACCACCGGTGAGAACTTTACCGCTGGCCGGTGCCACCGTGTTGTAGGCACGTGCAAGACGAGTGATGGAATCAAGGAAGATGACGACATCATGTCCGCATTCTACCATACGCTTAGCCTTCTCCAGGACGATACCTGCGATCTTGACGTGACGCTCTGCCGGTTCATCGAAGGTAGAAGCGATCACTTCGGCGTTGACGGTACGGCTCATATCTGTCACCTCCTCCGGGCGCTCGTCGATAAGGAGCATCATCAGATAAGCTTCCGGATGGTTGGCAGCAATGGCGTTGGCAATATCCTTCATGAGGATCGTTTTACCGGTCTTTGGCTGTGCGACGATGAGGGCACGCTGACCCTTACCGATCGGAGAGAAGAGATCGACGATACGGGTAGAGAGATTCGTTGTCTTCGGGTCACCGCAGAGATTGAATTTCTCATCCGGGAAGAGTGGCGTAAGATGTTCAAAAGGCACACGGTCACGGACTTCAGCAGGTTGGCGGCCGTTGATCTCGTCAATGCTCGTCAACGGGAAATATTTCTCACCGTCATGAGGTGGGCGTACGTGACAACTGACCACATCACCGGTTTTCAGGCCATAGCGCTTGATGAGGTTATTGGAGACGTAGACATCGTCAGGGGAAGAGAGGTAGTTGTAATCGCTGGAACGGAGGAATCCATAGCCGTCAGGCATTACTTCCAATACACCGGTAGACTTAATCAGATCAGAGAAATCGTATTCCTCTTCCGGTTCTGCCGTTGTATTGGCGATATCCCGATAGGACGTTTCCGCAGACTGTTGGGGAAGGATAGGCCGGTCGAGCATATCATAACTGGGCAGTGCTGCCTGATCCTCAATGGGAAGATCGACGACGGGAATGAAGTCTGTGCCGTCACCGGGATCACCGGCCCAGACACCATTGGGTGTGAGTTCTTCAGGTGAACCTTCATTGTCGGTGCCTTGTTCCGGCATTGACGTACCGCCTACCGTTTCATGATGTTCGGCAACTTTCTCTTGGAGCTTTTGAATCATCTCTTGAGACTGTGCCGTCGCATCGCTATTGCCGGTAGCAAACTGGGCTTCAGGCGGAACATCATGGTCATTGAAGGGGAGTTGAGGCTCAAGAGTATCTTTCTGCTCCTTCGCCATCTGTTCAGCACCCTTGTTCTTCTCTTCGTCCTGTTCTTCTCCTTCTTGATAGGAAGAGGAATTAACAGCTTGACCGTTTTGTTCCGCTTCCCATTTTACCAGGGCGGCATTAATAGCATCCAGTTCGGCCTTGTTCTTTCTTCCGCGGTGTTTGGGAAATTGAGCAAGTACCTCTTCAATTACTTGTTTCTTTGTTTTCATTTTCTTTCTTGGTGTGTTTTTGGCACTTTTGGCACCCTCAGCTGCTTGTTTGTCGAGAATAGCATAAATGATATGCTCCTGATCATCATCAGGATTATACTCTGCATGCAACTGACTAGCAATATCTTCGAGATCGGAGATACTTTTAGATAGTAAATCTTCTTTGCTATACATTTAAAATGTGTATCTGAATTTTTCTAGTTGAGAATGTTTGTTTCCGAGCGGAAACATGAATTGGTTTTGAAAACCGAGTGCAAATGTAATTAAAATTATTGAGAACTCCAAATTTTTTTATTAATTTTGCAATCAAATAGAAAATTATGGCAAAGGAAATCCCTTTTTTGGATGTGCAGAACCTGACAAAACGGTTTGGAGCACAAGTGTTATTTGAAAATATCTCTTTTTCCGTGGCAGAAGGCCAGAAGGTTGGACTGATTGCCTGTAACGGAACAGGTAAGTCGACGCTCCTCTCTGTGCTCACGGGCCAAGAGGGCTATGAGAGTGGTGATATTATCTATCGGCGGGATTTAAAAGTTGGCTATCTCGAACAGAGCCCAAAGTTCGATCCCGCTGAGACTGTCATTGATGCCTGTTTCAATCACGAAGGTAACCCCGAGAAAGTGCTGCGGGCGAAACAGATCCTTACACAGCTGAAGATCAAGGACCTTCAACAGCCCATGGGACAGCTCAGCGGAGGACAACAGAAGCGCGTAGCACTGGCGAACACCCTGATTAATGAACCGGATATGCTTATCCTTGACGAGCCGACGAATCACCTTGATCTGGAGATGATCGAATGGCTGGAAGGCTTTCTCATGCGCGGCAACAAGACGTTATTGATGGTTACTCACGACCGTTTCTTCCTTGACCGTGTGTGTAACCTTATCCTTGAGCTCGATGACCGGCAGATTTATACCTATCGTGGCAACTATGCTTATTATCTTGAGAAGCGGCAGGAACGAATGGACAACCGCCGTGCGGAGATTCAGCATGCCAAGAACCTCTATCGTACGGAACTGGAGTGGATGCGCCGTATGCCTCAGGCCCGTGGTCATAAGGCCAAATACCGTGAGGATGCTTTCTATGATTTGGAGAAGGTGGCCAAACAGCGTATTGAGGAGCGGCAGGTACGATTGAAAGCCAGCAATGTCTATATCGGATCGAAGATCTTTGAATGCCAGTATGTCTCGAAGGCGTTCCCTACTTCTGATGGTGGAGAGAAGGTGATATTGAAGGATTTCTATTATAATTTCTCCCGCTTTGAGAAGATGGGTATCGTTGGTAACAACGGAACGGGTAAGTCTACCTTTATTAAGATGCTCCTGGGGATCGTACCTCCAGACAGTGGTCGTTTTGATATCGGTGAGACTGTCCGTTTCGGTTATTTCTCCCAAGAGGGACTGAAGTTTGAGGAGGGAAAGAAAGTCATTGATATCATCACGGATATTGCTGACTATATCGATCTCGGTGGAGGCCGTAAGATGACCGCCTCGCAGTTTCTGCAGTATTTTCTTTTCACCCCTGAGGAACAGTATAACTATGTCAGTAAACTTTCCGGTGGTGAGCGGCGGAAGCTCTACCTCTGTACGGTATTGATGAAGAATCCTAATTTCCTCGTCCTTGATGAACCGACGAACGACCTCGACATTCAGACCTTACAGGTTTTGGAGGAATATCTGCAGGATTTTCCCGGTTGTGTCATCGTCGTCAGTCATGACCGCTATTTCATGGATAAGGTTGTTGACCATCTCCTTGTCTTCAAGGGCAATGGCGTGGTGAAGGACTTCCCGGGCAACTATACGCAGTTTCGGGAGTGGAGTGCGTTGCAGCCGAAGGCAACTGCTGAGACAAAAGAAGAGAAGAAAGAGGAGAAGAAGGATTACCATCATGATACCCGTCGCCGCATGACCTATAAGGAGAAGCGGGAATATGAGCAGCTTACCCAGGAGATTAAGGCTCTTGAAGCCGAACAGAAACAGTTGGAGGAGGATCTCTGCAGTGGTACGCTCTCCGTCGAGGATCTGACTGAGAAGAGTAAGCGATTGCCGCAGATCAAGGATGCTCTTGACGAGAAGGAGATGCGATGGCTGGAACTCTCGGAAATAGAGTAGGGGCATGATTGATCATGTTCCATTTATGGTTTGGACATGATTGATCATGCCTCTGCCAAATAGGGTTGAAAATGAGTTATAATGGAAAGATTCAGTTAGTGCCGCTGCTTCGTGTCGCTATAGCCTGCGTGGCAGGGATTCTCGTGGGAGACAAGCTTGTCTGTCACGTTCATGCCGTTACCTGGCTTTCGCTGGCTGTCCTTTCCCTTCTCATCGCCGGTATATCGCAGTGTAGGAGTGATCGACATATAGAGAAAACTAAATCCGGTTTCCATTTTCACTTACGACAGGGATGGATGGAACTTACTACAGTTGCACTCTTTATGGCTTCTTTCTTTATTGGTGCTGCTTGTGTGCAGCATGAGGAGATGGTGATGAATCCGCCTCTTTCGGGTCACGCAGAGGAGGTCAGGGGTGTCGTTGTCTCTGCCGTCAGTGAGAAAGAGGGCCGTTCACGCTGCGACCTCCTTGTTACTTGCGGACCCTTTGTCGGTCATCTGTTGCGCGTGACAGTAAGGGAGAAGATCCTACCTTGGCAGGTTGGTGATGGTATTGCTGTGTGGACGGTTGTGAGAGGGGGACAATCTGTTTTCCATTCCTCCCATCTCGCTTTCGATTATCATCGTTGGCTGATCGTTCATGGCTATATCGGTACGGCAAGTGTGCGTAGTGATGGCTGGCGGGTTTGTCCACAGTCATTGGAACAATTGTCTCTTATCTCCAGATTACGGGTGGCGGCACTTACGGCAAGAGCAGCCTTGTTACGGCAGATCTTTCCTGTAGAGGCACAAAGGTTACAACATACGTCGGGATCTTCTCATCTCTCCCAAGAAGAACTTGATGAGGCTGCCGTTGTCGCTGCTATGGCTATGGGGGAGAAGAGTATGTTGCGGACTTCCCTGCGTGATGCCTATTCTATCTCCGGCGTTTCTCATGTACTGGCTTTGAGCGGACTTCATCTTGGCATTCTCTTCGGTCTTCTGACATTGCTCTTGGGACGTCATCCTCATTGGTGGACGCTACCGCTTTTCTTATTGACCATCTGGGGATTTACTTTTCTCGTTGGCTGCGGGGCCAGCGTACTGCGATCTGCGACGATGTTGACGGTCTATCAGGTGATGAAGACTTTTCACCGTCAGGGTGTATCGTTGAATGTATGGGCTTTCGCTCTGTGGATGCTATTGCTGATCAATCCTCTTTCTCTCTGGGATGTTGGTTTCCAACTTTCCTTTATGGCTGTCTTGGGTATCCTTACCTTAGGTTATCTTCTCTGTACTTATGAACGTCCTTGGCGTTATCGTTTTACCCTTACGCGTAAGGAGAAGAGTATCCGGAGTCTGTTAGCTTTCTTGTATGTATCTTTTTCGGCGCAGTTGGCTACGGCCCCTCTCGTGATGTATTATTTTCATCGCTTCTCCTGTTACTTCTTTTTGACGAATCTTCTCGTCATCCCATTGACCACAATCCTCCTCTATCTCATCGTTGCGGCCTTATTGCTTTTCCCGTTAAGAGGGGTGCTTCTGACGTTGACAACGGGCTGTGCCCATATGATGAACCTTTTTGTCAGCGGGGTTGCTGCTTTGCCGGGAGCCTCGATAGAGGGTATTAGCATTAATGAGGTGCAGTTGGTGGCAATTTATGTGGTGATGATTCTTATCTGTCATTTATTTTTTGTACTTTTGCACCCTGGATTATGCAAAGATATTTTATAGAATTCGCTTATGATGGTACCCACTATCATGGATGGGCCCGACAGCCACAGAGCAACAGTGTCCAGGAGGAGCTGGAGCATGCCCTGCGTCTGCTGCTGCGCCGTGAGATCCTCGTGACCGGTGCCGGACGTACCGACGCCGGTGTGCATGCCCGTCAGATGTATTGTCATTTTGATTGGAAGGATAACACTTTGGATGAACTCCAACTGGCCTATCGGCTGAACCGCATCCTTCCCAGGGATATCTCTGTTCGGCGTGTCGTCGCTGTCGACGATAGTCTTCATGCCCGTTTCTCTGCCATCAAGCGAGAATACCGTTATTATCTCCACCAACAGAAAGCGCCATTTTTACGGCATTATTCGTGGGAGGTGCATTATCCTCTTGACTTCGCACTGATGAATAAAGGAGCTGCTTTACTAATAGGGAAGAAGGACTTCGCGTGTTTTTGCAAGGCCGGGGCTGACAGTAAGACGACAATCTGTGATCTCACAGAGGCTCATTGGGACCGGCGTCTTGTCGATGGTGGCGATGAACAGTGGGTGTTTACCATAGCGGCGAACCGTTTCTTACGAAATATGGTCCGTGCTGTCGTTGGTACCCTTGTTGATCTCGGCCGGCATCGGATTAGTCTGGAAGACTTCCGTCGTATTTTAGCAGGAGGTACACGAAGTGATGCAGGAGAGAGCGTACCCGGATATGCTCTCTTCCTCGAACGTGTGATCTATCCAGAAGGCGCTTTGCCTATGGAATAGAGAATAGAAAATAAAATAATAAAAATATGTGGTTAATACTTGCTTTTCTCTCTGCCACCCTGTTGGGCTTCTATGACGCTTTTAAGAAGAAAGCGCTGGCAGGGAATGCCGTGATCACGGTACTTTTTCTCAATACCCTCTTTTCTTCTTTGATCTTCCTGCCCTTGATCATCCTCTCCGCATCTACGGATATGCTCAACGGTTCTATCTTTCATGTTGCGACGGGGGGATGGGAGATTCATAAATATATCGTATTGAAGAGTTGTATTGTCTTGGCCAGTTGGGTCTTCGGCTATTTCGCCATGAAGCATCTGCCGTTGACAATTGTCGGCCCGATCAATGCCACCCGTCCCGTGATGGTTCTCGTAGGAGCACTTCTCGTTTTCGACGAGACTTTGAACGGCTGGCAGTGGGCTGGTGTCCTTGTGGCCATCTTTTCTTTCTTCATGCTTTCGCGAAGTGGCAAGAAAGAAGGCATTGATTTTCGGCATAACCGGTGGGTATTCTGTCTTGTGCTGGCTGCCGTCCTTGGTGCTGTAAGTGGCTTGTATGATAAATATCTCATGGCAAAACCGGAGGATGGTGGACTGGGACTGGACCGTATGATCGTACAGTCTTGGTATAATATCTATCAGATGGTGATGATGGGCGTTGTGCTGCTCATCGCCGTAAAGAAGCCTTTTGCACGGTTCCGTGGCGGACATCCGTTGTTTCCGCAGACGACATTCCATTGGGACTGGACGATCATCGGTATCTCCGTATTCCTCAGCGCTGCAGATTTCGTCTATTTCTATGCGCTGAGTCTGCCGGGAGCGATGATTTCTATTGTGTCCATGGTCCGTCGTGGCAGCGTGATCGTGAGCTTCCTCTTTGGAGCCGCCTTCTTCCATGAGCGAAATTTGAAGTCGAAGGCGATGGATCTCGCCTTCGTTTTGCTGAGCATGGTACTGCTGTATATTGGATCGAAATAAAAGTAAAAAAGGTAAAAAAGTAAAGAAGTAAACGTAGGCAGTCGCTGCGGTAGCTTTACATTTTTACTTCTTTACTTTTTTACTTTTACAAATTGAGTTTCCGCTGGATGACCTTACTCAGTGCGGCGACTTTCTTACTCTGTCGCGTGAAGTCATCATGGATAGAGTTGAGATCATTGAAGAACTCAGCGAAGGCCGTCTGTACGGAGTTGGGTTGACGAACACGGCGGTCTCCGGAGGGATTGACAATGATATTGATGCCTTTTTCGTGGATCTTTACATTGACATCAGCCCCCGTCATCACAGGATCACCATCATAATGGATCACGCCGGGACTCTGACGATGGATCTTCAGGGATTTACAGCGAAACGTTTTGATGCGTGAACTCTTGTCAAGCGTTTTATTGAACATATCGATACTGATCTGAGGTGCTTCAAGGACGGTGAACGGCTCCATGATGATGACATCCATCAGACCGTCACTCATGCTTGCCTGTGGCGCTATCCATGCGTTGTTGCCATATTGTGACGCGTTGGCGATAGAAATGAGGAAGGCCTTATATCTTTTCTGTCCTGTCTCATCCTCCAGTATATAAGTCTCGGGTTTGTATTTCAGTCCTTCCCGAAGGACATTCTCCACATAGGTGATAGGACCGCGCTTTCCACTTTGGGCAAATTTCAGACTGATCCATGCATCGAAGCCCATGCCACAGGTACAGAAGAACGGATATCCGTTTATCTCTCCATAGTCGAGGGCGTGGATCTCACAGGCATTGATAATTTCTATAGCTTTGTTGACCTGCATAGGGAGTAGTAGATGGCGTGCCAGTCCATTGCCACTTCCACAAGGGATGATGCCAAGGGCTGTCTTCTCGTGGGTCAGGGCGCGTGCCACCTCGTTGACCGTACCATCACCACCTACGGCGATGACAATGTCATAGCCTTCTTTAACGGCGGTACGGGTCAGTTCTGTGGCATGACCGGCATATTCCGTCATTTTAATCTCATACGCGAACTTCTCCTTGTCCAGTAAGTTGTCAATGAGTGCCGGTATACCGGCTTTGCTCACTGTTCCGGAGATGGGGTTCATGATAAAAAGTACACGCTTCTTCATAATAAATTAATATGCTCGACAAAAATACGAAAAAATACCCGATAGAAGGATAATGTCAATCAAAAAAATTGCAAAAATTAAACTTTCCACTAAAAATGTAGGATATAAAAAATCTTTTTTGTATCTTTGCACCTTGAAAATAAAATCACGAAAAAAATTAAGACACCTATTTTAATAAAGATGGGACAGTTAGAAGAAAGATACAAGAATTATCGTGAGCCTCAGAAATATATGGAGGCTGGTGTATATCCCTATTTCCGGGTGATCACGAGCAAGCAAGGACCGGAGGTGACCATGGATGGTCATAAGGTGCTGATGTTCGGATCCAACGCCTATACGGGACTGACAGGTGATGAGCGAGTGATACAAGCCGCTCATCGTGCACTTGACAAGTATGGATCAGGATGTGCTGGCAGCCGTTTCCTGAATGGAACGCTGGATATCCATGTTCAATTAGAGAAAGAGTTGGCAGAGTTCGTCCATAAGGATGGTGCCCTGTGTTTCTCTACAGGTTTCTCTGTGAATGCGGGTGTGCTGGCTGTTGTCGTTGGTCGTGGTGATTATATCATCTGTGATGATCGCGATCATGCGTCTATTGTGGATGGCCGTCGTCTGTCTTTTGCCACTCAGCTGCATTATAAGCACAACGACATGGAGGATCTCGAGCGTGTGCTGAAGAAGCTTCCGCATGATGCCATCAAGCTCATCGTTGTTGATGGTGTCTTCTCTATGGAGGGTGATCTGGCCAATTTACCGGAGATCGTTCGGCTGAAGCATAAGTACAATTGCTCTATCATGGTTGATGAGGCTCATGGTATCGGCGTCTTTGGTAAGCAGGGTCGTGGTGTCTGTGATCATTTCGGTCTCACCGATGAGGTAGATCTGATCATGGGTACGTTCTCTAAGTCTCTTGCTTCCATCGGTGGTTTCATCGCTTCCGATAAGGAGACGATCAATTACCTTCGTCATACCTGTCGTACGTATATCTTTAGCGCCAGTGATACGCCTGCAGCTACGGCTTCTGCTCTGGAAGCTCTTCATATTATCCAGGAAGAGCCGGAGCGCATAGATCATCTTTGGGAGGTAACCAACTACGCGCTGAAGCGTTTCCGTGAGGAAGGTTTCGAGATTGGTGATACAGAGAGCCCGATCATTCCGCTTTATGTCCGTGACATCAATAAGACTTTTGAGGTGACGAAACTTGCTTTTGAGAACGGTGCTTTCATTAATCCGGTAATCCCGCCGGCATGTGCGCCGACCGACACCCTCGTTCGTTTCTCCTTGATGGCTACACACAACATTGAGCATGTCGAGCGTGGTGTTCAGATCCTGAAGAAGGTGTTCAAGGAGGTTGGAGTGCTGAAATAAGAGATTATAGCTCGCTATAGATTGCTATAGCTCACTATAGAATAACAATGGGGGCGGCCAGATTTGGCCGCCCCCATTGTCGTTATAGCACGCCCTTGCTACTCGGAAGTTCGAAATGATAGATGTCCCGGCGGACAGCCATTTTCAGAGACCGGGCGAGGGCTTTGAAGATTCCTTCGATCTTATGGTGCTCATTGGTCCCCTCAGCCTTGATGTTCAGGTTCATCTTCGCGGCATCGCTGAGACTCTTGAAGAAATGCATGAACATCTCCGTGGGCATCTCACCGATCTTTTCTCGGTGGAACTCGGCGTCCCATACAAGCCAGGGGCGTCCGCCGAAGTCCAGAGCTACCTGACAGAGGCAGTCATCCATGGGCAGGCAGTAGCCATAGCGCTCGATGCCACGTTTGTCACCGAGCGCTTTGAGCAGACATTCGCCGAGTGCAATGCCGGTATCCTCGATGGTATGATGCTCGTCGACATTAAGATCACCTTTTGTATGGATCATCAGGTCCATCATGCCATGTTTGCCGATCTGTTCGAGCATGTGGTCGAAGAAACCGATGCCTGTGGAGATGTCACATTTACCCGTTCCATCGAGATTTACACGAACATCGATATCTGTTTCTTTCGTCGTCCGCTTCACCTCAGCGATCCGCTCACCAGCGAAGAGGAGTTCCGCGATATTGTCCCATGTCAGTCCGTCCTTACCGAGGATGAGGGCCTTGCAACCGAGGTTAATGGCCAACTCGGCATCACTGTCACGGTCACCGATGACGACACTTCCATTCAGGTCGTATTTCGGATTGTCGATATATTCCTTCAACATGCCGGTGCCGGGCTTGCGCATGGGGGAGTTGTCCTCAGGGAAATGGCGGTCGATGAGGATGTCATCGAAGGTGATGCCTTCCCCCTCGAGAGTCTGGAGGATAAAATTATGTACAGGCCAAAATGTATCTTCCGGAAAACTGTCTGTTCCTAGTCCGTCTTGGTTGGAGACCATCACGAATCGGAAGTCGAGATGGCTGCGGATAAATCCAAGGTTGCGGAACACACCCTTGGTGAACTTCAGTTTGCTGAATGCGTCGACCTGCTCGTCTTTCGGCTCCTCTACAAGGGTACCGTCACGGTCGATGAAAAGGATTTTTTGTGGTTTCATATCTCTCTAATAATCAAATTTTTATATTTTCCAATTCAATCTTCTCTTCTTCTACTTCTTCTTTCTCAGCCTCTGTCATCTCCCGCTTTCCTTTCTCGTGGGCGTCGATAGCCGCTGTGAGGTTGAAGAGGAAGAAATGGGCGATCATCGCAAGGTAGAAGAAACAGAAGAAAGCGATGGCAGAGAACACGATGACGAAAATGGGGAAGTAGGCCGGTGTGCCAAGGGAGTCGCCGTCGAGAGCCCCGAGTTGTGAGATCGTCTGTGCCGTGATGAGAATATTGGCCGGCAGGAAGGTCAGGGCTGTAGTTACCGTCAGTAGAAGAGTGACGAGAATCCATGCGATGAAGAGTAGTCCCCATCGTCTTAATCCTGTTCGCCAAAGACTCCAATAGTTTTTTAGTTTTACTTGATTGTCAAGGATATATCTTGTGTAGACATAGCTGAATGGCACGATGAGGAAAAGGACGACCGCCAGCAAGACAATAGCCACGCCACTTATTATGATAATAGCCGCAGGTTGCTGGATATGGTTCACTAGAAAGATGCTGCTCTCCTTGAATCCCCAGAAAGCGAGGAAGAAGATGACACCTGTGAGTGTCAATGTCAGCACCATCATTTTTGTTGTACGCCACAGGGTGGCACGACGGGAACCGGAGCGGAAGAGGTGGAACACCGAGGCTTCATAGAAGAATGCCGCGAGGATCGTGCCGGTATAGACGATGGTCTGTATGATGAAAGAAGCCGTGGGTGCCGTCAGTCCCCAGTCGTGGAGGCTCTTGTTCGGCAAGCGGAAGAGCAGTGTTGTCGTGGCGAAAATGGTCATGACGAGCACGGCGGGCCAGGAGGCACGGAGAATCTGCCGCCATTCTTTCTGTGCGGTGTCTATGGCCTCATGCATGCAGGCCGTGAGGCTGCGGTCATTTTGTTGGATGGTTATCATTGGTTTCTGTTTTTATAGCTCGCGATAGATTTTTTAGCCTTCCATTCTTCTTCTGAATTCCGCACAAGTGATAGCGGTAGCGATGGCGACATTCAGACTGTCGGCAGTGGGGCGGCCTGCGGGAAAGTTGGGAATGAGCAGACGGTGCGTCACCCTGCGGGCGATGGCCGGTGAGATGCCATTGCCCTCGTTGCCCATGATGATCACGCCATAAGGCGAGAGCGGCTGACTGTAAATGTCCTGTCCGTCGAGGAGGGTGCCGTAGATGGGTGTTTCCTTGGGGATATTGTCGAGGAATTTATCCAGGGACATGTAGTGCAACCGGACGCGGGCGATACTTCCCATGGTGGCTTGTACGACCTTCGGATTGTAGACATCAGCGGTCTCTTCGGAACAGATGATGTCTGTGATGCCGAACCAGTCGGCGATACGGATGATCGTACCGAGGTTGCCGGGATCCTGCACACCGTCAAGGGCGAGGACGAGGTCGGTAGTAGGGTCGGGGAGTGGGATGTCTTTATGAGCCAAAGGGAAGAGGGCGAGGACCTCCTGGGGGTGTTGCAGGAAACTGACTTTCCGCAACTCATCGGAGGTGACGGAGATGATCTCTTCCGCCTGAATCTGTCCCTCGTGATCCTGCAGCCAACTGTCGGTGGCTACCAGAATGCTTGCCGGCATGACGGCCATGAGGTCACCAACTACCTTCGGACCTTCGGCCACGAAACGTCCTTCCTGTTGCCGTTGCTTCTTCTGTTGCAGGGCATGTATCAATTTTATCTTCGCCTTACTGAGCATCGTTTTCTTCATTTTAATGTCTTGCAAATTTACGGAAAATCTTCCGAATCCCGTTCAAAAGACAAGATTTTTTTCGACGTAGGACTTTTTGACGTAAAAAAAATGAAAATTTGCCTCCTTTTCTTTGTCAATCGGAGAAAAGTGATTAATTTTGCACTTCAAACGATAGGAGTATGAAGAAAAGATCATTCATCGTTTCCGTCCTTGGAGCCTTCGTGCTCGGACTGTCTCTCAGCAGCTGTTCGCCGGAATCCGCCAAAGTATATAAGTCGCAAGACTACGCTTATAAATATGAATATGCCAAGGACTGTTTTGCCCGTGGCAAATATAGTCGTGCCATTCCGTTGCTTCAGGAACTTGTGACGATCGAGAAAGGAACCGACAACGGTGAGGAGTGCTTGTATATGTTGGCCATGGCCGAGCATAATATGGGTGACTGGCAGACCGCATCGGATTATTTCAAGAAATATTTCCAGAGTTATCCGAAAGGACAGTATGCCGAGGCCGCTGAGTATTATGTTGGTGAGAGCCTCTATCGTTCCACACCAGAGCCCCGTCTGGACCAGAGCCAGACGCTGTTGGCTATTCAGGCTTTTCAGGAATATCTTGATCTCTATCCCCAGGCCCGTTATAAGAGTCAGGCTCAGGATCGTCTGCTGAAGTTGCAGGATAAGCTTGTGACGAAGGAGTATTACGCAGCCAAGCTCTATTACGATCTCGGCACGTATTTCGGCAATTGTACGAATGGCGGCAATAATTATCAGGCTTGCATTGTGACGGCACAGAATGCGATCAATGACTATCCCTATAGTGACCGTCGCGAGGATTTTGCCATTCTTGTCATGAAGGCCAAGTATGAGTTGGCCCGTATGAGTGTGGAGTCAAAGCAGTATGACCGTTATCAGGATGCCGAGGATGAATGCTACGGATTCCTAAACCAGTATCCGGACAGTAAGGAGCGTGTCAATGCGGAGAAATATATCAAGAGCTGTCAGGATTATCTGGCTAATCACACTCAGACGAACGAGCTCGGGAAGTAAATAAAAAAGTTTGAAGGTGTCATGCCATCAAAAATTACGAAGAAAGATTAGTACTAATAAATATTTATGGATTACAAGAAGTCAAAAGCACCGGTCAACACCGTTACCCGTAACCTTCAGGATCTCTGGAAGGAGACAGGAAATATCTATGAGAGTGTTGCCATTATTGCGAAACGGAGCAATCAGATCGCAGCAGAGATCAAACAAGACCTGAGCAAGAAGTTGGCAGAGTTCGCTTCTTATAATGACTCTCTGGAGGAGGTCTTTGAGAATCGTGAGCAGATAGAGATCTCCCGTTACTATGAGAAACTGCCGAAGCCTACCTTGCTTGCCACGCAGGAGTTCCTGGATGGTAATGTCTACTGGCGTGATCCTTCTCAGGATCAGCAGAATGAGGAAGCTCAGGCAGAGAAGAGTGAGGAGGATAATCTGTAAGCGATGATACAGCGTAAGCAGTCTCTTTTTCTGCTCTGTGCGTTGATCCTGACCATCCTCACCCTCTGTCTTCCCTTGGGAACCCTTGAGCCGAAGGCACTGACAGGAGCCGTTGCCGTGACGGAGTTTACGACACTGCCTTTGGAGAGTGCGGGGATCATGGGATGGATTGGCCGTGGAGCCCTTATACTGAGTGCCGTCGTCTGTCTGTTGTCGATTTTCGATTTCAAGGACCGGAAGCGACAGATGGACGAGACGGTATTCTGCATCATTCTGTGTGTGCTTTGGGCCGTGGTGGCAGGCTATCGAGCTTTCGCCGTCTTCCCCGCTGTAGGCTCTTTCACGTTTCATTGGAGTGCTATTTTGCCCGTTGTCAATATCATCCTTTACCTCATGGCCCGTCATGGCATCAAGCAAGATGAAGAGTTGATCAAGTCCATGGACAGAATAAGATAATGGAGAATGGACAATGGAGAATAGATAATGGATAATAGATAATGGATAATTGGGTGTAAAGCTACGATTATCCATTATTTATTTTAATCAACAGCTAGTAAGGTATCGACATTAAAATGAAGTATTTTTGGTCCCTTTTTCCTGTCATTTTTTTGGTGGCCTTCCTCTCATTGGTCATTCATATCTATGGCATTGACGCCCTCTCGGGCCCTAGTCAGCTCGTGCTGATCCTCTCTACAGGTATAGCCGCCATGATCAGCATCTTCTATTTCAAGCGGCCTTGGAAGGTGCTGGAGGAAGAGATCGGGAAGTCTATCGGGAGTATTGGTGCACCAATCGTCATCCTGTTGCTCATCGGCATGCTCTCAGGAACGTGGATGACGAGTGGTATTGTTCCTACCTTTATCTATTATGGCATGCAACTCATCAATCCGCGCGTCTTCCTGCTGTCGAGTTGTGTTATCTCCGCCATCGTCTCCGTCATGACAGGAAGCTCATGGACGACGGTGGCAACGATAGGTATCGCCTTGATGGGTATCGGTCGTGCAGAAGGTTTTAGTGACGGTTGGATCGCCGGTTCTATCCTCTCGGGCGCCTATTTTGGAGATAAGATGTCGCCGCTCTCAGATACCACCGTGTTGGCTTCATCACTCTGTGGCACGCCGTTGTTTACCCATATCCGTTATATGGTCATCACGACGGTCCCGGCATTCACGATCACTCTGGTGATCTTCCTTTTCGCCGGTTTCATGGCGCAGAATCCCACGGATGTATCCACGGTAACATTCACTACAGCCCTAGCCTCGAAATACAACCTGACGCCGTGGCTTTTCATCGTGCCCCTCGTGACAGCATGGATGATTTACCGGAAGATGCCGGCCATCGTCATCCTCTTTGCCTCTTCCCTGTTGGCGGCAATCTTCGCTGTGATCTTCCAGCCGCAGGTACTCACGGAGATCAGCGGTGCTCCCTATAGCGCTTTGAGTCTCTTCAAGGGTGCTATGGAGAGTGGATTCGGGACGACGGAGGTGCATACGGGGGTGAAAGCCGTCGATGAGCTTTTGGCGACACGGGGCATGCAGGGCATGCTGAATACCATTTGGATCATTCTTTGTGCCATTTGTTTCGGCGGTGTCCTCAAGGCCAGTGGCATGTTGCAGCATGTCGTGGAATTGATTCTTCCATTGACGGGAACGCGTGTGGGCCTCGTGGCTTCTACGGTGGTATCGGGTATCTTCTTCAATGCCACTGCTGCCGACCAGTTTCTTTCTATCATGCTCAATGCAAGTATGTTTTCCGAGATTTATAAAGATGAGGGCTATGAACCAAGGTTGTTGAGCCGAAGTATAGAGGATTCAAGTACCGTTACTTCCGTGCTTATTCCTTGGAGTACGTGTGGTATGACACAATCTACAGTGCTTGGTGTTCCGACATTGACCTATTTGCCTTACTGTTTCTTCAATCTTTTGGCGCCATTGGTAAGTATCACCGTGGCGGCTATAGGTTATAAGATTTATCGGAATAGATAAGTAATATGCAGGAACCTCAGTTTTTGTCAGTGAGGAAAAATAAAAAAGTCCGGATATTGATCTCACGACCGACCCGGACTTTAATGTCTGTGACAACAGCCACATTTACTATTCATGGCATTCCTCTGAGCAAAATGGGTCAAGAGTTTGGGGACTCTTGTTGGTTACTGTATTACTTTACTTAACTTTACGCTTTGTCCTATATGAGACTACTCTTGTACTTGTTTCATAGTTTTGATGTAAATGATGGTATTTCGTTTAATCTCATGGGCTGATTTTTTACTTCTTTAACGTTACTGTTGCGTAATGTTTCAGAATGGAATCTGCGAGAGACAAATAAGTCGTGATTCTAACTTTTTCTAAGAATAACGTAAATGATGACCGGGGCTCCGAAAAGTGGGGTGACAGCGTTGATGGGGATGATGGTGCCATTGGAGGGAAGAGTAGAGATCAAGAGACAGAGGAGGGCCAGTGCACTGCCGCTGAGCGCTGTCATGGGAATGAGGAGACGGTGGTCATCACTCTGAATGATCAATCTGGCGATGTGGGGAACAGCGAGCCCAATGAAGGTGATCGGTCCGCAAAAAGCTGTGACAACGGCCGTAAGGAGTCCCGTAAGTAACAGTAGATACCCTCGTATTCTTTTGATATTGATGCCAAGGCTACGTGCATAGCCTGCGCCGAGGAGGAGTGTGTTTAGTGGTTTGACAAGGAGGAAGGAGAGTAGTAGCCCTATGATGATTAGTATGGCGAGGAGGGGCATATCATCAAGAGAAACGCCTCCGAAATTTCCCATTCCCCATAACATATAATTTTTCACACCGCTTTCTGTGGCAAAGTAGTTAAGTAGGGATATGATACTCCCGGCCAGATAGCCCGTCATAAGCCCAATAATCAGGAGCATGACGTGGTCTTTGACCATAGTCGACACGGCAAATATGATAGCCGTCACGGTCATGGCTCCTAAAAAGGCGGCGATAATGATGGCTGCATAGTCTCCTGTTGCGACGGCACCCCCGCCCATCCCCAGCATCACCAGCGCTACGCCGACCCCGGCGCCACTATTAATACCGAAGACATCAGGGCCTGCGAGGGCGTTGGCGAAGGCCGTCTGTAGCATCAGGCCGCTCACGGCTAACGCACTTCCTGCGAGGATGGCTGTCAGTGCTTGTGGGAGTCTGCTCTCCAGGATGATATATTGCCAAGAGGGATTTTGAGCCGTCCCGCCGAAAAGGACCTGGAGGATATCCCTTATCGGTATAGCGACAGAGCCGAAGAGCAGGTTTAGCATTAGGAGTACGATGACCGCTAGGGCCATCAGGGGTATGATACTGACACGTGAGGAGTTCATGACACTGGCGACAGAAGTTAATCGAAGAGGGTATTAAAAAGATAAAGAGTAGGTGGCCGTCAAATGGCGGTCACCTACTCCGGTAATTTCTTTAGAGATTATCGAAATTGACAGTCTGCTCTGTCGGATGATGTCTCTTCTTTTTCTCCGGCGCAGCAGAAGAAGCATTGCTGTTGGAAGTGTTCGAAGAAGATCCTACCTGTCCGGCCTGTGGAGAATTGGCATCCGTGGGCCTTTGGATATCCGGATTATCCTCATCATCCATATCGATCTCATCGAGGTCGATATTCTGCGTGGAGTCTTGTGCTGTTGTTGTCTGTACCTTAGGCTTCGGCGCGTAACTTGCACATTCATACATATCTTTTGTGATATCATCTTCCTCCGTGGGCATTCTCCATTTACCATGATATTGGCGGAAATGGGGGTCTGCTAATAGTTTCTGGAGGAAGAGACCGCAGATAGGCAGTGCCGTTCGCGATCCTTGTCCGAGCGCTCCTGTACGGAAGTGAATACTTCGGTATTCACCACCTACCCATGCACCGACGACGAGATTGGGTGATACAGCCATGAACCAAGCATCGGAGTGGTTGTTGGAAGTACCTGTCTTTCCACCGAAATCAGTGTCATGGACATTGCCTACGAAGCCGAGAAGGCCGGAACCGGTACCACCTGGTTCCGTCAGGTCACCTTTGAGCATTTGCTGCATCAGAAGGGCACTCTTTGTTGGGATCACCTGGTTATCTTCCTTCGGCCCCTCGTAGACCACATTTCCGTCATGGTCAACGATCTTTGTCACGAGGACGGGAGCGTGGTGACGACCGTAGTCGGCGACGGTGCAATACGCGTTGACGAGTTCGAGGAGGTTGACATCGGAGGATCCGAGGGCCAGTGACGGCTCGTCATCGAGTGGACTGGTGATACCCATAGCCTGCGCTGTAGCGATGATTCGCTTGATGCCAACTTCCTGGCCCAGTCTTACTGCGACAGAGTTGATACTCTTGGCAAAAGCACTCTTCAGGGGCATCGAGTCACCGGAGAAAGTACCATTGGCATTGCCCGGTGTCCAGGTGACCATCTCATGTTTCTTCTTATCATAAACCTGCATGGAGATATATTCATCGCGGCGTTTATCACACGGTGTTATCCCCTGATTCATGGCCTCGGTATAGACGAAGAGTTTAAAAGTAGAACCTGGCTGACGCATAGCGGTAGCCTTGTCGTATTTCCAGTGGTCGAAATCGATATCGCCTACCCATGCTTTTACCTGTCCACTCTGGGGCTCCATGGCAACCATCGCACAGTGCATGAAGGTTGTCATATATTTGATGGAGTCTTCCGATGTCATGATCTTTGTCACCTCACCCTTGTCATAATCAAAGACTTTCACAGGGTGTTTCCACTCCCGATAGTAGTAGTTGATGGAATCCGGTTGATTCGGGAAACGGTTGAGGAGCGCTTTGTAGAATGGTTGCCGCTGTGCAATCTGCAGGATGAAGTCGGGGATGACATGACCGTTCTCATCAATCCACGGCTCCTGTCCAAGCCAGTTGCCTTTGCCAGCCTGGTCACGGTGGATGGACCAGTGGTCATTGAAGAGCCGCTGCACCTCCTTCATCTGTTTTCGGGCGGCATCTTCCGCATATTTCTGCATACGCGTATCAATAGTGGTATAGATCTTCAAGCCACTGGCATAAAGATCCATGCCATTCTCATCGCACCAGTCTTTGAGGTAGGATGCGACGGCTTCACGGAAATATTTAGCCTGTCCGTCATAATTCTCCTCAATCTTGAAGTCGAGTTTGATGGGGATTTGAGAGATAGAGTCACAGGCAGCACGTGTAAGGTCACCGTGCGTAACCATATTATTGAGAACGGTATTTCTGCGGCGGAGACTGTTTTTCGGGTTGGTCTTCGGGTTATAATAACTCGTCGCTTTGAGCATACCCACGAGGACGGCTGCCTGTTCGGTCGTGAGGTCCTTCGGCGTCGTGTTGAAATAGGTCTTTGAGGCTGTCTTGATACCGTAGGCGTTGTTACCGAAGTCAACGGTGTTAGCATACATCGTCAGGATCTCTTTCTTGTTGTATACCGTCTCGAGTTTTGTGGCAATGATCCACTCCTTACTCTTCACGATAAGGATCTTCAGCCCCGGGACATGTCCGAGCAGTCCGGTGGAATACTGTGACCGGACGCGGAACATATTCTTGGCCAACTGTTGGGAGATGGTGGAGGCACCACGGCCGTCATGGCGCAGGATGGCATCTTTCATGGCACTGAAGATGCCGACGAAGTCGACGGCCATACCACGTGGACGCTTAAAGTATCGCTCATCCTCCGTATCGATAAGAGCATGGAAGAAGTCGGGGTTGATCTCTTCATATTTCACGGGCGAACGGTTCTCGTCGAAATATTTACCGATGAGGACTCCGTCAGCACTGTAAATCTCTGATGCCTCATGGACACCGGGATCAAGGATACCGGAGAAATAGCCGGGACTCTTACCGAAGAGCCAGAGGAAATTGATGTCTACAGCCCCCAGATAGAGGAAGAAGGCCACGATGACAGAAGCAATAGCGATGCCCGTTTTCTTCCACCACGGTTTGTCGCGATAGAGAGATTTATACCAGGGCCAGAACCGTTTTGCCTTGTCCCATGCCCAGGCAATGAGCTTTTTGATTTTTTTCATTTCGTTCAGAACTGTGTTTGCTTATCAAACTATATTTTTGCAAAGATACGCTTTTCTCGCCAAACGGCCATCAAAGACGCGAAAAATTTATAATTTGTTTATAGTTTTTGGACACAGAAGGAGGTTACTAAAAATAAAGCCATCGAATACCTTTGTATTCGATGGCTTCCTTAGAGTATGATATTCTTTTTACTTATCCAAAGTTATCGTACATGATAGACTCGGGATCGACGCCGAGGCTGTCAAGATAGTCGGTGACCGTCTTGATCAGCATAGGAGGACCGCAGAGGTAATACTCACAATCCTCGGGAGCCTCATGATCCTTGAGGTAGGTATCACGGACACAGTTGACGGCGAATCCGGCATAGTATTTCACGCCGGCGGCATCAGCCTTCGGGTCGGGGCGGTCGAGAGAGAGGTGCATGTGGAAGTTGGGGAATTCCTTCTCCAGTTCCCAGAAGTCCTCGAGGAAGAAGGCCTCGGAGAGCGAGCGTGCGCCGTAGAAGAAGTGCATCTCACGGTCCGTGCAGTGGATCTGGCGTGTCATATACATGATCTGTGAGCGCAGCGGAGCCATACCGGCACCACCACCGATCCAGATCATCTCCTTACCGGACGTGAAGTTCGGATGGAAGTCTCCGTAAGGGCCACTCATGAGCACTTTGTCGCCGGGCTTCAAGGAGAAGATATAGGACGAGCCGATACCCGTCGGCACATTCTGGAAGCCTACCTGCGGACGCGGCAGGAACGGGGTAGAAGCGATACGTACCGTCAGCGTGATGATGTCACCCTCTGCCGGATAGTTGGCCATGGAGTAGGCACGGACCGTCGGCTCGGGGTTGTGGGCTTTCAAAGAGAAGATGTTGAACTTCTTCCACGCGCCGATATACTCATCGCCGATGAGACTCTTGTCGAAATCCTTATCGTAGTCGATGCAGTCGTAAGCCGGGATCTTGATCTGAGCATAGGAACCAGGGATGAAATCCATGTGCTCGCCCGGCGGCAGCGCGACCTTGAACTCCTTGATGAAGGAGGAGACGTTCTTGTTGCTGATCACGGTGCACTCCCATTCCTTTACGCCAAGGATAGACTCGGGGATCTTGATCTTGAAGTCGCCCTTCACCTTGCACTGGCAGCCGAGGCGCCAGTGGTCCTTGATCTGCTTGCGCGTGAAGTGGGGACGCTCGGAGTCGAGGATCTCACCGCCGCCTTCGAGGACCTGAACCTTACACTGACCGCAGCTGGCCTTACCGCCGCAGGCGGAAGGCAGGAAGATGCCGTTCTCGTTGAGTGTTGCCATGAGGCTGTTGCCCTGTGGCACCTCGAGGGTCTTATCGTCGTTGATGACGATCTTCACGTTACCGCTCGGGCTCAGATATTTCTTGGCGATCAAGAGGATGATCACCAGCAGGAGGATCACGGCAAGGAACACTCCCACACTATTGATAATAAATGTTGTGTCCATTTTCGCTTAAATTTTAAGTCCGCTGAAGCACATCATGGCCATCGCCATGAGACCGACGGTGATGAATGTGATGCCGAGGCCCTGGAGCGGCTTGGGGACATCGCTGTACTGCATCTTCTCACGGATGGCACCCATGGAGACGATGGCGAGCATCCAGCCCAGACCGCTACCGAAGGCATAGGCGATGGAGTCCCACACGTTGGTGATGGCCTGCGTGTTGGACGGGTCGAGGAGGATACGCTGCTGCATGAAGAGCGACGCACCCATGATGGCGCAGTTCACGGCGATCAGCGGCAGGAAGATTCCCAGCGCACTGTAGAGGGAGGGTGAGAAGCGCTCCACGGCCATCTCCACGATCTGCGTGATACCGGCGATGACGGCGATGAAGAGGATAAAGCTCAGATAGCCCAGTCCCATAGGGTCGAGGACCTTGGTCTGCAACAGATAGTCCACGGGGACGGTGACGACGAGCACGAACGTCACGGCAGCTCCCAGTCCGAGGGAAGTCTTGACATTCTTGGAGACGGCGAGGAAGGAACACATGCCGAGGAAGAATGCGAAGATCATGTTGTCCACGAAGATGGACCGGAAGAAAAGACTGATAATATGTTCCATTGTTGTTTTCTTTTATTTATTTCTTCTCTTCTTTCTGGAAGAAGGCGCGATGAACCCAGATGACACATCCCAAGAGGATCAGTGCCATGGCGGGCATCGTCATCATGCCATTGTTCATATACCCACAGTCGTAGAGTCCTTGCGGAAGGATGGTGAAGCCCAGGAGGCTGCCACGTCCGAGGAACTCACGGACAGCGCCGACGATGACGAGGATCATGGCGTAGCCCAGTCCGTTGCCGATACCGTCGAGGAAGCTCGGCCACGGCTTGTTCATCATGGCGAAGGCTTCGAGGCGGCCCATGAGGATACAGTTGGTGATGATCAGTCCGACATAGACGGAGAGCTGCACGCTGACATCATAGACGAAGGCCTTGAGGATCTGGCTGACGATGGTCACCAGTGCGGCGACGACGACGAGCTGAACGATGATACGTATACGATTCGGGATGGTCTTGCGGATCAGGGAGATGATGACATTGGAGAATGCCGTGATCACCGTGACGGCGAGGCCCATCACAATAGCCGGCTTCAACTGTGAAGTGACGGCGAGAGAGGAACAGATACCGAGCACCTGCACCATGATAGGGTTGTTGGCGTTCAGTGGTTCGATGAGAGCCTCTCTATTTTGTTTACTGAATAAAGCCATGATTATTTCGCGTTAAAGAACTTAGTATATTTACCCAGACAGTCGTGGAGCATGTTGGTCACGCCGTTGCTCGTCAGCGTAGCGCCGGTGACGGCATCGACCTGTGTCTGGTCGTCTGTCTTCTTCTTTGCCACGGACAGGGCGATGGTGTTGGTATCTTCACCCTTGAAGAGATGCTTACCCTGGAATTGCTCCTGCCATTTGCGGTTGTCCTTGATCTCGGCACCGAGGCCGGCCGTCTCACTCTCGTGATTGAAGTAAGCGCCGAAGACGGTACGCTTATCACCGTTGATGGCGATGTATCCGGAGATGCCGCCCCAGAGGCCCATACCCTTCATCGGGATGACGTATTTCTGCTGTCTGTTGATGGTGGCGTAGAGGATATCCTGTCCGTCAACTTTGTCGAATGTGATCTTGGTCTCACCCTCTTTCGTTGCCGGTTTCACCACCTTATTATAAATAGCCTCTGCGTCAGCGTCATTCTTGAAGTCACGGATGTTCAGGGAGTAGAGGATCTGTTTCTTCTGATCCAATACCACGTTGGCATCCTGACGGTCCTTCAGACCGGCGTAGACGGCGGCCAGGAGGAAGGCGACGATGATGACGAGTACCGCAGAATAGATAATCGTGTAGGAATTGCTGTTTGTTTTCATTTCTCGTTCCTCCTTATTTATTTGTTATTGGCGCGCTTGGCACGTTTGGAGATATTGTGTTCCACCACGCAATAGTCGATGAGCGGCGCGAACATGTTCATCAGCAGGATAGCCAGCATCATTCCCTCGGGGTAACCGGGGTTGCGCAGACGGATAATGATGGCCATGGCACCGATGAGGAAGCCATAGATCCATTTGCCCGTCTCCGTGCGTGCTGACGTCACCGGATCGGTAGCCATGAATACGGCACCGAAGGCGAAGCCGCCGAGGACGAGATGCTCATACCAGGGGATGGGGTTGGCACCGCCGAGCTGGAAGAGGAAGGAGACGATACCGCCGCCGAGAAAGACGCTGAGCATGGTCTTCCAACTGGCCACGCCGGTCCACAAGAGGATGACGGCACCGATGGCGATGGCGATGACAGACGTCTCACCGACACTGCCGGGGATGAAGCCGAGGATGCTGTCGCAGATTGAGGGCAACTGATCGAGGTGGTTCTGTGCGATACTTCCCAGCGGTGTTGCTGCCGTGAGGGCATCAGCCTGTGCGGCCAGGTCATTGCCGAGTCCGCAGATCTTTCCCTGGCTGACCCATACGCTGAGGTCACCGGTCATCTTGCTTGGATAGGAGAAGAAGAGGAAGGCGCGCGTGACGAGGGCCACGTTGAAGATGTTCATACCCGTACCGCCGAAGATCTCCTTGGCGAAGATGACGGCGAAGGCGATGGCGATGATGAGGATCCAGTAAGGCGTGTTGATCGGAATGATCAAGGGGATGATCATACCCGAGACGAGGTATCCCTCCTGAATCTCCTCGTGCTTCCACTGTGCCCAAGCGAACTCGATGCCCAGACCGACGATATAGCTGACGATTACTTTCGGCAGGACGGCGAGGAAGCCGTAGCCGAAGATTTCCCAGAATCCTGCCGTGGCGAGAGTCCCCGCGAGCTTGTAGTTCTGGTAGCCTACATTATACATACCGAAGAGCAGGGCAGGGATCAAGGCGATGACGACGATGCTCATGATACGCTTCGAGTCGATGGCGTCATGGATGCTTGCGCCGCTCTTGGCCGTCGTGTTCGGCACATAGAGGAAGGACTCAAAGCCGTCGAAGACGCTCTGGAAGGCATGCAGACTCCCTCCTTCCTCAAACTTAGGCTTGATATGGTCTAAATATTTGCGTAATGACATAATTTATGCGTTTTCTTTTCTTAATATGTTCAGTCCGTTGCGTACGATCTGCTGCAGCGGCAGCTTACTGGAGTCGACAAACTCAGCGACGGCGAAGTCCTCGGGACTCACCTCATAGATGCCAAGCTGTTCCTGCTTGTCGATATCCCCGGCGATGAGGCTCTTGATGAGGTATTCGCCATAGATATCCATCGGCAGCACCTTGTCGTATTCTCCCGACATGATCATGTGGCGCTCACCACCCTTGATACGTGCGTCGAGGTTATAAGCCTTCTTCTTGCCGAAGAGCCAGGAGAAATAGCTGTGGCTGGTAGAGAACTCGTTGGTACGGGGACGGATCCAGCCGAGGAACTCATCGGCGTGAGCACCCTCCGGGATAACGGTAACTTCTGAGGTATGGGCGCCGAGGAAAGTCTCCTTGAGATCTCCCGTCGCGGGGACACCCGTCAGCGGATTACCGTTGATGATACGGATATCATCGGTTGTCTTCAGACGGCCTTCAACGATCTTGTCCATCGGTGTGCCTACCAGCGTCTTCACGTACGTAGGAGCTGTAATCTCACTACCGGCAACGGCGATGGTGCGTTCGAGGTTGACCTTTCCCGTGAGGAACAAACGGCCGAAGAAGATGACGGCGGAGGGATCAACGGTCCATACCACTTCGCCCTTGTTGACGGGATCGAGGTGGTTGACCTGTACGCCGACGTTACCGGCGGGGCAGGGACCGTCGAAGACGTTTACTTCCACGTCGCGGGCCTGCGTCAGTGCCGGAGCCTGCTGCTTACTGCCGATGCCGAGATACACCTTGGCGATCTTGCTCAGTGCCGTCAGACCGGTCTGGAAAGCCTCTTCGTTACCCTGAAGCTCTACCTCGAAGTCGGCAGCCAGCGGCATGTCGCGCAGGGCAGAGACAAAAATTGCCTTAGGCTCCGTCTGCGCGTTCGTAGACACAGCGTAAGGCAACTGGTTGATCCATCCGAAAAGGCCTGCTTCGAGCAACGCGTTCTTCACGCCTTCTGCGTCGAGAGCCGTGACATCTTTCTTGCCGAAGTCAGCATACACCTGTTCCTTGTCAGCCTGCACCTTCACGCAGAGCACCTTACGGCGCTCACCACGCACCACTGCCGTGACCTTTCCGCTCACGGGTGAGGCGAACTTCACATCGGGATAAGCCTTGTTGACGAACAGCGCGTCACCGGCCTTGACGGTGTCGCCCTCATGGACGACGACCTTCGGGGTCACGCCTTCGAATGCCGTCGGTACGAGGCCGATGGTATCAGTAGCGATGGATGCCGTCACCTGTGGCGCGGCCTTTCCCGTCAGGTTAATGTCTAAGCCCTTCCGTAACTTAATTACATTTGCCATAACTACAATATCTGTTTTTGAAACTTAATATTTAGCTGAAAATTATTTCATCGATTATGATTGCTTGCAAAGTTAACAAATTTTTTCCGATTTTGCGAGTAAACAGTCTATTTTTATTGATATTTTTTTGTTTCGTGATACGGATTGTTAGGAGGAGTTGACAAAATAATATAGGGATGCAGATGGTCTCATTCTATAGGAAGGCAATTACTCTATGCTGCCACTGACACTTTTTTGCCCTCTTGTAAAGGGTTATTTTGGGTGGGAAAATCACGAAACGTAACATTGGTCAGAAATAAGCGAATTTTGAAGGAAATTATTATTTCGTTGATTAATAGGAAGATACGAAAATTTGGCCCTGTTGCATGTTGTTAGTATGCATATCTATCCGCATATTATTCGTAAAAAGAACGCCAGAGTAAATAAATATGCAGAAAAATGCTGTTGATTTGCTTCGTAAAGATGGTGTTTACGACTCGTATCTACGAAAGATAATTTTCTAAACTCGATGTTTACAAAATTTTCTTCGGTGTTTTCCGAGCAAAAGGCTGATTTACGTTTGATTTTCTCCTAGAATAACAATTTTCTGTGAGAAAAACAGGAGGCAAAAAAGAGTCAGCGGAAGGGTAGAGTAACTGATTTTATGCACGCTGATCAGTGTATGTAAAATCTGTTACTCTGTTTTTTTATTCACGATGTAGTCGGAACATGATAAATCAAGTCCCTACCGATAGATGAAATATGCGCCACCATCGCTGGCAGCATATTTGCGGAGGAGCTGCTGGATATATTCCGCATTCTCACGCACATGCTGTTCGTCACCGTCGTAGCCGTTGATGAGGACGACGAGATGAGTCGTTGCAGCTTGGATCTTGGTACGCTCGTTGTCACTCGTCGGCGTACCGACACCACCCTTGCTGTCGCGGTAAACGGGCAGACCGGCGATGTTGATCATGCCACGACCAATACCTTCATAGGGTTCTCCCTCCCGGCCAACGCCGAGTGTCAGCGTGTCACCTTCGAAGCGGTCGGCATCGAAGCCGCCGATACTGTAACCGTAGGCGATGCTGGCGAGGTTGATGAGGTCTACGAGCGTGTCGATCTGATAGAGTTCCTTGCCTTTCAGCATGCGGCGGATGAGGGCTTCTGAGGCAGGGCGGTAGCGTGAGGGGTCCTTGCCGCAGGCGCGGTAGACCTTCCGGGTGGCGGCGATGCCGGAGATATCTTTCAGCGATTCCGTCGTCAGTGTCTCCCGATAATGCTCGCCAAGGGCGTTGATCTCGTCCCACAGCGGCTGACAGTAGGGACTGTTTTTTACCTCTGCGTCGAGACAGGCGCCGACGAAGTTCGGACAGACCGTCTCAATCTCTTTGGAAACAATTACTTTGATCATAAATGTTTATTAATAGATCCGTCGTTCCGACGGCGGGCCGCCACAAGGGACGGCCCCTGCAAAGGGAATGACGGATTATTCTTTTTCTATTCTTATGCGTTTACCACCGGCGTAACAGAAGATGTGATACTGTCCGCGGACAAATTCATCCTCGTATCCCGGCTGGTCGAGTTGGAAACCGGCAGCCTTCACTTGGTCGACGAGAGTCTGATAGGCCGCATTATTGAAGACGCCGATCTCAATCTTCTCATTCAGGGCCACATAACTCGACACGCCTTTCTTCTGCGGACGAGGCAGGTCGGCATAGACACCATCGCGGATTTGGCGAGGCAGCGTGCAGTGGCGGTAGTAGAGATTCGTGTATTTTGCCAGTCTACTCACCTCGTAGCTGGCTTTATACTGGTAACCGTATTTCTTCATCACGGTCTTGCGGTCGAGCTTGCCGTCGAGGATGAGCAGCGCGTCCTTGATAGAGAGCACATCGCCCTTGGCAGCGTCAGGCATATTCTGGATATCGCTGATGGAGAGGGTATCCTTGGCAACGGGAGCCGTTGCCGTTTTCTGTGCCGTGCCGCAGCCCGTGAAGAATAAGGCGGAGGACAGAATGGCACCGGAGAGGATGCCAAGTGTGATTTTTCGATTTCTAAATTGCATGTTTAAATAAAATATATTATCTTTTTGTTTGCAAAGATAATATATTTTATTCAAGTAGGAAACAAAAATACGGAATTTTATGCTTCGTATTCCGTATGATCTTCGATACCGGCCTCACGGAGTGCCTCTTTGCGCTCACGGCAGGTACCACATTTGCCGCAGTGCTTCTCACCGCCTTTATAGCAGCTCCATGTCTCGGTATAGTCGATGCCGAGGCGCTTGCCGATGCGGGCGATGTCAGCCTTGGTGATATTGGTGTAAGGAGCGTCCACACGAACGTGGATGTAAGTGCCGGCACTGGCGGCAGTGTCAATGGCGTCGATGAACTCCGGACGGCAGTCTGGATAGATCGTGTGGTCGCCGGCATGGTTGGCGATCATCACGCGCTTCAGTCCGTGGCTCTCGGCGATGCCCACGGCGATGGAGAGCATGATTCCGTTGCGGAACGGTACGACCGTCGACTTCATATTCTCCTCGTCGTAGTTGCCTTCGGGGATGGCGTCGGCACCCTCCAAGAGACTGCTCTTGAAATACTGGTGCATGAAGTCCAAGGGAATCGTGATATGTTTGATGCCGAGGCGTTCACAGTGCATCTTGGCAAAGGGAATCTCCCGGGCATTGTGGTTGCTGCCATAATCGAAACTGATGCCCAGAGCGATCTCATCTTTCTTGTCATAGAGGAGGGTGATGGAGTCCATACCTCCGCTGACGATAATTACAGAATCTTTCATTATGTTTTTGTATTTGATTTCTATCTTTTTTAATGTATAATTCATAAATCCTTTTGTAGGTGGCCGCCATGTTGCGGCCACGCAAGGAAGAGGGGAAATATGAAGTAAAATAATTACTTATGTTCCGTTCAATGTGGGTGCGTGGCCGCAACATGGCGGCCACCTACAATGGGATTAATTATAGGAACAATAACCCTACCCGGAATACGACGGCTGAGACGATCCACGCTAGACATGTCGTGTAGACGGCGGCGAAGCCGGCCCATTTCCAGGATCCCGTCTCTCCCTTGATAGCCGCGATGGTGGCGATACAGGGGAAGTAGAGGAGCACGAAGAGCAGGAAACAGTAGGCTGTGAGTGTCGCTATGGGCTTTGCCTGTTCGATGCTGATGCCGTCGGCTTTGGCGAGATCCTTCGTCATCTTCTTACGGAGGAGCTCATATTTGCCACCGGCGTCATTATAACTCGTGTCGTCGGCGAAACTGTCATCATTACTGTAGAGGACACCCATTGTCGAGGCAACAATCTCCTTGGCACCGACACCGGCGATCAGTCCGATATCGAGCTTCCAGTCGAAGCCTTGCGCACGGAAGACGGGCTCAACGGCATGTCCGATTTGTCCGATGTAGCTCTGCTCCTGTTGCTGCTGCTTGCTCAACTGTTCGTTGTGCGGGAAGTAGCCGAGGGCCCATACGATGATAGAAGCCACGAGGATGATACCGCCCATCTTCTTCAGATACTGCTTACCTTTCTCCCAGGTATGTCGGCCGATAGCCTTCCACGTCGGGAAGCGGTAGGGCGGCAGCTCCATGACGAACGGCGTATCCTCTCCCTTGACGAGGAACTTGGAGAACACACGACTCATGACGACAGCCATCAGTATACCTATTAAATATAAGGAGAGCATCACGAGGCTCTGATATTTCACGGCGAAGAACGTACCGATGATCATCACGTAGATCGGCAGGCGGGCCGAGCAGCTCATCAACGGAAGGATGAGCATCGTCACCAGGCGGGAGCGCTTGCTCTCGATGGTTCTCGTTGCCATCACGGCGGGCACATTACAGCCGAAGCCCATGATCAATGGGATAAACGACTTACCATGCAGACCCATCTTGTGCATGATTTTATCCATGATGAAGGCGGCACGGGCCATATAGCCGCTGTCCTCCATGAAGGAGATGAAGAAGTAGAGGATAAGGATCTGCGGAAGGAAGACGATGACGGATCCCACACCGCCGATGACACCGTCGACGAGCATTGCTTTCACCGGTCCGTCGGGGAGCCCCTTACTGATGACGTCACCGAGCCAGCCCACGAAGGCATCGATCCAGTCCATCGGGTACTGTCCGATGACGAAGGTGGCGGTGAACATGATGAAGAGGATGAGGATAAAGATCGGGAAGCCGATGAACTTATTCGTCAGGATGGCGTCGAGGGCGTGCGTCGTCTGATAGTTGTCCTTCTTATGGCCCGTCTCATAGCCGGCTTCCTCGAGGGCGCCGTGGATAAAGCCGTATTTGGCATCCATGATAGCTGTCTCACTGTCATCGCCCGTCTCTTCCTTCACACGGCGCGCGGCCTCGTCACGATGGGCGAAGATCTCCTTGGCGTCGGGGAGGGTAGCAACGAATTTCTCCACTTCCTTATCATTCTCCAACAGTTTGATGGCGAGGTAACGGGTAGAGTAACGGTAACGGATATCGTTCTTCTCCTTCTTCAAGTGGTCCTGGATCTCATGGATACCGTTCTCAATCTCATGACCATGGTTGATATGAATATGGCGGAAATGGGGATTGCTGTCCTCCGTACTCTCATAGAGTTCGATGACCTGATGGAAAAGCTCCTTCACGCCCTTGCCGCTCTTGAAGACCGTCGGCACCATCGGCAGACCGAAGAGCTCGCTGAGCTTGTCGAGGTTGACATTGTCACCGCGCTTCTCGCTCTCATCAAACATGTTCAGCGCCACGACCATGCGCAGGTGCATGTCGATGAGCTGTGTCGTGAGGTAGAGGTTACGCTCAAGATTACTGGAGTCGATGACATTAATAATGATATCCGGTGTCTTCTCAATGATCTGCTTGCGGACATAGAGTTCCTCGGGACTGTAGGCGGAAAGGGAATAAGTGCCCGGAAGATCAACGAGATTGAATTTGTAACCCTCAAACTCAGCATGCCCCTCCTTGGCATCTACGGTGACACCACTGTAGTTGCCGACACGCTCATGGGCACCAGAGGCAAAGTTGAAGAGAGAGGTCTTGCCGCAGTTCGGATTACCGACAAGGGCAACATTGATGACCTTGTGTTTCTTCTCGGCAACTTCCGCCCACTGCTTATCGGTGATAGCCTGCTCGTCAGGATCCTGAGAGTCGATGATTTTTTGGTCCTGGAGGGCAGCGGCACGTTGGTTGAGTTCTTTCTGGAATTCTTTCGCCTCCTTCATGGAGACAACTTCTATCTGATCGGCTTCACTATGACGGAGTGAAACCTCATAACCCATAATCTTGTACTTCACAGGATCTTTCAACGGTGCGTTGAGCAATACCTCAACGGTCTTTCCCTTGATGAAACCCATCTCGATGATGCGTTTGCGGAACCCACCGTGACCCATAACTTTCGTAATGACGGCCTTCTGGCCCGTCTGGAGTTCTGATAGTCTCATTTAAATCTCAATATTATTTTTTTACGCCGCAAAGGTACAAAATATTTTTTACAACTGTGTTGCAAAGTGTTGATTATCCCAAGGAATACCTATTAATGGGGATGCTAACCTTCTTGAACGCCTTTATGAATGATGAATAATAAATAAAATGACAAAACGCGGGGCTAATATTCTACAAAATGAAAGTTTTGTTCAAAAATAAGAAATAAAATGCTTGAATATTTGTTTGTATAAAACTTTTTGTTTACTTTTGCGGCGGAATTAGACCAATAAGATCAAATAGAGATGATTAAGACAACAAAAGTAAAGAAAAAGTGGTACATCCTCATGGGTGCCATGATTTTAATTGCCTTAGGTGGATTGTTTGCCTCAGAACCCAGTTTCACTTGTGACTGGTCGAAGATCAACGGTGCTGATGTCGCCTGGTTGATTACGGCTACGATCTTCGTGTTGATGATGACTCCGGGTTTGAGTTTCTTCTATGGTGGCATGGTGGGCGCACGAAACGTGATTTCAACGATGCTGCAGAGTTTCATCGCCATGGGTATCATCACCGTCTTGTGGGTGGTGTTTGGATTCTCCCTGGCCTTCGGCGATGATATTGGCGGCATCATCGGCAATCCGGCTTCTTTCTTCATGTTCCAGCATGTCGGTGCCGGTATCTACACCACGCCTACGGGAAAGATCCTCGGTGGCGCCACGATTCCGTTGGCATTGTATGCCCTCTTCCAGATGAAGTTCGCCATCATCACGCCGTCACTGATTACGGGATCTTTCGCCGAGCGTGTCCGCTTCTCGGCTTACATGTTCTTCATGATCTTCTTCTTCGTGTTCATCTACTGTCCGCTGGCTCACATGACATGGCATCCCGACGGTCTGTTCCTGAAGTGGGGCGTCGTTGACTTCGCCGGTGGTATCGTTGTGCACGCCTCCTCGGGTGTAGCCGCACTGGCAGGTGCTATCTTCCTGGGGCGTCGCCGTACCAAGACAAAGAACGAGGAGCCGGCCAATATCCCCTTCGTTCTCCTCGGTGCCGCCATGTTGTGGCTCGGCTGGTTCGGTTTCAATGCCGGTAGTAGTCTGCATGCTGACGGACAGGCCGTGAAAGCCTTCCTGAATACGACGACGGCATCGGCAACGGCCATGATGACGTGGATCTTCTTCGACTGTCTCCGTGGACGTAAGCCCTCTGCCATGGGTGCTGCCGTCGGTTGCGTGGTCGGTTTGGTGGCTTGTACGCCGTCTGCCGGTTATGTAACGGTAGGTCAGACGATCTTTATCTCCTTCGTGATTACGATCATCTGTAATATCGCTGTCTACTGGCGCTCGCACAGCAGCATTGATGATGCCCTTGACGTCTTCCCGACTCACGGTATGGGCGGTATCTGCGGTACGGTGATGACGGGCATCTTCATTCAGGAAGGTCTTATCGCCGGCACATGGGCAGGCTTCGTCGTCTTCCTTTATCATCTGCTGGCCGTGGCCATCGTGATCGCTTATACCTTTGTCATGAGCTATTTCGGTTACTGGTTGATTGACAAGTTCATCCCGATGCGTGTCAGTATCCAGAGTGAGCAGGTCGGTCTTGATATCAGTCAGCATGGTGAGCATTACGGTCTGGCCCATTTCGGTCCCCGTGAGCTTGCTGAATATGACGAATACCTCCAGAGTAAAGAGAAGTAGGGACGTGATTGATCATGTTCCGCTCGGCAACGGAACATGATCAATCATATTCTTGAAAAAATCTTTCACAAAAATTTGTGGGAATAAAAACAAATGTGTACCTTTGCACCCACAATTAAACGATGGGGGATTAGCTCAGCTGGCTAGAGCGCTTGCATGGCATGCAAGAGGTCATCGGTTCGATTCCGATATTCTCCACGATGATCAAGAGGCCGCAGATGATTCTGCGGCCTCTTGTTGTCTTATTGTATATTAGATACTGATGCACACGCCGGGCATGGAACTCTTCGATGGAATCATCCATCCCTCTGCAGGCCTCTTTGAACGCTATTTCGATGAAGACACCGCCGGTCGGGAACATCGGCACTATATCGAGCTATTACGGGAGAAAGGCATCAAGGTCATGACGGTGCGGGAAATCATGGCGGTAGGCGGACAAAGTGACCATCTGGCGGAGGATTTCCGTAAGGCCGGAGTTCATGTATCTTGGGTTCCTTTGGAAAATCTCATCGGCGGTTATGGTGCTGCCCACTGCATGACACAGGTGTTGGAGCGGGGATTGTAAGGACATGATGAATCATGTCCCTACGTGAAGTGCGGAGCATGATGAATCATGTCCTTATTTTGCAACCTTAAAAATAGCCTTATGAAGCGTGCCTTCGGCGATGCAGGGGGCATGGCCGTCCTGCGGGAAGAACATAACGAACTCACCGGGAAGGGCCGTGACATATTCACGTGCCGATACGCCAGGGAGTTTGGCGATGTCCTTCTCTTCATTGAAGTCTGCCTCCGGGAGATCAATGACAGGCGTATAGCCGTAGGTCTCGGCCTCGTTGAGAGGAATCTGTATGTCTATCATCTTCTTGTGGTATTCGATGACGGCATCTTCCTTGGTCTTTCCCTTTGCGTCCTGGATGTTCACAAAAAGGCGGTCGCCGTCAATAAAATGTTTACCATTGTCGAGGTCCTTCAAGTCATGATCGCTCAGAAAGGCGACAACCTGAGAGAGCAGCGGGTTTATTGCCGCATAGCCTTTGAGATTCTCAATTTTGTCAATAATCATAGTTCAATTTGTTTATTATAGACTAGTATTTCCTTCTTTCGGCAAAGATAAAAAATCTTTTCCGAAGTGACAAATATTTTTACAAGAATTTAAGTTTCAATTGGAATGATAATTATGTGGAAAGGTTACGATTTAAAACATTGCGCGATTTTCTTCGTTTTTCATGAAATAAGTAATTAAATATCATTAAAATTTAGTACTTTTGCAAGGAAAAGATTGAAAAACTGATGGAAAAAGTAAAAAGAAGTAAGAGAGAATGGATGCGGCGATATGTGAGTTTCGTCTTTATCCTGTTTGTGATAGCTTTTGGAACCTCACTGTCTATTCGTGCCAATCTCGGTTCGTCCCCGATTTCTGCGCCACCTTACGTGTTGTCGCTAATTCCGGGGATTCCGATGACGATGGGTGCAATCGTGATTTGTATGCATGTGCTGTTTATCCTCATACAGATCTTGCTGTTACGCAAAAATTATGAGATACGCCAACTGACACAGATCTTCGTGTCATTCCTCTTCGGATTCTATACGGATGTGACGATGTGGATGACGGGATTCCTCCAGATCCCTGCCTCTTTACCACATGCCATTGGCTTTCCGCTGCAGTTCGTGGAGCTGCTCATCGGCGGAGCGCTGTTGGCTTTCGGCATTGCTTGTGAAGTGCGTTGTGACTCCCTGATGCTGGCTGGTGAGGGTCTGCCACTGGCTATTGCAAAAGCCGTGAAGCGGGACTTCGGAAAGGTGAAGATCTGTTCAGATACGGGCCTCGTGGTGATCGGTGTTTGCTTGATGTACTATTTCTTCGGGCATTGGGACTGGAAGATGATCGGTGTGGGAACGCTCGTGAGCATGTTCTATGTTGGATTTATGGTCCGTCAGTTTGCTCCGCATATTGTTTGGTTGGATAAGATCTTTATTCCGGCTGATGAGCGCCGCGAAGAAGTTGCTGAAGAAGTGGAAGAGGAGACGGAGGAAGAGGCCGTGCCGTTTATCATTACCATCGCCCGCGAGTATGGCAGTGGCGGACTGACCCTTGGACGTCTGCTCTCCGAGCGACTCGGCGTCGATCTTTACGATCATGCTATCATCGATGAGACTGCACAACGGTTGGGTTATACGAGTGAGTTTGTCCGTGAGAACGAGCAGAATATCAGTAATGGCAAACTGTGGGAACTGATCTTTACGGATAAGAGTATCCCGATGTCGATGAACCCGTCGCAGGACGATGCGATCTTCGTCAGTGAGAGTCGCATCATCCGGGCTTTGGCCGCCAAGAAGCCGTGTGTGATCATTGGCCGTTGCGCCAACTGGGTACTGCGGGGTGACCGGAAAGCTTTCCGGGTCTTTGTGACGTCCAATGAGGCGGATGCCGTTGAGCGCGTCATGGAGAAGGATAACCTTTCCGCTAATGATGCCCGACGTAGAATTGAACAGGTGAATACGGGTCGTAGCAATCATTATCTGCAGTATACGGGCCATCATTGGACGGATGCCCGTGATTATGATCTCGTGCTCAACACCAGTACGCTTAGTATTGATGCGTGCGCGGAGATCATAGAGAAGGCGATTAAAAGTAAAAAAGTAAAAAATTAAAAAAGTAAAATCTGCCGTAGGGGCATGATCGATCATGATCCGTCAAGGACAATGTTGGGACATGATTTATCATGATCCGTCAAGGACAATGTATGGTCATGATTGATCATGCCCCTACAGATTTTAGCGGCGGCCGGAGGTTGCCAGACGTCGTAAAGCGTTGAATTTCTTTTTACCTGCTTCTTCACCGAGATCGATCATCTTTCGGATATCATCTGCTTTGAAGTTGGCGACACCATAACCTTTCAGAACAGGATTGATATAGATGTCGGCATCCTTGCGGTTACGGTTGTAGTTGACGAAGTCCGGACGCTGGCGAAGCCATTTCAGGCCTTTCCCCATGAATTTCCTGACTTTCTTCGGCGTGAAGTCAGGATGCTTGTTCTGTGTAAGGTCGATAGCGATCACAATATCCGCGCCCATCTTTCGTGCGACATCCACAGGCAGATTATTGACAAGGCCGCCGTCGAGCATCACCAGAGAGTCGAGTCTCACAGGCTTGAAGACACCGGGGATCGCCATACTTGCGCGCATGGCAAGCGGCAGAGAACCATGGGAGAGAACAGCAGAGTTGCCCGTTACGATATCGCAGGCAACAGCGCGGTAGGGGATAGGGAGATCGTTGAAATTGATGGAGTCAGGGTATACTCCGCGGCCACGGTAAGTATTAAGGGCGGTCACGAGAGAATCCAGGAACTGCAGCACACCGACGCCCCTCATCAGTCCTACACCTTTGATCTCCGGCACTTCCATATCTTTCTTGGCCTTCTTGTCATTGAAGAGTTTGACCCAGTCTTGATGGGTGAAGAGGGAGTCAAGGTCAGCGGCACGGTATCCCACGGAGTAAAGTCCTCCCACAATGGAGCCGATACTCGTTCCGACGATATAGTCGATATGTACACCTGCTCTTTCAATCTCTTTCAGTACGCCCACTTCCGCGGCCCCTTTCGCGCCACCGCCACCAAGGACGAGGGCGATCTTCGGTCTTGCCTTATGCTTGACGGAAGGGGTCTTTGCTCCTACTTGGATGGAAAAGCAGAAAACGATCAGCATAAGTATACTGATACGATAATGGATAAATCTATACCTCATTGTTTCGATCATTCTGTTCATAAATATTAGGTATCGTGAACCGCATTCTTTGCTTTGTTCATTTTCTTCTGCAAAGATACGAAAAAATATTGTATCTTTGCAAAACAATCAAATATTCAAGTCAAAAATGCAAGGAAAACGTCAGAACTATTGGGGAAAGACGATTGCCTCTTTCCTTCTTGTCCTTTTCACCATGCCCTTGGGACATGCGATGATGATGCTCATGGATCGTTTGATGGATCCTGTGGCCGTCCATTATGCCGGATTTTTGATGGGACTGGTCGGTTTCATTATTGTTATTACGGGTGTCTTTGTCAAGGGTGACACACGGCAGACACTCTGTGGCCTCTTCGGTGGCCTCTTGTTCTGGACGGGTTGGGTGGAGTTCCTGTTTCAGTATTATGCGAACCGTTATGGCACGCAGCCGGAGATTGTCAACGGTGTAGTCGTCACTCGGCCGGAATATTTGATTCTTCCGGCGACATTCGGTCTGTGGATGATGGTGATGACACTTTATATCTTCTGCACGCAGACAGGCTGTAATTTTATCAACTGGTGGCAGAAGCACCTCTTTGGAAGTCTTCGCTCGGAAATTGTAGCCAGACCGATGACGCGCCATGTGGCTATCGTGACCTTCATGGAGTTGAATATGATCCTATGGACTAGTTATCTGGCTCTGATGTTTTGTTATGATCCTCGTTTTATCGGCGATCATAGTCCCGTGACCTTTCTCCTTGGTTTGGGCTGTCTGGTGGGTTCAGTGTTTATGTTCCGCAAAGAGTTGCGCCTGGCCTCGTGGGGTGCAAATATCCGCATGGCGATAGCTACCGTCATCGTCTTTTGGACCCCTGTGGAGATTCTCGGCCGTGTGGACTTCTTCACGGAAATATGGATCTATCCCGAACGATATAAGGGACCGATGATAACAATACTCATTGCCTTTCTCATCCTTCTCTTAGGTGTGGGCTATACGGCATGGAAAGGAAAGAAAAAGTAGGGACATGATTCATCATGTTCCGCTAAAATAGGCGTTAGGCCCCTACAAGAGGCGCCCTAACGCTGACAGAATTTATTTTAAGGCTTTCAACAATCCCCGGCATCCGTCCTCAATGAGGTCAAGGGCCAACTCAAAGTCCTCGTCACCTCCGTAATAGGGATCGGGGACACTCGTCCTGCCTCTGAAGCGAATGAAGTAGTCGGCCATTCGGATCACCTTATTTTTGTCCTCGTTGTTCTTGGCCTGTTGGGTGATCGCTTTGTAATTCTCATCATCCATGACGATAATATAGTCGAAACGGCTGAAGTCTACGGCCGCGTTGAACTGTCGTGCGATATGATTGATAGAATAGTGCCGCAAGAAGCCATGATCCCGCATCCTTTTATCCGGCAACTGTCCTACATGCCAGGGACCGATACCGGCAGAATCTACTTCTATATCATTTTCCATGTCAGCATCCTTCACCATCTTCTTCATGATAGCGTCGGCAGCCGGAGAGCGGCAGATATTGCCGAGACAGATAAAGAGTAATCTCGTTTTCATATCATCTTATTTGAGTAAGTCCGTATATAGTGCGAAATATTTCCACAGAGGGGTGGCATTGGGTGCCTGCATAATCTCAACGTTCATGAGCATCCCCAACACTTCCTAGGACCTTCCTGCGCATCGCCTGGTCGTCAAAGGATTCTGTCCGTAACGTCTTCGTCATCCATATGCTTGTCGCCGTATGACCGGAGGATCCTACCTGATGATCAATACGTTTGAATCCCAACCGTTCATATAGCTTAACGGCACCGGCAAATTCCGGGAACGTCTCCAGATAGGCTGTATGATAGCCTAAGGAGACAGCTGACTGCAGGGCCTTCTCAAAGAGAATACTTCCCGTTCCTTTTCCGCGCTCGTTCTGGTCAACATAGAACTTGACGATCTCACACCAGCCTTCCGGCAATCCTTCTGTGGAATAGACACCGCAGGAACCGATGACCTTTCCTTGATCTTCGGCAACCCAGAGAACAGATGACGCGCAATTCTTAAAGACTTCATACTGATGGTCAGTAGTCTCGTCGTCATAGACGGTATGCTGTTTCTCCATATCATACTCATCGAAGGGTGCCCGGATGAGTGCTGCTATGCGTTGGTTGTCTACTTTTTCTATTCTTCTTATGATCATAATTTTATGGAGATATCGCAAAATATTATTTTACAAAGTTAGTCGGTATGCCAGTTGCCCGTGGCTATCGCCTACTGTCTGAGGAGTTCTTTCTTTTTCTCCCCTGCTCTTCTTCTTGCTTCCGGATCAAGGCGTCCATCCTTTCCGACTGAGCTTTCGCATATGCGTGAGAAAAGTGCATCGACCGCATTTTCTCATTCGTTCGCATACAACGCTCGTTCCACTCTCTGTGGAAGTCGTTCAGATAGTCGTAATCCGTATCTGTTCTTTTGAGTGACTTCATCTATATAACTGTTTATCTGCTGCAAAATTACATCAGAAAAATCACCCGACAAAACTTTATTCGATATTTCTGCAAACAACTGTTTATGTTTCTGCTCTCGCTCACGTCTTTCCTAACGTACCTGCTTAATTGATACCGGCGCTCCACGATGAGATGCGAATTTTCCATAGCATCAGGAGTGTCGTCCTCGTCATACGTCACATGGGAAATAGCGACATAGTCGTGGTACTTGTTGCGGTAATGTCTACGGCTTTGTTCACCGTCGGATAGGTGGCACCGAGACCATCGAAGGTATAGCCGTCGCTGGCAAAGTCATACTCCAATGGGATCTGCTCTCTGTTGTCAAAGGTCTGCTTCTCACGTGATAACGTGTGATCTTCCTGCAGATTCTCATCAGATAATTTTGGATCCTCAATATTTCTCACTATATTTGCAGCAGTAGAAAGCTCTGGGTTATCTGCGGCTTCCGGGATACTGCTCTCGGAGAAGTACAGGTAGTTTAGGGCTTTCTCCTTATTTATATAGGTTGTATACCCTTTATTTATCCAGTTTACGACCTTGTTGTCACTCTTGCCAAATACCGAGATATGATATTGAAATCAACATCAATTCCATCACCAAATGCTGCTCACCAAATGCCATCTCATAAGCCACTCTGATTTGATTTGAAGTGTAAAACATTTAGGGGGAGTGATGTAAAACATCTGTAAAACATTTGCGTGCATGATACGATATAGCGCAACATAACACCACATAAAGGAAATAGGGAGCCTTGAAATTAGGCTCCCTATATTCGAACTGGCGGAAGTAGAGGGATTCAAACCCCCGATACGCGAAAGGGCGTATACCGGATTTCGAGTCCAGCGCATTCGGTCACTCTGCCATACTTCCTTTTGTGAGTCATGTGGGACTTGATCAATCATGTCCCTACATTATGTTGGACGGATCATGATGAATCATGTCCCTACAATGAGATGAACGGAACAAAGATCAACCATGTGCCAATGATGTCGGGGCGACAGGATTCGAACCTGCGACCGCCTGGTCCCAAACCAGGAGCGCTACCGGGCTGCGCTACACCCCGTGAGAGGAAACAAAGACTGTTGCTTTGTCAAAATGCGAGTGCAAAGTTAACACTTTTATTTGGATTGACCAAATTTTCCTTCTATTTTTTGTTTGATGCCCCGTTCTTCGCAGCCACGGATCATATTCCGCAACTGAGCCAGACGTGCCTTCCGGTTTTTCAACTGCGGGAATTGCTCATAGCCTTTCTGTGCCAGCAGAAAACACTCATGCGCTTTGTCCCAAGCCTTCAGCATCAAATGGCAGTAGCCCAGCCGATAGTACGTCTCTGCCTGTTCACTGGGGTAGCAGACGGGGAGCATAGCCTCATATTTGGGTATGGCCTCTTTCCATCGTTGCAGAGCGAAGAGACTCTCGCCCCATGCCCAGTAATAGAACGACCGTTCATGGGGAGCGAGATTCTGAAACGCCGGTTCCACCTCCTCAAAGACTTTCACTGCGTTTGGATAATCCCAGTCGTAGTAGTAGCAGGTGGCGAGATAAGCCCTGTAGCGCGGGTTCAGCCTGTAATGCTTGTCGAGGCGCGAGAGGATGATGAGACATTCGTGATATTTCCCGGCAGTGAAATATTCGAGAGCTTTACCTAGCTCCTTCGCGTCATCAACAGGGCCAGCGGCAACGGCAGTAAGGACAATGACGGGTATGATCACTTTGTATAGAAATCAATAACGCGCGTGATGGCTTGTTGGCAGATGGGGCAGAAATAAGGTGTAGTGTTATCCCGCATACGACAGTTGGGATAGCCACGGTAGACACCTTTCAAACTGTATCCGGCACCTTCGTAGAAGCCCACCTTGGGATCGTATTTTTTCAACTCTTTCTTCGCAGCTTTAGCCGGAGCGATAAGATTCTCCCATTTCCCATGGAAGTTAACCCTTGTGGTGATATTTTGTTCCCAGGGTTCAATGTCGTGTGGATACATAGGGATCTGTTCCTCCTCATAGGCATATTCATCAGCCAGTCCGGCGAAGCTATGGCCAAACTCATGCGTGACGACGGGACGGTACCATTTGTTATGTGTCATACTAAGGTTATAACTATTGAGAATGCCGCCGCCGCCATACTGATCTGTGTTGACGAGTACGATAATATGTTCGTAAGGCGTGCCGGCAAGCCAGTCATGGAGGTCCTTGAGATGGAGCGTGGTGAGATAGCGCTTACTGTAAAACGTGTCGAAATGGCTGTGCAGAGCCGTATTCTTCCAGATACCCTCAGACGGGGAACTCGTGCCACAGTCCTCAGAGGGAGATTCGACGGCGATGATGTTGAAGCAGTCACGGTGACTCTTGAAAGGTTCATGTGCGAAGATGGCGTCGATGGCGACTTTCGCGTCTTTGATGAAAGTGTCCATCTCCTGTTTCTGATAACCCTCAGCGACGAAGGCAATATGGATACAGCGACTGGTGTCACGAGCCTGCTGGAGTGTGACAAAAGGTGTGATATTACGTTCTCCGATATGACGAATAAGGATATCCGTCGGTACGACCTCATGGGTCAGTGTGGCAACGATATTGCGACGATTGTCACGCAGATCAACGGTGACTTCCACCGTGTCTTTTGGCATCGGGACGAGGAAAACATTTTCGAAACTCTTCGTCACGTGCTCAGCCTCTGGATAAGACTGCCACTCTTGGAAGAGGGTGGAGAAGGAGTTACGATAGATAACCTTTCCGTTCTGGTGGGAACGAACAGTGATCTGACCATTACCTTCCATGGGGAGTTCAGCGAGATGCTGTCGTTTGCCGTACCACCGTGGAGAGGTACAGAGCTCATCGACGGCGATATGGGTCTCCTTGGCATTGCCGCTGAAGATATAATCGATCCTTAGCGTACGGTCTGTGAAGTAATCATTAAAGTTCTGTGCCTGAAGCGTCAGGGTTGCCAGAAATAAAAGTAACGTTGCGAATTTTCTCATCATTTCTCTATATTTTGTTGATTTTACCGGACGGTGTGGTTGCCCAGTCCGGTAATTGTTTATCTTACTCTTAGACGATCTCCAACGTGAATTTGGTAATCAGGAGTGAGATTGTTCATCTTATAGAGGCTCTTCAGTCTGATGGCATATTTCTGAGCGATATCATACATGCTCTCTCCGGGCTGGACGACATGGGGACGGTGTTTGAACTGTTTCGGTGCTTTCTTCCGTTTCTTACGGAGGAAGATGATGTCTCCCGGATGAAGGGCATCATGCTTGTTACGTTCATTATATTTAGCCAGTTTCCTCCATGAGATACCCACTTCTTTGCCGATACTCTTGAAAGAGTCACCTTCACGGGCAATGAGATAGTAGTTTTTGTTGAAGATCTTAATGGGATGGAGTAGGCCGTTGGCACGCGTAGGCTGATCATTACCTGTATGGCGGGCCATGAAACGGTCGAAATTATGAGCCTTGTCATACTCTTGGAGATGATAGAGTTCGATGATATTGATCAGACGGTCAGCGTAACGGGGATTGGTGGCGTAGCCACAGTCCTTCAGACCCCGTGCCCAACCTTTATAATCAGTGATGTCGAGCTGGAAGAGGCGGTTGTAACGGGGATGGGAGGTGAGAAACTTGCTGTGGTCCTCGTAGCTCTCACGGGCATTATTATAAACGCGGAAACACTCACCACGGGCATCATCGTCATGATACTGTGTAGGACCGGTCCATTCGTGACATTTGATGCCGAAATGGTTGTTGCCCTGTGTGACGAGGTCGCTGAGTCCTGCCCGGCTCTCGAAGACGCCCTGTGCGAGGGTGATGCTGGCGGGTATATGATAGCGCAGCATCTCCTCAATGGCCAGGTCTTTATACTGGTCAATATAGTTCTGGTAGGCACTGTTCCATTTCATCTGCGCAGTGGCAGGTATGACGGCAGAGAGGACAGCGGCCATGATAATGATGATCTTCTTCATGTTGTAAATGGAAAATACGAATGCAAATTTACAAATTTTTCGTGGAAAGGAATGAAAATACAACAAAATTTAGTAATTTTGCATGATGCAGATAGAAAAGGAAGTCATATTGTTGTTGGGTTCTAATGTCAATCGTCATAAGAATCTCATAGCGGCCATGGGGGCATTGCAGCCTTCTCTTTTCTCCGGATGGTCTTGTTCGGAGTTGTTGAGGACGTCTCCCGTGGGCCTTGATGGTCCCGATTTCATGAATGCGCTTGTTAAGGGAAAGACGTCTCTTTCTTATGATGATTTCCTCAAACTTACTAAAGATATTGAACGACAGCTGGGGCGTCGTCCCGGAGATAAGGCTAAGGGTAGGGTAATCATTGATATCGATATCCTTCTCTTTGACGGTATGCGTTATCATGAGAAAGACTGGGGAAGAGAATATGTCAAGAGACTGATGGAGAAGTAATCGTTGGCAGGGGCCGTCCCTTGTGGCGGCCCGATGCCGGTTTCGGCATTCATTTCCTGTATGATTCGGCGTTCCGCCGACGGGCCGCCACAAGGGACGGCCCCTGCAAAGGGATTATCTGAGGTCAATGACTTCTGCCTGCGGATAATCCTTGGCTCTGAAGGTGAAGAGGCCGTCGGGCTGGTTCTTAGCCTGGAAGCCGGAGACACGGATCGTACTCCAGTTACGGCCTTGCCGCATCTTCACCACTGAAGGCACATAGGTTCGGCTGTTGATGGTGATATACATCTCCTGTACCGTCCTTTTCTGGTTGGCAGCGACAAGGTGGACCACAAAGTTTCCACCCTGGCGCTTCATGGAAGTCTTATAACCAGTTTTATAGATATGGATGAACGTATAGGGGTTCATGGCCATCTGCTGGGCCTGTGTGGGATTGGAGACATTCACCTCCTGTGTCCGCTTCATATAGCTCCATTGTGTCTTACCATTGAACCATACCGTGGCCACCGGTGTATGGGCATAGAATTTCTGTCCCTTGATGGCAATGGTGCCGGAGGTTGATCCGAAACTCTTGGAAGAGATGGAGAAGTTGGCCCGTGCGCCTCCCTTACGGCCGATGACGGCGGCGGTCTTGTTCAATACTTGTGTTGCCGTTTGTGCCGACATGGTGATGGTCAGTGTCAGCATGAGCAATAATGAAAGAAATAATCGTTTCATATCTTCAAATATTTTTATGTTCTTGTGGTGGACGGATCATGATAAATCATGTCCTTACTATCCTCTGATCTGCGCGATAAGTTGGTTGAGCTGGTTCTCATCCTGGATGAGGACCTCACGCGGTTTGCTGCCCTGTGCGGGTCCGACGATGCCGGCTTCCTCCATCTGGTCCATGAGGCGTCCGGCACGGTTGTATCCGATGGAGAAACGGCGCTGAATCATACTCGTGGAGCCCTGCTGGCTGAGAACGATGGCATGGGCGGCTTCCTCGAAGAAAGGATCAAGGCTGCGGACATCCATGTTTCCGTTGCCGTTATTGCCGTTGCCGTTAGGATCTACGGGTTCAGGGAGAATGAGGGGCTCTACGGGACCGGGTTGATCGGCGATGTAGTTGTTGATGGCCTCCACCTCGGGGGTGTCGACGAAGGCGCACTGTACACGGACGGGCTCGTTGCCATTGAGATAGAGCATATCACCACGACCGATGAGCTGCTGGGCGCCTGTGCGGTCGAGGATCGTCTTACTATCGATACCGGCACTGACCTTGAAGGCGATACGTCCCGGGAAGTTGGCCTTGATATTACCGGTGATGATGCTCGTGGTAGGACGCTGTGTGGCGATGACCATATGAATACCGACGGCACGGGCGAGCTGGGCGATACGTGCGATAGGCAACTCGATCTCCTTTCCAGCCGTCATAATCAGGTCGCCGAACTCATCGATGACGACAACGATGTAGGGCATATACTCGTGGCCCTTCGTCAGGTCGAGTTGATGGTTGACGAACTTACGGTTATACTCCTTGATATTACGTGCCCCGGCCATCTTCAGCATGTCGTAGCGGTGGTCCATAAGGGCACAGAGCGAGTTGAGCGTACGAACGACCTTCGTGACATCGGTGATGATCGGCTCGTCATCTGGGTCCACAACGGCCATGAAGTGGGGCGCGATCTTCGTATAGATACTGAACTCCACCTTCTTCGGGTCGATGAGTACGAATTTCAACTCATTGGGATGTTTCTTATATAATAAAGAGGTGATGATGGCATTCAGACCGACAGACTTACCCTGACCGGTGGCACCAGCGACGAGGAGGTGTGGCACCTTCGCGAGGTCAAACATGAAAACCTCATTGGTAATCGTCTTGCCAAGGGCGACGGGGAGCTCCATCTTCGTCTCCTGAAATTTCTTGGAGTCGAGGATACTCTTCATTGACACGATATGTGGTTTGGCATTCGGCACCTCAATACCGATGGTTCCCTTGCCGGGGATGGGGGCAATGATACGGATACCAAGGGCGGCAAGGCTCAGGGCGATATCGTCCTCGAGGTTTTTGATTCTGGAGATACGGACGCCTTCAGCGGGCTGAATCTCATAGAGGGTTATGGTCGGTCCGATGGTTGCCTTGATGGTCTTGATCTGCACGCCGAAATTACCCAGAACCTCGATGATGCGGTTCTTGTTGGCTATCTGCTCCTGCTCGTCAATGACGGGAGCGTCATCATCAGGATAACTCTTCAACAGGTCGAGGGTAGGGAAATGGTAACGGGTGAACGGCTCACGTGGATTGATCGGCGTAGAAAGATCGATATCATCGCTGACCGTATTACTGGTGGATTTCTCCTCCTCGTGGGCAACAGATACTTCCATGCCTCCGAGATCAGCAGCGGGGTGGATGGCTTCGGCCATGCGGTTCTCACGCTGTTGCTGGAGGAAAGTCGGTCTTTCTGGTTCTGTCGGAGTCACTTCTTCTGCTCCTTGCTCCCTGGTCTGTTTGGCCTGATTCTCTTTCTCCAACTGGTCAAGGTCGATGACGACGGGCTTGAGATCCTCTGGCTTTACGTCGGTTGCGGATGCTACTTCTTCCTGCTCCTCCTGTTCAGTATCATGCTGCTCCGACTCATTGTCGCCATAGAGCGTATTATCGGTCAGTGTCGCGTCATCAGTGGATGGCTCGTTGGGATTGGTGATCGTGAATTTTACCTTATTCCGAATGATCCCGACGGGATTGAGACACTTCCTGACAAATGTGATCGTCTCCGATGTGAGATAAGTGAGGAAAATGATTGCCGTTAAGATCAGAATGGCTGTCAAGCCCGGGGCACCGACAAGATTCTCCAAGTATTGAACAGAAAGAGCACCTATACCACCACCGGGATTCCATACCTCATCGCCGAGGATGGGAGCAAGAAACTTGGCAAAGGTGACACTGCTCCAAATCATGGTCACACTGAGACAGAGAAACCATTTCCATAGATTAATCTTCTTGTAGACTCGCATGAGCTTTAAGGATACGAGAATGAAGAAAATGGGAATGAGAAAGGAGGGTAAGCCGAAATTGACAGAAATAAGATAGTAGGACAGGATAGCTCCAAAGCTGCCACAGGTATTGGAGAATTCCTTACTGCTATTCATCCATTCACCCGGACGCATACGCTCCAGGATACTCTGATCGGCAGCACTTGTCCCCAGATATGAAAACATTGCCCAGAGAAGCACGATAGAGACGACGAATAGGATCAGCCCGAGAATGAAGTCTACTCGCTCATCACTGATAATATTTTGAAAGCCGACCGCCTCACCGCCTTTTCTCGTCGGTTTGCTGATATTCTTACTCTTACGGTCAGATTTTTTATGTGCCATATATTTGTTTCTTTCTCTTTTTACAAATTCTTCTTGCAAAAATAGTGAAAATTCTCCAAACACAACTCCTTTTTCGCGATTTTTTTTTAATTTTGCAAATTGTAAGGTTAAAATGGAATGAAGAAAATTTATAACAAGTTCGACAAGCATGCGATTGCGCAGCTTCCCCAAGTGCAGTTCCCCGGCAGGATCATCACGATTATCTCGCCGGGTGAGACGGAGAAAGCCGTTGATTATCTGCTCGCCAGCGACATCCTGGGCGTAGACACGGAGACCAAGCCGTCATTCAAGAAAGGTCAGCATTTCCAGGTCTCTTTGCTTCAGGTCTCGAACAGAACGACTTGCTTCTTATTTCGTTTAAACCTTACAGGAATTACACCGGCTATCATGCGGCTTCTTGAAGATACGACTGTGCTGAAGGTGGGCCTGTCCTGGCATGATGATATCCTCGGTCTGGAACGTCGTCAGCAGTTTAAACCCGGATGGTTCGTTGACTTGCAGACATTGGCGCCTAAGTTAGGCATTGAGGATCTGAGTCTTCAGAAACTCTATGCAAACATTTTCCACATGAAAATATCCAAGGGGCAGCGCCTCTCCAACTGGTGTGCTGATAACCTCCGTGACTCCCAGAAACTTTATGCCGCCACGGATGCATGGACGTGTATACAGCTCTACGATGAGATGACACGCATGATTGAGACAGGTGATTATATTTTGGAGAAAGTCCCTGAGCCAGAGCCTGCCGTCGTCCCAACAAATAATGATAACAACAATGTATAAGAATATCTATCTCAAGCGTGGCAAGGACGAGAGCCTGAAGCGCTTCCATCCCTGGATCTTCAGTGGTGCCGTCCATCATGCCGATGAGGGCATCCAGGAGGGTGACATCGTCCGTGTCATCACCGCTGAAGGGAAATTCATTGCTGTCGGACATTTCCAGATCGGCAGCATCGTCGTCCGTGTCCTCAGTTTTGAGGATATCGTCATCGATCATGACTTCTGGTGCCAGCGCCTGAAGGCCGCCCTCGACATGCGGGTGGCTATCGGCATTGCCGACGCACCGAACAATAATACGTTCCGTCTCGTACATGGTGAGGGCGACAACCTCCCTGGTCTCGTCATCGACTGCTATGGCCGTACGGCCGTCATGCAGGCTCATTCCGTGGGTATGCATGTCTGTCGTATGGAGGTCGCCAAGGCCCTCATGGAGGTCATGGACGGCCGCATCGACAACCTTTATTATAAGAGTGAGACGACCTTGCCTTACAAGGCCGGTCTCGACGAGGAGAACGGCTTCCTCATCGGTGGGGGCGCTCATGTCGATAATGTCGCCATCGAGAACGGCTTGAAGTTCCATATCGACTGGCTGAAAGGTCAGAAGACGGGCTTCTTCGTCGACCAGCGTGACAACCGCTCGCTCCTAGAACATTATGCCAAGGGGAAGAGCGTACTCAACATGTTCTGTTATACGGGTGGCTTCTCCGTCTATGCCATGCGGGGCGGTGCCAAACTCGTGCACTCCGTCGACAGCAGTGCCAAGGCCATCGAACTCGTCAATGAGAATATCGCCATGAACTTCCCCGGTGATGACCGCCATGAGGCTTATTGCGATGACGCGTTCAAATATCTCGATGAGCATGACGACAAGTATGACCTGATCATCCTCGACCCGCCGGCTTTCGCCAAGCACCGCAAGGCCCTTCACAATGCCTTGAAAGGTTATACACGATTGAATCTGAAAGGTCTCCAGCGTATCAAGCATGGTGGTATCCTCTTCACCTTCAGTTGTTCACAGGCTGTCAACAAGGATCAGTTCCGTGCCGCCGTCTTCACGGCTGCCGCTCAGGCCCATCGTCGGGTGCGCATCCTTCATCAGCTTCACCAGCCTGCCGACCACCCCATCAATATCTATCACCCCGAGGGTGAATATCTGAAAGGATTGGTTTTATACGTAGAATAAATCCACCGTCGTCTCGACAGATGGTGCAAATGTTGAATGGCCTGCCGTTGTCTCGACAGATGGTGCAAATGTTGAATGGCCTGCCGTTGTGTGCTTGCGCTTTGCAAGCGCAAGGTAGCGCCGAATAGATAAAAAAAGACATACTAAAATGAAATATATTGGAATTATTCCGGCCCGTTATGCTTCCACCCGCTTCCCGGGTAAGCCGCTGGCTGTCCTCTGCGGAAAGACCGTGATCGAGCGGGTCTATGAGCAGGCAGCCGTCTGTCTCGACGAGGCTTATGTGGCCACGGATGACGAGCGGATCTTCAACGAGGTCGTGCGCTTCGGCGGCAAGGCCGTCATGACGCGTAAGGACCATAAGAGTGGTACCGACCGCATTGAGGAAGCTATGGAAAAGATCGGCGGCGACTGGGATGTCGTCGTGAATATTCAAGGTGATGAACCGTTCATCCAGCGCTCACAGATCGAGACGGTATGTCATTGTTTCGACGATCCGCAGACGCAGATCGCCACCATCGGCAAACCGTTCACGACGATGGAGGCCGTCAAGAACCCCAACTCCCCGAAGATCGTTGTCGACAACAAGGGTTTTGCCCTCTATTTCTCCCGCAGCGTCATCCCTTTCGTCCGTGGCGTCGACGAGAAGGAGTGGCTGGAACATTATCCCTTCCTGAAGCACCTCGGCCTCTATGCCTATCGTCGTGAGGTCCTCCGTGCTGTCACGGCCCTGCCCCAGAGCAGTCTGGAGAAGGCCGAGAGTCTCGAGCAGCTCCGTTGGCTGCAGAACGGCTTCCGTATCAAGGTCGGCACCACCGATGTCGAGACTGTCGGCATCGATACCCCCGAGGACCTGAAGCGCGCCGAGGCCTTTCTGAAAAACTGATCCTCTCGTAGGTTGCGGTGTAGAATGGCCTGCCGTCGTGTGCTTGCGCTTTGCAAGCGCAAGGTAGCGCCAATGCCATCATTTGAATATGTATAACTATTTCTCCCAAAAAATATCGGCATATATCTCCCGCCATCACCTCCTCACCGGGGACGGCCGCTACCTCGTGGCCCTCTCCGGCGGCGCCGACTCCGTAGCTCTGCTCCGTGTCCTCCTCGCCCTCGGTTATCGCGTCGAGGCCGTCCACTGCAACTTCAAGCTCCGTGGGGAGGAGAGCGACCGTGACGAACAGTTCTGCCGCACGCTCTGCGACCATCTGCAGGTGCCGTTCCATATCGTCCATTTCGATACACGGAGCTATGCCGTCCTGCACCATGAGAGCATCGAACTGGCCGCCCGTAACCTCCGGTATGCCTATTTTCAGCAACTGGCGAAGGACCTCGGCGCCCAGGGCGTCTGTGTGGCCCATCACCAGGATGACGCCATCGAGACATTGTTGATGAATATCGTCAGAGGCACGGGCATGCAGGGCTTGAAGGGTATCCAACCGCAGAACGGCAATATCCTCCGCCCCCTGCTTGCCGTATCTCGTAAGGACATTGAGGACTATCTGACGGAACTGCATCAGGATTTCGTCACCGACAGTACGAATCTCACCGACGGGGCGACCCGCAACGTCTACCGCCATCAAGTGATCCCGTTGTTGGAAAAAATCAATCCCGCCGTGCGTGAACATCTTGTGGATCTGATGGATACGGCCGTTCAGTCAACTAAAATCGTGGACAGTCATCTCAACAGCTTTCTCAGCCGCCGCGCCGGCATCATCCTCTATCTCGACTATCCAGAGGACCGTGAAGGGGGAGGGACGCAGGCTAAGCAGTCATCAGCAGCCGTCCCGCAGCAGAATGCCATCATCGCCCTGAAAGATCTCTTTGAATATATATCTCCGGAATATCTTTTCTTCGAGGTTGTCCGTCCTTACGGCTTCTCGGGCAAGGCCGCCAGGGGAATCTTCACGGCCATAGAAGACGCTCATTCTGAGCGGAAGGACCTCACGGGCCGCAGTTGGAAGTCGGCGGGTTATGAGTTGCTCATCGACCGTGACCGTATCCTCATCGAACCGTTGGAGCCGTTGCCCTCGAAGTCGTGGAAGATCCCGGAAACGGGGACCTATCATCTCGGGGAGGAATTCGTTATCAAGATCAAGGAGACGCCGGAAACGACCGTCAGCAAGGACCCGAAAGTCATCACGGTGGATGCCGACAAAGTCCGCTTCCCGCTGACCTTGCGCACGATCACCGAGGGTGACCGATTTATCCCTTTTGGCATGAAAAATACCAAGCTCGTCAGTGACTTCCTCACGGATCAGAAAGTCAACCTCTTCGACCGCCGCCGCCAGCTCATCCTCGTCGACGCCGCTGCCACTCCCGTATGGCTCGTCGCCCGTCGTATTGATGCCCGTGTCGCCGTGAGCCCGCAGACTCGCCGTGTCCTCCGTATCACCGTAGGTACATGATTAATCATGTACCTACGCCGTGTCTGTAATTTTTTCCGACATTTTATGCTTATTCTGAAAAACTTTTTGTAATTTTGCCCAAAGAAAATACGAACAAGTAAAAATATTTAGCAATGCTTACACTCAAACTGATCAGTGAAGAAACTGAACGGGTTGTAAAAGGCCTGGAGAAAAAACATTTTGAAGGTGCTCGCGAGGCTGTTGAGAAGGTTCTTGAATTCGACAAGATCCGCCGTGAGGCTCAGCAGAAACTCGACGCGAATAAGGCTCAGCAGAACCAGCTCTCCCGCCAGATCGGCGGTTTGATGAAAGAGGGCAAGAAGGACGAGGCCGCCAAGATTAAGGATGCCGTTGCCGAACTGAAGGCTGCCGACAAGGCCCTCCAGGAAGTGATGGAGAAGGCTCAGGAGGATATGACCAACCAGCTCCTGCAGATCCCGAACATCCCCAATGATGACGTCCCCGAGGGCAAGGATGCCTCCGACAATGTTGTCGTCAAGGAAGGTGGCGTGAAGCCCGATCTCGGTCCCGATGCCCTCTGCCACTGGGATCTGTTGAAGAAATACAATCTCGTCGACTTCGACCTCGGCGTGAAGGTCACCGGTGCCGGCTTCCCCTTTTATATCGGTAAGATGGCCCGTTTCCAGCGTGCCCTCGAGGCCTTCTTCCTCGACGAGGCCCGCAAGGCCGGATATCTTGAGGTCCAGCCGCCCTTCGTCGTCAATGAGGCCAGTGGTTATGGCACGGGTCAGCTGCCCGACAAGGAGGGTCAGATGTACCATGCCAACCTCGACAACCTCTTCCTCATCCCGACGGCAGAGGTCCCCGTGACGAATATCTTCCGCGATGTCATCCTCGATGAGAAGGACCTGCCCATCAAGCGCTGCGCCTATAGTGCCTGCTTCCGTCGTGAGGCCGGCAGCTACGGCAAGGATGTCCGTGGCCTGAACCGTCTGCATCAGTTCGACAAGGTTGAGATCGTACGCATCGACACGCCGCAGCATTCCTATGAGAGTCTGAAGGAGATGCTCGCCCATGTCGAGGGCCTGCTGCAGAAGCTCGAGCTGCCGTATCATATCCTCCGTCTCTGTGGCGGTGACATGAGTTTCACGTCGTCCATCTGCTACGACTTCGAGACGTGGAGTGCCGCTCAGAAGCGCTGGCTGGAGGTATCCTCCGTCTCCAACTTCGAGAGTTATCAGGCCAACCGCCTGCACTGTCGCTACCGTCATGCCGACGACAAGAAGATCGAGCTCTGTCACACCCTCAACGGCTCCGCACTGGCTCTGCCGCGTATCGTTGCCTCCATCATCGAGGACAACCAGACGCCCGACGGAATCCGTGTGCCGAAGTGCCTCGTGCCTTACTGTGGCTTCGAGATGCTCGATGACAAGAATTTTGAATAATCATAAAAATGCGTCCCTTTCTCCGTGAGAGGGACGCATTGATTTTCTAAACCAAAACACAAACAATCTTCTCCCAGCTTTTATCCTAGGATAGAGAGGGTAACTTCCAATCTATGTGTCTATGTATAAGATCCTAAGCAAAAATCAGTTTTCAGAGAAGGTCTTCTGTCTTGAAATAGAAGCACCTCTTATTGCACGGAGTTGCAAACCGGGCAACTTCGTTATTGTGCGCGTCGATAATCGCAGCGAGCGTGTCCCCTATACCATTGCAAAGTCAGACCCCGGGAAAGGAACGCTGACCATGGTCATCCAGGAGGTAGGCCTGAGCAGTACGAAACTCTGTCGCCTCAATCCCGGTGACAGCGTCCATGACATTGTCGGACCTCTCGGCACGCCGTCCCGCATCGAGAACTACGGCACTGTCGTCTGTGCCGGTGGCGGCATCGGTATCGCCGCCATCCTCCCGATCCTCACGGCCCTGAAGAAAGCCGGCAACCGTGTCATCTCCGTCCTCGCCGGTCGTACGAAGGAACTCGTGATCATGATTGACGATGTGAAGGCCTACTCCGATGAACTGATCATCATGACCGATGACGGCAGCCTCGGACAAAAGGGCGTCGTCACCGTCGGCGTGGAGGAGGTGCTGAAGCGCGAGCATGTTGATAAGGTCCTCGCCATCGGTCCTCCCGTGATGATGAAGTTTACGTCACTTCTGGCCCATAAATACGGTGTGCCCAACGACGTGTCACTCAATACGATCATGGTCGACGGTACGGGCATGTGCGGCGCCTGCCGACTGACGATTGGTGGAAAGACGCGTTTCGTCTGTATCGACGGTCCTGAGTTCAACGGCGATGAGGTCGACTGGAATGAGATGATGTCACGCATGAAGACCTTCAAGGGTGAGGAAGCCGAGGAGATGCAGCATTATGCCGACCATGTCGGAAATGTTGAAGTGAAGGTGAATGAGAAGAAGATTGACTATCAAGCTATCGATCTCTCCAAACTCACTGCTGAGGAACCGCTGAAAGCCAAGGACCGCATGAAAATTCCACGTGTCAAGATGCCCGAGCTCGACCCCGTCTACCGTGCCACGACGCGTATCGAGGAGGTCAATATCGGTCTCACTCCCGAGATGGCCGTCCGTGAGGCCCGGCGCTGTCTCAACTGCAAGCACCCGAGTTGCGTGGAGGGCTGTCCCGTGAACATCAATATCCCCGGCTTCATCAAGGAGATCGAGAAGGGTGACTTCCTCAAGGCTGCCTCTATCCTCAAGGAAACCTCGGCGCTCCCCGCCGTCTGCGGACGTGTCTGTCCACAGGAGAAACAGTGCGAGAGCCGTTGCATCCATCATAAGATGAACAGTGAGCCCGTGGCCATCGGCTATCTCGAGCGCTTCGCCGCCGATTATGAGCGGGAGAGCGGGAAGATGCAGCTCCCCGTCTGTCAGCCGAGCAACGGCATCAAGGTCGCTGTCGTCGGATCGGGTCCGTCTGGACTGAGCTTCGCCGGTGATATGGTGAAGCGTGGTTTCGAGGTCTATGTCTTCGAGGCTCTCCATGAGATCGGCGGCGTACTGAAATATGGCATCCCCGAGTTCCGTCTGCCCAACCGTATCGTCGACGTGGAGATCGACAATCTGCGGAAGATGGGCGTACATTTCCAGACCGACTGTATCATCGGTAAGACCATCACCGTAGAAGAGCTGGAGGAGAAAGGTTTCAAGGGCATCTTCGTCGGCTCCGGTGCCGGTCTGCCCAACTTCATGAATATCCCCGGCGAGAACTACATCGATGTCCTCTCGTCCAATGAGTACCTCACGCGCGTGAACCTCATGGATGCTGCCAACCCCGATACCGATACACCTATTAATATTGGTAAGAAAGTCCTCGTCGTCGGTGGTGGAAACACGGCCATGGACTCCTGCCGTACGGCCAAGCGCCTCGGCGGTGATGTCACCCTCGTCTACCGCCGCTCAGAGGCAGAGATGCCGGCCCGTCGGGAGGAGGTGAAGCACGCCAAGGAGGAAGGTATTCACTTCCTCACGCTCCATAACCCGAAGGAATATCTCGCCGACGAGAATGGCCGTGTTAAGGCTGCCGTCCTCGACGTCATGGAGCTCGGTGAGCCCGATCAGAGTGGCCGTCGTCGTCCTGTAGCCACAGGGAAAACCATCACTATCGACTGCGACCAGGTCATCGTGGCCGTCGGCGTGAGCCCGAACCCGCTGGTGCCAAAGTCTATTCCCGGTCTTGAGCTCGGCAGGAAGAACACTATCGTCGTCAATGATGAGATGCAGAGCAGCCGCGGCGACATCTATGCCGGCGGTGATATCGTCCGTGGCGGTGCCACCGTCATCCTCGCCATGGGTGACGGCCGACGGGCCGCAGCACACATGACGGAACATCTGTTAAATGCAAAATGATAAATTACCTTAAAAGGGTAGCCATAGTCTTGCAGGATTGCGGGATTATGGCTACCTTTGTCATGAAGATTACACGACATATTGCACTTTATCAAAAAAACTAAAGACTATGGAAAAATATTTTGCTGAATCAGAGTTGATGATTAACCCTGACGGCAGTTGCTATCATCTTCACCTTCGTCCTGACCAACTGGCGGACAAGGTGATTCTTTGCGGTGATCCTGAGCGGGTTAGCCTTGTGGCTTCTCATTTCAGGGATATGGAATGCGACGTTCATAACCGTGAGTTCCGTTGCATTACGGGATATTATAACCAGAAACGTATCACTGTTGTCGGGACGGGTATCGGCTGCGACAATATCGATATCGTACTGAATGAACTCGACGCACTGGCTAATATCGATTTCAAGACACGCAAGGAAAAGAGCCAGTTCCGACAGCTCACCTTCGTGCGCATCGGTACCTGTGGAGGACTGCAGACGGATCTTCATACGGGTTCCTTCGTCGCTACTGTGGAGAGTATCGGATTCGACGGACTACTCAACTTCTATGCCAACCGTGACAAGGCCTGCGATCTCGACTGCGAAAAGGCCTTCAAGGACTTTGTACGCTGGGATCTGAAGATGGGCAACCCCTATGTCGCGCCGTCTGACGAGGAACTCCTGGAGCGTATCGCCGGCACCGACATGCACCGTGGCATCACCATTGCTTGCGGTGGCTTCTATGGTCCTCAGGGTCGTGAGCTCCGTCTGCCTCTGGCCGATCCTAAACTGAACGAGAAGATCGAAGCCTTCGAATATAATGGCCTGAAGATTTCAAATTTCGAGATGGAGAGCAGCGCTGTCGCCGGTCTGTCCCGCCTCATGGGTCATAAGGCCCTGACCTGTTGCATGGTGATCGCCAACCGCCGTGCCCACAAGGCCAACACGAACGTCAAGGGATCCATCGACAAACTCATCCAGCGTGTCCTTGAGAGAATATAATTGATTTTGAATGAACCATACAAACGATACAATCTGTGCTTTGGCGACTCCGGCAGGGGGCGCCATTGCTGTTATTAGACTCAGTGGTCCCGAGTCGCTGGAGATCGTCTCCCGCCTCTTCTCGAAGGACCTCCGACAAGCCGTGGCGAACACGCTGCACTATGGCCGCCTCTCTTTCCAAGGGGAGGAGATCGATGATGTCGTGGTGAGCGTCTATCATGCGCCCCACAGCTATACGGGCGAGGAGGCCGCAGAGATATCGTGTCATGGTTCCGCCTATATCGTTCAACAGATCCTACACGCCCTCATCCGCTCCGGCGCCCGTCAGGCAGAGCCGGGGGAGTATACGCGTCGCGCCTTCCTCAACGGGAAGATGGATCTCTCGCAGGCAGAGGCCGTCGCTGACCTCATCGCCGCGTCCAACCGCGTGACCCATCAGATGGCATTGAGTCAGCTCAATGGACATTTCAGTTCTGAACTGGCCGTACTTCGGGAGAAACTCCTGAAGATGACGTCGCTCCTCGAACTGGAACTCGACTTCTCCGATCATGAGGAACTGGAGTTTGCCGACCGCACGGAGCTGAGGCAACTCGCCGGGGAGATCCGTGAACATATCCGGAGCCTGACGCATAGTTACGAGATCGGCAATGCCCTGAAGCAGGGCATCGCCGTGGCGATCATCGGTCGGACGAATGTCGGTAAGAGCACCCTCCTGAACCAGCTCCTCCACGACAACCGCGCCATCGTCAGTGATGTCGACGGTACGACACGTGACTCCATCGAGGGAACGACACAGATCAACGGCGTCACCTTCCGCTTCATCGACACCGCCGGTATCCGTGAGACGACGGATAGGGTAGAGCTGATTGGTATTGAGCGCTCATGGCAGAAGCTCTCCGAGGCCCGTATCATCCTCTGGATGGTTGATGCCGTCCCGTCGCCCGACGAGGTGGAGGAGATGCAGGCGAAGGCCAGCGGTAAGCCCGTCATCATTGTGGTCAACAAGTCAGATCTCATGGCCTCTACTACGGAGGTGACGCAATGGTTGGATACGATCAAATCGAAGGAGCATGTCGTTCATGGTATTTTGATTTCTGCCAAACAAGGGCAGAATCTCTCTGCCCTGGAGCAGCTGATCTACGAGGCGGCAGATATCCCGGAAATCACGGAGAACACGGTCATCGTCACCAACGGCCGTCATTACACGGCTCTCTGTCGGGCCGGAGAGGCCATCCGTCGTGTTCTCGAGGGTATGGATATGGACCTCAGCGGTGATCTACTGGCCGAGGATCTCCGTGACTGTATCGACAACCTCAATCAGATCGTCGGTCAGCAGATCTCCTCCCAGTCGGTCCTGAACAATATCTTCCAGCACTTCTGCATCGGAAAATAGAAAAATGATAAGAAAATTATAGAAAAAGATAAGAAGATGAAGAAAAGATGTGGTATAGAGGTAGTTAAGAAAACACCTAACCTTCGTCTTTCAATTTTTACTTACCTTTAAGCCCGATTTAATCGATTCGCCAAGAAACTCATGTCAGTGGTATTTGTAGTGTTTCCGTCTCTTCAAATACCCTATATCTTCCTGGTGGCGGTAAGCCTCCTGCTCAAAACGGATATGGAAATAGGCTTTGGTCCAGTTGTGGTACTTGAGAAGCAGCAGGAACCATTCCAGCACATACCATATATAAAAAGGTATATAGAGCAGTTCTCGTTGCTGTGCGGCATGGATGCGCTCATGGTTAATCTCTGTCGGTGAAAGTTCCTCACATGTAAACACCACTCCAAATAGCGTGATGGCATAATAGCCACCACGAAACCAAAGCTTGCTGATATGTATGATCCTGGTCACCGGATGTTCTGCTTTTGAGCATATTCCTCCCATTCCATCCATCCGCCACGGAGATTGATGACGCGGTATCCTTCCTTGGCAAGTATATGGGCAGCTCGTAGACTTCGCTTGCCCGAACGACAATATACCGCAATGAATTTACCCTTTGGCAAAGACTTCGACTTATCCTTGAAGTCGGGCTTTAAAACATCGATGTTGACCGCATGATCGATATGACCGTCACCATACTCTTCAGCAGTACGGACATCCACAAGGAATGCGGTGTCCGATCTGATCATTTCCGCAAAATGCGGTGCATCGACCGTTCTGATGCTGTCCGTCTGTGCGTTGGCGCAGACCGTCAGACCAAGAAAACCTAACAAAAAGGCAAATAACTTCTTCATTATATGATATTTATTGATTTATTGCTAAAGTATATTCCATATTTCATTTTCTGATCAGTAGCCAGAAGCAGAAAATTGCCTTTCAACTGTTGCTTAATTCGGATATTCTCAACCGAGCGGTTCTGCCCGTCTGTAAAACTGACCGCGGTCTGAGTAGGCACAAGACCCCAAGACCTCATATTCTCTTGAATCGTGTTCTCAATTGCAGAGATCCATTGGGCATGAGCGCAGTATCTCTCTGCCAAAGACCTGAAATTCATCAACGAAGAAGATACTGTTTGAATGATCTTTTCCGCCCTCCGTATGCCGTTCTCACGAGCAACTGCCAATACATCCTCCAGTGTTATGTGACTCAACTTGCCATGGACCATCATGCAATGCTGCGTCTCGGGGAGAAAGCCATGGACGTCAAAGATGAAAGTCATGTCATAAGCAGGAGATAGAGACCAACAACCATTCTCATCCATCAAGAATGAGAAATTCTTGTTGTGATCATCGGTGTTATTGGCAAGAATGTTGAAAACCATACGACGGAAGACCTCCTCGCATTCCAGTTCAGAAAGGCGCATCTTGCGGCATACCCACAACAGACGCTCGTAACTATCTGCACCGGGATATAGGGCAGCAAGGGTTTGCATATGAACTTTCTTGTTGCCTATACGGTCAAACCTTTTCGTAACGAAATGTCGGACTCCGTCAACCTCCATCAGCCAGCATGGAGTCATCTTGATACCTGCATCCACAGCCATCTTATAATATGCCATCTCAAGCTCCGCCATAGACCGGCTCGGGATATTGAACTTCAGGATACAGTAATCGAATCCCTCGGGATTCTCTACCTGGCCACTGCGTATTTCACCCGTCTGCTTGTTGATGGCAATGATAGCCTTGGGTTGTCTGCCTCCGGCAGAAGTCCCGACGGACATCAGCGCCTGCATGGTCATGTTCTCGTTCGGAGATATGCGCGCATTCTCACGTTCTGTATAGATCTTATTAGCCAACTGTATCAGCGATTGCAACTGAACACTTTCCTCCGAAGCAAAGTGAGCGGCCTCCGGTAGGAATTCCAAGGCACCCATGGCGCGACGACCTATGAACGCGAGTTTGTCCAAAGGAGTAATATCGCCCAGTCGCAGACCTTCCTGTTGTCTCCACTGCTCGAAGAGCTCATTTCCCCACGCGTCAGGGAGTGAGTCGGCCAGAAACGGCGGGAGCTTCTGATAGATCCTGTCGGAAGCTCCATAAATGGGCCGACGGCTTTGTGGCATACTGATCGAAGCATTCAAAGGCGATATATCCATCCCGTTCTCCAACCATTCATGACTATACTCGAAATAGGGCAGGCCACGACGCATGTCTATAGACAACCGTCCAACTTCATGTCCCCAGAGCATTACTCGCAATATCTTTGTTGTCATAGTGGTTACTTTTTAGTATGGCGTATGCGCTGAACTTTCCGGCCACTGTCTCGGGTCAGATATGCGGACTCGGGAAGCTCAGGCATGAGTTCATCAAGACCATCGATGCAACCAATTGCCTTAAGAAGTAACAGGAACGTACTTAAGGACAAGTTCGGCGAAAGGCCATTCTCAAATTTGTGGACCGTATTGACAGTCAGTCCGGCCTGATCAGCTACATCCTTCTGCGTCATGTCTGAGCGCATGCGATAATCCCGGAATCGTGATCCCAACATCCTTACCAGTTCCGGAATGGAATATTCATAATAATCTGTCATACGATCAAATTTAAATAATGCAATCAAATGAATTAAGGCTTGTTTTTGCCTATAAATCATCTTATTGTTGTATTAATGTTGCAAAGATAAGAATAAATTCCGAAATTCCAAAAAGGATGAAGAAAAAAATGAAAAGGATCAACAAAATCCTCCTAAGGCTTGTGATAAAACCAGCTTCCAAAGATAGGATAAATGATATTTCCTAATAGTTTCATAATCCGTCAGTTTAAGAATTTTCTATCGTTTTGATCAGTATATGCTGTAACCGTTCTCCTTACAATATTTTTTGGCTGGCTCGTAGCCCTGTGCGGTAGCTTTATGAATCCACTGGAGGCCAAGCCGCTTATCATCAATCCATGGCGAAAGACTATCACACTGATTCCATATGAAAAGTAGACGAAAGGCAGATTAATATTAGAACAATCCGCTTACAATCTCCGCTAGCATCGATCCATTTGTAGGTAGCCGCCATGTTGCGGCTACGCAAGGGAAAATGTAGGGGCATGATTTATCATGATCCACCCAATGTGGGTGCGTGGCCACAACATGGTGGCCACCTACATACGGAATCTAGGAATATTCTAGTGACATTTGGTTGCTCATTTAGGAGAACGCAGAAGATTAGCAGGGGAAAGTGGCACGTTTCTCAGAAATTATCATTATCTTTGTCGTGTCAAACCAATTTTGATTCAATATGAGTAACGGAAAACGACTGACAAGATCGAAAACTGATAAATGGCTTGCCAAACAAAACTTTACTAATACTGCAGATGATGCATACACTGGCTGAATAAAGTATTCTTCCGCTCTGAATGTTCAATAACGCCAATGGGATGGATGCAACCTATTGGGCAATTAATAGCAATGATGGAGTATTGAAGAAATGTGTAAGCAATTATCTTTATTCCCCGAAGAAGACGAGGAAGAGCGGGCAGATAAAAAAGAGGTGGACGGCATCGATCTCAATCCGCTCTTCGACCGGCTTGCCCAAAGCAAGTTCCGCAGCTCTTTCTATCTCAATGCCAAAGATAAGGAGTATATTCGCCAGAAGGGTTGGGAGAAGATAGAGAAAGGCACAAGGGAGACTATCGCCAAGCGCCTGGCACCGGCAGTAATCCCCAATGACGGAAAGCAGACTCCGATGCGGCATGGCATTTTCCCTCCCTTCATCGCCCAGCACGCCACTGGCTGCTGTTGCCGGAACTGCTTACAGAAATGGCACGGCATTCCGAAAGGACGACCTCTTACATTAAAGGAGCAGTTCTACATCACCCGGGTCATCATGGAATGGCTGCACAGAAATTATTGAAAAAAAATAAATAAACCAAGATGGTACATCAAATAGAATTCACATTGAGGCCCCGTCGCCGCGGCTTTCATCTGATCACTGATGAGGTGCTGCAGCATCTGCAGGCACTGCCCAAGGTGGGTTTGCTCAACTTGTGCGTGGCCGCAATAGGACGACACCTACAAATCGGATCGGCGGAAGTGAAGGAACATGATGAATCATGTCCCTACCTTTTATGCAAAAAAAATAGATATTTTCTTTTGAAAATAATATTTTTTTATTAACTTTGCGGTGACTAAAGCAAATTGTTAGGTATTTACAGGATGTAACATACATTCGTTATCAATTTATTTATATGAGAGAAATTTTACGCAAATTGGAGATCGCCGCAGGCGTAGCCCTTGTTTCCTGCGCAACAGTACTGGCGGCATCTCTTCAAAGTCATCCAAACAAGTATCCGCCTACCAACCGGATAAGGTCTCATCAGGCTGTCACCCGGCCACGGCTCATCAACCGGTTTGCACAGAACGCCGTTCCGTTACTCAGCAATGGAAGTGTCACGCTCTACGGCGACGTGGTTTATTCCGACAATTGGGAAGAGAGTATGGAATACGGCGTACGACAGTTCTCCACCCAGTCTTCCACGCTCACGGCCGTATCGCCCACTGACGACAGCAACTTTCGTGCTACGGGTGGTGCTGTGTATAAAGACGGACACTACTACATGATTAAAGGTGATGAGTATTCGTGTACCTTCTACGACTATTCCACGGACGACTGGAGTGAACAGAACGAAGATGAGGTGAGCACGAAATGGCTGGCCACAGATCTTACGGTGAATCCCTCAGACAATAAGATCTATGCCGTCATGTCGGACGGAAAGGGCGGACAGGAACTCACGACAGTATCCTTCGACGATGAGACACGTACTGCCATCGGCTCTCTGAAAACTATGCTTGCGACCCTTTCCAGCGACAGCTATGGCACTCTCTATGGTATAGGCACCGATGGGGCTTTGTATAAGGTAGACGCCACCAATGCCACAGAGACCTATATCGGTAATACCGGCGTGGAACCTGTCAGCATGCAGAGTGCCACGTTCGACTTTGCCACGAACACCCTTTACTGGGCAGCTACGACTTCTGATAACGTTGGTGCACTTTACTCCGTCGACGTGACAACGGGTAAGGCATCACTCGTTTACAATTTCCCCGGCAATGAGGAGATCGTCGGTCTGTACTCACTCAGTGAGGCAAAGCCGTGGGAGGGCCCCGATGCTCCGGCCGCGCCTACCCATGTTAAAGCCACCTATGCCGACGGTACAGCGACCCTTTCCTGGACAGCGCCGACAACGGGACTGCACAAAGGAAGTCTTGACGAAAACGGCATCAGCTATACTGTCGTGCGCATGCCCGACAATGACACGATAGCCGACAACTACACTAATACCACGCTTACCGACAAGATCGCATCCACCGAGCTGGCAGCCTATTACTATGTGGTAACTGCCAAGAACAGTGTTGGAGAAGGCGGCAGTGCTCAGAGCAATACTTTTGTGGCAGGCACCGCCGTAACGCCACCTTATGTGCAGAACTTCTCCGATGCCACCAGCTTTGCGCTGCTCACCTTAGTGGATGCCGATGGTGACGGCTCCACTTGGTCTCCCTCAGTAACCGCTGGCTGTGCCACATCGGCCGGGGCACCCTTCGACAATACCGATGACTGGCTCTTCACTCCTGCGATCTCCCTGAAATCCGACCGGCTTTACCGTCTTCACTTTGCCACGACATGTGAGTTGGCTGCCAACTATCCTTATACCATGCGCGCCGTCTATACGGACACGCCTACTGCCGATGCTGTTGCTACGGTGATCCAGGCAGACACGACCATCAACGTGCCTGAAACGCAGCAGTTAGGTGGCTATTTCAGCGTAAAGGCCGACGGCAACTACAATGTGGGTATCGAGGTTCACGGCTATGACATTCAGAATATCCATCTGAACAACATCCGGGTCGAGGCAGGACCAAAGTATAGTGCTCCTGACTCCGTGCGTGACCTTACGGTTACTGCCGATGCCGACGGTGCCGCCAAAGCCACCTTATCCTTTATGACACCAACCACAACTGTCAAGGGTGACGCCCTTACTTCCCTGCAGTATCTGGTGATCAAGCGTGACGGGGCACCCATCGACACCCTTCGTAACGTAAGCCCCGGAGAGAAGATTTCCTATACCGATGACCAGGCGGTGAAGAATAAAGTAAATACTTACGAAGTGGTAGCCTGCAATGAAGAAGGGGAGGGCATGCCTGTATCGCAGAGCACCTACGTGGGCATTGATGTGCCCCTGCCTCCAACACTGTTAGTGGCCAGCTACGGCGACAACGGTAAGATTAACCTTTCCTGGAAGGCTCCCGCTACAGGTGTGACGGGCGGCTATATTGATCCTGACAATCTGTACTATGGCATCCAGCGATCCGTGGGCGGAAAGGCTGTCGTACTTACAAATAACCAGAAACAGACCACCTACACCGACCAGATTGACGACAGTGGCGAACAGGCTTATCTGCTCTATGGCGTGTCGGCAGCTAACCGCAGTGGCTACAGCGACCTTGCCACCAGTAATGCGCTGATCAAGGGTACACCTTATACGTTGCCTTTCATGGAGACGCTTAAGGATGGCAGCACCGATCACTTCTGGGGTATGCAGAGCAGTGTGACTGATTCACATGCTGCCTGGGGCGCACAAGACGGTGCTTTCATGTTCTCCTCAAGCTATCAGCCCGGTGACGATGCCTTGCTTTATTCCGGAAAGATCAGTCTGGCCAATGCCAAGAACCCCATTCTGGAGTACGATTACTGGTACAGGGCAGAGGAGGGTGATGACTCACTCTTGGTGTATGTCATCAAGAACGGCCACGACACCACCTTGGTCTCCCGTCAGAACTATGTAAGGTATATGTATGCCAAGGATTATGAGAAAATTACGGTTCCTCTCAAGCAGTTCGCTACGGCCGATACCAAGTTCATTCAGGTAGCTTTCTATCTGAAGACTTACAGCAGCGATGCTACACAGATGGCCTCTGTGCGCAATGTCACCGTCCGTGATCAGCATGACCATGACCTCATGGCCAGCAGTATCAGTGCTCCGGCTCAGGTGCAGGTGGGTGACACCGTGCATGTCGTTGCGCGTGTAAAGAACTATGGCAGCCAGACGAGTGGCAAATATAGCGTGAAACTGTATGACCACGACAAGGTCGTGGGAACCAGTGAGGCCGACGCTCTGCCGTCTGACTCTGTGGCACAGTTCATCTTCAAGATACCGGTAACCACGCTGCAGGACAGTTTGTATTTCCATTTCACCGTCGACGATGCCGCCGATGAGGTTGCTGCCAACAACACCAGCAGCGATGCCGGTGTGGCGGTCACTCTCCCCGTTTATCCGAAGCCCGAAAAGCTTACGGCCTCTCAGGAGAGTGCCGGTAAGGTAACGCTCTCTTGGACGGCACCGGCCTATGAGGACTTTGTCATTCCCACGACTGATGGTGCCGAAGCCTATGACGCCTTTGCCATCGACAATATTGGCGAATGGACTGTCGTAGACCGTGACCATAAGGCAACCCGCTCGGATATCACCGTAGACAGCTATGACGTCAATTTCACCCACAAGGGCGATGCTATGGCATGGATCGTTATGAACCCTTCGAAAGCAGGAGCATCTTTCACTAACTGGATGGGTGATCCTACCGGCTGGCAACCAGTAAGTGGCGACCAGTATTTCGCATCCTTCAGCGCTGCCGACAGTACCAACGACGACTGGCTCATCTCGCCCGAACTCCCGGGGGATGCCCAGACCATCTCGTTCAGCGAACACGGCTATTATGGCATGGAACATTATGAAGTGCTTTATTCTACCACGGACACGAACCCGTCGAGCTTTGTCAGCCTAGGCGAGAAGACATCGGATGCCAGCTGGACGCAAGTAAGTTTCGACCTGCCTGCGGGAGCCAAGTATTTTGCCATACGTAATCTGGGAGCTGAATATTCGCAGTATCTCTTTGTCGATGACATCAACTTCAAGCCGCTCTCGGGCAAGGGAGTACTCCAACTTTGCGGATATCGGATTTATGCGGACGGAGAACTGGTAGACAGTGTGGCCGCCAATGTGCTGCAATACGTCGTCGCCGATGCTGCTACCCTTTATCAGGTAACGGCTGTGTACAATCGTGGCGAGTCGGCTGCCGCAAGCTGTCAGGGTGTTTCCACCGGCATCAACCGTGTGGAGATCCCCGGAGGCATTCATCTCTGTGGTAGCGTGTTGTCTAGCAACGACCCCGTACGTGTGTTCACGGCAAGTGGTACCCTGGTGTTCGAGGGTATAGCCAATCACATACGGCTCACTCATGGTTTTTATATCATCCAAGTGGGTAACAAGTCCTACAAAGTGACGGTAAGATAAAGTTGACTTAACCTTGAATGGGGTCTCATGAATTTGTCTAAAAGTGGATAGATCCACAAGTAAATATTAAATTATGATATATAGCCCTGGAAGCGACAAACTTCCAGGGCTTTTTACTGCTCAGGATCATGCAATTGATATTCATCTATGGATGGCTTTGCCATCGCGTCAATGATCATCGATGGAGGCATTAGCTAAGCTGTGTAATTTATTGATCCTTTTGTAGGTGTCGTCCTATTGCGGCCACGCAAGGAAGATGGGGAATATGTAGGGACATGATTTATCATGATCCGACCAACGCGGGTGCGTGGCCACAACATGGTGGCCACCTACATAGGGTGAATGAAAAGGGCGGCCGTAATGGCCGCCCGTTTTTGTGTCAATGGGTACCATTTTTTCTCGTTATTTCTTTATTCTAAATAATTTTTTGTAACTTTGCCCACAGAACGAGTATTGCGGACGGCCGGAAAGGGAATCATACCTATTCTTGACCCACGTCAAGTAATCGCATGTTTCTTGCATTTTCCTTTGAAAAGATTTGGTGTGCTCGAACACAATGCGTAACTTTGCAGTGTCAAAAGGTTAATAGATTGTTTAGGTTAGTAGTAATAGATTTAGGTTTTTAGTTTTAGGTTTTTAGATTGTTTCAGGTATAGGTTTTAGTTTAGGTAAAGATTGTTTCATCATTTGGATAACACACAAGATTAGGATTTGCGCCGTGAGGTACAAACCTAAAAAACGGTCAGGAGCAGCGAGCTCTTGGCCGTTTTTTTTGTAGGGACTTGATTCATCATGTTCCGCTACATTTGGCGGATATCATATAAAAACGGCCGGACTTCACAGTTCGACCGCTTCTCAATCGATAACTAACTTTTCACAAAAGATTCATATGGTGGAAATTAAGTCGATTATTGATGATTATTGATGGAGGCATCTCGCCCACATGTTTTATCCTGTGGCCCATATTCTAGTGACATTTGGTTGCTCATTTAGGAGAACGCAGAAGATAAGCAGGGGAAAGTGGCACGTTTCTCAGAAATTATCATTATCTTTGTCGTGTCAAACCAATTTTGATTCAATATGAGTAACGGAAAACGACTGACAAGATCGAAAACTGATAAATGGCTTGCCGGTGCGTATATTAGATAAGGCTTATGATTTATAATTGTCCGGATTTGGAGGATGCTATTGAGGCATGGGGAATCCTCCCGCTGCTGCCTGTCGGCATCCCGGGATGGTCGGCTGAGGAACAAGCAGCTGAAGAGTGTCAATATACCCCGTCCCCGGAAGGCGGCTGGGAGTGGCCGCTGTGGAAATGGAAGGGTGGGGCCATTCAGGAGACTGGCTGTGCCTATGGTAAATTCATCATGGGCAAGGCTGCCTTCATCAGCAAACGTCTGTGGCCCGATTTCTGTAATTGGCGGAGATATGTGTCGCCAAAGATAGCGGAGGGGAGTATCGAGGAGGATATTCTCTTTGCGCTTGAGGAGAATGGCAGTATGATTACCCGTGACTTGCGCAAGGTCTGTGGCTTTGATGGTCCGAAGATGCGGGGGAAGTTCGATGCATACGTCACCCGTCTGCAGAATGCCGGATATATCGTCACCGAGGATTTCGTCTATCCACAGGATAAGAACGGCAAGGAGTATGGATGGGGATGGGCTTTGCTGACCACGGCAGTGCATCGCTTCGGGAAAAAAGCCTGCTCGCCACAGCGAACACCTGCAGAGTCCCATGATATTCTTATGGGCCATTTACGTCATATCCTCCCTGATGTCGGTGATGCTCTGATGGAGCGGATATTGAAAAGGAAGCCGGGGCATTGAGAAGTTGAAAGCACCATCAATCTTCTTTATAAACATGATCGTTTTGGAGAGTAAACAGCATACTTATGAGTGCTAAGTATCTTTCCTACGTTCATCAACAGTTAGCGCCACTAGCGCCACTAGCGCCAAGCGCCAAACCGCTAAAACATACGTAAAATAGCACTTTTTACCCCTTTTATGTAAGTTGGCGCCATGGCGCTAGTGGCGCTAATGGCGCTAACCGAAGTTTCCGCCAACTTCCGCCAATCCGCCAACCGCCAAATAACCTTCAAAAGTGCCTAAAATAGTACTTTTATCTTGATTTTACTCTTTTGGCGGATGGCGGAACTTGGCGGAAAGTGGCGGAACATGATGAAATATCTATGGTGTTTACAAATCGAGAGCAGCACCACGTTACTGCCACTTCTGCCTTACGTCGTTTTTCGTTTGGCAGTTGGCAGAAGTAGCAGTAAACAAGTATTGATTAGGCCATGACTACCTTTCCTTATTATTCCTTCTGTTTA
>NZ_KE384147.1:0-37754 GCF_000424185.1 Prevotella sp. AGR2160
CGTATTGGCTGATAAACGATCTCCGAGCAATCTTTCGTACGAAGTCTAGCACCAAGGAGACTGCGAAGAAAGCGCTTGAAGGATGGTACAAGAAGGTCACCAAGTCTACCCTTAGAGAGATTAAATCCGTAAAACAGTCTATCCAGCACTACGAGGACGAGATACTCAATTACTTTATCAACAGAGACACTAATGCTTCTGCAGAATCGCTCAACTCCAAGATGAAAGCCTTTAGGTCATGCCTGAAGGGAATAAGGGATATACCCTTCTTTTTCTATAGATGTATTACCGTCTTTGGTTAGGCAGCGGCATCCGCCCGCCACGGACAATCCCCCTTGGGCCCAATTTCCACGAGGGCGACGATGGTGTCCTTCCAGTAGTACGCTTCGTCATGGGGTGCCTCCAACAGCCAGTGGACATCACGGCTGACGAGGGTGTAGATCTGCTTGTCGGTTAAGGCATGTTTGTTTTGGGGCGTGTTTAAATTTCTTGGTTTTTTCATTAGCGTTTTGTTTAAAAGATTAAGTTCTTAGATGTTTGGCTGGCTGCTATAAGGAGCAGAATAGCCAAGCACATGGTAAGTAGAGCGGAACCGCCGGGTCCAATTCCCCCACGATGTGACCTGACTATCTGCTCCGTTCGTGTTGAGACGAACACAGCATAGCCAGGTCACTGCACGTGGGGGAAATACATTTTTTTTGGCGGTTTTACTCTATTACCCTACAGTGACCAAGAAATCCGCTTGAAATCTTCCGTATATCCGCGGGCTTGCGCCTGCAGGAACACAGTAGCATACGAATTTCACCGGCAAAGATACGAAAAAATCGGATAACCTCCAAATCTGAAATGTTAAAATTTGAAATTTCTTCTTGAATAGATGATTTTATATCTTATTTATATCCTATTTTAGATAGAGGCGCGGAAGATGTTGAGGGATCGATCGTTAGAGGATGTGACGGGAACAGCAACTGGTGACGGGGGAACAGAAACCGGAGATAAGGCATGAAGAACTGGCGATAGCTGAAATCCATTCACAATTGCTGTACTTTTAAGACTTGTTAACGCTGAAAAATGCCGTTTTCAGACTTCGGTTTTAGCCTGTTTACGGACTTTTTGAGACCGATTTTCGGCTTTTGTGATTTTTGTTCCCAACAGAATTTTCTCTGCTTCGTGCATAATTTTGTAAACATCGTGTTTGTGAAATTCTCTACGATAGTTACGCTCGTAAACACCCTGCATAATCTTCTATTTTCGGCACTGGTTTTCCTATACTTTTGACTATTTATGCGCATAATTATGCGGACATTTGGAAGACTTATTTTAGTATACTGATTATCAATAAGTTACAAAACGCCCGTAGCTCCCGTATTCCCGCCCGATCGGTTTCCGCTGCCATTCGTGCCGTTTAAAATCATGTACTTTTAAGATTTGTTTACAAAAAATCCTCCCATGAAAAAACATGGGCCACCGGATAAAATATGATCATTGATGGAGGCATCTCGCCCACTTGTTTTATCCTGTGGCCCAAGAAACTCCCCGCTGAGGTTTTATTCCTGTCTTTTATGTTTTTGTTAAGCAACCTCCTATGGTGTTTTTTCTTCGTTTTTCGTGTTTTTTGGGGAAAAGCGGACCTAGTCCCATATATTTTTTGTAAATTTGCACCGATAGAAGCAAGAGGATAGTCATTCTGCGATCCCACGGGGTCCTAAGCGGACGTCAGCTGTCTCTCCCAAGAAAGAACCATTGCCCAGGAGGGTGAGGGGAGGGATAGCTACGCTAATGGAGAATGGAAAATGGAGAATGTACAATGGTAGCGGTTTGTAGGTGGCCACCATGTTGTGGCCACGCCAGGGAATAATTCGGGAATTGGTAGGGATGTGATTTATCATGTTCCGCCGAAAGTTTCCTTCTTCAGCGCTCCGCCATCATTATCCATTCATTTTTTTGTCGTCTGACAAAAAAATCGTATCTTTGCACCTGACTCATTTATTAAGGATGAAAGACTATTGGAATCGAATTATAAAATGACACAATCTCATCCACGTATATTTTATATTGACGCCCTGAAGGCGTTTGCCATATTGCTGGTGGTGCTGGGACATGAACCACTGTTCTCGCCGGTTGATGATCAGGTGTGGCAGTTTGTGGGGATCTTCCACATGCCACTGTTTATGGCGGTGAGTGGAATCGTGACGAATCCCGAGAAGATCCATCTGCCGAAAAGGGCAAAAATGCTTATCCCGTTTCTGATCTTCGGCATCGGTTTTACATTCTTGATGGGTGGTACATTCCTCAGTTTCATCACTTCAGAGCCGAAAGGAGGTTACTGGTATCTCTATGTACTCTTCGTGTTCTGTCTGCTACTTGCGGCTTGCCGCAAGCTACCATGGCGGTTAGAAGTGGGGATGATCCTCATACAGGCCTTTCTGATGGCGTTGCATCTGGCATTCCACAGTACCATTACGGGTGAGACACTGAGCACCGATCACATGTTTCAGCTCTGGCCGTTCTTCTGTCTCGGTATCTTCTTCCGCAGGGGATTGCTGGAGTGGTTGCAGAAACGGGAAGTGCCCGTGATGGCGCTGTCAGTGTTGGTCGTGATAATCCTTGGATGGGGGGGGTAAATATCTAGGTTTAAAGAATACGCCTTTGACCTATCTCCATGATCTGATGTCGGTATTCATCGTAATGGTACTGTTTCTGCTCTTTAGTAAGATGGAGCAATATCATGTTCAGAATCAAGTTGTGTCGTTGGTCGGCCGCAGCACATTGGAGATCTATGTCCTGCAATATTATCTCCTGCATTTCACGTGGCTGCTCATCCCCGAGAAGTGGGAGATGAGTCCGGTGGTGGATCTCATGGTCTGTCCCGTTTATGCCGTAGTGATCTGCCTGCTCTGTGTGGGGATATCCATGGGGCTGCACAAAGTGAAGATGGGGTGGATGTTCGGAAGATAATCATGCTTCGCATAACGGATAATGGTGGCCACTTACAATAGGATCGATGAATTATTCAGGTTAGGGCATTCCAGACGGGGAACATGGAACGCTGATGAGGTCCCAGGATGGGGCCAACTCGGTTAACCCCGGGCACACGGTACGGGATGGCCGGAGCGGCAGCGACGGACATCACGGACCGGGCGCCCGGGGACAGTGACACCTCCTCCCCGCTCTCCGTCCTCGGAGAGGGCGAACATCTGCCACGGATTATAGAGCATCGGACAACACGGACTTTCACGGACGATGCTTCGCAAATGTACAATGAAGAATAGAGAATTATTGCAAACAGATGCTACAGAAAATTGAGATAGAAGGATTCAAGTCCATCAAGAAGATGAGCTTGCAGTTGAGTCCAATCAATATTTTGATAGGCTCCAATGGAGTGGGTAAATCAAATTTTGTTTCCTTCTTCAAATTAGTTAATAACTTATATGAGCAGAATTTAGAGTCTTACTCTATGCGCATAGGAGTGGATAGACTGCTTTATTATGGCCAGAAGCATACGTCCTGTGTCCGTGGCTTTCTTGACTTTGGATCCAATGCTTACCGGTTTGAACTTGCTCCGACTCAGAAAGGTAGTCTGATGATTACAACAGAAGAGAGTATCTATGCTAATCGCTCAGACGTGTACCCGCGTTATAATCTTAGAGAAAGTAGCATAAAGGATTCTAAGTTTACGCGTGATGAATATCTAAGAGATCGTTTTAAGAGTTATAAAATCTATCATTTTCATGATACAGAGATGAATTCGCAATTGCGTTCTCGGGAATGTTCGGTTGACGATAATGCCATCTTAAAGGCCGATGGTGGTAACCTACCGGCTTACCTATACCTTATGCAGCAAAAATATCCGAAGGCTCTTCGACGAATAGAGATGGGGATCAGAAGTGTAATGCCCTATTTTGACAGGTTTGTTCTTGAGCCTCGGAAACTTGACCCAAATAAGATCAAACTGGAATGGCGTGACTCGACAGATATTGATAAATATTTTGATGCACTTGATCTCTCTGATGGAAGTCTTCGCTTTATAGCTCTTGCTACTCTATTGATGCAACCAGAGCTTCCTCAAACCATTATTATAGATGAGCCTGAGCTCGGATTACATCCGGTTGCTATTGCTAAACTTGCTGGTATGATTAAGTCGGCCGCACAACGGGGGTGCCAGATGATTATTTCTACACAATCTGTGGAGTTGATCAATCATTTCAGTCCGGAGGATATTATTACTGTTGATCGGCGTAATGGTCAATCCGTATTCAACCGATTGGATTCTGATCATCTCCGAGTCTGGTTGGAAGATTATTCTTTAGGAGAGTTATGGGACAAGAGTATTATAAACGGTCAACCTAGCTTATGAAAAGATTGATTTTCATAGTGGAAGGTGAAACTGAAGAGGAATTCGTAAATACGATTCTTGTTCCTTTCTTTAATGAGAATAACTTTTATAACATTCAATGTTTTAAGATCAAGCATTCAAGAGGAGGAGTATCCAAGTATAGCCATATTCGGGAAGATATACTCAATACAATTTATGAGAATGACGTGATCGTTACGACTATGATAGATTTCTACCAATTACCGCATGACACTCCTGGATTTACAGAATCAGAAAAATTGTCATGTCATTTGGACCGAGTATGTTACATAGAGAATGCTATGAAAGAGGATTTAGAACGAGATCAAAGGAGAGTCTTTCCATTTTTTATCCCTTATCTGCAGTTGCATGAATTTGAGGCGTTAACCTTCTCGTCGGACAGAGGTTTTAAAGATCTTTTCGAAAAGAGCGAAGCTGACTTTCCTCAATTAGAAAGTATCATCTCCCAGTTTCCTAATCCGGAAGATATTAATGATCGGCCTGAAACGGCACCCTCGAAGCGATTGTTAAAAGCCATCAAGGGTTATGATAAAGTTACTTATGGTTCTTAAATAAAATTGAAGACGACCTTGAAGAAATACGATATCAATCATGGATAAGATTAGTGTCAATCCTTTAGTCAGTGTCATCGTTCCCAATTATAACCATGCACGGTTCCTGGATGAACGCATGGAGAGTATATTGGGACAGACGTACCAGAATTTCGAGGTGATCATCCTTGATGATGTCTCTACCGACAACAGTCGGGAGGTCATTGAGAAATACCGCAATGATCCCCGGGTATCGCAGATCGTATACAATGATGAGAACTCGGGATCGCCCTTCAAGCAGTGGAACAAGGGCTTCCGGCTCGCCGAAGGAGAGCTCGTGTGGATCGCCGAGAGTGACGACTCTTGTGAACGGACGATGCTCGAGCGCCTCGTCAACTGTTTTGGGCAGCATCCCGATCTGAGCTACGCCTTCGCCCATTCTGTCAGTGTTGATGAGAATGGACGGGAACGGTTTGAACTCCAGCGGAATATCAGGAATGACCTTTTCCTCGATGGCAGGACCTTTAATCATCGCTATCTGTTATGGGGGAACATCGTCTTTAATGCCAGTAGCGTGTTGTTCCGCAAGGACGCGGCCATGACGGTGGATCCCGAATATATGAACTACCGCGGTGCCGGCGACTGGCTGTTCTGGATGGAGATGGCCGAGAAAGGCAGTGTCGCTTATGTCGCACAGAAGCTCAACCATTACAGGATGTATGGTCAGAACACGACGGCGAAAGCCAGCATGAGTGGCCGGGAGGATATCGAGGATCACCAGGTGCTGCAGAAATTCAAGAGTCACGGCTATGGCACTCCGTTGGAGTGGCTGCGTATCAAGAAGAAATATGTATGTTTGATCCGCTATTTTAATCGTTACGAGGATGAGGCTGTCCGCCAGCATTCTCTGTCTCTCTGGACTCCCGGTCCCTTGGTACGTTTGTTGGCATGGGGCAGTTATCAACTCCAAAAATGAAAGAAAGAATTTTCTATATCGATGCCCTGAAGGCTTTTGCCATCCTGTTGGTGGTGATAGGGCATGAGTCGTTTTTTTCTCCTGTTGACGATAAAGTCTATGGGATAGTGACAATTTTTCATATGCCGCTTTTCATGGCGGTGAGCGGATTCGTCACTAATCCCGAGAAGATCCATCTGCCGAAAAGGGCGAAGATGTTCATACCATTCCTAATCTTTGGACTGTCATGGACATTGTTGATAGGCTTAACCGTTTCAGACTTCTTTACAGAGGAATTTAAAAGAGGATATTGGTACCTCTATGTGCTCTTCGTGTTCTGTCTTCTCTTAGCGGCATGTCGACGATTACCATGGCGGCTGGAAGTGGGGATGATTCTCGTGCAGTGCTTCCTGATGTCACTGCATCTCGCTTTTCATGGTACAGCCGTTGGTGAAACATTGTCTACAAATCACATGTTCCAGCTCTGGCCGTTCTTCTGTCTGGGCATCCTCTTCCGTAGGGGATTGTTAGCTTGGTTGCAGAAAAGGGAGTTGCCAACGATCTTACTATCTTTGCTAATCGTCGAAATATTTAGACGGGGGGGGTAATTTTTTAGGACTAGCGGATGCGCCGCTGGCTTATCTCCATGATCTGATGTCGGTATTTATCGTGACAATCCTATTCTTGCTGTTTGCGAAGATGGAAACTTATCATATTAAGAACAAACTGGTGTCGTTGGTTGGCCGCAGCACATTGGAGATCTATGTCTTGCAGTATTATCTCTTGCATTTTACGTGGCTGCTCCTGCCGCAGAAGTGGGAGATGAGTCCGATGGTGGATCTCGTGGTCAGTCCCATCTATGCCATCGTGATCTGTGTGCTGTGCGTAGGGATATCCAAGGTGCTGCATCAGATTAAATTGGGATGGGTATTTGGGAGATAAAGCCTCACCCCCAACCCACACCCCTTTTTAATTCCCCCGTCCCCGGGGGACAATAAACCCGAATAGGGAGGGGAGTGATATGCGAGACACGCCCTTCATGCTTCGCAAATGGACAACGGAGAATTGATAACGGGGAATGACTACGTAAAGATTCTTGCAAATCATATAAATCAAAAAAGCGAAGCGTAGATCCGTAGAAATCTTTAAAATCTCTTGCCGTAGGCATAGTTTAAACTACTCGCCCTGCTCGAGAGATCTCAAGGATTTGAAGGATTTGGATGATTTCTGCTCGAAGAGCATCATATTATAGGCTGTAGCCTAGCCTGATGATTCACAGGTAATTGCCTTTATGAAAGGCCAAGACTATCAATGTTTCTGACAAAGAGTAGGTGGCCGCCATGTTGCGGCCACGCACCCACGTTGGGGTGGATCATGATAAATCATGTCCCTACTTATTCCCCATTTTCCTTGCGTGGCCGAAACATGGCGGCCACCTACAAAAGGAAACGTAAAGATAATATTTTTAGTATGCATATATTACTAAGTACCGATAAAAATTACATCATGCCATCTGCGGTGATGATGAAATCCGTGAGTGTCAACCATCCGGATACGGAGGTGGTCTTTCATGTGCTCGTGGACTCCAGTGTGGCGGAGGAGCATCAGCGGCAACTGGAGAGCGTGCTGGTGAATCCGAAACATCGGGTGGTGTTCCACCTCGTCGATGATCATCTCTTTGATGACTTCCCGATGGGAAATATCAAGGCGTATATCTCCAAGGCAACCTATTATCGGTTGATCATCACGGAGGTCATCCCCGAGGATGTCGACAAGATCCTCTACCTTGACGGGGACATGATCGTACGGCATGACCTCTCTGATCTGTGGAATACGAACCTGGAGGGTTATGCTCTTGGCGCTGTCACGGACATGGCAGAGGACCAGCATGACTATCAGCGACTGGGATATGACAGAAAGTTCGGCTATTTCAATGCCGGCATGCTGCTGATCAATCTGAAATACTGGCGCGAGCATCGGTTGAAGGACCTGTTCATCAAACTGATCACGGAGGAGCCCCGGCGCATTGTGCTCCATGACCAGGACGTGCTGAATATCACGCTCCATGAACATAAGTTGAATCTGCCGATGAGATATAACGTGCAGAACGGATTCCTGTGGTACCGGGAACATCAGCAGTTCGGCAGCCGTTCTATAGAATATGCCGATGATCTCAAAGCTGCTGTCGCCGATCCTTATATCGTACACTATACTTCGAATATCAAGCCCTGGCATAAGGAGGATTGTAATCCTTATGGTTATGAGTTCCTGAAATACTATAAGCAGACGCAGTGGCGCTATGTGCCCTTTGGTACCTGTAATAAGAGTAAACTGCGCTATTATGCCGGACGGATCCTCCGCGGTCTCCATCTCGCAGCTCCCGCCAAGACGGAGGAGGGGATGTTTCTCACGTGGGAGGAAATAGAAAATTTGAAACATTCGTTATAGGATAATTTATGTCTCCCAAGATATCTATTATTGTCCCCATCTATCGTGCAGAGAAGACGCTCCGTCGCTGTGTGGACTCACTGCTCCAGCAAGACCTGGAAGACTTTGAGGTGGTCCTCGTTGATGACGGGTCGCCGGATAGGTGCGGAGAGATCTGCGATGACTATGCGCAGAAAGACCGGCGCGTGAAGGTTATCCATCAGGAGAACGGAGGGGTCGCTGCCGCCCGACAGGCGGGAATCGATGCCGCACAGGGGGAGTATACCATCCATGCCGATCCTGACGACTGGGTGGATCCGGGAATGCTCTCCGCCCTCTACCGTAAGGCAGAGGAGGAAAATACCGATATGGTGATCTGTGACTACTGGCTGAATACCTATCAGGGCCAGAAGCGGGTGACGCAACGACCGTCCTCCTTGGATCATTTCATGGTGATCAGGGATCTGTTCGGACCGCTCATGGGATCTACATGTAATAAGTTGGTCAGAAGGGCGTGTTATGAGCGGTATGGTGTGAGGTTCCCCGAGGACATCAGCTACTGTGAGGATCTGTATGTCAGTGTGGCCCTGCTCAGAAATCCCTTACGGGTGGCCTATCTCCCCGAGGCTTTCTATCATTATGAGCGTCCGTTGAATACACATTCCCTCTCACGAAATTATACGGATAAGAGCTATAGACAGGATCTTCGGTTGAATGCCCTCTTCCATGATCTCTTGAAAGATACCCCCGTGGGCTCCTTCGTGGATGAGAAGAGGCAGTATGATACGTTGGCTAACGCCTTCTTCAATGGTTATGGCTATTTCTCCGCCAGCGTTTTCCGTCACACTTTCTCTTCTTCTCTCCCATTGGTATGGCGCAGTTGCCATCCGCTCCCGGAGCGGATCCTCCTGTCGCTGTCCTGTCTGGGTGCCTATCCCGTGGCCCGTGGCTTTGTGGAGCTGGCGATGAAAGTAAAACACATGATAGCAAGAAGTTCGAAATCAAGCAATTAAGTTTATGTTTGTAGTCATCCTATTTATCACATTTTATCTGGCATGTGTCTGGATGATCAATCAGAAATACCGATATCAGCAGCGGTTTCTGATTGTGGTCCTGGGCGTGCTGACCCTGCTCATCGGATTCCGAGATAACTGGCCGGATGAGTTGCCTTATGTCCTGGCGTTCCAGATGGCTCCTTATCCCTGGGATTTCTTCAGAACGGCGACACCGGATATCGGTTATGCGGAGACGGGATATTTCTTCCTGGCGTCCGTGGTTAAGATGATCTATAACAGCAGCCGGTTCTATCTCCTCGTGATGGGTGGATTGTCGATGTGGCTGCTCTATAAGAACCTGGACAAATACTGTCTTGTGCCCGTGATCGGCCTCTGCGACTATGTCGCCCGATTCCTCTTGAACCGTGACTTCACGCAGATGCGCTCGTCACTGGCTATCCTCATCCTGATCTATGCCCTGATCTTCATCCAGAAACGGAAGATCGTCCCTTATATGTTGCTGGTGTTGCTGGCCTATCAGTTCCATCACCTCTCCTTACTTGGTGTTCCGCTCTATTTCTTCGCTATTTATAAGATACCGAAGAAATATATTGTTTTAGGATTGATTCTTGCCGTGATTGGATCTCAATACTTGTCAGAGTCGATCGCCGCTACCGTGGAGTCGTATAGTTCTGATTTCCAGTATACCACATACGTGGAGGGCGGATATGAAGAGGGAAAAGGTTTGGCAAACCCGATGGTATGGTTCCAGATCGGCATCCTTGCCCTGTTTGCTTTCTATGAGCATCCGCTGGCAGAGAAATATGACCATTATTATCTCTTTCGTAATACCTATTTCTATTCCACGCTGATTCTGATCTTCTTCAGTCAGTATACCGCCTTGTCCGGACGTACCTCTACGGTCTATGCTACGGTGGAGATGTTCATGCTGCCCATGATCTTAGGTGCCTTGCCGAAGAAGTTACGGTCCCTCTTCCTGCTGGGATTGGGCTTGGTATTCCTCGTATTCTTCTATACGAAGTATAACGATTCCATGTCAATGATCAAGGCCGGACAGCAGCAAATGATACAGGTCACACAATAATTCTACGATATATGATTCCAAAGGTCATCCATTACTGTTGGTTCGGTGGTAACCCACTGCCGAAATCCGCACTGAAATGTATCGAGAGTTGGAAAAAGTTCCTGCCGGATTATGAGATCAAGGAATGGAACGAGAGCAACTTCGATGTCAATATGATCCCGTACACCCAACAGGCTTACGAAGCAAAGAAGTATGCCTATGTCAGTGACTATGCCCGCTTCTGGATCCTCCATCAATACGGCGGACTGTATTTTGATACGGATGTGGAACTCATCCGGCCCATCGATGATATCATTGAACGGGGAAACTTCATGGGATTGCAATCGGATCCAAAAATTGACGATGCCTCAAGCATCGTCAATAACGGAGTAAACCCAGGCCTCGGCCTGGGCGTTGCCCCAGGCCTCGGCCTGCTGAAGAAAATGTTGGATATGTATGAGCAATTGGATTTTAATGAGGAAAGTAGGAAAAATCCTCCTGTCACCATTGTGGAATATACTACAGAAGCTTTTCTCAAGGAAGGCTTAAAGCCTGTTTCTGGTATTCAATATGTTGCCGATTGTTATGTCTATCCTAAGGAATATTTTAATCCGATAGAGCATGTCAACCAGTTAAATATAACGCCAAATACCAGATCCATTCATCATTTTGCTGGATCATGGTTAGGATGGAAGGATAAGATGAAAAAGAGAATCGCAATGATCCTGGGTCCGCACATCTTCGGGTTTTTAATAAAGTTAAGAGATCACAGAAGATAGTTCTTTTTAGAATCTTAAGAGATCTTTAAAACAAGTTTATTAATATGTATATATTACGGATATTATCGAAAATTTTCAACCGGCTCCATCTGCCGAAAGGGGTGCTGAGGATGGTGTTTGGGGCGCTGTATGACCAGGTGATTGCTGTCGGAGAGGAACCTTTGAGGCTGGCGGACGAGCAGGATGAAGATCTCGCGCCGCTGCTGAAACAACTACCTCCCCCCCCCCAGAAGGCTGTATGGTAACAGTCTGGGTAACAATGAGATAACGGATGAGTATGACCTACAGATCATCATTCCGGTGTATAAGGTAGAGGAGTATATCGAAGCCTGTATGGAATCGGTGATTAGGCAGAAGACGAAATATAAATTCCTTGTTGTCGTGGTCAATGACGGATCACCGGACCGCTCGCGGGATATCCTCCGGAAGTATGAGGCGTTGGATAATGTAGTGATCATTGACCAGGAGAACAGAGGACTTAGTGGGGCACGGAATACGGGACTCGAGAAGATCAGAGCCAAGTATGTCACGTTTGTCGACTCCGATGATGAACTGCTTCCGGGAGCTGTGGAGGCGTGGATGGATACGGCCTACAAATATGACGCGGATATCGTGGAAGGAGGATATGATATCTTTTCTCACCATTTCACTAGACCGGGAAAGAGATATAAAGAGGCGGTCTCTGACCATTGGCTGGGTATACTTTCGGGTTATGGCTGCATGAAGGTTTACCGCAGTACGATGTTTCGACATCTTCATTTCCCAGAAGGTTACTGGTTTGAGGATACGCTGATGTGCTTTATCCTCTATCCGTTGGCGAAGAAGGTCGCTACTATTCCACAGAGTGTTTATCGTTACCGGTCGAATCCTTTTGGGATCAGCAATACGATGAGTGGTAATCCGAAATGTATTGACTCTATACTGATCACGATACAGCTGTTGGAGGATACTCTAAAACTCTGTCTTCCTATTGATGCCCAGCGTTATGATATGTTCCTGTCGCAGACGGTGATGAACTTCAAGCGGATCTCTACGCTCCATAACGAGGAGGTCAATCGGCACTTGTTCGCTATCCACTGCCGACTGAGAGACCAGTACTTCGGGGAGTGGAGAACATCGGGAGGCCTGAAGAATATCGAGAAGGATCTGCAGGAGCATAACTACGGACGGTTCCGGGTGGATGCCGTATGCTGTTAGGCCCAACGAAAATATTATTGTTGTTTCCTTGTTTGTTTTTTGTTGGGGGATAAAATAGAAAAATGTTGGCGGAGATGTGTCTCACAAAAACATTAAAAATAATGTTTGTACCGTGGCAGAGTTGGTTTAGAAGAAAACCGATAAAAACAAGATAAAAACAATTCTTCGCAAATGGAGATCGGAAATTTGAAAATAGATAATGGCTACGCCAAGATTCATTCAAATCATACAAATCATTCAAAGCGGAGCGGTAATCCTTTAAAATCCTTTTGATCTCTTGCCGTTAGGCATAGTTTTATACTACCCGTTTGCGTGGGAGAGATTTCAAGGATCTGGAAGGATTTTTAAGATTTGGTTTTTATTTGGTTTTCTTGGTTTTCTTCTTAGCAAAGAACCGGAAGGCGCAAAATAAAACTAGTCTGCCAAAATGTTCTTATTGGGCTCCAACAAAAGAAAGCACAAAGAAATAACAAGGTCCCGGTTATTTCGGAACATGATAAATCATGTCCCTACGACGGAACATGATAAATCATGTCCCTACGGAATAAAATATTTGAAATATGACAGATAAGAAATTTTCGGTCGCCATGTCGATCTATAAGAATGACGACCCACAGTATCTCAGGGATGCCCTGAAGTCGATTATTGTTGACCAGACGTTGAGGCCGGCGGAGGTGGTGATTATCGGTGACGGCCCTGTGCCTGATGCCCTCTCCAAGGCCGTGGAGGATATGGTCGAGGTAGGAAAAAAGGTTGGTGTCGACGTGCGGTTCCTGCCGCAGGATCATAACCGCGGCCTCGGTGCTGCACTCGGTATTGCCTGTGAGAATTGTAAATATGACTATATCGCCCGTATGGACAGTGACGACCTCAGTCTACCGATCCGTTTCGAACGGCAGATGGCCTGTTTCGATGAGGATCCGCAACTGAGTGTGGTCGGCGGCATGATCACGGAGTTTGTCGGTGACCCGTCGAATATCGTGGACCGGCGCTTGCTGCCCCTCGACAACGAAGGGATCTGGAAGATGATGCAGACACGCTGTGGCGTGAACCATGTCACGGTGATCATCAAGAAGAGTGACCTCATGAAGGCGGGCAACTATAACGGTACATATCGTCAGGAGGACTTCTATCTCTGGGCCCGTATGATGAAAGTAGGATGTAAGTTCCGGAACATTCCGGACGTTGTCGTCAATGTTCGTAGTGGCGCTGACCAGTTTGCCCGTCGTGGTGGACTGAAATATTTCAGACAGCACATGATGGTATTCAAATACATGTATCATGAGGGGCTGATCTCCCTTCCTGTATTATGGAAGAACTATTGCCTGCGCTTTGCCCAGGTGGCATTCCCGACGCAGTTGCGTACCTGGGTGTATCAGCATATTCTGCGGTCATGAGGATAGCTTTTATTATCTCGCACCTCGGTCAGACGGGCGTGAATGTCGTCGTGAGGGACCTCGTGATGGTGTTCACGGAGCATGGTGACGAGTGTTGCGTGTTCTGGCTGAAAGAGTGCGGGAAAGCGATGAGCTACGGGTGCCAGACCGAACGGCTCGTCGACGGGGAACAGCTCCGGGGCTTCGATGTCGTGCATGCCCATGGCCTCGGGCCGATGCTATGGGTGTGGCGGCACGGGACGCCGGAGCATGCGCTGCGGGTGACGACACTCCACTGTTACTGTTTCCAGGATTTTACGGATCTCTACGGACGTGTGAAAGGGACGGTGATGGGACTGCTGTTCCTGTTCCTCGCCCGGAAGTTCGACCGCATCGTGTGTCTGTCGAAGGATATGATGAGTTACTACCGGCGGTGGCTGCCGATGCGACGGCTGTCGTTTGTTTACAACACGCGGATCCTGCCTGATTCTGACGACCCCGTATGGACGGCGGATGAGGTTGTGGAGCGGGTGAGAACGTTCCGTGGTTCGTCGACGCTGATCGGGATGAACGGGGTGCTGATCTTCCGCAAGGGTGTGGACCTGATGATCGGGGCACTGCGGGAGCTCGTGGCCGGGGGACATGACGTGAGACTCGTGCTCGCCGGGGACGGAAAGGAACGGGGGACATTCGAGGCGATGGTCCGGGACGCCGGGCTCGAGGAGCGCGTGCTGTTCCTCGGGATGGTGAAGGATGCCTGGCGGCTGTTGCCGGAATATGACATCTTCGCGCTGCCGTCACGGTCGGAGGGTTTCCCGCTGGCGCTGCTTGAGGCGGCAGTGATAGGGAAGAAAACTGTGGTGAGTGATCTGCCGATCGTGAGAGAGTGTTTCCACGACCACATGGATGTGGAGATGTTCACTCTTGCTGATGGGGTTAATGGTTTGAAATCAGCTCTGCTAAGGACTGTTCAGAATGAGTATCTTGGGGAAGAGCTTCATCGGACGTTTGTGAAGAATTACGCTTGTGAGGTATTCTACGAAAGATATAAATCGATATATCATTTATAAACTACCCGCTGCGCGGGAGAGATTTGAAGGATTTTGAAGGATTTTGATGATCTGAATATTGATCTTTATAAATCCTTTTAGATCCTTGAAATCTCTTGCCGTAAGGCATAGTTTAAAAATAAATACTGTTATCTCTGAGGCATCGTAAAAAATAGATATCTTTTGTTGGGAGGTGTCATTGAAAAATAGAAATATCTTTCGGATATACAATTTTTTTCTGTACCTTTGCACCAAAGTTTTAATTTAGAATATACATGGGATTAATACAGAAACTCTTCGGAAAGAAGGAGGAAGGACCGAAAGTCGGGGGAATGGAAGACTATATGACCCTCGTGAGAGTGTATTTCCAGGCGGCACTGGCTGTCCGGCTGGGCATCACAAACCTCGGAATGCTGCCGGACCTCCGGGCCTTCAAGGTCACGATGAAGGTCGCTACGGTGAATAACAAGCTCGGAGTGGGTGAGAAGAAGGCCGTCATGAAGATGATGAAGGAGATGTACCAGACGAAGGAGGACTTCTTCACCGAGATCGACCAGAGTATCAAGAAGAACTGTCATAAGCTCCAGGATGTGAACACCTATCTCGTACAGTTCCAGGGCTTCACGCAGGAGCTCATGATGCTCATGGGGAATCTCATGAAGTTCAAGCTCCGTCTGCCGTCGATCTTCAAGAAGACGTTCTACGCCATGACGCAGAAGCAGGTCAGTGATATCTTCGTGAAGAATGACTTCAAGGACCCGAGTGTCGTGAAGGCTGTCATGGCCATACGTCAGTATGACCAGCGGTTGAACTTCTCGCAGAAGTGGATCACGGACTTCGTCTACCAGGTGATGATGCTGGCGAAGAAAGAGCCGAAACCAGCACAGGAGGAAGAGAAGGGGAATAAATAGGGACGGCCCCTGCAAATGGATCAATTTCCCATTCAGGCGGAACATGATGAATCATGTCCCTACAAATTTAGAAAATTATGAAAGGAATCGTATTGGCCGGAGGATCCGGCACCAGACTGTATCCCATCACGAAAGGGATCTCGAAACAGCTTATCCCGATCTTCGATAAGCCGATGATTTACTATCCCGTCAGCGTCCTCATGCTCGCCGGCATCCGGGATATCCTCATCATCTCCACGCCCTTCGACCTCCCGGGGTTCCGGCGGCTCCTTGGTGACGGCCATGAGATCGGTGTCCATTTCGAGTATGCCGAACAGCCGTCGCCCGATGGTCTCGCCCAGGCGTTCATCATCGGGCGGGAGTTCATCGGTGACGACAGTGTCTGTCTCGTCCTCGGTGACAACATCTTCTACGGTGCCGGGTTCACGCAGCTCCTCCAGGAGAGTGTGCAGGCCGCCGATGGTGGTCATGCCTCCGTCTTCGGCTATTATGTCAACGATCCCGAGCGCTACGGCGTCGCCGAGTTCGACAAGGAAGGCCGCTGTCTGAGTATCGAAGAGAAGCCCGAGCACCCGAAGAGCAACTATGCCGTCGTCGGACTCTATTTCTATCCGAACAGTGTTGTCGACATTGCGGCGAAGATCAAACCGTCGGCCCGCGGCGAGCTCGAGATCACGTCTGTCAACCAGGTATACCTCGAGCAGGGCAACCTCCTCGTCCGTCCGTTGCAGCGTGGCTTCGCCTGGCTCGACACCGGCACCCATGACTCCCTCTCCGAGGCCTCCACGTTCATCGAGGTCATCGAGAAGCGCCAGGGCCTGAAGGTCGCCTGTCTCGAGGAGATCGCTTACAACCAGGGGTGGATCACGACCGCGCAGCTCCTCGAGGATGCGAAGCCGATGATGAAGAATGATTACGGAAAATATTTAGCAAGCTTAGTCAAATAGACAATGGAAGAAAACAACAAGCTCTACGCCGAGGCACAGAAGGCCGACTCTTCCACGGTAACACCGGAGAAAGAAGAGAAGTCGTCGTTGGACATCGGTACGATCATCTCCACGGTGATCCTCAACTGGCAATGGTATCTGTTGTCACTGGTCATCTTTATCGGTGCCGCCCTGATCTATCTGCGTTATACCACGCCGATGTACCAGAGCTCCGCCGAGCTCCTCATCAAGGGCGACAATCAGAACGGTGGCAGTTACAGCAGTAACAGTCTGCGCAACAGTCAGACCCTCGGTCTGATCACGAACTCCAACGGTATCCCGGCGGAGATGCAGATCCTCATGTCCCGTCGTATCGCCGAGAGTGCCGTGCGGGATATGAAGCTCTATGCCGAATATACCACGGAGGGCCGTATCCGTACCACACAGCTCTACCATAACGAGCCCGTGAGTGTCGATATGGACGCGTTCCATCTCGAGAAGCTCAACGTGCCGGTGTCGATGACCATTGAGCGCACGAAGACAGGCTATCATGTCACGGGCTCCTACTGTGTGCCCATCAATGAGGAGGAGTCGTCGGCCCCGAAGCATTTCGACCATACCATCGAGCAGATGCCGGCGACGATCTTCACCGCCGCGGGAAATATCTATCTCGCCGAGACGGGAGAACTCATGCCCACGGGTATGAAGGAACAGGTGCTGCTGTCCTCACCGAAGATGGAAGCCGTGAAATATGCCTCCCGTCTTGACGTGAAGGCGATGAAGGGTGTTGACAATATCGTCATCCTCACGTTCACCGATGAGCTGCCGCAGCGTGCCCAGGACTATCTGAAGCAGATCGCCGTGGTCTATAACCGTCAGGCCAACGAGGATAAGAATGAGGTCGCCCTGCGTACTGAACAGTTCATCAACTCCCGTCTGCAGAAGATCAATGCCGAACTCGGCAATACAGAGGGACAGTTGGAGAGTTATAAGAAAGCCAACCAGATGGTCGACCAGCAGGCCACGGCTGCCAATGCCTTCACGAATGCCGACAAGTACAGTCAGCAGGTCGCCGATCAGGATATGCAGATCGCGTTGCTGAACTCTGTCGCCGCCACGATGATGCAACCCGGCAACCGCTATCAGGTGCTGCCGTCGAATGTCGGTATCCAGGATGCCGGTGTCAACGAGCTTATCCAGAAATACAACGAGATCGCCCTGGAGCGAAACCGCTTGCTGCGCTCAGCCTCCGAGAAGAGTCCCACGGTGATCCCCCTCACGGCCCAGCTCGATGACCTCCACCGGTCTATCCGTACCACCCTGTTGCAGACGCGCCGTAACCTGGAGATCCAGCGAAACACCCTCTCCTCCCTCCTCGGGAAATATCAGGGTCAGGTCGGTGCCTCTCCGGCCCAGGAGCGTACGCTCACGCAGATCGGCCGTCAACAGGATGTGAAGTCTGGTCTGTACCTCATGCTCTTGCAGAAACGAGAGGAGAACTCCATCAACCTCGCCTCTACGGCCGATAAGGGAAAGCTCATCGATGACCCGTTGGGCGCGACACAGATCTCCCCGAAGAAGATCATCATCTTCCCCGTTGCCCTGCTCCTCGCCATCGGTCTGCCGACGCTGATCATCTATCTGCTCAGTCTGCTCCGTTACCGTATCGAGGGTCATGATGATGTGGCATCACTGACGAAGCTGCCGATCATCGCCGATGTCGCCGTCGCCTCCGAGAGCGCGAAGACGAAGGCCGATATCGTGGTCCACGAGAATACGAACAACCAGATGGAGGAGATCTTCCGGTCTATGCGAACGAATATCCAGTTTATGCTGGAGGATGATCAGAAGGTGGTGCTCTTCACCTCTTCCATCTCCGGTGAGGGAAAGACGTTCACGGCCTCGAACCTCGCCGTCTCCTTCGCCCTGTTGGGTAAGAAGACGATCCTCGTGGGTCTTGACATCCGTAAGCCGCGACTCGCCGAGCTCTTCGAGATTGCCGACCATCATCATGGCATCACGAATGTGCTGCTCCATGAGCATCCCACGGATGAGCAGATCAAGGGTCAGATCCTGCCGTCGGGCGTCAACAAGGACCTCGACCTCCTCATGGCCGGTCCTACGCCGCCGAACCCCGCGGAGTTGCTGTCACGCAAGAGTCTGGATGAGATCTTCACCTTCCTGCGCCGGGAGTATGACTATATCATCGTGGATACCGCTCCTGTGGGCCTCGTCACCGATACCCTCCAGCTCGGTCGTGTCGTCGACTGTTCCGTCGTCGTCTGCCGTGCCGACTACACGTCGAAGGACTCCTTCGGCATGATCAATGAGTTGGCCGACCAGAAGAAGCTGCCGCATATGTCGATCGTCATCAATGGTATCGACATGAGCAAGAAGAAGTATGGCTACTACTATGGCTATGGCCGCTATGGTAAGTACGGTCATTACGGCCATTACGGTCACTATGGTCATTATGGCCATTACGGCAGTTATGGCAACTATGGCTCGTATGGCAACTATAGTAACAGCCATTACAGTAATAAGAACGATACGAGCGTGAAGAGATAAAAAGCCCGCCGACCATAGGTCGGATATGAGGGCATAAGCGCAACCTTGCGCTTGCAAAGCGCAAGCACTCGACGGCACGCCCTTCCTTCCCATTCATTGTGGGAGGGGAGGGCGTGTTTGCGTTTTGTGATATTGTGGCGGACCATGATGAATCATGTCCGTACGGGGACCGTTTTTGTCCGTTGCGGAATTTTTCTCGTTTTTTGGGGTGGTAATTGGAAAAAAATGATTAATTTTGCAAACGAATAGGGCGGAGTAGCTACCGCCCGTGCTATACAGCATCAATAAATAACGTTATATTCATTTTTTATGTACTATTTATTAATTACCGTTTTGCTCACGGCGGTGACGCTCGTGGTGGCAGCTTATGTCATTGCGAAGCTCATTGGTCCGCGGTCTTACAACCCTGTGAAGGGTGAGGCGTTTGAGTGCGGTATCCCCACGCGTGGCAGCTCCTGGTTGCCGATGCATGCGGGCTACTATCTCTTTGCCATCCTCTTCCTAATGTTCGACATCGAGACCGTGTTCCTCTACCCCTGGGCTGTAGTAGTTAACCAGTTTGGAACCCTTGCCCTGTTGAGTATCGGTTTCTTCCTGTTAGTATTGGTATTTGGCTTGGCTTACGCCTGGCGGAAAGGAGCGCTGGAATGGAAGTAAAGAAGCCAAGTATCAAGAGTATCCCTTATAACGAGTTCAAGGACAACGACACGTTGGAGAAGATGGCCAAGGAGCTCAACGAGGGTGGCGTGAATATCGTCCTCGGCAATCTCGACCAGGCTATCAACTGGGGCCGTAGCAACTCCCTGTGGTCACTGACCTTCGGTACGAGCTGCTGTGGTATTGAGTTCATGGCCGTCGGCTGTGCCCGTTACGACTTCAGCCGTTTCGGCTTCGAGGTCACGCGAAACTCTCCCCGTCAGGCCGACCTGATCATGTGTGCCGGTACCATCACCAACAAGATGGCCCCTGCCTTCAAGCGTCTGTACGATGAGATGGCCGAGCCGAAATATGTCGTCGCCGTCGGTGGCTGCACCATCAGTGGTGGTCCTTTCAAGAAGAGTTATAATGTCGTCCGCGGTATCGACGAGCTCGTTCCCGTCGATGTCTATATCCCCGGCTGTCCTCCGCGTCCCGAGGCAATCCTTTACGGTATGATGCAGTTGCAGCGTAAGGTAAAGGTAGAGAAGTTCTTCGGTGGTGCTAACCATAAGATGACGAAGGAGGAGAAGGAGCTGTCGATGAGCAAGGGCGGTCTCCACGGTCTGAGCAATGAGAACCTCAGTGATGTCGAGAAGCTCGGTCATCGTGAGCCCATCATCGTCCGTGACGTCCCTGCCGATTTTGATCCGAAGAAAGGCCTCGACTAATATAATAAGGTAAAGATGAAACTGAATAATATTGAACTCACATTCGACAACTTCTCCACGGAGATGGCGAAGTTGAAGAACGAGAAACATTTCGACTACCTCGTGACGATCATCGGAGAGGATTTCGGCGAGGAAGGTCTGGGATGTATCTACATTCTCGAGAACACGGAGAGTCACGAGCGTGTGTCCACCCGTGTCATCGCCAAGGAGATCGACGGCTCCGTCGTCATCCCCTCCGTGCTGAAGCTCTGGAATGCCGCCAACCTGTTGGAGCGCGAGGTCTATGATTTCCTCGGTATCAAGTTCCTCGGTCATCCCGATATGCGCCGCCTCTTCATGCGTCAGGACTTCCAGGGCTATCCCCTGCGTAAGGATTTCGACATGAGTCCCGAGGCTAACAAGTTCCCGATGACTGATGAGCCTGAGAGCGATTATACCACAGAGTGGAACATCGACGAGTTTGGTCATCTCACGGCGACGAAGCACCGCATGTTTGATGACGATGACTTTGTCGTGAACCTCGGTCCTAACCACCCGTCCATGCACGGTGTGCTCCGTCTGCAGACGGTGCTGCAGGGTGAGACCGTGAAGCATGTCTATCCCCATCTCGGCTATATCCACCGTGGTATCGAGAAGATGATGGAGAACATGACGTACCCGCAGACGCTGGCCCTCACGGACCGTCTGAACTACCTCTGTGCCATGCATCACCGTCATGCCCTTGTCGGTGTCATCGAGGAGGCTATGGGTATCGAGCTGCCCGAGCGTATCGAGCGTATCCGTACCATCATGGATGAGCTCCAGCGTATCGACAACCACCTGCTGTTCCTCGGCACCTGTGCCCAGGACCTCAGTGCCCTCACCGCTTTCCTCTACTGTATGCGTGACCGTGAGCATGTCCTCAATGTCATGGAGGAGACGACCGGTGGCCGCCTGATCCAAAACTACTACCGTATCGGTGGTCTGCAGGCAGATATCGATCCCCATTTCAAGGAGAACGTGAAGGCCCTCATCAAGTATTTCCGTGACAACGACGTGCTGAAAGAGTATATGGATGTCTTCGGTGACAATGTCATCACGCACCAGCGTCTCGAGGGTGTCGGTCCGATGGACGAGCCCAACTGCATCAACTATGCTGTCACGGGTCCTGCCGGCCGTGCCTCCGGATGGAAGAACGACGTACGCAAGAACCATCCTTACAGCCTGTATGATCAGGTTGACTTCGACGTCATCACCGGAACCCACGGCGACTCCATGGACCGTTACCTCATCCATATCAAGGAGATCGACCAGAGCTTGAAGATCATCGAACAGCTCATCGACGACCTCGAGCCGACGGGTGACTTCTATGTGAAGCAGAAGCCGATCATCAAGGTTCCTGAGGGACAGTGGTGGTTCTCCGTAGAGGGTGGTGCCGGCGAGTTCGGTGTCTACCTCGACAGTCATGGTGACAAGAGTCCTTACCGCGTGAAGCTCCGTCCGATGGGTCTGACGCTCGCTGCCGCCTTCGACAAGATGCTGCAGGGTCAGAAGATCGCCGACCTCGTGGCAACGTGTGCGGCCATCGACTTCGTCATCCCGGACCTCGATCGTTAAAGGGTAAAAAAGTAAAAAAGTAAAAAAGTAAAAAATAGGGTGGCTTGACCATCCAATAAAGACAAACTTTATGTTTGATTTTTCAATAGTAACCTCGTGGATCGACAACCTGCTGCGCAACGTGTGCGGGCTGGGCGATTTCTGGTCGATCCTCATCGAGTGCGTGCTCGTCGGCGTATGCATCCTTACGGCGTATGCGTTGATCGCCATCGTGCTCATCTTCATGGAGCGTAAGGTCTGTGCTTACTTCCAGTGCCGTCTCGGCCCGATGCGTGTCGGACCGTGGGGTATCTTCCAGGTCTTCGCCGATGTGGTGAAGATGCTCATCAAGGAGATCTTCGGCATGGACAAGAGTGATAAGCTCCTGTATTACATCGCCCCGTTCCTGGTGATCATCGCCAGTGTCGGTACGTTCTCCTTCCTGCCGTGGAACAAAGGCTGTGAGGTGCTCGACTTCAATGTCGGCGTGTTCTTCATGACCGCCGTCTCTTCCCTCGGCATCCTCGGTATCTTCCTCGCCGGATGGGGTAGTAACAACAAGTATTCCGTCGTCAGTGCCATGCGTGGTGCCGTACAGATGATCTCCTACGAGATGAGTCTCGGCATCTGCCTCGTCACGGCCGTCGTCCTCTGCGGTACGATGCAGATCAGCGGTATCGTCGAGGCGCAGCAGAACGGTTGGCTCATCTTCCGCGGACATCTCCCCGCCATCGTAGCCTTCCTGATCTTCCTCATCGCCGGTAATGCCGAGGCCAACCGTGGCCCGTTTGACCTTGCCGAGGCAGAGAGTGAGCTGACGGCCGGTTACCACACGGAATATAGTGGTATGGGCTTCGGCTTCTACTATCTCGCCGAGTATCTGAACCTCTTCGTCATCAGTGGTATCGCCGCTACCATCTTCCTCGGAGGATGGATGCCGCTGCATGTCGCCGGTCTCGACGGTTTCAATATGGTGATGGACTATATCCCCGGATTCATCTGGTTCTTCGGAAAGACGTTCCTCATCGTCTGGCTGCTGATGTGGATTCGCTGGACCTATCCCCGTCTGCGTATCGACCAGATCCTGACGCTGGAGTGGAAATATATCATGCCGCTGGCTTTGCTGAACCTCGTCGTCATGACGGTGTGCGTGGCATTAGGGTGGCATTTTTAAAGTATAAAAACAGAAAGAACAATGTCAAATAGTTATTTCGGCGGTATCAACGCAGCTGTGAAGACGTTGCTGACGGGCTTGAAGGTCACCTGGAAGGAGTACTTCACCCCGAAGACGACGGAGCAGTATCCGGAGAACCGCAAGACAACCCTTCATGTCAGTCCCCGCTTCCGCGGCCGCCTCGTCTTCAAGCGCGTAGAGAGTGAAGACGATCCTCAGGCCGTGAAGCGTGGTCTGAAGGTAGGCGATTACAAGTGTACGGCCTGCACGATGTGTGAGAAGGCCTGTCCTAACGACACCATCAAGATCACGTCGCATATGGAGGTCGTCGGCACCAATCCCACGACGGGAAAAGAGATCAAGAAGAAGCAGCTCGACGACTATCAGTATGACCTCGGCGACTGCATGTTCTGTCAGCTCTGTGTCAACGCCTGCAACTTCGACGCAATCGAGTTCACCAACGATTTCGAGAATGCCGTCTTCGACCGTTCGAAGCTCGTCCTTCACCTCGACAAGGAGGTCTATAAGGGTGGCTCACTGCCGAACATCATCGACGGTGGCGCTCCTCAGGAGATCGGTAAGTTTAACACGAAAACCAAGTAAGCGATTATGGCAAATATCATTATGTTCGTTATTTTGGCTGTCGTCATCCTTGGTTCAGCCATCGCCAGTGTGCTCACCAAGCGCATCATGCGTTCAGCCACCTATCTGCTCTTCGTCCTCTTCGGCGTGGCAGGTATCTATTTCCTCCTCGACTACACCTTCCTCGGTGCCGCGCAGATCGCCGTCTATGCCGGTGGTATCACGATGATGTATATCTTCGCCATCAACCTCGTCTCAAAGCGCACGCTGCAGGGCCTCGTGGAGCATATCAAGGGTTCCCGCATCTGCATGGGTCTGCTGCTCTGTCTCGTCGGTCTGGCCACGACGCTCGTCGTGTTCCTGAAGAACCACTTCATCGACGCTTCCGCCAAGATGGCCGATCAGGAGCTTCCCGTCCAGAAGATTGGTGAGGCCCTCGTAGGCAGTGAGAAATATCAGTATGTATTGCCGTTCGAGTTCATCTCAGTATTCCTGCTGGCTTGTATCATCGGCGGTATCATGATAGCAAGAAAGGAGGACAAGAAATGATTCCCGTATATTATTATTTCATTCTCAGCGCACTGCTGTTCTTCATCGGTGTCTTCGGCTTCGTGACGCGTCGGAACCTCATCGCCATGCTCATCTCCATTGAGCTCGTGCTGAACTCTGTCGACCTGAACTTTGCCGTCTTCAACCGCATCCTCTATCCCGGTCAGCTCGAGGGTATGTTCTTCACCCTCTTCTCCATCGGTGTGAGTGCTGCCGAGACAGCCGTGGCCCTGGCCATTATCATCAATGTTTACCGCAACACGCACAGTGACCAGGTGAACAGCATTGAAAACATGAAAATGTAAAGAAAGATGCAATACAGTTATTCATTTTTAATCCTCCTTCTGCCGTTCCTGAGCTTTCTCGTGCTCGGCCTCTTCGGTATGAAGATGAAGAAGCCGGTAGCGGGCTTCATCGGCACGGCGGTGCTTGCCACCCTGTGGTGCCTGAGCCTGTATACGGCCTATGAATATTTCTTCGTCGTGGGACGCGGCGCCGACGGACTCTATCCTACGGTGACGCCGTTCGACCTGACGTGGCTCGACTTCGGCAAGGCGCCGCTCTTCGGTACGGAGCTGCTCTTCAAGATTGGTTTCCGTCTGACGCCGATCAGCGTGATGATGCTCATCGTCATCACCACGGTGTCCTTCATGGTCCATATCTATTCCTTCGGATATATGGCAGAGCGTGACGAGCACTATAAGTTTGAAGGTTACGAGAAAGGCTTCCAGCGTTTCTATGCCTTCCTGAGTCTCTTCACGATGTCGATGCTCGGCCTCGTCGTGGCAACGAACATCTTCCAGATGTACCTCTTCTGGGAGCTCGTGGGTGTCTGCTCCTATTTGCTCATCGGATTCTACTATCCGAAGCATGCCGCCGTCCACGCTTCCAAGAAGGCATTCATCGTGACGCGTTTCGCCGATCTGTTCTTCCTCATCGGTATCCTCTTCTACAGCTTCTATGTCGGCACGTTCAACTATAACCTCGACCCGAGCGTGAACCCGCAGCTGCCGCAGCATCTCGCCGGTGCTGCCGCCATCCTGCCCGCCGCCCTGTTCCTGATGTTCATCGGTGGTGCCGGTAAGAGTGCCATGTTCCCGTTGCACATCTGGCTGCCGGACGCCATGGAAGGTCCTACGCCGGTCAGTGCGTTGATCCATGCCGCCACGATGGTCGTCGCCGGTGTCTATCAGGTCGCATCTCTCTTCCCCATCTGGGTGAAGTATGCGCCCGAGCAGCTCCACTGGGTGGCTTACATCGCTGCCTTCACGGCCTTCTATGCTGCCGTCGTTGCCTGCTGTCAGCGTGATATCAAGCGTGGCCTCGCCTTCTCCACGATCTCCCAGATCGCCTATATGCTCGTCGCCCTTGGCGTCTGCACGAGTATCGACGGTGAGGGTGGGGTAGGCTATATGGCCGGAATGTTCCACCTGTTCACACACGCTATGTTCAAGGCCCTCCTCTTCCTCTGCTCCGGTGCCATCATCGTGATCATCGGCAGCAACTTCAAGGATTATATGGGCGGTCTGCATAAATACATGCCGATCACGAACATCTGCTTCCTCATCGGTACCATCGCCATCAGTGGTTTCTGGCCCCTCGCCGGTTTCTTCTCCAAGGATGAGATCGTCGACGCCTGCTTCCACTTCTCTCCCTGGATGGGTCTGTGGATGACGATGGTCAGTGGTCTCACGGCATTCTATATGTTCCGTCTGTACTACGTGATCTTCTGGGGACAGAGCTACTACGAGCTCGATCCCGAGCACCGCAAGAAGCCGGCAGAGGTACCCTTCGTGATGTGGGGCCCGCTGGTATTCCTGAGTATCGTGACGATCTTCGCCGGTTGGATTCCCTTTGGTCATTTCGTCTCCGCAACGGGACTGCCCGAGGAGATTGGCCTGCAGCATTTCCATTTCGGTATGACGGCCTGGATGAGTCTCGGTGTCGCCACCCTCGGTTTCGCCCTGGCTACCTGGATGTATGCACCGAAGCATAACCCCGTACCCGACATGCTCGCACGGAAGATGCCGCGCCTCCACAAGGCAGCGCTCAACCGCTTCTATATTGACGATGCCTGGCAGTTCTTCACCCATAAGATTGTCTTTGGCTGCTTCTCTATTCCTATCGCCTGGTTCGACCGTCATGTCGTCGACGGCACGTTCAACTTCCTCGCCTGGGGTACCCAGGAGGCCGGTGAGACGATCCGTCCGTGGCAGAGTGGTGATGTGCGCAGTTATGCGGCCTGGTTCCTCACGGGAACGGTGGCCCTGACGTTGATCCTGCTGTGCGCGCTGTGCTAAATAGCTCCCGATAGAAAACTATAGCGCGCTATAGATCTCTATTGCGAGCTATCCAAAAGAAAAAAGATAAAAATGAGTATATTAACATTATTCGTAGTTATCCCGCTCCTGATGCTTCTGGGCATGTGGCTCTCGAAGAACGACAATCAGGTACGTGGTGTGATGGTGGTCGGAGCAAGTTGTCTCCTGGGTCTCGCCATCTGGCTCACGGTGGCGTTTATCCAGGCCCGCGAGGCCGGCGACACGGCACCGATGCTCTTTGCTTACAGTGTGCCCTGGTTTGCGCCGTTGCACATCTGCTATTCCGTCGGTGTCGACGGTATCTCCGTGGTGATGATTCTCCTGAGTGCCGTCATCGTCTTCACCGGTACGTTCGCCTCCTGGCAGCTCGAGCCGATGAAGAAGGAATATTTCCTCTGGTTCGTCCTGTTGAGTACGGGTGTCTTCGGCTTCTTCATCTCCACGGATATGTTCACGATGTTCATGTTCTACGAGGTGGCCCTGATCCCGATGTACCTCCTCATCGGCGTATGGGGTACCGGTCCTAAGGAGTATGCCGCCATGAAGCTGACGCTGATGCTCATGGGAGGTAGTGCCCTGCTCATCATCGGTATCCTCGGCATCTACTATTTCAGTGGTGCCCAGACGATGAATGTCATCGAGATCGCCAATCTGCACAACATCCCCGTACATATCCAGAAGATCTTCTTCCCGTTCATCTTCATCGGTTTCGGTGTCCTCGGTGCCCTGTTCCCGTTCCATACATGGTCTCCCGATGGTCATGCTTCCGCGCCTACCGCCGTGTCCATGCTCCATGCCGGTGTGCTGATGAAGCTCGGTGGTTACGGTTGCTTCCGTATCGCCATGTTCCTGCTCCCCGAGGCCGCTCAGCAGCTCAGCTGGATCTTCCTGATCCTCACGACCTGCTCCGTCGTCTACGGTGCCCTCTCTGCCTGTGTACAGACTGACTTGAAATATATCAACGCCTACTCTTCCGTGAGTCACTGTGGTATGGTGCTCTTCGCCCTGCTGATGATGACGCAGACGGCCATCACGGGTGCTGTCCTGCAGATGCTCTCTCACGGTTTGATGACGGCCCTCTTCTTCGCCTGCATCGGTATGATCTATCACCGTGCCGGCACGCGTGACGTCCGTTACCTCGGCGGTTTGATGAAGATCATCCCGTTCCTCTCTTGCGGTTATGTCATCGCCGGTCTGGCCAACCTCGGTCTTCCGGGCTTCTCCGGGTTCGTGGCCGAGATGAATATCTTCGTCGGATCCTTCGAGAACCAGGATACCTTCCGTCGTGTCTGCACGATCATCGCTTGTACGTCGATCGTCATCACGGCCGTCTATATCCTCCGTGTCGTCGGTAAGATCCTCTATCAGAAAGTACCGAATCAGAAGTTCTATGAGCTTCATGACGCTACATGGGATGAGCGCCTCGCCATCGGTGGCCTGATCTTCTGTGTCGCCGGTCTCGGTCTCTTCCCCTTGGTATTCCAGGATGTTATTAACAATGCCGTAGCCCCGCTGTTCATGCACATCATGAAGGCAGCGCCGGTAGTGGCAGCAGCTTCAATGTAAACAATGAATATCGATTATAGTCAATTTCTGAATATGATGCCGGAGGTGAGCCTGTGTGCTCTGCTGGTGATCATTTTCGTGGCCGACTTCATCACGGCACGCAAGCCCGGCGACGCACCGCGCAAGTGGTTCAACCCGTTGGTATGTATCCTGATGACGGCCCATCTGCTGCTGAACATGAGTCCGGTGGAGAGTGCCACGGCGTTCGGCGGTATGTATTACACGATGCCGGCTATCGGCACCATCAAGACGATCCTCGCCTTCGGTACGCTCATCGTACTGATCCAGAGTCGTGAGTGGATGAGTCGTCCCGACACCTCCTTTAAGGAGGGTGAGTTCTATCTCCTCGTCATCTCTACCTTACTCGGTATGAACATGATGGTGAGCGCGAACCACTTCCTCCTCTTCTTCCTCGGTCTGGAGATGGCGAGTGTGCCCATGGCCTGTCTCGTCGCCCTCGACAAGTACCGTCACAACAGTGCGGAGGCCGGCGCGAAGTTCATCCTCACGGCGACCTTCTCCAGTGGCGTGATGCTCTATGGTATCTCCCTGCTCTATGCTGCTGCCGGCACGTTCTATTTCGATGATATGATCACGAAGATGACGATGAGTCCGCTGACGATCGCCGGTCTGGTGTTCTTCTTCAGTGGCTTAGGCTTCAAGATCTCCCTCGTCCCGTTCCATTTCTGGACTGCTGACACCTACCAGGGTGCGCCGACGACGGTGACGGGTTATCTGAGTGTCGTCTCCAAGGGTGCCGCCGCCTTCACGCTGTGCGCCATCCTCATGAAGGTCTTCGCTCCGATGGTCGAGGCCTGGCAGATCATGCTGATGATCGTCACCGTCCTCTCGATCACCGTTGCCAACCTCTTCGCCATCCGTCAGAGTGACCTGAAGCGCTTCATGGCCTTCAGCTCTATCTCCCAGGCCGGATATATCGTACTCGCCATCCTCGGCAACAACGCCATGAGTGCTGCCGCCCTGAGCTACTACGTACTGATCTATGTCGTCGCCAACATGGCTGTCTTCACCGTTATCAGCGCCGTAGAGGAGCATAACGACGGGAAGGTCTGCATCGATGATTACAATGGTCTGTATAAGACGAACCCGAAGTTGGCGTTCCTCATGACGCTGGCCCTGTTCTCCCTCGGTGGTATCCCGCCGTTCGCCGGAATGTTCAGTAAGTTCTTCGTCTTCATGGCCGCCGTGAAGGGCGCGAGTGTCGACACGGCGATGGGTGCCTGGCAGTATGCCGTGGTCTTCATCGCGTTGGTCAACACGGTGATCTCCCTTTACTACTATCTGATCATCGTCAAGGCGATGTATATCAAGCACAACGACAACCCGCTGCCGACGTTCACGAGTAATGTCAGCACGAAGTTGGCCCTCGCCCTCTGCACCACCGGCGTCATCGCCTTCGGTGTCGTCAGCGGAGTGTTTGAGTGGATATTATAAAAAGTAAAAAAGTAAAAAAGTAAAAAAGTAAAGAAGTAAACGTAGGGTGTGGCCCTTGTGGTTGTCCTAACCGGGAATATGTAGGGACATGATTCATCATGTTCCGAACATCGTGGCGTTAGGACGGCCACGAGGGCCGCATCCTACGGAGGCAGAAGGTCCCCGGAGGGGGCCAACACGATTAACCCCGGGCTTCCGTGACGGCCTGGACGGCGCGATAGCGACGGACAGGACGGCACGGAAGCCCGGGGTTTTCTGTCTCTGTCTCTCTGTCGTCCCCGAAGGGGGCGAACAACAGCCTCCCTTGGCAGACGTTCGCCCCCTCCGGGGACGCATGTGCGGCAAGGTGGAGAATCCCCGGGCAGAGGGAGCCCTCGCTACGCTCGTGCTCCCTCCGCCCGGGGTTAATCATGTTGGGCCCTTTCGGGGCCCTGCTGCGCCGTCACCTTCCCTTTCAGGTCCCTGTTGCGCCTCCGAACTGCCCCTTTCGGGGCCCTGCTGCGCCGTCACCTTCCCTTTCAGGTCCCTGTTGCGCCTCCGAACTGCCCCTTTCGGGGCCCTGCTGCGCCGTCACCTTCCCTTTCGGGGCCCTGCTGCGCCCTCTTGTGGTCCCTCGCTTTTTTATTTTGTTTTTCCGGTTTTCTTTTAAAATCACAACCGCGCCATTCTCCATTATCCGGTTTTATTTTTGTTTTTATGTTTTTGTTGAACCTACGGGGCGGAATATGCTGAATCATGCCCCTATATTATGTGTATATTTGTTTCAAGGGAATGTGTACAAATGTTTCACAGGGTGCAAAAAGGCGGAAAATTGCGCAACAAGTGTCTCTTGTTTTTTGTTTTTTATTTTGCCTTTTTCTTTCTTTTCTGTAATTTTGCAACCAGAATCAAGAACAAATGATAACGAAAAATCCTAAGAGAGTACTTTTACACGCCTTCGATAACTGATCATTGACTGATAATTGACAAAAAATAGTGATACGAAACATACCACAGATGGTGGAATCGATAATATATAGGATAAGAACAATTTTTTTACATTAATGAACTAGAATGAATCGGAACAACAAGCTACTTCAATCTGAATGTGTTGAAGTTGGTTCGAGCAAACGATGTCGTCAGGCCTATTCCCCCGGGGAATGGTGCCGCATCGTCTGTCTCCTGCTTTTTTTGATGATTTTTTCTGCCGGTCCCCTATGGGCCGACAAGGTCACCCCTGCGGTGTCTTTCTCTTCCTCGTCGCTGACGGCGACGGTAGGACAGCTCAAGTTCACCCGTCCGACACTGAATGTCACCGCTGACGGGAAGTCCGTCCGCCGGTGTTTCACCCAGAGCTGGGCCATCAGCGGCGGTACAGAGGGTACCGATGAGTATGGCCGCCCGATCTGTACGGATGCCACGACGGGTACCACGGTGCTCACCCGTTATGGTGGTGTCACCATCGGTAAGAAGACGGGAACGGTGACAGTCACCGTCACGCTCATCCCTACCGATGCTTATGAAGACAAGTACAACAGTGCCACGGCTTCCTATACCATAGATATTCAGAAGCCGGAGGTCGTCATGGACTATTATAATGGTACGACGCTGCTCAACGGGGAGACACCTTCGACGTTGCAGTTCTACAGTCTGAAGAATGGCAACAACGGACAGTTCTTTACTACCAATGCCGTGCCCACCCCGCATTTCTATTATGTCCTGGAAGGTAGTGACCATGATGTCTCCGACTGTTACGACTTCACCTATGCCGTGACGACGGGCTATGCTGTGAGCCAAGATCACAAGACACTCTCCACGACGATTGCCGCGGAGGCCGGCGGTGAGGGTACCCTGACGATAACGGCAACGCCGAAGAAGGCCTACCAGGGGATGCTCGGCAGTGCGTCGACGACGACAACGATCGCCATGAAGACCACCTACCGTACGGAGAAGATCAAGACCTATCTCTCTTTTGCCAGTCATGAGATGGATGTGCTGCGCTCCCGGAATACCTATGATGACAGTAAGGGCAAGTGCGAGTTGTCCTATTCCCCCGAGATCATCGTGAAGGATGAGTTTGGCAATGACCTCTCTGCGCTCATCCAGCGTTATGATCTTTTTCACTTGTCGACCTCGGCGCAGAGCGTTTTCCATCAGTATACCACGGATCCCCACGATTCCACCGACGAGAACAATTATCTCTATCATGTGAATACCGATTACTTATGTGCCTATACGCCCTTCCGCAACGCGAAGAATCAGGTGGTCTCCCTCATGGGACCCCACACCCATCCCGATGACTATATCGTGACGGTGACGGCGACACAGCCGGATCAGTGGAACACCGTGCTGGGCGCTGTGGCTTCCGTCTATGCCAACCCGGTGGCCTATCAGGACTCCGTGGTCGTTGACGGACAGTTCTATGATCCTTATGATGAGAAGTGCAAGAACAATCAGTACAAGTTGGCATCCAACCAGTTTGTCCTCCGTTCTCACAAGCGTGTCCCGCAGATTGTCCTGACACCGGATCCGAAGAGTGTGACGATCGCCGAGAAATACGAGATGACCAGTTTCAACCGTTTTAACGTGAAGGGTGTCATCACCGATCCCTATGATGACGAGGATCCTGCCGATACCGTCAGTTATGAGAAGGCCGAGTTCTGGTATTGGTTCTTCGTGCCCGACAAGTATAAGTATGATGAGAGCAAGACGGAGGCGGAGAATCTGCAGCGCGCCACGACTCTCGGACATGCCTTGATCCGTGTGACCACCGAAGCGTCGAATATCCAGGGCGCCACACAGGACTGTTGGGAGTGGGTGCCCGAATATGACGGCAGTGGCAATGCCGTCATGGATGCCCACGGCCGGCAGCAGAAAGATCTGATGCACGGTACCTATTACCGGAGCATGAAGAACTGGGGCAATGAGAATTTCAAGGTCACCTTCTACGGTCCGAACCTCACCGTTCCCGTGATCTATAAGATTAATCCATGGGATAAGCAGCACCAGAATGTCGGTGTCTCCGGCTCCTGTGCCTTCCGTGTCGTAGAGCGTGAGCCGACCCATTTCGTCATTGATCCCGAGAAACAGGTGGGCAGTGCCGGCAGTACCGTGCCCTGTCCGGATATCCAGGTCGCTGACCAGTTCGGCGCCGATGTCACCGATCAGTTTGATGTCACCAAGAGTCAGGCGGCGACGAGCACCGACTGGACCCTCGCTGCTGACGGCTCCGTGACGAGTAATACGGCCGTCAACTGTACCGTCAATGTCAACGGTACGTTGAAGACCACGAGCACACAGCCTTTCAACAATCCCGACCCAGGCAGTTATGAGGTCGACTTCAAGGAGGGCTCGAAGGGCTCCACGGGAGCCTATGAGGTGATCTATGATGCCGATCACGATGAGAAGATGGGTAAGCTGCATTTTGTCACCGCTGGTGATTTCTTCCCCGGGACGACATGCTATCATGAGGTGCCGGGAATCAATATCACCTTCGGCAGCTCCGCTGACGCGGAGAATGTATGGCAGCTGTTCACCTCTGCGGTTACGGATCCAAGTTATTTCAACGATGACCTTCATGGTGCTGATAACGATAAGGACTGGGCGGATGCCAAGACGAAGACGACATTGGCGAAAGTATCGCTGAAGGCCGATGCCATGGAACAGGGCGATGATGGCCTCCCCGTCAGTGGCGGCTTCCTGAAGATCGATGCCGTGACGAACGGCTGGCTGTATATCGACGGTAACTTCCAGTATAACAGCACCACGAAGCACGGCCGCCATTATGTCATCTCCGACGCGAAGACAAAGGAGGAGCAGACCATCGGATTCGTCAAGGATGCTGCCCATCCCGACGGCCTGAATATTGCCGAGGTGAAATTCCCCAAGCCGCTCCTCGCCGGACATACCTATTATATATGGGGTGATGACGGTGGCATGCATATCCACGGCCTGCGCTATGAGCCGGCATTCATCGATCCTGTCACCGATAACCTTCCCTGGGCTCATACCGGTGCCGTCGATACCGAGCCCGTGTCGGCCTCTACGGCCTTCCTCAACGGTCTCACCGGTACACTGCCCACGCTGGCTTTCCACCGTGAGGATGCCACACTGAGATGGTATTGCGATGATGTGGAGAGTGGCAGCACGAGTACGTCTGTCGATGCCATCGGCAAGCGGAAGGACGAGGAGGGTAAGCATGTGACCATCAACACGCGCAATGGTATCGTCGTCGGTACGGCCATGACCAATGAGCTCCCCCTCACCGATGCCTCCCGTACGGGCTATGCCAACGGCCGTGTCCGGGTCTATGCCGAGGTGATGGGCGTGAAACATGCCGACGGTAACCAGGTGATGAAGACGCCTTACTACTACCTCTTCGTCGGTGATCTGCCTACCTATATCGTCAAGGAGGGCGAGAACCACGACCAGGACGAGCGCGTCTCTACGACGAATATCCCCACGCGTATCTTCATGACCTTCGGTGGCTGGCATTGGACCGGCAACAAGTGCTATCCTTACTATAAGAACAACGACCCGACGAAAGACTGGATCGATGATGAGTGGAAGACGGCGAAGATGGACTCTGTGGGCCATAACGAGCAGACCATCGATGGCTTCAACTACATCTGCTGGGGCGCCCAGGATCCTACCGATGAGAATGTGCGCAGCTGGTCGAAGGGTGTCCGTAACACCTTCAACCTCCCCGTCCGCGGCACCTATCTGAAGTTTGAGCCCGAGGAGAGTGGTCGTCTCCTCCTCTATGTCGCCATGAACGGTATGACGGATAACAGTAATGGTGATGACCAGAAGAAACTCGACAAGAATGGACCCTGGCTCCGCCGCCGTGCCCTCTATATCGTCGATGAGACGGGAAAGCCCGTGGCGATCGATGAGAACAGCGGATGGGAGAAACGGTATAACTGGGGTAACTATGTCAACTCCGGAAAGACCAACGCCGACCGTTTCAAAGGTTACCGGAACTACTGTTACAACTACTTCTGTGATGGTGTCACCCGCTGCGCCTGGAAATATGACGGTACGCACGATCTCACGATCTGGGATAAGGCAGAGAATGCCGACCCGGAGATGAAGAAATACAGTTGGAAGAATTCCTACGACCGTGACCAGAACGGCGTCCTCGACGACAAGGAACAGGCCAACCTCGACAACGACTATGCGAAGATCAAGAACTGGTGGACCGCTGATCAGTATTCCTATGATAAGGTGGTGGACGGTGACCGACTCCAGAGTAGTCTGACGCATCCGAAGCTCGGTGGTCCGCTGGAGGTGCTGCAGCTTTCCGACAGCAGTTATGTGCTGCCCACGAAGGGCTATGCCCGTTTCACCTTCAAGGTCCAGGCCGGCAAGGTATACTATGTCTTTATGACGGGCTCGAAACTCGGCTTCTGCGGCTTCGGTTTCATCCCGTCCAGTTACCGTGCCCATATCACCCGGTGGACCAGTCACAATAGTGATGAGAAGAATATCGACGGCACGGCCTATACCCAGACTACCTATGATGCCCTCCCGCAGCCTACCGACGAGATCTATAAGCCCGGCGCCACGGGCAACGACCGTCTGATGGGTGGCACCGTGACCCTCGATCTCTCGAAGAAATCTACGGAGGAGGGAAGCTATAGTAAGTGGAAAGCCAACGGCTTCGCCCTCGATGGTGACTGTACACCGGAATCGGGGTGTACCCTTGTGAACAACACTGCCCGTGACTTCGTCAACGTGTCCCTGAAGCGGTCGATCCTCAACGAGCGCTGGGCCGGTATCTGTCTGCCGTTCACCGTCAGTGAGACGCAGATGAAGGAGGTCTTCGGTGAGGATATGCAACTCATCACCGTCGACAGTGTCATGGCTTCCGAGGGACATACGAAATGTCTCCATTTCACCCAACACTCCAACCGACTCCTCGAAGCCGGCCGTCCTTATTTCATCTATCCGAAGGTCAGCGGCGTCAATGCCGGAGAGCCGATCGGCAACGACGGCGTCATCACCTTCAAGGGTGTGTCCCTGCAGGGCGTCGACCCGAAGACGGTGATCCTCACCAATGAGGCCGTCGTAGCCCATAATGACAGTGTCACCAAGGGCCTGGCTGCGGACTCCGTGCATATCTTCACCTATAAGATCTGCGGAAACTATGATCAGGCCATTATCCCATGGTACAGCTATTATATGAAACGTTCCGCCGATGAGGACACCAATAAGTTCTTCCGCATCATCCCCGCTGTGGTGACCGACGACAAGGGTGCTTATCTCCCGGGATGTAACTCCTGGCTCTATCCTTACTCCGCCGACGCGGAAGGGAAGAAGCTCTTCGTGGATGCTGAGACCGACGCCGGCGCAAAGGTCGCCGACTTCTGGATCACGGGTGCTGAGGTCGCCGGTGATACGGCAACGGCCATTGATGAACTCGTCGAGGCGTTGAACACGCAGGCCACGACGGTCCATGAGGGCGTCTACGACCTCCGGGGACATTGTGTCCGTGCCGTGAACAGCCTGGAAGGACTTCCCGCTGGTGTCTATGTGATGAATGGTAGAAAATATGTCGTTAAATAATTATTCATAATGAACAAGAAACAATATGTCTGTCCGGAGCTTACCGTGCTCCGGGCGGAGGAGCGATACGGCATCCTCGACAACCCCTCCACAGGAGGACTCGATTCCAAGGGATCAAGCTTGATCCGGAATACCGATACCCAGAGTACCACGGAGTCGCCGGCTGTCGGCGGTGATGACGCGGTGTCGGGTGGGAGTGTCATTCCCGGTGCGAAAGAATGGGAATGGGAATAGGTAACACAAAGAAAAACGGCCGGAAAATCACTCCCCCGACCGTTTTTTTTAGGGCGAAATCTCCCGATCTCACACTAAAGTCATTAAATCCAATTTAAGGGATTTTTGTCATGTGAATCTAGAACTTTTCCTTAAAACAATTTTTTTACACTAACTTAATCTGAATCTTTGCTAACTAGAATTTCTTTATTAGTCAATATGACGATATGTCGATATACTATTTGTCTTAATAACTTAATTTTTTTTTGGCGACTGCAAAGATACACTTTTTGCATGAATGTGCAAAATAATTATGCAAAAGTGTAAATGAAACTCTTCACTTCTTGATATAGATCAATTACGACCGATGTGATTGATCTATATCAATAAAAAGCATGTTTTTTGCATTTTTCTACGAAAAAGTTTGGTGTGTTCGTACACAATATGTAACTTTGCAGTGCAATTCAGAAGAAATTGTTTAGGTTAATAATAATAGGTTTAGTTTTTAGGTAAAGATTGTTTCATAGGTTTAAGGTTTTAGTTTAATTAGGTAATGATTGTTTCATCATTTGGATAACAGACATTTTTAGGATTTGCACCGGGAGGTGCGAGCCTAAAAAAAACGGTCAGGAGCTATTTGCTCTTGGCCGTTTTTTTATCGACGAAAGGGAAATGAAAAGGCTTGCCCCGTTTTCTGCTTCTGGCTCGCTTTTGGGTGGAAAAGGACGTTGACAGGGTAAAACACGAGAGATTTTTTCGTAAACATCAGAGATAGGATTTTCTCCTTCGTGCAGAATTTTCTATCTATCGTAGTTTCGGACGTCGGGATGGACCGGACGAAATTTTTCTGCGGTGTTTTGTGTGGATGAATATGATGGATGTTTGGATGAAAAAGGTATATATTTTAAGCTTTTTTGAGGCGGTTTGTAAGAGGTTGATAGTCAACGGATTATAAAAGGGTGATTTCCGTTGTATTTGTAGTCGATAGGTGGGGTGGTGGATTTCGTGACGAGATATAACCTATATGTTTTTTAAAATGTATCGACGAAAGGAGGGGGAAGCATCAACGGTGAGGTGAGCACTTTTGGGTGGCGGTTGTTCGCCCCCTCCGGGGACGCATCCGGGGTAGGGGGTGTATATCCCCGGGTGGCGGGAGCGCTCGCTTCGCTCGTGCTCCCTCCGCCCGGGGTTAATCGTGTTGGGCCCTTCCGGGGCCCTGCTGCGCCGCTGTCTG
>NZ_KE384147.1:38781-86546 GCF_000424185.1 Prevotella sp. AGR2160
GTTAATCGTGTTGGGCCCTTCCGGGGCCCTGCTGCGCCGCTGTCTGCCGCGGTGCTGTCCCTGCTGCGCCGCTGTCTGCCGTGGTGAGGTCTGGTGCTGTCCCTGCTGCGCCGTTGTCTGCCGCGGTGAGGTCTGGTGCTGTCCCTGCTGCGCTGGCGTATGCCGTAGGAGAGGCTGAGGGAGGTCCCCGTTAGGGGGCCAACACGATTAGCCCCGGGCACCGTGTCGTCCTGGCCGGAGCGATAGCGACGGACAGGGCGGCACGGGCGCCCGGGGTATCCCGGTCATCGCCCTCTTTGTCGTCCCCGGAGGGGGCGAACATCTGCTGTTTAGGGCAATTTATTCCTCCCAGAGGTTGCTGTCCCGGTCGGTGGGTGCCGCCGTGGACTCATCGGGGGAATCGGAGAAGGAGTAGGCTTTGGCACCGCCGTCCCCATTGCCGGAGGCACTGAGGAGACGGGTGGCAGACTTGATGATGATCAGGGATGTGACAGGTGCAATATATTTCTTTTTCATATTTGATGGATAATGATTTATTTGATGATGATTTTCTTACCATTCTGGATATATACGCCGGCTTTCAGGGAACGGCAGTCCTTGGCGTCGGCGACCTTCGTGCCGGAGAGAGAGAAGATCGGCGCGTCGTTGACGATCGTCATCTCCTCCACATCCTCGATGGCGGTGGTAGCCACGTTGTCGAAGCTGAGCTGGATCGCCTTCGCCGATGAGCTGGAGGGATCGGGGGCTTTCACATAGGCGCGGAACGGTTTCATCCTCGCGCCCCCCGGCTGGATATAGTCGAAGCGGCCACCCTCACGGGCACCGAAGTTATAACATCTCTCTGTGTCGTCGAAGTAGATCTTGATCAGCGCATAGGTACCGATGAAGGAGTAGCCACTACCGATGGACTGTGTCAGTGATACACTGTTTGTCGCGGGCACGGAGAACGTCCCGGAGATAGTCCCGTCGTTATAGTCTGCTCCCGTCTCGATGATATACGGTTGGTTTGCCGTGATCCCGTCAGCGGTGTTGTCATGGGCTGTGATGACCTTCTTCGAGAGGTCGATGGCATAGAGCTGGTACACCTTCGTGTCGGAGCCGAAGAGCGTGTAGATCTCATCGGCCGTCAGGCTCACCGGCAGACAGATCGTGGAGCGTTGTCCCTTCGTATAGTGCCGTTCGAAGCCGAAGGTATTGGCGGTGAGGGCATGGGAGGTGTTCAGGGTCCATGCCGAACAGTAGAAGCAGTTCTCGCCCTTACCATCGGGATCCGTGGTACCATCCTGTGCCTGGTCCGTGATGCGGAAGTTCTTCACCGTATAGGTCGTTGTCCCGTTGACGGTAGAGGCCACGGCGACATTGATGGTGTTCTCACTCCGTCCCTCGACGGTGTTCGCGTCGACATAGACGACGGCATTCTTGTTACTGCCACGGTCGAAGAAGCTGAAGGCGTTGGCCTCGGCACGGTTGCTGAGGTCCACCTCCGTCGTCTGGTTGTCGGTCGTCGCCCGTGTCTGTACATATCCCGGTTCATTAGCCCTTTCGAGGAGGGTGACATCGGAGAGCTGCAGCTCACCACTGTCGGCGGAGAGGGAGATTGTCAGTGCTCCCGTCTCGGAGGTCGTCGCTTTCGTCTCGAGTTTCCTCCAGCCGTTCGTCGTCCCCAGGAGGAGGGCATCGACACGGCCGTCGGTGGTCACGCTGCCGGCGGCATCATAGCCCTTGAACGTCGTACTGTCTTTTCCGTTGTCAGCACCTTCAAGCAGCAAGGTACCCTTGGCACCGTCCTGTCCACGAACGATCATCTGTACCGTATAAGAGGTGGACTTCTCCAGACCGTTGATGGTCTGAGAGATTGTCGTCCCGGCGGGGATGATGTTGACGGTAGCCTCCGTTCCTGTCCAGTTGTCGCTGACGGTCGTCGTCTCCGTGGCCGCTGCGGTGGAGTAGTTCCAGTTTTTCGTCAGGAAGTTGGTCTGGTCACCCGTCGTCACGTGGTTGATATCGTGATGGCCATAGGAGCGGAGGTCCTGGTCGGTGGTGGTATTGGGCGAGAAGATGAGATACGGCACACTGCTGTACTGCATGGCCGACTCATAGTAGTAGTAACCGCCATCCTGATACGGAGCGGAGAAGGAGATCTGGCCCGCCGTGGTATCCCCATAGGGTTGGAAGGTGAGTGTCGTACCCTCGGTGAGGGCATTCAGGCCATAGACCTTACAAACCAGCGAGTTTGAAGAAGTCTCCGCAGCCGGCTGCACCTCTACGTTATCTCCTTCGGCGACGACGGAGGAGCCGTTGAGGACCTTCAGACTGTTACCGTCCGTTACCCATGCGTCAGGAACCTGGACATAGATAAAATGCTGTTTATTTGTCGTCGACGACAGCGGGTTCGGGTTCGCCGCCTCAAATTTCGTCACGCCCGTGGCACCCTCTGTCCCTACCGTATAGAAATAGTCACCGGTATAGGCGCGGGTGACCTCCGTGATCTCTCCCGTGGCGATATCATATTTCAGGAACATATCCTTGTTGGCATTGGCCACGACGACCGGTGTCGTCTGTTCCGTGCCACTGGCCGAGCGTCGGCCGAGGGAGACGTTGACCTCACTGAAACCGGCCGAGGGCTGTGCGTCGAAGGCATACCAGGTCTCGTTGTTCACCGTGACGGTATCGGCAGCGGTGAAGATATGTCCCGGCGAGGGTGTGAGGCGGTTGTCTACGGTGGTGTCGTTCTTCATGACGACCTCATAGGCGCTGACATACGTGTCGTAGTCGGAAAGCGGGAAGTTCGCGGCATCAGAGGAGTAGGGGAGGACATAGATGACGACATCCCCTTCACCACCGAGGGTCTTCGTCGACGGGTCGTTATTCAGATAGTTCTCGTAGCCACCCTCCGACGTACTGTAGGTGAGGTCATAGGGGCAGGAGGCATGATCTGCCGATGACTCACTCTCGCCGGCACCGGCCACGCAGACCTTGATGGTGTTCGTCGCGGCGACACCCTGCGGAAGGGTATAGATGGTGATCTGGCGGTTACGGACGAGGCGCCGTGTCTTACTCGTGGCGGGATTCGTACCGTCGATGGTGTAATAGGCCGGTGTCGTGGTATCCACGGTGCCGTTTTTCGTGACGACGACGGACGCGGTGACCTTATTGACGGAGGTCGCCGTACCGTCATGGTTCGTCACGGCGATGGTATAGCTGTTCTGTTCGGGATCGACGACACCCGCGGTCCGGAAGGTATAGGTCCCCTTGGCGGTATTTCCCTCGAGGCGGTATGCCGTGTCACTGACCTTCTGGATGGCCTGTACCGTGACGGTCACGGCGGTGGTGTCGAGGGAGCCTTTCGTACCGTCATGGAGGATGTAATTCACGACATTCTTACTGTCCATGCGGAAGGTCGTCACGTCATTGGACGGGATGATGGCATCATAGGTATATTCCACCACTTTCGTCGTACCCGTACCCTTTCCCGTCGTCGTATTGATGGTCGGCGTCGTACCGTCGAGGGTATAGGCATAGCGGCGTACCGTGGAGGTCTCCGTAGCAGGCACGATGACCATCGCTTTCGGCGTCAGGGTCGTACCATAGGGGATGGTGGCGGAGGACGGATCGAGGGTGATGCTCAGACGGGCCGGGAGCTCGATGGTATAGCGATATTTCACGGCGGAGCTCGTCCAACTGAAGCCCGTCATATCCGCGCCGGCCTCAATATAGAAACGGACATTATAGACATTCGTCTCGGGGTTGAACGTTACGTTCGTGCCCGATGTGGAGGCCTCGTTATAGGCTACATAGTTGTTGTCGTCATAGTCGGGCCCGGCGGTGCTCGGAGCATTACTGTCCTCGCCGAAGTTCAGCTCGAGGGAGGTGGCGTCACCCGTGGCATTCTTGTCACGGAGGAAGCGGAACTGCTTATCCTTCGTCAGTTTCACGGTACCCTTATAACAGCCCTCCTCTTTGTCATAGACGAGTTCGGTGGCATCGGCCGGATCCCAAGAGGCAAAGGAATCACCGAGACTGCTGTTCAGTGCCGATCCGATCATGAAGATGCGGAGGGGTGTCTCGTCATTACCGCCGAGCTTATAGTCGGTGCGGTCGGGGTTGAACTCCACGGGATAGATACCGTCATAGGGATTGGTGAGGTTCGGGGAGTCACCGGCATCGCCCGTCGTGGCGACATTCTGTCCGTAGGTCTTCTCCCCGTAGTTCTGTCCGAACCAATAGTTGCCGAGGATGAACTTGAACGTCTCATCCTTCACCATCGGTATCGTACCGAAAAAATTCTTACAGAAAGCGGTAGAGGCCGTGCTGGAGTTCTTCACACAATAGAGGAAGCCCTCCGTGGTCCAGTTGCTCGTGCTACTGGCTTTATAGGCCACGATGCGGTTGGCATCACTCTCGTAATACCAGGCTGTCGGCTTACCGTCGCCGTCGACTTTGACGACGAGGTCGTACATACCACCATTGTTCTGAACCGTCCATACATTTGTGGATCCACTACTGAGCGTCTTTACCGTTTCTGCGCCGCTGTCGGTTCCGGTGAGCGTGTAGCCGCCGGCGGGGCAGAACGTAGAGACATTACCCTCTTTGTCGACATAGGCGATGTTGAACGTGAAACCGTTACAGGAAGGGGTGATGTCCGACTTACTATTACTGCTGTTGTAAGTCTCCACGTTGAACGGCATTTCACCGGCATAGAGGGCGAAATGGTACTCACTGTCGTTCTTCCTAAGGAACTTATACGTCATCTTCTTCGAGGGATCCGACGTACCATAGTTCTTTCCATAGAGATAGATGCCGGCGGTGTTCGTCGCCGTCGTCGTGCTGCCGGTAGTGGACGAGCGCTTCGTTCCGGTGATCTTCACCGACCGACTGGAGGTGCTGAGATCCACCGTGATGGTCAGGCTCTCATAGACCCCGTCGGTGTAACTCACCTTCCAGGCGTTGGACGAGCCATAGCAGTCGCTGCTGATCGTATAGCTGCTGCCATCGATCACCAGATTGTCCCCATTGGCATAGGGCTGCATCTCCTTGGTGCCTGTCCACGAGGCATCATAGAGCCGAAAATAGAATCCGCCTGTAGGCAGATTGTTTACGGTGTAGGTGTAGGTCGTGCCAGAGGAATAGGTAAACTTATACGAATCCGTGACATTACCCTCTGTATACGTGCCGGCCGTTCCGTCTGAAGCCAGTGTGGAGGCGGTGAGCACATACAAGTTATCTGCTGCCGACGCCCGTTGTGCTCTTAGCGGCAAAAGGGTCAGCATGGCTAGATACAGGAAAAGCGAGAATCCCCCAGGAATCCTCCATTTACACATTGTTACTCTCATAGATAGTTAGCGTATTATATATATATTCAGATAGTGTATTCGTATCGTGCGAAAAGACACCGTTATCATCGGTAAGTTCTATATCCGACGTAGGTATTCTTGTTTCAATCTTGTTTCAATCGGGTACAAAGATAGGGGATAATCTTCAGATGATGAAGGATTCGGACGTGAAAAGTAGAATTATCGGATGAAAACGATTGCACAAAATCAGGCAACGGAAGTGGGCGGAACATGATGAATCATGTCCCTACAGTTTCACCTCAGTGATGTCGATCATTTTGTTGACGATGGCATAGATGGTAAGGCCGGCGGGGGAGTGGATCTGCAGCTTCTTGGCGATATTCCGGCGGTGGGTGATGACGGTATTCGTGGAGATAAAGAGCTTGTCGGCGATCTCCTTGTTCGTCAGTCCCTGAACGACACCGATGATGACGTCACGCTCGCGCTGCGACAGTTCCTCGTTCTGTGCGCTCCCGGAGATCATTTTCGTGATCTGTGCCGTCACGTCACTCTGTTTGGCTTTCCGCTCCATGCGTCGGATGGCGGGGATGAAAATGTCATCCTCGACGTTGCCGTGCAGGCGCAGCCACTCCTCATTATTATAGATGTCATAGAGTGTCGCCATGAGTTGGTTGTTATGGAGGTTGTTCGACGGGAGATATTTGATGATGATATTCTTCAACTCCTTGAGCTTGGCATCCGTCTGACCGTGGTGCTTGGAGAACGTGTCGATGTCATAGTCGGAAGGACTCTTCCCGTCGAGGAGCTGTTGCACGTAAGGGAACACGTTCTTCTCCTCGTAGCGCATGTGGAGGGTCACCGACCGGGCGTACTCATCATAAAGGCGGAGGATGAGACGTGCCACCCGGTCGTCGTCATCGAGGGCCGCGGAGAGTTCCTTACGGATGAACGGCAACTGGAAGTCGAGGTAATATTCGTGGGAGGCTTGGAGATAATGCAACAGGGTAGGGACGGAGAGCTTGTCAGCCTCCGCGGCATCGTAATAGCCGTTGACGGTATAGTTGACAACGGTAAGGAAGGTAAAGGTGTCGACCTGCTGGTCCCGGCATACCTCCTCGACGGTCTTGTCGCCGAAGCCGAGGTTGATGCCGAAAGCGGACATCGTCTGCAGGATATTATAGTTGTCGCGGATGATGGAGATCATACGGTCACCCGCCTCATAGAGTTTCTGATTCTTCATTTTGTTCTTCTACCTATAACCGCTGCAAAATTAAGAAAAAAAGCGGAAAGAGCGAATACCCAAAAGTAGGTATTTTAATCCGTTTGCAGGGGCCGTCCCTTGTGGCGGCCCGATGCCGGTACGGCATTAACATTGGCAACAATGCCCGTTATGATTCGGCGTTCCGCCGACGGGCCGCCACAAGGGACGGCCCCTGCAAGAGGATTTATTTCGCGTATGCGACGGACCGTACCTCACGGATCACGGTGATCTTCACCTGTCCGGGATACGTCATCTCATTCTGAATCTTCGTAGCAATCTCGTCGGAGAGCTTCGTACTCTCCTCGTCGGTCATCTTGTCGGCACCGACGATGACACGGAGCTCACGGCCGGCCTGGATAGCATAGGTCTTCGTGACACCGGGATAGCTCATGGCGATAGCCTCGAGATCATTGAGACGCTTGATATAAGCCTCGACGATCTCACGACGGGCACCCGGGCGGGCACCGGAGATAGCATCACATACCTGTACGATCGGCGCCAGCAGCGTCTTCATCTCCACCTCATCATGGTGGGCGGCGATGGCATTGACGATATCCGGTTTCTCCTTGTATTTCTCAGCGATCTTCGCGCCATAGAGGGCATGCGGCAGCTCACTCTCCTCATCGGGGACCTTTCCGATATCATGGAGGAGACCGGCACGCTTGGCCTTCTTCGGATTCAGACCGAGCTCGGCAGCCATGACGGCACAGAGGTTCGCCGTCTCACGGGCATGCTGCAGGAGGTTCTGGCCATAGGAGGAGCGGTATTTCATCTTTCCGATGATACGCACGAGCTCCGGGTGGAGACCATGGATACCGAGGTCGATGGCGGTACGCTTGCCCGTCTCGATGATCTCCTGGTCGAGCTGTTTCTTCACCTTCGCCACGACTTCCTCGATACGGGCGGGATGGATACGGCCATCGGCGACGAGCTGGTGGAGGGCCAGACGACAGACCTCACGACGGACGGGATCGAAAGCGGAGATGACGACGGCATCAGGGGTGTCGTCGACGACGATCTCCACTCCCGTGGCAGCCTCGAGGGCGCGGATGTTACGGCCCTCACGACCGATGATACGGCCTTTGACCTCATCATTGTCGATATGGAAGACAGACACGGAGTTCTCGATGGCCGTCTCCGTGGCGACACGCTGGATGGTCTCGATGACGATCTTCTTCGCCTGCATGTTGGCGTCGAGCTTCGCCTGCTCCACCGTCTCCTTGACGAAGGCGGCAGCGTCGAGCTTCGCCTGGTCTTTCAGACTCTCCACGAGGTGGGCCTTTGCCTCCTCGGCGGAGAGGCCGGAGAGCTCCTCGAGCTTCTCCTGCTCCTGGTGGACCATCTTCTCGAGGTCACTCTGCTTCATCTGCAGGAGCTTCTTCTCGTTCTCGATGCGGTTCTGCTCCTGTTCTACCTCACCCTTACGGCGTCCGAGCTCTTCCTGACGCTGGTTCAGCGAGATCTCACGCTGTTTCAGGCGGTTCTCGCCCTGCTGGATCTTCTGGTTACGCTGCTGGACCTCTTTCTCGAGCTTGGCTTTCTCGTTGATGAACTTCTCCTTCACTTCCAGGAGCTTGCGCTGTTTCACGGTCTCAGCATCCTTGTCGGCCTGAGCCATGCTTTGATTATATTTTCCTTTGAGGACATACCGGAAAATAGAGTAGCCTACGACGCCTCCGATAACGAGGGCGACGACGGCGACAATTATTGTTACCATTGAATTATATTTAAATGTTAAAAAAGATCACTTCTTCTTCTTCAGAGCCGTCTCAATCTCAGAAGTGAGCTTTTGCATCATGTCGACATACGGCTCCTCATCATGAAGCTGCATGGAACGCTCCAAACGGAGGGCGATATTCAGCAGGGCCATGTACAGGATCTCCTTCTCGCCGCGCTCGAGGTGGAAACGGTCATAATACCAGTTGACCGTCTCGTTGATGAGCTTGCCGGCGGCACGCGTCAGCTCTTCCTCGTCACGGGGAATGGTGACGAAGAGCTCGGTGTCATGGAGCTCCAGACGTATGTTGATCTTGTCGTTGTTGTCTGCCATCTTCTGGATGATTACGCGTCAGCACGACTCGTCGGCTGCTCTTCCGAGAGCAGCGAGATACACGTGTTGACATCTCTGATGAGTCCGGCAATGGTCTTCTTCGCGCCCTCGACATCACCTCCCGTGACCTCAAGCATGCGCGCCATCTTCAGACTCTTATAATCGTTTTCCGACTGATGGAGGCGCTTCTCCAACTCGGCGATCTGCTTGTCGCGGTCGTCAACCATCTTGTACAGCTCATCATTCTCCTTCTGAATTTCCTCATATTGAAGAATCATCTGCCGCACACGGGTGGTAAAGAGGTTCAGCGTCTTCTCATTGTTGTCGTTCATACGGTTATTTTGTTTCGGCAACAAAGTTAGCACAATTTTTCCGTAACGACAAATTTTTTGCAACAAAAATGTTTTTTAAGGTGGGGATGAGGCTAACTTTTGTTGAATCGTTTGCACCGATGACCCATGAAAAAAATGAGGAAATCTTTTTTTCTTTCAATGATTTGTTGTAAATTTGCAAAAATAAATATTACGTTAAGGGAAATGTCGAAAGAGAAAGCCACGGAGAAGTTGATGCTGGCGTTGTTGCGCCATGCCCTCTTTGGGATGCCGGTAGAAGCCTGTCGTCTTTCTGATGACGAGTACCGTGTCTTGATGATGCTTGCCCGCCGGCAGACCGTTCAGGGTTTGGTGGGCAGCGCGCTGATGGATGCCGGCTTCACCCTCTCCCATGCTTCGGCCATGGACCTGCTGATGGAGACCGAGCGTGTCAAGCGGGCCAATGGTCAGGTCAGTGGCGGTCTGCAGAAGATGGCACAGCTCCTTCAGCGGAGCCATCTGTCCTTCGTCATCGTGAAGGGCCAGATGGTCGGTGCCCTCTATCCCCATCCCGAGCGCCGCTGCCCCGGTGATGTCGACCTCTATCTCCCCGGTGACCACTATGGCCGGGCGAAGAGTCTCGTGGAGAAGATGACGGGGAAAGATCTGGATGCTGTCGATGAGGGCAAACATGTGGAAGTCATGATTGACGGTGTCGATTTCGAGTTCCATCATACCCTTGCCCAACTCTACCGTCCCGCCCATCAGCAGTGGTTTAACAAAAGGATCGATGATGCTATCGCTGCCCGGACGGATGAGGCCGTGATCCTCGGCACTGCCGTGCCGACGCTGGCACCGACGGAGAATCTCCTCTTTGTCTTTATGCATTTCTTCTTCCATCTCGCCTTCACCGGCTGTGGCTTGCGACAGTTCTGTGACGTGGCCGTACTGATGCACCGCAAAGGCAATGAGATTGACCGTAAACGGTTCGAGGAGGACTTGCGCCGGTTGGGTTTGCAAAAAGCCTTCAGAGCTATGGCTGCCTTCCTGGTGACGTATCTCGGACTCCCTGAAGCGGACGTCCCGGTGACTTTGGGTGAGGCCGACTATCGATGGACGGAGCCGATCCGTCAGAACGTGATGGCGGGGGGCAACTTCGGCCGTTCCCATCGTCATGTCCGTCAATCTGGTCTTCTCCATTCTCTGGACAGTGCCTGGCTCGATCTTCGTCAGACGCTCACCTATGCCCGTCTGGCCCCTCAGGAAGTCCTCGGCCGCTTCTGGTCTTTGACGGTGTTACGCTCAAACCTCTTTCAGAATATGTTTAAGAAACAACCTTCTAAGAAATACAAAGAATAATCTATGATCATCAAGCAACTCTTTACCCCTTCTATTTTGATCCCCTTCTTCTCGTCAATGATTATGACGATCTGGATCTTCCGCCTGGTGGTGAAACTCGCCATCAAGAAGGATATCGTGGACTGTCCCAACGCCCGGAAGTTGCAGAAGACGCCCGTCCCCGTGATGGGGGGCTTCGCCGTCTACTTCGGGATCATCGCCGGTGCCGGACTGACCTCGATGGTCTTCGACACCTCCATCCTCTTCTCTACCATCGTCGCCCTGACAGTGATGATGTATTTCGGACTGATGGACGACAGTATCGGCCTGAAACCATTGACAAGGATCATCGTGGAGGCCGTCCTCGTGTTCTTCATCATCCGTATGGATGGCGTGAACTTCAACTCCTTCCAGGGGATCTTCGGCATCTGGGATCTCCCGACGTGGTGTGCCTATCTGTTGTCGGCCATCGCCGGCGTGGGCATCATCAACGCTATTAATATGATTGATGGCGTCGACGGACTGTCATCGGGATTCTGTATCCTCGCCTGCGTCGCCTTCGGCTGTGTCTTCAAACTCTCCCATGACGGGACGATGGCCGTCATCGCCGCCCTCGGCGCCGGGGCTCTGATCCCCTTCTTCATCCATAACATCTTCGGACGGAGCACAAAGATGTTCATCGGTGACAGTGGTACGATGATGATGGGCATGCTCATGACGATCTTCCTCCTTCACCTCATGGACCATGGCTCGATGGTGGCGTTTAACTTCTCGAATATGGGTGTCGGCGCCTTCGCCCTGAGTATCCTCAGCGTGCCCGTCTTCGACACCCTCCGGGTGATGACGGGACGTATCATGCGGGGCATCAGTCCGTTCCATGCCGACAAGAGTCATCTCCATCATCTCTTCATCGAGATCGGCTTCTCCCATGTCGGCACGGCCCTGATGGTCATCTCCCTCGACTTCCTCTGTTTCCTCATCTGGCTCATCAGTTATCAGGTCTTCCGTTGTTCGGTGACGATGCAGTTCATTGTTGTCGTCGTTGTGGGAGTGGCGAATACGACAGGATTTTATTTTACCGTGCGCCGGATGAATCATGACCGTTGGGCCTACCGCCTCTTGGCCGCTATGGCCCGTCGTAGTCATGTGGAGATGAAACCTTGGTTCTTGAAAGTTAGAAAAGTAGTGGACAAAATGTAGACCCACCGTAGGGTGAGCATTATCCATTATCCATTTTCCATTATACATTATATTATATATTATCCATTATCCATTTTACATTTTACTATGGTAATAGCAGTAGATTTTGACGGAACGATAGTAGAGAACAGATATCCGGAGATCGGCGAGGAACGTCCTTTCGCCACGGAGACGTTGAAGATGCTTCAACGGCATCATCACCAGCTCATCCTCTGGACCTGCCGGGAGGGAAAACTCCTTGACGAGGCCATCCAGTGGTGTCATGAGCGTGGCGTCGACTTCTGGGCCGTGAACCGCGATTATCCCGAGGAGAACGGCACACAGAACAACAATAATTTCTCCCGGAAGATCAAGGCCGACCTGTTCATTGATGACCGTAATGTCGGTGGACTGCCCGACTGGGGCGAGATCTACCATATCATCGTGGAACGGAAGAGCTACCGACATATCCTCCGGGATCAGATGGGGATGTACGAGGAGCACCATCATCATAAGAAACACTGGTGGAACTTCTAAGGATAGCGCGCTATAGTCTATAGCGCGCTATTATTCTATAGAGGGCTGTAGTTTTCTATTGTGAGCTGTAGTTTTCTATTGTGAGCTATAATTTTCTAGTGTGAGCTATCCTAGAAACGTTTTCCATGGCAATAGATTTTTAAGGTCGTAAGAGAGATTTTATTTTACTTATGAGATGAGAAATTATTTTTTTTGTTATGATGGATTGTCTTTGTTGATCTATACCGCAAATATACGTCGTTTTTTCCATACTTCCAAATTTTTTGCCAAGTTTTTGTGTTTGTTTAGCGCTTGTTAGGGTTTGTTCGGCATATATATTAATAAGGTATAACGGAATGACTAAGTGCCAGTTGTTCGCCCCCTCCGGGGACGCGCCCGCGGCAGGATGGGATACCCCGGGCGGAGGGAGCTCTCGCTTCGCTCGCGCTCCCTCCGCCCGGGGTTAATCATGTTGGGCCCTTCCGGGGCCCTGCTGCGCTCTCGTCATCCACCCTAGGGCGCGACCCTTGTGGCCGTCCTAACACCACGATTTCAGGTTTTGACGGCCACGAAGACCTCACCCTACGTTGGGTTTATGACGGCCACGAAGGCCTCACCCTGCGGGGGTTATGACGGCCACGAAGACCTCACCCTCCGTTGGGTTTATGACGGCCACGAAGGCCTCACCCTGCGGGGGTTATGACGGCCACGAAGACCTCACCCTGCGTTGGGTTTATGACGGCCACGAAGGCCTCACCCTACGTTGGGTTTATGACGGGCACGAAGACCTCACCCTGCGTTGGGTTTATGACGGCCACGAAGGCCTCACCCTACGTTGGGTTTATGACGGTCACGAAGACCTCACCCTGCGTTGGGTTTATGACGGCCACGAAGGCCACAACCTGCGGGGGGGTATGACGGTCACGAAGGCCACAACCTACGGGGGATCGAAAGAAGTCATTTGAAGGGAAAGGGCCCCGGAAGGGCCCAACACGATTAACCCCGGGTGCCCGTGCCGGCCTGGCCGGAGCGATAGCGAAGGCCAGGACGGCACGGGCACCCGGGGTTAGCGATACTCCCACGGTGTCGTCCCCGGAGGGGGCGAACATCAGCCCCAAGGAAAGGGGAGATTCTGCCCTTATAGACATTGCTGACTCCCTTATGCTTTTGCAACGCTTGTTTTTCAGCTATTTCTATTGAAAGAGTGTTAAAAATACACGGTTATTTGCATTTTGTTCAAGAAAAATTTGGCGGTATGAAAATAACAGTGTAATTTTACACCCAAAATAAAAAACCTAGAACAAAGAACGAATATGAGAGAACTAAAAACTAAATTCCTGGCTGCCTCGCTGACAGCGATGGTACTGGCCGGAGCGACGACGACAGCCGTCGCGAAGACCACGGTCAGTGGACTCAATCCGAAGAAATTCTCCGCTACGGTACAGGGCAAGAAGACGGAACTCGTCACCCTGCGCAATGCCAACGGCATGGAGGTCTGTCTGACGAACTACGGAGGCCGTGTCGTCTCCCTCTGTGTCCCCGACCGTAACGGCAAGCCGACGGATGTCGTCCTCGGCTATGACAATATCCGTCAGTATGCCGACACACTGAACACCCCCTCCGATTTCGGTTCGAGTGTAGGCCGTTATGCGAACCGCATCAAGGCCGCCCGCCTCGTCGTTGATGGGAAGACCTATCACCTGCGTGCTAACGACAACGGCAACACCCTCCATGGCGGTGGCAACACAGGCTGGCTCAACAAGGTCTATGACATCGCCGCCCGCACCGACTCTTCCGTCGTCTTCGCCATCACGTCTCCCGACGGCGACAACGGCTTCCCCGGTACGGTGAAGGCCACGGCGACCTATACCGTGAAGGCTGACAACACCCTCGACATCGTCTTCGAGGCCACGACAGATAAGGAGACGGTCATCAACATGACGAACCACTCCTATTTCAACCTCAACGGCAACCCCGCTGAGAAAGGTGAGAACCAGATCATGTATATCAATGCCGACCGTTTCACCCCCGCCGACAAATATTATATCCCCACGGGTGAGATCCGTTCCGTCGCCGGTACGCCGATGGACTTCCGCACGCCCCATGCCCTGGCCGACCATATCAACGACTTCTCCTACGACCAGATCGCCAATGCCACGGGCTATGACCACAACTGGGTGCTGAATACCTACTGGAACGGTAAAGGCGATGACAAGACCGTCGCCGCCAGTCTCTACTCCCCTGTCACGGGTATCCTCCTCGAGGTCTACACCAACGAGCCCGGTCTGCAGGTCTACACGGGTAATTTCCAGGGTACGGGCATTCCCTGTAAGCATGGCATCAAATATCCCAAACATGTCAGTGTCTGTTTCGAGAGTCAGAAATTCCCCGACTCCCCGACGAAATATGCCGCCCACACCCCCGGCTGGGACATCTCCAATCCTTATCTTAAACCCGGCGAGCATTACTACAGCCACTTGGCCTACAAGTTTAAAGTAAAAAAGTAAAGAAGTAAAAAATTAAAAAATAAACACAGGGACATGAACCCTCGTGTCCCGCCAATCAAGGCGTGCCGTCAAGTGCTTGTGCTTTGCAAGCACAAGGTCGCCACAAAAGAAAACAAACTATGAACTGGACATCACATGAATTTATATGGCTCGACTGGCTCGTCTTCGCCATCGGTATCGCCCTCGTCGTCTGCGCCGTATGGCGTGCACTCCTGAAAGCCAAGCGCGAGTCGCAGGGCGCTAACAGTGAGGAGTTCCTCTATGGAAAAGGAGAGCCCTGGTGGGTCATCGGTATGGCGATCTTCGCCGCGAATATCGGCTCCGAGCACCTCGTCGGCCTCGCCGGCACGGGTGCGCAGAACGGTGTGGGCATGGCCCACTGGGAGATGCAGGGTTGGATGATCCTCATCCTCGGCTGGCTCTTCGTACCCTTCTATCAGTTGCTGAACAACAAGCTCGGCCGCATCATCACCATGCCGGAGTTCCTGAAATACCGCTATACGAAACGTACGGGAACGTGGCTCTCCGTCATCACCCTCGTGGCTTATATCCTCACGAAGGTCAGTGTGACGGCTTATACCGGCGGTATCTTCTTCGAATATCTCCTCGGCCTGCCGTTCTGGTATGGCGCCCTCGGTCTGATCATCATCACGGCCATTTTCACCATCCTCGGTGGTATGAAGGGTGTCATGACCCTCTCGGCCATCCAGACGCCGATCCTCATCATCGGTTCCTTCCTCGTCCTCTTCCTCGGTCTCGCCACCCTCGGTGACGGCAGTATCACGCAGGGCTGGACGAACATGATGACCTACTGTTCACAGCTCCATGACGGCTATGGCACGACGCACATGTTCCACTGGGCGACCATCAACGCCTCTGGTCATCCCGATCCCCTCTATCATGAGTATCCCGGCTTCGTCGTCTTCCTCGGTGCCTCCATCATCGGTTTCTGGTACTGGTGTACCGACCAGCATATCGTACAGCGTGTCCTCGGTCAGAAGAAAGGTGAGGACAACAGTGTCGTTATGCGCCGCGCCCGCCGGGGTACGATCTGCGCCGGTTACTTCAAGATCCTCCCCGTCTTCATGTTCTTGATCCCGGGAATGGTCGCTGCCGCCCTCTCAGCAAAGGGTATGTTCCACATGGGTGATACCGACGGCGCCTATGCCTATATGGTGAAGGATATCCTCCCCGCCGGCGTGAAAGGACTCGTCACCGTCGGCTTCGTCTGTGCCCTCGTGACCTCCCTCGCCGCCTTCTTCAACTCCTGCGCAACCCTCTTCACGGAGGATTTCTACAAGCCGCTGCGCCCGGGCAAGAGTGAGGCCCATTATATCTTCGCCGGCCGTGCCGCCACGGTGGCCATCGTCGTCATCGGTATCATCTGGATCCCCGTGATGATGAGCCTCGGCAAACTCTACAGTTATCTGCAGGGCATCCAGAGTCTGCTGGCACCGGCCATGGTCGCCACGTTCTTCCTCGGCATCTTCTTCAAGCGTATCACGCCGAAGGCCGGAGAGTGGGGCCTCATTGTCGGCTTCCTCGTCGGTATGCTCCGCCTCGTGACGAATGTTATCACCGACACGGGCAACACGCCGATGGACGGCGCCTTCTGGAATGCCACGACCTGGTTCTGGCAGACCAACTGGCTCGTCTTCGAGTGCTGGCTCCTCGTCTTCATCATCGCCTTCATGTTCGTCGTCTCGATGTTCACGCCGAAGCCTACTGCTGAGCAGGTGGCCGCCATCACGTTTACCGACGAGTACAAACGTCAGATCCGCGCCAGCTGGGACTGGAAGGATGTCCTGGGATCCCTCGGCGTCCTCGCCCTCTGCGGTGCCTTCTATTGGTATTTCTTCTAGATTATGGTAAAATATTATCAACAACACGATAAATTCTACGTCAGCGTCGACTGTATCGTCTTCGGCTTCGACGGCTCGCAGCTCGAGGTCCTCATCGGTAAACGACAGATGGACCCGGGCCGCGGCGAGTGGTCCCTCTACGGCGGCTTCCTCGAGGCCAACGAGAGTCTGCAGGACTGTGCCCATCGTACGCTCCTCTCTCTCACGGGACTTGACGAGATGTACATGAGACAGGTCGGCGCCTTCGGTGAGGTAGACCGTGATCCCGGTGACCGTGTCATCTCTATCGCCTACTGTGCCCTCATCAATGTCAAGGACTATGACGACAGCCTCCGTGAGAAATATGGTCTCGAATGGGTCACGCTCGACAAGTTGCCGGAGATGTACTCCGACCACCGGCTGATGATTCATAATGCCGTTATGCAGCTCCGCCGCCGTATCTACACACGGCCGCTGAGTTTCAACCTCCTGCCAGAGCTCTTCACGCTGACACAGCTGCAGCATGTCTTCGAGGCCGTCCTCGGCGAGCCGATCGACAAGCGCAACTTCCGCAAGCGGTTGAAGCAGACGGATATCGTCGTCCAGACGGACCTCATCGATCACTCCTCCTCCCGTTCGGGCGCTATGCTCTACCGTTTCAACAAGGAGAAATACGGGGAGGAGCCGACCATCAAACTGTAAACGAAAAAAATGAAATATTATGCTCGAAGAACTGAAAGAAAAAGTATGCAAGGCCAATCTCGACCTTGTCAAGCACGGTCTCGTACTCTTCACCTGGGGCAATGTCTCGGGTATCGACCGTGAGAAAGGCCTCGTGGTCATCAAACCCTCCGGCGTCAGCTATGACACGATGAAACCCTCCGATATGGTTGTCGTCGATCTCCAGACCGGCAAGGTCGTTGAAGGTGATCTCAACCCCTCCTCCGATACGCCGACGCACCTCGTCATCTACCGCAACTTCCCTGAGGTCGGCGGTGTCGTCCACACCCATTCCACCTATGCCACGGCATGGGCGCAGGCCGGTAAGGACATCCCGAATATCGGTACCACGCATGCCGACTATTTCCACGACGCCATCCCCTGTACGGCCGATATGACCGCTGACATGATGGACGAGTACGAGTACAATACGGGTGTTGTCATCGTCAACCGGTTTAAGAAAGATAACATCAACCCCGTCCATACCCCCGGCGTCCTCGTGAAGAACCATGGTCCGTTCACCTGGGGCAAGGATCCCGATGAGGCCGTCTATCATGCCGTTGTTGCCGAACAGGTGGCGAAGATGGCATTCATCTCTTTCTCCGTCAACCCGTATACGACGATGAACCCGCTCCTCGTGGAGAAGCATTTCTCCCGTAAGCATGGTCCCAACGCCTACTACGGTCAGCGGAAGAAGAACAACAAATAAAGTATCCAACTACACATTATTATATATACAATCAATCTAAAAACTACAACTATGGTCAAAGCATTTGATAATTTCGAAATTTGGTGGGTAACAGGCGCACAGCTCCTCTACGGAGGTGATGCCGTAAAACAGGTCGACGGACACTCCAAGGAGATGGTCGAGGGCCTGAACAACTCCGGTCGTCTGCCTATCAAGGTCGTCTATAAAGGTACCGCCAACAGTTCCAAGGAAGTCGCTGATGTCATGAACCGTGCCAATGTCGATGAGCACTGTGTCGGCGTGATCTGTTGGATGCATACCTTCTCTCCCGCGAAGATGTGGATCAAGGGCATGGAGATCCTCCGCAAGCCGTTGCTCCATTTCCATACCCAGTATAACGAGAAGATCCCGTATGACACGATGGACATGGACTTCATGAACCTCAACCAGAGTGCGCATGGTGACCGTGAGTATGCCCATATCCTCTCCCGTCTGCGCAAGCCGCGCAAGACCGTTATCGGCTACTGGAAGGATCCGAAGACACAGGATCATATCGCTGTCTGGGAGCGTGTCTGCGCCGGTGTCGCTGACGCACAGGACTGCCTCATCATCCGTTTCGGCGATCAGATGAACAATGTCGCCGTGACCGATGGTGACAAGGTCGCCTTCGAGCAGGTCTTTGGCTATCATGTCGATTATGTCCAGTTCTCTACCGTCATGGAGTTCTTCGACAAGGTCAAGGATGCCGATGTCGACGCCCTCGTCCACGATGTCTATTTCAAGGAATACCAGGTAGCCGACAACCTCAAGGATGAGTCTACCGTGGAATATAAGAAGATCTGGAATGCCGCCAAGGCCGAACTGACCATCCGTGCCGTCCTGAAGGCTTACGGTGCCAAGGGCTTCACGACGAACTTCGACGACCTCGGTGATGTCAATGTCGAGGAGACAGGCCACGGCTTCGACCAGATTCCCGGCCTCGCCTCCCAGCGCCTCATGCACGACGGCTATGGCTTCGGTGCCGAGGGTGACTGGAAGAGCGCCTGCCTCTACCGTACGACCTGGTTCATGAGTCAGGGCCTCGAGGGTGGCACGTCCTTCCTGGAGGACTATACGCTGAACTTCGACGGTGACAACACGTCCATCCTCGAGAGTCACATGCTCGAGGTCTGTCCTGATATCGCTGAGGAGAAGCCGCGCCTGGAAGTGCACTTCCTCGGCATCGGTGTCCGCAAGACCCCTACGGCCCGTCTCGTCTTCACCACGAAGCAGGGCCATGGCATCACGGCTACCGTCGTCGATATGGGCAACCGCTTCCGTCTCATCGCCAACGACGTGAACCTCATCAAGTCGAAACCGCTGCCGAAGCTCCCCGTGGCTTCCGCCCTCTGGATCCCCGAGCCTACCTTCGAGGTCGGCGTGGGCTGCTGGATGAATGCCGGCGGCACCCATCACAGCTGCTTCTCCTTCGGACTCACCGATGAGTACTGGCGTGACTTCGCTGAGATCTTCGATGTTGAGGCTTGCATCATCAACAAGGACACCGACTACGAGCAGTTCCGTAAGGAGCTCCGTTGGAATGAGGTCTACTATATGTTGAACAAAGCATTACGTTAAGGTATGACCGCAAAGGAAACGATAGAAAAGGGTAAGGCCATCCTCGGTATCGAGTTTGGCTCTACCCGTATCAAGGCCGTTCTCATCGATGGTGAGAACCGGCCCATCGCCCAGGGCTCCCATACGTGGGAGAACCAGTTGGAGAACGGCCTGTGGACCTACAGCATCAAAGCCATCTGGGCCGGTCTGCAGGACTGTTATGCCTCCCTGCGGGCAGATGTGAAGAAACAGTATGGCGTGGAGATCGAACGCCTCGCTGCCATCGGCATCAGTGCGATGATGCACGGCTATATGGCTTTCGACAAGGACGAGCAGATCCTCGTGCCCTTCCGTACGTGGCGTAACACGAATACGGGCAAGGCCGCCGCGAAGCTCTCCGATCTCTTCAACTTCAATATCCCGTTGCGCTGGAGCATCTCCCATCTCTACGAGTGTATCCTCGACGGCGAGAGTCACGTGAAGGATATCGACTACCTCGCTACCCTCGACGCCTATATCCACTGGCAGCTCACGGGACAGCGCGTCACGGGTATCGGTGACGCCTCGGGCATGCTGCCGATCGATCCCGACACGAAGGACTATGACGAGAATATGGTGAAGAAGTTCGACGCCCTCATCGCGCCGAAAGGCTATCCCTGGAAACTCCGTGATATCCTGCCGAAGGTCCTCGTGGCCGGTCAGGAGGCCGGCACGCTGACGGCGAAGGGCGCGAAACTCCTCGATCCCAGTGGTCATCTGAAGGCCGGTATCCCGATGTGTCCTCCCGAGGGTGATGCCGGCACGGGCATGGCAGCGACGAATGCCGTCCGTCCCCGCACGGGTAACGTGTCCTGCGGCACGTCGTCCTTCTCGATGATCGTCCTCGAGAAGAACCTCTCGAAACCGTACAAGAGTATCGATATCGTTACGACACCCGACGGTGCCCCTGTGGCCATGGTCCACTGTAACAACTGCACCTCCGACATCAACGCGTGGGTGGAGATCTTCAAGGAGTTCCTCGAGGCCATGGGACAGCAGGTCGACATGGGACAGCTCTTCACGACCCTCTTCCAGGTGGGTGCGAAGGGTGATGGTGACTGTGGCGGTCTGATGGCCTACAACTATTTCTCCGGTGAGCCCGTGACGGGTCTCTCCGAGGGCCGTCCGATGATTGTGCGGTCGCCGAATGACAAGTTCTCCCTCGCCAATTTCATGCGCGCGAACCTCTATGGCGCCGTCGCCGTGTTGAAGATCGGCAACGATATCCTCTTCAAGGATGAGCAGGTCGCCGTAGACCGCCTCACGGGCCACGGTGGTTACTTCACCACGCCGGAGGTCGGCCAGCGTATCCTCTCCGCGGCCCTCGGTCTGCCGATCTCCGTGATGAAGACGGCAGGGGAGGGTGGTCCCTGGGGCATGGCGCTCCTGGCCTCCTATCTCGTCAACAGTGACAAGCACGAGAGCCTCGCCGACTTCCTCGAGACGAAGGTCTTCGCCGGCAACAAGGGCTCGGAGATCATGGCCACGCCCGATGAGATCGATGGCTTCAACACCTATATCGAGAATTACAAGCGCGGCCTGCAAATCGAACAGGCAGCCGTGGACTTCAAATAGGTGGCGTGGCCGCAACATGGCGGCCACCTACTATAGGCCGAAGTTCTATTGTGCGCTATAAAAATCTATTGTGAGCTATTATTGTCAACAAAAACGAACGAAAATCATGAACAGTATCCAACTGATGAACCATGCCGCTGACAACATCCGTATCCTTGCTGCCAGCATGGTAGAGAAGGCAAAGTCCGGACACCCCGGAGGGGCTATGGGCGGTGCCGACTTCATCAATGTCCTTTTCTCTGAGTATCTCGTCTGGGACCCTGAGGATCCCACATGGACGGGCCGTGACCGCTTCTTCCTTGATCCCGGTCACATGAGTCCGATGCTCTATGCCGCACTGACCCTCCAGGGCCGTTATACCCTGGATGATATCCAACAGCTGCGCCAGTGGGGCTCCCCCTGTCCCGGCCATCCAGAGCTTGATGTCCGTCGCGGCATTGAGAACTCCTCCGGTCCGTTGGGCCAGGGCCATGCCATCGCTGCCGGTGCCGCCGTGGCGGAGAAATTCCTCGAGGCCCGTCTCGGTCATGAGGTGATGCAGCATCATATCTACGCGTATATCTCCGACGGTGCCGTAGAGGAGGAGATCTCCCAGGGTGTCGGCCGTATCGCTGGCACGCTCTGTCTCGACAACCTCATCATGTTTTATGATGCCAACGATATCCAGCTCTCCACAGAGGTTGATGTCGTCATGAAGGAGGATACGGCCGCCAAATACCGGGCCTGGAACTGGACGGTGATGGAGATCGACGGCAATGATGTCGCGCAGATCCGCGAAGCCCTCGACAAGGCGCTCGCCGGTACGGGGCATCCCGTACTGATCATCGGGCATACCGTCATGGGCAAGGGTGCCCGTAAGGCCGACGGCACGAGTTATGAGCATAACGTGAAGACTCACGGCGCTCCCCTCGGCGACGGCGCTTACATCAACACCATCAAGAACCTTGGCGGTGATCCCGAGCATCCCTTCGTCATCTTCGACGACGTGAAACAGCTCTATGCCGACCGTGCCGCCGCACTGAAGACGATCGTTGCCGCCCGTAAGGCGGAGGAGGCGGCTTGGGCCCAGGCTCATCCCGAGAAGAAAACGCTCATGGATACGTGGTTCTCCGGTAAGGCGCCGAAGATCGACTGGACGAAGGTGGAACAGAAAGAAGGTTCGGCCACGCGTGCCGCCTCTTCGGCTTGTCTGAAAGTGCTGGCCCATGAGGTGCCGAACATGATCTGTGCTTCCGCCGACCTTAGTAACTCCGATAAGACCGATGGCTTCCTGAAGGAGACGCATGCCCTGCAGGCTCACGACTTCACAGGTGCTTTCTTCCAGGCCGGTGTCAGTGAGTTGACGATGGCCGATATGTGTATCGGTATGATGCTCCACGGTGGTGTCATCGCCGCCATGGGTACGTTCTTCGTCTTCTCCGACTACATGAAGCCCGCCGTCCGTCTCGCTGCCCTCATGGGAGTGCCCGTGAAATTCATCTGGACCCACGATGCCTTCCGTGTCGGTGAGGATGGTCCTACCCACGAGCCCGTGGAGCAGGAGGCACAGATCCGACTGATGGAGAAACTGCAGAACCACAACGGCCAGGACAGTGTCCGCGTGTTCCGTCCTGCCGACTGTTACGAGACAACGGTATGCTGGCAGATGGCCATGGAGAATATGGACACGCCGACCGCGCTGATCTTCTCCCGTCAGGGTATCCCCTGCCTGCCTGCAGGCAACGACTACGACGAGGCCCGCAAGGGCGCGTATATCGTCAAGGGCAGTGATGAGCATCCCGACGTGATCCTCGTGGCCAGTGGCTCTGAGGTGTCCACCCTCGAGGCTGCCGCTCCGCTGCTCCGTCAGGACGGTCTGCGTGTGCGTGTCGTCAGTGCGCCCTCTGAGGGGCTCTTCCGCCGCCAGCCTGCCGACTATCAGGAGGCCGTACTGCCTTATGAGGTGAAGAAGTTCGGTCTTACCGCCGGTTTGCCCTGCACCCTTGAAGGCTTGGTAGGCATCGGTCCGAAGAGTCGTATCTTTGGGTTGAAGAGTTTCGGCTTCTCTGCTCCGTATAAGGTATTAGACGAGAAGCTCGGTTTCACCGGTGAGAATATCTATCGGCAGGTGAAAGAATTTATAGGTTAAAGAGCCTACGTCTTCGGAACATGATCAATGATGTCCCGGCGCAATTAATTATTTTTTTTCATAGTTGAGGGAGTGTCGTTGCATATTGCACGGCACCCCCTTTTTAATGGAGAATGGATAATGGAGAATGGATAATGGAGAATGGATAATGGAGAATGGATAATGGAGAATGGAGAATTAGGGCATCCATTCTCCATTGTCCATTGTCCATTCTTCATTGTCCATTGTCCCTTGTTCCTCCGGTGCCTCTTTGGCGTCGGCCTGGGAGGGATCCTTAAACACTTGCGTATTGGCGTCGATGCCCATGACGTTCTCCGGGAGGAGGATGACATCCGTCACTTCGGGGCGTTGATAGTATTTTCTCATTTTACGAAATATTTGGAATGGTTAGAAATGATGATTCCCTTGGAAGCGCTGACCTTTCTGCCGAGGAGGTCATAGCCTTTCTGGATGCGGACAGAAGATGGTTGACGGGGCGTGATGATCCCTGTCGTCTCACTGCCGCCGAGGAACAGACGGGCAGCCGCCGTCGTGCCGTTGGTCGGCACACGCAGGAAAGCCTTCCCGGCGTCGATATATCCTTCTGAGGACCGGTAGAAGATACCGTCCTGGAGGATATAGTCGGCATAGCCTTTCGTGTCGTCGGTGTTGCCGCCGATATACTGCCTTGTCGTCGCTCCCTGCAGGAGGTTACCGCTGACATCGGCCGCCGCGGCATCCTCTTTCGCGGCCGGAATGATATAATTGACCTCTTTCGGAATACCGATGAGGATGATGCCCGTACCGGCCGGGATATTGCCGCTCACCTCCCTTGTCGACACCGTCTGACTCTCGTGGTCGAGCCCCGTACAGATCAGGGCTGTAGGCATCGTTCCAGTGTAGGTCTGTTCCTCCCCGTTGTCATCCAGGTAGAGGCCTGTCTCCGTCGTCGGGGCGATATAACTGTCCTGCGGCAGACAGAGGGTGAGGGTATCCTTTGTAGAGTTCGTACGGAAATAGGCGTCATAGCGGATTCCCGTGGCGGCATTATCCTGTGCCGCCACCGTCAGACAGAGATCCATGGGGGCCTTCACCTCCGCCAGCCGCTGACAATTCATGAACGCGTAATTGTCAATACTCTTCACCGTTGCCGGAATGATGATACCCGTCAGGCGCCGGCAGTCACTGAAGCCGTATTGATTGATCTTTGTCACGGTATACGTATATCCGTTATAGGTCACGGTCTTCGGGATCGTCACCACACCCGCCGTCGTACTGTCTATGGCACTATAAGCGACTTCATGAAAAGGATGGTCGAAATAGTCCGAGCTGACGAAGGCCGTACCCGTCTTGGTCGTCGCGTCCTGGGTGTTGACCAGAAAAGAGCAGGTCACCGTCTCGTTGCCATTGAGCGTGATCGGGGCGGTGAAGAGCACACTCTCGTCGTCATCGGCCGCGGCCGGAAGGATTGATCCTGTCAGGAGGATCAGGGAGAGAAACCATTGCTTCATAAGCTGAGTCTTGATCGTTGGTTTATTCGAGGTCCATCACGTCTTCCTTCTTCCGTTTCCATTCCGTAATGGTGAACGTCTTCACCTCCGCGCTCGTACTGCCGAGCTCGAGAGTCATGTCGTATTCCTTCCCGGCTTCGAACACGAGGTTCTGCAGGGGCCGGTAGACGAAGATATGATGTTTACATTCTATGGGGTTGAAGATGAGCACTTGGATGAAGGTGTCCTTGGCCTGAATGGTCTGCGGCGGGAGGATACACTCCTGCACACTCTTGTTGGTGTCCGTCGGACAGAAGGTGTAGACCATCGTAGAGTCGCTCTTCTTCCCCGATATGGTTGTCACGGGGTATTCATCATTGCGCGTGCCCGTCTTGCCGTTATAGCCACGGTAGCGCATGAGGTTATAGTTGATGCTGTCGCACACCGGTCCCACCTTACAGCGTGCCAGCGTGTCGATCATACCCTGGGTGATGCGGGCCTGCAGTCCCGGCTGTTTCGCCGTGTCGGGACCGGCGAGGATTTTGATATTCAGTCGGCAGAGCTGGTGGGTGAAGGTGATCTGCAGTCGGCCGTTGGCGGCTGCCGCCGTCACCTGCTGTTGCACATCACGGACGAAATCGCTGGAGTCGAGGCCCCGGGTCTGGTCGCTCTGTACCTTGAAGGGGATCTTCGTGAGCTGTGACGGCAGCGTCGGTAAGTCGACAAAGGGCGCGTAGACGAAGAAATTGGCGGCTGCCGTCGACGACTTCCAGGCCATGGTGCGTGTGCCCTCCGTACTCTGATACCAGATACGGATCTTTTGCACGCTGTCGGCATCCCAGCGGATATTATACCGGTTGTCGGGATCGAGGCCGTCACTGGCGGGGTATATCATCGTCAGTCCGAGGTTGCTGCCCATATAGGCCCCTTTCGACACTCCGGAGGCAGCGGCTCTGCTCACGGCGATATGCACGCTGAGGTCTGCCGTTGGAGGCGTAGGCTCATCGCCGTGGAGTCCTTCCGACTCACAGGCTGTCAGCAGAGCGGCCAGGAGGGTAGGGAAGAGGAGTGAGACAAAAAATCTTTTCATCATAACCATATTTCATCAGTCTTCGAAGAAGAGCGGGTGTTCCGTCAGATAGTTGGGATAGAGACCGAAGATCCAGTCCAGCTCATCCCATTTCTTGATGTCGACCTTATCGATGACGAGTTTTTTCTTGCCTTTTACGCACAGCGGGAAGATATACACATAGCCGTGCTCGAGCTGTACCTCCTTCGTTGCCGAGAGGCGTTTGCCGTCGACGGTGAGGGTGAAGGTCAGCGGCTTCTTCTCCGTGGTGGAGAAGACATAGGCGGAGTCGATGGACACCGTATCCTTGACATCCATCGGCAGGGCCCACGGCTGTACGTCATGATGGATACTGTCGTTGATATCCATACTGTTGAGATAGAAGGTGCCGTCGGTATTGTCGAAGTCACCTTTCTTGCTGAAGCCCTGTCCCGTGACGGAGAAGGCCGTCAGCTTTGGCGCGTCGCCCGTGTTGTCCTCGTTGACGACACGGATGAGGATCATCGTCTGCAGATGTTCCATACGGACGTTGACAAAGGGATCAGCATAGTTCAGCGTGCCTTTCTTTGTCCAGGCGCCGTAGGGGGCATAGAGGAAATCGGTCTGATCGGTGCACACCAGAGGCATGCGTGTCGGATCGGCGCCTTTCTGATAGGGTGCGAAGGCACAGAGCTTCATGCGCGCCTTCGTGAGGACGATGGTGGTGTCGATGCGCCAGTGCTGACTCGGATAGTCGCCGACGGTCATCACGCGCACGTTGTTGTAGGTATATCCCGAGTCGGGGTTGATACCCGTGACGGTGATGCCGATGCTGTCGCCGTCGTCAAACGTCTGTTTCATGGCCATCGTGGCCGCACGGGAGCTCTGTTCCACCATGGCGGAGAAATGCAGTTCGGCGCGCTCCGTATCCGGTGATAAAACGGACGCATCCTCATGCGTGCAGGCCGTGAGGGCCGCGACGCATAAGGATGACAGGAGTATACTGGTGATGTTGAATCGCATTTTAGTTCGTGATAGGAATGATAGGCACGGTCTCTTCCTCCCAGGGGATGATATCCGTGCCGCTGATCGTCAGACCGGAGTTGCTGACCTGGATCTGGATGTTGTATTTGACGCCCGGCTTCAGCGTGACCTGTGTCGGCTGACTGTTATAGTCCTGACCGTCGATCTTCGCCATGAAATACATGTTGTTGGCCACGTCGTTCTCCGGGATGATGAAGAACTTGTACATCGTGACATTGTTGTTCTGACTCAGTGTCATCAGCGTACTGCCGTCCGTATTCTTCACGTCGATGGTGTCCTGACCGGAGGTGTCGCCGTTCTTGCTCACCGGCACGACCTTACCGACATCGTAGAGATCGATCGTTCCCGTCTTCGAGAAACTGCCGATGATGCGGAACTCCGTCATGTTACCATTTCCCGTGAAGCCCACCTGCTTCTTGATGTTGATATTCAACAGCGTGAGGACGTGACTCATGTGGATCTCCGTGTTCGGCTTCGAGCCGTTGACCTCAGAGGTGACATTCTTCGTACACACGAGGAGGTCCTCCGGGTTCGTGGCACAGTCGACCTCGTATTTGCGGGCCTCGTCGAACTTCATGTTCGGCTTGTAAGGATAATAGGCACTCACCACACCGTTGAGGTCCTTGTCGAGGATCACCGTCGTTCCGCCTTTGATGGGCGCCCAGTACTGGGCGGAGCCGCTGCCGTAGGCGACATAGGCGACATTGTCGTAGGTGCCGGCGGGGAGCTGAGTCTTCATGGCCTGTCCGTAGTCACTGTCATCGGTAGCCTTACGGATGAAGAGACCCATCGTCTCGCCGAGGGCGAACATGTTCGGGTTCTCGTCCTTGTCTACATGATAGGGCACGGCCTGGTTCCATGTGCTGGCGTCCGTCGTGGCACGACTGGCGAAAGAGGCACTCTTGGCCGGCTGCTGGCGCTGACCGGTCTCATGGGCTTTGTTGATGCCCACGTAGACCTTCAGCGCCTGCGGGTTCGTCTCCATGACGCTGCCGGCCTCCTCACTGCTGCATGCCGTGAGCAGGGGCAGGGCCATGCAGGCTACCGCAGTCCATTTACTCCATTGATTCATACGCATTCTATTTTCTAATGTTTTGTTTATAATATCTTTTTTATAGCTCACTATAGATTTCTATAGCTCTCTATAGATTTTTATAGCTCACTATAGATTTCTATAGCGCGCTATAGATCTCTATAGGCCTCTTTTGGCTTTCTAGCGGATTGTCCGCACGGGGCGGATGGGGAAGGCCTCACCGCTGCGGTCGGCCCATTCCTCAATGGTGGCACGCTGGTTTTTTGTGTCCATGCGGAGGTAGTAGGGCCGGTAGGGCGTGACCGTGACATTCTCCTCACCGCTCCAGTAGTAGCCCATGACGGTACTGTCGGCGCTGTTTACGACCGTCGTGTCCTGCGTGATCTCGTCATTGTTCGTGATCTTATAGGTCAGGTAGCCCGTTACGGGGAGGAAGATCCAGGCACCGGTAGTCTTGTTGACGACCTTATAGCCTTTCACGGGCTCCTTCCACCGGTCGGTGACCGTCGTGAGCTGCCACGAGTAGTAGTAGGTGTTACAGAGCTGGTTCCACTCGTAGTTGGTGGGGATATGCCATTCCGTCCCCCAGTCATGGAAGGCGGGATCATATTTCTTGTTCTTCGAGATCGTCTTCGCCGTCATCTCCTTATTGGTATAGGTGGCGGTGGGTCCGATCTTCCCCGTCTCTTCCACGGGTTTCAGCTGGCCCCACATATAATGGTTGCCGACATCACTGATGAATGTCGCGCCCATGTTGTAACGGGACCAGCCGACATGGTTGCCCTGGGCATCATACGTGCCCATGTCCACCCAGTCGTGTGTCTCGGAGAAATGGCCGTCGGCGGGATCCACGGTGTTCGCCAGCCGCTGCGTGTCCCAGTCCTCTACGCTCACCCCCTGGAGGACGAGGAACGGACGGGCGAGGGTGAAATGGAAACGGTAGATCTTGCCGGGTTGGATGACCATCGTCGTGTCGGCCGTCTTCACGGTGCCGAAGGTGGAGAAGGCGAATTTCACGGCTTTCTTCTCCCCCGTGGGGAAGACATAATAGGCGCCTGTCTTCACGGGCTCGGGACCCGTCGGCGTGAAGTCCTCCTCTACGGAGCCCGAGACCTCCGACCACGTTCCCGTAGTACTGTTGAGGAGTCCTTTCGTACCGATATTGTCACCAGAGATACTCACATGGGTGATCTCGGGCTTGATGAACTTGTCGATCGTCGTCAGCTCGTAGGCGATGACGGCCTGGGCATGATACATCGACAATCGACAGGCATTATGGTCGTGACTGACGGGGAGGGCATTGCCCTGACCGTCCTTGTCGATGGACAGTGTCCACGGACTGTAGAGGATATCCACGGTGGAGTCGGCGGTGAAGGCGATCTTCGTGACATCGGTGGCACCGCTCTGGTAAGGGTAGTAAGCGGAGACCCGCATCGGCAGGTCCGTCAGCTTATACTGGCTCTGCAGGCCGGCGGCCGGCCACCAGTACTGCAGCGAGTCCTCATGATAGGACACGTAGTCCATATTCGTCGTCGCCGTGGCGTCATAGCTCTGGGTCGTATTGTAGCGGTCGAGGGTGACACCAATATGGGTACCCTCGGGGAAGTAGGTCGTGTCTTTCCCGGACAGCGTCTGCACCCCGCGGGAGACGGCTCCACGGGTATCCGCGCTGACTTGGACATGGATGGCCCTGCGTGCGGAGAGAGAGAGGTAGACGGCATCCCCGTGGTTGTCGGGAGCCATGTCCTCCTCAGACGAACAGGCACACAACAAGGTAAGCAGGAAGAGTATCAGCATTCCTCCCACTTTCTCCATAGAGGTGGATCGTTTGTCATTATGTACTGCCTTCAACACGCCAGTAACCGTTAGAAATTCTTTTAGTAACCTTTATTAATCTTGGTAGTTTTGTAACCAGTCCCTTAATTCTGGTGCAAAATTAATGTAAAAAAACGAAACACTGATCATTTATGTTATTAAAAAACGTAAAATGCTTTTTTTTTCTACTGATTATGCTTAATTTTGCAGCGGATTAACGACAGAAGTACGATTTAAATTGAACAGATGACGGTTAAGAGTCTCTTTTTTATGGGGTTGGCTCTTTGGGTTACTAGTTGTACCGACACGCTTAGGGATTCGTCGTCGGAGAAGCCTGCCCTTTCTCCCCGGGAGATACGTATTGCCGCCTCACAGACCGTCATTGACGGAGAGGCAGCGGGGGATACCTGTTTTCCGGCGGGGGAGCATCTGTGGTTCTTCGTGCAGGAGAACAGTCAGCCGAAGCGCTGGTATTATGGCGCCTGGGCGATGCGTACAACGGGCACGGCCCTGCTGGAGAGTGTCAGCCAGGTGCCGCATTTCTTCCCCGAGACCGGCAACTCCATTAATATATATGGTATCCACGGTAATTTCAAGTTTACCGAGGGTGACGCGTGGCCCGACAGTGTCGTGCAGGCCTGTGACAGTATCCAGACCGTCACGGCCAACTACCGCCGCTCGGACCTGAGCTACGGCATTGCTCCGCGGCAGACGTCACGCAAGGCCGTCTTCATTCCCTTCTATCACATGCTCTCGAAGATTATGGTCGCCTTCAAGGTCAAGGACTACCAGAATGTCGACTACCTCACGGATGAGGATTTCGAGGGTGCCACCCTGACGATCAATAATGTTCTCGACACCTGCGTGTTTAATATGGACACGGCAGAGGGGCGCACGAAAGGGCGCCGCGTCAATATCACCGTCCCGTTCTCCCTCGTGCCGCGGACCCAGAGCGACTTCAGTAAGGCGGCCTACGGCATGGCCGTGATCCCTCCGCAGATTGTCAGGAAGGACTCCGTCTTCATGACCGTCACGCTGAAGCGCGGCACGAAGATCACCTATAAGCCGACGTATGACTTCCGGCTGGAGACGGGCAAGTGTTACCGTTTCGATATGCTCATGAAGGCCGACGAGACTCTGCCCCCCGACAGTGTCATCGCCTGGCAGGACGACCCGCACCGGAATATCTGGTTCGCCAGTCCGATCGATTTCCGTATCGCCCTGACCGACTGGAACAGCACCGATTGGGAACGGATCTGGGACTGGCAGCAGGCTATCCCCGCCGACTCGCTGGAGAAATACACCGACGAGCAGTTTGAGTGGACCAACTGGTGGCGCTATGTGTCGCCCTGGGGCCTTGACTCCTACCTCGAACAGAATTATGAGACGAAGCCGCAGACCTGGCGCTTCGTCGTACCTCAGTACCTCTCGGAGTGGAACACGGGTGACGACCACAGCGTGGAGTTCACCTGGGCCTTCATCCGCCCCGGCGCCCTCGAGGAGTGGAAGACCGATGGCACGTGGGATTCCCATAACATCACCTTCGACAAGGTGGACCAATAGCTCACAATAGAACGCAATAGCTCACGATAGATACTTATAGCTCATATATGATCAGACAACAAAAATATTTTGGATTGGGAAAGGCGCTGGCCATGATGCTCATGGCCGCGGGCCTCTTCGCCGCCTGCTCCGATGAGACGATGCTCTCGGAGGGTGGGGCAGGGGACCATATCACCCTCAGCGCCTCCATCCGTGAGATGGTCGCTTCGGGCGATGTCTCTACGATGAGTGTCGTGCCCTGGGAGGAGCGCTCCCGGGTGGCGGCCCCTCGTGTGCACCGCAGTCACGGCACGCGCCGTCCCGTCTTCTTCCGGCAGGTGACCTCACCGGGTATCCTGCGCTACCACAACGGCATGACGATGGTGGCCCGTGTGAAGGACGGTGCCGGCTCCCGTGCCCGTATGGTGACGACGGATGATTTCCACGATGACTTCGGACTCTTCTCGTTCGTCTATCCCGCCACGGAGAGTTGGTCGCAGGACTCGACGACCGTCGTGCCGTCGATCTATAACGACCGTGTCTACCGTTCCCGTGGATGGATGAGTGATAACGTGTGGCCCGGCGTACAGTATAAGATGTCGTTCTTCCTCTATGCCCCGTGGAACTGTGAGGGGATCACTCTCTCGAAGGCCTCCGACAAGGGCACGCCGAAGATCCATTATGCCGTGCCCCTCGACGCCATGAAGCAGCAGGATCTCGTCTTCTCCAATCCCGATAAGGATGTGCCGGGTAATTTCAATGCCCAGCGGAAGGAGAATTTCTACCATAAGCTCACGGCCGTCCGTTTTGCCATCGGTGACCAGATGGCTGCCTGCACGATCAAGAAGATCGAGATCAAGAATGTCTATGGTGAGGGCGATATCACCCTCGACAAGGACTCCAAATGGGAGAATGTCGCCAACTACGACACGAAGACCTTCACGCTGACGCAGGACTTCCCCGTGGCCGAGACTGACCGCAACCGTCTGCTGAACAACGACGATAATGTCTTCATGATGCTCCCGCAGGTCTGTCCCCGTGGCTCCCAGCTCGTCATCACCGTCGATGACGGTGGTACGAAGACCCATGAGGTGACGGCGGATATCGAACGGGATGTCTGGCAGATGGGCCATACCGTGACCTATTACCTTGCCACACGCTCTCTCGGTTCGACGTATATCGTCGCCGTGAGCAAGCCGCAGGCCAATGTGCCGGGCAAGGGTGGCTCGACAACCTATACCGTCCAGAGTTTCCGTCGTACCTATTACGGCTCCACCTTCCCCGTGGCCTGGCATGCCTCCTATACCGTCGGCAGTGACGGCGAGCGGCAGACGATCGCCGACGGCGGCAATGTCACGGCCTTCACCAATAACAGTACGGGCTCCGATGCCGGTGAGCAGATCTCCATCTCCCTCCAGGAGTCCTATCCCCGCAGCCTCAGTGAGAACACGCTGACGGCGAAGCTGCGGTCGGCGGCCGTACAGAACAGGGACCTCGCCGACGGCGGTGAGACAGCCAACTGCTATTATGTCAGTGCCCCGGGCACCTATACCTTTCCGCTCATCTACGGCAATGCCCGTCTGCCGAGTGGCAAGAACAATATCAACGCCTATTCAGGCAGTGCCACGTTTGTCAACTATCAGGGCCATACCATCTCCTCCCCGAATATCTGGGAGACGAACGGCGAGTATACCATCAAGGATGCCGTCGTGCTGTGGCAGGATGCTCCGGACCTCATCACGCCGTCGTCCGTCAAGGTCGTCAAGGTGAAGACGACGACGACGACCTCCACGGGAGAGGCCACGACGACCGACGTGCCGTCGATCCAGTTCACCATCGACAAGGCGAATATCTGTCAGGGCAATGCCGTCATCGCGCTCCGTGACAAGGAGAACAATATCATCTGGAGCTGGCATATCTGGGTCACGGCCCATGACGTGACGCCCGGTGACGCGAAGGTCATCGCCAACAAGAGTAAGACGACGAAGCAGAAGGTCACGGCACAGATCATGACCGTGCCCCTCGGCTACTGTGACGCGGAGATCCGTCAGCGCCCCTCACGGAAGATCTACGTCCGGATCAAACAGGATATTGACGGCGGCGACTCCGCGCAGTTCGCTGTCACCCAGGATGCCGAGCGCATGGAGTATTCCGCCAGTGCCCCTTACTATCAGTGGGGCCGCAAGGACCCGATGCTCCCGGCGCTGATGGTCGCCAACAGTCTCATGGACAAGCCTTATAACGGCAGCAGTTATCAATATACTGTCACCAGTGGTGCCGTCTCCACGGCCACGGCGATCCAGCATCCTTTCACGTTCTATGCCGTCAATGGCAGCGACTGGAGCGCCAGCCATAACTACGACTATTGGAGCCGGTGGCAGCAGTCGACGTCGGCCGTTGACAACACGGGTGTGGTGAAGACCATCTATGACCCCTGTCCGGTAGGCTGGCAGATGGAGCCGACGGCGACCTTCCTCGCCTTCACTACCACGGAGGCCCAGAGCACCACGGCCACGGAGTTTAACAAGACCGGTGACTTCGGTACCGACGGTTGGCATTTCTATCTCCAGCCGAACCAACAAGGCGACAACATCCTCTTCCCGGCCCTCGGCATGAGGAGCAGCGCCAACGGCACGATCAGCGGACTCACCACGGAGGGTGACTACTGGACGTCGGGTGCCAACGGCGTCGCCACGGCCTACAGTCTGCAGTTCACGAGTGCCCTCGTTAACCCGGCTGCTGCGCTGCCGCGTGCCAACGCCTACAACATCTTCCCCGTGCGGACCTATCCCACGGTGACCGATGTGTCGGCGAAGGGCTATCATTCACGTAACTATCGTATCAAGAAACATCATAGAAGGTAAGAATATGCGTATCTTTTCATCCTTTCTGATTCCTGTGGGAATCATGCTCACGGGTGGTATCGTGGCCTCCTGCTCCGAGGATATCCTCAGTGGAAACACGGGCAGTGGCAACCAGGGCTTCCAGCCGTCCATCGCTGAGCTCCATCTGCATAATTTCGGAACGACACTGGGCCCTTATGCACCGGCGCCCGTCGTCAGAAAGGCCCATGGCAACCGCCGTCCCGTCTATTCGAAGATGGTGACTACCGACGGTGTCCTCCGTTATGGCAACGGCCGTCTGATGGATCCGTCGCAGGATAACGCGAAGGCCGTACCGGGCTCCCGTGCGTCCATCGTCACGGCGGAGAATTTCCATGACGACTTCGGACTCTTCACCTTCGAGTATGACCGCAGTAGCGTGTGGCAGAATGTCTCGACGACGCAGGTGCCGCTCGCTTATAACGAGCATCTCATGAAGACGAAGAAATGGATCACGGACGAGTCCTGGCCCGGTGAAAACTACAACGAGGCATTCTTCGCCTACGCGCCTTATAACCCTTCTGGTGTCTCTCTTTCGGCCAATACCGTTAAGGGAACACCTCAGCTCCATTATGTCGTGCCTGGTGATGTCCACCAGCAGACGGACCTGTGTATCAGTGAGCCGAAGGTGGATATCCCGGGCAATACCTCGGGCCCGATCAGCCTGCAGTTCCATCACCGCATGTCGGCCGTCCGTGTCGCCATCGGTAAGCAGATGGCTCCGTGTACGATCCGGAAGATTCAGCTCCAGGGCGTCTATTCCACGGGAGATATCTCTTTCGGTAAGGAGGATACGTGGCAGAATGTCTCTGTCCCGGCGACGTTCACGCTGACGAAAGACTACGAGGTGAACAAGGATATGAGTAATGTCATCCTCACAACGGATAATGATATCTTCATGATGCTGCCCCAGACGGTGCCGGCAGGGGCCAAACTCATTATCACTGTTGATGACGGTGGCGGTAATGTGCGTGACCTCTGGGTGCCCATTGGTGGCAATGAGTGGAAGATGGGCTATACGAACACGTATTATTTCTCCACCTCCTCAACTGAGAATCTCTATTATACTATCGTTGCTACAGCGCCTACGACGACGGTGCCGGGAGCGGGTGGTACCGTGGCCTATACCGTTCAGAGTCTCTGCCGTACCTATTACGGCCGTGAGATTGCTGTGCCCTGGAAAGCGACTTATACCATCGATGATGACAAGACGGTCTATGAGACGGCGCAGCCTCACGGCGTACGCGTCTTCACGCCCTCAGGTATCGGTTCCATCACAGGTGAGAATGTCTCCCTGCGCCTCGACTCGATCATCGGCACGCCCGTGAGCGACAAGAGCAGCACGTACAACAAAACACTGAAGGAGAACCCGAGCTACAGTACGACGATGGACCTGTCCAAGAGCCGTGGAACGGCCAACTGTTATGTCATCAACACTGCCGGTACCTATACCTTCCCCCTCGTCTATGGCAACGGTGTCAATGCCGACGGGACAGAGAACAAGAAGGCTTATACGGGAAAGACCTTTGTCGACTATATGGGTCAGCTCATCACGAGTCCGTATATCTATAATAAATATACGCCGAAGGATGCCATCATCCTCTGGCAGGACGCGCCGAACCTCATCACGCCCTCTTCGGTGAAACTCACGGCGGATAAGCACAGCATTGAGTTCACGATCAACCGGTCGAATATCTGTCAGGGTAATGCCGTCATCGCCGTCCGTGATGCTGACAACGTCATCATGTGGAGCTGGCATATCTGGGTCACTGGTCATAAGATCGACCCGAACTATGCTTACCAGACGAATAATGGTGGCGGTAAGTTCATGGAGGTCCCCTTGGGCTATGTCGATCCTGAGACGCGCGTCAGTCCCGTCAAACGGGTCATCCATCTGAAGATCAAGCAGGATAACGCGAAGGGTGACAGTGCGATGGTGACGATCAACCAGGATGGTATTACTCGTGCCTACGGTGCTTCTGTGCCTTATTACCAGTTTGGCCGCAAGGACCCCTTCCCGCCGAGTGACGGCTTGGGTAATAACGACAAGCCGCTCTATGATGTCAATTTGAAAATGACGACTTCCCCGGCTTTCGTACAGACCTACACGACGATCCAGGAGCCGACGACATTCTTCTATACGTCGAGTGACGATGACTGGAGCACAGATCACGACTGGAACATGTGGAACTATAATCTCTCCGATGCCGCCGCTTATGACAACACGTATGTCGGCAAAACGATCTATGATCCCTCGCCGGCAGGATTCAAACTGCCATTCGCGAGCGGATATGCGGGATGCGTTAATGGATATGTGTCTTCAACAAGTAATCCCAGTGGATTTAATGTCAACACGAATTCTAAACAGATCTTTCTTGGCATATTTGGTTATCGCGATAAAATTAATGGGAAATTAGACAATGTCAATGCTAAAGGCTATTATTGGACCTCTGGCGCTTCTTCTACCAAGCAAGGTAGATATCATTATTTTTCGCTGAGTTATGACCGTTGGGATGGATATAATGATATTAATCCTGCAGTAACCGCCTCCCGCGCTTTCGGTTTCCCAGTAAGTTGTGTGGTAGATGAATAGTGCGGAACATGCTGACGCAAACGGACAACGGAGAATAGATAATGGACAATGGCGGTAGTCCGTGAAAGTCCGTATCGTCCGTTGCGATGATTCCCAAGGGTTGGCCCTCTTCGAGGACCGTGTGGCTGCGCGTGATATGACCAACCCCAGGCGCACGGCCCGGTGATGTCCGTCGCTATCGCTCCGTCCATCCCCGTCCCGTGTGCCTGGGGTTAATCGTGTTGGGCCCTTTCGGGGCCCTGCTGCGCCGATCCTGTTATTTATGGGGAATAGTAGGTGGCCGTCCTGTTGCGGCCACGCAAGGAAGATGGGGAATATGTGGGGACGATGATTATTTTTGTTCCGCCCCGCATGGACATGATTTATCATGTTCCGCGCAATGCGGCGGCGTGGCCACAACATGGTGGCCACCTACAAATTGGATCGGAGTTGTGCCGTCATGGTTTTTATCTTGTTTTTTCTAGTTTTCTTCCAACAATAAAAAAACAACGATATAACAAAAATATTTTCCTTCTGTTTGGTTGTTGTATTTTATTTTTCTTGTTGGGGGATAAAAAAACAGATAAAAAATCCTTTAGGATCTTTTGAAATCCTTGGGATCTCTCGAGCAGCGCGAGTAGTTGGAAGAAATTTTTGTAATAAAAACATTCCGAAAATTTGGAGAAATGGAACAAACTCATTAACTTTGCAGCATGAATAGAATAAGAGAAACCCTTCATTCACCAGAATACGATGAATATTATTCATCGCTACCTGAGAATGTTCAAGACAAGTACGACTATGTCGAAGACATTATCAGGACAATACGGGTTGTCAATCGAAAATTTATCAAGCGTTTGGAGGGTACAGATTTCTATGAGGCAAGAGTGTCACTAGGCTCTAATGAATATAGAACAATCGTCTTTTCTATTGACGCTGACAACTTCATGGAGGCGGAACAAGTATTATTGTTAAATTCTTTTTTGAAGAAGAGCTCCAAGCAATATAAAAAGGAAATACGGATTGCGGAGAAAATTTTGAATCGATATAAGGAGGAAGAATGATGATTAAACTGGATAAAGAAAAAATGAAAGGACTTCGTACTGGCAATCAGCATTTGTCAGAGAAATATGGTTCTGAGGGCTCTGTCGCTCGGAACGAGTTTGAAGCGCGTGCCAAGGCTTACTATTATGCGGAATTACTTAAAGAGCAACGCAAGCTACAGAAGATGACTCAGCAACAACTTGCCGACAAGATTGGTAAGAAACGTGAATTTATCAGCAATATTGAACGGGGAAATAGTGATATGCAACTTTCAACGTTCATGTTGATTAGCAATGCCCTTGGGCTGCGCTTCTCCCTTGTGGTCGGTTAACGAGCGCCGCCATGGTTTTTATCTTGTTTTTTCTAGTTTTCTTCCAACAATAAAAATACAACGATCAAACAAAAATACTTTTCATGTTTTTGTTCAACGGCAGGGGGCGGAACATGATAAATCATGTCCCTACGGCTCCACGATGCCCATTTGCTGCAACTGCAGGAGATATTCGTGGACATCCCGGGCGGCGGTGGGACGGTCGATGGCATAGGCGGCGGTGATGGCGTCGATGATGGCGGACTCGTCGAGGCCGTCCTGCAGACCGCGGATGATGTCGGGGGCGACACCCTCGAGGCGCAGCATGCGCTGGGGCTCTCCCGTGCGGTTCAATACGGCGAAGGTCTTTCCGACGACCTCCTGTGTGGCAATGTTGTATCTCAGTTTCATCAGCTTATATGTTTTTGTCTGCTGCAAAGATAATCATTTCCGGTGAACCGTGCAAGCGATTTGACAAAAACATGAAAAGCTGAAGAAAACCACGGCGGGGATTTTTTTTAGACGAAAACCCTAAAAAACAAATAAAAACCTTTTCCATGGATCCTTCCCCGATCCGTTTGTAGGTGGCCGTCCTGTTGCGGCCACGCCGCCGCATGGTTCCAACTTTAGGCACTCAGCAGCTCCTTGCCGAATTTGTGCAATACGGTTTTTATCTCTGCGATCCTTTTCTCGCTTGGTTTGGAAATACCGTAGATGTATCTGGCAAGGAGACTTTTATTGATATTCAGGGAGCGTGCTACTTCGGAAACATTCAACCATGGATATTTGGCAAATAATGCTCCCACTTCATTTTCTTTCGGCTCTGAAGTCTCCTTTAGGAAGCTTGATATATGCATGTCGGCATCAATGGAATCCCAACGTATGTCTTCGCCGCCATCACCAATGACATAATCGTTCCGCTGTTCCGTCGTTGCTTCCATGAGTTCCGGATAAGCCTCCAATGGCCGGCTATAAATTTTCCCGGACACTGTCTTCATATATATGCGGTTTTTGTCAAACCAGATGTTCTTGATCTTCTCCATATTCATCATTTATTTATCGTCAAAACGTTTGTGCCATTCAGCAATGAAATTATCTCTGTAATTTTCACAGGTTATCAATGCCTTCTTCAATTCTTGCTCCTTTAGTCCATGGTTATAAACCAATCTCACTTGAGGGGCGAGTTCTATTTTAGCCTTTTTCCCTCCATAACTGATATGGACGTGAATAGGCTCGTGTTCATCGAGGTAGAAAAAGAACCTTATTCCAAAGGCAATAAGCAATGTTGGCATATCGTTTCTAAATTTATTTCAAGGGCAAAGATAGGTATAATTTTTTATACTTACAAATGTTTGAATAAAAAAATCCTGAATACAGGAATTTTCTTGTATGGCATTTGAAGTTTTTCAATTTTCTTGGCGTGGCCGCAATAGGACGACACCTACAAATTGGATGAAAGATGCGCCGGCATGGTTTTTATCTTGTTTTTTCTGGTTTTCTTCCAACAATAAAAAAACAACGATAAAACAAAAATATTTTTCTTCTGTTTTGTTGTTGTATTTTACTTTTATTGTTGGGGGAAAACCGGATAAAAAATCATTTTGGGATCCTTTGAAATCCTTGAGATCTCTCGAGCAGCGCGAGTAGTTTTAAACTATGCCTTCGGCAAGAGATCTGAAGGATTTAAAAGGATTTCCGCTTCGCTTGTTATGATTTTGAGGATTCCCAGGCGCACGGGGTTAACCGTGTTAGGCCCTTTCGGGGCCCTGCTGCGCCGATCCAAAAGGACGGCCACCTACAAGATGTTTTTGTTGGACCCAATGGGCGAGACTACATACTATCCGGGAATCACTTATTACTTTTTTCTTGTTTCTCCAGACAATATTCGTCAACCAAATAGATATCACTGCGACAGTGCAGATCAGCAACCCCATCTTGCATCATTTGGAAGGTTTGAGAATGATAAAAACCATCCATTGCTTCATCAAGTGGAATATGCAGTTTGTCGGCTATGCCTTTGATAATTCGGGCGTATTTTGCTTGTAAAATATTTTGTTTGGCATCCATTACAATTCCTCCGTTTTTAAATAGGTAAGATATTTGTCGATGAGATGTTGGTTGAGAAAGCATATTTGATGGTTTGGCTTCTCATAGATGAGTCGTTTAAGAGCATCTTCCTTGGAGATTTCGTCTGCAAAATAAAGTTCTACAGTTCGGAAGATTTTATCATTAGCGACACCCCCTTCTACAGCGTCAAAATGTTCTACCGGTAACAACTTTCTGTTGGCAGCAATAAAATCGAGCCATTCTTCATCGTATGAGTCAAAAACCTTAATGTTTTCGTTTCTCCACTCATCATTAAGCTCGTAAACATTAAGAAATGCCTTTCTGCCTCTTAGCTTGAAACGTTCTGCATAGCGTACGGCCTGCTCATGAAGCACCGTTACATAAAACCCCTTACCGAAATCCAATGCTTCACGAAAGTGCAGGATATCCGGTTTATCAATGATCATATATGAGGAATGATAGACAATCATGCGAGTACTCCTTTCTCCTTCATATAATCAATGAGGTCGTCAGCGATGTAATCGCTACTGAAAGTATGAAGCGCGTCATAGCCCTTGACAATATACCCTCCCAGTATGCCCGAGTTTTTAAGTCGGTCATATATATCGGTTTGATTCATATTAAGTTTTGAAGCTAATAACCCGATACAGTATACTGCGAAATCAAGTTGATTGAAGTTCATATTTCATTCCTTTGCCACAAAGATAATAACTTTATTTTAAAGCCACAAGTTTATTTGTGAAAATGTGCGTCTATTTTTTTCAATGATGGCAGTCCGTGAAAGTCCGTGTCGTCCGTTGCCATTATTCCCAAGGGTTGGCCCTCTTCGAGGACCGTGTGGCTGCGCGGGATATGACCAACCCCGGGCGCCCGGGCCGGTGATGTCCGTCGCTATCGCTCCGTCCATCCCCGTCCCGTGTGCCCGGGGTTAACCGTGTTAGGCCCTTTCGGGGCCCTGCTGCGCCGATCCTATCCTCTACGGGGAATAGTAGGTGGCCATCCTATTGTGGCCACGCAAGGGAATCATTCGGGAAAATGTAGGGGTATGATTTCTTCCGGTCAGTGCGGCGGCGTGGCCACAACATGGTGGCCACCTACAAATCTTCTAACAAAAAAATACAACGATAAAACAAAAATATTTTTCTTCTGTTTTTTGTTGTGTTTTATTTTTATTGTTGGGGGAAAAAACGAATAAAAAATCTTGTGGTATCTCTCGAGCAGCGCGAGTAGTTTTAAACTATGCCTTCGGCAAGAGATCTGAAGGATTTAAAAGGATTTCCGCTTCGCTTGAGAAGATTTGAATGATTTCAAAAACATGGGTTGGGGTTTAACCACAACCCATGTCTTTGTTCAATCGCAGCGGGGCGGAACATGATCAATCATGTCCCTACAATAATTTTTCCAAATTATTTGGAGGTTTGAAAAAAATGTCGTAATTTTGCACACGGATTAACGAGCATACTGGTGATACTTACGGAACCCTTCCGCTTGCGCTTCCTTTCACCGTAGTATATAAAAAAAGTCTCCCGAGGAAGCAAGAGACATAAAATTTTTTTATTCATATGGTTAAGAAAACTTATACTAAACCGTCCATGGATGAGATCAAAGTAGATGGTATGAACCTCATGGCTGGTAGTGGTTCAACATGTGAAGCACAGGTTCACGCTGGCGGCGGTGAATGTGGCGAAGGTGACGAAACAATTTGTGAAACTGAAGCCAAGTCTGGTCGGTTTGATTTTAGCAACACAAATGAGAACTCATTTGACATGTAGACTTCAGCCCAACTTTTTTAATAGAGTTGGGCTTCTTTTTTCTTGCGTATGAAAATATTTCGAGTTTTTTTCCTTTCAACATTAGCGATTCTCCTTTTTGCTTCGTGCTCTCAGGAAAATTCTATAATTACGGAGAAGTATACCTTGCTTCATATTAATAGTTTTCCTATTATTGAAGAAGGGGATATTGATAGTCTTTCTGTGACCGAAAATGTGAGTGCCTTTTCTCGATCTATTGGTATAGGATCAGGTTCTTCATATCAAATTGGGTTTGTAGATGGTGATACAGCAGGCATTTTCCCGGAAGGCGGTCATCAAATCGACTTTCCTTTGACCATTCCTAAGGGTAATGTTCAAACGAGTGCAAATATTATAGCCGAAGGTTGGAGTACGAAGAAAGGAAAGAGGTATGTTTCTTATATGCCGTTTCATTATGAAAATCGAGATGCCTCTCATATTGAATGGGATTTTCGAAAGATTCAGCAACAAACGGCGAATGATACGCGTGATTATCTCGGAAAATATTGGTTCTTGGCTTCGGATACCATCTCTCCGTCGATCAATGAGCAAGGAAATGCTGCTTTTAATGCCTCACTTTTTAATATGGGAGCAGTCATCCGTTTTCAGTGTATCGTTCCTGTAAAGGCTGATTATATCCGTGCGATGTTTGTAGCCGAAAAACCGGTATTCGCGACGCACGGCTATTATGATCTCTTCGATACAAAGGCACCAAAAGTGGATTTGGCAAAAACAAAAGCAACTGATGTTCCTTTGCCCATGCTTCATCAACCTTTTCATGCAGAAGGTTATACGGATCATGTTACAGTTGATTTTATAAAGGCAGTATCGCGCGATCCAAATGTAAAGACTAGCAGAATACTTACAGGTTATTTCGTAATTCCAGAGGCTGACTTTCGAGAGCAAAATGTCACTTTATATATTTGGGATGCCGATGGTAATCTGTATGAGCAAACAAAAAAGTTAACAAGTGCGCAAGGTTATATGTCCAGAGGGCGTATGATGGGTTTTTCTTTCACAAGTATGTCCCCCGCCACGACTTTGAATGTTAAGCTCAACGACTGGGAGAAGAGTGAGTTATGTGACGATTGTAAACCTGTAGCGTTCTAAGATATGCAGATCATTCAAGCGGCCCACGAGAGTGTGGTCAAGACCGTGGGGCACCAGCAGATAAATGTAGACGTGGCTGTCCGTCCCCTTCAGTTCGTCTTCACCTGGAAGGTGGATGACGGCGTGCTCTATTATAACCTCCTGACGCGGGAGATGGTTCTCCTCACGCCCGAGGAGGCGGCTGAGGCCGCGACTCTTCCGCCGCTTCGGGAGGGTTGGTTCTTCGTGCCCGAGGCGTTCGATGACCGTGCCTTTGCCGACCAAGTGCGGGCGTTGTTCCAACTTACACGTCAGCAGGATAAGGCCATCAACACCTATTGTATCTATACCACTTCCGACTGTAATGCCCGTTGCTATTACTGTTTTGAGCGCGGCATCAAGAAAGTGCCGATGACCATGGCCACGGCGGAGCGGGTGGCCCGGTATATCCATGACCATGCCGAGGGAAAGGAGGTGAACCTCTTCTGGTTCGGCGGCGAGCCGCTCTATAACGTCGGCGTCATCGACCTCATCTGTCGTCGGCTGACGGAGATGGACGTGAAGTTCCATTCAAAGATGATCACGAACGGTTATCTCTTTGATGCGGAGATGGTACGGCGGGCCGTCAACGACTGGCATCTGCGCCGTGCGCAGATCACCCTTGATGGTACGGAGAAGGTGTATAACCGCAGTAAACATTATATCTATCAAGGGGTGAACGCCTTCGAACGGGTTCTCGACAATATCGGCTTGCTCCTGCAGGCAGATATCACCGTCCCCGTACGCCTCAACCTGTCGTTGCAGAACGGGGAGGACCTCCTGCAGTTGGTGGATGTGCTCAATGACCGCTTCGGTGGTAACAGGAAGATTGAAGTCTATTGTCACGCGTTGTTCAACAAGACGGGGAAGGGCAGTGACTACACGGCGGAGGATTACCGACAGCTCTATGAGCAGCAGAGGACTCTGGAGAAGAAGCTTCGGGCCTGTCGCCTCGACGGGGGTGTGCCACTCCTCAATAATGAGTTGAAAGTCTACAAGTGTATATCGGATAATCCCAATGCCGTCACGATCCTGCAGAACGGACAATTCGTGAAGTGCAACAACTATTTCAATTCTCATTTCATCGGAGACCTCGACAGTACGTCGTTTGACGCGAAGGAGTTGCGGTTTTATGCTGCGGAGCGGCCACGCATTGCGGCGTGTAAGACCTGCGGGCATTATCCCGACTGTCGTGTCCTGGCCTGTTGTACCTGTGATCCTTGTACCCCGTGGCATCGTAAGGAGAAGGATATCCATGTGCATCAACAGATGTATTATTCCTATGCCCTGTGGAAAAGGGAGAATGCTTCGCAAATGGATAACGGAGAATAGATAATGGACAATGGCGGCAGGGGAGCGGAACAAAAATATTTTTCTTCTTGTTGTTGTATTTTATTTTTATTGTTGGGGGATAAGAAATACCAGGTAAAAAATCATTTGGGATCCTTTGAAATCCTTTTGATCTCTCGAGCGGCGCGAGTAGTTTTAAACCAGAATATCCATAACGTTCGCACTAAAGAAGTCTTCAAGCGCAATGCCATTCGTACCTACTACCAAAGCATGGTGAGGGTGGAATTTTGCCTGGAACAATGTTGTATACTTGAAACTTAGGAATGGACTGGTACTTCCTTGCAGTATCGTTGGCATACTTTCTTATCCCCGTAATCAATTGGCACTGATTCAGAATATCCAGGTACGACTGCAGTGTCGTTACATTACCGGAATCCTGCAGTTGTCCAAGGAGCTTGGTAAGTGAGAGTAATTCACCAGAATAACTGCAGGCCAATTGGAACAGTTGTGACATCAAGGCAGGCTTGTAGATACGCGAAGTCATAATGACATCTTTTTCTATAGCTGGTGCAACCAATGAATCCTTGATATATCTTCTCCAACGTCTTTCGTCATCTATCAATGAGGCAGAACCAGGATAACCCCCATAATAAATCCACTGATCCAATGTCCAGCCGAAAGCCGTACGCATTTCAGAGTAACTCCAGTGCCCTAAACGGATGATTTCGAATCGACCGGCAAGTGACTCTGTCAACCCTTTACGTATTAACAAACGGGAAGACCCTAAAAGAATTACTTTCAGGTTGAGGTGGCTCCTATTGTCAGCATCCCATTCTTTCTTGACAACTTCACTCCAATTGCTGATTTTCTGTATCTCGTCGATAACGAGAATGCATTCGTTGTAATTTCTGATCTGCATAGTTGTCCGGGCGGCAGTCCAGCATCGACTTACCCATTCTGTGTCATTAGCATCCACATCGTCAGCGTTGTATAAGAGATGCGGTATGGATAGATCAGCTAAAACTTGGTCTACCAATGTAGATTTTCCAACTTGTCGTGGACCAACGATTACTTGAATGAAACGACGAGGCTCCTCCATTCGTCTCTTTAATGGTTCATATTGGCTTCTTTTATACATATTCTATTATCTTTTTGTTGGAATTTTGCTCACGAAATGTTCAAATCTCGTTCACGAAATGTTCAAATCTCATTCACGAAATGTTCAAATCTCATTCACGAAATGTTCAAATCTCAGTTGCAAAGATACGAAATAAAAGAAGACAAAGCAAATTAAATGGCAAGAATTTATCACTTTACAGTCTCCGTCAGCCCACTTTGCGAGCAGGCCAGCGAGGACATCATTGTCGGGTGAACGCAAAACCGGATAAAAAATCTTTTGGAATCTTTTGAAATCCTTTGGATCTCTCGAGCAAAGCGAGTAGTTTTTCTTAACTATGCCTTCGGCAAGAGATAGGAAGGATTTAAAAGGATCTACGCTGCGCTTGTGAAGATTTGAATGATTTCAAAGACATGGGTTGGGGGGGTAACAAAAACCTGAAAGACAAGAATAAAACCACGGCGGGGATTCTTCTAGATTCCTCCCCATCGCCACTATTGATGAAAATTGATGCGATGCCTTTTTTTCCAAGAGTTGGCCCTCTTCGAGGACCGTGTGGCTGCGCGGGATATGACCAACCCCAGGCGCCCGGTCCGGTGATGTCCGTCGCTATCGCTCCGTCCATCCCCGTTCCGTGTGCCTGGGGTTAATCGTGTTGGGCCCTTTTAGGGCCCTGCTGCGCCCGTCAGGGGGCGGAACATGATAAATCATGTCCCTACAAATTCCCTGGCATGGCTGCAACATGCTTCGCAATATCTTATTTTCCGCGGAAGGTACCGTAGATGACGAAGGGCATGGAGCCCATCTGATAGGTGTTGGAAACGGTCAGTACGCCGTCGGCATCCTTGCTGATGATGACCTGGCAGACATCCTTGTCGAAGGTGTAGTCCTTATCTATCGTGGTTTTGCCATTGGCATCCACACTCTTGAAATGGAACACGACATTGTCATTCTTATACGCTTTCACGTAGGCTTTCTGGGTCTCGTCGTAAGGGATATTCTTGATGGAGTAGGAGCCGAGATAGAGCGTGCCCATCACCGTCTGGTCATACTCCACCTCAGGGACGAGGAGGTTCACCGTACCGTCACTGTTCTCCGTCACCTGATAGGTCACCTCGGCGGCAGAGGTGTAAGGGAACATCTTCCCGACATTCACGCTGTCCTTACCGGTATAGCTGCCGGCGATGCTGTTCTGCTGGGCAGGCTGGAAGTTGATACTGCTGATCTCACTGGCCTGGTAGGTCACGGACGTACCGTCGGTCTTGTTGATGACGATGGACTGAGCCTGAGCGCCGATGCAGGCGAAGAGGGCTATAGCGAAGGAAGTAAAGAATTTTTTCATGCGTTCTTGATAAATTTAAAAGTTTTGGAAGTAGATTTAAAGATGAAGATACCGGTATTTCCCTGCAGGGAGATCTCTGCCTGTCCGTTCTTGGAGACGGTGGCGCGTCCGATGAGCCGTCCGTCGAGGGAGACGATGGTGACGGTGCTGCCGGGGATGAGGCCCTCGGCTCTCACCGTACTGCCGATGGTGATCGTCACGGCGTTCTGTTGTGTCTTCCCGATGGCGGTCGTCTGGTCGGCGAAAGAGAACGAGCGGTAGTCGGAGAGAGGATACTGGATCGTCTCCTTCGCTGTTGTAAGCACGAGGTTGTCGGCGGTGAAGGTCACCACGGGTTTCTCGTCCAGCGCGAAATAGGTGGCGGTGCCATTACCATCTTCCACCTTCAGATAGTCGGCGGCAAAGGACGGCATGGCAGCCAGGGAAGCCAACAGCAAGAGTATTGACTTTCTTCTGTTTTTTTTCATTTTTCTCATCAATGATTAATTATTGTATGAATTCGATTGCAAAGGTATTGACTTTTTGACAAATCCGCAATCCCTATATATGATGATTTTTAGGTTGTGACTCTAGTCATTAAGATTGTGATAGAAGTTTTTTCCTTAGAAATGCCGACTCGGAAAGTCGACGCTTATCCGTCGTGTGCTGAAGAAAAATGATGGTTTTCTGAATCCAACTTTCATACGCGTTCCTCCATTATATTTCTCTGTGGGCAAAGATACAAAAAATATCATTCATGTTATCATTTCAGCAGAAAATTTTATCAAGATACAGACGATTACCAAAGCCACCTTGCACGAGAAAGAGCCTTGCGCCAAAGATGATGTCCTTCTGAAAAGTGATCTCTTGTGGTGGGAGAGTACCATACTTACCAGTCATAACCATTATCGTTTTGATGGATAAACTATATAGTTATGAGTGCTAAGTATGGTACTACGTTTAAATGGCTTAGCGCCACTAGCGCCACTAGCGCCAAGCGCCAAATCGGTAAAACGTACGTAAAATAGCACTTTTTACCCCTTTTATGTAAGTTGGCGCCATGGCGCTAGTGGCGCTAATGGCGCTAACCGAAGTTTCCGCCAACTTCCGCCAATCCGCCAACCGCCAAATAACCCTCAAAAGTGCCTAAAATAGTACTTTTATCTTGATTTTACTCTTTTGGCGGATGGCGGAACTTGGCGGAAAGTGGCGGAACATGATGAAATATCTATGGTGTTTACAAATCGAGA
>NZ_AUJK01000014.1 GCF_000424185.1 Prevotella sp. AGR2160
AATCTTTCGTACGAAGTCTAGCACCAAGGAGACTGCGAAGAAAGCGCTTGAAGGATGGTACAAGAAGGTCACCAAGTCTACCCTTAGAGAGATTAAATCCGTAAAACAGTCTATCCAGCACTACGAGGACGAGATACTCAATTACTTTATCAACAGAGACACTAATGCTTCTGCAGAATCGCTCAACTCCAAGATGAAAGCCTTTAGGTCATGCCTGAAGGGAATAAGGGATATACCCTTCTTTTTCTATAGATGTATTACCGTCTTTGGTTAGGCAGCGGCATCCGCCCGCCACGGACAATCCCCCTTGGGCCTTGCTTTGCCTATAAAAACGATGCTGAAAGACCTTGTAAAAGACATGAGTCAAATGGCCTCAAGTGTTTCGCAAGAATTGTTGGGGCTAATAAAAGAAAGAATGTCAGATTGGCTACCATCAGAGGTAATGGCCGACACTGGTATTGGGCGAACTGTAGAGTCCTGTCTGGGTATCTCTATGAACTCGGATAAGAATCCTGACTACAAGGGGATTGAGTTAAAGAGCAAACGAGCAGAAGCTAAAGTCAGAAACACTTTGTTTACACAAACACCTAATTGGCAGATTAGCAAACTAAAAAGTGCTAAGGAAATTTGTGCTAAGTATGGCTATTATCAATACGATGACGGTGTAAAACGCATGCATGTCACTCTCAAGTCATTATGCCCTAATCCTCAACATCTTGCATTGAATGTAAATATGCTATCAGATCTTTTGGAAGCTAATGAGTATTCTCCAATAGAGAACGAAGATGGAAGCTATAAAAAAGTTGATGACGTAGTCGTATGGCAGTTAATGACATTGCATCAACGGCTTCTTACTAAACACCGTGAGACTTTCTGGATAGATGTTGAAAACAAAGTTGAGCAAAATAAAGAATTCTTTCGTGTTAAGGACATTGTTCACACTAAGAATCCTATTGTTAACCAGTTTGACATTCTCATGGAGCAGGGACATATATCAGTAGATTTTCTACTATGTAGAAGAACTGGTGGAGACACTTATAGTTTTAAAATTGACGCAAAGTCTAGACCTTTGTTGTTTCCACAAAGTGAGACGTACATCATTAATCAATAAATATGAAGCATAATCTAATAGAGCAACTAAGAAAAGAGTCAGTTCTTGACCTCTTTGACGATAAAGACAAAGTAAGTTGGAATGTTTGGTATCGTAATATCGCTAAATATTTTAACCTCCATGAACCTTCGTATGAATCTTTGTTATCCTTAGGTGACCACCTTTCAGATGTTTTTAAGTCTACTAATAACGGTGATGCGCGTTCACAATCGAGCCTTAGCAAGGGAGGTACATATTGGGAGAAGCTGGTAACATGGTATATAAATATATGTAGCGTTGGTTCAAGGGTAGTAGCTTTTAGAGGAAGTAAGAAAACGCGTATCCCTGATGTGGTTTCCCAAGCACTAACAGTTGAATACAGAAACTTGGAATGTCAATCTGAAGCGGATATCATTGTTCTCGTATTTCCAAGAACTTACCCATTTGTCGAGGCGAAAGACTTACAATTATTTCTAAATAAGAAGGGCAACATAGACTTTGATGTTCTCTCTGATGAAATTGGAAAACAATTTTATTCCTTCCAGATAGGAGTTATACAATGTAAGACTAACTGGAATGATAATGCTCAGGCACCTATGTTATGGGATTTAATATATAAGTCCAAGAAAAAAGCCATAGACGGTATAACCGTAGGCTCTGCATTATATAGTATACAGAATATACCTTTTACTTACTCTTTTGTAACAGTGCCATCAAACAATTTGGATACCTATAGTCCTTCGTCAATCAGTGTAGCAAGAGTTACACATTTGTCAGGTGGAAATTATTGGGGGCATGAAAGCAAGAATGGAATAGCTTTGAGCTTATCAAAAATCTTTTCGAGGAACTATAGACAGGGCTATACAGACTGTGATATAAATATAGACTTGAAGAGAGAAATTAATGAATTGGTTGCTAACTATCCATATTTTTGGAAAGGTAATAAAAAACAAAAAACACACAAGAAATAGTAATGGTTAGGCGATTATGGACAAGGGATGAATTCATGATAGTCTTCAATTTGTACTTGAAGACTCCATTTGGGAAAATGTACAGCACAAATCCCGATGTAAAGCGAATTGCAGAACTAATAGGAAGAACAGCAGGTTCAGTTGCTCTCCGTCTCGCAAATTTTGCTTCATGCGACCCTATTCTTCAGCAACGTGGCATTAAGGGTATGACTGGTGGCTCAAAGCAATGTCAACCTTACTGGGATGAATTCTTTGCCGACAAAGAGAAGTTTGTCTTCGAAACAGAGCAAGTCCTTGCTCATTATCAAAAGACGTCTCTGGAGAAGAAGTACAAAAGAGTCCTTAGCGACATATCTGATAATTTAACAGGCAAAGACAAAGAGAGGATAGTTAAGACAAGAGTAAACCAAAACGTATTTCGGGCTATCATCCTTGCCAATTATGATTCGACTTGTGCTTTGTCTGGAATAGATATTCCTGAATTACTCGTAGCCAGTCATATTATGCCGTGGGCAGACAATAAAGAAGAAAGACTCAACCCAGAGAATGGTATTTGCCTTTCTTCTATCTATGATAAAGCGTTCGACCAAGGACTAATAACATTCAATGATGATTATAAGACAATACTTTCCAGCAAGATAAAAGCAAATGTAGGAAAGACATTCTATGCAGATTTCTTTGAACCAATTGAAGGAAAACAACTACTGACTCCAGAAAAGTATTTTCCGAGCAAACGCTTCTTAGAATACCATAGAGATGTAATATTTAATCATTAGAACAGATGATGAGATTAAAAATTCCAAAATATAAAATATCATGGATATAAAACAATTTGTAAAGGAGTCTGTTTCACAAATAGTAGAAGCTATCAATGAATCTAATCCCAAGCTACAATCCATTGGCTCATTCATACCTACAGGTGGGATGATAGGAGAAGGAGTTCTGTTTTCTGCAAATAGTGAACCTTCAAAAGATGCAAATAAAGAAAATAACCATCGACATTTCATTAAGGTTGATTATGATTTAGCTGTTACAGTATCCACTTCCACTACCTCTAATGCTGGCGGAAAAATAAAAATAGCAGTATTGGGAGCAGAAGGTACATATGAAGAATCAAATCAAAACCAATGTATCAGCAGGATTAAATTCATGATTCCTATTGCATTACCAAAGCAAGAGGCGAAGGAAGAAAGATAAACTTCTCATTTACACTGAATATTGCTATTTAAAAAACATGAAGACCAAATAGCAGCAGATATATTTGCAAAGGATTAGAAAAAGGAGACCTTCAGCAAGTGTAGGATGAGTGATCGTACAGGGGCATTCGTTCGTGCAGGCACGTCGTAGAGCCAGATTCGTGCAGCATACTCGCACTTGCTGATTCAAGCAGGCGGACTGTTAGCTTTCGTAAGGACACCTCAGAGATGCGTGCATCCGAGGGACGAAGTTCGTGCAGAACAGTTGACCGCCTACAGGCAGGTTTCCAGATGCAAAGGTAAACACATCTTGGGGATCACACAACGGCCAATAGTGCACATTTTAATAAAATCATATTTGAACAACATAAAATTTACAGTTATGATGACGCCATTGAAAATGCTATTGTCAGTCGCTTTTGCAACGACAGCACTGGCTGGTTTTGCCCAAAGCAAAGCACCGGTATTCACAACCATCAAAGCCAACGCGATAACGTCGGTGAAGGATCAGAACAGAAGTGGGACGTGCTGGGACTATGCCACCTGCGGATTCTTGGAGAGTGAGATCCTGCGCAAGACGGGCAAGACGGTGGACCTCGCCGAGATGTATGTGGCATATCAGGATTATCTCGACTGTGCCGACTACCATATCCGCATGCATGGCAGCAGCCGTTTCTCGGAAGGCGGCTCCTGCGACGACGTGGTGAGTGTCATCAAGCGATTCGGTATCGTGCCGGAAGAGGCGATGACAAGACCGGGAGCGATGGTAGGCGATAGTCTCGCCAATTTCAACGAGTTCTTCCCTGCCTTGGAAGCGTATGTCAACAACTATGCTGACAGCAAGCAGACCTCCATCACGACGCAGTGGCGGCAGGGCATGACGGGAATCTTGGATGCTTATCTTGGCACTTATCAGAAGGAGTTTAGCTATGGGGGCAAACGCTATACCCCGCAGTCGTTTGCAGCAAGTCTCGGACTTGATTGGGACGACTATGTCAGCGTGACCAGTTACACCCATCATCCTTTTAACGAGTGGATGGTGATAGAGGCACCTTACAAGTGGCGCCCGCGTCCGAGTTTCAACATTCCGCTGGACCAAATGATGGCGGTCATCGACAATGCCCTTGCCCACGGCTACTGCGTGGCATGGGGCGGAGATGTGAGTGGAGACAACTTCTCACGGAGCGGCATCGGCCTGGCCTTGGACAAACAGAAAGCCTACTCGTTGGCTGGGAGCGATGCGGAGCGGTGGCTCAAACTGCCGAAGGCACAGCAGAAGAGCAAACTCGACAGTCTCGGTGTGGATGCACCGGAGGTGACACCGACACAGGCTTTGCGGCAGAAATATTTCGATACGTGGGAGGCGACCTACGACCACGTGATGCTGATCTTCGGTACGGCGAAGGACAAGAATGGCAAGGAATACTATATGGTGAAGAACTCGTGGGGCGACTATGGCAACTACCATGGCATCTGGTATCTCAGCAAGAGCTTCGTGGCGATGTACACCACCTATATCTTCCTGAACAAGCACGCGCTCGACAAGCGTCTGTTGGATAAAATGGCGGTAAGGTTCTGAGCAGGTAATACAGGAAAGTTCGTCACCGTATTACTGATATTACCCGTCTTACCGCCCTCTCTGCCGCTTCTTCCCACCCGGCCGCATCATGGCGGCTGAGCGGGCGATACAGCGTCGCCACCACTGCTCGTCATCCTCATCCTTGTCACGTCCCCAGCCGGTGTTGTTGACGGTGCTGCCGCCGTTGGACTCGGCATAGGCGGTAGCCTCGCGGATGCAGTTAAGGGAAAGGAGCAGGGCACAGTTGATGACACCGGCGGCATTGTCGGTGAGATGGGTGAATCCTGACTCGTCGAGAAGATGCTGCTGGTGCTCGGAGAGCGTCGGACGGACGGGTTCCCAGGAAGAAGCCACCATGTCGTTGTAGGTCGCCAGCAAGTTCTTCTGCAGCTCCGTGGTCTTATAGTTGAAGTCTGCACCCAGATGCTCCCGTATCTCGGCATGTTCCTGTTTCAACGCAGCGAGACGCGCACGGGCAGCGAGGATGGTGCGCTCGGCATCCTCCAACATCTGCTGACGGAGAGAAAGCTTGCTCTTGACGTCTTCGAGCTCACTCCGCAAAGCCGCCATCCTGCTGGCCAAGGCAGCATGGTCACAACCGTCCTGGCCAAACTGACGGGCGATCTCGTCTATCTCATCCTGAATGGCCTGCTTGCGCTCCCGGAGATTGGCGATCATCGTCGAGATGCCCTTCAACTTTATCTCGGCCCGACGGATCTGCCGAAGCAGTCCCTGACGGGTGGTCTCCAGGTCGCACACCTCTGATACAAGCTCACGTTTGTATTCCTCGGTGGAGCGGTGCCGGGCTTTTGTCTCCTCCATATTGCTGCCACGTTCCAGTCCCCACTTCTTGTTGACCTGTTCGACAAGTTCGGAGTGCAAGGCGGTCATATTTGCCGATTCAGCCTCAATGGTACTGCCAAAGACTGTTCTCCATGAGATACGGTTACGGGCTATATCGACCGGCACCATTGTACAATGAATGTGGGGATTCTTCTCGTCGAGGTGGACATAGAAGCTGATGATGTTATCCTCGCCATAACGTTTGGCCATGAAATTATATACGTCACGTGCCCAGTCCTCGATCTCTTGGCAACGGGTGATGCCACTGTTGTCCGCCCCTTTCGTCAAATCGACTTTCTGAGTGCCAAAGGCGAGCTCATGCATCCGCTCACGGTTACCGCCAAAGATGAACTTGGCAATGGTGCGGTACTTCCGTTTGCCGTCAGCGTTACTGTTCGGATCCCTGATGCCGCGGGCTGCCAGGTTCTCAGCCATCTTCTGAGCGATGCTCTTGGATGTATCTATAGGCTGCACGACCCCTCCCCGTACGACCTCAAAGTTGAGCTTAGCACGGGTAGGGTCGTAGTTGGCAAGACTGTCCGCGGCTTTCTTCTTCCACTGTTGGGCAGTCCAGTTGCGTTGCTGCTCATCACTCTCTTTTTGACTGACACCACCCGTCTCAGAGCGCATGTCCATGACTTGTTTTCTTCCTGCCATATTCGTTTTTATTGACAATATTATTACCTATTCAGCCCGAGCTTGCTCCCCGCAGGAACTCCCTTGGAGGGGCTCTCAGGGCGTTAATGTAAGTTAACGCTAATTAGGCTTACCGATTTGGAAAATCGTGCCTAAACCGTAGGTTGCACTAAACTGGTGAAGAAAGGCAAGCAAGCTCGCTCGGCTTAGAAAATTATTGAAACGGAGTGCACCGGTTCCTGAAAGGTTTGAATGGAAAAGAAGGAGAATTTGAAGCATCGCGACATGAGGTTAAAGGAGTAAATGTTTGTGGGACTTCTTGGCCAAGGAGAACACGAAGGTGTTGCCCTTGCGCTGGCGTGAGATCACCGAGAGCGCGGCAAGCTCATCAAGGAACTGCTGTACGGTGTGCCGTTCCCAGTTCCATTCTTCAGCCAGGCGCATGTAAGAGGCAGTGAACGGGAGGACATGGATCTGTTCGCCCTGTTCATTACACACGGGAATGCCCTTGCCGATGGATTCCATCAGCCATACGAAAGCATCGTAACGTGACAGACGGTGACGGTCTTTGGTTCGAAGACAGTTGATGAGTTCGTGGCCGATGGCCATCCAGTTGACAGTCGATTTCTTCTTTTGCTTCATTGCTTATTCGTTGATTCAATGTTTAGTGGCATCAGATTCTGTAATGTTCTGCTGGGGTATGTCCGGCAGGCAGGCGGCTGTAATCAGGACAGCAGACAACGTGTAGGCGATGGGGAACATGCCGGGGATAAAGCCGATGGGAACCGCGATGGCGAAAATACCAAGATAGATGGGCATGGAGGAACGGATGAACAATAGCAGAAGGGTGTTGCGCTTGACGGCTATGGCAAAGAACGCATAGAGCGATGAGATGGCCAGACCGATCGTCACGGGGAAAGCCAACGAGTAAGCCAAATGGAAGAGGAGAATGACAATGGCAAGCAGACTTGCGGCAAAGTTGGCGCGCTTCTCGGAACGTGACAGACAGCGGCGGACAACCATGAGGCGACCCTTGCGGGCGAGTGCGATAGAGACGGCCAACGGCAGCAGCGAAACGAGTAATATGAAGAGTAATTTTGCAGTCATGATTTCTTAATAGTAATATGGGTAATACATGATGGTTGGGATTAGTTTTTGATGCAATCTACATAGAGATGGTAAGACGAGTTGGAGATCTTCAGCGTCAGCGATTTCAGCGTGGCCCGGCGAATGATCCACTCCACATCCCTGGGGGAAGGATTGCAGGTTTTCATCCGCTCAGCAAAGGCTTTGTCGCGGCGACTGATCTTCTGAATGATCTTGTCCATGTCGCCCTCATAGACGTTCCACACCGTCCGGCGCACATGATTCTTTGCCTTGCCGGAAAGCATGACACGGAGCACGTAACAGGAGGAACGTACGAGGCGGCTGCCTTCCTGCACCATATAGTCGTGCTTGGCAAAAGGCACTACGGCATGATAGGTGTCACCATGGGCGTTGATGACATCGGCAATGGAATAAAGCAGCTCAGGTCTCATAGCTCATCTTGCAAAAAACAGACAACAGTTCCTGGCTGGTCATCGCCTCGGTGAAGTCGAAGGACAGCGTGTGGGAGAGAAGATCGCTGTCGAGTTCTTCGGCAAAGACATCCACGGTGTCATAGACGGTGACGGCAACACTGTCTACAAAGCCGTCGGTGCCGGTGAGCAAGTTGATCTTGAACATGCTCTTGCCGAGCTTGGGACTGGCGAAGAAGCAGCAGTGGAGGATGCGCGGCTCTGACTTCTTTGAGCCGTGGTAGAGGAGCTGAAGGTCGAGGTCGTCGTCGATCATGTCCATCACCATGCCAATGGGGAAACGCTCTTCAAGGTTGAAGTACAGTACCGCCGAGTCCTCGGCGATGTCGGGTTCTACACACTGCTTGCTGTCAATGAGTTTGGGCAGCATCAATGGCATCAGGGCCATAAACTTGTTTACTTCTTTTACAATCATAATTAGTTTGGATTAGACGGATAAAACATATATTTTGAGCAACTGCTGTGGCAGCAGATAGTTCAATGCGCTCAGGTTGATGTCGAAGGTATCGGCAAACCGCCGCGACTTGGGCAGATGGGTGACGATATACTCGAACCGGCTGCGCTCCTGTGGGGTCATGGTGGCCAGCAGGAACGGGTCGATGCTGACAAAGGGCTGGATAATCATCCAGAGGTAGGCATTGCCCTGTGCCTTGCCTTTCATCTCCAGGCGGTTGATGTTCTCGACACACTCGGCGGAGTTCTGCAACAGCCTGCGCACGGTGCGCATGGACATATAGACGATAGCATCCTTGGAGGGGATGCGCCCTTCACGGGCAGCGATGAAGATGTTGCGGCAGATGGCCTCGGTGTTCCGGCTGATGTCTGCCAGGGGCTCGTCGTCCATCTCATAGAGGTGATGGAGGAAGGTGCGGAACATATAGTCTTCGTCACGGATGAAGCGCAGCATGTCCTCACGACTGTTGACGCCCTTGCTGAGGGTGGTGGTCAGGAAGTAGCGGTACCGTTTCAGGATGGAGGCCTTGTCGCAGACACTGATGGCGGTACTGTCGAGGGAGGTAAAGAAAGGTGTGGCAAGGCTGACGGCTTCCGCCAGTTCGCTGTCATCCTTATAGGTGCTGGTCTGCTCCTTGATGGACAGCACGTCGTCGTAGCCATAGCGCCAGGTCTCGGCGAGACGGAGCAGCTCTTTGCGGATGGAGTCACGGATAAGAAAATAGTCGTTCGCCTCATTATGGTACTTCACAAAAGCAGAGTCAGCAACGAGGAACTTGTAAACGGTATCGTTTACTTCCTTCCATTCCTTCAATGAGGCGACATATTCCTTGGTATTGCTGGTCCTGACAGATTTGATTTTACTGAGAAACGCACGGTAGGTTTCGACCGCACTGCGACTGGTGGTGAACTGGTATTTGTCGTCTTTATTACAAGCAGACAAAAGGACGGAAAACGTCAATATGGATAATATGGGTAATACGGTGAATATGGTATGAATGGTTTGCCGGACAAGTCTCCGTTCCGACTGATAATGATGGTGTTGCAATCCGTTTTTTCCGGTTGTTGTCATTGTTGTGATGGTTTTGGTGAGATACTACAACAAAGATAACAATTCTTCCTCAAAATAGTATGTCTTTTACCCGTTTTGCAACTTATTGGTTCTGTAAAACTCGAAAATAGAACCAAATACGCCGAATTTGGTACTAATTTCGTAATCTTTTGATATTATAACGGTTAACTTGCCGAGAAATGGAATATTTTTAGTATCTTTGTAAATAAATCACAGAGAAATATGAAACATATCGGATATATCGGTAATGCTCATATTAATGAGCACGGTGAGGATGCACTCCAGCAGATGCGGGTGCACGGGTGTGAGACGCTTTATAAGGAAAACGGCAAGGGCAGGAAACGGCCTCAATGGGAGGCGTTCATCAACGAGCTCCAGGAGGGTGACTGCGCGGTGCTGCTTTCGTTCGACAACGCCTTCTACAACTTCCACGATATGATATTCTTTGTGAAGTTCTGCCGGAAGACGGGCATAAGGATTGTCTCCATCGCCGACGGACTGGACACGCAGGACGAACTGTTCCCGGAGTCGAAGACGGTCAACACGCTGGACCTTATCTGCAAGGTGTTCAGCAAGCGCGACCGCAACACGCACGATGACCTGGAGGCGGAACTCTATTCCACCAACTACAACGACCGCAAACTGAAACGCTATAAGCTGGTCATCAACATGTATAAGGCGGGGTACTGCATCAAGGAGATTATGGAACGTACCGGTTACCGCAGCAAGAGCAACCTCTACAGGATACTCCACATGTATGATGTCCAGATGGAATATCCGTCGATGTCAAGGGCTGCCAATGCTGTGGCGGTGGCACGTGTATAGACAAGGAGTCAATTTCCCTTTCTTTAGGTTTCCCGAAGTGGTCGGAAACGGTTCAGGAAGGGTGGGAACAAAGCGGACGGCGGCTACAGTGACGGCACAGAATTGTTTTCACTGACAAGAAAGCGCAAGTGAAGACCGGCAACGTCGGGCTGCGGTTGCGCCTTGGCAGGGAAGTCAATTCGCCGGCACGTTCTGCTGAGCGGCCAGCCTTTGCCGGGAGTGTGCGGACGGTAATGGATGGACGGTCAGAAAAGCAGAATAGCCGTCGTCCGTTTTGTGGCGTGGGCATGGGCTAAGAAAACACTTAGGCATCGGGCAACGGCTGTGACCCTTTAATCGGGTAGGGGTCGTGAGGCACCCTGCAAGTGCCTTCTTCGTGGTGCCTCGCAACGGTGGGGCAAAGCAATAAGCCGGAACTTTTGCGGATGCGGTTGATGACTGGAGAGGAAACGGAACTTGTGCAGTCTTCACTCCAGTCATGGACCGGCATCAAGGAAGGACGGTATCGCAGAGCCGTCCCGCTGCAAGCGTTTGCCATGCGGTGCCTGAAAATGGAGTGAAGCATGACGGCGCAACGGCGAAGACTTGCGACTCCATGCGCAACGGAATGGCAGGACACGGCATGGCAGGAAAAATAGGGAAGGGTGGGAAAAAGCCTGGCGTGGGACGAAGTTATCTGTTGCCTTTGTTCCTTGAATGCACGGCAAGAATAGTCTGTACGGCTACCGACAAGAGGATGAGTGCGATGCCGCCCCAAAAGGCTAAAGAGAGTTCACCCGCCTCGCCAAAGAGCAACATGGCCAGCGTGATGGTGTAGATGGGCTCGAGATTATAACTCAGGTTGACGGTGAAGGCTGAGATGGAACGAAGCGACTGCAATTGGAGCAGAAACGGTCCGATGGTGAACAGCGATGCAAAGACGAGCAGGGCTATCAGGTCGTGGCTTGGCGGTACTACAACAGCCTGGGGTACAGCCACACCATAGACGAGGGTGGCCACAGCGAGCAGTATTCCACCGCCCGTGAGCTCATAGAGCAGCATGGTACTGCTGGCGCGTCCTGTAGTGGCCTGTACCCGTTTGCTGAGTACGGAGAAGAACGAATAAAGCAGGGATGAGAGACAGCCCACGGCGATGCCGGCGCGATAGCGAACGTCGAATCCGAAGATGAGCATGATGCCACAGACGGTCAGCAGACTGAGCAGCAGCTCACGCCACGAAGGGCGGTGCCGTCCGATGATGGGTTCAATGATGGCAGTGAAGAATCCCACGAGAGCAAAGCACACTGCACCGATGGACACGTTGGCCATCTTGATGCTGCCGTAGTAGCACACCCAGTGAACGGCCAACAGTACGCCGCAGCCCATCATCATGGCTACCTGACGCCACGGCAGACGGTGGAGCCGGTGCTGCACACCCATGTCAAAGGCGAGGAGCAGGGCGGAAAACAATACGCGATAGAACACCAGCGGCAGTTCGCTGATGGTGATGATCTTGCCAAACAAGCCCGTAGCTCCTGCTAACAGAATGGAGGCATGCAGACGCAGATATGAATGTTTCATAGATGCAAAGGTACAACAAAATGTGGATAAGCACATATTTATTAAGTAATGTATTGGTCGTTTCAAGGAAATTGATTATTTTTGCACCGATAAAAAGCGAAAGTATAACCCAAAGAACATAAAACAATTCATATTATTCACCAACAACATTTTCACGTTATGAAACATTTGAACAAGATTCGTGTTTTCACATTCGTCCTCATGCTGATGGCCGGAGGATTATGCTCAACCGCCAAGGCGCAGGCCGCCGAAATCGTTGAACCTGACACAACGGCTGCTGACCTGATGTATTTAGTCGCTGCTGACAACAGCCTGAAGGCACTGCCTATGGAAGACGGCAAGATGGAGAAGCACAAGAACAAGTTCGGCAAGCTTGCCTCCATCGTGAGTACTGCCGCCAGTGCCGCCGGAGCCTTGGGAGGTATCGGGATGATTGCGGGAGCAGGGAGCTCTTCCTTGGGAGCCGTAGTGGCTGGTGCCCAGGTGATGGGTACGGCTGCCAATGTGGGCAGTCTCGCCGATGCCGCCAACACGTTAGCAGGAGCCGAGGGCATGGACTTCACCTTCAGCGGTTCTTCATCTGCCTTGAAGTGCAGGCATGAGGGTAAGGACGTGAAGGTGCTGATTAATCTCAGGGCAGAGAAACGGGAGGACGGCATGGCACTGTTCAAGGTCGTGAGGTTCGCCTCGTCGAAGAAAGACCGCCGGCTGCAGTGGTTCCAGACAAAGGCGGCACTCATCAACACCGCAGACTCGGAGAAGGCTGACAAGGCTGGCTATCTGTCGTTCGGGTATCAGAACTTCGGAGACCACAGCTCCATCATCACGATCCCTGCAGCACGGCTGACACCGGGCGATTACGGGGTGTTCTACCTCGGTAATATGATCTCCCCGACGCTCTCCAGTATCTGTTATACGTTCTCTGTAGAGTAGTTTTTGTAGCGCAAAGAGAGGATGCTACAAGGTGTATCGTTTCATAAATGGTTGATAATCAAACAAATTTCTCACAACAGCCATAAGTGCTACAACGATACAAGGAAAAATCGCACTCTCATACCATACACATATAATCGAGTAGGAGGTAAACACTAATCATAGGTGCTTATCTCCTACTTTCGTGTTTACCGACCTCTCACACCACCGTACGTGCGGTTCCGCATACGGCGGTTCCTCTTTTGGGTAACCATTTGGCATACTCGTCATATAGGAACGTATAACCAGCCTTGCGCAAGTTCACGTTAGATGCAGCCATATGCATAATCGGTGTCCCTGCTACTCTCCAATAGCCCTTAACATAACCCCATCGGCGTGCGTTATACTTGTTTATTCCGCATTTAATGAGGTTCTTGATTCGGGTCTTGGGAAGCTTCCATGACTTCCATATACACATACGCAAGCGTCTCCGTAACCATTCGTCGGTTTCCTCGGCCAGTCTCTTCATAGTGGCAAGGTGATAGTAGTTCACCCAGCCCCTTATGTAGAGGCGAAGAGTCTCCTTCCGCTTGGCATAGCCCATGCCATTGCTGCGACCCGTCAGCTCTTTCAAGCGGCGACGCATCTTGGCTTTGGTCTTGGGATGTACCGTCAGAAGGCACTTGCCCTTTTGGATGTAAAAGGAGTAGCCGAGGTACTTCACACCACGGACATAAGAGACTACCGTCTTTTCCTTATTGACCTTTAGGTGAAGCTTGCCTTCGATGAATTTGGTTATGGATTCCCTTACACGTTCCGCAGCCCGTTTGCTGCGGCAGAATATCATCGAGTCGTCGGCATAGCGGACAAACGGAAGTCCTCTGCGCCCGAGCTCTTTGTCCAGTTCATTAAGCATCACGTTGCTCAACAACGGACTCAGCGGGCCACCTTGCGGTGTACCTTCATCGCTGCGCACGAACAAGCCGTTTACCATTACGCCACTCCGAAGATACTTGTGTATAAGCGAGACAACCCTCCCGTCCTTGATTGTTCGGGAGAGAACTTCTATGAGTTTGCTATGGCTGACCGTATCAAAGAAGCGCTCCAAATCCAGGTCGACTACGTACTTGTAGCCGTCCGTGATTATGGACTGCGCCTTTTTCAACGCATCATGACAGCCACGCCTCGGACGGAAGCCGAAGCTGTTCCTGCTGAACTGTTTCTCATAGATGGGAGTCAGAACTTGGTTGATGGCTTGTTGCACCATGCGGTCTACCACGGTGGGTATCCCTAAAAGGCGCTTCTTGCCATTATCCTTGGGTATCTCTACCCGTCTGACGGGATTCGGACGGTAGCTGCCGTCCATAAGGGACTTTATCAGAGTGTCCTTGTTGGCTCTCAGCCACGGGAGCAACTGCTCGCATGACATCTTGTCGACACCGCCACAGCCCTTGTTCCTCACCACGCACTTATAAGCGGCGTTCAAGTTCTTCGGGGACAATATGACCTCCAATAAATGTGCCTTGTCAAATGGTACTTCCACGACGTTGTCTTCGGTCATCCATATGTAGGTCTGCACTCCCTCATACCCTTCGGATTCCGTCCTGTCTCTTTGAGGGCAGTCATTGCCTTGAGACCATGTTTTCTGCATTCTTGCCTGCATAAGGTAACTTTCAATTACTGTCGTTTAATTAAGGTTCGGTCCTTCGACGCACGTGTCAATTTGCGACTACTATGACCTCGGCTGACTTCTCACGGCAAGCATTACTCCACGACTTTCGTAAAAGCAACTAATCGTCATGTCCGTGAGACCTCACCAGTTAAGCGTACTAACTTTCCATCTTATCCCCGCCTAATTTACTCCTTGCGATTCCGAGTAGTTATAGGGCTTTGACGCTTTATGCCGCCTCACCCTCGCAAGCAAGCCTTGGTATTAGGTTTCTGTACGTCGGGGCAGGTGTTTGCCGCTGACTTCTTTCAGATTCCACCTCGCGATGGACACCCTTGTCTCTCTGGCTATGCAGTTCCCACTACTAAGGTCTGCTCGGGACTTGCACCCGTTAGCCGGTACACATGCTGGTCAAACATAAATCAGCCACCTGTGAGGTTAATCTCACGGGTGGCTGGTTTCGTTTATTGTCTATTTGTCTTTAACGTCATCCTTCGCCTTGGGCTTTTCATAGACCATATTACCCTCAAAGTTGAGCGTTCCCGGCTGCACATCATGCTTCTGGATATAGCGGTTGGTTGTGGAGATGTCCCTGTGGCGTGCCTGATCACGGGCAACGACAACACCCTCGGAATTGGCAAGGTCACGGATGCCGGAATCCTTCAGAGAATAGAACTGATAGCAGTCGCTCCATTTCAGTGCGTTTCGCATCGTCTTCCAACGCTTGTTGAACTGGTCGCTGCCTACATGCTCTTTGCCCGGCTTGAAGTCGTGGCTGAAGATATAGCAGTCGCTCGTGCTCTTGAAGATATCGAGGTCGAGCATCAGTTTGATGATGATTTTGTTCAGACCCACGTCCGCATCACGATGGTTCTTGCTGAAAGTCTTGGAAACGAAGATAGTCTGATTCTTCAGGCTGATGTCTCCAATCTTCAGATTGCTGAGCTCGCCGGGACGGATGAGCGTGTAGTACTGCATGAGACAGGCCAGGAGGAAGGACTTGTCATGCTCCGTGAGATACTTGGTCATCGTCTTGAGCATCTCCGGAGTGAGGTCCTTGCGGAACTTTTCCCCGTTCTCTGGCATCACCTTGATCTTCTCAACAGGATTGTTAGCGATGTACTTGCGGGCAACCATGAACTCAGAGAAGCCGTAGAGCCAGCCACGATAATTGTTACGCGTTCGGGGAGAACTCTCACGGTCGAGAAAGATCCAGTCGATGAAGTCGTTGCAGAAGGACTCATCGAACTGATAAGCATACTTGAATGGGGTAGTACGGGTGGCAATATACTCTTTGAGCACATTGACCCGCGAGTGATAACTCTGCCGTGTCTTCTTGCGATCCATGCGGTCGACATAATCGAGATACCTCTCCAGGCAATCCTCGAAGAGTACATAAGCACGGGAATTGTCAGTCTGTACCCACGGATTCCATCCCTTCATGAGCTTACTGCTCACTACATTGATAATCTCAGTAGCGCGCCGGTTGCGTTCAGAAACACGAAATTCAGTACTGATGCTGTACTTCTTACGCCGCATCGTGTCGGTGGCAGGGTCGAGTGCATAGAAGTCGACATACCACTCTTTGCCTTTGTGGAGTTTTGGGTAGGTGTAGCCTACGAGCTTGGAAACATTACTTCCTTGAATTTTAGAGCACATTTTTTTAACATCTTTTGTCGCTGCGTTCCCAGCTATAAAAGATGCACGTCCAACAATGCTTAACAGAAGCCGTCCGTCAATCGTCCGGTCTTTTTAACGCAAAATGCGCAACTTGCTGATAAATAACGAGTTACGCATTTCTGGCGGAGAGAGAGGGATTCGAACCCCCGGTACCTCTCGGTACGACGGTTTTCAAGACCGTTGTAATCGACCACTCTACCATCTCTCCAGATTTCTTTGAGTTGCTGCTGAAAACAACAACCCTCAAAGGCTTTTGGTCGAAAAGCGAGTGCAAAGATACGGTTTTATTTCGGAATGACCAAATTTTTCGGTTATTTTTTTAGAAATCCGTTGTTTAACATTTGTGCAAACGGTTTGCACAAAGTGTGCACGATGTCTGCACAACTTGTGCATACCTTTGGCACTGTTGTTTTTTCCAGATGTTATGGATTTGAAATATTCTATTTACGGATATGTAATTTCCTTAACGTAATTTTGCGGTCGAATAAAAAATACCATTATTCTAACAAATTATAAAAAGATGAGAAAGATCAAAGGAAAGACCAGACCTCTCATGCTCGCAGCCATGTTAGCGGGAGTACCCTTGACTACATGGGCTGATGTGAGCCAGGGGGAGGTGAGCAAGAATGGGAATGACACGACGCTTCACGTGAAGATGAAAGACAGTGTACATAACCTTGATGAGCTTGTTGTCGTCGGTTACGGTGTGCAGAAACGGCGTGATATCATTGGCGCCATCTCTTCCGTTAATGGTGATGTACTCGAGAACCGCAGTAATCCTAATATTACGCGCAGCTTACAGGGACAGGTGCCTGGGTTGACGATTACGATGTCGGATGGCAAGCCTATCCGTACCGGTTCGATCCATATCCGTGGCAATGTCAACTCCATCGGTGCCGGCGGCAGTGCCCTCGTACTTGTCGATGGAGTAGAGGGTGACCTCAATGCTGTCAATCCCGATGATGTGGAGAGTATCTCCGTACTGAAGGATGCCTCGTCGACAGCTATTTATGGTGCCCGGGGAGCCTTCGGCGTTATCCTCATCACGACGAAGAAGGCGAAGAAGGGTCGTCCCTCCATTCAGTACAGTGGGAGTCTCTCTTTTCTCTCTCGTACGGTCAAGCCGCAGATGGTGACCAATGGCCTGCAGTGGGCCACGGATTTCTATCATGCTTATGTCAACTATAAGGGCAAGGAGCCCAGCACCATCAACAACCGTTTCAATAAGTTTATTGTCAGTTGGGATGACTGGTACAGTGAGTTGCAGCGCCGTGATGCCGATCCTACGTTGGAGAAGATTCGAATCAATGGTAAGGGATACTACGATTATTTCGGCAATACCGACTGGTTTGGTGAGATTTATAAAGACAGCTATACGGCCACGCAGCATAACCTCAGTCTCTCCGGCGGCTCCGACCGTGCCACCTATCTGTTGTCGGGAGGTTATTATGGAACGAGTGGTATCTATAAAATAGGTGATGAGAAGTTTCAGCGTTTCAACCTCCGTGCCAAGGGCTCACTGAAGTTGAACAGATGGTTGACGGTAAGTGACAATATCGAGTTGTGGCGGCGTCTGTATCATGAGCCTGCCGTGATGTATTCTTATGATCCCAACGATCTGTCTACCATTATCCCTATCCAGCGACAGATAGAAACTCAGGGATTCCCTGTGGCTACCCTTCGCAACCTTGACGGTACGTGGACGGAGGCGGCGGTCTATACGGGTTATGCTGGAATGTATGAAGGAACCTCGTGGCGCGAGTTGAAGAAGCTCACCGTGAAGAATACCGCTGCCCTCACTGCCGATATCCTTCCGCGTGTGCTGCAGGCGAAGGCTGAGCTCGGCGAGATGGACACGAAGATCTGGGACAAGACCATCCGTCCGTTGCGTGAGCGTGCCGGCGTGAAAGGCGATGCGCCGGCCACGGCCGATCCTTATCTCATCAGTTACTATCGGAATAAATGTACGGATAAATGGCTGTTGGAGATCCGCCGCGAGCGTGCCATCGAACTCTTCTTCGAAGGTGACGGCCTGCGCTACGACGACCTCATGCGCTGGGGCGAAGGTGAGATGCTCACCGATCCGTGGAACAGTATCTATATCGGTGAGAAGAATGTCGCTTACGACACTAATGGTGATGGCGTGAAGGACCTTGAGGTCTGTGACAAGAAACCGTCGGAGACAGAGTCGGGCGTCTATTACATCGTTTTGAGCAAGGCCCCGTATTATACCTTCCGGGACGGTCGTCTGTATATCAAGAACGAGAACGACTGGAGCGACAAGAAGTATCTCCATCCCATCCCTCGTGCCGCCCTCGTGAAGAACCCTAACCTCAAGCAGAACTATGGATGGGAAGATTGAAAGATCGTTAACAAGAAAGATTGAAAAAATGAAACACAAGCTATTCTTATCAGCGCTGGCCTTGTTTGCGGGGCTGGCGATGACCTCATGCAGCTCTGACGACGACAACTTCGTGCTGCGCTCCGACTCCGAGCTCCGTTTCGGTTATGCTGCCGGAGAGAAAGACTTTACTATATGTACGCAGGGTGAGTGGACCGTTTCCACGGAATCCCCTTGGCTCTCCTTTGATATGATGAAGGGCACGGGTGACGGCGTGACGCGGCAGAAGATCCAGGTGATGTCAGCCCGTAACACGGGTGCGGCCCGTCGGGACTCCTTTCTCATCCATGCCGCCGGCCGGGACCTCACCGTTTATTGCGATCAGGAGGAGGGCGCTCCCTTCACCTTCGGCAAAGGCAAACTCTCGGGTGACCTGCAGGTCGGTAAGGTCAGTGATCAGACCATTGATCTGCCTTTCACCTACGGTTATCAGGGCATGAGCCTGACGTTGCACACAGCCCTCAGCGGTGCCGGTGCCCAAGGTCTTGCCGTGAACGATACGACGCTGACCCTTGATGGTGAGCGCGGCAACATCATACTGCCTCTGAAGGGCACGCCGCAGGTCTCCGGCCCCGTGGTGATGAAGATCACTGCTGACGACGCGTCGGTGAGTCCCGTTGTCCTTCAGTCGACCGTTCTCTCGCAGACACCATCTGTCTCCCAGACCTTACTCGAACAGCACTTCGACCTCATGTTGTGGGGTGGTGATGCTGTCGCCAATCAACCGGGCATCAAGGGCGGCTTCATGGATGGTGACGGTGGAAAGGTCATCGATCCGAATGTTCCCGTGACCGCTTGTAAGGCAACGGACGATGGCAGCAATGATCTCATCCTCACCATGGCGGAGAGCTATCGTGTGCTCCGTGGTTTCAGCGGATGGGACGGTGCCCGCATCTATGAGCATCCGGGGTATGTCAAGGTCGGAACGGCCAAGGCCGTCGGAACGATCACGACGCCGGCGCTGGGCACGCTCTCTGCCGGTGTCTCGACGGTGACGGTGACCTGTCGTGTGGCGCAGTATGTCTCTGAGTCAAAAGGTAAGCTGACGATCAAGGTACTCAATGGCGGCACACCGTCGATGACGTCCTACACCTATCAGCATGCCACCAGTGACGCGTGGGCCACGGGCCTTCATCTGGGTGTGCTCAACCGTAATCCGAAAGATTTCGCGCCCAACAGTCACCACGACTTCATCTATCAGTTGAAGAATCCGGAGGCGAAGGTCATCCGCGTGGAGGCCGTGGATGAATACGGCAACACCTATGAGCAAGAACATTTTACCACTGATTTAAGAGAAGCAGAATCCTATGAATAGATTTTTATTATGGGGTATCCTCTCCGCATTTTCCGTCTCGGCCATGGCCCAGCAGACGCTGTTCCATCTCCGGGGAGAGGTACGTACCACCGACGGCAAGGGCATTGCCGGTGTCGTCGTCAACGACGGTATTCATTTCACGACCACAGACACGCAGGGCCGCTGGGCCCTCGACTGTGACACTTGTCTGGGAAAGTTTGTCGCCATCTCCACGCCGGCGGCCTATGCGTTGAACAACGACCACGGACTCGCCCGTTTCTATATCCCCGTCCGTGAGGCGGTGAAGCGCGAAAGTAATGACTTTGTCTTGAAGAAGCGGAAGACGGTCTCCGACAAATTCACTTATATCGCCATCAGTGATCCCCAGATGCGTGATGCGTATGAGGTAGGGCGGTGGAAGAACGAGACGCTGCGTGACCTTCGTCATACCGTCGACTCCTTGAAAGGAAACGGAGAGATCATCGGCATGACCCTCGGCGACCTTGTCTTCGACACGCCGAATCTCTTCCCGCAGTATGCCGCCTCCTGTCAGAACCTCGGGATGGTGATCCCGCGTGCACCGTAACGTGGCAGGAGGATGGTGTGGAGAAAGGCCCGATGGAGCAGTTCACGGCCACCGTGACCTTCACCAACCGCTTTGGCGAGAAATTCTCACAATGTTTGAAATGATTGCAGAAGGCCCCGGGAGGGGCCTTCTTTTATGGCTGATCTTTAACCTTTTGTCACGTTCCGTTGATCTTTTGTTTCCCCGCGTTTACAGGGCCTTTTGATGCTGTGTTTGTTTTAATACTAAAAAATGTTAACAGGGGGGTAATTTTTGCGATTTTTATAATTATTATAAAATTTAATTCATAACTTTGTTGCGGAATACGATACATTTAAGTTATGATACGATTGGGGATTACTGTTTTTTTCATGGGAGTATTGGCATGTGTCTGTGCGTGTACCGATGATCCCGGGACCATCACTTCAAAGAGCGAGGGGGAGATTCCTGTGGAGATCAGTGTCATGCAGAGCAGTCGCGCCGTCTCCGATTATACCGCCTCTGACCTCAGTCTGACGATCCTTTACCAGTCGTTTGTTGATTCTTATACCCGTACGAATGTCAAATGGTGTAACCTGCCGCGGCCTGATGGCACGCCGTTGTGGGCACAGTGTTCGGAGGGCACGCGTCCCATGGCTTGGAAGTCGGCCACCGACAATGCCCGTGTCCTCGCTTATGCCCCTTATCTGTCGATCACGAAGCCCAAGGACCTCGCCAATCTCTATTTCGAGGTGAAGAAGCATCAGGAGGCGGGACTCGACTCCAGTGATTTCGTGAGCTATTATAATCCCGGCTTCGCCCCGGGACCGAGTCTGAAGAAGTTGAACATCGTGTTCAATCACCAGCTCTGTAAACTGTCCATAGATTTCAAGCCGGCACCGGGGAACCTCGTCATCGACGGCTTCGGCACGGCGCTGACGCAGGGGATGCTCGACACCCTCTCCACCTGTAAGGTCGGTCCTGTCTGCTATGCCATCCGTTACCATCTGACGGACTATATCACGAAGAACGCGACGACCGACATCCATCCGTTGACGACGGTCTCCGGGACGGCTGCCGACTCCGCGTTCGTCTATACCTATGCCCCCGACACCCTGAAGCGCAGTCACCAGGAGTGTATCATCCCGCCGCAGACCATCCGGAAAGACAGCAGTTTCGTGCAGTTGCTCGTCTTCGATCCCGTGGCCTGTAAGCATCACATCTTTGTCTACCGGGCGGAGAAAAACTTCACGCTGGAGCCCGGCAAGCACTATCATCTCACGATAGAGCTCGGAGGCACGGGACTGGAACTCTCCTCGGTAAAGGTCGTGGGCTGGCTCTTTGAGGATAAAGGAACTTATGATATCAATTAAAAAACGAAGAGATATGAAAAGAGGAATCATCGCATCTATTTTTATTCTGGCGTCTTTCGCGCCCGCCATGGCCTTCCATGCCGACATCACCGTGTCGGGGAAGGCCGTGGATTGTTCTTTCGAGATCCTCTCTTCCACGGAAAAGACCGTAGGAGTCGGCGTGTCGGCAGAAGACGCCCTCTTTGACGGCGGCAATGCCACGGACACGGATATCGCCGGGGATGTCGTCATCCCGTCCACGGTGTCCGACGGCAGTGTGACCTATACGGTGACGGCCATCCAGTATTCGGCGTTCTCCTCCTGTCAGAAGATCACGTCCGTCACCCTGCCGTCCACGGTGACTACCGTGGGACAGTATGCCTTCAGTGGCTGCAGTGCCCTGACGACGGCCGACCTGCCGGGGGTCGTCACTCTCGAGGCGAATGCTTTCGACTCCTGTCCCCTCCTGACGATGGTGAAAGGGTGCAGCGCCCTGACGACGATCGGCAACTTCTGTTTCAACAGCGACGCGGCACTCGTCGACTTCTCCCTCCCGGCGACGGTGACGACCGTCGGCGATTATGCCTTCCAACTGTGCAAATCACTGCAGACGGTCGTGTTACGGCCCTCCGTGACCTTTGCCGAGCATAGTTTTAAGGACTGCACGGGCATCACCGCCATCACGTATCCCGTGCGCAGCCATGCCTCGCTGGCCGCGCAGCTCGGGGCCGACATCCTGGCGAAGGCCACGCAGACCTGCTATCTCTCCCTGGCGAAGTCGGTGGAGACCGTCCGGCTGCCTTATGACGTGTCCGCGGACGGGACCTATGTCCTCGCGGCTGACGGCGTGACGCAGGAGCAGGCCTCGGACGGGAAACTGATCATCTGTACGACCTATGACGCGGCGACGAAGACCATCGCCACACGGGAACTATCGGGTACTGTACCTGCGGGCACGGGGGTGCTGTTCTCGGGAACGCCCGGGACCGTCTATTATCTCGCGCCCGCCGCCGACGGTGCCGTGACGGCCGATGTCAGCGACAACAGTCTCATTGCCGTCGATGAGGCCACGGAGATCGGCCAGTCGTCGACGGCTTACGGTGACCTCATCCTCTCCGACGGCATCTTCTATCGCGCCTCCGCGGGAACGCTCGGTGCCGGAAAAGCCTATCTCCGCATCTACTGGGGCACGCAGCCAGCGGCCGCGAAGGTCTTTGTCGGTGGCCTGCCGACGACGGCCGTCCGCACCGTGCCGTCTTCCGCGACGGCACATCCCCGCAGCACATTCTATAATCTCTCCGGTCAACGGGCGACGGCCGCCAGCGGCATCGTCATCGATGGGCGGGGACAGCTCTTTTTCAGACGATAAATCATGAACATACGCTTACACCATCAACCGGAAAAAATGTTGCGGATCCTCCTGTGGGCATCCCTTCTGTTGCTGGCCGCCTGCTCCGTCTCGGATCTCGGGCAAGACGACGGGAGACCGTCGGATTATCTGAAGGTCAACGCCGCCGTCGGCCTCGAGCCCCTCTCGCGTGCCGTCTACATGCATGGCAATATCATCGGCCAGCACTATTTCCTCAACGGTTCCCATATCGGCATCACCGTTGTCAAAGCCGATGACGAGTCGGCCTACAACGGCGGCCACGTCAATAATCACTGGTATTGCGAGGGCATCCGCAGTGACACCTACAACGGACAAGAGTGGATGCCCGTCGGCGGACAGCAGGCCAACGGCGTGGGACTCAACGAGAATGGCGCGAAGGTCTGCGCCTATTATCCTTACAATGCCGGCTATTCCGATCTCTCGAAGATGCACTGGCGCTGCAATCCCTATGTCGACATCATGTATGCCAAATGGACCCTCTCCAACCAGTTGAAGCAGAACTCCACGACGAGCTATGAGCCGGTATGCCGCAAGGCCCCGACGACGGATCTCAACTTCCAGCATGCCCAGGCCGTCATCGTCTTCGTGCTCCGCAACAAAGGCTACAACAACCAGAGCCGTATCTACAGTGTCAATATCCATAGTGACGGCTTCGGCCGGGAGGCCGACCTCAATGCCGGCACGGGTGAGCTGAGCAATGTCACCGACACCATCATCAGCGAGACCTACGACCCGCCGCTGACCTTCAAGCTTGACAGTACCATCGACATGTTCTATGTCTTCCCGAAGGAGAAGGTCAGTCCGATCTATTTCAGCTTCGATATCGACCATGAGGTCCAGTCGGGCGTGAAGAAAGACCTGGCGCTGCAGCAGGGCTATGTCTACTATTTCCATTTCTATCTCTCCAGTGTCCGCCTCTACCTCAGTGATGTGGAGATCGTCCCGTGGGACCAGGCGGGGATCCTCGCCGATGCTGTGGAGCCTTACGACTACCGCCTCGATACCGCCCGTTATGTCGATATGGACATGACGGATGTCTATGGCAACAAGATCCTCTGGGCCGCCAACAACCTCGGTGCCGCCGACTCCATGGATATCGGCGACTATTATATGTGGGGCGACACCGTCCCGTTTTCGGGGACGCACTGGGTAGGCCCGTCCTATTATACCAAGCTCCGGAATCTCGGCTGGCAGGATATCGGCGGCACGCCGTATGATGCCGCCCGCCATGTCCTGGGCAATGAGAACCGCATGCCCACGCGTACGGAGTGGCAGATGCTGACGAACCCGTCGAAATACACGTGGACGGTCGCTTCCTCCGTCAACCGCCAGGGCAATACCGTCTATGGCTACCGTGTGTCACTGGTCAGTGATCCCTCGCGGGCGATCTTCCTGCCCTATGGCGGCTACCGTGCCTATAAGACGCAGGGTACGGGCGGTTACAAGACCGATACTATCCAGACGCTCAATGATGTCAATGCCGGCGGCCGTTACTGGACGAGTTCCCATCATGTCGATGTCATCCCTTATCAGCCGCAATATTTCATCGTCGGCACGGGGGCAACGAGCGGTTACAACACGAGCAGTGAGATCCACGGCGACAGCGTGGCCTATAACATCCGGCCCGTGAAAGTCTACCGCCGGTATAAGCCCCCATTTAAATAAGGACTATCCGATCACGACAAGAAGTCCAATCTTCAAAAGAAATTCAATCACAGCAAGATATCATAACAATAAGAATAATAACAAAAAGAATAACATTATGAGAACATTCCTTCCAACCTTTCTCCTGTCCATGGCCTCCCTCGTGGCCATGACCTTCGCGTCCTGCAGCAGTGAGGACCAGAATGCCGCCACCGGTGACGGCAACAGTTCCATGCTGAAGATTCAGGTATCCATGAGTGACGGTACCGGTGTCACGCAGACGCCCATGGGCGCCAAGGGAGCGACGGCTGTCGCCTCCCGTGCCGACAACCCGTCGTCGGCCAGTCCTTATAAGTATACGCCGGCCAACAATCCCAGTCCGGCCATCCCGCATTATTTCTGGAGCGGCGAGGACCGTCTGGGCATTTTCGTGCGTAAGGCCGTGAGTCCCTACGATGAGTATATCTTCATCACGAAGGACGAGGCGGGCAATAACCAGCGCAACCAGCCGATCGACAACTTCCGTTTCTACGCCTCCGGCAACTATCCTCAGCAACAGTGGATGACATACAGCAGCAGTGAGAAGCCCGTCCTCAGTTCGGATCTCGAAGGTCTCCTCTGCGCCTACTGGCCTTATGAGAAGACGATGACGTTCAACGGTAACGTGTACAACTATGATAACAATGGCAACCGCCTCCTGCCGCCCGTCAACACCAATCAGCCGTCCGTCCACAGTTGGACTATCGACTGTACGACGGGTACCGACTATATGTACTGTGGCTGGGTAGGGTATAACGGCTCCACGAGTACGCCGCTCAACAGTACCCATCCCACGACGAACATCGAGATGAAGCACGCCCAGTGCATGATCAAGTTCTCCCTGCGTGTCGCCTCCGACTATATCGGTTCCGCGTCCCTGACGGACTTCCGCATGATCGGCGGCTTCGCCATGCACGGCACGATGGATATCACCGACGGCACCTATGTGCCGACGCCCACGAAGGCCGGCAACCAGGACACCGTGCGCTACTATCATCAGGACTCCTCGAACCTGCGTACGCTGAACACGAACACGAACTATGCCGACAGCGTGTTCTGTCTGCCGTTCTCCGAGACGCAGCCGACGACGCTCCATTTCTCCGCCATCATCGACGGTAACACCTATAGCAACGATATCTCCTCCATCACGCTCATGCGTGGCTATATCTATAATGTCAGACTCGTCCTGGCCAACAACGAGCTTATCATCAGCGGCGTGACCATCAAACAGTGGATCCCCTATTCCGATATCGCGGAGACGGCACTGCTGCCCAATGAGTCGGCCAAAGGCGGAAAGATGGAAGAACCGGAATCAACGAAATAGTTATGGCCAATTCTATTCATCGCTCTGTCCTTCTTGGCTGCCGCCTGCTCCTCCTGGGGCTGACGGCAGCCCTGACGGCCTGCGGCAGCGACGGGACGGAAGGAGCGGCCCCCGCGGCATCAGCAGTCCTGGAGGTGCGCTCCTTGACCGTCCCCTTGGCCGATGAGGCCGCGGCGAAAGGATCCCGGGTGAGCTATGCCACGGGGGATACCTATCTGCCCGAGGGCACGGAGATCGGTGTCACGCTGAAGAACGAGCAGCAGACCGAGCATGACTATGCGGCCTGTTTCAATCTCCTGTTCACGGCTGCGGGGAGTGCCACGTCACAGACCTGGAGCCATAGTGGCGGCGTCGCCGTCACCGATGAGACGGCGCAGCTCTCGGCCTACTGGCCTTACGACAAGGATGCCGATCCGTATGCCCTCACCGTTGACGCCGCCAAGGGCGTCGACTGTCTCTACGCCCCTTTCGGCTATTGGACGAGTGGCAATGATCCGCTCAACTATCTCCATCCCGTCGTCCATCTCTCCATGAGTCATGCCCTCTCGGTGATCATCATCAACTTCAAGAACAATGCCTATACCTCCTCGGTAGGCGCGGGCAAGCTCGACCATATCCTCGTCAGCAGTAACGCCTATGCCACCCATGCCACCCTCAACACTACGGCGGGGACCTACTCCGCCTTCACGGGCCAGCATGAGGTGGAGCTGGAGGCGGAGCAGGTCACGATCCCGCAGGCCGGCACCGCCGAGGCGGCCATCGACACGTTCATGATCGTCCCCACGGGGAAGAGTGCCGCCATGACATTCAAGATCACCCTCGACGGAAAGGTCTACACGGTGACGACACCGGCGACGGTCTTTCAGAAGGGGTATGTCTATACCTATCATCTGCGCTATGACGACCGGGAGCTGAAGCTCGACGACAACGGCGTGACGATCGCCCAGTGGAACTATGCCACGATGCCGCCGATCCCCGATATGTGGAACCACTGGCATGTCGATCCTCATGGCGGGTATAACGGCCATTAATCATTCATTATGCGAAAAAACAAATTCTTTCCATCTTGCTGTGCCGCCCTGCTGCCCTTGATGCTCCTGTTGCCGGCCGCCTGTGCCGGTGGCGACGGGGGCGCGGATACCGGGGAGGCCACGGAGGCCGCGGGGACGGTGCCCATCGTCATCCGTGCCGTCATCGGTACGTCCTCACGGGCCCCGCAGGAGGAGCTGCAGGAGACGCGCCTCGCCTTCGGCCAGAACCTCTGGGTATGGGTCGACAAGGCGAAGGACGGCAAGGCGTATATCGGTGCGTGGGAGCATCTGTCGAATGGCGACGGCACCTTCGTCACCGTCAATCCCGGCATCCGCTATTTCCCCAACGGCAACCGCAGCATCAATGTCTATGCCGTTCATGCGAAGACAGACCTCAAGGAGGGGGACAGCCGGCCGAAGAAACTGCTGCATCACTGTTATAACCTGCAGACCACCGACGAGAACTATCTGCAGTCGGACCTCCTCTGGGGCGACAGTCTCCCGGTGGCGGCCGGCAAGAGCGGCGACGGTGTCAAACTAAAGCTGCATCACATGCTCTCGAAGCTGCGCTTCTGTTTCCAGCCCGTGGGCAGTGTGACGGCGCAGACCCTGGAGGGCGCCAAGGTGGCCGTGACAAATGTCTACACCAACTGTACCCTCGATCCCGAGACGGGGGCGGGGACGACATACGGCGAGCAGGGAGAGATCCAGTTCCCGTTGAAGCAGATCGATGCCTCGGCAACGACGTTCGACGGCGCCACCTACGGCTATTGTGTCGTGCCGCCGCAGCTCATCACGCCGCGGCGTCTCGTCACGATGACGCTGAAGGACGGCACGACGTTCTACTACCGGCCCGACAGCACGTTCTCCTTCGATCCGGGAAAGACCTACACGTTCAATCTCCAGGTGAAGCAGACCATCAAGGTCGATCCCGGCGAGTTGGACACGCTGACGAATCATGACGAGCAGATCGTCTTTGATCTCGAGCCTATCGTCGCCACGCCTTTCGAGGTCACCGACTGGAACGCGGAGTCGTTTGATATCGTCTGGACGCAGCTCATCGCCGAGCCCGGCGACCCTGATATAGAAGAATGGAAATATGACAGTCACAGTCAGACGTGGACGTTCATCCAGGACGCCCTGGATGTCGACGACTGGATTCCGCAGAATGGCGGAACGAAGAATTATGACAAGACAGATGTGGACAAATAAGGTCCGTAGAATGAAAACGTATACGATGATGAGATACACTCCGATCATAACCCCTCTCCTGGCTGCCGCGGCACTCCTGCTGCTCTTCCCTTCCTGCGCCAATGACCTGACGGAGGGAGCAGGGACGGGCACGGGGACCATCGCCCTCCCGGCCGTCGTCGAGGAGCTGTCGGCGTATAAGGCCGTCGACGTACAGCCGCGGGCCGCCCGGGCAGCAGGCGCCACGACGGGGCATGCGGCCTCACGCCGCCTCTTCGTCGGCTCCTCCTCTGTGGCGGGCATCGGGCTGCCGAAGGGACACGTCAACGCGGTCACGACGGCGGAGACCACGCCGGCGAGCCGCGGCCGGGTGGCGACGACGAAATGGTTCTACGACGACTTCAGTCTGTCGTTCTATACCTATCCCGCGTCACAGTCCTGGGCCTCCTACAGCAACGGCCAGCCGTCGCCGGCCGTGAGTCATGAGCCGTTGGCCGTGTCGAAAAACTGGATGTCGAAGGAATACTGGCTCGGCACGTCCTATCGGTATGCCTTCTTCGCCTATGCCCCTTATGATGCCGAAGGCGTGGGGACGCTGACGGCGGCAGGGGCTGTCGGCGGACCGAACTTCCATTATGTCGTGCCGTCGAACGCCACGGCCGAGAGCGACCTCCTCGTCGCCCATGACACCGATGTCCCCGGTGACTATAATGCCATCAAGACGCTGAAGTTCACCCATGCCCTCGCCGCCGTGCGCTTTGCCATCGGCGACAAGATGGCACGGGGACGGATCACGAAGATCCGCCTCACGGGCGTCTATGGCGAGGCCGACTACGACTATGCCACGGACTCGTGGCAGAACCTCTCCACGGAGAGCGACTTCGAACTTCAGCAGGCCTTCGTGATCCGGGAGGACGACAAGAACTATCTCCTCAACAACGTCGATAATCTCTTCATGATGCTACCGCAGACGCTGCCTGCCTCGGCGCAGATCGAGCTCACCGTCGATGACGGCGAGAGCCATACTTTCAATATCGGGATCGGCGGCAAGAAGTGGGAGCGCGGCACGATGACGACCTATTATATCTCCACGGCGGGCACGGGGAGCTCCTATCATCTGTTGATCTCGGCGTCGAGCCGTCCCGTCGACGGCGCCGGTGCCACGGCCCCCGTGAAGGTCATCAGCTATATCCGTTCCTACTACGGCACAGCGAAGGCCGTGCCCTGGACGGGCTATTTCACCCTCGGCAACGGGAGTGAGCAGCACACCGCCGACGCCGGCTTCATCAAGGGCTTTGTCAGTGAGGGCAAGGGCGGCGCCGACGGCAACGCGATGAGTCTCGCCTTCGACCAGTATGTCCCCGTGAGCACGGCGGCGAGCAGCAGCCATACGGAGACCCTGCGGGCGGCTGCCGACGGCAGCCGTGACCTGCAGACGGGGCAGGAGAGTGCCAACTGCTATGTCGTCTCCGCCCCCGGCACCTATACGCTGCCCCTCGTCTATGGCAACAGTCTGAAGGCTGACGGGTCGGCGAACACGGCGGCCTTCACGGCGGCCGGCGGCACGGCGGTCTTCGTGGACCATAAGGGACAGACCATCACGTCGCCGTATATCTACAACAAATACGCCCCTGCTGATGCCGTCATCCTCTGGCAGGACGCCCCCCATCTCGTCTCGCCGCCGTCGGTGAAGGTCGTCGATGACGGCCGGAAGCTGCAGTTCACCATCAAGGCCGACAGTATCTGTCAGGGCAATGCCGTCCTCGCCGTGCGCGACGCCGATAAGAACGTGCTGTGGTCGTGGCATATCTGGGTGACCGATGAGGCTCTGGACGCCGCCCATGCCGTGACGATCGACAACAACGGCGGCAGTCTGAGTTATATGCCCGTCCCCTTGGGCTATTGCGACAGTGAGAGCCGTCCTTACGGCATCCGTACGATGACGCTCCATGTGACGCAGGAGGAGTCGGGAGAGACGGCCGTGCGCACGCTCACGCAGGGCGGCAATGATGTCGTGGAGTACGGTGCCACGGCACCCTATTTCCAGTGGGGCCGCAAGGACCCGTTCCTGCCGAGTATGGGCACGGGGAATACCAACAAGGGCGCTTACGACAATGCCTATCCGTTGGCGGCCGCCAATGAGAACCTGTCGGACGTCTCCGCCTCCATCTCCCGCCCGTGGGTGATGTCGTCGGCGATGAACGGCTCCACGGAACTGTGGAATGCCGGCAACAGTGACCTCACGACGACGAGCGAGACGGTGACGAAGACCGTCTATGACCCGTCACCGGCGGGCTACTGCGTACCCGCGGCCGCCATGGCCGTGGGATGGAACGGTCCGTCGCGGTCGATGTGGACGAGCCGCCTCGGCGTCTACGGCCGCTATGTCTACCATCACGTGACGAATGTCGGCGGCTGGACCTTCTTCCCCGCCTTCGGATGGCGGACATCGCTCGCCGCCCCCGGTGAAGTCGGCGTTCAGGGCGACTACTGGTCGGCGGGACCGGCCTCCGGCGGCGCGTGGTATTTCTATTTCTTCAGTGACCGCATCAACTACCAAGGGATCGTGCGCAACTATGCGTTCACGATCTGGCCGATGAAACAATAACATTTTATGACAACGAACATTCAAACAACATAGGATATGAAAAGATTTTTGGTTGAAACTCTCATCCTGGCGGCCGCGCTGTTGCTGACGGCTTGCTCCGAAGATACCTTCGACAACCTCTCCCGCGGGGAGGGGAAGATCGGCGCGTCGACGACGTTAACGGAGTCCGTCGATGTTGTCGGTGAGACGCGTGCCGGCACGCAGGCGCAGACCCGCACGATGAAAGGCTCACGGGGAAAGATGTTCCTGCGCTTCACCGCCGCACAGGGTATCCACGCCACCGACTGGCAGCGTGTGAAGGACGGCGAGGGACTGCCCGTGACGGGGGCGAAAGGCGGCACGCGCGGCCGCCCCGTGACGACGGACAACTTCCATGACGACTACCGCCTGTTTCTCTATAAGTATCCGCGCAGCGCGAAGTTCGATGCCGTCGCCGCGGCGACGATGCCATGGATCGTCGATGAACAGGTGCAGCGTGACCGTTCGTGGATGACGTCGGAATACTGGCCCGGCGGCGGCAGCCACCTCACGTTCATCTGCTATGCTCCCTATGACGCGGCGGGTATCACGGGCCAGCCGACACTCTCCACGAAGGGGTTCCCCGTGATCCATTATACCGTGCCTACGGATGCCACGAAACAGAGTGACCTCCTCGTCGACACGACGAAGGATGTGCCGGGGGATTATAATCAAATCAAACAGCTCCATTTCAAGCATGCCTGCACGGCCGTGCAGTTCGCCGTCGGTGAGAAGATGGCGCCGTGCAATGTCACGTCCATTGCCATCAAGGGTGTCTATGGCGAGGGCGACTTCGACTATTCTACGATGCAGTGGTCGAACCTCTCGTCGACGAAGGACTTCTCCCTCTCGGCGAGTCTCCCCGTGCGCGCCACGGATCACAACAAGGTCATCAACAGTGGCGATTATACTTTTATGATGCTGCCGCAGACGCTCCCCGATGACGCGCAGGTGGAGATCACCGTCAATGACGGCGCGGAGCATAAACTCACCTGCGATATCGGCGGACAGGTGTGGAAACCGGGCTATACCGTGACCTATTATCTCTCCACCTCCCGCACCGATGATGACTATTTCCTCTCCGTGACACCGTCGGCCTCGACAGTGGCCCGCAAGGGCGGCACCGTCAGCTTCAGCGTGAAGAGCTACCGCATGACGTTCTATGGCTCTGAGGTCGCCGTGCCCTGGACGGGATCGTATACATCAACAGATGAGTTTGATGGAACCTCTGGCACTACCTCTCTTGGCTCGGGTGTTGGCACGGCAAGCGGCGAGACGAACACTTTGTCGTTCACGGCATCTTCTACGTTGCCACGTAGTCGTAGTTGGCGAAATTCACATACCATGACGTTGCAGAATGCTTCTGACGCATCTTGTAACCTCATTAAACGGGACGGGCAGAGCGCGAACTGCTATGTCATTTCAGCCCCGGGCACCTATACCTTCCCGCTCGTCTATGGCAATGCCTTGAATTATGCTAACGGCAGTTATGTAGATAATAGTACGTCTTATAGTTCATCGACTTTCGTCGACTACGAGGGCAATCATATCACGTCACCCTATATCGCTACTGCTGACGGTGGCAAGCATGAGCCCGATAATGCTTGTATCGTCTGGCAGGATGCCCCGGGCCTTGTCGATCCGTCAAGTCTGAAACTTGTCACGGCCGACGGCAAAAAATCCTTACAGTTTACGGTAGACAAGAAGCATATCTGTCCAGGTAACAGCGTCCTCGCCGTCCGTAATAAGAACGGACAGATTCTCTGGTCGTGGCATATTTGGGTGACTGACCATGACGTATCTACAAAAAATACCATTGATATCACTAATCGGCCTACGACGGGTGGCTCCATTACAAGTAAGTTTATGGAAGTACCTCTTGGATGGTGTGATGCAGAGACGCGTGTCTATAATGAGCGGTCTTTTACTTTTAATTTCCGTCAAAGTTCCGCAGAGAGCTCCGTCACTGCTGCCTGCACGGTTTTGCAGAATAGTGGTGACAGTACGTATGTCTATGGTGACAATGCCCCGTACTACCAATTTGGCCGTAAGGATCCTATGTTGCCAAGTAACGGCGCTACAAATAATTCTGCGTCTGATGCTGGAATTGATAAACCCTATTATGACTATAATTATTTGTGGAGTATTAATAATAGTCAGGTGTCTACCGCAACAGGTATTCAGAATCCGTTTACGTTCTATTATGCTGTTAATGATGACTGGTCTACTTCCCATAACTATGATTACTGGAATATCAACTTCACGAGTGCCGCCGGAGTGAATAATACAGCTGTTGTTAAGACTATTTACGATCCGGCTCCGGCAGGATTCCACGAGCCTTGCACGGCTGCTTTTACGAGTTTTACCACTACAGGAGGAAATACCGTAAGTAGTGGTCAGTTTAATGTTTCAGGTAGTTTTAATCAAGGATGGAATTTTTATAATGTGAGTCGGACGAAGACAATATTCTTCAAAGCTTTGGGATGTAGATCCTCGTATAGTGGTGATGCAAATGGTGTGGCGATTTGGACTAACGTGCGCGGCTACTATTGGTCCGCCGGGGCCTCTTCGGCTGTGGACGCGCGTTTCTTGAGCTTCGGTTCGGGCTACGTGTACCCGCAGTGCGAGGGCTGCCGGGCTTATGGCTTTACGTGTCGTCCGGTCTCAGAATGAAACATCGAAATCCGATTATTTGATCATTTTAGCCGCCTTTATGTGGCGGAGATAAAAATTAGAATTTATGGCTTTATCCGAAAATCTGCCTGTCTTTAAGGCAACTTATGACTTGCTGCTGGACACCTACCGAAGGTTTCAGAATGTGCCGCGCAGCGTGAAGTTCACCATTGTGGAGAAAATCAGGGAAGAGCTGCTTGATGTCCTCGCCATCATCACCGCTGCCAACATCGACCGCGACAAGCAGTCGCAGCTGGAACGGGCCTGGTGGATGGTGCAGCGTATCAAGTTGCGTGTGCGCCTGCTCAGCGATCTGCATGCCGTGCCGCTGAAACTGTACGCTCAGCTCAGTATGTCGTTGGAGTCGATCTCCAAGCAACTGATGGCTTGGCGGAAGAGTAGTTTATCTAATCATCAACAGCATGTCTAAACTGCAAAGCTATTACGAGGAAGAGCAGAACAATACCGACCGCATCATCCTGTGGAAAGACGGTATGTTTTGGCGTGCCTATGAGCACTCGGCCTGGCATTTCTCGAGGGAGGTGCATGTCTTCAACACGATCAAGAAAAGCTATAAGACGCTCGATGGAAAGTGGCTGGTATTCATTGGCATTCATAAGAATGAGTTGACGAAATACACTGAGAAGTTGAAAGTGGTGACCCAGGACGCCGATCACTATGTCTTTGAGGCGTTGAAACCTTTCGATGCCGATGACTTTGAGGAATGGAAGGAACTGCTGCCCGAGGGATCGTCGAAAGCGCCGGGTGGAACGGTTCTCAGTGATAATGACCGGGAAGTGCTGCGGCGCCTGCGGAACTATGTCGTGGTCAATCACTCGCCGCTTGAAGCTATGTCGTTTCTCTCATCCTTGCAGGAAGCACTGATCAAAGACAAGAAGAAAGATAAAGACAAGGAATCATAAATAGAAACAACAGGAAGCACCCGGAGGACTGCCGGAGTGTCGTCGACTACGGTTGACGGCAGTGTGCTATAGTCAATTCAGTAACCCACCGGTGGCGTAAAAGTTACGCTGCTGCCATCTGGAAAGGGTGGCGGCACGTGTTGCCATCGGTAGCAAGCCCAAAGGGGCAGCCCGATGAGGGTTGGCGTGTGCTCGCCGGCAGGGACGGCTTAGCCTGTTGGCAGTACGCCTCCTCTCAGGGGTGAATGATTACGGAGCGGTTACCCCGCTGACCACGGCCCCGTGGGGAAGAGCCCCCGGGGAGGAAAGTGGGTATGGGCGTAAGATCGTCCGGGGCGTAGAGTTGAGCAAAAGACTTTCGCCAACGTGAACGGCAACTATTGGTCCGCCGGGGCCTCTTCGGCTGTGAACGCGCGTAACTTGAACTTCAATTCGGGCAACGTGAACCCGCAGAACGAGAACTACCGGGCTTATGGCTTAACGTGTCGTCCGGTCTCAGCATTAACTAAAGGTTCTCCGGGATAGCTTCCTTCTTTTTTATCATATTGGAGTATGCATATTTCTGATGAGCAATTGCTCTACGACCTCTTTCAGGCTTATCATGATGCCCGGAAGCACAAACGGAATACCAACAGTCAGCTCCGTTTTGAACTGAACCTGGAGAAAAACCTTTATGACCTGTATGAGGACATCCGTCAGCGCCGCTATTTCCCCGGCCACTCCATGTGTTTCATTCAGGAGAAGCCCGTGAAACGGGAGATCTTCGCCTCACCGTTTCGTGACCGTGTGGTCCACCATCTGCTGTTCAACTATATTGAGCCGCATTTCGAGCGCCTCTTCATTTTTGACAGCTATTCCTGCCGCAAAGGGAAGGGAACCTTGCGTGCTGAGTGGCGGCTGGATCATCATATCCGCTGCTGTTCCCGTAACTACAGCCGTCTGTGCTATGTGTTGCAACTCGACATCAAGGGCTACTTCATGAATATTGACAAGCAGGTGCTCTATAAGCTCATCAGGGACAGAGTGGAGCGGTGGCGTGATCGTCTGGATGTGGAACTGTGCGATTATCTGATTCGTTGTGTACTCTTCCGGGACCCTACTGAAGGGGCGGTCATCATGGGAAAACGGAGCGATTGGGAAGGTCTGCCGGCTTCCAAGAGTCTCTTCCATCGCCATGGAATCACGGGATTGCCCATTGGCGACCTGACGAGTCAACTGTTCTCTAATATCTTTCTCAATGAACTGGACCAATTTTGTAAGCGCACTTTACATTGCCACTATTATGGCCGTTATGTCGACGACTTCTACATCGTTGATCGTGATGCCGCCCGTCTGAAAGCGATGGTGCCGCGGATCAGTGACTTCCTCGTTTCCCATCTCCATGCTCAGCTGCATCCGGACAAAATACGCTTGACACCTTCCGATCATGGTGTTGCCTTTATGAGTGGCTATCACGTCCCGCCCTTGATAACGTCTGCTGTTCACCTTCCCGCCGGTATCATCCCCGGCCGCCGCTTATGGCATAACTATCTCCATGAGCTCCATGGCCAGCATCGACCCGCCAGCCTCTCCTCCTATCATGGCTTCATGGGTCATTACCTTCTGATCTCTCGAGCAGCGCGAGAAGTTGGAATGCCGTTGCTTCGCAAATGGATAATGGATAACGGAGAATGGATAATGATGGCAGTCCGTGAAAGTCCGTGTCTTCCGTTGCGATGATTCCCAAGGGTTGGCCCTCTCCGAGGACCGTGTGGCTGCGCGGGATACGAATAACCCCAGGCGCACGGGCCGGTGATGTCCGTCGCTGACGCTCCGTCCATCACCGTCCCGTGTGCCTGGGGCTAATCATGTTGGCCCTCTTCGAGGACCTCATTGCCGCAGCCTTTCGTCTCATTGCCGCAGCCTTTCGTCTCATTGCCGCAGCCTTTCGCCTCATTGTGTTTTAAGTCCATTTGGCGGAACATGATGAATCATGTCCCTACAAATTCCCTGGCGTGGCCACAACATGGTGGCCACCTACCCATTGGCAGCTTGATGAAGCAGGCCACTACTTGACGACCCATTTATGGCCGTTGCGGATATAGATGCCACGGGGGAGATGAGGCGTGGTGACGCGGCGGCCCTGGAGATCGTAGACGGCGGTGGAAGCACGGGGGATGAGGACCGGACGGTTGGCGGCCAGAGAGGCGTCACTGAGGCGGAAAGCATTCCATTCGTAGGTCATCATATAGCCCACGCGTGAGGACACGCCGCAGGAGCCACCGGTCTGGTTGAAGATCGGCGGGAACCATTTCGCCGTGGCATTGTTGACATGGGAGGGGAGTGTGGTTGCCGTTGCCGCCGTCATCAGTCGGCTGTCTGCCGCCGGTGCCGGGGTATAGTCACGATAGACGGAGCGGTCCACGGGGACCGGCGTCTCCTGGGCGTGCGCCACCGTTGCGCAACAGGTCAGGAGTGCGAGAAGAAACGATCTGTTCATGAGCTTTGTGAGCATGTGTAGGGAAGATACTGATCTGTAATTGATATTTATACCTCTGAGTATGTAAACCTTAAAATATTGCAATTATTCCAATTCTGCTGCAAAGGTACAAATAATATTTGGTATGATAGCTGTTCACACCTTTTCCCCTAAGGTGGAAGTTTCTCCGCCAACTGACTGTTTTTTGCACGCTGTTTTTGTCAGGGAAAATCTTCGTTCTAGCGCGGAAGAGGCTGTAAATGGGATTTTGAAGGGCTAAATGACGTAGAAAATTTTGTAAACATCGTGTTTATGAAATTCTCTACGAAAGATACGATCGTAAACAGCGTGTCTACGACTCACAAATAGCGTCCGGAAAACGTATAATTATAGATCTACGCATCGAAAATGATATGTTTATGCGTGTATTTATGCAAGAAAGAGAGGCGTAGAAATGGCAGGATTTTGTATCTGTCTGATAATCAAATTATTAATAAAAATCGCTGAGATTCCCGAATTTGCGGACGATCCTGCGTTTGCTGGATTCTGTGAGCAAAATGAACCCTGTTAAACGGGCAAAAAAGAGGTAGTGAACTGTTTGACTGATTGATTTCTGATGCAAAGTTACGCAGAATTGCTGAATGGTGAAATCGCCACTGCGTGGTATTTTGATTCGCATGAAATAGGGATAAAATATACCAAAGGTATGTGATATTTGGTGGAAAAGTTGTACATTTGCAGGAAAAATACAGGAAATTCATGGAAATAGAACCCGTAGCCATTTTTCATTCCCCTTTCGCGAGTAAGTTCGGCATTCCCAAACAGTCGGGAATCGTCGAGGCGTTGCACGGCACGATCGTCCTCGAGCCCGCCTTCCGCAGTGCGGATGCCCTGCGGGGCATTGAGGGCTTTGATTATCTCTGGCTTCTCTGGGGGTTCTCGGCCAACAAACACGCGGCGACCTCGCTGATGGTGCGGCCGCCGCGCCTCGGTGGCAACACGCGCGTCGGTGTCTTTGCCTCCCGCAGTCCCTTCCGGCCCAACGGGCTCGGCCTGTCGTCGGTTCGCATCGAACGGGTGGAGTGGGAGAGTGCCCATGGTCCCGTGATCCATGTTCTTGGAGCTGATCTCATGGATGGTACGCCGATCTATGATATCAAGCCTTACGTCACCTATGCCGACTGCCATCAGGGTGCCCGTTCGGGTTTCGTCGACCGTCATCAGTGGCAACGGCTGCAGGTCGTCATTCCTGAGGAGATCCGACGGCAGCTCGTCGCCAAAGGCTGGGATGACGCCTTGCTGCAGTCGTTGGAGGCCGTCCTCGCCGAGGATCCCCGTCCGCAGTACCAGCATGATCCCGAGAAGGTCTACGGCATGCCGTTCGGAGGCGTGGACGTGAAGTTTAGCGTCAAGGAGGAGGAGCTCCGCGTCATAGGGATCGGGGATACATCTGCGCTTCCTTGCGCTTGCAAAGCGCAAGCACGGGACGGCAGGCACTTAACGGCAGGCACTTGACGGCAGGCCATTAACCGATCACGAGGGTTCTGAAATAATCTTTCAGAAAGCCTTTGTAGCGGTCCTGGCTGTCGGCACAGAGGATGATGACCCGGCGGCCGTCGGGGAGACGGGGACCCTCGCACATCCCTTCGTAGTTGGCGAGGTTCATTTCCAGTAGATTCATGTGCGTACGCCAGCCGGCAACAAACTGCTTACCTTGGTAGCCGGGGAAGATACGGAAGACCTTGTTCATCACCCAACTGCCGATCTTCGCCTTCGCCACGAAGAACTCGCGCTCCAGGGCCAGCAGACTGCCGTCGCCGAGACTCAGCAGTTCGGAGACACCATGGGCATAGTCGCCACTGATATCCTTCGGATCGGCCAAGGGGGCGTCAAGGAGATAAGTGTATTCGTGCGTGAGCATGAGGTCGCCGTCCAACTGCAGCAGGCGCAGCATGAGTCCGTTGTCGCCTTTCAATGGGCCTTCGTTGATGGTGAAGATACTCTGTCGGGCCGGATCATAGCAGAGGCTCTCGATCTGCAGGTTATGCACGCCACGGTCGTGATACATCTCGATCTGTGTACGGCGGATGAGACTATCGGTGGCCTGGTCGTACTCCTCAATATAGGAGCCTTCCTCGTCACCGATATAAATATGTTTGTTGTTCGGATTAAACGCTACGGCCTCCTCATCCTCGTTCTTCCCGGGCAGACGCGTATAGCCGCAGTTGCGGATATTCGTGATCTTCCCTTTTTTATTGATATCGATGTTGAAGACATAATAGCCCTTCTCGTTATTGTCCATCTTATCGGAGACCACAGCGTAGTAGTTGCCGAAGAGATGCGTGATGCCACTGTAGTTGCCTTTCGGAATATGATCGTCGAAATTCACTTGTGGCAATACTTTCACACGGGAAGAGATATCATCGGGCACCCGACGGCCCCAGTAGAGTGTTCCTTCTTTCAGATAACCTTTCGCCTCGTCGGTAGGAATAGAGAGATTCTGTGACGGCTGTTCGATGGTGGACAGAGAATCAGCATCCCCTTGACGGCCTGGAAGACCACCATGGGTGTCGGGCGTCGTATTGACATTGACGGCCAACAGGAGAGGGATGAAGCAAATCAATCTGTTCAACATCATTCGCATGCATTTTAATTTTTGTCGATTTCGTTCCTGAAAACTAATAAAAAAAAGGCGGCCACTCTCGTGAACCGCCAAAATGAAAGGAGGAGTGGTACCTCTTGGAGTTGAACCAAGGACACATGGATTTTCAGTCCATTGCTCTACCACCTGAGCTAAGGCACCGTGTTGTTTTGTTTTGCGAGTGCAAAGGTACAAACAATTTGCGGACTGACAAAATATTTCTGCGAAAAAGTTTATACGTTTAACTTTTGTTAAGAACTTTGGACTTTTTCCTTATGCAGGGGCCGACCCTTGTGGCGGCCCGTCGGCGGTTACGCCGAATCAGGAGCATTTGCCTTCTAGAATGCCGTTCCGGCATCGGGCCGCCACAAGGGACGGCCCCTGCAGAGGATTATTTATGCCTGTTGCATCTGCCATCCCTGAGCGGGGAGGTCGAACTCCTGGTCATCGCGCGTGATGAGTTTGATGCCGAGATCTTCCTTTGTGATATAGCCGATGCGCTTGATACCCTCGATGCTGTCGAGCTTGGCATGGTCACCGATGGGGACGGTGAAGACGAGCTCATAGTCCTCGCCACCGTTGAGGGCGGCTGTGGTGACATTCATGTTCAGTTCCTCGGCCATGACGGCAGTCTGGTAGTCGATGGGGAGGTTCTTCTCGTAGATGCGGGCGCCACAGTGACTCTGCTGACAGATATGATGGATCTCCGAACTCAGACCGTCACTGATATCCATCATTGCCGTGGGACGGATGCCGGCGGCGGCGAGTTTCTCGCGGATATCACCACGGGCCATCGGCTGCAGCTGTCGTTGGATGAGATATTCCTTTCCACTGAAGTCGGGCTGGAAGTCGGCCACCTGTTGGCGCTTTGCCTCCAAAGCAGCGATCTTCTTGTCGTCATGCTTCTCATGGGCTTCCTTGAGTTCCTTGTTGAAGTCGTTGATCTGCTGGTAGTATACTGTCTTCTCCCGTTCGAGGAGTTGCAGACCCATGTAGGCGGCGCCGAGGTCACCGCTGACACAGATGAGATCGGTCTCATTGGCGCCACTACGGTAAATGATGTCTTCCTTATTGGCCTCGCCGATACAGGTGATGGAGATAGCCAGTCCCGTATAGGAGGATGACGTGTCACCACCGACGATATCCACATGGAACTTGTCGCAGGCGGCCCGCAGACCTTTATAGAACTCATCGAGGTCCTCCACATTGAAGCGCTTGCCCATGGCGATGTTGACGATCATCTGTCGGGGCACGCCGTTCATGGCGACGATGTCACTGATATTGACCATGGCACTCTTATAGCCGAGGTGGAGCATGTCTATATAAGTAAGGTCGAAATGGATACCCTCCATGAGCATGTCACTCGTCACGAGCACTTCCTTGTCGGGATAGTGGAGGACGGCGCAGTCATCGCCGACACCTTTGACGGTGCTGGCGTTCTGCGGCTTGATATCTTTCGTGAGTCGGTCGATGAGGCCGAACTCACCCAGTTCTTTGATTTCCATTAAAAACTCCTCTTGATCAGTTCACGCATAATCTCCGTCATCTTCGGTTCAGCGGCATTGGCGGCTTTCTGTACCTCCTCATGGCTGACCTTCACGGGGACATCGAAGCCACCGAGATCAGTGATGACACTGATACCGAAGACGCGGATGCCACAATGGCGGGCCACGATCACCTCCGGTACGGTGCTCATGCCCACGGCGTCACCGCCGAGGGTACGGTACATGCGATATTCCGCCGGTGTCTCGAAGGTAGGCCCTTGCACGCCGACATAGACACCATGGACGAGGCGGATACCTTCCTCCTTGGCCACCTCATCGGCGAGGTCACGGAGCTTCTTGTCGTAAGCCTCGTGCATATCGGGGAAGCGCGGGCCCGTAGGGAAGTTCTTGCCATGGAGCGGGTGCTCGGGGAAGAAATTGATATGGTCGTCGATGACCATGAGATCGCCGATCTTGAAGTTCGGGTTCATACCACCGGAGGCATTGCTGACGAAGAGGGTGTTGATGCCGAGCTCGTACATCACGCGCTCCGGGAACGTCACCTCTTTCATCGAGTAGCCCTCATAGTAATGGAAGCGGCCGTCCATAGCCATGATGTCATAGCCGCCGAGCTTGCCGAAGATGAGTTTCCCGGCATGTCCCTCGACCGTGGAGACGGGGAAGTTGGGGATATCTTGATAGGGGAACTCGTAGGCGTCAGTTATTTCGGAAGCTAATTGTCCCAGTCCGGTGCCCAGAATGATGGCTGTCTTTGGACTTGTGGTCATCCTTGCTTTTAACCAGGATGCTGTTTCTTGAATTTTTTCGTACATAGCTTAGTATTTTAGAATTGAAATTTTCTTCTTCATCGAGCATGAACTTGATCTTGATCGGCAGGGCATAGAGGGCCTTGCGGACCTCCTCGCTCAGTCCCTCGCAGAAGATGAGGCGGGCGGCATCCTTCTCCGTCGTCACGATGAGCCGTGGCTCGGGCATGGCGGCAAAGGTGTCGTTGATGGCTTCGATATCCTTGTCCTTGAAGTCGTGGTGGTCGCCGAACTGCAGTTGTCGCAGGCGGTCATCATGGGTGCCGATATTCATCATCTGTCGCAGGTCCTGGACCATCTGCCGGGTAGAGGCGATACCCGTGAGGAGAAGGATGTTCTTCCCTTGCAGGTCACCCAGCGGCAGTGTGGCCTGCGGATCTCCGAAGACAGGCAGCAGGGGACGGTAGTCGAGGGTGGTGAAGAACAGTTCCTGATAGGGGAAGAGGTTCATGGCTTTCGTGAGGACACGGAACTCCATCGGCTTCAGGTCTTTCGGACATTTCGTGACGATGACGATGTCCGCGCGGCTCTTGCCTTCTTGGGGCTCCCGCAGCCTTCCTGCCGGCAGCAGCTTATCGTAGATGATGAGTCGGTGGTAGTCGACGAGCAGGATATTGATGCCGGGTTTGACATACCGGTGCTGGTAGGCGTCGTCAAGGAGGATGACATCGACATTCTTCGTCGCGTCGTCATACTGCAGCCGGTCGATGCCCTCCGTGCGTTTCTTGTCGACGGCGACATAGATATCGGGGAATTTCCGGTGCATCTGATACGGCTCATCGCCGATATCGCTCATCGGCGTGTCTTGATCGGCAAGGACATAGCCTTTGCTCTTCCGTTTGTATCCACGGGAGAGGACGCCGACTTTCACATGATTCTCCAGAAGTCGGATGAGATATTCCACATGGGGCGTCTTTCCCGCGCCGCCCACCGTGATATTTCCCACGGAGATGACGGGGATGCCGAAGGCGCGGGTCTTCAGCAGCCCGACATCGAAGAGCCAGTTGCGGAAGCGCACGCCGATGCCATAGAGCCAGCTCAAGGGGAGCAGACTCTCATTGATCTTGATGAAATCTCCTTCTGTTCGCATTAGTTTTTTTTAATTCACTTTAAAGATAAACGGCAGCCGGGCCTGGATACCTTTCATCCGCTGTGCCTCCATGAGGATCTTCATGGAGGTGTAGTAATCGCCGAGGACATTGCGGGCCTGTTCATCGAGGAAGTTGCCGGCATTCTGATCCTCTGCGGCCAGCAGCTGGTCGAGGAGAGACTGTTCGCCGGGATAGAACTCCTCATGGTAGTCGTCACTCTTGGCGAGTTGCGCGGCCTTCTTCACAGCGTCATCGAGTCCGCCGAGCTGGTCGACGAGTCCGATCTTGATCGCGTCGGAGGCGAGATAGACATGTCCCTGTGCGATCTCTTCCACACGGGCCATGGACAGTTTACGGCCTTCGGCGACACGGCTCTTGAAGAGCCAGTAGCCATGATTGATGGAGGCCTGCATGAGTTGGGCCTGTTCGGGGGTGAAGGTGCCGTCTTCGAGGAAGTCACTGTTACGGTTTGTCTTCACACTGTCGAAATGGACACCAAACTTACCTTGAATAAGTCCGGACATATCGGGGAAGAGTCCGAAGATACCGATGGAGCCCGTGATCGTCGTCGGGTCGGCGACGATCCAGTTGGCGGCCGTGCTGAGGTAGTAAGCGCCGGAGGCGGCAGCGCCGCTCATGGAGATGACGACGGGTTTCTTCTTCTTCAGCATCATCACCTCATGCCAGATCTGCTCGGAGGCATAGGCGTCGCCACCACCGGAGTTGACACGGAGGACGACGGCTTTGACGTCATCATCATCGGCGAGGTCCTGCAGATCCTGGCAGACCTGGTCCTGTGCGATGCTGTGGCCGCCACCCATACTCACGGGGACACGACTGCCGACGATGTCGCCCCACATATTATATACAGCGATCTTGTCACCGCTCTCACTGTCATCCTGGGCGGCCATCGTGGAGACAGACACCTGATGGATCGTGGCGTCGGCGTCGATGCCGAGCTGTTTCTTGATGATGCCCTTGATACTGTCATTATAGATGAGGCCGTCGACGAACTTGTATTTCTTCAGGTTCTCTGTCGGCTCCAGGGCAATGAAGCGGTCGGCATAGCTGTTAAGGCTGTCGACGGAGATGCCGCGGCTCTTGCTCACGGCGGCCGTCATCGTGTCCCACATGCCCTGGATATAGCGCTCGGCCTGTTCACGGGCGGGCGCACTCATGCTGTTCTCTGTGAAATTCTCCACGGCACTCTTGTATTTGCCGCATTTGAAAGCGACGAATTTGATGCCGGCCTTGGCGAAGGCATCCTTCAGATAATAAGGCTTTCCACCCATACCGGCCCAGAGAATCTCACCGCTGGGATTGATATAGATCTTGTCGGCCGCAGAGGCGAGGTAATAAGCGCCCTGGCCGTAGGCCTCGCCATAGGCGATGATCCATTTTCCGGCTTTCTTGAAGTCGAGGAGCGCCTTGCGCAACTCCTCCAGCTGTGCCATATCGGCATGGAAATCATTACTCTCGATATAGATACCGCTGATCTTATTATTGTTACGGGCTTTCTTAATGGCACTGAGGGTCTCGGTGAATCCCGGCGTACTCTCGATGTTGCCCTGGATATAGTCTCTTATCGAAGGCTGTGAAGATCCTTCCTCCATCTCGCCGTCGAGCTGGAGCACGAGGACGGAGTTCTTGGCGATAGCCGGTTTGTCATTGCCGGAGACCAAGGCACCGATAAAGGTGAAGAGGCCGAAGAGTCCGGCGATGATACAGAGGATGAGCATTCCGACGATCGTCGCGCCGACATTTTTCCAAAAGTCTTTCATATCTTTCCTTATGTTTGTTAGGGTTATGATGTTTATGCCACAAAATTACGGAAAAAATTTCGTTTGACCAATAATTTTTCGTAATTTTGTGGCATTCAACCATTATTTACTACTTATATTATGCTATTGATGAACAAAAAACTCTCAGTCCTTGTAACGATACTCATGACCATCGGTCTTTTTACGGCGATGACGACGAATGGCAAGACGGCGCGTCGGTTTGTCATGGATCTGAACACCCCCGGAGACAGTGCGCTCCTCGTTTTCCTTCCTGATCATCCTACGGGACGGGCCGTCGTCGATCTCCCCGGTGGCGGCTATGAGCATCTGGCCATGCAACATGAGGGTACCGACTGGGCGCCGTTCTTCAACGACCGTGGCATCGCACTGATCGTCTTGAAATACCGCATGCCGAACGGAGACCGTTGGCTGCCGATCGCTGATGGTGAGAAGGCGCTGCAGGTGGTACGTGACAGTGCGCTCTCCTGGCATATCGACCGGAAGAATATCGGGATCATGGGATCGAGCGCCGGTGGTCATCTCGCCACGACACTCTCCACCCATGGTCCTGCCGCCACACGACCGGCATTTACGATTCTTTTCTATCCTGTGGTGACAATGGGAGAGGGGACGCACGGCGGATCACGGGATCATCTCCTCGGAACGCTGCGGAATGACAGTTCGGTGGTTGCCGAATACAGTAATGAGCGGCAGGTGCACAAGGGCGTGACACCTCCCGCTATCATTATCCTTGCCGACGATGACCATGTCGTGCCGCCGGTAGAGAATGGCGTGGCTTACTATTCGGCCCTGCGTCGTGCCGGCATCCCTTGTTCCCTCTATGTCTATCCCAGTGGGGATCATGGCTTCGGTTTCCGAACCTCGTGGAAATATCATGACCTCATGCTCAACGAACTCTCTGCCTGGCTAAGTTACCGGAAGTAGCGCATGACGACTTTGCTCTTGACGCCGCGGAGGGTTTTCTCGATGTCCTTCGGATCGGTATGCTGTCCCCAGTTGTAAGGGTAGACGATCTTCGGGCGGATGACCTCCACGGCCTTACGGAGCTGCCGGAGGTTCATCGTATAGGGCGTGTTACACGGCAGGAAGGCGATATCGATGTCCTTGATATGGTACATCTCCGGGATAAACTCGGTATCGCCGGCGATATATACGCGGAAGCCGTTGAAGTCGATGATATATCCATTGCCGAGACCTTTGGGATGGATGGCGCGGTATTTCGGCGTGACATTATACGCCGGGACGGCATAGACGGTGACGTTCTTCTCCAGTGCAGCTTTCTGTCCGTTATGGATAGGCGTGCCCCGGTTGTAATAGCGGTTCCAACTCTTCACGTCGAGGAGGATGTTCGTCTTCGCCTCGTCGGTGAGCACGAGGATGGCATGTTTCTCGAAGTGGTCGTTATGCCAGTGGGTCACGAGGATATAGTCGGCTTTCGGTTTGTCGACATATTCCACGATAGGCTCTACATTACTGGAGACGGGATCGATCTCAAACTCCAGACCGTCATAGTTCATTTCTATCGACGCATGTTTGATGGGTGTGATCGTCAGTCGTTTCCCTTTCGGCGTGATATAGACATCGGAGCCCTGCGGAGCCTCGTGACAGGCCGTGAGCGTCAGCAAGGCAGGAATCAGAAGCAGCCAACAAATTTTCCTTGTCATGATTTTCTTCTTTTTGGCAAAATTATAGGTTTTTCTCTAAACGCACAAATTTTACCCTGTTTTTTTGCCTTTAGTCACAGATTTTTCGTACCTTTGCAGCCGAAATATTTCAAGGATAATTATTTAGGATTAATCATTTATTTTTGCAAGGAAACAACATGGACGAGAAATCTACATGTAAATGCAATGACAATGCAACAAAGTTATTAAGGCGTAAATTGGACTTGTTGCTCCGCACGGGACAGATCCTTATGGAGAGTAGTGCTGATACCTCCCGCGTCCGTCGGAACATGATGCGTACGGCAGCCTTCCTCGGACTTCCCGAGGACAAACTCCATCTCTATGTCGACTATTACGTGCTGCAGGCCGAGGTGAGTGACGAGACACATTCTTTCTCAAAGATGCAGCGTTGTGACAAGCATGTCATCAACTTCCTGGCCATCCAGGAGATTTCCAAACTCTCTTGGCGTGCCATCAAGCAGGACTATAGTCTGGATCGTTATGAGGCAGAACTGGAGCGCATCGCCCATGGTCCACAGTATTACAGTCAGTGGATGATCGCCATCTGTGCCGGCTTCGCCTGTGGCGGCTTCTGTGTCCAGTTCGGTTGTGACTGGACGGCATTCTTCTATGCCTCCCTGGCTGCTATCCTCGGCAACCGTCTGCGCATGTATCTCAACAAGCTCGGTTCAAACGTCTATTTCAATATTGCCGTGGCCACGTTCGTCTCTACGATCATCGCCTGGCTGACGACATTCCTCTCTACGCCTGCAGCCGCGCAGGCACTGCCGGGCTGGCTCGCCACGTTGCTCCAGTCCAACACGCCGTACCATCCCTTCATGGCGTGTGCCTTGTATATCGTGCCGGGCGTGCCACTGATTAACTTCGTCAATGATATGCTCGACAATCATATTGAGACGGGACTCGTGAGAGCTACGAACACATTGCTGATGATTGCCGCCATGTCCTTCGGTATCGCCGTGGCTATCAAGGTCACGGGGCAGGACAACTTCGTGAAGGACCTGAGCATGATTCCTCATAACAGTTTCTTGAGTTACGCCATCGCCGCCGGTATCTCGGGCATGGGCTTCGCCACGATCTATGATACGCCGAAGCGCCTGATGCCATGGATCGCCGTGGGTGCCATCATTGCCGTCTGTACGCGTAACTTCGTTAACCTCGGTCCGGCGAATGGTAACATCGGTCTGGGTCAGGGTTTGATGATCGGATCACTTGTCGGTTCGGCTCTGATCAGTATCATCAATATCAAGATGGTCCACGAAGTCCATACGCCGCACCAGGTCATCACGATCCCCGCCGTCATCCCGATGATCCCCGGTGTGCTGATGTACCGTGCCCTCTATGGACTGATTGATATGCAGGGTATCGTCGGAGAGGTGACCTTTGCCACACATAACGCCATCAACGGATCCCTGACGATCCTCGTCATCGCCATCGGTGTGGCTATCCCGAACATCTTCTTCCGCAAATGGATTGCCCCGAACCGCCGTGCCAAGTTGCAGCAGCTCATCGAAGAGCGTAAGGCCCGCGGAAAATTCGTGGAGTTGGGGGAGATTGACAACTAATCTCCACCTTATTATATATATAGGTGTAGGAACGCTGTTTCTGTCATCTTGTCAGTGTGCCAATGCGATGCGTCGCATTGGCACACTTTTCGTATAATGGTGGGCGAAAGTGAGGAAAAGAAGGATAGTAAAACTTTAAAACATAAGAACTATGACAATTAAACCATTAGCAGACAGAGTGCTGGTACTTCCTGCACCAGCTGAAGAAAAAGTAGGTGGAATCATTATCCCTGATACCGCTAAGGAGAAACCGCAGCGTGGTAAGGTCATCGCTGTCGGTGAGGGCAAGAAAGACGAGCCGATGGTCCTGAAGGCCGGTGATGAGGTGCTCTATGGCAAGTATGCCGGCACAGAGATAGAGAATGGCGGTGAGAAGTATCTCATGATGCGCCAGAGTGATGTCCTCGCTGTCGTAGAAGGCTAAGCAATAGAAAAAACATAAACTTAAAAAATCAAAGAAAACAATGGCTAAAGAGATTAAATATGATGTAGATGCCCGCGACCTCATGAAGAGAGGCGTTGATCAGTTGGCTAACGCAGTAAAGGTAACCCTCGGTCCTAAGGGCCGTAATGTCGTCATCGAGAAGAAGTTCGGTGCTCCGCAGATCACGAAGGACGGTGTCACCGTCGCCAAGGAGGTAGAACTCGAGGATAAGTTCGAGAATACCGGTGCCCAGCTCGTCAAGAGCGTTGCCAGTAAAACCGGTGATGATGCCGGTGATGGTACGACAACGGCTACGATCCTGACACAGGCTATCGTCAACGAGGGTCTGAAGAATGTCACCGCCGGTGCCAACCCAATGGATCTGAAGCGTGGTATCGACAAGGCCGTCAACGCTGTTGTCGATCATATCAAGAAGTCCGCTGAGCAGGTCGGTGACAACTATGACAAGATCGAGCAGGTTGCTACCGTCAGTGCCAACAACGATCCCGAGATCGGTAAGCTCATCGCTGACGCTAAGCGTAAGGTCTCCAACAACGGTGTCATCACCATTGAGGAGAGCAAGAGCCGTGATACCCATATTGATGTCGTTGAGGGTATGCAGTTCGACCGTGGCTATCTCTCCGGTTATTTCGTTACCGATGCCGACAAGATGGAGTGCGTGATGGATAATCCGTACATCCTGATCTATGATAAGAAGATCTCCAACCTCAAGGAGTTCCTGCCGATCCTGCAGCCCGCTGCCGAGAGTGGCCGTCCGTTGCTCGTCATCGCAGAGGATGTTGACTCTGAGGCGCTGACCACACTCGTTGTCAACCGTCTGCGTGGTGGTCTGAAGATCTGTGCCGTCAAGGCTCCGGGCTTCGGCGACCGTCGTAAGGCTATGCTCGAGGATATCGCCGTTCTGACTGGTGGCGTCGTCATCAGTGAGGAGAAGGGTCTGAAGCTTGAGCAGGCTACGCTGGAGATGCTCGGTAGTGCTGACAAGGTGACGATCACGAAGGACAACACGACAATCGTCAATGGCCATGGCCAGAAGGAGAATATCGCTGACCGTGTCGCTTCCATCAAGAATGAGATTGCCAACACGAAGAGCTCTTATGACAAGGAGAAGCTCCAGGAGCGTCTTGCTAAGCTCTCCGGTGGTGTCGCTGTCCTCTATGTCGGTGCTAACAGTGAGGTAGAGATGAAGGAGAAGAAGGACCGTGTCGATGACGCCCTTCGTGCTACCGATGCCGCTATCGAGGAAGGTATCGTTGTCGGTGGTGGTACGACCTATATCCGTGCTCAGGAAGCCCTGAAGGAAGTGAAGGGTGAGAATGCTGATGAGCAGACGGGTATCAATATCGTACGCCGTGCCATCGAGGAGCCGCTGCGTCAGATCGTCGCTAACGCCGGTGGTGAGGGCTCCGTCGTTGTCAACAAGGTCCGTGAGGGCAAGGGTGACTTCGGTTACAACGCCCGTAAGGAAGTCTATGAGGATCTCCGCGAGGCCGGTATCTTCGATCCTGCGAAGGTGGAGCGTGTCGCTCTGGAGAATGCCGCTTCCATCGCCGGTATGCTGCTGACGACGGAGTGTGTCCTCGTTGACAAACCCAAGGCTGAGCCCGCTGCTCCCGCTGCAGCACCGGGAATGATGTAATAATTTGACATCTATAGCTAACAAAATAGAAGGCAACTGTTTTTGCAGTTGCCTTTTTTATGTTAAATATCAGTAGATTCGAAAAAAAATCGTTGAAAAATTTTGTTGGATGATAGAAAAGTCATAACTTTGCAATCGAACAAAGATTAGTGGGCACTTCGGTGCGTAACTAGATATTTTTTGATTTGTTTTAGTAGATTAGTTTTTAAGTAGTTTGTTTTGGAAATCGGTTGTCGTGAGACATCCGATTTTTTTTATGCCTATAAAAACACGGAACTCAAAACTTTTTGTTACCTTTGCAGTCATGAAACAAAAATTAGACTGGAGACTGATCATACTCTTCCTGCTGATCTGTGCAGGACTCTATATCATCACCGAGAGCTTCCTCATGAGTCTCGGCATTCTGTTGCTGCTCTTCGTGGCCGACCATTTCGTGCAGGAGTTGCAGGAACGGAAAAGAAATCAAAATAAAAACGACTGATCCGAATGGACAAACTTTTAGAACTATATCAAACCTGGGCCGGGACAGAGCCAGCCCATGTCGAGAAGATCGCGGGACAGGGATCGAACCGCGAATACTACCGTATGACGGGTGCCGACGGGAGAAATATCATCGGCGTGAAAGGGACGTCGTGTGAGGAAGACCATGCCTTCGTCTATCTCACGAGCCATTTCACGCAGCGTCAGCTCCCTGTGCCGCAGATCCTCGCCGTGAGTGACGACGAGAGTTGTTATCTGCAGACGGATCTTGGCAACCGCTCTCTTTTCGATGCCCTCCGTGGCGGCCGTGAGGCCGGTGGGCGTTATAACCAGGAGGAGAAGGAACTCCTCGTGCGGACGATCCGTGAACTGCCGAATATCCAGATGCGTGGTGCCCGCGGCCTCGAATGGGAAAACTGTTATCCGCAGCCGGAGTTTGATACCGACAGCGTCCTCTTCGACCTGAATTATTTCAAGTACTGTTTTCTGAAAGCTACAGAACTTGACTTCAATGAGTTGAAGCTTGAGGCTAACTTCCGGTTGATGGCGAAAGAACTGACATCGGAGAAGATGGACTGTTTCCTCTACCGTGACTTCCAGGCCCGTAATATCATGCTCGACGCTGAGGGAAATCCTTATTTCATCGACTACCAGGGCGGCCGCAAGGGACCGTTCTATTATGATCTTGCCTCTTTCCTCTGGCAGGCTTCCGCCCATTACAGTTTTAAGTTGCGCCGTCAGCTCGTTTATGAATACTACGAGAGTCTGAAAAATTATACCGAGGTGCCGTCGGTCCGCCATTTCGTTGACCGTCTGTCGCTCTTCGTCCTCTTCCGTACCCTCCAGGTGCTTGGCGCCTACGGTTTCCGCGGCTATTTCGAACGGAAGAAACATTTCCTCGACTCTATCCCCGCCGCCATACAGAACCTCCGCGACCTGTTGAAACTCGGTGAGCGCGTGTTCCCTTATCCTTATCTCCTCGATGTGCTGCGCCGTCTGACGGAGTTGCCGCAGTTCGCGCCCGTTCAGACGCCGGAGGTTCAGCGACAGGACGGATTTAAGATCACGGACAATAATATCTACCTCAGTCATCCCGAGGATGGCCCTGCCACTTTCTCGAAATATGACGGTAAGGGTCCGCTTGTGGTCCATGTCTATAGCTTCTCTTATAAGAAAGGTATCCCTGAGGATCCGTCGGGCAATGGCGGCGGTTATGTCTTTGACTGCCGCAGCACGCATAACCCCGGACGTTATGAGCCATACAAGAAACTCACGGGTCTCGACGAACCCGTCATCCGTTTTCTGGAGGATGACGGTGAGATCCTGACGTTCCTCGACAGTGTCTATCGGCTTGCCGACCATCATGTGCAGCGTTATATCCAGCGTGGCTTCACCTCGCTGATGTTCTGTTTCGGTTGTACGGGCGGTCAGCACCGCAGTGTCTACAGTGCCCAGCATCTCGCCGAACATATCCACGACAAATTCGGCATCGAGGTAGAGATCACGCACCGAGAACAAGGGATACACACCGTGTTGCCGGCCAACAGAAAATGACGGATGTTGACGGGACATGATCGATCATGTCCCTACAAATAATCTGACGTTTTCTTGTCTGTTTGGAAAAAAATATGTAAATTTGCACGCATTAAAGTTTGAAAAAGCAAATGATGCAAGCAATGATATTCGCGGCAGGGTTAGGCACCCGTCTGAAGCCTCTTACCGACCATATGCCGAAGGCGTTGGTAAGGGTCGGCGGGGAGCCCCTGCTGAAGCGTGTCATCTTCCGTCTGCGTGATGCGGGCTTTTCCCGTATCGTCATCAATGTTCACCATTTCGCTCCGATGATCCTCGACTATCTCCGTGAGAACGGAAATTTCGGTATGGATATCCGTATCAGTGACGAGAGCGAAACGCTCCTCGAGACGGGTGGTGGCATTAAAAAAGCACAAGGACTGTTTGATCCCCATTTTCCCATCCTGATTCATAATGTCGACATCCTGAGTAATGTCGACCTGAAGGCGTTCTACAGTCATGACCGTAAGGTGATGTGTATGGACTGTGGCGTGCCCCATGATGTCGCCGATGCCACACTCCTCGTGAGCTGGCGGAAGACGAAGCGCTATCTCCTCTTCAACGATGCCCTGCGCCTCGTCGGGTGGATGAATATTGAGACGGGGCAGGTGAAGAGCCCTTTTGCGGAGATCCGTGAGGCCGATCCACAGGTGCTGCGGGAGAAGTTGAAGATGTATGCCTTCAGTGGTATCCACACGTTCTCGCCGTCGCTCTTCCCCCTGATGGACCGTTATCCCGAGAAGTTCCCGATCATGGACTTCTATCTCGACAACTGCAAGGAAGTAGCCATCAAGGGCGTCGTCAAGGACGATCTGAAACTCATGGATGTCGGCAAGCAGGAGACGCTTGCGGAAGCAGAAAACTTTCTTAATACAATATAATATGCAACAGAAGATTATCATATTGGACTTCGGTTCCCAGACGACGCAGCTTATCGGCCGTCGTGTGCGTGAGCTCGATACCTTCTGCGAGATCCTTCCTTACAATAAGTTCCCGAAGGATGATCCGAACATCATCGGTGTCATCCTCTCCGGTAGTCCTTATTCCGTTCACGACAAGGAAGCCTTCAAGTGTGACCTCAGTGCGTTCATCGGCAAATACCCCGTGCTTGGTATCTGCTACGGTGCCCAGTTCATCGCCTACAGCAATGGCGGTAAGGTGGAGCAGACGGGAACGCGCGAATATGGCCGTGCTAACCTCGCGGAGATCGACACCAAGAACCCGCTTTTCAAGGGTTTTGAGCCGAACTCACAGGTATGGATGAGCCATGGAGACACCATCACGGCGATCCCCGAGGACTGTCATGTCATCGGTTCCACCAATGACGTGAAGTTTGCCGCTTACGCGAGCACGAAGAATCCCGTGTGGGCCGTACAGTTCCATCCCGAAGTGTTCCATACCACGCAGGGCAAGACATTATTGAAAAATTTCGTTGTCGATATCTGTGGCAGCCGTCAGGAGTGGAGTCCCGCCAGTTTCGTAGACTCTACGATCCAGGAGCTCCGCGAGCAGCTTGGCAACGACCGTGTCATCCTTGGTCTCTCCGGTGGTGTCGACTCGAGTGTCTGCGCCACGTTGCTGCACCGTGCCATCGGCAAGAACCTCACGTGTATCTTTGTCGACCATGGCATGTTGCGCAAGAACGAGTTCAAGAAGGTCATGGATGCCTACCAGGGTCTCGGTCTGAACGTCATCGGCGTCGATGCCAGTGAGAAGTTCTTCGCTGACCTCGCCGGTGTCACCGATCCCGAGAAGAAGCGTAAGATCATCGGCCGTGACTTCGTGGAGGTCTTCAATGCTGAGGCCAAGAAGATCACGGATGCCAAATGGCTTGCCCAGGGCACAATCTATCCCGACCGTATCGAGAGTCTGAGTATCACGGGAATGACCATCAAGAGTCATCATAATGTCGGTGGACTGCCGAAGGACATGAAACTCCAGCTCTGTGAGCCGCTGAAATGGCTCTTCAAGGATGAGGTCCGTCGTGTGGGCTATCAGCTGCAGATGCCCGAGCGCCTCATCAAGCGCCATCCCTTCCCGGGTCCCGGTCTCGCCGTCCGTATCCTCGGTGATATCACGCGTGAGAAAGTCCGTATTCTTCAGGATGCCGACGATATCTATATCGAGGAGATGCACAACTACACGATGCCCGACGGCACGAGTCTGTATGACAACATCTGGCAGGCCGGTACCGTCCTCCTCTCCACGATCCGTTCCGTCGGCGTCATGGGTGATGAGCGTACCTATGAGCATCCCGTTGCCCTGCGTGCCGTGACGTCACAGGATGCCATGACAGCCGACTGGGCTCATCTGCCGTACGACTTCATGGCGAAGGTGAGCAACGAGATCATCAATAAGGTGAAGGGTGTCAACCGCGTATGCTATGACATCTCCTCCAAACCGCCTTCGACAATTGAATGGGAGTAAACAAAATACCTCATTTACGAAAATATCTCCGTAAGATAGAAAATTATCTAACGGAGATATTTTTTTATCTAACAGAGATATAAAAAATTCTTTTCTGTCAGTTCATGTAATACGTGTGTACGCTGGTGCCCTGTGCCGCCGGCAGATAGTTGATGCCCCACCAGCACATCTGCAGGAGAGCGAAGTTGACGATAAGAATCCAAAGTGAGAGCCGGTGATGGTCGTTGGGGTGGATACGCAGATGGATATACACGAGATAGGCGAGCCAGGTGGCGGCGGCCCATGTCTCTTTCGGATCCCACGCCCAGTAGGTGCCCCACGCCACTTTCGCCCACAGAGCTCCCGAGAGCATACCTAGGGTCAGCAATGCCCAGCCGACATCGACGAGATTATCTGTGATCGCCCATTCATTGGACGACGGTTCCTTGTGGTGATGGAAGAAGAGCAGGTAGACGGCCATGACGAAGGCGGCGCCGAGGAGTGCGTAGGCCATCATATAGATGATGACATGCGGTGCGAACCACGGACTCTGCAGCGCCGGCATCATCGTCTTCGAGTGAATCTCCGGTTTGAAGAGGTTAATGCAGATGAACACCGTCGCCAGAAGGGTAGAGAACGACAACAGCCATTTGTAGTTCCACCGGCTGTAGACGATGAGGCCCATGAGAGGCAGGAAGAGGGAGTACCACAGGCGTGTCTCGCCCATTGTGCGCATCGGCGGCCGGTCGAGAGTCGTCCAGAGGATGATGATATAGGTGAGGAACACGGCGAGGCCGATGATCGTAGAGCCTATGGCCCATCTCCGCCGTTCTTTCCACGAGAACCAGGCGCCGAGGCACCAGCAGAGGATGGCGGCGAAGGCGAAATAGATGAACAGATTCCAGATTTGCATGGTGATAAAGGGTTAATGTTCTTGAGAAGTTTGATGGATGGAGGCGTGTCGTGACTGTATAAACATCAGGATGGCACCGATGATGAGCAGGAACAGACCGACATACGTTGCCGGCAGCCACGGATCGGAGACAAACTCAAAGATACTGAGGTTGCTCCATTTCCCCATCTGCTCGTTGTAGCTGAGCTGATAGATCTTCCAACTGCCAATGGAGTAGGGCTTGTTGACTTCTATCGTCGTATGGATGTTGCGCTCGTCCTTCTCGGTGTAGATGTTCACGTCGGAGGCATAGCGCATCGGCTCGCGTTGCGGCATGACGAGTTCGAGATGGTCGTCGAGGCTCACGCCGGTAAGAGGGAAGAGATAACTGCCACAGCTCACCCAGCCTTTCTGGTGACGGTTTCCTTTCGTTGCACGGACATAGAGAGCGCAGGCGGCCCCTTTGCCGTTATAGGGGACGAAGCCGCCGGTGTTCAGGCGCATGCCGAGGCTGTCCATTTTCATCTGTGATGCCATTCCCTCGGGCATGCCGGCCATCATCTTCGCCATCGTTGCCGGCAGGGCGTTGTCGATGCGCTTGACGATCTCCACCTTCCAACCGAGGAGCGTTGAGGGCTGATAGTCCTTGTCGATGACGAGTGTTGCGGGTTTCTTCTCTGGTTGTGGCAGTCCGTCACGCATATTGATGACCATCAGTTTTGGTGGATACTCATCGATGGTGAAACGGTTGAGCTGGATGGCGATGGGCAGTTCGATGACATTATTGTCCGCGTCGAGACCACGCCACTCCGGTTTCCCTTCCTCGCAGAACATTTTCAACTTCTGCATGTCGGCACTGCCGAGGGTGCCGCAGACGATGAAGATAAAGATTCCCGTGTGGGAGATGAGAGAGGGGATGAACTTCCGCTGGAAATGACAGGCCTGGAAGAGGGCCTCCTCCGCGACGATCATCACGTTCCACAGATAGATGAGAACGAAGGGCCAGAAACTCAACATCTTGGTCAGTCCGATGGGGTCGGCGGGATTTTTCCCTTCCGGCACCTGTCGCGTCAGACCCATGATCACCGTGAGTACGGCTGCCGTGGTGAGGGCGGGGACGGCGGCTTTGACGGTGGTGATAAAACGGAAGAAATAGGCCTTTCGGCGCAGGAGATAGAAGAGGATGAGTATGACCAACAAAAAGGCCAGGGCAATGATATTGCCCGGCCATTTGAATATGATCCATTCCAAAGGACCGACAGTCATCTGCAACAGACCGCCCGTGATGAGCAGTCCGATGCAGATAGCTGTTCCTTCGGCATAGCTATAAGGTTTATTCCACATAGTCTTTAAGGTTACTGATTCGTGTGTTGGTTATATCGGCTGGGAGACGAACCGCTTGTTCTTCCGGGCAATCTCGATCCATTTCGGAACGACAGTGTCTAGGAACTCACGCTTCTGCCTGCGGTAGGTGGGCATGTCGAGACCAATATATTTCTGGCCCTTCTCTTTCGTGGAGAGATCGGGCATCGGCACGTCACCCGTAAAGCCATGACGGGCGAGAACCTTGGCGATGCTCAGACGGGCCTGACCGGCATAGTCGAGGGCGTCACCGAGGAGGCGCGTGACTTCCTGCGGGGCGTGGAAGGAGGCACCGTGGGAGGCGACGGCATAATCCCAACGCCACTGACTCTTGCGGATACATTCGAGGGCATAGGCCATCTCTTTCTCCGTGGCTCCCTTCTTCCAGGCGAAGGCGGCCTCGATATGAGCGGTGGCGAGCTCTTTCTCCACACGGGCGCGGATCTCCAGCACTTTCTCCTGGCGCTCATAGACATTCTGCTTCAGCGTCTCAGCATCCTGGCGGTGACAGGTCTGGCAGGTGCGGTCGATATGTGCCAGCGGGGAGGTGATATGATGGTCGGTGAACTTCACGCCGCCTTTCTGCATGTAGGGCATGTGGCAGTCGGCACAGGAGACGCCGCGCTGGCCGTGGATGCCTTGCTTGTAGAGCTCATAACCCGGATGTTGGGCCTTGAGGATCTTCGCGTGGCTCAGTGGGTTGATATAATCGTAGAAACCGATGCTGTCATAGTAGGCTTCGGCATCCTCACAGGTGAGTCCCTTGTCCTGCGGGAATTTCAGGAAGTTCGTGCCTTTCTCGAAGTAATATTCCGTATGGCATTGTGCACAGACGAGGGAGCGCATCTCCTGATGAGAGGCCTTACGGACATCCATGCCGCGGCGGGCCCAAGCCTCGTAAAGGGCAGGACGGGCAGGACGGAGATCCATCGTACGGGCATCATGGCAGTCACTGCAGCCGATGGTATTCATCACCTCGGAGCCCCAGTCGCTCCATTTGGCGGCATAGAAAGCGTTCTCGCCTTTCTCACGCATCAGACGCGGCACGTCGGGGCCTTTGCAGGTCCAGCAGGTACCGGGCTGCATGTCTCCTTGTCCGTCGACGCCGGGAGCGCCGGTACGCAGGATCTTCCGCAGATCCTCGATACAGTGACGGTGCCCGCGTGGCGTGTTGTAGTCCCGTGCGAAGGCATAGCCATCCCAGAGGATGACCATCAGTGGATGGGCGGCGAGCACATCCTGTTCCTGCGAGGAATTGTACTTACTGACGAATGAGGTGTCCTCGGTCTGTGCCCAGGTCTCATACTCATTGGGGAAGTCTTCAGCGAATTTCTCGTTCTGTGCGACGATGGAGTCCTTCATCGGAACGCGCCGGTTGTTGAAGACGGAAGCGACTTCCGCACGGCGCTCCAGGAGAGACGAACAGAGCAGTCCGAGAACGAAGACGATGACCATTGCTCCGCAGAAGAGCAGCCATCCTTGCCATTTTTTCAGTTGTCGTGCCATAGTTATAGAGTTTTTGTTTGTTCTTGTAATAGGGTTTGTATGTGTTGAGGCCTTTTCCCAAAAAGCCTCCCTTAATCGTGGAGCGCTTTCTGCAGCCACTCGGGGACGGGACTGGGCGGGATAGGAGCCTGTGTCTCTGCGCCTGGCGTGGAAGAGAGCGTGTTCATGCCACCATGCGGTACGTTACGGTGACAGTCCCAACAGGCCATGCCTTCTCCGCGCTTGGCAAGCATGTAATCAATCTTCCCTGTGCGGACGACACGTGTGTTGAGTTCTTTATGGCAGCGGATACAGTTGTCCATGATCACCTCCGCGCTGCCGTCCTCAGCCGTGATGGCCTGCCGCTCGCTGTTGGTGACGAAATAGGCGACATGCTTCATGCCGTCCATGCCCTTGAAGAAATATTTTGCTGCCAGGGAGGAGTGGGGGACGTGGCAGTCGTTACAGGTGGCGTCGCGTCCGTGAGAAGAGTGTGACCACGTGGCATACCATGGCGACATGATATGGCAGTTGACGCAGGCTGCCGGATCATCACCTATAATATAGGTATGCATGCGGAGCAGGTAGGCGAAAAGGCCTACGAGCCCCACGATGATTCCGCAAAGGACAAGGCTGACGACCTTCTGGCGGTAGGTGAGGGTGATCCTCCACTTTTTGAGTTTGCCAAGATCCATAGTTGCTGAGTTTAGTTGATAATCGGTTTCTGCGGTCAAAGTTAGTCATAATAAATGAGGATAGCAAATATTTTAACACTTTTCTTTCAGCAGATCGCGGATCTCCTTGAGCAGCTCTTCTTCCTTGGAGGGAGCGGGGGGAGCGGCAGGCTCCTCAGCTTTCTTTCTCGTCAGCGTGTTAATGCCTTTGACAAGGAGGAAGACACAGAAGGCAATGATGAGGAAGTCGAGGAGCGTCTGGAGAAAGTTGCCGTAGTTGATCGTTGCTGCCGGCATCTTCTCCACGCCCGGAAGGACGACGGAGGGGAGGGTTACCTTCAGGTCGGTGAAGTTGACACCGCCGATGAGCCAGCCGATGGGCGGCATGATGATGTCATCGACGAGGGAGGACACGATTTTTCCGAATGCGGCGCCGATGATCACACCGACGGCCATGTCTACGGCATTGCCCTTGACGGCAAAGTCTTTGAATTCTTGGATAAATTTACTCATAGTTGAAAATGTTTATTAATAATATAATGTGTATGATTTCTGATCATTGTCATATGGAGATAGCAATCGTAGAAGTTCTGTTGCGAGGATCGCAAGAAGTATGGTTGACGGGTTGCTTTTTTAATTAATTTAATACTCTTTTCGGTTGCAAAATTAGAAAATAATTTGTATCTTTGCAACGCAAAACGAAAAAAATAGAATTCACTTTTATAAACCGTTATAAAAAAGTTAAGTAAAAATGGTAAAAGTAGCTATTAATGGTTTCGGCCGCATCGGTCGTCTCGCATTCCGCCAGATGTTCGCAGCTCCTGGCTATGATGTTGTTGCTATCAACGACCTCACCTCTCCGAAGATGCTCGCTCAGCTTCTGAAGTATGATACCACTCACGGTGGCTATCAGGGCATTATCGGTGAGAAGCCCGTTCATACAGTTTCTTTCAACGATACTCCGTTCACAGAGAATGGTAAGGAAGCTGCTGGTTACATCGAGGTAGACGGCAAGAAGATCACGATCTACAAGGAGAAGGATGCTGCCAACCTGCCTTGGGGCGCTCTCGATATCGACGTTGTTCTCGAGTGCACTGGTTTCTATACCTCTAAGGATAAGAGTATGGCTCACATCAAGGCTGGTGCTAAGAAGGTTGTTATCTCTGCTCCTGCAGGCAACGACCTGAAGACCATCGTCTTCAACGTGAACAACCAGACACTGACCAAGGACGATCAGATCATCAGCGCTGCTTCCTGCACCACGAACTGCCTCGCTCCTATGGCAAAGGCTCTGAACGATAAGTATCCTATCCAGGCTGGTATCATGCAGACCATCCACGCTTACACGGGTGATCAGATGATCCTCGACGGTCCTCAGCGTAAGGGTAACCTCCGTCGTAGCCGTGCCGGTGCTTGCAACATCACTCCGGCTTCCTCTGGCGCTGCCAAGGCTATCGGTCTCGTTCTTCCCGAACTGAACGGTAAGCTGATCGGTGCTGCTCAGCGTGTTCCTGTACCCGATGGTTCTACCACTCTGCTCTATGCTGTTGTCAAGGGTAAGGACGTTACCGTAGAGAGCGTCAACGCTGCTATGAAGGCTGAGGCTAACGAGAGCTTCGGTTACAACGACGAGGAGATCGTTTCTTCTGATATCCTCGGCATGCGTTACGGTTCTCTCTTCGACGCTACGCAGACGATGGTTGTCAAGCTCGACGACGATACTTATGAGGTACAGGTTGTTTCTTGGTATGATAACGAGAACTCCTACACTTCTCAGATGGTTCGTACCATCAAGTACTTCGCAGAGCTGAAGTAATACACTTTAGACACATTATTTATCAAGATATATGTGGGGCCGTCCGGATGCGTTCTGGACGGCTTTTTTAGTTTGATGGCTTTTACCTAACACTTTTTTATGAAGAAACTACTGACGATATTAGGCCCTACAGCTTCGGGGAAGACCGATCTTGCGGCGCATGTGGCTGATCGGTTGCATGGCGAGATCCTTTCCGGTGATTCCCGGCAAGTATACCGTGGTATGGATATCGGTACGGGAAAGGATTTGGAGGATTATGTTGTTGACGGTCATCAGATTCCTTATCACCTCATTGATATCTGTGATCCCGGTACGAAGTATAACCTCTTTCAATATCAGGAGGATTTCCTCAAGGCTTACGAGGATATTCAGCGTCGTGACGTACAGCCGATCCTCTGTGGCGGAACGGGACTATATATCGAGAGTGTGCTGCGTGGGTATCACCTCTCTCCCGTGCCACAGAATGAAGAGTTGCGCTCTCAGTTGGAGGGAAAGAGTCTGGAGGAATTGACGGCCTTGTTGCAGTCATTGAAGGAGAAGACTGGTAGCGTGATGCATAATACCACAGATATCGATACGCCACAGCGGGCTATTCGGGCCATTGAGATTGAGACTTATAATCTGGAACATCCTACGGAAAACCGTCCGTTTCCGCCCATTGATAGTGTTGTCATTGGCGTGAATATCGACCGTGACCTGCGGAGGCAGAAGATTACTGACCGTTTGAAGAAACGCCTCGAAGGCGGTATGGTCGATGAGATCCGTGGGCTTCTGGACCGTGGCATACCGGCGGAGAATCTCATTTATTATGGACTGGAATATAAGTATGTCACGGAGTATGCCATTGGCCGACTCACTTATGACGAGATGTTCCGTCAGTTGGAGATTGCCATTCATCAGTTTGCCAAGCGACAGATGACATGGTTTCGTGGTATGGAACGTCGTGGCACGACGATCCATTGGATAGAAGCCACCTGGCCGATGGAACAGAAAGTCGCTGCATGCTGTGAGCTGTTGGAGAAGACAGAAGAAAGATAGAATAATAAGACAGAGTAACAGATTTTACTAAACTAATCGTATGAAACAAATCTTACTGACTTTGTGTGCTGCCGTTATGCCGGTGATGTTGCCAGCGGCACAGAAAACGGGTAACGGCTATCCGTTTACCCAGGTACCCTTCACGGCTGTAAAGGTTATGCCGCATACTTTCTGGGGTAATCGTTTGGACGCCGTGCGCCGCGTGACCGTTCCTCTTGCCTTGAGCAAGTGCAAGAGCGAGCACCGATATGAGAATTTTACGATGGCTGCCTATACGCTGCGCCATCCGAACCATGCAGGCCTTGACACGCCGAAATGGGATGTGGGAAAATTCATGGGCTTCCCCTTTGATGATACCGATGTCTATAAGACCATCGAAGGTGCCAGTTATCTGTTACAGACCTATCCTGACAAGAAACTCAAGACATATATCGACTCTGTGCTGACTGTTGTCGGTGCTGCCCAAGAGCCTGACGGCTATCTCTATACGGCCCGCACGATCAATCCCAAGCATCCCCATCCGTGGTCCGGCCTTACACGCTGGTCGCAGGAAGAAGTACTCAGTCATGAACTCTATAATCTCGGACATATGGTGGATGCTGCCTGCGCCCATTATCAGGCTACGGGATCTACGAAGTTCCTGAATATCGCCCGCCGCTATGCCGACTGCGTGATCAAAGAGGTCGGCCCTCATGATGGTCAGGCCACTGTTGTCCCCGGTCATCAGATTGCCGAGATGGCCTTGGCGCGTCTGTATGTCCTTACCGGTGATCATCGCTATCTTGACGAGGCCAAATATCTCCTTGATGAGCGTGGCAAGACGAAGATCCGTAACATCTACACCCAAAGTGACCGGCCGGTAACAGAACAGACGGAGGCTGAGGGTCATGCTGTCCGTGCCGGGTACATGTATTCGGGAATGGCAGATGTGGCGGCGCTGACGGGCGACTCAGCCTATATCAAGGCCATTGATCAGATCACGGAGAATATTATCTCCAAGAAATATTATCTCACGGGAGGTGTCGGAGCGCGTCACGAGGGTGAGGCTTTCGGAGACAACTACGAACTACCGAACCTAACGGCGTATAATGAGACGTGTGCGGCCATCTCTATGGTCTACCTCTTCCAACGTATGTTCCTTCTGCATGGTGACGGTAAATATATCGACTGTCTGGAGCGTACCTTATATAATGGTGTTATCTCCGGCATGAGTGTTGATGGTGGCCGGTTTTTCTATCCAAATCCGTTATCCAGTGACGGAAAGTATGCTTTCAATGCCGACGGAACAACGACGCGTCAACCGTGGTTTGGCTGTGCCTGTTGTCCGAGTAATCTCTGCCGTTTTATCCCTTCCCTGCCTGGTTATCTCTATGCTGTGAGGGATAAGGATATCTATGTCAACCTTTTTGCCGCCAGTAAGGCAACCGTGAATGTTGACGGGAAGCCGGTGGAGATCGAACAGCGTACGAACTATCCGTGGGATGGAAGCATTTCTATCCGTATCACGAAAGCTCCCGTGAAAGATGCCGGTTTGCTGATCCGTATCCCCGGTTGGGTGCGTGGCGATGTCGTGCCGAGTGACCTCTATCATTTCGCCACCGATGAGAAGACGACTTATCGTGTGATGATCAATGGGCGTGATATTTCTGCCACACCACTGATGAAAGGCTATCTCCGTATTCCTTCTATAAAGAAAGGTGATGAGATTCGTGTGTCTTTAGATATGCTACCCCGTACGGTTGAGGCTAACGCAGCGGTGAAGGCCGACCGTGGCTGTGTTGCCGTGGAGCGTGGTCCCCTCGTATATTGTGCGGAAGAATGGGACAATAAGGGTGCCGATGTCTTGTCAACCTTCCTCTCGCCGTCTGCTTCTTTTACCGTCATCCCTCATGATACGATACAGAACACGGAGGCCAGTGGGTCTTTCACGGTGACGGCACTCTCAGCTCCGGCGCAGAGTCTCTCGCAGGCGGCAGACGGGACCTTAAGTGTTCGTCCCTTAACGCTCAAGTTGATTCCTTATTATGCCTGGAACCATCGTGGAGCAGCGAGGATGAACGTTTGGTTCCCCAACAGAATAGACAAATTCTGTGGTGAGAGATAAGATAAAAGACAGAATAACAGATAAAACAAAAAGACAGTTATAACTAAAACAAAAGACAGAGTAACAGATTTTACATATACTGCAGTGTATGTTTTATCTGTTACTCTGTCTTTATTATTTGTCCAGTGTGTTGCGGAACATGATAAATCAAGTCCCTACCGGATCATGATGAATCATGTCCCTACGCCTTTTTCAGTTCGTCGAGCTCGGCATGGAGTTTCTCGTTGGCTTTCTCCACCTTTTCGAGTTTTGACTCCAGGCGACTGATCTCTTTATCCTTCACGGCGAGTTCCTCATCCTGATTACGGTTGAGGGTGAGCATCTGTTCGAGTTGTTCGTTGTCAAGATCAGGATAGAGGGCGTTGACGCGCTGGATGAAGTCACCAAGGATATTCATGTAGTTGGTGAAGGCGTCGAAGGGACTGCTGTAGATGCCACGGTCGAGACCGACATGGCTTGGCTTCGTTGTCATGAAGCGGAAGTTGTTGCTGGCCTGCAGATAATCCCAGTCTTGCGTGATCATCGGGTTATTGGCGATGCGCACACGTTCAGCGACACTATAAAGTTTGTTGAACGCCTCGCGCTGCATGGGATTGCCGAGCCAGGAAGAGATGTCCCTTTCCTCATCGACCCAACTGAGGGTATCGGGGACATTGAGTTCACCAACGCTCTTCGTATCCTTGAAGATCTCTTCGGGTGTGGCGAAGCCGATGTTGCCATTGTGCTGTGCGCAGAGGGGCAGGGCCTTGAGGAATTCCAGGATGTTACTGGAGAGCGGCTGTGCGATGCCGAGGGCCGAGAGCTCCATGAAGATATTGATGACCTTCTCGTCCTCGGGAAGGGCCGCAATCTCATTGATATAGTTGTCGGCGAAGAGGGGATAGCCGTCCCAGTCGCGGTTGTTGAAGCGCAGGGAGATATCATCACTGAGTTTGATGTCACGGAGCAGGAGTTTGAGCTTCGGGTTCAGGGCACAGTGATAGACATAATGCGGTGACTTCCATCCCAGCACATGTTTGGCACCCTCGGTGAGCATCCCCTTGAATCCCATGTCGGCGGCCATCATGCCGATGTCGTCACTGTAGATCAGGGAGGAGTTACGGAGGACGGTAGGCCGTTTGCCGAAGCGTTCCTCCATCATATCCATTTGTTTCTTCACATCAGCCTTGAAAGCCTCGGCATTGGCCAGGGAGGAGAGTCCGTGACTATATGGTTCTGCGAGGAATTCCACGCATCCCGTCTTGGCCAGTTCATCGAGCTTATCGAGGACCTGTGGGGCATGGAGCTCGAGCTGTTCAAAACCGACGCCGGAGATGGAGAAGGCAACTTTAAAGAACTTCCCGAATTTCCCGATCATCTCCTGGATAGCCTCCAAGGCAGGCATATAGCTGTTGGCGGCGATATAGTTGATGGTTCGCTCGTTCTCGAAGTCATCATAGTAGTAGTGGTCCGTACCGATATCGAAGAAGCGGTAACGTTTGAGATGCGTAATCTGATGTATCTCGAAATATAAGCAAATACGTTTCATATTATTGTTCATCTTAGTGAGTTAATAGTTATTTCCAATGGAGTGTACGGAGATAGAGTTCCCGGATCCAGGCGCCGACTTTATCCCAGGTGATCTGTGCCACCTCTTTCTTTCCCTCTTCGGAGAGATAATGAAAGAGGCTCTCGTTGTTACAGATGGAATAGATACTGTCGGCGAGGGCGTTGACATCCCAGTAGTCCACTTTGATACAGTTATGTAGGATTTCTCCGCAGCCACTCTGCTTGGAGATGATCGCCGGCGTGCCACACTGCATGGCTTCGAGGGGAGAGATGCCGAAAGGCTCGGAGACGGAGGGCATGACATAGACGTCACTGTCTTTGAGACATTCATACACCTGTTTGCCGCGCATGAATCCGGGGAAATGGAATCGGTCGGCGATGCCGCGCTCTGCGGCGAGGTAGATCATCTGGTCCATCATATCGCCCGATCCTGCCATACAGAAGCGTACTTTCTTCGTACGGTGAAGGACCATATTGGCAGCTTCAACGAAATATTCCGGCCCTTTCTGCATGGTCAGACGACCGAGGAAGGTGACGATCTTCTCTTTGTTCGTGTGGTCGGGGCGTGGGATCGCCTCATTCTCCGGGCTGAGGGGATAGACGGCATTATGCACGGTGAAAACCTTCCGCGGATCCTGGTGATACTGGTTGATGACGGTCTGTCGTGTCAGTTCAGAGACACACATGATACAGTCGGCATTATCCATACCGTCTTTTTCGATGCCATAGACGGTGGGGTTGACATGTCCGCGTGAGCGGTCGTAATCGGTGGCGTGAACATGGATGCACAGCGGTTTGCCACTGACCTGTTTGGCATGGATACCGGCGGGGTAGGTCAGCCAGTCGTGGGCATGGATGATATCGAAGTCGAACGAGCGTGCCACAACACCTGCGATGATGGAGTAGTTGTTGATCTCCTCATGGAGGTTACCGGGATAGCCACCGGCGAACTCCATACATCCGAGGTCGTTGACATGCATATAGTTGAAGTCGGCATAGATATGGTCGCGCAGCCGGTAGTAGAGTTGTGGGTCCATGAGGTTTCCGATACGCTGTTTCACATAGTCGTAGTTGACATCGCGCCAGGCGATAGGCACACAGTTCATGGCGACGATATTGGCAAAGGTATGATCCTCATCGCCGAAGGGACGTGGCAGACAGAGGATGGTCTCGATATCTCCCTGGGCATGGAGGCCTTCAGAGATACCGAAGTTGGCGGTAGCCAGTCCGCCGTAGACATGGGGAGGATACTCCCATCCAAACATTAAAACTTTCATGCGTGTTCCTCCTTCGGTTTAGTTAATTGAATCTTGTATTGTTCCAGAAGTTCACTGGCCCTTAGAATCTCCCCCACATTAGCGGCGAAGCTGATGGCGCCGCGTCCTTTGAAGGGTGGATTGCCGTCATAGAGTTCTGAGATGGTACCGATACAATGTTGGGTCATCTCATCTTCGAACCCTACGAGCTGTCGCTGCAGGAAACTCAGTCGTGAGCGTTTGAAGAGTTTGAGGTTAGCCTCGATATAGAATCCGAGGAGCCACGGCCATGCCGTTCCCTGGTGATAGGCATAGTCACGTTGGCTCTGCGGTCCGACATAGATGGGGTTGTAGCCACCGCTCTTCGGTGTCAGCGACCGCAGTCCTTTCGGTGTGAGGAGCTCTCGTGTACAGATGTCGAGGATCGTCTTTTTCTGAGAGGCGTCGAGGGGCGAATAGTCGAAGGCGCAGGGGAAGAGCATGTTCGGCCGGACATCCCATTCAGTATAGTTGCCGTCGACATAATCGAAGAGATAGCCGTACTGATTCACGAAGGTCTTCAGGAAACTCTCTTTGGTCTTCGCCGCCATCGCGTGAAGGTGGTCTACCGCCGCCTTGTCATGGACGGCATCAGCGAGGGCGGCAGAGAATTCGATGGCGTTATACCATAAAGCATTGAATTCAACGATATATCCGGTACGTGGGACGACGGGGTGTCCGTTGGCGGTGGAGTTCATCCAGGTCACGGCCTTCTCTTTCCCTTCGGTGTGTAACAAGCCGTTGTCGTCGTGATGGAGATTCGGATGATGATTCTCCTCAATAAACATCACGAGCTCTTTGACAAGATCGCCGTATTTCTCCTTACATTTCTCTAAACCGATATGTTTCGAATACTGTTGGATGGCCCAGATGGCCCACAGCGGGACATCTGGCTGCTGAACCTCCACCATCTTTCCCGTGATAGGCTCGTCCTTCATGAACTGTCGAAGGGCGCGTTCACTTGTCTTCATGACATATTCAAAATATTCCGGTTCGCCGATACTCAGCGTCAGTCCGGGAAGGGCGATAAAGGTGTCGCGTGCACGGCATTTGAACCAAGGGTATCCGGAGAGGATATAGCGGTCGTCGTTCTTCTCACGGATATGGAACTGATGGGCGGCATTGATCAGACAGTGGAAAAAGTTGTCGCGTGGGGCCCGTTCCTCCACCTCTTTCTTGAAGAGGGCAGAGAGTCTGCGGCTTTTGATCTCTGACGTAGAGGCAGAGAATACGATGCTCTCTCCTTTTTTTATAGGCAGTTCAAAATATCCGGGGACATAGAGATCCTCATTGGAGGCATAGCCACGTTCCTGTTCTTTCGGGTATTCGATACCGCGATACCAGTAGGGATCAAAATGGAAGGTGGGCTTACGGGAGAACTGCATGTAGAGCTCCGGATAGCCACTATACATACAGGTCTTGATGCCATTGTCTATCTCCTGGTAGTCACGGTTGGCGGTGTTGTTCTCGTGAGTGAACTGTCGGACGCTGCGGAAAGCCAGGAAGGGATGGAAGCGCAGGGTCGTGGCACTGTGCGCATCCAGAAGGGTATAACGGATCAGGATACGGTCCTCGTAATGCTGAAATACCACTTCCCGTTGCAGGATGACACCACCGACGCGGTAAATCGTTGTCGGCACTTTGTCGCAGTTGAACTCACGGATATACTTATGTCCGTTCGGACTGAAGTTATCCCCTTGATACTTGTGTAGTCCCAGATTGAATATGGCACCATGCTGGATTACCGAGCAGTCGAAACTGGAGAGCAGGACGTGGTTCTCATTGTCGAGGTCAGGGACAGGGACAACGAGGAGTCCATGATACTTGCGCGTGTTACAGTCCACGATGGTGCTGCAACTGTAGGCACCGGACCGGTTCGTCCGCAAGAGTTCTTTCGTCAACGACTCCTGAAGGTTGCTCATCAGGGCATGTTCGAATTTTAGATAACTCATAGACTTATGATTGTAGGTTTATTGTATTGCTGATTTCTATCGTCAAAGGTACGATTTTTTTTTGATTCGGACTTCTTTTTCTCGTTTTTTTTTTCGTTTATCTTCTTTTTTTGTGTTCTATAATATAATTTTTGTCAAATCCTTTTCTTTTTCTCTCTTTTTTCAGTAATTTTGCGGAAAACACAAGCGGAGGTTTCAGGATGAAGATAAGGCATCATTTAGAAAGTAAGGACAAGATCGTGGAGCAGGTGTCCGCGGTCCTTGGCGGATTGTCTGTGGAGCGTAGGATGGAGCTCACGGAAGTTCTCACGATGCAGAGTTTCCGCAAGGGGGGAATCGTCTACAGGGAATCGGAGTGTCCGTTGCACATTTTCTTCCTTGTCCGGGGAAAAGTAAAGATCTACAAAGAAGGGATCAATGGCCGGGAACAGATCGTACGGGTCTATCGTCCTGATGAGTTTTTTGGTTATCGTGCCTTTTTTGCTCATGAGATTTATAGGACCACGGCGAAGGCCTTTGAACCTTCTGTTGTTGTTGAGATCCCCTTTACTTTTATCCGTCGTCTCATGGAAGAGGATTTCTGTGTAGCCCGGTTTTTCATTGTTCAGCTGAGCAAGGAACTCGGGCGGAGTGACGAGCGCACGGTTCATCTGACACAGAAGCATATCCGCGGTCGTCTCGCCGACACGCTCTGTGCGCTCGTAGACCGTTACGGCTTTGAGGATGATGGAAAGACGTTGGATGTGACCATGAGTCGGGAGGATCTGGCGAGTATGTCGAATATGACCACGAGTAATGCCATCCGCACCCTATCGACCTTCGTCGAGGAGGGATTGGTGGCGACGAAAGGCCGGATGGTGCAGCTGTTGCGCGTGGACAAGATCAAAGAGATTGCCAGAGAGGGGTAAGGGAACCGAACATGATCAATCATGTCCCTACTTCAGAGAGTAGTCGGCGACATCAACGACGCCGGGGATACCGATGTATTTCTTGCGAATGCCCGTGACGTGGAGGATCTTGCCGTAGTTTTCTGGATGGTTCTTCAGACAGAGTACCGTCTGCATGTGACCGCTCTTGAGTTGAACGGAGAACATCAGGGCAGTATTCGTCTCTCCGGGGGTGTCCGCAATGATCAGGTTGGATTTGTTCGTGAAGGGAGCATGGGTCTCCAGGTTCTTCATACTTCGTTTGGCCGTTCCGACGATGTATCCCTCTACGGTGATGACCGTACCTTCCGGGTCGGCCATGGCAGAAGCGACGGAGAAGGCCGGATCAATATCTCCCGTCGAAGAGTTTTCGTTGCCGGAATTTCCGGAATCGCCTTGGTTAGAATTGTCCGTCTTCCCCGTGTTGTTTCCATCCGTCTTTCCGGCATCATTTGATGTGGTATCTGTCGGTTGAGGGTCTGTACGGTGATTGTCGGTCTGACTTTGGTGGCTTGTCGGCGTCGTCGTGTCATCGGTGATCTTCTCACAGCCGGTCGTCAACAGAATTCCGGCGAGAAGACAAGAGGAAAAGAAAAGTGTTATCTTTACCATTTATAGTTTAGGATTAAAAATAGAGGTGAATAAGTTGTTTTCAGAACAAAATAGAATTGTTCCACAAGGGCAAAGATAGTCTTTTTTCGTGGAAATAACAACTTTTTTATGAAAATAATTTGAATTATTTGATTTTTGTTGTAACTTTGCGGCATCTTAAAAACTAAAAAACGAATCGACATGCATTTATTCAGATCATTTTTTGTTTTCTTGCTGTTGACACTTACCACTACGGCTTATGCCTCGTGGGATGAGACAGCCGTAGAGAAGATAGAAAACCGTATTCAGTTACCCAAGACTGTTGGTGACAATTATGTCATCACGCATTATGGAGCGCGTTCGACAGCCTCAGCGGCGGTGAATCAGCGGGCCATCAATAAAGCCATAGCGACAGCTTCCCGGAAGGGTGGGGGCCGCGTCATCATTCCCGCCGGACGTTGGGAGACGGGTGCCATTCGCTTACAGAGTCATGTGAATCTCGTTGTTAGTAAGGGGGCTACGCTCCATTTTGCTTTCGACACCCGTCTCTACCCCCTCGTCCGCACATCTTGGGAAGGCTTGGAATGTTGGAACTACAGTCCGTGTATCTACGCTTATGGCGCTACCGATATCGCCATCACAGGTGAAGGCACCATTGATGGTGGCGGCAGCAACCAGACGTGGTGGCAGATGTGCGGTAAGGAACGTTTTGGCTATCAGAAAGGCGTGACGAAGGAGGCGCAGAACCTCGGCAGCCGGGCCCGTCTGTTGAAATATGCCGAGGATGACGTCGATGTCAGCAAGCGCCGTTTCGGTCAGGGCCAGGGCCTCCGTCCTCAGCTCATCAATGTCATGCGTTGCGAGCGTGTCCTCATCCAGGGCGTCACGCTGCTCAACTCTCCTTTCTGGGTCATCCATCCGTTGCTCTCGAAGAGTATCACCGTCGATGGCGTCCACGTATGGAATGAAGGTCCTAACGGCGATGGCTGTGATCCCGAGGCCTGTCAGGACGTGATCATCAAGAACTGCACGTTCCACACCGGTGACGACTGTATCGCCATCAAGAGTGGCCGTAATAACGACGGTCGTCTGTGGAACCAGCCGTCAGAGAACATCATCATCCGCGGCTGTAAGATGGAGGATGGTCACGGCGGCATCGTCATTGGCTCAGAGATCTCCGGCGGCTGCAGAAATGTCTATGCCGAGGACTGCGAGATGGACTCTCCCAATCTCGACCGTGTGCTGCGTATCAAGACCAACAACTGCCGCGGCGGCGTCATCGAGAATATCAACGTCAGGAACATCCGTGTCGGCCAGTGCCGTGAGGCCGTCATGCGCATCAACCTCGACTATGAACCGAAGGAGGCGTGCTACCGTGGCTTCGAACCGACGGTGCGGAACGTGACGATGGAGAATGTCACCTGTAAGAAGAGTGACTATGGCGTACTCATCAATGGTCGAGACTCCTTGGAGAATGTTTATGACATCACCGTGCGCAACTGTCATTTCGACGGCGTGCAGAAGAATCCGGTAAGAATTACGGGAAAGACGCGCAATGTGCGTTTCGAGAATCTCTTCTGCAACGGATCCCTTTATCTCTCGGAGAGTGAGCGCCCTTTTAAGCACTTCTCCGAATGGCTTGTCTATTCGGAGATGAAGCGGACGCCACAGAGCTGGCTCCTCGACTTCGCCAAGAAACCGCGGTGGAGTTATGTTATGGGCATCGAACTCGAAGGAATGCTCGACACCTATTATAAATATGGTGGTGACAGTATCCTCCGTTACTGCAAGAGCTATCCGCGAAAGATGATCGATGACCAGGGGGCCGTCACCGGCTATGACTATGATGATTTCAATCTTGACAATATCCGTACGGCCAAGTTCATCGACCGTATGCAGCAGATCGACCCGCGAGAGGGCAATGAGAAAGCGCTGAAGACGTTCTTCAAGCAGTTGAAGAACCAGCCGCGCACGAAAGAGGGCGTCTACTGGCATAAGGCCATCTATGCCAATCAGGTATGGCTTGACGGTATCTTCATGGGGCTTCCGTTCTACTGCCAGTATGCCGTGGAGCATCTCTCTAAAAAGAAAGCCACGAAGATCCTCGATGATGCCGTTGATCAGATGCTGAAGACCGACAAGCGGACCTATGATCCCGAGACGGGCCTGTGGAAGCATGCCTGGGACGAGACGCATCAGCAGTTCTGGGCCGATAAAACCACTGGCCGCAGCCAGCATACCTGGTCGCGTGCCCTTGGCTGGTATGTCATGGCGATGACGGAATGTCTTGATGCCATGCCCGCCGACTATGCGCGTCGTGGTGAGGTGGAGCAGCTCCTGCAGAAGGCCATGACGGCCGTCGTGGAGCATCAGGATCCACAGACCGGCGTATGGTATGATGTCATGGACGTGAAGGATCCTCGTAACTACCTCGAGTCAACAGCCTCCAGCATGTTCGCCTATGTGCTGTTGAAAGCGTCGCGAAAGGGTTATCTGCCGGAGCAAGTGAAGGCAAACGGGAAAACCATCAATTTCCTTCAGGCCGGCATCAAAGCCTACACGGGTGTTGTGCACCGGTTCCTCCGTGTCAACGCCGACAAGACCTTGTCGCTGACCCGTTGCTGTGCCGTCAGCGGTCTCGGTCCCGGCCCCGGCCCATACGTGAAGAAACCTAACTACAAGCGTGACGGCAGCTTCGATTATTACATGAGCGAGCCGATCCGCGACAATGATGCCAAGGGCATCGGGCCCTTCCTCTGGGCTTCCCTGGAGATGGAGGGTCTGAGTCATTAAAATAAATAACGTAGATAATTTTGTAAACACGTTGTTTACAAAATTATCTACGTTGCTTATGTGTCGTAAATGCCTTGTTTATTTTTCCCCTTCAGAAAGACGTTCCTTTATACTTGAAAAACATGCTTTATTCCGCCAACGAGAGATGGTTCTAAAATTTTTAACTTTCCCTCTTATTATTGTTACATGAAACAAATTTCGAAGGTCTCGAACGAAATTTTAAAGGGAGAAAAGTCTGAGAACATTAACTTTGCAGCAGAATTCGAAAGTAAATATTCCGAATCATCAAATGAAACAATTATCATACAACTAAAAACTGTAGACGATGAATCATCTCAAATTCTTCTTGCCGATGGCCTTGTCGTTCACCATTTCGACAACGGCGCTGGCACAACAGGACATCACAGTCAGCGGTACCGTCACGGACAACACGGGCGAGCCGGTCATCGGCGCCTCAGTCATCCAGAAAGGTACATCCAACGGCACCGTCACCGACCTTGACGGTAAGTTCACATTCAAGGCACAAACGGGTGCCCCTCTTGTCATCTCCTATATAGGATATACCAACCAGGAGGTGAAAGCTGCTCCAAATCTTCAAATTGTATTAAAGGAAAACGCCAAGGAACTCAGTGAGGTTGTCGTCACCGGTTATCAGGTTCAGCGTAAGGCAGACTTGACGGGTGCCGTCTCCGTCGTGAAGACCGATGGTATCACGACCTCTCCCGATGCTGACCCGATGAAGTCACTGCAAGGAAAGGTGGCCGGTATGACCATCACGGATACCGGTTCACCGAGTGGAACGGCAACGGTAAGAATCCGTGGTATCGGCTCGTTCAACTCTTCGCAGGATCCGCTTTACATCGTGGATGGTGTGCCTATGACTTCCGGCCTCAATACCATCAATAGTAATGATATCGAGAGCATGCAGGTACTCAAGGATGCCGCCTCCGCCTCTATCTATGGTAGCCGTGCTGCCAACGGCGTGATCATCATCACAACAAAGCACGGAAAGAAGAGTGATAAGGTGAATGTAGATTTCTCTACGAATCTCACGGCACAGTTCTATACTTCTCAGTCGAAGATGAAACTGCTGGATACGAAAGGCTATGCTACGGCCATGGCGCAGGCAGCGCTCAACGATGGTCTCGATCCCGTGGCTTATGCCAGCAATTACGGCCTCTCGCTCAATGCGGCGCAGGGCGTTGGTATCACGGTTTGGAACCCCGCAACGAGTCAGTATCAGAACTACACGGTGAACGGCCGTTACGATGGCTACATCAATAGTAAGAAGACGATGCTGTTCTCCAATACTGATTGGGTGGATGAGATCTCCCGTACCGGCTTTGCGCAGAACTATAACGTAGCCCTGTCGAGAGCTACCGACAAAGGCTCGGCGCTCTTCTCCCTGGGCTATAAGAACAATAAGGGTATTTTGAAATATACCGATTTCCAGAGTCTGTCGGCTCGTATGAATACTTCTTTCAACATCAACAAGATAGTTACCGTGGGTGAGAACTTCACGCTGTCGTATACGAAGCAGGTCGACGCCGCGCCGATGGAGAACGCCCTGAAGATGTCGCCGACCGTCCCCGTCTATGAGATTGACGGCACGACCTTCGCCGGTCCGGTAGGTGGCATGAGCGACCGTCAGAACCCGTTGCGCGAGCTCTATCAGAACAAGGACAACCATCTTGACTACTGGAGACTTTTCGGTAATGCTTATGTGGATATCAAACCGATCAAGGGCCTTGTATTCCGCTCCAACTTCGGTGTAGACTACACCACCTCTTTCATTAATGCGCTGACCCATACTTTTAAGTCAGATATTGTCAACAACAATACAGCACGGACAGACTTAGGTCAGACCAACAACACCAACTATACTTGGTCCAACACCCTCAACTATCTGTTCGACATCAAGAACAAGCATCACTTCAACGTGCTGCTCGGTTCTGAGATCAACAAGCAGAGTTATCTGGATTTCCATGCGATCTCTGAGGGCTATGCCCTTGAGGATGTTGATTATATGTGGCCGAATGCCGCTACCGGCACCATGCGCAACACGGGCGCTAAGGTAGGCTATCGTCTGGCTTCCTTCTTCGGTAAGGCCGACTATAACTACAACGACTTGCTGTTGGCTTCTTTCACCCTGCGTCATGATGGCAGCTCCCGCTTCGGTAAGAAGCACCGCTGGGGTAACTTCCCCGCCGCCTCCCTCGGCTTCCGCTTCTCACAGCTGTTGCATGAGAAATGGCTTGATGATGCTAAGCTGCGCCTCTCCTGGGGTAAGACTGGTAACCAAGGCATCGACAACAATGCGCATTATGGTCTTTATGTGACCGACTACGGACTCGACCGTGTCACCTCTACCGCTTATGACATCTACGAGGCTGGTTCCGGTACTTTCCCTTCTGGCTATCGTGCCACACAGACGGCCAACGAAGATCTGAAATGGGAGACGACGACACAATATAATATCGGTCTCGATTATACTGTGCTCGACGGCAGCCTCTATGGTACAGTTGATGCTTATATCAAGAATATTGACGACATGTTGATCAATCCCGCTTTCCTCGGCGTCATGGGTGAGGGTGGCAACCGCTGGTCCAATGGTCCTTCGCTCCGTGACTGGGGTATGGAGTTCACGGTCGGCTATCGTAAGACACTGGCTTGCGGATTGGGACTCGATCTTAATGGTAATCTCGACTTCTATCGCAACCGCGTAACGAGTCTGCCGTCTTCTACAACCGGTGCATACGCGCACACTTCCACGCAAAACCTCGTTCAGGCCAAGAAACCTTATGGTTCTATCGTGGGTTATGTTGCTCAGGGACTGTTCCAGAATGAGGACGAAGTGAAAGCTTCCGGTCAGCCCAACGCACGTGTCGGTGGCTTGAAATATGCTGACTTGGATCATAATGGCGTTATCAACGAGAAAGACCAGACATGGATTCTCGATCCTGTTCCCGCCTTTTCTTATGGCTTGAACATCGGTCTGACCTATAAGAGCTTCGACCTGACCATGTTCTGGCAGGGTGTCGCCGACGTGGATGTCTACAACAATCAGAAATTCCAGACCGACTTCTGGAGCATCACGGATGCCGGTTCCAACAAGGGTAGTCGTATGCTCGGCGCATGGACTACGGACAATACCAGTTCCACCATTCCGGCGCTGACCACCAATAATACCGCCGATGAGGGACGAGTCTCTTCTTATTACGTTGAGAATGGCTCTTACCTGAAGCTTCGTACGCTGCAGATTGGTTATAACCTCCCGGCGTCTCTCTTGAAGAAACTCTCGATGTCTAAAGCACGCGTCTATGTCTCCGGACAGAACCTGCTGACCATCAAGAGCAGCAGCCTGACTTGCTCCGACCCGGAGAATCCCAACTGGAACTATCCGTTGCCGACATCTGTCTCCTTCGGACTGCAAGTAGGTTTCTAAACATTCAATTCATTATTATTAGGGAAGCATATTATTGGAAATTATATTATGAACACGATTCATATCAATATAAAAAGCATCGGCAAGAAGGTTGCCATGCTCTGTGTCGCATCGCTGGCTCTTACATCTTGCGACAATTATCTTGACTACAAGCCTACCGCCGTGGTAGATGAGGACAAGGCTTTCGCTGATCCCGAGGGTATGGTCACCAGTGCTTACGCTATGCTTGGCGACTGTTGGTTCACTTATCCGTTCAACCTCTGGCCTTATGGCGACCTCGCCTCTGACGACTGCTTGAAAGGTGGCTCGGGATTGACGGATACCGATTACCACTCCGTAGAGATCTTCTCCACGCTGACACCGACGTTAGGCCCTCTCGACGAGCTGTGGTACCGTCTCTATAGTGCCATCTCCCGTTGCAACCGTGCGCTGATCTCTTTGGATGAGAATGGTGACCGTGTCCTCGGGGAGGCTACGACGAAGCAGCGCATCGCTGAGGTGAAGTTCCTTCGTGCACACTTCTACTACAAGCTTTTCATGGTGTTCAACAAGATCCCATGGATTGACGAGGAAGTCTACAAGAATGGCACCCAGGAGCAGACGCGCAACGACGCCCTGACGCATGAGCAGATGTGGGATAAGATCATCGGCGACTTCAAGGCTGCCTACGATGATCTGCCCGAGAGTCCGACGGATGGTGCCGGAAGAGCCAACAAGGTGGCTGCTGCCGCTTATCTGGCCAAGTGCTATCTGCAGCGTGCCTGGGGTAATGGCTATGAGGACAGCACGGGCGTGAACTTCATCAATAAGGACTACATGCAGAAGGTCGTCGACTATACGGACGTGGTAGTCAAGTCACAGTATGGCTACCTCGCTGACTATGGCGACATCTTCCTCCCTGATTACAAGAATAATAAGGAAAGTATCTTCGCCGTACAAGCCAGTGATTATGCGGATGACCATACAACCTTTGGCCGTGCCAACTGGTCGAATATGCTCAATGGCGCATGGGGTATGTGGACTTGCGGCTGGGACTTCCAGAAACCGTCACAGGATTTTGTCAACGCCTTCAAGACGAGCAACGGTCTGCCGGAGTTTAAAGATTTCGACAAGACTAATGATCATCCTGTCAATGGCAAGCCGACCACACAGAAATGGGATCCGCGCTTGTTCCACACCGTGGGTATGCCGACCTTCCCTTATAAGTATGAGTCAGAGTATACCATGACTACTGCCAACTCCCGCACGCCGAACACTTACGGCTATTACACGACACTGAAGTGCGTACCACAGCGCAGCAAGGGTGAGACTTACAATAGTCCTTGGCAGGCTTTCGCCATGAACGAATATGTTCTCCGCTACTCCGATGTCATGCTCGACCGTGCCGAGGCACTCATCGAACTGGGTCGTCTGGAAGAGGCCCGCACCATCATCAACAACATCCGTCAGCGTGCCGCCAACTCTATCAGCAAGCATATCAAGTATGCTACCGACCAGTGTCAGATCAGTCTCTATCCCGAGTCTTATTTCCAGGACAAGGAGACAGCCCGCCAGTGCCTGCGCTGGGAGCGTCGTCTGGAGACGGGTCAGGAGCATGAGCGCTTCTTCGACCTGCGCCGCTGGGGCCTTCTCTCCTCTACGCTGAACGCATACTTCTCTCGTGAGGCCAAGGACTCCTATGATGGTCAGACCTATGCGCAGTACTACCAAGATGCCCACTTCACAAAGGGCAAGAATGAGTACTTCCCCGTGCCTTATAACCAGATTTACTACATCCCCGGACTGTACACGCAGAATAAGGGATATTAATCATCATCCATTAAACCAAGACCATAAAATGAAGAAAATAACGATCCTCCTGGCTGCCGTGCTGATGAACATCGGCATCGCCCAGGCACAAAACAACGGCCTTGCCGCTCCCCGTTTCCTCAGTGACAACCACGCCATTGAGCGGGTGACGACGACGCAGCGCTATATCCTCCTCCCCGTAGAGGAGAAGGAAGAGACCGCGGAGGTCCGCGTCAACCAGGACAACTACTGCGTCAAGAGTATCCGTGTGCGCCTGGCCATCGGTAAGCCTGACTATTACGTACCTTTGGATCTGAGTGAGTTTGGCCAGAAGAAGCCGTTGTCTCTCGATATCGTCTTCCCGGCCAACCGCCGCTCCTCCGGAAATATCGAGACTTTCTCCTGCTGGCAGACGATGAAGGCTTCCGACACCTTCGACAGTAAAAACCGAGAAAAATACCGTCCGGCTTATCATCATTCTCCCGCTTGGGGCTGGATGAACGATCCCAATGGCATGTTTTATAAGGACGGCGTGTGGAATCTCTATTTCCAGCATAATCCCTACGGATCTCTGTGGGACAACATGACGTGGGGCCACTCCACCAGTAAGGATCTCGTACACTGGACTTTCGAGGGTGATCCCGTACAGCCCGATGCCTGGGGCACGATCTTCAGCGGCTCGAGCATCGTCGACCACGAGAATGCCGCCGGTTACGGCAAGGATGCCATCATCGCCTACTATACCTCCGCCCGTGAGGCGCAGACGCAAAGCATGGCCTACAGCACCGACAACGGAAAGACCTTCACGAAGGTTGCCGACAACCCCATCATCACCGTCAAGGCTCCCGACTTCCGTGATCCCCATGTCATCTATGCGGAGGACTTCAAAACGTATTATATGCCCGTCTCCTGTGGTCAGCACATGAATATCTATTCCTCGAAGAATCTGAAGGACTGGAAATTCGAGAGCTCTTTCGGTGAGGGCTATGGCAATCACGACGGCGTATGGGAGTGTCCCGATCTGATGAAGATGAAAAATGGCAAATGGGTGCTTGTCTGCAATATCAACCCCGGCGGTCCCTTCGGCGGTAGTGCCACCCAATATTTCGTCGGCACGTTCGACGGCCACAAGTTCACGTGCGAGAGCAAGCCCGAGGTGACGAAATGGATGGACTATGGCAAGGACCACTATGCCACCGTCACTTTCAACAATGCTCCCGACGGCCGCCATGTCGCCCTGGCGTGGATGAGTAACTGGCAGTATGCCACGCAGGTGCCTACGCAGCAGTTCCGCTCCGCTAACTCCATACCCCGCGATCTCGAACTCTTCCGTGATGGTGATGAGGAGTATGTGAGTGTCGTTCCTTCCAAGGAGATGCTCGCCGCCCGCGGTAAGAAACTCAGTAGTCCCTCTGCTGCTTGTGAGATTGTGGTCAGCAATCTTCGCAATGAAGCGACGATCACGCTCAGCAATGCTAAGGGCGAGCAGGTGACGATGGTCTACAACGCCAAAGCCAAGACCTTCTCCATGGACCGCCGGAAGAGTGGTCAGAAAGACTTCTCCGAGGCCTTCCCCGTGGTGACGACGGCGCCTACTCACGGCAAGATCAACAGTCTCCGCATCTTCGTCGATCGCTGTAGCATTGAGGCCTTTGATGCCGATGGCAAAATGGCAATGACGAATCTCGTATTCCCCTCCTCTCCGTATAATAAGTTGAGTGTAAAGGGTGGTAAGGCAATGATCTTTGAGATCAAGTAATTGGTTGTGTGATTTCATTAGTGTGTAGAGGCCGACAACGTTGTCGGCCTCTTTTCTGATACCTTTTTGGCCCAAGGGGGATTGTCCGTGGCGGACGGATGCCGCTGCCTAACCAAAGAACTTGATATGATAGCGTGCTAAAACTATTTTTTTTGCTTACCTTTGCGGTCATGGAACAAGAAAAGATAGACTTCTACAAAGGTTTAGCGATATATATCCTCCCCGAGGGCGTGACTAACTACTTTGACGTGGTGGACTTCAACGAGCAGCCAGCCAAAGATCACGGGAAGCTTTACAAGACCGAGCTTCACATATATCTTGATGAGAAGGACAATCGTCCAGAGGGCTTTGATGGCGTCAAGTCAAACGGCTTCGGTGAAGAGAGGATGATATACGACTTCCCTGTTCGCAAC
>NZ_AUJK01000015.1 GCF_000424185.1 Prevotella sp. AGR2160
GCTTTCTTACCCTTGTTTGTCTGTTCTCAGGGTGAATATCCATACTCGAAGTATTGAGTCGTAAAACCTTCATGTGATTGACAGGTTTCCTTCTTGTACTACTTTCTTTCTGTCTTATGTAATCTTTTCAAAGAACTCTTTCTCAGTGCTTTATCCTTAACCACCACGCTTTTGGCAGTGTGCTTGTTTTCAAAAGCGAGTGCAAAGGTATGAACTTTTTCGGAAACCTCCAAAACTTTTTGAAGAAAAATTCAAGAAAAATGCACGCTCTTGATATAAATCAATTATGAGACATTTAGAACGTTTGTTGGTCTATTCTTCCTAAAAACTATCAAATATGATAAATTTTGCCGTTTCGAAACAAAGAGTTGTTCGGAAATCAAAAATAAAGTCGTAAATTTGCAACGTGAATACAAGTATTATGAGAAGAATCATATTATTTTCATTAGCCACGATGGCCCTGGTGCCTGCCGGTGCCCAACGGGTATTGACACTGGACAGTTGCCGGGCCCTTGCCCTTCGCAACAACAAGCAATACACCGTGAGCCGCGTCAAACAGGACATCGCCACGAATGTCAAGAAGGCTGCCCGTACGAAATATCTGCCTAAAGTAGACGCCTTGGGCACGTATCAGTTCTTCAGTCGTGAGATCTCCTTATTAAATAAGGATCAGAAGAGCGCACTGAGCAATCTCGGTACGAACATCGCCCAGCGTGGTGAGGGGCATCTCGGTGATATGTATAAACAAGGTGTACAGAACATCACCAGTTACCTGCAGCAGCAGGGTGTCAGTCAGGATGTCATCACCAACCTGCAGAAGAACATGGGTCAGTTGGGCTCCGACCTGCAGAGTCAGTTGAACACGTTCGCCCAGCCTTTCATCAACGATCTCAACAGTGACGGCCAGAATATCGTCGATGCCTTCAAGACGAATACGCATAATGTCTTCGGCGCTGCCGTCATGGTCCGTCAGCCCGTCTATATGGGTGGTGGCATCATCGCCGCCAACAAGATGGCCGACATCAGTGTCAGCATGACACAGAACGACCAGGACCTGACGCGTCAGAACACCTTATATCATATAGACCAGAGTTACTGGATGGTCGTGTCGCTGAAACAGAAGTTGAAGCTCGCCGAACAGTACCGTGACCTTGTGAAGAAGCTCGACGATGATGTCTACAAGATGATCAAGAATGGCGTTGCCACACGTGCCGACGGCCTGAAGGTCGATGTCCGCGTCAACGAATCCGACATGATGGTCACGAAGGCCGAGGACGGCTTGTCGCTCTCGCGCATGCTCCTCTGCCAACTCTGTGGCCTTCCCATGGATGACGCCAGTGGCATCACGCTGGCCGATGAGGACCGGAATGATCTCTCCTATGTGCCGTCCACCACGGTCGATGATCTCAGTGACTCGTTGAGCAATAACCGGCCGGAGCTGCGCTTGCTGCAGAACACCATCGACCTCACGGAGCAGAACACGAAGGTTGTCCGTGCCGTCTATCTGCCCCATGTCTTCGCCACAGGCGGCTATATGGTCAGTAACCCGAATGTATACAATGGCTTCCAGCGGAATTTCGGAGGCGTCTGGAATATCGGCCTTACCGTACAGATTCCCCTGTGGAACTGGGGCGAGGGCGCCTATAAGGTCCGTGCCGCCCGTGCCGCCACGAATATCGCACAACTCGAGTATGACGACACCCGGGAGAAGATCCAGTTGCAGGTGTCGCAGAGCCGCTATCGTCTCCGTGAGGCCCGCAAGCGCCTGATCACGGCAGAGAAGAATATCAAGAGTGCGGAAGAGAACCTCCGCTGTGCCAACCTTGGATTCAAGGAGGGTGTCATGCAGACCACCGACGTGATGGCTGCCCAGACAGCGTGGCAGGAGGCACAGAGTCAGAAGATCGACGCCGAGGTCGATGTCCGTCTCGCCGAATCGAATCTGCAGAAAGCATTGGGCAACCTATGATCCTTCGGATAATGGAGAATGGAGAATGGAGAATAGAAAATGGAGAATAGATAACGGATAAAAAACAACATATTATGTCAGCTAAAACACAGCATAACAACATCCTTTTGGCCGTACTGGGCTTCACCATCGTCGTGTTCATCGTCGGCCTCATCGGTTTTTTCACCCTTGGCAAGGATGACGAGGTCCAGGAAGGACAGATCGATGTCAGTGAATACCGTGTATCCAGTAAGCTCCCCGGAAGAATCGTGGAGCTGAGGGTCAAGGAAGGCGACTACGTCCATGTCGGCGATACGTTGGCCATCTTAGAGGTCCCCGAGATGGATGCCCAGAAGAAAGTCGCCGAGGCTACCGGTGCCGCCACGAAAGCCATGCAGGACCTCACCGATGCCGGTTCACGCAAGGAAGCCGTCGATGCCGCCGCCCAGCTCGTCGCCCAGCAGAAGGCTGCCGAGGAGATTGCGCGCAAGACCTATCAGCGTATGCAGAACCTCTATAATGAGGGTGTCACGACAGGTCAGAAGCGTGACGAGGCCCTCGCTGCCTATAAGGCCACACAGGCGCAGGTACAGGCTGCCGAGAGTCAGCTGGCCATTGCCCGTGAGGGCGCGCGCACGCAAGAGAAACAGATTGCCGCCCATAACACGCAGGCAGCGGAGAGTGCCGTCGGTGTCATCAAGGGGTTGTTGAAAGAGACGGTACAGATCGCCCAGGTAGAGGGCGAGGTCAGTGAGATCTATCCGAAGGTCGGCGAACTCGTCGGCATGGGCAGTCCGATCATGAGTATCTCGATGATGGACGATATGTGGGGCACGTTCAATATCCGTGAGGACAAGCTCCACGGTCTTCGCAATGGTGACACCTTCACGGCATTCGTCCCCGCCTTCAACAAAGACCTGAAAATGAAGGTCTACTCCATCAAGGACGAAGGGTCGTATGCCGTATGGAAGGCGACGAAGACGACGGGGCAGTATGACCTGAAGACTTTCGAGGTCAAGGCCCGCCCCATCAATAAATGGGACGGTCTGCGCCCGGGAATGTCGCTGATCATTAAAAAGTAAAAAAGTAAAGAAGTAAAAAAGTAAACGTAGGGACTTGATTCATCATGTTCCGTAAACGTAGGGACTTGCCGTGAACGTATTCAAGCAGATCTATCAGATAGCCATCAGGGAATGCCGGTATATGTGGCGGAATCCAATTTACGGATTCTGCCTGGTGGTATTCCCCCTCATCGTGGTAGCCTTCTTCACCACCCTGATGGGAGAAGGCGTGCCCACTGACATGCCCTGTGGTGTCGTCGACGAGGACCATACGGCGACGACGCGCGCACTGGAGCGTCGCCTCGATGCCTTTCAGACGACGAAGATCGTAGCCTATTATGACAATGTCGACGAGGCGCGCGACGCCATCCAGAAAGGGGATATCTATGCCTTTCTGTACATCCCCGATGGCACGACGAAGAAGCTCGTGCGTGGTGACCAGCCGAAGATCTCCTTCTATTATAGTAGTGTGGTGATGGTCGCCGGCAACATGCTCTTCCGCGACCTGAAGACGATCTCCTCCCTCGGCAGTGCCGCCGTAGGCATACAGAAGCTCAGTGCCATCGGCAAGACCTCCCGGGAGATACAGGCTTTTCTGCAGCCGATCGCCATTGACCTCCACATGATCGAGAACCCGTGGGCGAACTACAATGTATACCTCAGCACATCCATGTTGCCGGGAATCCTGTTGATCTTCACCTTCCTGCTCACGCCTTACTCGTTGGGAACGGAGCTGAAGTTCAACCGCTCGAAGGAATGGATGCGCATGGCTGACAATAATGTCTTCGTGGCCCTGACGGGAAAGTTGCTGCCACAGACGCTGATCCTCCTCTGCGTGTTCTACAGTTATCTGTTTTATGTCTTCGGCTATCTCGACTTCCCCCACCCGGGTGGTCTGGGCCGGATCCTGTTGCTCGGCACGCTCGTCGTTCTGGCCTGTCAGAGTTTCGGCGTCTTCGCCTTCGGCCTGATGCCGAGTCTCCGCATGTCGATGAGTATCTGTTCGCTGTGGTCCGTAGTGAGTTTCTCCGTCTGCGGCGCCACGTTCCCGCTCACGTCAATGGACCCGCCGATCCAGGCCATGGCCCAGCTCTTCCCCTTGCGACATTACTATATGATTTATCAGATGAATATCTTCAATGGGTTCCCGTTGAGTGATGCCGCGTTCAACTGGGGCTGTCTGGTGCTGTTCCTCGTCCTGCCGATCTTCGTATTGCGCAATATCAAGCGGGCCATGCTGTTGTATGTCTATATTCCTTAAGTCATGACAGAAAATCAAAGCTATACCCCACATGTCCCCCACTTGGAGCGACGGAAAGAACTCGGTTTCTTTGCCACGATTCTCCAGGGACTGCAAGACATGTGCTATATCTGGGCCAAGGAGACGCGCTCCCTCCTCACCGATGAGGGCGTGTTCCTCTTCTGCCTCGTCGTCCCTCTCGGCTATCCCCTCCTCTACTCCTGGATCTATAATAATGAGGTGGTGGAGGATGTCCCCGTGGCTGTCGTCGACCAGAGTCACAGTCATGAGAGCCGCACGTTTATTCGTGACCTCGACGCCACGGAGGGCGTGAAGACGGCCTACTGGTGTAACTCCATCAACGAGGCGAAGGATCTCATCGGCAAACAGGCTGTCCACGGCATCATCTATTTCCCACAGGACTACGCGAAGAGTCTGAACCGCGGTGAGCAGGCGAAGGTGAGTGTCTACTGTGACATGAGTCTGATGCTCAACTACAAGGCCATCTACCAAAGTGCCCAGGCTGTGGCGACGGCGCTGAACACGAATATCCAGAAGGCGCAGTCGACGACGGACTTCACAAACCGTGATGATGAGGTGACGACGAAGCCGTTGGACTTCGATGAGGTGCCGATGTTCAATGCCACGGGCGGTTACGGCAATGCCATCCTCCCCGGTGTGCTGATGCTCATCATCCAACAGACGTTGCTGCTCGGCATCGGCCTCTCGGCGGGAACGGCGCGTGAGAACAACCGATTTCAGGATCTCGTCCCGATCTCGAAACATTATAATGGGATCTTCCGTATCGTCTTCGGAAAAGCGATGTGCTATTTCATGGTATATTGTATTATGGCAGCCTATATCACGCTCTGTGTGCCGCGTTTCTTCCATTTCACGGCCCTCTCCCATGGCATCGATCTGGTGATGCTCCTCGTACCTTATATATTAAGCATCATCTTCTTCGGCATGTGTTTCAGTTGTATGGTACGCTACCGAGAGAATGTCATGCTGCTCGTCATCTTCACGAGTGTGCCGTTGCTTTTCATGAGTGGCATCTCGTGGCCGTTGTCGAACATGCCGGGGGTATGGCAGGCGGTGGCCTACATCTTCCCGTCCACCTTTGGCATCCGCGGGTTCCTGAGTATCTCCAGTATGGGTGGCGATGTCCATGACATCGAACCGGAACTGATCGGTCTGTGGATCCAGGTTGTGGTCTATCTTGTGGCCACCTGTTTGGTATACCGTTATCAGATCAACAAGACGCACGAACATGCGAAAGAACGCCTCGGCCGTATCCGTGAACAGATTGCGTTAGAAAAAGAAAAGAAATAACATAGAGGACAAAAAAAGACAGAGTAACAGATTTTACATATCTTGCGCAGAATATGTTTTATCTGTTACTCTGTCTTTTATTTTTATACCCTTACAAATTTATTTGGTTTTCACCTGTACGATCTTCGTCTTTGGCTTCTCTTTGTTACGGCGGTTCGTCACGGTGACGACAGCCTGTGCGAGGTTGATGAAGGCCTGGCCGGTGATGGATGCCGTATCCATGGCAGCGGGCGCGCCGTCGTCACCACTCTCACAGATACTCTGTACGAGGGGGATCTGCGCCAGCAAGGGCACGTCCATCTCCTTGGCGAGGTTCTTACAGCCTTCCTTTCCGAAGATATAATATTTGTTCTCCGGCAGTTCGGCCGGCGTGAACCATGCCATATTCTCCACGAGACCGAGGATGGGCACGTTGACCTTATCATTCGTGTACATGTCAATACCCTTACGGGCATCGGCCAGCGCCACTTTCTGCGGTGTGGAGACGATGACGGCACCCGTGATGGAGAGCGTCTGCAACAGCGTGAGGTGGATATCGCTCGTCCCCGGCGGCGTGTCGAGGATGAAATAGTCGAGAGCACCCCAGTCGGCATCGGCGATGAGCTGTTTCAGTGCTGACGTCGCCATGCCACCGCGCCATAATGTCGCCGTATCGGGGTTGACGAAGAAGCCGATACTCAGCATCTTCACGCCATATTTCTCCACAGGCTCGATGAGGTCACGGCCGTCCTTATGGACCGCATACGGCCGCACATCCTCCACGCCGAACATCTTCGGCATGGAAGGACCGAAAATATCACAGTCGAGGAGTCCCACCTTATAACCGAGCTTTGCCAGAGCGATGGCGAGGTTCGCGGAGACCGTACTCTTGCCGACACCACCCTTGCCACTGCTTACGGCAATGATATTCTTCACATCCGGCAACAGATGACCGACCTCGGGGCGCGGCTTCGACTTGAACTCCGTCTTCACCGTCACCTCCACGTCAGGACTGATCTGATAGTGGATGGCGGCCTCGGCGGCCTTCACCGTAGACTTCAGGAAAGGATCCGTCTCACGCGGAAACTGCAGGATGATCGTCACCTTCATCCCGTCGATACGGGGCTGGTCGGCGAGCATCTCACTATCGATGAGGTTCTTCTTCGTACCCGGATAGATCACGGTCTTCAGCGCATCCGTGATCAATTTAGGATATAATGTAATCATATTATATATATTTTTTGATATTGCAAAGTTAAGTAAACTTAGGGAGAAATACAAATAAAAGTCAATTAATTTCCGTTTCCTGCCTTTTTTGAGTAAATTTGCAGACATGAAACTCAAGACTATTCTCACCGGAGCCTTTCTGCTCCTTACCCTTCAGAGCCCCGCCGCACCATGGACATGGTATGGCGGCCGTGGCGCTGTAGGTTATACGATACAAAAGAAATATGCCACCTCCGTTGCCGTCGCCCTCCAACTCTTCGAGGGTGACATGGCTGCGCTGACGGGCCATAAAGCCAAGAAGAGCAGTGACGGCGTCGTCCGTATCTACCAGTTGGACAAGCTCAGCAACAAGGAGTTCAAACAGCTTGCTGCCGAACAGATGGACTATCAGAAGATCATCACCGCCCCCGATGCGTACCTCATCGCCGTCCGCAACGCCCACATTATTATAGTAGGCAGCAACGGCCGTGGCACGGCCTATGGCATTCTGCAGCTCTCCCGCCTCGCTGCCCAGGGACAGTCGACGAGCGGCCATACGACACGGCTGATCATCGACACCAACTACCGTACGGTGCAGATCCCTCAGGTCCGTCTGCGCGCTATCTCCCTCGACGGTAATGCCAACCAGAGCAATGCCGCCTACAGCCAGCTCTGCCATACCCTGCTGCGTCTCGGCATCAACGCCTATATCAGCAGCAACCGTCAGGAACAGGCCTTCCTCCATCAGAAGATGCACCGTAAGATCCTCGACAGTTGTGAGATCGTCATCAACCCCAGTTATAAAGCCACGCGCTCCGCCGTCATCAACCTCTCCGCCCTCGGCAAGAATACGAACCGGCTGTGGGTCTCCTCCATGCAGCCCGGTGCCATCTATGCCATGGGCACCTATGCCTATGATCAGGGGGATACCGATCTGTGGCGGGCCACACTGAGTAAGATTGAGCCGACGCGCTACGACCTGCGCCTCTATGCTGATATGGCCTGGAACCAACAGAATATCGACCGCCAGGGTCTCAAGGCCCATCTGACAAACTGGCTTGCCGAATATTTCGGTCAGGATAATGCCCGCCGCCTCGAGCCCCTCTTCACGGAATATTATCGGCTCACGGGCATCTGTCATCCCGAGCTCATCCACGACAGTGGACGTGAGTTCAACGAGGGTGAGTTCGGCAATGAACTCGACCGTTATCTCTCCGATTTCGAGGATCTCAAGCGCCGCTGCGATAATATCGAGCGTATCATCCCCTCACGCCAGCGTGATGCCTTCCTCCATCTCGTGAAATATCCCATCTATGCCGCCGCCACGACAGCACGCATGGAGCTGCAGGCCCAGGAAGCGCGGAATATCGCCCGTCCCGGTAATTTCTATCAGGACACGGAGGCCCTGCAGGCTGCCGCCAACAGTATGAAAGCCTACCGTGAACTCGTGGCACTGAACCGTCAGATGAACAACGGCACGACGGAGGTGAAGGCTCCCGTCCTCCCGGGTACGCTCACCGACAAACAGATCAACAGTTACACTTACGACGAGGACTATGAGGTAGCCGATCTCGACAGTAAGCTCGGTCAGGTCACGGCGATGAATGCCCGCGACTATACGTCGAAGACCGGCGATATCCGCCTCATCGCGCTCCTCGGTCACAGCAACGGTGCCATCTATATTCCCAAAGGCGGCAGCGTCACCTATTCTTTCTATGCGAAAGCCGACCGGCCGGGGCTCTTCCGCATCGCTTTCACGCCGACGGTGCAGACCCAAACGGTAGAGGTGAGCTATGACGGCAACAACGCCATGCAGTACACCATCACCGCCAATGATGATGACTGGCAGGCCGGACAGATGATCCTCGAAGTCCCCGTCACGCCGACGGAGGGCCAGCATACGCTGACGATCACGGCACGCAGCAGTGAGGTCATCGCCGACCAGTGGATGCTTGACTTCGACAATGCCCGCGAGTTCTATGTCTTCCCCGTGAAATAAGCACCCGCGTAAATTCCTTTTGTAGGTCATTTAAAAAAATAGGAATATTTTTGCTTTTCTCTCAATTATTTCATAACTTTGCAATGATAATTAAAGTATAACCTACGGCCGGACGCCAATGCAGAAGGCCCTGCATCTATATCGGCGAGATTGGTCTCGGCGTGCTCAAGCTCATCACGTGCGGCGGACTTGGGATCTGGTGGATCATCGACCTCTTTGTCATCATGGACGAGACGAAGAAAAAGAATATGGAACTATTAGAGAGATATCAATGATGAATTACGAAACAGCCATCCAGCGGCTCCAGGAGATCGTGTCTCAGATGGAGCATGACGAGCTCGACATCGACTCGCTGACCGAGAAACTCAAGGAAGCGCAGCAGCTCGTGAAGTTATGTACCGATAAACTCACGAAGACCGACGCGGAAATCAAGAAACTCCTGGAGAAAGAGTCGTGAGGCGGTATATTCTGGAAAAAAGTCGGTAAGATTGCAAAAAGTCAGTGCAAAAGTTGCATAATATAATAAATATTCGTACTTTTGCACGAAAGTATTAGAATAACAACGAATAATAAAAACATATTGTTATGAAAGATCTTGATTGGGGTAATCTGACTTTCGGTTATCGGAAGACAGATTACAATGTACGCTGTTACTATCGTGACGGCAAATGGGGTGAGATAGAAGTTTGCTCCGACGAGTACATCAACATGCACATGGCAGCTACCTGTCTGCACTATGGCCAGGAAGCTTTCGAGGGAATGAAGGCTTACCGCTGCCCGGACGGAAAAGTCCGTGTCTTCCGTGTCAAGGACAATGCCGCCCGTCTGCAGAGCACCTGCGACGGTATCGTGATGCCTCAGGTACCGACAGAGATGTTCGAGGAGATGGTGAAGAAGGTCGTACGCCTCAATCAGGATTATATCCCGACTTACGAGAGTGGCGCCACGCTGTATATCCGTCCGCTGCTCATCGGTATCAGTCCACAGGTCGGCGTTCATCCTTCCAAGGATTATCTGTTTCTGATCTTCGTCACGCCGGTAGGTCCGTATTTCAAGGGTGGTTTCGCCTGCAACAAATATGCTATCGTGCGTGACTACGACCGTGCCGCTCCGCTGGGAACGGGCCGTTATAAGGTGGGTGGCAACTATGCCGCTTCCCTGCGCGCCCACATGTTCGCCGCCGGCAAGGGCTATGGCTCTGAGTTCTACCTCGACGCCAAGGAGAAGAAGTATGTCGACGAGTGTGGCGCTGCCAACTTCTTCGGTATCAAGAACAACACGTATGTCACGCCGAAGAGCACGTCCATCCTGCCGTCTATCACGAACAAGAGTCTGATGCAGATCGCTGAGGACCTCGGCCTGAAGGTGGAGCGCCGTCCCGTTCCCGAGGAGGAACTGCCGACCTTCGAGGAGGCTGGTGCCTGCGGTACTGCCGCCGTCATCTCCCCGATTTCCGAGCTCGACGACCTCGCCACGGGTAAGAAATACTCCTTCGGTGACAAGCCGGGACCGTGGTCTACGAAGCTCTACGAGACGCTCCGCGGCATCCAGTATGGTACCGTTGAGGACAAGCACGGCTGGACAACGGTTGTGATTGAATAAAATCATCATATCATCATAAACAACGGCCACTCCTATTCCATAAGGGTGGCCGTTTTTGTATTTCTACAGAGAAGGGCAAAAATTTTTGACACTGATAATTTGTTTTCTTGAAAACTTTTCCTTAACTTTGTAGCGAAGAAAGGAGATAACAAAGATGAAATCGACATTAGAAATATTGACTATCCTCAAAGGATACAAGTCCACTGCCTATCAGAAATACGGTTTGACAAAGATCGGAATCTTCGGTTCTGTTGCCAGAGGTCAACAGACTGAGGACAGTGATGTCGATGTCTGCTATGAAGGGAAGGCTCCTTCTTTGATTACTTTGGAACTCATCCAAACAGATTTAGAGAACCTTTTTGGTTCTAAGGTTGATTTAGTAAGAGTCCGCGAGCATATGAACCATACACTCAGAGACAGAATACAAAAAGAAGGAATCTATATTTGAAAGAACGACATAATGGGTAAAGGAAAACTCGAGAAATTTGCGGAGATGGAGACATTCGAGAATGTCTTCCAATATCCTTTCTCCGTCATCAGTGATGTGCCTTTTGAGATGAAAGGACATTGGAACGAACAATATTTCCATAATGACCACCCCATCGTCCTCGAGCTGGGCTGTGGCAAGGGTGAATATACCGTGGAACTGGCGAAGCTCTATCCGGAGATGAACTTCATCGGTGTCGACATCAAGGGCGCGCGGATGTGGACGGGCGCGAAGAAAGCCCTCACGGAAGGACAGAAGAACGTCGCCTTCCTGCGTACGAATATCGAGATCATCGACCGCTTCTTCGCCGAGGATGAGGTGAAGGAGATCTGGCTGACGTTCTCCGATCCGCAGATGAAGAACCCACGGAAACGGCTGACAAGTACCTTTTTCATGAACCGCTACCGCCATTTTCTCGTCGACGGCGGCATCATCCATCTCAAGACCGACTCCAACTTCCTCTTCACCTACACCGACTATATGGTGAAGGAGAATCATCTGCCCGTTCTCTTCCGTACGGAGGACCTCTATCATACGGAGGGCATCGACGAGGAGACGAAGAAAATCCTCTCCATACAGACCTATTATGAGTCGATGTGGATCGAGCGCGGATTGAACATCAAGTATCTCAAGTTCCAGCTGCCCCGTGACGGTGAGCTCCATGAGCCCGATGTGGAGATAGAACTTGATGACTACCGCAGCTACCACCGCACGAAGCGCAGCAGCCTGGAAAAGGCGAAATGATTTAGAAGTAAAAAAGTAAAGAAGTAAAGAAGTAAAAAAGTAAAAATCTCATCCGCTTCATAAACACGTTATTTACGAAAATATCTCCGAAAGATAAAAAATTATCTTTCGGAGATATTTTCGTAAATGACATAGATATATCTCAATCTTTCTCCGCGACGATGGACACGGCCTTGCCACGCTCGAAAATCGTGGTGAGACGATCACCTTTTTGAAGCAAAGCGACATCCTTCACGGCCTTTCCGTCCTTCATCGTCAAGGAATAGCCACGCTTGAGCAGTGAACGGGGGTCCTGGGCCTGCAGCCGCTGTCCGAGCATCTCCAACTGATGACGGCGGCGCATTAGAGTCTGACTCAGGAGCATGGGGATACGACTGTCGAGCAACTCCACCTGATGCCGCGACCGGCTGAGTTTATCCTCCATCGCCATCGTCAGCCGTCCCATGAGGCGTTCCAGCCGGTTCCCTTCCTTCGCGCGCACTAATGAGAAAAGGACAGGGATTTTCCCCGCCAGCACATTCAACCGTCCCCGCTCTTCCTCCATGCGCCGTTGCACGAGCCGGACCATCTGTTCCTGACAGTTGGCAAGGAAGGTCCAAGTGCGGGCGAGATTATCGATGAGGAAGGCCGCTGCCGCCGTCGGTGTCTTCACGCGCTGGAAGCTCACGCGGTCGAGGACACTCTCATCGCGCTCATGACCGATACCCGTGATGACCGGCAACGGGAAGTTGGCGACATTCTCCGCCAGAGCCAGGGTGTCGAAACCTGAGAGATCACTCGTCGCGCCACCACCACGGATGATCACGACGGCATCAAAGGCGTCGAGATCAGCATTGATAGCGTTCAGGGCCGCGATGATGCTCTTCTCCACCCCTTCGCCCTGCATGACAGCGGGGAAGAGCGTCACGGAGAAGGTGAAGCCATAGTCGTTTGACGACAGTTGGTTACAGAAATCCCCATAGCCTGCCGCCTGGTCACTGGAGATGACGGCGATATGCTGGGCGAAGGGACTGAGGCGCAGGTCTTTCTGCAGATCGATGACCCCCTCCTTCTCCAGTTGCCGGAGGATCTCCTGCCGTTTCCGTGCCATATCACCGAGGGTATAGGTCGGGTCGATATCATCGACAATCCAGGAGAAGCCATAGTTCTCATGAAACTGCGCATGAACCTGCAACAGCACTTTCATGCCCGCATGAACTGTCTGCCCCGTGACTCTTTCGAAATGACTTTTCACGAAGCCCCAGGTCGACCGCCAGCATTTGGCGGCGGCATGAGCCACGGGCGTGTTCGACTGCTCATCCTTTTGGATGAGATCCATGTAACAATGGCCACCGCGCTCACGGGCTTCCGACAGCTCCGCCTCCACCCAGTAGCTGCCGGGCATGGAGAGTTCCAATGTCCGACGGACGAGGTGGTTCAATTCCAATAGTGTAAGCGGTTTTCCTTTCATTTTCCTAAAGGGACCGTTATCTCAAACGATCCCTGCATAAATGGTTCATAATTCAGTGGTGCCAACGGCTCAACGTCCCATCTTCAGCGCTTTCCAGAAATCGGGGATGCCATAGCCATAGACATTATCGGGCGTGGTATACCGATTACTGCTGCGGCGCACGAGATCCATGATCTGCAAAGCATTCTTATCGGGAAGCGCCTGCCACAGACAGGCTACGAGACCGGCCACGAGGGGCGCGGAGAACGACGTACCCATATCATTGATGATGGAGCCGCGGCCGGAGATGACACTCGTCGAAGAGCCCAGAGCCATACAGTCGGGCTTGATACGGCCGTCGGCGGTGGGACCAACGGAAGAGAACGGCGCGTTGACGCCATCCTCATCAACGGCACCGACGGTGAGGATATCACGGGCATCCGCCGGGAAGTTGATGCGCTTCCAGGACCCCATGCCGTCATTGCCGGCACTGTTGACGAGGATCATCCCCTTCCGCGCCACCATCGAGGCCGTGCGGGAGATGAGTGCCGTCATGCCGTCCTGCGCGCTATAGGGATAGTTGCTGCTCTTGTCGTCGAAGTCATGATAACCGAGACTGCTGTTGATGACATCCACGCCGAGCGAGTCAGCATATTCAGCGGCCTCCGCCCAGTAGTCCTCCTCCGCACGGCTCTCCGTATACTCATCCTCACAACGCACGAGGACATATTCGGCATCGGGAGCCGTTCCGATGAAATAATGGGGCTCGTTGGCAGCGAGCGTGGAGAGGACCATCGTGCCATGATCCATCTCCTGGTAGATATTCTTCGCCCGCGGATAGACAAAATCACGGGGATGGGCAGCGAAGCGGACATTATGGAAGGCGGGGATACGGTCGACATTCATAAAGCCACCGTCGAAAACGGCAATGAGCTTGCCCTTGCCACGATAGTTGGCGGTATGGAGCGGCATGCCGTCGAGCTGGTTGATCTGCAGGGTGGTCGTGCCGTATTCCTCCGTCTCACTGCGGTTCCAACTGCTGAACTCCTTACGCGCCACCGTCCTTGTGCGGCGGTTGATCGAGTCGGGCGCTGTGAAGACCTTCAGTTTCTTTGTGATAAAATCCAGATTATCCAGACTCTTCAACTGCTTCTCCGTCGCGACACGGATGAGCAGTGTGTTGTTCCATTTGCTCTTACCGATAATCTCTATGCCCTTAACCCTCACCATGCTCATATAAAGCGGGGAAACGGGCAGATCAGTGCTGTCAACGGCGATATGCTGGCGGAGACGGCGCTCCAGGGCACGGCGGGAGAGAAAGGAGTCGGGTTGAGAGAGGGTGTAAGGCCCACCCTTCTTGTCACGGAGATACAAACGATAGAAGAAACACTTCCCTCCCGGATAGGAGATCCGTTGGATCGCCTCCGTCTTGGCAAAAACAGAGCAGACAACAGTCATCAAAAGGACTGCCAGGATAGCAAGTGATTTCTTCATATTTTTGTATTGGTTTTGTTACTGAATTGCAAAAGTAATGTTTTTCTTTAAATCAACCAAATATATCCCAAATATTTTGTATCTTTGCACTCGTATGGACAACAAGAAAGCAACACTCGAACTCGGTACAAAGCCCGTAGGACATCTGCTCTACCAGTATGCCCTGCCGGCCATCATCGCCATGGTGGCTTCTTCGCTCTATAACATCATCGACCGTATCTTCATCGGACAGTATGTCGGTCCCGACGCCATCGCCGGCCTTGCCATCACCTTTCCGTTCATGAACCTCGGCGCTGCCTTCGGTGCCGGCGTCGGTGTGGGCGCCTCCACGGCCATCGCCGTGAAACTCGGGCAGAAAGACTATCTCACGGCGGAGAATATCCTCGGCAATACCGTCACGCTGAACCTCATCATCGGTATCGGCTACTCCATCGTCGGCTTTCTCTTCCTCGACCCCATCCTCCGCTTCTTCGGCGCCAGTGATGCCACGCTGCCCTACGCACGGGAGTTCATGCAGATCATCCTCCTCGGTAATGTCATCACCCACATGTATTTCGGTATGAATGCCGTGCTCCGTGCCGCCTCGAAGCCGCGGCAGGCCATGAACGCCACGATCTTCACCGTCATGATGAACATCGCTCTCGACTATCTCTTCATCGTCCTCCTCCACTGGGGCATCCGCGGCGCCGCCACGGCAACGGTGATCTCACAGTCGCTGGCCTTGTGCTATCAGATGCATCTCTTCTCCGACAAGAGTCAGCTGCTGCACCTGAAGCACGGCATCTATAAGCTCAAGAGTCATCTGGTGAAGAACATTCTGGCCATCGGCATCTCTCCCTTCTTGATGAACACCTGTGCCTGCCTCGTCGTCATCCTCGTCAACAACCAGTTTGTTCGTTACGGCGGCGATATGGCCGTGGCCTCCTACGGCATCTCCAACTCCTTTGCCACCGTCTTCGTGATGTTCATGATCGGACTGAACCAAGGCATGCAGCCCATTGCCGGATACAACTATGGCGCTCAGAAGATCGACCGTCTGTTGAGAGTCTATCATATCGCCATCACCGCCGCGACGATCATCATGATCATCGGTTGGATTCCAGCCATGCTCTTCCCACGACAGATCGCACGACTGTTCACCACCGACCAGACGCTCATCACGATGTGCGTGCAGGCCATCCATTGTAATATGATCATGTTCCCCATCATCGGTTTCCAGATGGTGACGACGAGCTTCTTCCAGTGTATCGGAAAGGTGAAGATCAGCATCTTCCTCTCACTCTCCCGTCAGCTCCTTGTCCTGATACCATTACTCGTCATCTTCCCGCTGTTCTGGGGCCTCGACGGTGTGTGGGCCGCCATCCCGACCTCTGACGCCACGGCAGCCGTTATGGCTTTTGTTGTGGCTACGGTATATATGAAAAGATTCAAACGTCAACTATCCAATCAAAATAACTATGGAACAACAGAATAATAACGAACCCATCATCATCACCGTGGGCCGGCAGATCGGTTCCGGCGGCAGAGTCATCGCCAAGATGCTTGCCGAGGAGTTCCACTGTGATTTCTATGATAAGGAGATTCTCAACCTCGCGGCCAAGCAAAGCGGCTTCAGTGAGAAATTCTTCGAACAGAATGACGAGCAGAAAGGCTTTCTGAAATCTATCTTCCAGTTCCATCTGCCCTTCACCGGTGGCGGCAGCACATTCTACGACAATACGTTCTCCCAGGAGAGCCTGTATAAGTTCCAGAGTGACGCCATCTTCGAGGCTGCGAAGAAAGGCAACTGTGTCTTCGTGGGACGTACGGCAGACTATATTCTGCGTGACTGTAAGCGAAAGGTCGACATCTTCATCACGGCTAATCTCGACCAGCGCATCCAGCGGGTCTGTCAGCGCCATCAGTTCGACCGGAAGACGGCACGGAAATATATCCACGACAAGGAAGAGGTCCGCGCCACCTATTATAATTACTATACCGGAAAGACGTGGGGACACAGTGAGAGCTATGACCTCTGCGTCAACTCCTCCCTCCTCGGCATTGAGGAGACGGAGCGTTTCATCGTTGAGTTCATCCGTAAACGATTAACCATAGACAAATGAAAAAAATCTTATTGTTAGGCTCAGGAGAACTGGGCAAGGAGTTCACCATCGCCGCCAAGCGTGCCGGACAGTATGTCATCGCCTGCGACAAGTACGACAACGCGCCGGCTATGCAGGTCGCCGATGAGCACGAGGTATTCAGCATGCTCGACGGTGACAAGCTCGCCGAAGTGGTACGCAAGCATCAGCCCGACCTCATCGTGCCGGAGATCGAGGCTATCCGTACCGAGCGCCTCTTCGACTTTGAGAAAGAGGGTATCCAGGTCGTGCCGTCAGCACGCGCCGTCAACTACACGATGAACCGCCGTGCCATCCGTGACCTCGCTGCCAAAGAGCTCGGCCTCCGTACTGCCAAGTATTTCTATGCCAAGACATTTGAGGAGTTCAAAAAGGCTGCCGACGAGATCGGCTTCCCCTGTGTCGTCAAACCGCTGATGTCGTCCAGTGGTCACGGACAGAGCTATGTCCACAATGATGATGAGTTGAAGGAAGCATTCCGCGATGCCATGGAGGAAGGCCGCGGTGATGTCAAGGAAGTGATCATCGAGGAGTTCATCGACTTCGAGTCGGAGTTCACGCTGCTCACCGTGACACAGAAGAACGGCCCTACCCTCTTCTGCCCGCCTATCGGTCACGTACAGAAAGGCGGCGACTACCGTGAGAGTTGGATGCCCTACGCCATCAGTGATGAAGCCCTGAAACAGGCAGAGCACATGGCCGACGAGGTGACGAAAGCCCTCACCGGCTACGGCATCTGGGGCGTGGAGTTCTTCCTCACGAAGAAAGGCGAGGTGATCTTCTCTGAACTCTCGCCGCGTCCCCACGACACGGGTATGGTGACGCTGAGCCACTGTACGAACCTCAGTGAGTTCGAACTCCATTTCCGTGCCGTCATGGGACTGCCGATCCCGGCTATCCATCTCGAGCACAACGGTGCCTCCGCCGTCATTCTCTCGCCGAAAGAGTCTACGGAGCCCCTCGACTACAACCTCATGGATGTCTGCAAGGAAGACCATGCCCGCGTGCGCATCTTCGGCAAGCCCGTGGCTCATAAGGGCCGCCGCATGGGTGTCGTCCTCTGCTACGACAAGGTCGGCAGCGATATCAACGCCCTCCGCGACAAAGCCAAGCGCCTCGCCCAGACCGTCCTCGGCACCGACCCGTATATGAAGAAGTAAAGCTACAGCGGGAGCTGTCAGCAGAAAGCCCCCCGCCGGCAGAGAGACCCGCCGGCAGAGCGCCAGCTCCCCGAGCTAGCCTCGGGGAGCTGTTTCCGGGCCTGCCGTCGGGTGCTTGCGCTTTGCAAGCGCAAGGAGGCGCCGTTGCCCCTACCGCTCGCAGAGCCGTCGCGCCATCTCGTTGAGCTGCAGGCACTGCCCGCGCTGAATCACACGCCGGTCGTTGTGATGCTCCCACGGAGCAAGCAGGAGCAGCTGCCCCCGCGAGCAGGCGTCGAAGCGAGCCCCTCCCGGCTTCGCCAGATCGGTGAAGCCGTTCTCCAATAGTACGATCTCCGCCGCCCCGGCCTCAAAAGCCGCCCGCATGATCGCCCGCTCACCAGGAGAGATAGCGGGAGAGATCAAGACGACACCCTCGGCACAGGCTGCCAGCGCCTTCCGCTTCTGTGCCTCTATCTGCTCTGCCGTAAGGCTCCGTGAGCACTGGACCTGAAACAGAGGCCGATCCAGGAGGAACCGGTTGCCAATGGCAGAGAAGGTCATCCCCGCCGCCTCCAGGTTCCGCTGAATGCGGAAAAGGTCGGGATGGCAACGCTTCATGAGCAGCCGCCGGGGATTATCGGCGAGATAATGCCGCCAGATTCTCAGCTGGCCGCGATGCGTGAGGATCCTGTCGTTGAAGCCATGCTCAAAGAGCAGGCCGCCTTCATAGCGCAGGCGCTGCCCTTCGGGGCGACGCTGAGGGGCCAACGAGGCACCTTGCGCTTGCAAAGCGCAAGCACGCAACGGCAGGCCATGAAACGAGGCAGCCGAGCCACCCGACGGCGAGGCGGACGCTGACGCGCCGCCCTCAGTACCTGCTAGCGGCTCTACGAGCCGCCGGTACGCTTTGTTGCAGCCTTGCACGAAGCCACGGATAACCAAGCCCAATGGCTTCGGCATTTCTTCTTTGACAGAGAGGAGCAGATGGAGATGGTCAGGCATGAGTTGAAAGCCCTCTATGCTGACTTGAGGATAGAAAGACGGTAACCCCAGAATCTGTTCCTGCACCGCCTCCCCTAAGGGAGAAGGAGAAAGACGGGGATATTCTGGTTCTCCGTATTGGACAGCAGGATCTCCAATGACGTTTCCCAACAACGGTCGACGTCCTTTGACTACCAGTGTGATCATATACCATCCACGCTGCCGATAGTCACGACTACTCCCCCGCCGCTTCATCGAACTGTCAATGGCATGGCGGGGAGAATGAGGGGTAATCGATTTCTCTTCCATAGGCTTAGGCTTTTACACCACAAAGATAAGGAAAAAATCAACACAGAAACCAAAATACGAATACTATTTCTAAGAAGAATGGAAAAACAATTAGGAAAGATCATCCAACTGCAGAAGATTGCGGACCGACGGGGAAACCTGACCGTGGCCGAACAGCTCAAGGACGTGCCCTTTGAGATCAAACGAGCCTACTGGGTATACGACGTGCCCGGAGGGGAGAGCCGCGGCGGTCATGCCCATAAAGCCCTTTATCAGTTGCTCGTAGCTATGAGCGGCAGTTTCACCGTGACCCTTGATGACGGTACCACAAAACAACAATTCCTGCTCAACCACCCATGGGAAGGGCTGCTGATCACACCCGGTATCTGGCGTACACTCGACGACTTCTCTTCCGGTGCCGTCTGCCTCTGCTTGGCTTCCGAACTGTACGAACCGGATGACTATATCTACGACTATCAGGAATTCTTAAAATATAAGCATGTTTGAAATCAAGCGATATACCCCTTCCGACAAACTCCTGTGGAACCAATTCCTCGAGAGAGCAAAGAACGGGACCTTCCTTTTTAACCGTAATTATATGGACTATCATGCCGACCGTTTCGAAGACCACAGCATGGTGATCCTTTACCATGACCACGTCTTCGCCCTCCTCCCCGCAAACATCAAGGAGGATGTCCTCTATTCCCACCAGGGACTGACCTATGGCGGCCTCATCACCGACAAGCATGCTACTATTGAAAAAATCATGGTTCTCTTTCAGGAACTCAACGATCATCTCCGACGGGAAGGCCTCCAACGCGTCGTCTATAAGGCCCTCCCGTGGATCTACCACCGTATTCCCGCAGAGGAAGACCTCTATGCCCTGACGGAAGTCTGTCACGCCCGTCTCATCACGCGCGAGATATCCTCCACGATCTTCCTGCAGCACCAACTGCCTTTTCAGGAGTCACGGAAGTCCGGACTCAGAAAGGCGAAGCGTGCCGGCCTGACGGTCAAGGAGAGTGACGACATCGATACCTTCTGGACCATCCTCGACAATAATCTCTCCGCCCGGTACCACACGCATCCCGTACACTCCTGCGCAGAACTCAAGTTGCTGAAGAGCCGCTTCCCAAAACTCATCAGACTCTTCATGACGTTCCGGCAGGACGAGGCGTTGGGAGGAACCCTCATCTACGACACGGGACAAGTGATCCACACCCAATATATCTCCGCCACACCGGAAGGAAAAGCCCTCGGCGCCCTCGATCTTCTCTTCGACCATATCCTTCACGAGGAATATAAGGACCGCGAAGTGTTCGACTTTGGAAAATCAACGGAGGATAACGGCCTCTATCTCAACCAAAGTCTCATCTTCCAGAAAGAAGGCTTCGGAGGCCGTGGCGTTGTCTACGACACTTACGAATGGACGCTATGACGAAATTCACCATCCTTGTCGCCGTCTACAATGCGGAGAAATATCTGCGCACGTGCCTCGACTCCCTCATCCAACAGACCGTGAGGGAGATACAGATCGTATGCATCGACGACGCTTCCACTGACCATTCCTTGGAGATACTACGTGAATATCAAAAGAGAGACCCACGAGTAGACGTGATTGCCCTCCCAAAGAATGGCGGACAGGCAAATGCCCGCAATATAGGTTTGGCCACAGCCCGCGGGGAATATACCTGCTTCTGTGACAGTGATGACTGGCTGGCACCGGATGCGCTGGAACAGGCCTATCAGGTTTTCCAACGATATCCGCAGACCGACTGTGCCCTTTTCGATTGTATCTATCATTTCGCCGACGGCCACGAAGAGCCTTTCCCCATGCAAGCCTTCGACGTCCTCACCGGTCAACAGGCTTTTCAGAAGACACTGCTCGGCTGGGAGATCCATGGCGTCTATGCCATCCGCACCACGCTCCACCACCGCTTCCCCTATGATGAGAGTGCCCGTTTCTACAGTGATGACAACACAACGCGCTTTCATTATCTCTTCTCACGGGAAGTACGTTGTTGCCAAGGGAAATATTTCTACCGCCAACATGCCAGTTCCGTCATCCATCAGATCTCTATCCGACAGTATGATCTGTTGACGGCACAGTGGAGTATGAAGCAGCAACTGTTAGCACTTCATCAACCCCAGGAGATTCTGGACCGTTTCGAGGAAGTGAGATGGCTGCGTGTCGTAGACCTCTACTATTTCTATTTCATGCACAGACGGGAGATGACAGCAGATGATAATGCCTACGGACTGATGATGCTCAAAAAATATGAGCAGACGATAGAATGCCATCGTCTGCCCACCATTTATCGTTATAAACTCGGATATATTCCTTTCCGACATTTCTCCCTCTTCCGTCTGGAGGAAGAAACCTACTTCCGACTCAGAGGACTATTTGGGAGAAACCCCAAGAGCAATGAGTTCTTTCATTGCTGATTGATTTTGTTCCGCCCCATGCGGGTGTGTGGCCGCAATAGGACGACACCTACTATATTCAGGCACCGATCAGAATGACGGTACAGCCACGGGCGGCCTGGGCGCCCATGACCAGAGCTTGCTCGATATCCGCCGTCTTGCTCGGACCACTGATGAAAGTACCGAAATTATATTCCGGATCCATCGTGATGCGGGCATAGGCCTCATGCATGTTGTTGACAATGCGCTTACGGTCGAGGAGGATCACGAGATATTCCGAGATAAAGCACACCGCCTTCTCCTTCATCGTCTGCGGAATCCATACACAACCGTTCTCCGCCACACCAAGCTGGCCACGGACAATACCGACATCCGTACCGTTGAGATCCTGTGCCTCAGCGACAGTATCGGGATTACGGTCAGCCGTAATGCCCTCCACATTGGAAGCAAAGACTTTTGCGTCGGGATAAGCCTTGCGGATCAGGGCGTTGAGATCGTCAGCTGCCGTGGCCTCAACGATCTTCGTTCCTTCCCGTCCGCTCTCCTCGATGAACTGCTTCACGGGATCGGCATACGTCAGCGCGTCGATCTTCATATCGGGCATGTCAAACTGCACATGCGTGTTCTTACGCAATTTGGCAAAAAGTTCTTCTTTCTTCACGATTACATTTATTTTTTACTTTTTTACCTTTCCTTCTTTCCACAGCTCATGGAAACACTTGTGGGCGAAGACCGGTTTGCTGTGACCAAGTCCCCAAGGATTAAGATTACTGTAGTGCGTCATCGCCTCCGGCACGAGATTGGCCAGCGGAGCCAGATGGAGCATGGAAGTATACAACTTCGGATGGTCGAAGAGCAGTTCCATGCCTTCCGACATCACCTTCTTCAGCTTGTCGGCCTTGCCGACACGCTCCAGCGTCTGACGCCATACATACACCTGAGAGCCGGGAGCGACCATCGCCGGACAGACATTATCACAGGAGAGACAGAGCGAGCAGGCACTGACATTATCACTGTATTTGCGCGGATCTGCCAGCATACCGAGGTTGATTCCGATAGGACCGGGAATGAAATAGGTGTAACTATAACCTCCGGAGCGACGGTAAACGGGACAGGTATTCATGCAGGCACCACAACGGATACATTTCAATGTCTGCCAGTGGTCCTCATCAGCAAGGGTGTTGCTGCGGCCGTTGTCGACGAGGATGACATGCATCTCACCGCCCGGACGGGCCTGACGGAAATGGGACGTGAAGCCCGTTGTCGGCTGTCCCGTGGCACTGCGAACGAGCAGACGCTGGAAAACAGCCAGCGAGGCATAGTCAGGAATGATTTTCTCTATACCCATAGCGACAAGGTGCAACTTCGGCATAGAAGTCGTCATATCGGCATTGCCCTCATTCGTACAGACGACGATGTCTCCTGTCTTCGCAACGCCAAAGTTACAACCCGTCATACCGGCACCAGCCTCCATAAACTCCTGACGGAGACTCTTGCGGGCACAGTAAGTAAGATAGGTAGGATCCTGGTTTCCCTTCTCCTTGGAGATACCTTTCTCTTCAAAGCAGGCAGCAATCTCTTCACGCTTCAGATGGCTTGCCGGGACAACGATATGACTCGGTTTCTTATGCAAGAGCTGCAGGATCCGCTCACCGAGGTCCGTCTCCACGACATCAATGCCATGACTGATGAGGAAAGGATTCATCTCACACTCCTCCGTGAGCATGGATTTCGACTTCACCATCTTCTTCACGCCATGATTCTGGAGAATCTTCAGGACAATATCATTGAACTCCGCAGCATCCTTCGCCCAATGGACGATGACGCCACGACTCTCCAACTGACGGGAGAACATATCGAGATAATCGGCGAGATGCGTCAGTGTATGCTTCTTGATGGCACTGGCATGTTCGCGCAAGCTCTCCCACTCCGGGAGCATATGCATCATCGCGTCACGCTTCTGACGAAGGGCCCAGAAGGTCTCGTCATGCCATGCTGTCTTCTGGCGGTCTTTACAGAAGGTGGCCGCTGCCTTACTATGTAATGTGCTCATAGACCTGCTGCTAAGATTTGTGCGACATGAATGAATTTGATCGGTTTCTTCTCACGACGGGCGATACCCTCCATGTGCATCAGACAGGAAGAGTCAGCCCCCGTGACATACTCTGCTCCCGTAGCCATATGGCGCGCGATCTTGTTCTCACCCATACGCGTGGAGACGGCGGGCTCCTCGACGGAAAACATGCCGCCGAAGCCACAGCACTCGTCCTTACGTTCCGGCTCCTTGACGGTGATGCCCTCCACCAGATTCAACAAATCCACAATCTTGTTGAACGGCACGATGCCACGCTCTGACGGCGCAGAGAGTCCCAACTCACGGACACCATGACAACTGTTGTGGACACTCACCACATGGGGAAATTTCCCGGGGACATGATCCACTTTCAGCACATCATGGAGGAACTCCACAATATCCGTCGTCTTCTTCGGCGCGATACACTCGTGATGCTCACGCTTCATGATCGACGGATAATAAAAACGGATATAGGAGGCACACGATGCTGACGGTGCCACCACATAGTCGAAATCCTTAAACAGCTCATCATAAGAGTTGATGAGATGCTTCGACATCCGCTCGAAACCGGCATTGGCCATCGGCTGGCCACAGCAAGTCTGACGCTCAGGATAGGTGACATCGAGCCCGTAGTATTTCAGGAGTTTATACGTTGCCACCGCTACCTCAGGGTAAAGGGCGTCAACGTAACAGGGGACAAACAGACCGATCTTCATTTTTTGTATATATTCTTTTTTGAATCTACAAAATTAAGAAAATATTTTAGAAGACCATCATGAGAAGTAAAAATTTTCAATTTTTTTTTGTACTTTTGCCTACTGAAAGAAAAAATTAGTATGATCGTTTGTATAGCAGAGAAACCCAGTGTGGCCAAGGACATCGCCAAGATCCTCGGAGCCAACACCGCCCACGAGGGATATATGGAGGGCAACGGCTATCAGGTGACCTGGACCTTCGGACATCTGTGCGAGCTCAAGGAGCCTGATGACTACAGTCCGCTATGGAAGCGGTGGAGCCTCAGCGCCCTGCCGATGATCCCGCAACGCTTCGGCATCAAACTCATCCCCGACGACGGCATCAAGCGCCAGTTTTCCATCATCGAGAAACTATACAGTAAGGCTGACGAGATCGTCAACTGCGGTGATGCTGGACAGGAAGGTGAGCTCATCCAGCGCTGGGTGATGCTCAAAGCCCATGTCCACTGTCCCGTGAAACGGCTGTGGATCTCTTCCATGACCGACGAGGCAATCCGTGAGGGCTTCCAGACGCTGAAAGACGAGAAAAACTATCAGAGTCTTTATCTCGCCGGTCTCAGCCGTGCCATCGGCGACTGGATCCTCGGCATGAACGCCACGCGTCTCTACACCCTCAAATACGGTCAGAACAAACAGGTGCTCTCCATCGGACGTGTACAGACGCCGACGCTGGCCCTCATCGTCAACCGTCAGAAAGAGATTGACAACTTCAAGCCCGAGCCTTACTGGGTCCTCGCCACCATCTACCGCGGCGTTCAGTTCACGGCCACGAGTGGTAAATTCACGAGTAAGGAAGAGGGCGAGGCAGCGTTCAAGACCATTGAGGGCAAGCCGTTCACGGTGACGAAGGTAGAGAAGAAAAAGGGTACGGAAGCTCCGCCCCATCTCTATGATCTCACATCGCTGCAGGTGGAATGTAACAAGAAGTTCGGTTATAGTGCCGAGCTCACGCTGAATACCGTGCAGAGTCTTTATGAGAAGAAGGTGACGACCTATCCGCGTGTCGACACCCAGTATCTCAGTGATGATATCTATCCCAAATGTCCGCAGATCCTCAATGGCCTCTCACAGAGTAAGATCAACTCCCAACAGGTCTATCTCGAACCCATCAAGACGTTGACATCGCTGAATCCAAAGTTGCCGAAGAGCAAGAAGGTCTTCGACACCTCGAAGGTCACCGATCACCACGCCATCATCCCCACAGGACAGCCGGCACACGGACTGACGGACATCGAACAGCATGTCTACGACCTCATCGCACGCCGCTTTATCTGTGTCTTCTATCCCGACTGTAAGTATGCCACGACGACGGTCCTCGGAGAAGTCGTCGGCAATCCTGATGAGAAAGGGAAGGAGAAGAAGGTGGAGTTCAAGGTCAGCGGAAAGGAGATTCTCGATCCCGGCTGGCGCGTGATCTATCAGAAAGACACGAAGGCGGAGGATTCCTCCGACAATGACGAGAATAAGAAAGGCGATGAGGAGAGCACGCTGCCCGCTTTTGTCAAAGGCGAGAGCGGTCCCCATAAGCCTACGCTGACGGAGAAGATGACGACGCCACCGAAATACTATACTGAGGCCACGCTCCTGCGTGCCATGGAGACCGCCGGTAAGTTTGTCGAGGACGAGGAGCTCCGTGCCGCGTTGAAACAGAATGGTATCGGACGACCGTCCTCGCGTGCGGGCATCATCGAGACGCTCTTCAAACGCCATTATATCCGCCGGCAGCGCAAGAACCTCATGGCGACACCTACGGGTATCGAACTTATCGACACCATTCATGAGGAACTGTTGAAGAGTTGTGAACTGACCGGTATCTGGGAGAAAAAGCTCCGGGATATCGAGGCGAAGAAATATGATCCTGCTGACTTTATCAACGGACTGAAGGATCAGATCAATAAGATCGTCAATGATGTCCTCGCCGACAACAGCAAGCGTTCCATCGTCATCACGAAGAGTGACAGCAAGCCCACGAAGAAAGAGCTCGAACATCCCTCCGACGACCTCGTCGGCAAGCTCTGTCCGAAATGTGGCCGTGGTGTCATCATCAAGGGACATACCGCTTACGGCTGCAGCAACTGGAAGAATGGCTGTGACTTCCGCATCGACTTCCCACAGAAACAGAAAGAATAAATGGATAATCCTATAGCGTTCTATCGTGAGCTATTGTGAGCTATAAAAACTAGAAAAACTATAAAAACTAAGAAATATGAAGTATGCATTAGTGACAGGTGGCAGCCGTGGCCTCGGCCGTGCCGCCTGTGTGAAACTGGCCAAGATGGGATATCATATCCTTATCAATTTCGCCAGCAAGAGTGACGAGGCAGAGAAGACACTCGCCCTCGTACGAGAGGCCGGACAGGACGGAGAACTTATGAAGTTCGATGTCAGCGATGCGAAAGCCGTCACAGAAGCTATCGAAGGGTGGCAGAAAGCCCATGAGGATGATTATATCGCCGTATTGGTGAACAATGCCGGCATCCGCCGTGACAACCTCCTGGCCCTCATGCCCGAGGAAGACTGGCACCGCGTCCTCGACATCACCCTCAACGGCTTCTATAATGTCACGCGCCTCGTCCTCCCTTCCATGCAGTATCATAAGTTCGGCCGTATCATCAACACGGCCAGTGTCAGTGGACTCAAGGGACTGCCCGGACAGACGAACTACAGTGCCGCCAAAGGCGGTATCATCGCCGCCACGAAAGCGCTGGCCCAAGAGGTTGCCCGCCGCAACATCACCGTCAACGCCGTAGCGCCGGGATTCATCCACACGGATATGACGGAAGGTCTCGACGAGAAGAGCCTGAAGCAGATGATCCCCGCCCGCCGTTTCGGTGAGCCAGAAGAGGTCGCTGCCGCCATCGGCTTCCTCGCCTCCGAAGAAGCCAGCTACATCACCGGCAATGTCATCTCCATCAACGGTGGTCTGTATACCTAAAGCCTCACAAAAAGTAGGTGGCCGCCATGTTGCGGCCACCTACAAAAGGATTAAGAACTAATACAGGCTTTAGAATCTGAAGTTCGTGAAAATATACTCCACGTAATTTCCTTGTTTCTGATTCATACGGAGCGTCTTCAAGGCAGACGTACGCTCATCGATCGTCATGGAGAAAGAGGTGAAGAGCTGGTGCTTCATCTTTGCACCACCCTGCGCCATCGGTACGATATTGATCACCACCAGATTGCCGAGGCGCTTGACGGATGTGCCGGGGAGATTGTCAACATTCACGCCATTCTTGCCACCCGTGAGGATAGCCTCAAAGACTTTCTGGAAGGTCGTGAACTGTGCGTTCGTCGTGCTGCTCGTCTTGAACGAACGGCCGTTGAGCTTCATCGTGAAGTTGCTGCCATTCATGATCAGCGCGTCCTTACCGCCATTGACGGAGATGACAACCTGTGAGGGCTTGTGCATCGTCAGCGTGCCCGTAGACGTCTGGTTCTTAGCCAGTGCCTTCTTGTGAACAATACGAGTGCATACGGCAGAAGCACTGTTTGCCGTTCTGTACCTGCTGACAGCCTTGAGGAAGTCAGCCTCCTGTGCCATGCCCATGATGGATACCATCAGGGTCAGGCAAATCAACAACCATCTTTTCATTTCTTTTCTTTTGATTATTTCTTGTTATACTCTATTTTTACACCTTATTATATATAGCGGGTGCGTGGCCGCAACATGGCGGCCACCTACTTACAACCATTTGGGGAGGACCTGCTCACAGAGATTCAGCGCCGTCATCGTCACACCCTCTACGCCGTGAAGCATCAGGCTCTGTCCCGTGAGGAAGAGATTACGGATGGGACTCTGCGCGGAGACCATCGCATACAACGGTTGATGATAATCCTTGCGCAAGCCGAAAGCACTGCCGAAAGGTGTTTGGTCATAGTCACGCCAGGTAAGTGGCGTACTGACATAGCGTTCCTCCACCATTTCACGGAGTCCGGGGATCACCGTCTCCGCCAGAGCGATACAGTGATTGGCTGCTTTCTCTTTCATGGACAGATAGTCCGCACCGCGCCGTCCCGTCGTCGTCTCCGACCAAGCCTTCACATCCTCCCACGGCATGGGAGTAAGCAGGTCCAGTTGACGGGCATAACCCATGTGGCCTTTCTCCACTTGGCCATCGGTGGCTACGGTCAGGTCTTCGGGCACACGACAAGAGATCATCAAGCCCTTGATGTCATCGACTCGGTTTTCTTCCGCATAGTCCCACACATCCGTGGTACGGTAGACATAACGGTTATCATTGAAATACGGCAACTGCCCGTCTTTGAGTTTCAAAGAAACCGTCAGCATACCCATCGTATTCGGCTGCGTTGCCATACGGCGGAAGAACATACCGCCGCGTCCGATCTTCTCCTTGAACATCCCTTGTAACAGAGCGGGATGGATGTCACTGATAAACAGCGATCCCTCATAGACAGAGCCATCACTACAACGGGCGGCCACGACCTGATGATCACGGACGACGAGCTCTTCCACTTCTTTCCGTCGGAGCACCTCTCCCCCATCCTTCTCTATCATGGTGACAAGGCGGTCCACCAGTGTGTTGCCCCCGCCCTTCAGCCGCCAGGAACTGGCAATGAAACTGCTGTTGCTATGGGCGAAGTTGAACAGGGGCAGCGTGTCCCTCCGCAACTCCATCTTCTGTGAGGAGGCGCCGAGGACCTGAATCAACCGCTCATCATGGATAATGGAATGAAGATAATCCCAGGCACCAACAGCGACAGAGTCGGGGAATGTCATCGTCTGTCCGTTCAGCCACTGCAGCGTGTGTTCATTAATCTCCTGCAACTGATCCACATAGGCCTGCAGACCCGCACGCTCGGAAGGAAACTTCTCCGCGAGGGTATTCACAAAGGCATCGTATCCCTCCGCATAACGGTATTCCTCTCCGCCAATGGTGATCCGGTCAAAGCCGTCAGCATCGAGACGTACCCAGGGAAGATCACGGAGTCCGATCTTTCGGAAGGCCGTATCAAGGATCTGTCCCTCACCGAGTCCGCCGACATAATGCAGACCCGTATCGTAGTCATTCCTTCCCCGGCGATAGCTCTGCAGACAACCGCCGGCCTGCCGCTGTCGTTCCAGTACCGTGACTTTCAAGCCCTGACGGGCGAGGAGTGTCGCTGTGACGAGGCCGCCAAGACCGGAGCCGATGATAATTACTTTTTGATCCATAATCTGTAGATGGCCGGTTGAAGGACATAAGAGAGGATAACGGCAGAGAGCAGACCGACGAGTGTCGAGAAGCCCACACTTCTGATGGCCGGATGGGTGGCCAACAGCATAGAGCCAAGGGTGATGACGAGGATAGCGGCAGAGAAGAAGATGGCTGTCTTGTGATAAGCCAGGAGCTTACTGCCGTCACCGCCGTCAACGAGGCCACTCATGACGAAGATACTGTAGTCCACACCGATACCGAAGATAAAGGTGGAGATGATGATGTTCACGAGGTTGAACTTCATACCGAAGATCGCCATAGCACCAAGGACGACGATCCAAGAGAGGATGATCGGCATAAAGCCAAGCAATGACAACTTGACATTCCCCTTGAAACTCAATAGTAGGACAACGAAGACGAAGGCCATGGAGATCCACTGCAGGACGTTGAAGTCACTGTTGAGCATCTTCAGGTTGTCCGTCGTATAATAATAGGTATCGAGCACCATCTGGTGGGGCTTCGACGCCACGGCATCACAGATACGGCTATAGTCGCTGTGGTCACTGCGGATACTGTCGTTCTTACACCTTACTGACGTATAGCAGAGGTAATCACCGCCATAGCTGCGTTCCATGAGGGTGGAGAGATAACCCTCGGGAATGATATCGGCCTTATAAAGAGGATCTGCCGTCGCCTTCTGTTGGAAACTGTCGAAGAAGGTGTCGAAGGCATCCGTCGTCAGACCGGCCTGCGGTGCCGTGGCAGCAATGAGCGAACGGACCTTCTGCAGACGCTGCGGTGTCCAGAACGCATACCACGCACGGATACGTTCCTTCTGCACCTTCAGCGGAACGAAGACCTTCTCCGTATGCGTGTAACTCTTCACAAGACCGATGCGCTGCAGTGAGTCAAGCTGATGAGAGAGGGCGCCGAAATTCTCAATCGCCTCCTCCATCGTCTTTCCCGTAGACGCGAAATATTTCGTCTTGTCGCCCGTATACGTCTTGTTCTCCAACAGATTCTCCGAATAGCTCACCTCCGGATCATTATAACCCAGATCATGCATATCGGCATCAAACTGCGTACCGCCGTTGACCAGGAAGGCAACGAGACAGATGACGACGATGGCACTCACCGTGATGATCAGTGGGCGCTTGCGGTCATAGGGATAGTCATTGATCTTCTCAATAAAGTTGAAAGCCTTACGATTGACCTTGTTGTTCTTCGGATTGAGGAACTGCGGCAGGAAAATAAGAGAGAATGCCGTCGTACCGATGATGGAGAAGGTGGCAAAGAGGCCGAAGTCCTGCAACAGGTCCGTCTTGACGAAGACGAGGCCGAGGAAAGAACCGACGGTGGTGACACATCCCAGACAGACGGGCTTCACCTCTTCACGCAGCACCTGTTCCACATCAGAGACATATTTGAAATGGGTGAGGACATGGAGCACATAACTCATCGACACGCCGAGGATGACGGCGCCGATGCCGAGGGCCAGCAGCGAGAACTCTCCACGGATGACATCCATCAATGCCAATCCGAAGAGGGCACCGAAGGCCACGGGGAGGAAGAGCAGCGGCAGCGTGTTGCCATTGCGGAAGCAGAACCAGATGAGGATCATCGCCACGATCAGCGAACCGAAGACCGTCGTCGTGAGGTCGTGCTTGATTGTCGTGGAATTGTAATAACCGCTGGCGGGCGTGCCGTGATAGCAGATCTTGATATCTGGATGCGTCTTCTGATACTTCTTGATCTGGTCGTTCAACTCCTCAAAGAGTTTCGAGCCCTGGCCCGTATTCGTCGCCGAGAAGTGCGGGGTGATGAAGGCGAGACAGACCGTACCGTCCTTGACAAAGATATGATCGTCCTGAATCTTATAACTTCCGCTGCCCCCGGAGATCAGCGGCGCATAATCCTTCTGCAGCACATTGCGCATGCCGATAGGATCCATGGAGATAAGTTCGGGATACATATCGCCGATCTCCGAACCGAAGTCCTCAGCATTCTGCTGCATCTGCTTCTGGAAATGAGCCGGCGTGAGCAGACTGTCGATACTGCTGTAGAGTGTCGTATCAATATAGGCCGGCAGATGAGCCGAGAGATAGTCGATGCCCTCACCCATGATATCCTCCGGAATGGCGGAGAAGATATTGTCGATGGCCTTCTGGTCCTTCCCGCCCTTAGCGTCTACCTTCTCGAGGTCAGCGACGAAGGCGTCACAGACGGGCGCCAGCTGGTCCATGGCTTTCTTGTTCTTCGCCTGGAAGAGCAGGAAAGTCTTGTCCTTGATACGCAGGTCGGCGAAGGCCAGTTTCACCGAGCCGTCGGCATTACGGGATGCCGGCATCAGTTTGTTGAGATCTTCCTCGAGATGGATACGGGAGGCAAAGAAGCCGAAGACGACGAAGAGGCCGATCATCGTTGTCCAGAAGACGGCACGATGAGCCTGAAAATAGCGATAGATACGGATGCAGAGTTCTGTCATGACGGATATCTCAAAGAAAAAACAAAATTATTTCGGCCGCAGCTGTGGGCCAGTTGTTGGTCAGCATAAAAAAGGATGCCCCAATAAACAGATAGCCTGGAAAAACTCCAGGCTATCTGTTTTGTTTATCCCTGATGACTCTCGATATAATCGTAGAGATTCTTGAAAGTCTGGATCTTCGGCAGATCAGCGATAGGGATCTGTACCTTGAACTCCTGCTGAACCATAGCGACGAGGTCGACGAGGTTCAGACTGTCGAGTTCGAGCGTCTCCTTGATATTGGCATCGGGAGTGATATCACTCTCTTCTACTTCGAATTCATCTGCCATAGCAGAATTGATCTTCTTGATGATTTCTTCGCGTGTCATAATAATAATGTATATAATGAATGTATAATTTGATTTTACAGGTCCTTCACCACAAGGCTGGAGTTCGTGCCACCGAAGCCGAAAGAGTTGGAGAGGAACATGTTGAACTTCGTCTCAACGGTCTCGGGGATGATGTTGATGCAATTGGTGTGCTCGTCGGCATTCTCGAAGTTGAGGTTACCGGCGATGAAGCCGTTCTTCATCATCAGCATCGTGTAGACCATCTCACTGGCACCGGCCATCCACATCTCGTGGCCCGTCTGTCCCTTTGTAGATGTCACCGGCACCTTATAGTCGCCGAAGACACGGGCGATAGCCTCTGCCTCACGACCGTCACCGGCGCGCGTAGAGGTGGCATGTGCATTGACATAACCGATCTCACGGGGATCAACACCGGCGTGCTCAATAGCGAGCTGCAGACTGCGGGCCGGTCCCTCGACGTTCGGCGTGGAGATATGAGCACCATTGCCGGAGAAGCCCCAGCCGAGGACCTCACCGAGGATCGGCGCGCCACGCTTAACGGCACTCTCGTAACTTTCGAGGATAACGGTAGCAGCGCCGCCACCGGGGACGAGACCATCACGGTCACGGTCGAACGGACGGCTGGCATGCTTCGGGTCATCATTGCGCTTGGAGAAAGCGTTGATACCGTCGAAGCTGGCCACACAATACATATTGTTCTCCTGGGCACCGCCACAGATAACGGTATCCTGCAGACCGTCCTTGATGAGCAGATAGCCGAGACCGATGGACTGGCTACCGCTGGCGCAGGCAGCGCTGGCCGTGAGGTTGATACCCTTCAGATGGAAGAGGCAGGCGAGGTTCATCGTCACCGTCGAGTTCATCGACTGGAAGATAGCGCCGGAGCCACAGGCGAGGGTGTTGCCGAGATTACGGAACTTGTCGAGGGCATCCATCGTAGCCTCAGCGACAGAGTCATTACCGTAGATCAGACCGACCTCATGGGCATCGAGATAATCCTGGTCCATCTTCGCGTTCTCCAGTGCCTGACGCGTAGCCATATAAGCGTACTGTGCCTCCTCGGGCATGAACTTACGCATGTTACGGTCGACATACGGTTTGAGATTAGGCTTGGGAACATCGGTGCAGAGGGCGGAGAGGAAACCGGCATCCTTACGCTCCTGACTGAAAATGACGCCACACTTACCCTGATACAGGGCATCACGAACTTCATCGAGTGTAGTACCCAGACAACTCCAGATACCCATACCCGTGATTACTACTCTATTTGACATTGTTTTATATTTTATTTTTATTCGTTTTCATCCGATAATCAAGACAAGCGGAACATGATAAATCATGTCCCTACAGCACCTTTTTCCAGCAGCGGCGGCGCATGACGAGCTCGGGGTTGAGATATTTCCACTGCGAGAGCTCCTTGACATTCGTCTCTAACTGCGGGCCCGTGATGGCATACTTATAGCCGAGGGCGTTATAGGTCTTGATGAGCTCGAGGAAGACCAGTGAGGTCAGGCCGATGCCCTGCAATTCCGGCTTCACACCGATAAGCAACATCTCCACGGTGTCCTCATGCTTCCATTTCAGCGCTTTCAGCAGATGGAACCAGCCAAAGGGCCAGACGCGTCCCTTGGCCTTGCGCAGGGCATGCGACAGACTGCCCATGGTGATGGCCAGACAGACGATGTTGTCATTCTCGTCAACGACGACGGGCATCATCCGCATGTCCAGCAGCGGCAGATAGGCACTGATGAAATGCTGGGCCTGCTCCCGCGTGAAGGCCGAGAAGCCATAGAGCGGCGCATACGCCTCATTGAGGAGATCGAACACTTTCTTGCCCCAGCCATCGTTGACCTCAGCGGCCGTGAGATAGCGCACATGGACTTTCAGCATCTTCTTCACGATACCGGCCGTCTTGATATAGCGTGGCGGCAGTTCCTTGGGAATATTCAGATGGATACTCAGCCAGTCGACGGCCTTCTCATAGCCGAGCTGTTCCATGTGGCGGGGATAATAGTCCGCATTATAATACATGGACATCGAACCGAGCATGTCGAAGTTCTCCACCAGCATACCTTCTTTGTCGAAGTCAGTAGCGCCGAGCGGTCCCTGGATATTATCCAGTCCCTGCTCACGGCCCCATTCACTGACCGCGTTGAGGAGCGCCTTGGAGACTTCGAGGTCATCGATGAAGTCGAAGATACCAAACCTCACGGTATGGGTCTTCCATTTCTTGTTAGCCCTGTGGTTGACGATGCCGAGGATCCGCCCCACCATCTCGTTGCCGCGGTAAGCGCCGAAACCCTGAATGACGACAGCCTCATCGCCATCAGCCGCTTTCGGCTTGAAGAGCGCCTGGAGATCACCCTCAATATCGGGCACCCAACAAGTGTTGTCCTTATAGAGGTGATTGCCGAAATGGGCAAAATCGCGGATCTCCTTTTTCGTTTGGATCGGACGGATGTCCAACTGATTATTCATTATCGTTTCTTACCTTATCTTATATAGTTATAGTTTCACGCTCCTGCGGTAGGCCAGCGGTGACATGCCGAAGCGGTCCTTGACGAATTTGCCGAAGAAGGAGGCATTGGGGAAGCCGAGCCTATTGGCAATCTCCTTCATCGAGCACCGTGTCCCCTTGAGGTAGTAACGGATATCCTCCATGACATAGTCCCGGATCCATTCCGATGCCGTCTTCCCACTACTGGTACGGCAGAGCATGGAGAGATATTTCGAGGTGATGCAGAGCTTGTCAGCATAATACTGTACAGAATGGTATTTAACCTCTTCCTTATCCAAGAGATCGAGGAACTTCTCAAAATAGGAATTCTGACTCAATGCTGTATGCTCCGCCTGCATCATATTCTCCAGGATACCGCAGGTCCACGACAGCAGTCCGTAGCAGATCCAGTGGAACGTACGCTCCTTAAAGATGAATTTCCGCGGGTCATTATAGACGAGCTTGGCGAGATCGTAGAACTTCTCGTAATACGGCCGGTCCTCCTGTCCGAACTCCACAACGCGGATATTCTTCACGTAAATGGCCTGATTCCATATCGATGCCTGGTCGTGGAGGAAGGCGAGGATGGTATGCGGCGACATGATGAGCGCCTTGCATTCGAAATCGGAGCTGAACAGCACATTGGAGACATAGCTGTTGGATGGGCAGATGAGCATCTGTCCACGCTCAACACGAATGGTGACATCATTGACATCCACCTGCATCTGTCCTACAATGCAGAAGATCATCACCGTCCGGTCCATTTTTAAAGGCTCCAGTTTCCCCGTAAAATTTTTGATGTTATCCGTGAATGCGATATCCGACGTGTCGTACATCACCTCATATTCCGATCCGAGTGCCTGAGCCATTACCTCGTTGTTCATTCGTCCTTGTTCTTTTTGGGTGCAAAGTTAGCCAATTTTTTCGAACAAATAGAACATTCCCTCAAAGAATTATTATATTTTTAGGCAAAAAGATGTTCTGAAAGTGCAAAAGAGGGTTGAAAACTTTTGCGGAGAAGATATTTTTCGTAATTTTGCAGCGGATTTAGGAACACAGTCCTCGGAAAAGGAGGTTAGCGCATCTCCCCCTTTTAGGACAGACAAAAAGAAATGATAATGAAAGATATAATATATATAGGTATGAGAAGACTACTATTTTTATTGCTCCTCCCGCTGGCTGTCTTGACGGCATCAGCGCAGATACAGATGCTCAAGGGACACGTCGTCGATGAAGCCGACGGCTATGGCATTCCCTACGCCTCCGTGTTCTATAAGTCGCTGAAGCTCTCCGCGACCTGCGACGGTGAGGGTTATTTTGAGATTGCCTACCATCCGGGCGTCACGCTCACGGCCTCCTGTCTGGGCTATACCAACAAGACGCTGACGCTGAGCCAGCTTCCCGACAGTATCACCATCGAGTTGAAGTCGACGGCCAAGAACCTCTCGGAGGTCGTCGTGAAGAGCAAGCGCGTCCGTTACCGCCGCAAGAACAACCCGGCCGTGGAACTCATGCGCCGTGTCATTGCCCAGAAGCGCAAGACCGATCTTGATCAGCATGACTATTATTCTTACACGAAGTATCAAAAGCTGACGTTCTCACGCGACAAGATCGACACGACGAAGACGGACAAGAAGCCCGACTGGTATCAGCACCATATCGACCAGAGCCCGTACAACGGCCAGTTCATCCTGCCCATCTCCGTCGATGAGACCATTACGAAGCAGATCTACCGCAAGGACCCGAAGAAGGAGAAGACCATCGTCGTGGCCCAGCGCGCCGCCGGCGTCAACAAGATCATCAAGACCGGCGACATCCTCAACACGATGCTGAAGGAGGTGTTCACCGACGTGAATATCTACGACAACTATATCCGTCTGTTGCAGTATCCCTTCCCCTCACCCATCGGCAGCGAGGCCATCTCGTTCTACCATTATTTCATCCAGGACACGGTGAAGGTGGACCGCGACAGCTGCTATCATGTGCTCTATTATCCCGCTAACCATCAGGACTTCGGCTTCCAAGGTGAGCTCTACATCACGAAGGACTCCGCCCTGCAGGTGAAGCGCTGCACGCTGAAGTTGCCGAAGCAGAGCGGTGTCAACTTCGTACAGAACATGAATATCATCCAGCAGTTCGACAAGCTCAGCGACGGCCAGTGGGTACTCACGCAGGATGACATGGCAGCAGAGGTCAATGTCGTCTCCATCATCCCGAACCTCCTCGTGGTGCGTAACACGCGCATGCAGGACTACTCTTTCGATCCTATCTCGAAGAAGGAGTTCCGTGGGGCAGCGGCAAAGGTCGAACAGCCAAGTGCCCGCGTGCGCAGCAGTGACTACTGGGCTTCTGCCCGTCCTATTCCCTTGACGAATGGTGAGGGCGATATGGACTATTTCACTTACCGTCTGACGAAGAGCAAGAACTTCGGCTGGGCTATCGTCGGCCTGCAGATGTTCGTGGAGAACTATATCGAGACGAGCAAGCCGGGCCATAAGAACTATTTCGACATCGGCCCGATCAACACCGTCCTCTCGTCCAACTTCGTCGACGGTGCCCGCTGGCGTCTCAGCGGCCGTACCACCGCCAACCTCAACTCACATCTGTTCTGGACGGGATGGGGAGCTTACGGTGCTGCCAGTCATCAGTGGTACTACGGCAGTAAGATCACCTACTCGTTCAACAAGAAGGAGTTGGCTGAGTTTGAATATCCTATCCGTGACATCTCCTTCGAGTCGACACGCGACCTGATGTCACCGGCCGATAAGTTCCTCGTCAACAACAAGGATAATATCTTCGAGAGCTGGCGTACGCAGACCGTCCGTCAGATGTATTTCTTCAACCGTCAGAAACTGTCGTTCAAGTATGAGTCTGAGAACGGCCTGTCGTTTGACCTCGGCATCAAGACGGAGAGCAATCAAGTGGCCGGTGATCTCCATTTCGTCCCCGTCAACAATGATCCCGAGATCTTCAAGATCCGCACGACGGAGCTGAACTTCGGCATCGACTACCATCCGAACCAGACGTATATCAACACGAAGCAGCGCCGCTGGCCTGTGAACTTCGACGCTCCGGAGATCTCCCTGACGCACAACATGGGTCTGAATCATTTCCTTGGTGGACAGTATAACTACAACATCACGGAACTCAGCCTGTACAAACGGCAGTGGCTCGGCTCCTTCGGTTACATCAACCTCAACGTCATCGGCCGCACTGAGTGGAACAAGGCGCCGTTCCCGCTCCTCCTCATGCCGCCCGTGAGCCTGAGCTATGTTGCCGATGCCAACGAGACAACGTTCAACCTCATGCGCAATATGGAGTTCATCACCGACCGTCATCTCTACTGGAGCGCCATCTGGGACCTCAATGGAAAACTCTTCAACCGTCTGCCGCTCATCAAAAAGCTGAAATGGCGTGAGCTCATCGGCTTCAAAGGTATGTGGGGACATCTCACGGATAAGAACAACCCGCTGAAGAATCCCGGCGACAACAAGCTCTTCCTGCTTCCCGAAGGCTCTTACGTCATCGGCAACCAGCCGTACATGGAGGTCCTCGTCGGTGTACACAATATCTTCAAGTTCTTCGGCGTTGATTACGTCCGTCGTCTGACTTACAATGACAACCCCGATGTCACACGCCGCTGGGGCCTGCGCTTCAACTTCATGATGTCGTTCTAATCATGTAAGGACATGATTTATCATGTTCCCCCAAACTATAATAAACCGAAAAAAATCCCGTTATCCTTGCAATAACGGGATTTTTTATGTTTACACATTTACTACATACACTCTTCAGAAAGCCCCTCTCCTTGGGAAGGATTGTTATAGGCCTCCTTTTCCTCACTTCCTGTGGCGCCGACATGAACCTGAAGAAGGGCGAGAAAGCTCTTGCCCTCGGGGAATACTTCGATGCCGCCGCACAGTTCAAGGAAGCCTACCGCAAGACGCCGCCGAAAGACCGCGACCGCCGCGGGAAGATCGCGGAAAAGATGGGTGCTGCCTACGGACGGATCAACCAAAGTCCGAAAGCCATCGCCGCCTATCGTAATGCCATCCGTTACCATCAGGCCACGACGCAGGACAGCCTTGCCTATGGCCGTCTGTTGTTGAAGAACGGCGACTACAAACAGGCCGCTGAGATTTTCACCCAACTGAAGAAGTCCATGCCCGATGATCTCCTCGTCAACAACGGCTTGGAGTCGGCGCTGAAAGCACCGGGCTGGAAACAGGCCGGCAGCCGCTATACCGTGAAGCGCATGGATATCTTCAACTCCCGCCGTGATGACTATTCACCGATGCTCCTTGGTGACGAGAGTGCCCAGCTCTTCTTCTCCTCCACACGCAATGACGCCTCGGGCAATGAGATCAGTGGCATCACGGGCACGAAAGCAGGGGATATCTTCTTCTCCCAGAAAGACGACAAAGGCAAATGGAGTCGGCCGCAGGCCCTCACGGGCGGCGTGAATACCGACTACGACGAAGGCGCCTGTGCATTCTCTCCCGACGGACGGGAGATGTATCTCACGCAATGTGTCTCCGATCCTTCGTCACCACGTTACGCAAAGATCGTCAATTCCTCACGCTCCGACGCGTCATGGGGAAAGGCGAAAGATATTGAACTCACGAAGGATACCCTCAGCGCCTTCGCCCATCCCGCTATCTCGCCCGACGGCGAGTGGCTCTATTTCACCTCCGACATGCCGGGTGGCAAGGGCGGTCTCGACATCTGGCGCGTACGCATCACCGCTGCCGGCTTCGGAGGAGTGGAGAACCTCGGCGAACCGATCAACACGCCGGGTAACGAGGAGTTCCCGACCTTCCGGCCCAACGGCGATCTCTATTTCTCCAGTGACGGTCATCCGGGCATGGGCGGCCTCGACATCTTCATCGCTACCGTGGACCCGAAGACGCATCATTATGTCCTCTCCCACCCCGGCTATCCGCTGAACTCCGAGGGCGACGACTTCGGCATGACGTTTGAAGGACCTTACAACCGTGGCTATTTCTCCTCCAACCGCCGTGACGGACGAGGCTACGACCATATCTACAGTTTCGACAACCCGGAGATCGTACAGACCATTAAGGGCTGGGTCTACGAAATGGACGGCTATGAGTTGCCTGCGGCACAGGTGTATATCGTCGGCAGCGACGGCACGAACAAGAAGGTCAGCGTGCGCAGTGACGGCAGTTTCACCCTCGTCGCCACCCCCGGAACAGACTATCTGCTGATGGCATCGTGCAAAGGCTATCTGAATCATCAGGAAGAGGTGAAGGTGGCGCAGCATGTCGACGACAGCAAGGAGTATACGCTGCAGTTTCCCTTGGCTTCCATCACCGTCCCTGTGCTCATCGACAATATCTTCTATGATTTCGACAAGGCGACCCTGCGGCCGGAGTCGGTGAAAGCCCTCGACGACCTCGTCAAACTGCTCAACGAGAATCCGAATGTCACCATTGAGCTCGGTGCCCACTGTGACTATAAGGGCAGCGATGCTTACAATAAAGCCCTCTCGCAGCGCCGTGCCGAGGCTGTCGTCCGATATCTCGTGGAGAAAGGTATCGCCCGTGACCGTCTCACGCCCGTGGGCTATGGCAAGAGCAGGCCGAAGACTGTCCGTAAGAAGCTCACGGAGAAATACCCGTGGCTGAAAGAGAATGATGTCCTCACGGCGGACTTCATCGCCAAACAGACGAAAGCGCATCAGGAGATCTGCAACCAGCTCAACCGTCGTACCGAGTTCATCGTCCTGCGCACGACCTATGGCATGTTTGACGCCAACGGTAAGCTGAAGCAACAGCCGAAGCCCAAGCCCAAGCAGGATCTCAACAGCGACGACGAGATCATCTTCGAATAACAACCCACCGTAGGGAGCGGCCCTCGTGGCCGTCCTAACCGGGAATGAATGGCCTGCCGTCGTGTGCTTGCGCTTTGCAAGCGCAAGGTTGCGCAAATGCCCACATATCCGACCTATCGGTCGGCGGGCCGCCACAAGGGACGGCCCCTGCAAGAGGATCAAAATTTTCTCCCCTCTTTCTCCTTTCTCCAAAACTTTTCGTAATTTTGCAGAAATATTCATTTATGGAAAAGTTACCCGACTCTTTTCTCTCCTATACCCGCCAACTGCTGGGCGATGAGCTCTTCGGGACCCTGCTGAGCGGTCTCGAAGCGGAGGCACCCGTGAGCATCCGGCTCAATCCCTACAAATGTCCGAAAGGCACTACCGTGGGGAATGCCGGCGGCAGAGTGCCGTGGTGTCCGGAAGGCTGGTATCTCAACGACCGCCCGACGTTCACGCTCGACCCGCTGCTCCATGCCGGACTCTACTACGTGCAGGAAGCTTCATCGATGTTCATCAGCCATATCGTCCACACGCTCGTCCATGAGCCCGTCACGGCCCTCGATCTCTGTGCCGCCCCCGGCGGAAAGACGACGTGTATGATGTCGGCCCTTCCCGACGGCAGCACACTCTTCAGTAATGAACCCATCTGCCAGCGCGCCCAGGTGCTCAGCGAGAATATCCAGAAATACGGACACCCCGCCATCACCGTGACGAACAACTACCCGAAGGACTACGGGCAGAGCGGCCTCCAATTCGACCTCATCCTCACCGATGTCCCCTGTTCCGGCGAAGGGATGTTCCGCAAGGATCCCGGTGCCATCACTGAGTGGAGTCCGGAGAAGGTCGAGGAATGCTGGCGCCTGCAGCGCTCTATCGTCGAGGATGTCTGGCCGTCGCTGAAGCCCGGCGGCATCCTGATCTATTCCACCTGTACCTTCAACGCCCATGAAGATGAGGAGAATGTGGAGTGGATCGCCCGTGAGCTCGGCGCGGAGTCCGTCACGATCCCCACGGACCCGGCGTGGAACATCACAGGCGCCCTCGTCGGCAACCGGCCGTGCTATCGCTTTCTCCCGGGCAAGACGATCGGAGAGGGGCTCTTCGTCAGTGTGCTGCGCAAGACCGGCGACACGAAACCGGCAACGGGCAGAGGGCGCGGCCTCCATGTCCTCTCACAAGGCATCCATGACGGCGTCGTGAAAGGCAAAAACCTCATCCCCGATGTTTCCATGGCCCTGTCCATCGAGAAGGACAAAGAACAATATCCTCTCGTCGATGTCGACTGGCCGACCGCCATCGCCTATCTGCGACGGGAGTCCGTCGTGCTGCCTCCGGAGACGCCGCGTGGCATCGTCCGCATCGCCTTCCGTGGACAGGACCTCGGCTTCGCGAAGAACATAGGCAACCGGGCCAATAACCTCTACCCACAGGCCTGGGCTATCAAAACGACATATATTAAAGAACCATGCAACAATATCTTGATTTACTAAACCGCATCCTCACCGAGGGTGTGAAGAAAGCCGACCGGACGGGCACGGGAACGCTGTCCGTCTTCGGCCACCAGATGCGCTTCAACCTCGCCGACGGCTTTCCGCTGCTGACGACGAAGAAGCTCCATCTGAAATCCATCATCTACGAACTGCTGTGGTTCCTCCGCGGTGACACCAATGTCCACTGGCTGCAGGAACACGGCGTGCGCATTTGGAACGAATGGGCCGATGAGAACGGCGAACTCGGGCCTGTATACGGACATCAGTGGCGCTCATGGCCAGACTACAAAGGTGGTACGATCGATCAGATCGCCAATGTCATCGAGATGATCAAGCACCACCCCGAGAGCCGCCGCATGATCGTCTCGGCGTGGAATCCCGCGGAGGTCGACGAGATGGCGCTGCCGCCGTGCCACTGCCTCTTCCAGTTCTATGTCGCCAACGGCAAACTGAGTCTGCAGCTCTACCAGCGCAGTGCCGACACGTTCCTCGGTCTGCCGTTCAACATCGCGTCCTACGCCCTGCTGTTGATGATGATGGCCCAGGTGACGGGACTTGAGGCCGGAGAGTTCATCCATACCACGGGTGACACCCATCTCTACCTCAACCACCTCGACCAGGCCCGTCTGCAGCTCACGCGTACGCCGCGCCCCCTGCCCCACATGCATCTCAACCCCGACGTGAAGAGTCTCTTCGACTTCAAATACGAGGACTTCGAACTGACGGATTATAATCCCTGGCCACATATCGACGCCAAAGTTTCCGTATAAAATCATAAAATGCGCATCAACATGATTGCTGCCGTGGCGAAAAACAACGCCATCGGCTATCAGAACAAACTCCTCTACTGGCTGCCGAACGACCTCAAACGGTTCAAGGCACTCACAACGGGACATACCATCCTCATGGGCCGTAAGACCTTCGACTCACTGCCGAAGGGTGCCCTGCCCCACCGCCGCAATGTCGTCATCAGTCATACGGTGACAGAACTGCCGGGCTGCGATGTCTACCCGTCGTTGGAGGCCGCGCTGAAAAGTTGTGGTCCCGACGAGGATGTCTATATCATCGGTGGCGCCAGCCTCTACCGTCAGGCCCTGCCGCTCGCCGACCGCCTCTGTCTGACGGAGATCGACGACACGCCCGCCGAGGCCGACGTCTTCTTCCCCGACTACCGTGAGGGGTGGCGCGAGGTGTCGCGCGAGGAGCATGACATCGACGACCGCCATCACCAGCGTTACGCCTTTGTGGACTACGAAAAGAAATAAGTTAAATAGCCCACATAAATAACGGAGATAATTTTTTATCTATTAAAGATAAAAAATTATCTCCGTTGTTTATTTCTCCATCATGCGGAACATGATCAATCATGTCCCTACTCCATCACGGCCTTGAAGGTCTTGCCATTCTCCAGTTTGATGATGTTCAGACCCTTCTGCGGCTGGGCCAGCTTACGGCCGTCGACGCTGTAGTAAGTCTTCTTCATCATGTTGGCAGGCTCGTCGTTGATCGTACGGATCGCCGTAGGAACAGAAACGGGAATCTTCACGGCATTGACGACATGACCATTGGTGGTATCGATGAGCATCGCCACCACATGCAGCTTGTCCTTATGCTGGATCAGACTGGCCTTGACGAGACTGTTGTCACCACTGACATCGAAGGTGTAAGTACTCGTTGTGGAGGCATTGGCAGCGACAGCATCGGGCAGACTGTTGGCAATATAACTCTTGCCACTCCAGCCGACAACCACGAAGTTGTAAGTCAGACCGGAAACGGTGGATTTGCCTTGTGTGAACTCCTTCATATCATCATCAGGATATTGGGAGGCATAGTCCGGGTAATAGTTATGCTGATCCCAGGAACTACCTGTTCCCGTCAGTCCGTCAGCCGTCAGCACATAAGACAACTGATACTGGCCGGCGCTCTGTGCCGCAGCAAATTTGACATTCGTCGTCACAGCAATGCTCTTGCCATCCTCAGAGAGGGCTGCCGTGGCATTCAGTTCTGCAGGCGCCAGAACATTATTGTACAGAGCATAAGTATCATCGATGTTGAAATGACCATCATAGTTGTCACCACAATAGGCATCCGTCTCATGATAACGGTCGATGAAAGCTGAGGGGAAACCATTTGAAACAGACGGATAATCCGTCGTGAACTGCATAGCGTCAGCATTATGGTAGGAGGCGCAAACGAAGTCATTGCCGTAAAGCGCATTCATGTGCTCCAGTCCTACGAAGCCACGCGGACAGAAGCCGCACCATGTTCCCGTATACTCCTCGAGCAAGGCACGCTTCTTCGTCAGAAAGTCGAAAACCTGCAGCGTAGAGGAGGCAGAGGGATCCACATCACCGTTGGCCTCACCGTTAACCTTCGTGATCTTCACGGAAGCCGTGTAATTACCGGCGGCATCCGTCGTCGGGAATGTGACGGAGAATTTTCCGCTCTTGTTATAGTGGGCCTTCACCGGTGTGGAGAAGTCATAATGCCCTTCGGCACTCTTGCCGGCAACACTGTAGGTATAATCGATGCTCTTCAAAGGCGCGGCACCTTGGTTATACACCGTATAGGACAGATCCGTCGTCTTATCCGACTGGGCATAAGTAGAAGCGGCATCAGCCGACAAAGCGGCGGCATTATAGGGTACGCCGTCGATGAGCACCTGCATGGCAAGCTCAGCACCCGTAGAAGCGGAATAGCCCTTCCACTTCAGCACGGAGCGCGTGCCATGGAAGTAGAAGTTCTCATTATTTGATCCCTGGACCACAATCACTGGTGTCTGAATGGTATCCGGTGCCGTGAAAGTATAACCGGCATAGACACCATCCTCCGTGATCGTATACGGCGTGGAGAAAGTATACTCCAACGAATCTGTCGGTGTGTACGGCTCCGAAAGGATATCAGCCTTACTGACCTTCTTACCGGCGGCATTCTTCTGCAGGGCCAATGTCTTCGTCAGGAAGACAGAGTCCTCGGTCAACGCCGTATAGTCGATTCCCTGGGGAAAATAGAGACGGACACCCGTCACCTTCTTTCCCACGAGGTTGGCATCCTTGATATGGATGGCCAGGTCATAATGTTCGGCTTTCTCCGTACCCCAGACATGCAGTGTCTCGTCACCTGAATAAGCACCATAAATGACTTGCTGGGCACTGACGTTGCCACCGGCCAACAGGGAGAGGACTGCCAACGTCAGAATTTGTTTTTTTCTCATGACAATGTGATTTTTCAAGGTCCGTCCGGTCTAAAAGGAGACCGGGCAGACATATACCTATTAAATATGAATTGATTTTTCTCTCTTTTACTTCAGAACCTTAACGGTCTTCTGACTGCCGTCGGCATACGTGATCTTCTTGATGAAGAGACCACCCTGTGCTTTGCTGACACGACGACCGGTGAGATCATAGTAAGCAACGGTGCTCTTGCCATTATTGATGACAGACTTCACACCTGCGGCTGCAGCATCGAACCAGACGACATTGGACTTGTGGGTCTCACCGCCACCAGTATAGACACTCTGCAGACCCCATTTATCAACACCATCCACATAGTAGTAAACCGTGTGGGCATCACCGTCAGCATAGAAATCCCTGCTATCCGCGAAGCTGTAAGGCACATCCGTCATATTGGCGGTAAGACCCTGATAATCATCCGTAGAGAACTCATACTTCTCTGTCGTATCATCATCGATGAAGACATTGTAGTAGAGCTTGTCGGTATTGATATAGTTGCCCTCCGTGTCCGAACTCGGAATGTTGAAAGCGATATAGCCGCCATAGGAAGTATCTAAAGCAGAATAACCCGTAAAAGAAGGATCAGCTGGCGTAGCGGCAACCTCCGTAAAGTTCTTATACAGAGGATCAGCATAAGCGCCGGCATAGTAGATCACGTCCTTGGCGGCATTGACGAGCAGAGCCTTGGTGGTATCGCTCTTGTAAACTCCCGCAGCGGCATCATACTTCAGCACGAGGGCGTCATCCTCAGTGTAAACATTTTTACCGTAAGCATCTCCGTAGTCGTCCCTACCCGTCTTTACGGTATAAGTAGCGGGGATGAACCACTCATGCTGCATCATCGAAGAGTCAGCGCCGATATACTGCTTCTTGAAGCTCCAGCTCTTGTCGGCATTGATCGTACCCGCGATATACTGCTTGGAAGCCTTGTTATACGGGTTAGCCAGATAGACGGAATCGGGCTTCGAAGCAGAAGTATAATAGAACGAGCCGACTTTCGTACGATGCTCTACACCTAAGGTATCAGGCGTGTTGTAAGAGAAGACGGCCTCATGACGGACAGTATCAGAGGGCAGCGTGGCGACGACATCGTCAGCGTCGAGCGGCTTGATGGTGATCCGGCCTGCAGAATATAGGTACCAACTACCTTTATCATCCGTCATACCGATGATCTCGTTGGGGTAGGAATAGGTCTCATAATTGCTCTGATCAGCCTGCTTCAGGACACCATTCTCAAACGTGAACTTGACATCCAGATCGCATGAATCCTCAGAGACGGAGTCGACGGCATAGTACAGACCATCAGACGTTTCCTGCATCGTCATACGTGTGGCATAGACATAGAGCGTGGTGTCGTTGCCGGCATCGGTCTGGTCCGACTCCGTGTAGATCAACTGCGGCGTATGGGCGACATAGCTGCCGTCTTTCTCCTTGCTGACCTTCAGATAGCCGGAAGAGGGGAAAGAACTGGCGAAAGGCTGGAAATAGACATCACCATTGGGTGCTACAATGTAACTGCTCAGTGCGGCATAGTCATTGCCCGCCATCAGATAACCCCAAAAAGAATAGGTGTAGAAGTCGGAGAGAACGAGATTGCTATAGGTCGTTCCCTCAGGATCGGTGACGGGAGCGAGGTCCTCATCTGCGGCATAACGACGGACAAGGGCGCGGAAAGCATTCGGACGGACATGGCGCTGGGCGATTTTCAGCCCTTCGGCCTTCTTACCTTTCAGCATACCGGCGGTGGGAGTCTTGGCAAACTTAGCCAAGCCCTGCGGCGCTGTTCTCAGTGCCTGTGCACTAACAGTGAGTGATGTGGTCAGCAACGCTGCTGACAGTACATAAGTAAAATAATTCCTCATATAAATTAAAGTTTGGTTAACTTTCAGTTGCAAAATTATGTATTTATCAGGAAAACACCAAATATTTTTTCAATTTTCTTGCAAAATAACAGAAAATAAATTAAAAAGGTAATTAGTTATCCAGGAAGCATATTAACAAGAAAACGCTGCCATTCCGTTAGAAATGACAGCGTTACGCTCGTTTTGTTTTCTTTTTGTCTTTTCTCCGTATACAAGCCTTATGCTACAGGATCGTCGACCTTGTCATCGACAACGACATCCTCAATAGGCAACTGGCGCTGGATCGGCGTGGCGAAAGAGACGATGGTCTCACTACGGGCCAAGCCCAGCGGCTGAAGCTTGTCGTGGATGATCTTCATCAGATGCTGGTTGTTCAAAGCATAGAGCTTGATGAACAGATCCATACCGCCCGTGGTACAGTGACACTCTACCACCTCGGGGATCTTCTTGAGTTTTTCTACAACCTTGTCGGAGTCACCGGGCTCCTTCAGATACAAAGAAATGTAAGCGCAAGTCTCATAACCGATCTTCTGAGGATCGAGAATGAACTGTGAGCCTTTCAGAATGCCCTGATTCGTGAGCTTCTGTATGCGCTGGTGAATAGCGGCGCCACTGACATTGCAGGCGCGGGCTACCTCCAGAAAAGGAATGCGAGCATCCTCTGCTATGAGCGAGAGAATCTTCTTGTCTAATTTGTCTAATTGATGTTGTGCCATTCTGCTTGTTAAATTTGCTGCAAAGATACAACAAAAAATTGTATAAACCAACTATTTTAATAAGAAATCTTTCAAATCGATAGCGATTTAAAATATTTTACATTTTTATTCACCGTTTTTTGCCTTCTTCGGCCGAATAATTGATCTTTAAGGCATCAGCCTGGCGGAGCTGCTGCTTCACGCCTTGGATGATGCCCATCGGCGTAGAGCGGTCGGCCTTGATCGACACCGTCATGTTCGGTGCATCATTGGCACTCATGCGGTTGCGCTCCTGACGGATATAGCTGCCGACTTCCTCCACCGTGGCATACTTATCGTTCAACTGAATGCGGCTGCTGTCACTGAGGACCTTGCCCATCGGGGAGACGGGCTTACCTATATATATATAGGAGACACAACTCTTCTTCACGAGTTTCGTCAGCTCCGTGCCCTGGGGTACTTGGTATTTCACCTTCAGCGTCTCTTTCCGCATATGCGTGACGATCATGAAAAAGAAGAGGACGGAGAAGATCAAATCCGGCAGCGAGGCCGTATTCAATCCGGGCACACGATGGCTGCGACGGGGATGGAAATTCATCATTTCGCGCCTCCTTTCTCTTCGTCCGCTGGAGACTTCTCGTCATAAGGTTCGGCGAGACGGATCGGCACGAGTTCCTGAATGAATTTGTGCTCCTGAGGACCGAGTTGATTATAAAGACGGTGATAACGGCGCTTAGCCTCAGAGTCACGCACGGCATGATAGGCCTGCATGATGGCGTTCTGCAACTGGAAATAAGCATTGTAGTCAGCCTCGGGACTGCACGTGAGTGACAACAGATGATTCGTGCCCGTCTTGGCGACGAACTCGGCGACACGCTGCTTCACGGCACTCATCGGACACGGCTTACCGGCAACGAGCAGACTGTCACCGGCCTTGAGGTCCATGACGAGGGTCTTACTCTTATCGACGACACTGAGCTGTTGCTCTTTCTGCCGGTCGGCGGGAGGAAGGAGGCGCGGCAGGCCCGTGTCCTTGTCCATATTCGTCGTGACGAGGAAGAAGATCAACAGCATGAAAGAGATGTCTGCCGTTGATGTCGTGTTCAGTTGCGGCACCTCCCGGCGGGCCTTGCGACGGATCAACATGGGCGACGCTCCTTTCTGCGACGGATATAACGCGTACTGCCATAGATCACCGTACCGACGGCGGCGAGCAACAGAATGATGGAGGTCAGGATGAACATATCACTGACTTTCAGCCACAGTGTATCCGTATACCACGCTCCGTTGATGCGCATCGGCGATGAGCCGCCGACGAGCAGCGTGAGCAACAGGCACACGCCCGTGGACGACCAAGTCCACAGACGGATCTTCCGCACGGGGATATGATTGTCAGTCCCATTGGCCTTACTGCGCTGACGCCACAACCGATAACCAGAAGCTGCAGCGACGATGATAGCGGCCACCAACAACACATCCATGAGGATCAGGACAGCATTCGTAAACAACGGATCGTTGAACGAATAGTCATCCTCGAAAGGACGGTCGTAACCGACGAGATAGAAGAGGCCGAAGATAATGACGGCGAGACCTAGCAAGCCATAGAAGACCCGCTGGGACAACCGCTCGGCAGACATCCGGCGCAGATCCTGACGATGAAAAGCAAACTTCATCTTCCCTCCTTTCTTTATTCAGCGCCTCGCTTGGCCTTGGAGATGATATCCATCAGTGTGATGGCGCTCTCCTCCATCTGACTCGTGAGGTGCTCGATCTTATTCAAGATATAATTGTAGAAGATCTGCAGGATAACGGCTACGATGATACCGAAAATCGTCGTGATCAACGCCACCTTCATTCCCGAGGCGACAATCGTCGGACTGATATCACCGGCCTGCTGGATCTGGTCGAAAGCCATGACCATACCGATCACCGTACCGAGGAAGCCCAGCGACGGCGCCATGGCGATGAACAGCGTGATCCACGAACAGCCCTTCTCCAGATTGGCGGCCTGCACGGTACCGTAGTTGCCGACACTGCGCTCGATATCATCAATACGCTCACGGATATGCAACAAGCCCTGATAACAGACGGAGGCAACAGGTCCGCGCGTATTGCGACACAGTTCCTTGGCACCCTCTATATCATTAGCTTCTACCTTTTGCTCAATATCACCCATGAATTTCTTCGCATTGATCTCCGACAGACTGAGGTAGATCATCCGCTCAATACAGAAAGCCAGACCGAGGACGAGCGTGAGGGCAACGAGGGACATGAACCCGGCATTTCCCTCGATAAACTTCGTCTTCAACTCCTGATGAAAACCCAAGCTCTCGGCATCCTGGGCCATAGCGGCTGCTGAGGAGGTCAGCAGCAGACAGACAACGGCAATGATCTTTGCAAATCCTTTTTTCTGATTCATTATCTTCTGAATATTTTCTTCTCTTTCAATTCATGCGCAAAGTTACACTAATTTCAGCAAATAAAGAAAAGAAATACTGAATTTTTTCATTCCTTTGCAGGGGCCGTCCCTTGTGGCGGCCCGCCGTCGGTACGACGGATCATTTACCCTATTGACGTAAAGAAGGGAAACCTCTTGCGAGATTTCCCTTCCAGGGCGGAAAGAGGGGGATTCGAACCCCCGAAACGCTTTAGACGTTTACACGCTTTCCAGGCGTGCCTCTTCAACCACTCGAGCATCTTTCCTTGTGCGGTTGACGTGCTTATCTTGTAAGCGAGTGCAAAAGTACTACTTTTTGATTAAACCGACGAAATTTTCCGTAAATTTTAAATTTCTTTAAAGATTCGCCGTACGTTCGCGTTCGTCTGCTCGGCCATTTCCTCGTCACTCACGCCATAAGCTTTTGACAGCGTACGAAGCACCTCGAGCACAAAGGCACTCTCGTTCCGTTTGCCGCGGTAAGGGACGGGCGCCATATATGGACTGTCGGTCTCGAGCACGATACGGTCCAACGGGACAACGGCCGGCAGGTCCTCCCGCAGATGACTGCTCTTAAAGGTGGATACACCGCCGACACCAAGCACGAACTTCTCGAAGCGCAGATAGGCCTCTGCCTCCTGGCGGTTACCGGTGAAGCAATGGAAGACACCACCGGGGAGATCTTTTTCGTAAGCCTTCAGGATATGCAACAGTTCATTCTGCGCTTTCCGGCAGTGGATCATCAACGGCAACTGCGTCTCTATCGACCATTTCACTTGTTCCTCGAAAGCCAGCAACTGTTCCTTCTCGTACTCCCGTGACCAGTAATAATCCAAGCCACACTCACCGATGGCGATATAAGGAACCGTATGCTCATCACCACGGCGGGAGGCGTCCAGTTCCGCTTTCATCATCTGCAGGACCTCACGCCAGTCTTGCCGCACCTCTTCCGGCTGCAGGCCGATCATCGCATAGCAATAGCCGGGATAGTTCTGGCACAGCTGTTTCACCGTAGCGACGGAAGCGGCATCAACGCCGGGCACGAAGATCTTACTGACACCGGCGGCTTTCGCACGTGCGATGACTTCCGGCAGATCTTCCATGAAGTCCTCCGTATCCAAATGGGAATGAGTATCGATAAACTGCATGGATTTAATATTTCCGTTTCATCATTTTCTCCGCATACCGCGCCAACTCGGCCTTACGCTCCTCCGGCAGACGGACGGCGGCAAGATATTTCTTGCTTTCCTCAAAATAATAGGCGATCTTCTCCTGCGCCATACGGTCGATGCCGAGCTCATTATAGAGTCGCGTGACGGCAGCGACTTTCTCATCACGGTCGAACGCCTGGGCATGAATCCAACGGTCGAGTTCCTCGCGCTGGGCGCCCTCGGCCTTGTTGAAAGCATTGATGAGCATATAGGTCTTCTTGTTCGACGTGATATCCCCGCCGATCTTCTTACCGAAGACTTTCGGATCGCCGTAGACATCGAGGTAGTCGTCCTGCAACTGGAACGCCAGACCAATCTTCTCACCGAAAGTATAGAGATTCTGCTGGTCTTCCTCGGGAGCATCAGCGAGGATAGCGCCGATCTTCAACGCACAGGCCAACAGAACGGAGGTCTTCAGACGGATCATCTCGATATACTCTTCCTCCGTGACATCATTACGCGTCTCAAACTCCATGTCGTACTGCTGTCCCTCACCAATCTCCAGAGCCGTCTCCGTGAAGAGGCGGAGCACGGAAGGCATGTGCTTCGCGTCACACTGTGCCATACGCTCATAGGCGAGCACGAGCATGGAGTCACCGGAGAGGATGGCCGTGTTGGCATCCCATTTCTTATGCACGGTGACATGGCCGCGGCGCATATCGGCGTTGTCCATCAAGTCATCATGCAACAGCGTATAGTTATGATAGGTCTCCAGGGCAATGGCCTGCATGAGGATCTTTTCGGGATCTTCATGATAGAGGTTGTAAGCCAGTAACATCAACGTCGGACGGATGCGCTTGCCGCCCATGGAAAGGACATAGCGGATCGGCTCATACAACGACGCCGGCTTTCGTTCATAAGGCAGATGATCAAGAAAGTCATTGACCTTCTCCAGTATTTCTTCAGATGTAAGCATATCTTTTTTACTTCTTTACTTTTTTACTTTTATCAGAGGCTGAACACCACGGGTATGGCGAACATCGTCACGCACGGCTTCCCGTTGCTGACGCCCGGCTTCCACTTCGGCATCATATGGATGACGCGCAGCGCCTCACGGTCCAGCAGCGGGTCCACGGAATGCTCGAGCTTGATATTCGTCAGCGTCCCGTCTTTCTGAATCAAAAAAGACACGACGACCTTGCCCTGGATCTTCTGCTGCTCAGCCTGCGGTGGATAATGGAGGTTCTTCGTCAGCCATTTCATCAGGTTCACCCAACCGCCGGGGAACATCGGCAACTGTTCCACCACTTTAATATCCAACGGATTGTCACTGTTCGCCGTCTCCTGTGGAAGGGCCGCGGAGACTTGTGAGTTCTTGGCCTCACCGGCGACCTGCGTGACACCAGGAGCCACGGGCTGCAGACTCTCGCCGCTGTTCGGACTGATCTCTTTCTTCTGATCGTCATTGACCTTGTCGAGCTTCATCTTATCGGTCACCGATTTGCTCATCGCGCCACCGGTGGGAATCGACTGCAGGTCTTTCTGGTCGTCGATCGGCGGTAGTGACATATCCTTCGCCATATCGTCGAGAAGTTCATTATCATCCTCATCGTCAGCGGGTACCGTCGTGTACTCCAAGGCTACGAAGAGGAGGGCACAGGCAACGATCAATCCCAACAGGAAAGCCGTCGGGCGCCTGTGTTCCAAGTCTGCTGCGTATGTTTTTTTGAGTTCCAATTCTTATATTTCCTAAAATCATTGGCAAAGTTACTTTTTATATTTGAAAAAAAGAGTATCTTTGCAAAATAAATCGTGAAAAAGAATGAAAAAAGCAGTTTTCCTGCTCTTCGCCCTCCTTCTCACCATCGATTTGGAGGCTCAGGAGAGTCAGACCGCATACAATTTCCTGCGCATCCCCGTGAGTGCGCATGCTGCCGCCCTCGGCGGTGACAACATCACCATCATCGAGGATGACGAGGCGTTGATATTCAACAACCCCGCCCTCCTCTCCTCGGTCTCCGACAAGACGATCACGCTCGGATACATGAACTATATGAAAGGCGTCAATGCCGCCAGCGCCGCCTTCAACCGTAACTTCGGTGAGAAAGCCTCGGCGGCTGTCTCTGCGCAGTATCTCGACTACGGAACGATGAAACAGCGGGATGAGAACAACAACGACCTCGGCACCTTCAACGCCAAGGATATTGCCATCGCGGGCTATTTCTCCTATATCCTCGGCAAGAACTTCGTGGGTGGTATCACGGCGAAATTCATCACCTCGTATATCGGCAGCTACAACTCCATGGCGATGGGCGTTGACCTCGGCATCAATTACTATAACCCCGATTACGAATGGTCCCTCTCTGCTGTGGCGAAGAACCTCGGCGGACAGATCAAGGCGTATGACGACAACTATGAGGATATGCCCCTCGACGTACAGGTCGGTGTGTCGAAGCGCTTCGTCAACATGCCGTTCCGCGTCTCCGCGACCCTCGTGGACCTCAACCACTGGAACTACGGCTTCATCAACCACGCCGTCTTCGGTCTCGACCTCCTGCTCAGCGATCAGATATGGATCGGAGCAGGCTATAACTGTCGACGGGTTCACGAGATGAAGATCGAGAGCGGCGAGGACAGCAGTTCCCATGGCGCCGGCCTCAGCATCGGCGCCGGCCTCAACCTCGATCGTTTCAAACTGAATCTATCATACGGTAAATACCACGTGAGTAGCAGCAGTATCATCATCAATGCTGCCTACTCGCTGTAAGGACATGATTCATCATGTTCCGCAAAACAACATACAAACGATGAAAAAGAAGATTATCATTGCCATTGACGGCTATTCCTCCTGCGGTAAGAGTACAATGGCCAAAGACCTGGCCCGTGAGATCGGCTATATCTATGTCGATACCGGCGCAATGTACCGCAGTGTTACCCTTTACGCCCTGCAGCATGACCTCTTCCGTCCCGACGGCACCATCCGCGAGGACGAGCTGAAGGCGCAGATGCCGCAGATCCATATCTCTTTCAAACTGAATAGTGAGACGGGACGTCCCGACACCTATTTAAATGATAAGAATGTGGAAAAGGACATCCGCACGATGGAAGTATCGAGTCATGTCAGTCCCATCGCTGCCCTGCCCTTCGTGCGTCAGGCCCTCGTAGCCCAGCAGCAGGCCATGGGACAGGAGAAAGGCATCGTGATGGACGGCCGTGACATCGGCACCGCCGTCTTCCCCCATGCCGAACTGAAGATCTTCGTCACCGCTGATCCGCAGATCCGTGCCCAGCGCCGCTACGACGAGCTGAAAGCGAAAGGCATGGAGGCTGACTTCGACGCTATCCTGAAGAATGTGCAGGAGCGTGACTATATCGACACGCACCGCGAGACGGCTCCCCTCCGTCAGGCCGACGACGCCATCGTCCTCGACAACAGTCACATGACGATCCCCGAGCAGAAAGCCTGGCTGCTGCAGCAGTATGAGGCGAAGGTGTAATTCCGCCATCGATCCAAATGCAGGGGCCGTCCCTTGTGGCGGCCCGTCGGCGGCAACGCCGAATCGGATGGAAAATGGCAACGGATGACACGGATTCACACGGATATACTCAAACAAAACATTCGTTAAATCTTCCCTCGCTACAGGCAAGCTAACGACCCAGCCTTGATTGAAAGAGCATAAGAAAACCAAGCAAAAGATGAAAAGATGAAGAAACTCGGACTATCTATAATTCTGATGTTGCTGACCCTGGAAGCCGGGGCCGACTCCTATGACTCCTTATGGAAACAAGTGAAGAGTGCCACTGACAAAGATCTGCCACGCACACAACTGTCTCTGTTACAGAAGATCGCCGATAAAGCACGCAGCGAGCACAACTACGGTCAGTTGCTGTCGGCAGAGATTCAACAGTCGAGTGTATGGGCCTCTATCTCTCCCGACTCGCTGGCGCCCGCTGTGCGACGCCTCGAAGCGCAAGAAACGGCGGCTCAAAAGACCAATCCCGTCCTTGCCGCTGTCTATGAGAGTGCCTTGGGACGGATCTATCTGAATAATGGCACGCTCAGCGAGGATTACAAAACGATTTCCAAAAACTATTACGACCGTTCGCTGGCCCATCCGGATCAGCTCGCTGCCGTCAAGACGAACACTTATAAACCGCTCTTCGACGAGGGGACCGACTCCCGCATCTTCGGCAATGACCTGCTCCATGTCCTCGGTTTGGAAGCTGGCAACTCTGCGCTGCTCCATCAGTTCTATCAGCAACAAGGCAACCGCCCCGCTGCCTGCATCATGGCGTTAAAAGAGCTGCAGGAAAACAGGGAGAACTACGATAACGCGAGAAGTCTGCAGTCGGCTTATACCAAAAGCCTCGACTCGTTGCTGACGGTCTATCACGACATTCCCGAAGCCGGTGAGGTGGCTATCGAACGTTATAGCAGCACGAAGAGGGACACGGCCTTCCATGTAGCCGACCAAGTGGCCTGGCTGAACAATGCCATCAACACCTGGAGCGCCTGGCCTCGCATCAACGAGTTGCGCAATGAGCTCACAGAACTGGAGAATCCCCAGTTTACGCTGAATCTGCAGAAGTCTACGATACTTCCCCACCATCGCCATGTCATCCTTTTAAAGGATGTAAGACATATCGGCACGCTCGCTGTTACGATCTCCCGACTGAAGGCCGACGGCCTCTATGATCCTACCCTCGACAGCAATCGCGGCTATCAGGAAGCACAAAGCAGAATCATCAACGGCACATCGAAAACATTCACCCATGACTTCAGCAATCACCAGCCTTACGACGAGGTGAACGACTCTATCGTCATAGACGGTCTTGAGCCCGGCGTCTATCTCGTAGAGGCAAAGGCGGAGAACACAGGCATCAACACGCAGCGTGCCTTGCTGCATGTCTCCGACGTTACTTTCCTTGCTGAGAAACTCCCGGAGAACCAGACACGCTTCGTCACCGTCAGCGCAACAACGGGACAGCCGATCCCCGGTGCCTCGCTGCGGATCTTCCCCAGTAGTGGCAAGGGGGAAACGGTAACGCTGACAACGGATACGAAAGGGGAAACGATCTATACCTCCAAGTCAAACATCGCCCGTAAGGTTTTCGCCTATACGGCCAAGGATAACTACGCCCCTGCCGTATGGAGCTATGGAACGAACTTCAGTTACGCCAAGCCACAAGAACATCAGGAACTCACGAACCTCTTTACCGACCGCAGCATCTACCGGCCGGGACAGACCGTTCATGTCGCTACAATCTCTTTCTCCCGTGATGGTGGGGACCAGACAACGGCGTTAGCTAATAAGAAGATGACGCTCACCCTCCGTGACGCCAACTATCAGGAAGTCGGCCACAAGGATGTCGTGACGGATGCCTTCGGTACGGCTGCCGCCGACTTCGTTCTGCCGAAGACGGGTCTGACGGGGAATTTCTCCATCTCTTCTTCCGACAACAGCTCCACCTATATTCAAGTAGAGGAATATAAGCGCCCGACCTTTGAAGTCTCTTTCGACAAGGTCCACGATGCTTATAAAGCCGGAGATACCATCACCGTGAGAGGCCTCGCCAAGAGTTATGCCGGCGTACCGACGCAAGGCGCAAAAGTCTCTTATACCATCTACCGCAAACCGGCTTACTGGTGCTGGTTTATGCAAGACGAGAACAACACGCGCTTGGCCGAAGGAACGGCGACGACAGCCGATGACGGCTCGTTCACCCTCCGTGTGCCGATGACGATGGCGCCCGGCACTTCCCGCTGGCCACGGATCTATCATATAGAGGTGAACGCCACCGTCACCGATCAGAGTGGCGAGAGCCATGACGGCTCCCTGCGTCTGCCCTTGGGTACGAAAGACCGCGTACTCACCTGTTCTCTCAACGAAAAGATTGAGAAGAGCCGGTTGAAGACGGCCCGTTTCGAGCTCCGTAACCTGACCGGGGAGGAGATCCCTGCTGGGATACGCTATACGATCGATCAGAACAAATGGTTGACGGACTCCGTGAACCGAGACATCGCCCTCACGGCCTGGCAGAAAGTGCTGAAGAGCGGCCGCCACACGCTCATCGGCATCTGTGGGAAGGATACGGTAAAGACGGATTTCATCCTCTTCTCTGTTAACGACAAGACTCCCGTCATCACCACGAAGAACTGGTATTACCAAAGTGACCAGGAGTTCCCGCGTGACGGCAAGCCTGTATACGTACAGATCGGCAGCAGTGATCCCGACCAGCATATCGTCTACAACATCATCAGTGGCGACAAGGTCCTCGAACAAGGCGCCATCGACCAGAGCAACGCCCTCACTACCCGTGCCTTCACCTATAAGCCCGAGTATGGTGACGGTCTGCGCCTCACCTATGCCTGGGTGAAAGAGGGCGTTGGCTATCAGTATTCCACTGTCATCAAGAAACCATTACCCGACAAGACGCTGAACGTGAAATGGACCTCCTTCCGTGACCGCCTGGAACCGGGACAGAAAGAGACGTGGACGCTGAAGATTACCGATCCGAAAGGAAAGGCGGCCAAGGCCCAGTTGATGGCCGTACTCTACGACAAGAGTCTCGACCAGCTCTATCCGAACAGTTGGCAGTTGGATCTCGGCCTCTCCCGTAATCTGCCCTATACAATATGGTCCACACCAATCAATAACAATAACAGTTGGGGACAGCGGGGCATACACTCCTACAACAGCCTCAACGTACCCACGCTGGCTTTCACGCAGTTCAAAGACGAATATTTCTATAGCTATCGCTATTTCCGCCGTGGCTTCGGCCAGGTACTGATGGCCAGAGCAAACGTCGCGAAGAATGAGTCCAAAGTCTTCGACGTCGTCGAACAGATGCCGTCCTTCCCCGCCAACGCAAAGGAAGAGAGTGCGCTTGATGAAAGTTCCAAACAAGCCAACGTTGAAGGAAGCAACGCCCAACCTGCTCTCCGTGAGAACTTCGCCGAGACGGCCTTCTTCTACCCCGCCCTCGTCGCTGACGAGAAGGGTGACATCCAACTGCGCTTCACGCTCCCCGAGATGCTGACGACCTGGCATTTTATGGGACTGGCCCACGACAAAACGATGGATAACGGACTCCTCACCGCGGATATCGTAGCGCAGAAGAAGGTGATGGTACAGCCGAACCTGCCGCGCTTCTTGCGCCAGGGCGACCAGGCCGTGATCACCTCCAAGCTCATCAATACCACGGCACAGCCGCAACAGGGACAGGCGCGCCTCGAGCTCGTTGATCCCGCCAGCGGAGAAGTGCTGACGACGAAGACACAGAACTACAGCATCGCCGCCAACCAGACGACGGCCCTCTCCTTCCCCATCGACGCCGACACACTGACGCCGGGCCTCGTCATTGCCCGCATCATCGCTGAGGGAGCCAACTACAGTGACGGTGAACAGCACTACCTGCCGATCCTCACCAACCGTGAGTTCGTCACGCAGACCGCTGCCTTCTCACAGAACGGAGCCGGCACAAAGACGGTCAGCCTCGACAAACTCTTCCCCACGGACGTGACGGGTAAGAAGGCCACCATGACTTATACGAACAATCCCGCATGGCTGCTCATCCAGAGTCTGCCTACCGTTGCCGTGGCACCGACAGACAACGCCATTGATCTCGCCACCGCTTATTATAGTAACTCCATCGCACGCTCCATCCTCACGAGTACGCCCGCCATCAAGCGCGTCGTCACGCTCTGGCAACAGGAGCAGGCTGCCGATAAGGATCACGAGACGCTGGCCAGTGCACTGGAGAAAGACGCGGACCTGAAGAGCCTTGTTCTCTCCGAGACACCGTGGGTCCTCGACGCGGATAAGGAACGGGATCAGAAAGCTCTGCTCATCAACTATTTCGATGAGAACAATGTCAACAACCGTCTGAAGACCGCCCTCGACAAACTGGCCGCACTGCAACACAGTGATGGCAGTTGGAGCTGGTGGCCGGGCATGGACGGCAGCTATTATATGACGACCGCCGTCACGGAGACCCTCGTACGCCTGAACCACATGGTCGGCACACAGACAGAGACAGCAGCTATGTTGAAGAATGCCTTCAGCTTCCTCGACAAACAACTGCACAGCGAAGTCATCCTGTTGAAGAAAGCTGAGAAGAGAGGTGCCAAGAACCTGCTGCCGAGCGAGGAAGCGCTGCACACGCTATACACCTTCTCCCTCGACGGCCACACAAGCAGCACGACGGCCCGTGCGGACCAGAGCTATCTCGTAGCCTTGCTGGCCAAACAGCCCACGGCGATGACAATCTACGGCAAGACCTGCGGCGCCATCATCCTCGCCCGCTATGGTTACAACCGCCAGGCCGCCACATGGCTGCAGAGCGCTAATGAATACAGTGTCTATGACGCGGAGAAAGGGCGCTATTACGACACGCCGAAAGCCGCTTACTCGTGGATGAGCTACCGCATCCCTTCTCAGGTCGCCGCCATCGAGGCGATGAAACTCCTGCAGCCGAAAGAGCAACAAAATATCACGGAGATGCAGCAGTGGCTCTTGCAGGAGAAGCGGACGACGCACTGGAACTCCCCTATCGACTGCGTCAATGCCGTCTATGCCTTCCTTGACGGGAATATGAAGACCCTCGACAACAAGCCGATGACAACGATCACCGTGGACGGTAAGGCACTGAACGCCACGAAGGACAGCACGACATCCGCCGCCGGCAACCAAGAGGACGGCACGACATCCTCCGCCGGCCTCGGCTATATCAAGACGAATATCCCTGCCGATGCCCACGAGTTGACGTTCGCGAAGACGACGGAAGGAACGAGCTGGGGCGCTGTCTATGCGCAGTACTGGCAGAAGAACTCCGATATCACGGCGGCTGCCACGGGCATCAACATCACCCGTGAGCTGCGCGACGAGAACGGCAAGGCCATCAGTGGCCCGCTGACCGTCGGTACGAAAGTCAATGTACACATCACCATCACCTGCGACCGTGACTATGACTTCGTACAGGTCATCGATAAACGTGCCGCCTGCCTCGAGCCCGTCAACGCCCTCAGCGGTTATCGCGACGGCTGTTATCAGACACCCAGGGATGAGACGACGAATTATTATTTCGACCACATGCGGAAAGGCAAGCATGTCATCGATACACCTTATTATATAGATCGCACGGGTGACTATACCTCCGGGACATGTACGGCAGAATGTGCCTACAGTCCGGAATACAAAGGTCACACGGCATCCTTAAAACTTGAAATCAAATGAAGAGAACAATGAAGAAAGCGATAATCTTTCCGCTCCTGGCCCTCTCGCTGACGGCCACGGCGCAGAAACTCACACCGGTACAGGCCACGATAGACTGCGGACAGGTCATCTTCCGACATCCCGTGACCGTGAACTTCGAAGTGAAGAACAACACCATCACGCCGGCCCTCGTACAGAAAGTCCGCAAGAGCTGCGGCTGTACGACGGTGAACCTCTCGAAATCGGCCGTCCCCGCCGGACAGTCGATGACGGTGACCACGACGCTCGACGCCAACCAGCTCGGCCATTTCGAGAAACAAGTCGGCATCTACTGCATCGGCGATACCGTCCCTACCCTCCTTACGCTGCGTGGCGTCGTCGTCGCTGAGACGATGGACTTCCAAGGCAACTACAGTTGCCAGCTCGGCGAGTTGAAGGCGGATAAGAACGACATCGAATTTGATGATGTCAACCGCGGTGACCGCCCTGTTCAGAAGATCTATATCCAGAACAGTACTCAGGAGAAAGTGGAGCCCGTCGTCATGCACCTGCCCAACTACCTCAAGGCCATCGTATCACCGTCATCCCTCGCGCCGGGCCAGCAGGGCGTCGTTTCCCTCACCCTCGACAGCCGGAAGCTCCACGACTACGGACTGACGCAGACATCGGTTTTCCTCGGGAAATATCCCGGCGACCAGATTGCCGCCGGCAAGGAGATTGATGTCTCTGCCATCCTGCTGCCGGCTTTCCAGAACATGACGGAATACGAGATCAGTCATGCGCCCCATTATGTCGCCAGCGCAACAGAGCTCGACTTAGGCAAGTTCGGTACAAAGAGTAAGCTGAAGGGACAGTTGGAGATCCGCAACGAGGGAAAGATGCCGCTGCAGATCAGTTCCATACAGATGTTCACCGAGGGCCTCGAGGTATCGCTGAGCGATAAGACGATCCTGCCGGGACAGAGCGCGAAGCTGAAGGTGACGGCTTACAAGCACGAGCTCCGCAAGGCCCGCCGTCAGCCGCGTATCCTCATGATCACGAATGACCCCGAACATGGCAAAGTCGTCATCCCCATCAAAACAGAATAGAAATGTCAGAGATTAAGATTGAAATAGACAAGGGCAGTGGTTTCTGCTTCGGCGTCACCACCGCCATCAAGAAAGCCGAGGAAGAGCTGGCGGAAGGCCAGAAGCTCTACTGCCTCGGCGATATCGTCCACAACGGTATGGAGGTGGAACGCCTCAGTGAGCGTGGCCTCATCACCATCGATCACGAGCAACTGAAGACGCTCCATCACGCGAAAGTCCTGTTGCGTGCCCATGGCGAGCCACCAGAGACTTACGAGATCGCACGACAGAACGACATCGAGATCATCGATGCCACCTGCCCTGTTGTCCTGCAACTGCAGAAACGTATCAAGAAGAAATACAATGAGAATCCGGATGCCCAACTCGTCATCTTCGGAAAGAACGGCCACGCCGAAGTCCTCGGCCTCGTCGGTCAGACCCAAGGCCACGCCATCGTCATTGAGAAATTCGAGGATGTCAAGCGCCTCGACTTCTCGCGGGATATCTATCTTTATTCACAGACGACGAAGAGCCTCGATGAGTTTCACCGTATCATTGATTATATCCAACAGCATATCGCGCCGACGGCGGAGTTCAAGAGTTTCGATACCATCTGCCGGCAAGTAGCCAACCGCATGCCGAATATCGCGGACTTCGCTTCCCGTCATGACCTGATCCTCTTCGTCTCCGGCCGCAAGAGCAGCAACGGTAAGGTTCTCTTCAACGAGTGTAAGAGTGTCAATCCCAACAGCCATCAGATTGAACGGGCACAGGAGATCGACATGCAATGGCTCGACGGCGTGAAGACCATCGGTATCTGCGGCGCCACGAGCACACCGAAATGGCTGATGGAAGAATGTCGGGATTATATCCTAAGCCACAAGTAGGGACATGATTTATCATGATCCGCCCCCACAATGACCATCAAGCGATCCACCGCAGGGGCCGTCCCTTGTGGCGGCCCGTCGGCGGTACGCCGAATCCGTCAATGATTTTTTTGCAAAAAGGAATGCCCTAACGGGCATCGGGCCGCCACAAGGGACGGCCCCTGCAATTGGATTGACGGTGGCGGATCATGATAAATCATGTCCCTACTAAAACTCCCAGGTATAGTTGAAGCTCAGATCGAAGAAATTGGTAGCACGGGCAGCGAAGTTACGTCCAAACTGCCCGATCAACTCCAGATTCTTTAATGGAACAATATGGATGCCGAGGATATAATCCTGTGTAGTCGTACCTGCAACGCGCCAGTTGTCATAACGGGCGAAAGGCACCACACGCAGACTCTTCGCTCCCAAAGCCGCGGCAACGTCATATCCTGCTTCCAGTCCCACACTACGGGCATCAGCATTGCTATAGATGAAGCTGCCGCTGACCGTCCATACATCAGACTGATAGTCGCCGTCAACAGAACCGAAGAAACTTTTCTTATGGGGCAGTTCGATGGGTGTCGTCTTCTGCACCATTCCCCAGTCGGAAGTACCATAATATCCAGAAGTACCAATCCGCAGTCCTTCCACCGGACGATAGTCTGCCCGCAGCAGGCCACCGAGGAAACGCGTGGAGTGTGCCGTAAACTCACTATAAAAATAGGTGGAAGCCTGATAGTCTATTTTACCGGATGTACCATAGAACGACACGCCGAAGTCATGCCAAGTGGCAGGCATCACCTCTACCTCACTGTTGGGATCATAGATCGTCAGTGCAGGACCGTAGTTATTCAATATACCCACGGGAATATTGAGAATACCCACTTTCATGCCGGCCGCCTGCGACCACTGCTTGTCGAGATACAGCAGGTTCGTGGTATAGTTGTCGCGGAAGTAATTCTGCCACGCCCCTTCCTGACGGAAACGCTCATACTCAAACTCACCAACGGCATGCCAGCCACGGCCTAATGAAGCCGCCACGTCGATAACGACATGAGGAAAATCCCACAATGTAGGATCATTCTCGGCATCATAATGCCGTCCGTAATTAGTCTGGTAGTTGATGGACCCACTGACAGGCGGCTCCACCGTTCGACTGCTGTCTACTGCCGTCTCCTGGGCAGAGGATAATGCGGCAGCCATTAATGCTACTGCCACGAAATAAATTCTCAACATAACTTTTCTTATTTGTCGGCAAAGGTAGTGGTTTCTTTTCAAACAAGACAACACTTCGCAAGAATATACCTACTATTGGGGATGCAGGAACATGATTTATAGTGGGTGCGTGGCTGAATACAATTAAAAAGAGACAACCTTCTCACGAAGACTGTCTCCTAAAAACAGTAATTAACTCAAAATTTATAATCCATTTTGATACCTACTGAAGAATTAATGAAATTAACATAAACAAAAACTTATTTCTTTTCAGTCGCAAAAATAATAAATTCATTCTAACCCGCCAAAGAATTTCAACAAACGGGCCTATTTCCTCAATGTTTCCTATTGCAACATCTTTTCGATGTCAGACTCTGACATTCCTTTTGCTTTCAAGAACCTCTTTAAGGTCTGTAGCTGCTGATCCTGCGCCTTGATCTTCTTGTCTCTCTGCATGATTGCCGTGTCGCGGTCTTCAATGGCAGAGAAAAATTCATCCTCCACATTCATTTCCTGACGCATATCAACATTGGAGGCCGCCATTTTCAAACGATGAAGGATATACTGCATATCCTCGCTGTCCGCATAGTTGTCCTCATTGAGATTAATAACATGCGGATTGTCCTTCTCCAGATGCGTCTGGTCAAAAACACTCAGTACCTGATCGAGATGGTTGTTGATCTGACCATGAAGGAGCGGCAACTGTACGATGATGCTGTCATGCGTGAGACTGTCGACGAACGGATCAGGAAGGCCCTTAGTCACCTCCTGTCCTTCGTAGTTGTAGGATTTGTGATGGACATAGAGAACCGGTTCCTCAATATTGCCCACACGATGGCCGAGGATATATACGGCAACCATCGGAATGGCATAACGCGGCCGAAAGTCTTCCTTCACCATATTCTCAGGGTTGGCATACTGGGCACTGAGATACTGACGGAAACGCAATGTCTCCGTCTCCAGCCAGGTCTTCTGAAGCTCTATTAATATAAGGTGTAGACTACCGTCGGCTTCACGAACCTTTGCGCCGAAGTCAATACGGAACATGGAGATATTGTTACGGGTGCCGTTGGAATATTCATTCCGGCGGATCTCCACTTCAACGATCTCCTTCTTCAACAGAGCAGAGAGGATCGTACGCGCGATGCGCTCGTCCTCCATGAGGTATTTGAATACCGCATCATAAACTGGGTTTGCTACTTGTATCATCATAGGCCATACTCTTTTTTGCAAAGATAATGAGTATTTCTGAAATGAGCAAAAAATGAAATAAAAAATGCGTCATACCGTTTAGTCAGTATGACGCATTCCTATAAAGAGTGAATTTGTATTTTACTTATTGACGAAGGTTACATCCTTGATGTATTCCGTACCTGTACCGAAACTACCGGCTTTTACCGTGAATTCGAAAGGCAGGTAGAACGCATTGTCAGAAGCGCTGTAGCCACCGAAGAGGGTGTCGTCAGAAGCCTTTGACTGATCGTTCGTGCCACAGGCCCAAGTAACATACACCATACCATAGCTACCGACGGTGAAACCAACAGCGACCTTGTCAGCAGCAGAGCCATCAGAGTTGACCATCGTGAAAGACTGATCGGCATCACTCTTTCCATTCCACTTGAAGTATAAGTTGTAGCCATCTACGAATACGTCCTTGACACGATAGATCTTCAGAGAAGGAGAATAATCCATCTTCACAGGCCATGATGTATTAAAGAAAGAATCATCACCCAACGCCTTGTCTACAAACGTACCGGTTGCAAAGAGCTCATAATCCTCTCTGGTCACCGTGGCCTTGAAAACACTCACCTCGTTATTGGATCGTTTGTAAGGATTGGTGTACGCTTCCGGCACCCGCAGAACCATATCATAAGCCGTATTGTACACGACATCATCAGCCAACTTCACCGTAATGTTCGTCAGCGAATCACCGGCGGCAAACTTGGCGGAGTCGGATACCGTCCAACCCTCAGGAACACTCAGTTTCTCTACGGGAACACTGAGCGCAGCTCCAGTGGCGTGGCGATTCAACTCAATCTCAAAACTTGTGGCTGTCTTTGCCAACACCTTGTTGCTGTAAGTGGAGAACGTCACATTGTTCTCTCCTGCCTGTGCTCCCGGCGTATAATCGTCATCGTCATCACTGCAGGCAGTAAGACTAAGACCGACAAAGAGCAAAGCAGCTATTGTATAGATAAAATTGAACTTCTTCATTGTCTGAAATATTATTTAAACTTAGCGTCAGTAACTCCGTCGAGCAGCGTACCATTCTGTCCGGATACAGGCAGAGCACCACCGGTATTATCCACAATACCCTTGTTGTTATCCATCTCCGTCTGCGGGAAACGCATGTTCAACCATCCGTCATCGGCAGCGATGTTAAACTGGAAAGCCGTGGGGAAGTTGTTGGGTACACCAGCGTGGAAACGAACGATAGGCTTACTGAGGCGCTTGGCATCAGCAGTATAGAATCCTTCGCCCCAGAGTTCCACTCGGCGCTGGAACCAGATCTCATCCGTAAGCGTACGACCGCTGGCATCAGCGGAGTAGTTGGGATCACGATAGTTCTTCACGAAATCCTCCAGTACCTGCTTGGCCTTTGCCGTATTACCACTTCTTGCCAGACCTTCTGCTTCAATGAGGATCATCTCCTCAACGCGCATCAAGGGGAAGTCGTTGGTGTTGACCGTAGAACCAATACCGCTCTTCTGACCGAACTTAATATTTGTGTAGGCTACGAAAGGCTCCTTCACATCCTTAATCGTCAGGTCAGCGATAGCATCGCCCTTAGCGCCATCCCACTCAAGATTCTTCCAGTTGTCAGAATGCTTGTTGGCATCCAGCCACCAGCCTTTACGAATATCCGTAGACGGAATCTTGTCATAGAGGAGCTGGTTGATGACCGGCGTATTGCCCGATGCACCAGAATAGCCGTCACCGGAGAAGCCAGAGAACCATGAGGATGCGTTCTGATACTGACCGGCACCATCATTGTCTGCCATATCAGCCGTAGTCTTGATAATACCCCACATCCAGTTGTGTGAAGAGATATCATCGAATCCCGGCGTGCTCACCTCGCTGCGCGATGCAGGGGTATAGCCCTTCATGGCGTTCTCAGCATCGGAAGCGGCAGCAGCCCAGTTACCCATCAGCAGATTGGCGCGGGCACGCAGACCATAGGCCACATTCTGATCGATATACTGCTTGTTGGGACGAGTATAACCTTTCAGATGTTCCACGGCATAGTCGAGATCGCTCATGATCTCAGCATAAACCTCCTTCACCGTCGCACGCGGATTGTTGGTTGCGTCAACACCATCCTTGAGGATAGGAATACACGGCTTGTCGGCAGAAGTAGCGTAGCTGAACTGGAAGTAAGGAGCCAGGCACAGGTAGTCATAAGCCTGAATGGCCTTAGCCTCAGCGATGTGATAGATAGCGTCCTGATCCTTCGTATCTGCCGGATAAGAGTTGATAATCGTCTGTGCGACACCATACTGCGTATACGGGATGATGTAACGCTCATACGGGTTAGCATAGTTGGCGTTACGGGAAAGGAGCTCATCACCGACAATAAACCAGTTATAGTTATTGTCACCCATAGCCATGTCGGCGCCTTCCAGATCGAGAGACAGCGCCCATGCCGGTGCGCCGAAGTCATCAGGACGTGCGCCCGGCGTACCGGAATAAGAGAGGCCGCTTGATCCGCCTTTGCCCAGATAACCGATCATACCCGAGAAAGAAGCGTCAATACGGGAAGGCACGGCTTTCAAGACCTCATTCATCTCAGCCTGGGAGATGCCGTTTCCCTTATAGTCCTGCTCATTCAAGTCATTGCAGGAAGTGGCGAGCAGGGCACCGCCTACCATCAACAGTAATATCTTACTTGTTTTCATACGTCAATTCTTTTTAGAATGTAATTTGAATACCTGCAGTGATGGAACGCATAGCAGAGTAGCCACCACCACCGACCAGGGCGGCGCCGGAAGTGTAAGAACCGATACCCTGATAGACACGAGGATCGAGACCCTTACGTGCGGATACGAGGAAGAGGTTCTCACCGGCGACATAGATGCGGAAGTTGCTCAGCAGCCACTTCGTTGTCAGAGACTTCGGGAAAGTGTATCCCAGCGTGACATTGTTGAGGTTCAGATAATCAGAACTCGTCAGATAATAGTCCACGCAGTCCTGACCGACATTACCGGCATCAGCGGCAGCCGTGCTCAGCACCGGAATGTTGCTGTTAGGATTCGTCACAGGATCCCAAGCCTTCAGGACATCCTTGCTCAGCGCCTGACCAGCATTGCCGACAACAGTCATCAACTGCTGATACATACCATCGTAAACTTGGCCACCCAACTGATAGGAGAACTGGAAGCCTAGATCGAAGGTACCAACATTGGCCGGTTTCCAAGTGAAATTCATACCGAAGCCACCATAGACATCGGGCAGAGCGTCACCCAGATCATAGAAAGAAGACTGCGTCAAGTCATTGACTGTGACATCTGTCGTACTATAATTTGTAGCGCCGGAAGCCTTCACCTGACTCTCCGTCATATAAGAGCCATCGGCATTCTTATAGATGTTACCATCCTGATCCGTGAATACCTGCTTGTAGAACAGCGGCTGACCCGTGGTCTTGTCTACACCGGCATAACGGTGCATGTAGATCTCATAGAAGCTCTTGCCGACCTTGATGATACGGTTTGAGGACTTCAAGCCATCCTCGCCAATAGAAGAATCCAGTTCCGTGAACTTCGTCTTGACGGAAGAGAGGTTCAGATTGGCATTCCATACGAATGTCGGAGTCTTGATGATGTCGCCATTGATGGTGAACTCAACACCCTTATTGACGATAGCGCCGATATTAATCGGATAGATGGAGACGGCACTACCGGAAGACAGCGGAAGGGTCTTCCAATAGAGCAAGTCATGAGTCTTCTTATGGAAATATTCCAAAGAGCCATTCACTCTATGATTGAAGAGCGCGAAGTCAGCACCGAAGTTCCACTCACCGGACTTCTCCCAGGTAAGATCAGAGTTACCTTTATAGACCAGCTTAGAGCTGTACTCCTTCGTCGTCTCATTGTAAGACGTCTGATAGAAGTCTGACCAGGGATGATAATAGAAGCTCTGTGCGTCAACGCTCGTCGTCATATTATCATTACCCTGCTCACCATAGCTGGCCTTCAACTTCAGGAGATCCACCCATTTGGCTTTGAACCAATTTTCCTTGGAGATCATCCAACCGGCGGAAGCCGACCAGAACGTACCCCAACGATGACCGGGGGCGAAGATAGAGCTACCATCACGACGGAGGGAGAACTCACCGAAATAACGCTCGGCATAGTTGTAATCACCACGGAAGAAGTAACCATCACGGATCACCTTGTCAGAATAAGAGGAGACCTGCTCATTGGCATGAGCCAACGCATTGTCCAGCTCGGCCGTGAACGGATCGAAGAGGTGATCCTTCTGACCGGTAAAGGATGACTCCTTCAACTGATAATGCTCGTAACCGGCAAGAAGGTTGACGCTGTGCTTGCCAAAGTCCTTATCATAATTGGCCGTGTAGATCTGGTTCGTACTGAACATATCAGACGTGCCGACAAAAGCCATACCATCCTGGGCAGAATAACTGGAGAAACGACTATAGAGATAGTTGTTCTTCTGATTGCGGTCGAAGACCGTGAAGTTGGCCACCAAATTCAAGCCGTCAACGGGAGTAACCGTTGCAACCCAGTTACCACGGAACTGATTCACGGCCACATTCTTACGGTCGTAGTAGTTGTTGGCCATAGCATTACCGCTGATAGCAGCACGATGGAAGTTGGTCTGGTTAGAATCAAAGACAGGACCACCTACCTCGTTCGTCATGATCGTACCGTCAGCATTACGGACATACAACGGATAGATCGGGGCGATCTTCGTGGCCATATCAAACATGTTCGTGGAACCTCCATAGGTCGTAGCATCATAGGAAGGATTCTCGCTGTCTACATGTACATAGTCCATGTTGGTGGCAAACTTAAACCACTTCTTCACCTGATACTCCACATTGGTACGGCCGGTATAACGCTTGTAGGTAGAATGGGCTACGGAACCGCCGTCATTCAGGAAACCGACATTGGCATAATAAGAGAGTCTATCGGTACCACCGTTGATGCCTACGTTATATTCCTGACGGAAGGCACTCTTATTAACCTCGTCATAATAATCATCCGGCGTATAATAATAGGTACCGTCGCTGTAACCGAGCTTGGCGTTCGGGTTGAGCTTGAAGTTTGTACCAATGAGATTTTCTCCTGCCGGTACAGTATATACCTGATAGCCGAGGCCACCGTTCTTCTCGTCGTATAAGTTATCGGTAGCAAACTGATAAGCCTCCTGTGCCGTTGAGCCATGCATATACTTGGAGTTATACATAGCCTTGAACCAAGTCTCATAATACTGACCGGGATCAGTGATCACGTCGTAACGAGGAATCTCACGATGGTTGGAACCCCATTTAGCATCAAAGGTGATGCGGGCATCACGTGCACCACGGGCTTTCTTCGTCGTAATGATAACGACACCGTTAGCACCACGGGCACCATAGATGGCGGCAGAAGCGGCATCCTTCAAAACGGTCATCTCCTGAATGTCCTCAGGGTTGATGGAAGAGATATCACCATCATAAGGAGCACCATCTACAATATATAAAGGTGAGGAGCTCGCTGCGTAGGAACCAATACCACGAATACGGATACTCGGTGCCGAACCTGGCTGACCGCTGGAAGCGACACTCTGGACACCGGCGACATTACCGGTAAGAGCGGACGTAGCGGACGTGACGACATGCTTGCTGATCTCGTCGGCTTTCATCTCTCCGGCAGAACCGGTGAAAGAAGAACGCTTCTGAGTACCATAAGCCACAACGACGACATCATCAAGGGTCTTATTATCAGGATTCATGATGATCTTCATGTTACTGCCGGCCTTTACAGCTTTCTGCTGCATACCGATGTAACTGATGATCAACTTGGCTCCCGGCTTGGCGTCGAGGGAGAAGTGACCGTCAATGTCGGTCACGGTACCCGTCTTTGTACCGTCGATCATGACGGAGGCGCCCACCACGGGCTGACCGTCATCAGAGGACGTTACGGTACCGCTAATCTGTGTTTGTGCCAGCGTCACTCCCGTACTGAGAGCAATACCCGCTAAAAACATTGTTAGTCTTTTTTCCATAAATTCTCTCGTTTATTACAACAATAATAATA
>NZ_AUJK01000016.1 GCF_000424185.1 Prevotella sp. AGR2160
TTGTAGTGGAAGGCATCTTTGATACAGAAGAACGGGAAAAGAAGCAGTAAATGGAAAACCTGCAATACAGTAAATTTGCAGTTAGGCTTCTTGGTGAGACCTATCTGCTTTTCATGAATATGCAAAGAACGCATAATGCCGACAATGCGGATTATAGCCCTGTGACTGTCATTTTGTTGGAAAAATTCTTGCAGCTCTGAAAAAATTGATGTATCTTTGCGCATAGCTAAAGGTATTTGGTACTTTGTTTATTGACATTACAAAGATACTAATTTTCCGCGACTTACGGAAACCTTTAGCTATTTTTATTCACCCTATTTTGACCTTTTTATTCACTTGCGAAAGTTGAGGTTAAAAATCAAACCGCCACGTTGCATCCAAGGATGTTTTTGTTTGTCCGTGAAAATCCGTGTCGTCCGTTGCCATTTCCCCATACTTTTTTGCGGCGCGTACTCCCAAGTGGGTATGCGCTTTTTTCTGCTAACAAACCTTTCAAACGGGGCTGTAATGAAAAAAAGAGTTAAGAAAATGCAGATTTTATTCAAAAAGTTTGGTGTGTTCGAACACAATGCGTACCTTTGCAGCGTCAAAAGGTTAATAGATTGTTTAGGTTAGTAGTATTAGATTAGGTTTTTAGTTATTAGGTAAAGATTGTTTCATAGATTGGTTTTAGTTCTAAGGTAAAAGATTGTAATTGTAAAAGGATAACACACACGAAGATTTACAGGCATTGCACCGTGACGGTGCGAGCCTTCAAATCGGACGGAATTTCCATCCGATTTTTTTTGTGCCCGTTTTGCTGAAGCAAAATGGAGAACAGAAAATAGATAATGGATAATTGTAGCAGCCATTCTCCATTCTCCATTACAAAAATATCCCTCCAGCGGCCAAGGCCGCTGGAGGGATATTTTTGTGGAGCTGGCGGGATTCGAACCCGCGTCCGCACAAGGGGACCATACGCTTTCTACATGCTTATTCCGGCCTTTGATTTTCGTGCGACAGCAAGACCCGGACCACCAACTGCCGCCTTATCCCCTCAAAATTCACCAGCCGTGCGGGGCCGCGGCGGGCTATTTCCGATTTACCTGCACCGCTTGACCTTCGGATTCGGAACAACATCCTCGGAGCGATGTCTCGTCGCGTCACCTGGTGACGCGATAAAGCCAGTAACCTACTGTACTTCAGTTAGGCAGCGAGAGCGTAATTGTTTTCGCCAATTAATTTTTGTTCACTCAGATTCAAGAGCTAGCCAACGAGGCTCTGCATGCTTACATACCATCTCATCTTGCCGTCAAGTCCATACAACCCCATGACAAAAGAGATACAACGCATGTATCAGTGTGCAAAGATACTGTCTTTTCGTGAGATAGCCAAATTTTTTGTCGGATTTTTTACTTCTTCCTTTGTCACGTCATAAAATCTTCGTAACTTTGCACCCTCAACAGGGCGGTTGTCCAAGTACTGCCCCGAAATATTCATTCAAAACAAAAATAAAAGAAACGATATGGCATATCTCTTTTCTTCTGAGTCAGTCTCAGAGGGCCATCCCGATAAAGTCTCCGACCAGATTTCCGACGCCCTCCTCGACCAGTTTCTGGCCTACGACGGCAAGGCCCGCTGCGCCATCGAGACCTTCTGTACCACAGGACAGGTGGTGATCATGGGTGAGGTGCGTTCCGACGCCTATATCGACCTGCAGACGATTGCCCGCGACACCATCAAGAAGATCGGCTATACGAAGGCCGAATACCAGTTTGATGGTGACAGCTGTGGCATCCTCACGGCCATCCACGAGCAGAGTGACGATATCAACCGCGGTGTCGACAATGGTGATGACGACAACCAGGGTGCCGGCGACCAGGGCATGATGTTCGGTTACGCCACCAACGAGACGGAGAACTACATGCCCGTAAGCCTCGACCTCGCCCAGCTCATCATGCGCACGCTTGCCGACATCCGCAAGGAGGGCAAGGAGATGACCTATCTCCGCCCCGATGCCAAGAGTCAGGTGACCATTGAATATAGTGACGACAATATCCCGCAGCGTATCGACACGATCGTGGTCAGTACGCAGCATGACGACTTTGTAAAGGCCGTTGGCGGCAAGAGTCAGGCCGAAGCCGACAAGGAGATGCTCGCCCGCATCCGCGAGGATGTCATCCATATCCTGATCCCACGCGTGAAAGCCCAGTGCGGCGCCAAGGTCCTCGCCCTCTTCAACGATGATATCAAATACCTCGTGAACCCCACAGGTAAATTCGTCATCGGCGGTCCCCACGGCGATACCGGTCTGACGGGTCGCAAGATCATCGTCGACACCTACGGCGGCAAGGGCGCCCATGGCGGTGGTGCTTTCTCGGGCAAGGACTCTTCGAAGGTGGACCGCAGTGCCGCCTATGCCGCCCGTTACGTGGCCAAGAACATGGTTGCCGCGGGTATTGCCGATGAGGTCCTCGTACAGCTCGCTTACGCCATCGGCGTTGCCGAGCCCGTCAGCGTCTATGTCAACACCTATGGCCGCAGTCATGTGAACATGACGGACGGTGAGATTGCCGGGAAGATCAAGCAGCTTTTCGACTTCCGTCCGAAAGCTATTGAGCGCCAGTTGAAACTCCGTCAGCCGATGTATCTCGAGACAGCTGCCTACGGACACATGGGACGGAAGAACGAGGTCGTCAAGAAGACCTTCACCTCCCGTTACCACAAGACGAAAACCCTTGATGTAGAGCTCTTCACCTGGGAAAAGCTTGACCAGGTAGACCGTCTGCGTGAGGCTTTTAATCTTTAAGTAATGATAAACGATTCCATATCGACGACAACGATCAGAGAGGAGGGGCAGAAAGTATCACATTCTGCCCCTTCGTCTCGTCAGGGCCATCAGCTCACGCCTCACGAAGTCCTCAGCTGGCTCCCCGCCAATGCCACGCCGGAGCAGCAGGACTCGATGATCCAGGCACATATCAAGCCGGCGCCCGTCAACTGGAGCCAGTGCCCCGACACGCTCCATCTGCCGGGTCAGGGTAAGGGAGAGAGTATCTACAACATCTCCCTGCCCAAATACTATAAGGAAAGTTTCTTCTCCAACGACAGCCTCTTCCACCCCGAACTGCCGGGAGGACGTCAGGGAGTCGCCGGTGACCCAATACCTTATACCGTTGCCTCCGACAACCTCCTCACAGGACTGCTCATCGCCTGTTTCTGCTTCGCCCTCATCGCCTTCGCCAACTCCCGCAACTTCATCATGCGGCAGATCCACAACTTCTTCCGCACATCGCAGATTGGTGCCACGACAGAGATCACGGAGACGTTCACGGAGGTACGATTCCAGTTCTTCCTCGTCCTGCAGACCTGTCTGATGATGGCGCTGACCTATTTCTTCTGGTCACAGACGGTGTTCGGCGACACCTATACCATCAGCACCTACAGCGTCATCGGACTCTATACCCTCGCCATGGCCGGATATTTCCTCCTCAAGGGGGGCATCTATGCCCTCGTCGACTGGGTGTTCTTCGAACCGAAGAAGAATATGGAGTGGGACCGCTCCTTTCTCTTCCTCACCGCCATGGAGGGCGTTTGCCTTTTCCCGATGATCATGCTTCTGGCTTATTTTGATCTCAGCATCTCCGCAGCCGTCATCTATACCTCTGCAGTGGTCATTCTGTTCAAAATACTGGCCTTTTACAAGACTTACATGATCTTTTTCGAAAAAAGAGGGGCTTTTCTGCAAATAATTTTGTACTTTTGTGCCCTTGAAATCATGCCATTGATAACCCTATGGGGTGTTTTGATGACTATGAGCAATATTTTGAAGATAAGTTTTTAAGACGTTTATACGTATAAGTTTCAGTCAATATTAGACAAAGATGATTAAGAAGATCTTGGTATCACAGCCCAAACCGACCAGTGAGAAATCTCCCTACTATGATATGAAGGAGCAGTACGGTGTGGATTGTGTCTTCCGCCCTTTCTTCAAGGTAGAAGGTGTGAGCAGTAAGGACTTTCGCCAGCAGCACGTGAACCTGCTGGACTATACCGCCGTCGTGTTCACCTCCCGTCATGCCGTCGACAACTATTTCAAACTGGCCAAGGAGCTGCGTGTGACGATACCCGAGGACATGAAATATTTCTGTGTCATCGAGGCCATCGCCCTCTATATTCAGAAGTACGTACAGTACCGCAAGCGTAAGGTCTTTTTCGGTACTACGGGAAAGATCGACGGACTTGTCCCACTCATGGCCAAGCACAAGGCCGAGAAATATCTCGTGCCGCTGAGTGATGTCCATGATGACAAGATCAGCAAGCTCCTTGACGAGAATCATCTGCAGCACCATGAGTGCGTGATGTACCGTACCATCAGCAATGACTTCACCGACGAGGAGAAGAAAGCCTTCGATTTCGATATGCTCGTCTTCTTCAGTCCCACGGGCGTGAAAGCTTTCAAGAAGAATTTCCCGGACCTCGAGCAGGGCGATATCAAGATCGGCGCCTTTGGTCCCGCGACAGCGAAGACCGTCAAGGAGGTCGGTCTGCGTCTCGACCTTCAGGCTCCGACACCGAAATTCCCAAGTATGACAGAGGCGCTGAAGGACTTCCTCAAGGGACAACGCCGGTAGGGACAGGATTCATCATGTTCCGCGCCTAACGAAAAAACGATATGATGCACGAAGAAGGACTTAGCAAGCAGGAGCGCCTCTATCTGAAACAGTCGATAGATCTGCTCTTCTCCGCAGGCAGCAAGGGTTTTGCCGCCTGGCCTCTCCGTGGCATCTTCCGACTCACCGACCGCACGGAAGGAGAGCCGGCGGTGGAGATGCTCATCAGCGTCCCCAAGCGCTGTTTCAAGCGTGCCGTGAAGCGCAACCGCGTGAAGCGGCAGGTCCGTGACGCTTTCCGCCGCCACAAGGGCGAGCTCACCGTCCCCGAGGGGAAGAAAGGGCTCCTCGCCTTCATCTGGCTCGACAACAAGCTCCACGACTCCGCTACCGTCGAGGATCATGTGCAGACGATTTTGCAACATTTCTCACATCATCAGCCATGAGTCTGTTCCGTCGTCTCCTCCACTACCTCTCCAGGGCCGTCACATGGCTCCTGGTCCTTCCGATACTCTTCTATCAGAAGTTTATCACCCCCTACACCCCTCCCTCCTGCCGCTTCACGCCGACCTGTTCGGAGTACGCCCGGCAGGCCCTCTTGAAATACGGCCCCGTCAAAGGGCTGGCGCTGGCAATCTGGCGCATCCTCAGATGCAATCCCTGGGGCGGATCAGGGTATGACCCCGTCCCGTAAACACAACTATAACACTCATACATAAGATGGCAAAGAATTTTGTAGAAGAATTGAAATGGCGTGGTATGCTTGCTCAGATCATGCCAGGTACAGAAGAATATCTTCTGAAGAACATGACATCGGCCTACCTCGGCACGGATCCGACTGCCGACTCCCTCCACATCGGACACCTCTGCGGGATCATGATGCTCCGTCATTTCCAGCGTTGCGGCCACAAGCCCTTCCTCCTCGTCGGCGGGGCCACCGGCATGATCGGTGACCCGTCGGGAAAGAGCCAGGAGCGCAACCTCCTCGATTCCGACACCCTCTATCATAACCAGGAGGCCATCAAGAAGCAGGTCAGCAAGTTCCTCGATTTCGACGGCACGGAGCCCAACAAGGCCGAGCTCGTCAACAACTACGACTGGATGAAGGACTATGGCTTCCTCGATTTCGTCCGTGACATCGGCAAGCATATCACCGTCAACTATATGATGGCCAAGGAGAGCGTGCAGCAGCGCCTCAACGGTACGGCCCGTGACGGTCTGAGCTTCACCGAGTTCACCTATCAGCTCCTCCAGGGCTACGACTTCCTCTATCTCTACGAGCACAAGGGCGTACGCCTCCAGATGGGCGGTAACGACCAGTGGGGCAACATGACGACGGGTACGGAGCTCATCCGCCGCACCCTCGGTGCCGACGCTCAGGCTTTCTGCCTCACCTGTCCGCTGATCACGAAGGCCGACGGCAAGAAGTTCGGCAAGACGGAGAGCGGTAATGTATGGCTTGACCGCAACCGTACGACGCCCTATGCCTTCTACCAGTTCTGGCTCAATGTCAGTGATGCCGATGCCGCACGTTATATCAAGATCTTCACCGACCTCGACAAGGAGACCATCGACGGTCTCATCGCCGAGCATGAGCAGGATCCGGGCCGCCGTACGCTGCAGAAGCGCCTCGCCGCTGAGGTGACGACGCTAGTGCACAGCAAGGAGGACCTCGACATGGCCATCGCCGCCAGCAATATCCTCTTCGGCAAGGCCACGAAGGACAGTCTGAAGCAGCTCGACGAGGCTACGCTGAATGATGTCTTCAAGGACGTGCCCCACTACACCATCGGCAAGGATCAGCTCGGCCAGCCCGCCGTAGACCTCTTCTGTCAGGATGGTTGGGAGATCTTCCCGAGCAAGAGTGAGATGCGCAAGCTCGTCAAAGGCAATGGCGTCAGTCTCAACAAGGAGAAGATCACGGCCTTCGACCGCCCCGTCACTGCCGAGGATCTCATCGACGGCAAGTATCTCCTCGTCCAAAGAGGCAAGAAGAACTACTACCTCATTACTGTGAAAGATTAAAAAAGTAAAAAAGTAAAGCTACCGCAGAGGATCCATTGCGGTAGCTTTAATTTTTTACTTCTTTACTTTTTTACTTTTACAAACTCCCTTTGCGGTAGCTTTAATTTTTTACTTTTTTACTTCTTTACTTTTCTATGCTCCGTGGAACAGATATTCCTCCATGGTGCTCTTCGTCATGCGCGTCAGCAGATCGTTGGCGAGATCATCGGCAACGACGAGGGCACGGACGAGGAGCTCATCACTGAAGGCCTGGAGCATCTCCTGGGCTTTCACCGGCTGGTCCTTGCAGACCTTCAGATAGTCGGCCTCAAACTCTTTCTGACGCTGGTCATTCTCCTGCTCGAGCTTATGATAAGTCTCCTTGACGATGGGCGCAAAACGGTTGTAGTCGGTCATGGCGAGCGTCATCACCTTACGGAAGATCCAGTAGGCACTGTCGTCGCTGCAGTGGCCGTTGCCCGTCTTATACTCTTCGGGCACATCGGTGACACCCTGATAGAGGGGCAGGAAGACGCCGAGGTCAGCCATGCCGAGGGCGACATACGTGATATGTCCGATGGCGGCCGGCAGGTCCTTGCGTACCTGGATGATATGGGTCTGCGTCGTACGGAAGATAGAAACCGGACGATAAGGCTCTTTGCCGTTGTTGTGGAGATAGGGATCGTGATCGGTGCCGTCATAATGGAAGCGGAAGGCCTGACGGAGCGTCTCAAGATCGAAGGGCTTCTCGGCCTTGGCGAAGACGGGGAACGTGTTCTTCGTCACGTCGTTCTTGATCTGCGGGGAGAAGATACCCTGCAAGCCCCATACGCGCGGATAGTTATATGTTGTATCGTCCTGGGCGTCCTTACCGTCATGACTGTAGGCGGTATGGAAGTCGAACTTACCCTTCTTCGGATCATAGAGACCATTCTTCTCGGCAAACTCCACGAGGTCGGGGGCAGCGAGGAAGTTCTCCTTGTCGTTGGGATCATAGTCGCGGAAACGGCTCTGGTTGCCCGTCACGAAATACTCATCACGCGGGATACGTGTGGCGAGCCAGCGGTGGCCGCAGGCATTCTCCAGATACCAAACTTCCTTGTCATCGATGAAACCGATGCCGAAGCCCTCGGCACTGCCGTATTTCTCAATGAGACCACCGAGGCGCTCCACACCCTCACGGGCAGTATGGATATAAGGCAGTACAATATTATAGGTACAGTTCTCAGCCAGTCCGTCCTTCACATAAGGATCATATTTCAAGGCCTCCGCACTGCTGAAGATCGTCTCCGTACTCGACATACCCACACCGGCGGTGTTGAAACCGGCAGAGCCCCACTCACCGGGGAACTGATAGTCGGGGAGTCCCGTATAGCCCAGAGCCTGCTGCGGCAGCGGACAGCGGAAGGCGCTGTCCTTGGCAACGAACTCGGTAGGTCCGAAATTCGTGTCCTTGTGAAACTCATAGTTGATGGCCATCATCGCGTCGAAATCGGAGGAGCGGCAGAGAAAGCGGGAGCCGTCTGTCGTTGCCTCGTCACCGACGATGATCGTCGTACACTCAGATAAATTCTTTCTGTTGTTATTCATTAGTCTTTGCTTTTAGAACTTTTTTTCGTTTTTCTCGTACGACGGGGCTTTGCGGGCTTCTCCGCCTTTGTCGTCTCTTCCGTCACCTTGTCCTTGTCTACCTTCTTGTCAGCTTTTCCGTTATCGATGGCGAAGTCAAGCTGCTTACGCTCGAGGTTCGCCTTGGCGACCTTGATGCGGATAGGATCGCCGAGCTGGTAACGGTGATGGCGGCGGCGGCCGACGAGACAGAAGTTGCGCTCGTCGAAATCGTAGTAGTCATCATCGAGGTCACGCATCGGCACCATACCCTCACAGTGGTTCTCGTCGATCTCGGCATAGATACCGTAGCTCGTGATACCGCTGATATGGGCATCATAACTGTTGCCGACCTTATCACCCATGAACTCCACCATCTTATACTTGATGGAGTCACGCTCGGCACTCTGCGCCACGAGCTCCATGTCGGAGCAGTGCTCACAGAGCATCTCGTAGTGCTTCTCGTTGGCGCTGCGACCGCCGGCCTGGTATTTCGTCAGCAGACGGTGGACCATCGTGTCGGGATAACGGCGGATCGGTGAGGTGAAATGGGTATAATAGTCGAAGGCCAGACCGAAGTGGCCGATGTTATGTACGCTGTAGCGCGCCTTCATCATCGCACGCAGGGCCACCGTCTCAATCATCTTGCCCTCGGGCTTATTGCCGCACTCATCCATGAGCTTGTTCAGGCTGCGGGCCGTGGCACCCTTCGTAGAAGAGGAGCCGAACTTATAACCGAGTTTGACGACAAACTGCCGCAGGGTCTCAAGCTTCTGGGGATCGGGATTGTCATGGATACGGTAGGGCAGCGTCTTCGGCTTGCGGCCCTTCTTGACCTTGCCGACACTCTCGGCGACCGTCTTGTTGGCCAGGAGCATGAACTCCTCCACGAGTTTGTTGGCATCCTTCGAGCGCTTGAAATAGCAGCGTGTGGGATGGCCCTTCTCGTCGACATCGAAATGGAGCTCCTCACGGTCAAACTTCACGGAGCCGTTCTTGAAGCGCTGCTTGCGCAACTGTTTGGCGAGGCGGTCGAGGGTAATGATCTCCGTGGCATACTCGCCCTTGTAGCCGCCGGCAGGAGCGGGAGGCGCGGGCTCTCCGGTGCCGTCGACGACACCGTTGTCCTCCAGCAACTGCTGCGCCTCCTCATAACAGAAGCGGCGGTTGGAGCGGATGATGGTATGGACGATACGGAACGCTTTCACATTGGCCTGGTCATCGAGGTTGAAGATGACGCTGTAAGCCAGCTTGTCCTCATCAGGACGGAGCGAACAGACGAAATTGCAGAGGCGCTCGGGGAGCATCGGGATCGTACGGTCGACGAGATAGATGGACGTGGCCCGCTTCTGGGCCTCCTTGTCGATGATATCGCCTTCCTTCACATAATGAGACACATCGGCGATATGCACGCCGACCTCATAGAGCCCGTTGTCGAGTTTCTTGATCGACAGGGCATCATCGAAGTCCTTGGCATCCTTCGGGTCAATGGTACAGGTCCACGTATTGCGGCAGTCCTCGCGCTCGGCCTCATCAGCCTTCGTGATCTTCCCCGTGATCTTGTCGGCGGCCTCTTCCACCTTCTTCGGGTAGACATAGGGCAGACCATACTGGGCGAGGATGGTATTCATCTCCACGTCGTTGTCACCGGTCTTACCGAGGACATCGACGACCTCACCGACGAGATTCTTATGTTCGGCATCCGGCCATTGCGTGATCTTCACCACGGCCTTGTCGTCGGTCTTGCCGCCCTTCAACTTCCGCTTCGGGATGAGGATATCGGTGGCGAAGGTGTTATCGGGCGTGATGAGGAACGCCATGTCCTTGTCGACGCGCAGACGGCCGACAAACTGGTCCTTGGCATGACTGATGATCTCGATGACCTGCGCCTCACGGATATGGTGACTGCGGCGCGCCATGAGCGATGCCTTCACATGATCGCCGTTGAGGGCGAAGAGGGAGTTGCGCTCCGAACAGAACACGGGCTTGTCGCCTTCATCGGGCTTGATGGAGTTCTTGCCGTTGGTCTTGCGGATGAAGGTCCCTTCGAAGACCTGCCCCTCGGTATTGAGTTTATAACTGTTGTCGGAGACGCGCACGAGATAGTCGTCCCATGCCATCTCCTCCATGATGTCTATCGCCAGCATCTTCAGAGGATGGGTGTTGAGCTTGAGGCTGCGGAAAATCTCCTTGAAGGAGAATGTCTTGCCGGGCTGCGTGGAGAAGAACTGCTCCAACTGCTCGGTAAGCTGCTTCTTGTTCATGCGCTTTCCGCCTTTCTTTCCTTTTCCCATAGCAGTATATTTTGGTTTCTAAAAGCAAAGAAACAAAATATTTTCCACATAGCCTTATTTTTTACAATATTTTCACAAGAAATTTGCTCATCACACGGAAAACAAGTATCTTTGCAAGCGGAATTCGAATTTTACACCGTAATGAACATATTGATTACCGGCGCTTCCGGCTTCATCGGCTCCTTTATCGTCGAGGAAGCTCTGCGGAGGGGACTGGAGACGTGGGCTGCCGTGAGGCCGACGAGCTCCCGCCGCTACCTGCAGGACAAGCGCATCCATTTCATATCCCTCGACCTCTCCTCGGAGGAGCGGCTGGAGGAACAGCTGCGCGGACATCATTTCGACTATGTTGTCCATGCTGCCGGCGTGACGAAATGTCTACATGCCCAAGACTTCTTCAAGGTCAACACCGAGGGCACGAAGCATCTCGTCACGGCCCTGCTCAGACTGGGCATGCCCATGAAGCGTTTCGTCTACATGAGTTCGCTGAGCATCTTCGGGGCTATCCGTGAGCAGCAGCCTTACCAGGAGATCGAGCCTACCGACACGCCACAGCCGAACACGGCCTACGGCCGCAGCAAGCTCGCCGCCGAACAATGGCTCGACGCTACCGCCGCCGAGCTGAAGGCGAAGGGTGAGGCTGACCGGTTCCCCTACGTCATCCTCCGTCCCACGGGCGTCTACGGACCCCGGGAGAAAGACTATTTCATGATGGCGAAATCCATCAAGGAACATACCGACTTCGCTGTCGGCTTCAAGCGTCAGGACATCACCTTCGTCTATGTCACCGATGTCGTCCAGGCCGTCTTCCTCGCCCTTGACCACGGACAGACGGGCAGCCGCTATTTCCTCTCCGACGGGGAGGTATACCAGAGCAGCGCCTTCAGCGACTATATCCATGACGAGCTCGGACGGCCCTGGTGGATCAGGATCACGGCACCGCTGTGGCTGCTCCGCCTCATCACCTGGTGCGGTGAGCTGAAAGGCCAGTTGACGAAAAGCATGACGGTGCTCAACAACGACAAGTACAACATTCTCAAGCAACGCAACTGGCGCTGTGACATCCGGCCCGCCATCGACGAACTCGGCTACAAGCCGCAGGTGTTGCTCCGTGAGGGGGTCCACAAGGCCATCAGCTGGTATAAGGAGGCAGGATGGCTATGAGACGGATCCTTGATATCTTCAGAATCAACCCGCAACCGAAGAAAGGGCTCATCGCCATCGAATGGCTCACCATCGCCTACATGGCTTTCACCTTCTGCATCATGCTCTTCTGCTGGACGAAGGTGGTGAACCCGCGGGCAATGATCATGGGTCGCCTGAACATCCTCTTCACGACCCTCGCCCTGTGGCTCGTCTACCGCATGATCCCCTGTCGCTTCACCTATGCCATGCGCGTCATCTGTTCCCTGCTGGCCCTCGCCTGGTGGTATTCGGACACGTATGAGCTGAACCGGATGTTTCCGAGTTTCGACTATCTCGTGGCCTCATGGGAACAGTCGCTCTTCGGGTTCCAGCCGGCCCTCGTCTTCGCGAAGAACTTCCCGTCGGCCATCATCAGTGAGCAGCTCGACTGCGGATACTTCATGTATTACCCGCTGATCGTCTTCACCGTGGCCGTCTACATGATCTTCCGGCATGAGGAGTTCCACCGCGTGGGATTCATCATCCTCGCGGGGTTCTTCCTCTATTATGTCGTGTTCATTTTCTTCCCCGTCGTAGGTCCCACCTATTATTATGATGCCATAGGAACGGACCAGATCGCACAGGGAATCTTCCCCGACCTCGGCAACTATTTCAACAGTCACAACGACTGCCTGGACATGCCGGGATGGAAAGACGGACTCTTCTACCACCTCGTGGAAGATGCCAAGGCAGCGGGAGAACGGCCCACGGCAGCCTTCCCGAGCAGCCACGTGAGCATCAGCACCCTCTGCATGCTCCTCCTGCTCCGTCTGCATAACAAGCGTGTCGTTCTCGTGGCGCTGCCTTTCTACCTCTGTCTCTGCCTGGCGACAGTATATATCCAGGCCCATTATGCCATTGACGCCATTGCCGGTTTCCTTACCGCCATTCCCGTCTACGGCATCCTTTTATTAACAACGAAAAAGATCAAAACGCATGACTAAGAAATTATACATCGAGACTTACGGCTGCCAGATGAATGTCGCCGACAGTGAGGTCGTGGCCTCCGTGATGAAGATGGCCGGTTACGACATCTGCGACAACGAGGATGACGCCGACGCTGTCTTCCTCAACACCTGCAGCGTTCGTGAGAACGCGGAGAACAAGATCTACCACCGTCTCGACACCCTCCACGCCGAACAGAAGAAGGGCCGCAAGCTCATCCTCGGTGTCCTCGGCTGTATGGCTGAGCGCGTAAAGGACGACCTCATCCAAAATCATTATGCCAATCTCGTCTGTGGCCCCGACGCTTATCTCGACCTGCCGGAGATGATCGCGCAGTGTGAGCTCGGCCATAACGCCGTCAACACCGAACTGTCGACGACGGAGACCTACCGCAATGTCGTGCCGCAGCGCATCGGCGGCAGCCATGTCAGCGGCTTCGTATCGATCATGCGTGGTTGCAACAATTTCTGCCATTACTGCATCGTGCCCTATACCCGCGGCCGTGAGCGCTCGCGTGACGTGGAGAGTATTCTCAAGGAAGTACAGGACCTCCACGACAGAGGCTATAAGGAGGTCACGCTCCTCGGACAGAATGTCAACAGCTACGGTCTGCTGCCCAACGGTCAGCGGCCGGAGAACGGCACGTCCTTCGCCGAGCTCCTCCGTAAGGTCGCCCGCCTCGTGCCCGACATGCGCGTTCGCTTCACCACCTCGAACCCCGAGGATATGAGTGAGGACATCCTTCACGCCATCGCCGAGGAGCCCAATCTCTGCAACCATATCCATTTCCCCGCGCAGAGCGGCAGCGACAAGATCCTGAAGCTCATGAACCGCAAGTATACGCGCGAGCAGTATCTCGCCAAGGTCGACGCCATCCGCCGCATCATCCCCGGCTGCGGACTGACGACGGATATCTTCGTGGGCTATCACGATGAGACGGAGGAGGATCACCAGCAGACCCTCGACCTCGTCCGCACGGTGGGCTACGACAGCGCTTTCATGTTCAAATACAGTGAGCGCCCCGGCACCTATGCCGCCAAGCACCTCCCCGACAATGTCCCCGAGGACGTGAAGATCCGCCGCCTCAACGAGCTCATCCATCTGCAGACGGCCATCAGCGCAGAAGTGAACAAGAAGGATGAGGGCAAGGAGTTTGTCATCCTCATCGAGGGCTTCAGCAAGCGTTCCCGTCAGCAGCTCATGGGCCGTACGGAACAGAACAAGGCCGTGGTCATCGACAAGGGCAACCACCACATCGGTGACTTTGTAAAGGTAAGAATCACGGGGTCCACGTCAGCAACATTATTCGGTGAAGAGGTATGAAAGAATTTTTAAAGGTTTTACGGCGCTTTGTACCACCCTACAAGAAGTATCTGGTACTGTCCATCATCTTCAATATCCTGTCGGCATTCCTGAATATCTTCTCGTTTGCCGCCCTGATACCGATCCTGCAGATCCTTTTTCAGGTAGACGGCGGTCTGCGGGCCACGGTGCTCGAGCCGTGGTCGCTGAGCAAGGAAGTGCTGCAGAACAATATGTCGTATTACGTCCAGGAGATGATCATCGAAACGAGTGCCACGACGACACTCCTCGTCATCGGTCTCTTCCTGGCCTTTATGACCTTTCTGAAGACGGGTGCCTATTTCCTTTCTTCCGCGTTCATCATCCCCATCCGCACGGGTGTCGTCCGCGATATCCGCAACCAACTGTATAAGAAGATCACGTCGCTGTCGCTGAGTTTCTTCAGTGAGGAGCGCAAAGGCGATATCATCGCCCGCATGAGCGGCGATGTCGGTGAGGTGGAGAACAGCATCATGTCGAGTCTCGACATGCTCTTCAAGAATCCCATCCTCATCATGATCTATTTCGGTACCCTTCTTCTGATCTCCTGGCAGCTGACGCTCTTCACCATCCTCTTCGTGCCGATATTCGGTTCTCTCATGGGGCGCATCGGCAGGATGCTGAAAGCCTCGAGCCTCGACGCGCAGAAGTTGTGGAGCGACACGATGAGTCAGGTGGAGGAGACGCTCGGCGGCCTGCGCATCATCAAGGCCTTCTGCGCTGAGGAGAAGATGAACGACCGCTTCGACAAGACGAACAGCGGCTACCGTAACCTCATCATGAAGGTGAATATCCGTCAGCAGATGGCACACCCGATGAGTGAGTTCCTCGGTACGATCATGATCATCGTCGTACTCTGGGTCGGTGGTATCCTCGTGCTCAACTACTCCGCCCTCGACGGTCCGATCTTCATCTACTATCTCGTGATGCTCTACAGTATCATCAACCCGTTGAAGGAATTCTCCAAGGCCAGCTACAACATCCCCAAGGGCCTCGCCTCCATGGAGCGCATCGACAAGATCCTGAAGGCGGAGATCGAGATTCAGGAGAAGCCGAATCCCGTACATGTCTCCTCTTTCGAGCATCAGATCGAGTTCCGTCATGTCTCCTTCGCCTATACCGACGAGAAGGAAGGCGAGCTGAAATACGTGCTGCGTGACATCAACCTAGTCATTCCGAAAGGAAAGACGGTGGCACTGGTAGGCCAGAGCGGCAGTGGCAAGTCGACGCTCGTCGACCTCATTCCCCGCTATTATGACGTGCAGGAGGGTGAGGTGCTCATCGACGGTGTCAATGTCAAGGACCTCGGCATCCATGACCTCCGCTCCCTCATCGGCAATGTCAACCAAGAGGCTATCCTCTTCAACGACACCTTTTATAATAACATCACGTTCGGCAACGACAAGGCCACGAAGGAGGATGTCATCCGCGCCGCGAAGATCGCCAATGCCTACGACTTCATCATGGCGACGGAGAAAGGCTTCGACACGAATATCGGCGACCGTGGCGGCCGCCTCTCCGGTGGTCAGCGCCAGCGCGTGAGCATCGCCCGTGCCATCCTGAAGAATCCGCCGATCCTCATCCTCGACGAGGCGACATCGGCCCTCGATACGGAGAGTGAGCGCCTCGTGCAGGACGCCCTGGAGAAACTCATGAAGACGCGCACCACCGTCGCCGTGGCCCACCGTCTCTCCACCATCAAGAATGCCGACGAGATCTGTGTCCTCCATGAGGGCTGCATCGTCGAGCGTGGCACCCATGACGAGCTCGTGAAGCTCAACGGCGTCTACAAGCGCCTGCACGACATGCAGGAAATATAATTCATCGATCCCATTGTAGGTGGCCGTCCTATTGCGGCCACGCAAGGAAGATGGGGATAAACAATAGAATATTAGAAACTGTGGTATATTATTTCTTTTATCTCATCAGTCTGCTGCCGTTGCGGTTGCTGTATCTGCTCGCCGACATTGAATGTTTCTTTGTCAAGGACGTGATCAGATACCGGCGGGGCATCGTGCGCCGTAACCTCGTCTCCTCCTTCCCCGAGAAGGACCTCCGGGAGATCAAGGTCATTGAGAAAAGATTCTACCATTGGTTCTGCGACTATTTCTTCGAGACCATCAAACTCCTCAGCATCAGCGAGGAGGAACTGCGCCGCCGCTTCACCATCGTCAACAACGACCTTGTCGCGGACAGTCTGACGAAAGGACAGAATGTCGCCGCCATCCTCGGACATTACTGCAACTGGGAGTGGCTCTCCTGCGTAGGTATTGAACTCCCCGACAACTGTGTGACGGGAATGATCTATCACCCGTTGCGCAACAAGGCTTTCGATGATCTCTTCCGCCGCATCCGCTCCCGTGAGCGCCATGCCGTGGCTATCCCGAAGAAGGATATCCTTCGCCATCTCATTGACTACCGCCGCCGTGGTATCCCCAACATCTTCGGTTATATCTCCGACCAGGGGCCGAAATGGGAGAATATCCATCTGTGGCTACCCTTCCTCAATCATCCCGAGACACCCGTCTTCACTGGTGGCGAGAAGATTATGCGGAAAATGCACAACAAGGTGGTCTATGTAGAGATGAGCCGTCCGCACCGCGGCTATTACACCTGTACATACCGGCTCCTCGCCGATGATGCCGCTACACTTCCCGAGAACGAGATCACGCGCCGCTTCTTCCGGCATCTTGAGGCAACCATCCGCCGTGAGCCCGCCTATTATCTCTGGACCCATAACCGCTGGAAGCGGACGAAGGAGGAGTTCGACCGCCGCTTTACCATTGTACACGGGAAAGTGGTTGAGAAAAGATAAAATGATTTCTCCTTATTTTATTACATTTGGATATATCAATTATTATTAGTACCTTTGTACCGTTAATAATAAGATATACCAATGGCAAGACCAAGATTGCACCCTTCATCATCTTCTTTCGACGAATTGAACATTTTAATGGAACCATAGAAATAATGACTAAAATTTTTCGGAGATACAGAAAATAGCTGTAACTTTGTAACAATAAAAATGTTCCTATAACCATACGGAGAGGAAAATCAATAATAGAATAAACCAATCATAAAATGAAGATTGCTCTTATCATCTCAACCTACAACTGGCCGGAAGCTCTCAAACTTTGTCTTCAGAGCGTTATGGCACAAACGCGGGTGCCCAATGAAGTGATCATTGCAGATGACGGATCAAAGTCTGCAACAAAAGAACTGATAGAATCCTTCCAGCCAAAATTTCCATGTCCGCTCAAGCATGCATGGATACCCGACGAGGGCTTCCAACTGGCTAAATCGCGTAATAATGCCATACGCAACTACTGCACAAGTGATTACATCATTTTTATAGATCAGGATATTATTCTTGACAAGAATTTCATTCGTGACCATGAGCGGATAGCCCAAAAGGGGTGTTTCGTTACCGGAGGCCGTACTAAACTGTTGAAGCCTCTTACAGACTATTTGCTACAAGGAGGCAAGAGTAACCTTAACTTCTTCAACAAAGGCATCCACAGAAAGATAAACATGCTTCATCTGCCTTTCCTGCATCCTATAACCCGCTATATGTACTGTTGGAAACCGCTCTATGGCAGAGGGGCCAATATGGCCATGTGGAAAGCAGACTTAGAACAGATCAACGGCTTTGATGAAGAGATAAAAGGATACGGCGGAGAAGATGTGGATGTCTTTAACCGTCTTGAGAACTGTGGTATCAAGAAGAAGTATGCCCAGTTCTGCGCCATTGGGCATCATCTATACCATAAGAGAGAGGATGTATTAGAAAAGAATATGCATATTGCTTTCGACCAACCTGATCGTAAGAGATGCCGCCTGGGATTAACAACATTGTCAAACATTTAGACTATTATGACGAAGGTCCTCACTGTTATTATACCGTCCTACAACATGCAGAGCTATTTAGGACGTTGTCTCGACTCCCTCAAATATCCGCTGCAGTCACGCTTGCAAGTGATCATCGTAAATGACGGCAGCAAAGACCACACGCTTGATATTGCCAGGGAGTATGAGCGGCAATGGCCTGACATCTATCAGGTCATTGACAAGCCCAACGGCAACTATGGCTCCTGCATCAATGCGGCTCTGCCATTGGCAAAAGGTAAATACATCAAGGTGCTCGACGCCGACGACTGCTTCGATCCGGCTTCTCTCAACCAACTGCTTGAGAAGCTGAGCAACCTCTCTGTCGATATGGTCATCACCGACTATGTCAAAGTGTGGCCTGACAAAGAGGAGCGGATGCATTGTCCGCTTACCCCGAGCAAGCCTTTAGACTTTCTCCCACTCTGCAAAGAGAGAAAGATCTGGAATCTGTGGATGCACAATGTCACTTATCTTACCCAGCACCTCAAGGATCTGAGATACCATCAGACGGAAGGCATCTCATACACTGACCAAGAATGGATCTTCCAACCTTTTACAGCCGTAAGAACAGTTGTCTATCTGAATCTTCCTTTGTATCGGTATACTTTAGGCAGAGAGGGACAGACCATGAGCAACGCGTTTCAGAAATCACACTTCGCTGATAACATTGTCTGCACATGCCATATGATCCAGCTCTACACGACATTTCAGAATGCACCGGAGGCTATACGTCAGTTCCTTGAATACAAGCTTTACCGAAGACTCCGATATATATACCGCACCTATATCGTTAAACAAGGTATGCTCAATGATCCGAATCTGCAGCATCTCGACGATGTCTTACATCAGTTTACACCCGATCTGTACAAGGCAGTAGGCGATATCTTGCTCAGCAAGCCCCTGCTTCCAATACGGTATATTAAGCTTTGGCGCCGCGCCCCTCATAGCAGAAAGCTTCGCGTTGCCTTGAAACTATACAAGATGATACATTAATAAAATCAAGAAAGACACCCTAATTTCAAATACCTCGACATGACAACCTTCCACGGCAAACGGCCACAAATTTCTGCTCATTGGAGACGAAAAGCCCTCCTCTCAAAGTTGCTCATCGCCCTTCATCTCAAAAGCAGAAGATACCGGAAAGACTTCGGTGGCGAATTTTAATTTCCGGGGTAACTTGATCTCCGTTTCACTCCATATTCCTCAAAGCTTCTTCGATGGCTTTTTGGAAGAAGGTACCCTGAGACAGTTGACGGGCTACCCGACAGACACGCTGTCTCATCAAGGAGAAATCATCTGCGCTAATGTTTGCCAACCGCTGAGGGAGCTCACGAATACTGGATATGGTGATACCGATTCCTTCTTGCTCTATGAAAGGGGCTAGGGCAGCCTCTTTCCAGATAATAACCGGCAAGCCGGCACGCAGATAGAAAGATACTTTGTGCGGACTATTTACCTTTAGGTATTCTCCAAAAGACCCCGTGCAGCCATCCAAGCTATCACCATCCCAGACGAGACCAAAATCGCCGCCGACAGAAGTAATAAACCTATCAGCAGGCTGGAAGCCATGAAAGATAAAATTCTTCTCTCGCTTCAGTGCCGGCATTCTATCCCCATCTCCATAAATATGCAGTTCAAAACCTTTGACGTATGGAGGCGTCTGCAAGAAAAACGCATTCTTTCTCATGGCCAGACTTCCGGCATAGACGATATGATAGGGTTGCCCTATCGTATGTTGATAGGACTGAGGAGTAGAGGGGGAACGATAATCAAACAAGCCTAATGCTCCCATCTGAGTCGTCAAGCCATGGTTTTCTAACCAAGACTTCATCCTGTCATTGGAAGCAATAACGAAATCAGCATGCGACAAACGATGGATCTCCTTCCGGACCGTCAACTTCTTTCTACGGAAAGACCCCAGATCATGAATTAACGCCATCGTCTTTGCCCCTTTGAGATGAGCCATGAAACAAATAAAAGAGAAATATTTCTTCACGGGGTATTGCAACACCAGCTTGTCTCCTCTACGCAACATAATAATTGCCTTCAAGACACTGAGCAAATCGTAAAAGAAGATATATACCTTGTTTTTGCCCATCGTTTGAGGCAATCCTATATTTCGGAAGCCCATGAGTTCCATTGTCTTTTCATTATCTGTTTTCGCTTTGTTTCCTGCGGAAGTCAGATTCCGATAACATCTGGAAAGATACACCATTCGTCCCATTTTCAGCCATTCTATTTGATTCGCATGCAAAGGTATCGCTTTTTATTCATCCCAACAAATTCATCCCAACAAAAAATGTCCCGATATTTTGTTTACCAAAAAGAAATGTAGTACTTTTGCAGACAATATGATCAGAATGCAATTCCTCAGCACGCGCTATCAGCAATACCGGGATTTTCTCCTGGCCCTTCCCGCACGGATGGACCGGGAGGGTGAATACGTGTATGGCGGCAAGCGGAACCTCATCAAGCGCTTTACGGCACCCGATGGGGAACAGCTCATCGTCAAGCGGTTCCACCGGCCGCGGTTCCTCAACATCCTCGTCTATTCCTGGGGCCTGCGCAAGCCAAAAGGTGAACGGGCCTGCCGCTATGCCGCCGTGCTGCGGGACCATCATATCGGCACGCCGGAGCCCATCGCCTATATCGAGGAGCGGCAGGGCGGCCTGCTGCGTGAGAGCTGGCTGATCACCTCACAATGTCCCTACGGGCATCTGCTCTATGAGATGGGCACGGCGGAGCCGGAGGTCTATGAGCCCGTGGCCCATGCCCTTGCCGTCTTTACGGCTCACATGCATGACGAGGGGATCCTGCATAAGGATTTCTCACCGGGGAATATTCTCTGGGACAGAAAAGAGGACGGCAACATCGTCTTCTCTCTCGTGGATATCAACCGCATGTATTTCGGAGATATCGATATCCATCGCGGCTGCGCCAACTTCGCCCGTCTGTGGGGCCCGAAGCGGTTCATCGAAATCCTTGTGCGCGATTATGCCCGTCAGCGCCATTTCGACGAGGAGAAGGCCGTAGTGATCGCCCTCGAGGCCCGCAGGAAGTTCTGGACAAGATTCAGGAAGAAACACGACGTACCCTTTCAACTCGAACTGTAATGACCCTAGGAGTTATCATATCTACTTATAATAATCCCCAATGGCTTGAGAAGACCTTATGGGGATATGCCTGCCAGAAGCGGAAAGCCGATGAGATCATCATTGCTGATGACGGATCCGGACCGGAGACGGCACGGCTTATTGAAGATTATGCCCGACTGTTACCCATCAAACATGTATGGCACGAAGATCAAGGCTTCCGAAAGACGATCATCCTCAACAAGGCTTTACGTATTGCGGAGAGTGATTATCTTGTTTTTACCGATCAGGACTGTGTGCCACGCTCTGATTTCCTCGCGGTCCATGAGAAGTATGCCGAAGAGGGCTTTTTCCTCTCCGGCGGCTATTTCAAACTTCCCATGAGTATCAGCCGACAACTGACAAGAGAAGACATACAAAGCGGAAGGGCCTTTCAGCTGAGATGGCTGAAGAGTCAGGGAGTGCCCACAAGTTTCAAATGTACCAAACTTTTCCAAAGCCATACTTTCTCCATCCTGATGAACCATATCACTCCCACGCATGCCACTTGGAACGGCATGAACTCCAGTGGATGGCGACAGGATATCCTTGCTTCCCATGGTTTCGATGAACGGATGGCTTATGGTGGCGAGGACCGTGAGTTGGGTGAACGACTGAGAAACGCAGGCATTCATTCCAAGCAGATCCGTTACAGTGCCATTGTACTGCATCTGGATCATAAACGCCCCTATGTCAATCAGGAAGCATGGGCCCGGAACAATGCCATTCGGAAAGAGACAAGGGAAAAACATCTTGTTGCAACAGAACACGGATTATAACACTTACTTGAAGAGAATCACTCCCTCTTCTTTGTTTTCTCATTTTCTTGTCGTACCTTTGCAAGTCCATAGCAATAAATCTGGAAAAGAGCAAAATGAAGCGTGTTTCTCAATTTCTAAAGACGGCAGTGTTCCTGTTGTCGTTACATGTGGTGGGACTGTTGCTGATGTCCCTCTTTCGTTTGATAGAATTTTTCTGCCTCCACGGGATGATCGTGGAAAAGGGGGCCAGTATCCTTCAGGCCTTCCTACGTGGATTATGGTTTGATAATGTGGTGGGATGCTACATCCTCATCCTTCCCATGGCGGTATTGCTCATTGCCGCCCTCCTGGGACAGGTACAGAAAGGCTGGAGACAAGGAGCCGTGATCTGGTATGATATCCTACTGGGCATCGTGCTGATGACTTCTGCCGCCAATATCCCCTATTTCCATTATTTCCTGAAGAATATCAACGCCAGTATCTTCGGATGGTTCGGCTATGCGGGGACAACGGCCGGAATGGTCTTTCAGGAAAAGTCATGGTGGGGATATATCCTCCTTTATTTTATTTCTCTGTCCTTGCTGATCTATGCCAACCATAGGATACAAAAGGTTTTCAACCGTTGGATAGGCCAGCAAACTACCGACAGCCACTCATGGGGCTCCTATACGACAAGAGGAGTTATCACGGTGGCCTTGTTAGCACTCTGTCTCTTGGGTATCCGTGGACGTACCGGTTACAACCCCATCAAGATCAGCGAGGCTTACTACTGTGATGATCCCTTCCTCAACCAACTCGGCATCTCACCCTCCTTTAACCTTCTCACGAGTGCGCTTGACGACATGCGCAAGGAGAATCAGGAACTGCACCTCATGCCCTATCCTCAGGCCATCTCTTTTGCCCGTCAGAGCCTGAATATTACGGGGCACGTGGATAGTCTGGACGTATTACGACGCCAGGTGACAGCAGAAGGAGCCCCGAAGAAATATAATGTGGTGATCATTCTCATGGAGTCGATGTCTGGCAAGCTCATGCAGACTTTTGGTCAGCAGGAACACCTCACGCCGACCCTTGACAGTCTGTATCATCACTCCTTGGCCTTCATGAACTATTATTCCGCCGGTACTCATACAAACATAGGTATTACAGCAACGCTCTATTCCTTCCCTGCCCTGATGTCACGCAACCTCATGAAAGGAACGGTAACGCCACATCGGGAAGGAATACCTACCGTGCTTCACGCCGCCGGATACCGCAACAGTTTCTTCATGACGCATGAGGCACAGTATGACAATATGAACGCTTTTCTGCGAACCAACGGATATGATGATATCTATTCACAGGAAGACTATCCGAGGAGTCAGCGTGTCAACGCCTTTGGCGTGAGTGATCATTTCCTCTTCGACTATGCGCTGGGAAAAATCAATGCGCAAGCCCGGAAGAAGGGGCCTTGGATGGCTACGCTGCTGACGATCAGCAATCATCCGCCCTATGTCGTCCCTTCCTTCTTCCATCCTAAGACAAAGAAGCCGGAGACACAGATCGTGGAATATGCCGACTGGGCGATCGGCGACTTTCTGAGGAAGGCCCGTCGGGAGCCTTGGTACAAAAACACCATCTTTGTGCTGAGTGCTGACCACGGGAAAGTGGTAGGACCGACAGACGCGGCAGTACCACAATCATACAACCACATCCCTCTGATCATCTTCGGTCCTGGTATCTCACCAAGACAGTATGATGGTCTCGCCGGACAAATTGATGTCATGCCCACCCTGCTTGGCATCCTCCATCGCAGCTACAGCTATGGCGGATTTGGCATAGACCTCCTCCGCCGGCAACGTCCGATGATCTTCTACAGTGCGGATAACCAAGTCATCGCCCGTAGCAAGGACCGTTGTTACATCTATGAGCCCGACATCAACCGCAGTTTTTGTTATGATGTGCGACCCCATTGGCAACTGCGTGTCAACCGCAAGGAGAAGCAATTCTCTCCCCTGCGCCACTATGTCTTTGCGATGGAACAGTGCGCGGAGTGGCTGTATAGGAAAAACCAGTAAGGCAGCATTTACTGCCTTACCATTTTCCGGCGTTGTGCGGACAACTTTTGCAGCCCGGCCGGATTTTGCCGACATTGAAATCTATAAACGACCATATCACGCTTAGGTGCCCGGTAGACAGGCTGGAAGGAATAGCCTTCCTGCTCGAATACCGGGAAGAACTGTTTGGCATCATCTCGGGTGATCAGCAAAAATCCCTTCTGTGGGCACTGGATATAGAAATTGCCGATCCGGTTATGGAGATAGAAATTCACTTCAAAGAAATGTACGGGATCACCCTTGGCACGGACGGAAGCAGCGATAAACTCATACATCTTTCCCTCCCGTTCAGGAGCCACCCTGTCTATCTCTGCGGAAATAGATTTCACGGATTTCACATTGAGCACCGCCGGGGAATAGCCACCATCGATACCGATATAAAGAAAAAGCGTCAGGATGATCGGCGCAAACACCATCCGGTCAGCCCTTGTGTCCTTTCTCAGGAATATCCACCAACCGATTCCGCCCATAAGCGGGAGGAGCAAGCACAGCCAGGTAAAGAAACCACTCAGATGTTCCAAAGCCTGTAAAGTCGCGATATTATCTGCGGCATGCCGGCCATGAAAGATGGTGGTAGGAATAGCACCCGTCATCACGATGATCAGGAGGATAAAAGCAACAATACCCAGTGTCGCCAACACCCCGCCATATGCACGTAAAGTCTTCTTGTGCTGATCCGCCATGAAAAGGAGGAAGCGAGCCACGAAATAGCTCAGGAAAGGATAGAGCGGCATGAGGTATACGCTACGCTTACTCTGTGGGATACAATAGAACACAAAGATGATGACTACTGCCACGAAGGCGAAGAGGTCCACGGGATTCATGTCTGTCAACCATTTCCAACCTTTGCCAGCCCACTCTCTGACAGGCGTCTGCACCTTATGATAGGATAAAACGAAGAGAGCGAACAGTCCCAAAAGCGTGTAAGGAAGGAAACCGCTCACGAGTGTAAAGATATTATAGTACCAAGGATTGACGCAGGAATCGTAAGCCATGGTATTGGTCATCCGCCCGATATTCTCTTCATACACAAGATCGAGGAATGCCTGTCCTCCTTGACGATAGGCTGCATAATACCAAAGTGCCGGAATAATCAGACTGATGACGGCAAAGGCGAATAGTAAGAAGAAAGCTTTGAAGAAATTCTCTTTTCTCAGCAAAAGGAAGACACCCGTCACCAGACAAGGAATAATGATGCCCACAGGACCTTTCGTCAGTGTGGCAAGACTCATCCACAAGATAGCCCATAACGGAATACCCCTCATTCCTCTTTCATACCAGTGATAAAGAGCGTAGAGAGCTCCTACGGTAAGAGCGGTAAGCACCATGTCCACACGACAATTGACACCATTCCGATGGAGTTCAAAAGTCGTAAAGGCCACCAATGCCGTGAGCAGCCCCATCTGTACCCCTTTCCTTCTTGCAAAGAAAGAAAATGTTGCCATGGTCATAGCTATGAGGGCCAGCGCAGAAGGCAGACGTGATGAGCCTTCTGTGACATCACCGCGCACCAGGGAAACGGCTGCCACGCACCAATGGAAGAAAGGGGGTTTATAAGCCGTTTCACCTCCGTTATTTCGTGGCAGTATCCAGTTGCCACTATGTATCATAGAATAGGAGACAATAGCCTCTCGTGGCTCACCCTTTGTATGATATTCTGCCAGGCCGATAAAAGGTAGTAACGTGAGCATGGCAACAACCAGCAGACAGAGAAAGTATTTTCCTTCCTTGGAATGACAATAGTGCGATAATTGCATAGTCCTTATTTTTTTCTAAATGTATATACGAGTTGCAGAATGAGAAAGTTGATCGGTACGACGATGATCATCACGCAGATCGGTGCCAGCCAGTCGCTGAGCCCGATCCATACGAAGAGGTTCAACAAAGCCATCTCCAACAGATAGTTCAGGGCATGGCTGCCGATGAACCCCGCGAGATTTCCCTTGCTCGGCCGCTTACGGAACGTGAAGTAGGTCGTAAGGAAATAGTTGACGATCAGTCCACCGATATATCCTCCCGTATAGGCGATGTTGTAATTCGCCACGAGGAGGATGAGACAGTAGATGCCGTAATGGATCAGCGAGCACGTCGTGCCCGTGATGCCGAAGCGGAAGATACGCCCCACCTCCTGTCTGACCTTCGGATTCTCCTGCCAGTATGTTTTCAGCCGTTCGTTCATCACTTATAGTTTACCACGGATGTCACGGATATGATAGAGCGGACGGTGCTTCACCTCCTGATAGATCTTCCCAATATAGACACCGATGATGCCGATGCCGAAGAGCATGAACGCCCCTACGAGCCAGATGCTCAGGATCACGGAGGACCAACCGGCGACGGCCGTTCCTTCCGCGAGGGCGTGGAGGACATAGAAAAAGATCCCCAGACAGATGAGCAGAAACAGCAGTCCCGTCCAGAAGATGAGGTAGATGGGTTTGACGCTGAACGACGTGATGCCGTCGAGGGCGAGGTTCAGCATCTTCTTCAGCGTATATTTCGAGTGGCCTGCCTGCCGCTCACTGATGGTGTCGTCGACGGTGGTGCTGTCGAGGCCGATCATCGGGATGAGTCCGCGGAGATAGAGGTTGCGCTCGGGATATTCCGCGAGCATGTTCAAGGCGCGGCGGCTCATCAGGCGGAAGTCGGCATGATTGAAGATACATCTCACGCCCATCTTCTCCTGAAGTTTGTAGAATGCCAAGGCACTCATGCGCTTCAGCACGGGATCGGCGGTACGGCTGACCTTTACGCCATAGACGATGTCGTAGCCGTTGGCGAAGTCGTCGACCATCTGCGGGATCACCGTGATGTCATCCTGCAAGTCGGCATCGAGGGTGATGACGGCATCAGCATAGTCCTTCATCGTCATCATTCCCGCCATGATGGCTTTCTGATGGCCGACGTTATGGGCGAGGTTGATGCCACGCACGAATTTGTTCTCCTGTTGCAGCCGGCAGATCAGCTCCCAGGTGTGGTCGCGACTGCCATCGTTGACAAAGACCATCTCCGAGTCGGGAGAGATCTTCCCGTCGGCGATCATCTGCTCAAAGAGGGCAGAGAGACGCTGCACGGAACTCTCGAGAACTTCCTCCTCATTGTAACAAGGGGAAACAGTAGCCAGTTTGATCATTTCTTCGATGCAAGTTTTTTCATGTAGGCATTGGTGAAATCGGTGAATTTCACAAACATTTCGCCTTGTTTCTTCAACATCTTAATCAGGTCGTCCAAGCGCTGGGCCATCTGCTCACCACTGTGGTTCTTGATGATAAACGGCATCTTGAACTCCGGGTGTTCCTTCAGCTCATAGAACTCCCAGGGATGGAAATAGGTCACGAAATAGCCGTCATGACGCAACACACGGCGCACGAGGGCGAAATAGAGCCACTCGGGGAGGTTGTGAAGGGCCAACCAGAAGAGCGGGAAACGGACGACCGGCGTCACCGATGCCGGGATCTGCAGTACGCCGTCCTTCACGAAAGCCGTACGGGGCGTGAGGAGATGGATATAACGACCGGGGATGCAGGCGGGATTCAACGAGGAGTTGAAGAGGAATCCGGCTTTCTTGATATTCTCATCGGAGACGGGGAACATGCGCGGCTGACGATAGCCATAGGTCTTGATGCCGGCGACACCCTCCACGATCTCTTTCGAGCGGAAGACATCATCACTCTTCGGCTGCCAGTGGTCGACACCATGGCACGCCACCTCGTGGCCCTCGTCGATGATCCGTTTGATGACCTCGGGGGCATGCGTGGCGAAATTGCCCGTACAGAAGAATGTGGCATGGACGCCATTGGCCTTCAAAACATCCAATATCTTATTCGTACCGTATCGCGACACCTTCATGGCTTCCTCCAAAGGGAAGTCTACACCATGTTCACGGGGGACATCGAACTCCTCCGTGTCAAAACTCAGTAATACCATGATTTGCTCTTTATTTCTTTTATTCGGCAAAGTTACGACTTTTCTTTGATTTCCAAGATGATTTCTTCGCTTTTTCATAAATAAGTTGTATTTTTGCGGCGTAAAAAGCGTATCAGGTAATTTTATGCAAACGAAAATAGTTTTTCTCCTTCTCCTGCTCACCGTCGTCTGCGCTCCGCTGCGGGCTCAGGACGACCGGCCCGGACATGTCAACCCCGAAGATCTGGAAGTGGATATGAACACGCCGACGATGGAGCCGAAAGTCAAAGTGGGAAAGGTCCTTCTCAACCATGACTCCATCCAGTATGTGGAGCTCAACAACGTGTATGTCTACCCTGTTCCCGTCTTCAAGAACGCGCAGGAGCGGGCGGCCTACAACCGACTGGTCTACAACATCAAGAAAGTGCTGCCCATCGCCAAGGAGGTGAATCAGATTGTCATTGAGACCTACCAGTATCTCCAGACGCTGCCGAACAAGAAGGCCAAGGACGCCCACATGAAAATTGTGGAGAAAGAGATCAAGAAGGAGTATACGCCGCGCATGAAGAAGCTCACCTACAGTCAGGGTAAGCTCCTCATCAAACTCGTATACCGCGAGACCAACAGCAGCGGCTACCAGCTCATCCAGGCTTTCCTCGGTCCTGTCCGTGCCGGTTTCTACCAGGCCTTTGCCTGGACCTTCGGAGCCTCACTGATGAAGAAATATGATCCCAACGGCGCCGACCGTGTCACCGAGCGCATCGTCCGCAAAGTGGAGAGCGGACAGCTTTGATTCCCTTGCAGGGGCCGGCCCTTGTGGCGGCCCGATGCCGGAACGGCATTCCATCCATATGCGCATTCCGATTCGGCGTACCGCCGACGGGCCGCCACAAGGGACGGCCCCTGCAATGTGGATTATTCGGAAAATAATAAAAGTGAAACCGCTTTGCCGTTCGACTGTTTTTTTGTAATTTTGCAGAAAATTCAATAATAACCACACGAAAACAAAATTATTAAACAATATGGAATATAATTTCAGGGAGATTGAAGAGAAATGGCACAAGGAATGGGTGAAGAACCAGACCTACCGTGTCACAGAGGACAAGACGAAGCAGAAGTACTATGTGCTGAACATGTTCCCCTATCCGTCAGGGGCCGGCCTGCATGTAGGTCATCCGCTGGGCTATATCGCCAGTGATATCTATGCCCGCTACAAACGGCTGAAAGGCTTCAACGTCCTCAACCCCATGGGCTATGATGCCTACGGTCTTCCTGCCGAACAATATGCGATCCAGACGGGCCAGCATCCCGCCATCACCACGGAGCGGAACATCAACCACTACCGTGAGCAGCTCGACAAGATCGGCTTCTCCTTCGACTGGAGCCGTGAGGTGCGCACGTGTGATCCCCATTATTATCACTGGACGCAGTGGGCTTTCGAGAAGATGTTCAACTCCTTCTACTGCAACCAATGCCAGAGCGCGCAGCCGATCTCTAAGCTCGTCGCCCATCTCGAGGAGAAGGGAACGGAAGGCCTCGACGTCGCGCAGAGCGAGGAGCTCTCCTTCACGGCTGACGAATGGAAGGCCATGAGCGAGAAGGAGAAGGAGCAGACCTTGATGAACTACCGCATCGCCTACCTCGGTGAGACGGTCGTCAACTGGTGTCCGGGCCTCGGCACCGTACTGGCCAATGATGAGGTCGTCAACGGCGTCAGTGTCCGTGGTGGCTTCGCCGTGGTACAGAAGAAGATGAAGCAGTGGTGCCTGCGTGTCTCCGCCTATGCCCAGCGCCTCCTCGACGGTCTCGACACCATCGACTGGAGCGACTCCATCAAGGAGACGCAGCGCAACTGGATCGGCCGCTCCGAGGGAACGGAGATGACGTTCCGCGTCGCTGACTCCGACCAGTCGTTTGTCATCTTCACCACACGTGCCGACACCATCTTCGGCGTGACCTTCATGGTCCTCGCCCCGGAGAGTGAGCTTGTGGCACAACTGACCACCGAGGCCCAGAAGGCCGAGGTCGACAAATATCTCGACTATGTGAAGAAGCGTACGGAGCTGGAGCGTATGAGCGACCGTAAGGTCACGGGCGTCTTCTCCGGTTCCTATGCCATCAACCCGTTCACGGGTGAGAAGATTCCTATCTGGATCTCCGAATATGTCCTCGCCGGTTATGGCACCGGCGCCATCATGGCCGTGCCGGCCCACGACAGCCGCGACTATGCCTTCGCTAAACATTTCAATCTCCCCATCATCCCGCTCATCGAGGGCGCCGATGTCAGTAAGGAGAGCTTCGATGCCAAGGAGGGTATCGTCATGAACAGTCCGAAGGACGGTGTCAAGGCCCTCGACGGCTTCAACCTCAACGGCAAGACCGTGAAAGAGGCCATCGCTGCCACGAAGCAGTTCGTCACTGAACATCACCTCGGTCATGTGCAGATCAACTACCGTCTGCGTGACGCCATCTTCAGTCGTCAGCGTTACTGGGGCGAGCCGTTCCCGGTATATTATAAGGATGGTATGCCGCAGATGATCCCCGAAGAGTGCCTGCCGCTGGAGCTCCCGGAGATCGACAAGTATGAGCCTACGGAAGACGGCCAGCCGCCCTTGGGCCGTGCCAAGAAATGGGCTTGGGACACGAAGACGAACACTGTCGTTGATGTCGCAACGATCGACAACCAGACGGTCTTCCCCATCGAGCTCTGCACGATGCCCGGTTTCGCCGGCAGCAGCGCCTATTACCTCCGCTATATGGACCCGCACAACGACGAGGCTCTCGTGAGCAAGGAGGCTGACGAGTACTGGCAGAATGTCGACCTCTATGTCGGCGGTACGGAGCATGCCACGGGTCACCTGATCTACAGCCGTTTCTGGAATAAGTTCCTCCACGACTACGGCTACAGTTGCAAGGAAGAGCCGTTCCAGAAGCTCGTCAACCAGGGTATGATCCAGGGCCGTAGCAACTTCGTCTACCGTATCAATGATGCCGATCACGACAAGGCACCCGTCTTCGTCTCCAAGGGACAGAAGGACAACTACGACACCACACCGATCCATGTATGGGTGAACCTCGTGAAGAACGATGTCCTCGACATCGATGCCTTCCGCCAGTGGCGCCCGGAGTACAAGGACGCGCAGTTCATCTTCGACGATGGCACGAAGTCTGTCGACGGAGCCAACGGCAAGTATGTCTGTGGCTGGGCCATCGAGAAGATGAGTAAGAGTATGTTCAACGTCGTCAACCCTGATGATATCATCAAGGACTACGGCGCCGACACCCTGCGTCTCTATGAGATGTTCCTCGGTCCCGTGGAGGCCAGCAAACCGTGGGATACGAATGGTATCGACGGCTGCTTCCGCTTCCTGAAGAAGTTCTGGAACCTCTTCTACGACAACCGCAGCGGCGAGCTCCTCGTCAATGACGACGCGCCGTCGAAGGACAGCCTGAAGAGTGTCCATAAACTCATCAAGAAAGTCAGTGAGGACATTGAGAAGTTCTCCTACAACACATCTATCTCCGCCTTCATGATCGCCGTCGGCGAGCTCGGCCAGCAGAAATGCCACAGCCGTGAGCTCCTCCGCGACCTCGTGATCCTCATCGCGCCGTTTGCGCCCCATATCGCCGAGGAACTGTGGCACAGCGCCCTCGGTGAGACGACGACGGTATGCGATGCCCAATGGCCGACGTATGACGAGAAGTATCTCGTGGAGAGTGATATGCAGCTGACCATCTCCTTCAACGGCAAGGCCCGTTTCCAGAAGACATTCCCCGTGGATGCCAGCCGTGAGGATATCCAGAAGGCCGTCCTCGAAGATGAGAAGAGTCAGAAATATATTGGTGGTAAAGATATTCTGAAGGTCATCATCGTCCCGAAGAAGATCGTCAATGTAGTATTGAAGAAGTAAAATGGTTCATCAGAATGTGATGCGTGAGGTGAAGGACTATACCTTCATCACACTTGGATTGATGCTCTACACCTTCGGGTGGTGCGTGTTCCTCCTCCCCTATCAGATCGTGACGGGAGGAGTGACCGGTCTGGCGGCTATCATCTTCTACGCCACGCGGTTCCCGATCCAGGACAGTTATCTGTTCATCAATATCGCCCTCCTCGTCGTGGCCCTGAAGATCCTCGGCCTGAAGTTCATGGTGAAGACGATCTACGCCATCATCATGCTCTTCCTCATGCTGAAATACGCGCAGGTGCTCATGACCGATCCCGCCACACATCAGTTCTATCAGATTCTCGGACCCGACCAGGCGTTCATGTCGCTGATCATCGGCTGCTCCTTCACGGGCTCCGCCCTCGCCATCGTCTTCCTGAACAACGGGTCGACGGGAGGCACGGATATCATCGCCGCCTGCGTCAACAAATACTATAACCTCTCACTCGGTCAGGTGCTCATCCTCGTTGACCTCTGTATCATCGGATCCTGTATGTTCATCCCTGAGTTCGGTGACACGCTGCCCCGAATCCATAAATGCGTGTTCGGTCTCTGTACGATGGTCATCGAGAATTTCACCCTCGACTACGTGATGAACGCGCGCCGACAGAGCGTGCAGTTCCTCATCATCTCCAAGAAATGGCAGGAGATCGCCAATGCCATCGGCACACAGATGGAACATGGCGTGACGATCCTCGACGGCCACGGCTGGTTTACCGGCAATGAGGTGAAGGTGCTGTGCATCCTGGCCCGTAAGCGTGAGAGCGTGACGATGCAGCGCCTCATCAAGATGATCGATCCCAATGCTTTCGTCAGCCAGAGTGCCGTCGTCGGTGTCTATGGTGAGGGCTTCGATGAGATGAAGGTGAAGATCACCGATGCCCACCGGAAGAGTTTGAATTTAACAAAGAAAGAAGAATGAAGATTGTTTTTGCAACGAACAACGCGCATAAGCTCCAGGAGATCCGTGAGATCCTTGGAGATAAATTTGAAATACTCTCCCTCAATGACATCGGCTGCCATGAGGATATCCCCGAGACAGGCATGACGCTCGAGGAGAACGCCCATCAGAAAGCCAGCTATGTCTTTGAGAAATACGGCTATGACTGTTTCGCCGATGACACGGGCCTCGAGGTGGAAGCCCTCGATGGTGCCCCCGGCGTCCACAGTGCCCGTTATGCCGAAGGGACGGATCATGACAGTGAGGCCAACATGGCGAAACTGCTGCGTGAGCTCGACGGAAAGCCCAACCGCAAGGCCCGCTTCCGTACCGTCATCGCTCTGATCCAGAAAGAGGGCGACAGTACCGTCTGCAGCCGTGAGTATGCTTTCGAGGGCGAGGTGAAAGGCCGTATCGACACGGAGAAGCACGGCACTGCCGGCTTCGGATATGATCCCCTCTTCATCCCCGATGGTTACGACAAGAGTTTCGCCGAACTCGGTGAGGATATCAAGAATCAAATCAGCCATCGTGCCCGCGCCGTGAAACAGTTGGCTGAGCATCTGTTAGCAGAATAAAGTATGAGACATGGGTGTTTTCAAGGCATAGCCTTTTTACTTCTTTACTTCTTTACTTCTTTACCTCTCTATGCCTCCGGCTGGAAAGACTATCTCGCCTATTCAGAGGTACAGGATGTGGAGAAAGCAGGGACGCTGCTCTATGTGCAGGCGTCAGACGGCCTCTATGTCTATAACACCAATGACAAGAGTATCACGACCTACGACAAGGCGACGGGACTCTCTGATACTCATGTCAGCCTCATCAAATACAACCGTACGGCACAGCGCCTCATCATCGTCTACGACGACAGCAACATCGACATTCTCGATGCCAACGGCACCGTAACGAACATCAGTGATCTCTACAATGCCAACCTCACGACGGGAAAGACGGTCTACTCCATCTATTGCCAAGGCAGATACGCCTATCTTTGCACCGACTTCGGCATCATGAAGGTCGACGTCAGCGACGCCCTCATCGCCGACACCTATCAGCTTGGCATAAAGGTGCAGTGGTGCACGATCGCTGACGGCTATATCCATGCGCAGAGCAAAGCCAGCGGCCATTACCGCGCCTTGCTCACCGATAATCTCCTCGACAAGAGCGTGTGGTCACGCGTCGGCGCCTATCAGGCCCAGCCTGCGGAAGACAAGAGCGCGGACATCGCCGTGGCGAAGACGTTGCAGCCCGGCGGACCGAAATATAATCATTTCGGTAAGATCAAATTCAAATACGGCAACCTGTATACGGTCGGCGGAGGTTTCGCCGCCGGTGTGGAACAGCAGTATCCGGGAACGGTACAGGTATTGCGGTCCAATGACACGTGGCAGATCTTTCCCGATACCATTAACAAGATCACGGGCTATGCCTTTCTCGACAATACGGACATCGATGTCGACCCCACGGATACCAGCCGTGTCCTCGTCGCCGGTCGTACGGGTGTCTATGAGTTCAACCGGGGAAGATATGTCACCACATATAATTTCAACAACACGCCGCTCGAGTCTGCCGTAACAGGCAATCCCGCCTATACACTCGTCGAAGGCATCACTTTCGACAACGCCGGTAATCTGTGGCTGTTGAACAGTGGCGCTGAGAACCAGTCTGTTGTAGAGATGACGAACGCCGGCCAATGGGTGTCGCATCACTCCTCCACCTTCATCTCCAACGAGAATAACCTCTCCTTATTTAATATGGTGTCACCGATGGTCGACAGCCGTGGCATCCTGTGGTTCGGCAACCAGCACTGGTATACGCCGGGCCTCTTCGCCCTGAACACGTCCACGGATGCCGCCAAGGCGGTTACCATATTCTATAATGAAGACGGCACGAGCTATACCGATGTACGTGTACATGAAGTTGTGGAAGACAAGGACAACAACCTATGGGTGTGCACCACGAAGGGGCCCTTCTATCTCGAGAGCAGTGAGATGAACAACGACACGCCGGTCTTCAACCAGATCAAAGTGCCGCGCAACGACGGTACGAATCTCGCCGACTACCTCCTGACGGGTATCGATATCTCGTGCATCGCCATCGACGGTGCCGGCCGCAAATGGTTCGGTACGAACGGCCAGGGCGCTTATCTCATCAGCGAGGATAACTACACGCAGGTGCAGCATTTCACGGCCGCCAACAGTGGCCTCCTCTCCGATGTCGTCAGCAGCATCGCCATCAACGGTGAGACGGGCGAGGTATTCTTTGCCACCACCAACGGCCTCTGTTCCTGGCAGAGCGACGCCACTACGCCCGCCGAGGAAATGAATAAGGACAAAACTTATGCCTATCCCAATCCCGTGAAACCAGGTTATACGGGCGTGATCACCATTGTCGGCCTGACCTATGATGCCGACGTAAAGATCGTCAGCAGCAATGGCACCCTCGTTAATGAGGGCAAGAGTACGGGTGGACGCTACGAATGGGACGGCAATGACCAGAAGGGCAAGGCCGTCGCCAGCGGTATCTATATGGTGGAGACCGCGACGGAAACAGGAGAAAAGGGTACAGTATGCAAGATCGCTATCGTCAGATAAGCCTCAATGATCTCTGCTTCCTCCCAGCCATGACCCTCATCGGTGAGTCTATGACGATCTTGATGGCTACACGTCGTGAACCTTCTTATTTACAGTGATGATGAAACGTGAACTATGGATTGACCTTCTCCGCGGATGCTGTATGACCGCTATCGTATACGATCATACAGAATCATGGTTCGTAGACTACCATATCATCCCCTACAGCCTTTATGTAAGCAATGTCCTCGTCATCTTCTATTTCATCTCCGGGTATCTCTTCTACCGTCCTACCGATTTCCAACCCGTCCATAAGCTGAAGTCCATCCTTCACAGTATCATTATCCCCTATTTCTTCTTCATGATTGCCCTCTCGCTGCCTAAGAGTCTCCTCCATGGTAACGACTTCCAACTCGGCGCCCTTCTCACCAATGTGCTCACAGGTCAACAGTCGTGGTTCGTCACAGCCCTATCCGTAGTGGAAGTTCTCCTCACCGCCATCCTTAGCATCAGGAGTCTACGCTTATCTTGGCTCCTCATGTTCCTGGCAGCATCCACCATCCTCTCCTTTCTTTGGGGCACAGGTTTTCTCACCACGCCCTATAATTTCTGGCATGCAGACGAAGCTATTGTCGTCCTCCCCTTCCTCCTCCTCGGCTATCTCGTCCATCGTTACGATTTATTCAAGAAGGTCACGCCCCCTCTCCTCGTCCTCCTTGCCGTCATCTTCTTCGCTGTGAAGACTATTATCTATACCCATCATTATGAGGAAATCATCAGTCCCATTAATATCTCCCATTATCCTCTCTTCCTAGTCGACTCTCTTACAAGCATATTTCTTATCTGCCCTTTAGCGAAGAAGATACCACGGATATCATTCATCGAGTGGACAGGAAGGCATAGTCTAGTCTACTACTTCTTCTGTAGCGGTATACCCCTTGTTATGGCCATTCTTCTGCGGAAAATAGGATTCTACTTCAACGGCGAGTATTGGAAGGTCCCCATCGCTTTCCTCCTCAACTTTATGGCCATCACCCTCCTTACATGGCTCTGCTATCGCTTCCTACCTCCGGTACTCACGGGCAAGAGGCGTTAATGACTGAAGATGCTGAATTTACGGTTTAGATAAGGAGTCTCCAGATCTGCAGCATCGAGAAGGGAATGAAAGAGGAAGGAAGAATCGTAGCGACGTCGGCTATTCTCCCGCAATGCCCTTACCTTGTCACCGTGTTTTTGGGCATAACGATCGGAATACCACACCCAACATGCGGGATAGTGGAGGGCTTCTTTTTCCGTTCCTCCGTGGGTATATTCTCCGTTCTCTCCCATGCATTCCGAGTGATCAGAAAGGTAGACAACGATTGCGTCATTGTTTCTGACGCTATTGATAATCTCCTCCCAGATACTATCGGAATAGAGAATGGTATTGTCATATGAGTTCACCATTTGCTCATGACTGTTCGAAGAAACGATCTTACTGTGGATTTCCGGCTTCCAGCAGGCAAAAGCATCAGGATAATGAGAACGGTAATACCAGTGAGAGCCGATTGTATGGAGTATAAATAGTTTCTTGCCGCCATCCCTATCCAACTGCTGACGGAAAGGCGGCAGAAGGTTCCCGTCCAGCCATTGATCAAGGCTGTAGACGGTCTTCCCACCATTGACAAATGTCAGCGTGTCAGCTTCCTCCATGAAATAAAGGAATGTAGGGTCTGACTCTTGATTGCCTATCCACGAGGTTTTGAAACCTGCAGCCTTGAACAGGTCAATAAACGACCGCTCCTCATAGGCTCTTTCGGGGTGGAGCCTGTCAGCACGCGTGAGTAGATAGGGTACACTTGTATGGGTATAGCCATAAGGAGAATGGATATTCGGCAACCATACCACATTGTGTTCTTTAAGCAGCCGCGGTGTCGTATTCCTTCCGTAACCGTTCGCCGGGAGATTCTTCGACCGTAACGATTCTCCCAAAATGAAAACAACGGTCACACTGTCATCATCGCTCTTAATCTTACGCGAGAATGGTGGACGATGCTCACTGATTGTTCGCTTGATGCCTTGGTAATCACGGAAACTATAGTAGATATTATAAGGCATACGATAACTCACAGGACGCTGTATAGGGTAATAGCTATTAGTAAAACCAACAAGGGCCAAAGCCACAATCAACCAAAAGACCGGATGATAATACCGTATATACCTGAAACGAACATATACTACCGCCAGCGACAGAGCTATAGACAGAATGACGAGTACTACCAAAGCCCAAGAGACAACCTCCATCGATGTTTGGAAATCGTTTACAAGTACCAAATCCCATACGCTTGCCGTCAATGACACCTTCACCGTGTACTTAAAATAGGTCAATACCGTACAGGCCAACGTCAATAGGGGAAAGGTCACCGCAAAGACGTAACGATTCAGCGATAACAGCAACAGCAATCCATATGTCGCCAACACAATGACATCCCATTGCAGCGCCAGTATCACAAAGTCCTTCATCCCTGCCACAGGCATATTGTAAAAATCAGCAAAGATGAAGGCGATACCATAAAATAAACTTAAGAGGACCGGAAAGAGAATTTCCTTTTTCCACCCCTTTTTCTTCTCGTCATTTCTAAGTTCTTCCATGATGCTGCACGTGTTATTAGTCTTTCTTCCACTCTTCCACGCACCGCTTCTTCAGCGAGAAGTTCACGCCAACCTTTATCAGCGGGCGAGGATCGAGGGCGAAGTGCTTGGCATAACCTTTCTCATCAATCTGTCGCAGGGCATCATCGGCACTGCCGTCAAGCTTGAACTCAAAGATATAAATATAGTCTTTGGTTTTTACAGTCATATCCATTCTGCCGTTGCTCGTTGTCCGTTCCACTTCCGTATAGAAGCCGAGCATGCGGGCAATAAGATAAAAGGCATTCTGGAAATACAACTCACTGTCACCGACGATCTTGTAGTCGGTATCCGACAGCATGGTCTCCATGCGACGCATGAAGTCATCCACACGTCCCTTTTCCAGATCCTTCACAAAATTACCGATATAAAAGGCGGACTCTCCCTGCTGGATATTCGTGTAGAAAGGCAACAGATAATCCGTGAAACCTTCCTCCACTTCCTTATTCGGGAAACCGAGCGTATAGAATCCAAAACGCTCATCATAATCCTTAATCGTCAGGTAACCACTCTGATAAATCAAAGGAATGGGATTCTTCGACATGGAGTCAATACTGTTGAGGAAATCGCCCGTCACCTGTTCCTGTGTAAGGTCGGGAAGCGGATAATTATCTTGTTTCATCACCTCCACAAGATAAGATGGCGTACCCGTCTCAAACCAATAGCGACCGAATTTTTGTCTGCTGAGGGTATTCAACAAACTGAAAGGGTTATAGATGCCCACGCCATGCTCCACGAAATGATAACCGTCATAGTCTCGCTCCAACCGGGCAAGGGCCTCCTCATCACTGATATGATAGGCTTGGGCAAGGCCGTGGATAGACGTTGGGAAATAGCGGAGAATCTCTTCTTGCGTAATACCGCAAATGGTCTGGTAACGCTCATCCATTGATAAGTCGATGAGGTTATTCAGATCGGAGAACACGCTGACTTTTCCGAATTTCGTCACGCCGGTGAGTAGGGCAAACTTGATATATTGATCCTGAGTCTTCAAAACAGAATAGAAGGCTTTCAACGTTGCCCGATAACTATCCTGCAGACTACTGTTGCTGAGTGTCTGAAGGAGGGGCTTGTCGTATTCATCGACCAGGATGACACAACGTTTCCCAGTCTTCTCATAGGCTAACCGGACAATATGATAGAAGCGCTCCTCGATCGCACGGTCACGATATCTATCGCCATAACGGTCTTCCCATAGTTCCAGGTGTTTCTTCAGCTCATTCTCCAAGGATTCTTCATTGAGGTAATTCCGACTGTTCAGATCCATGTGCAATACGGGATAGGCGGTCCAATCTTTTTCCAACTGTTCGATGGCCAATCCCTGAAACAGTTCCTTCTTTCCGGAGAAATAGGCTTCCAGCGTAGAAATCAGCAGACTCTTTCCGAATCGACGGGGACGACTCAGAAAATAATAACGACCTTCAGACGCAAGTTTATACAAAAGGGCGGTCTTGTCAACATATACATAACCATCCTGACGAAGGCTTTCGAAATTTTGGATACCGATGGGATACTTCATACGCTTGTCTTTATTACAAGGCAAAAATACAAATAAATTCTGATATTCACACGCTATTCCGGTATTTATTTTATCACAAAAAGTCTAACTGGGTAATAGCCTTTTTTCTTCACCAAACTACACCCTATCCGTCGGTGATATCAATTTATTCGTGATCAAAAATCAATCGAAAAATTCAGAAAATTCAAAAATCTTGACAAACTGTACTTGCAAACTAGAGAGAAATTTGGCTCCAAAAGGCTCCGGAAAGACAAAAACAACGTCTTTTCCGGCCTGTCTTTCGGAGATATTTTGCTATCTACGATGTTTATGAAATTCTGCACGATGTTTACGAGGCGAAAACACGATCAAAATTTTGCATATTCCGCCATTTTCGACGCTATTTTTAGGGTTTTATACAGATATTTATGCAATATAAAATCCCTTGTTTTTACAATTCCTTATCAATCAACAAGTTGCAAAAATTGCTGAGAATCGCGAATTTCAGAAGAGAGGACAAGTTCTTCGAAAATCCGCGAGTTTTGAGGCCTGAAAAACTACCCCGGTTTCGTCGATACATTTTAAACGAATTAATGCAACGGCCGTTACTGTAACCGCTGTTGCATTAGCAAGAATTTGTATGTAACTCCTCAATTTTTCCCCAAAGTTTTTTGTTCTCCCGAAAGAAAGCCGTATCTTTGTCTTATCGGTAAAATCTATTCGCCTATGCTCGTCTCTTTCCTCATCAGCCTATTCACCGTCGTGGAACTTAACTGCGAGAACCTCTTCGACTGTCAGCACGACACGTTGAAAGAGGATCAGGAATTCCTGCCTTCGTCCACACACCACTGGACTCATACACGCTACTGGCGGAAAGTGAATCATATCGGACAGGAACTCATCGCGCTCGGTGAACTGCCGGTAAAAGAAGCCAACGACGGGCAAGAGAACGACGGACATCTCCCCGATCTCGTCCTGCTCTGTGAGGTGGAGAACGACTCCGTGATGCGCGATCTTACCCAGCGGTCGCTGCTCCGGCGGGCCCGCTACCAGTATCTCATGACCAACAGTCCTGATCTCCGCGGCATTGACGTGGCACTGATGTATAATCCCTTTGCTTTCCACCCGCTCTCCTGGCACAGCCTCCGTATTGCCCCACCCGATAAGCACTTTCGTCCAACGCGCGATATTCTCTACGTCTGCGGCATCGTACTCGGACAGATCGGTACTACTCCTCAACAGAACGAGGCACTCCAAGACACGCTCCATGTCCTTGTGGTCCATGCCCCGAGCCGCAGCGGCGGAGAGGCGTTCTCACGGCCCTATCGTCTGGCGGTGGAACAACGACTCGAGAACTGCATCGACTCCATCCGACAACAACAACCGGAAGCCATGATCCTCATCGGCGGTGATTTCAACGACTATAGTTCCTCGCCCGCCCTCATCAAACTCTCCTGGCACGACATGACAGAGGTCTCGCGTGATGCCACAGGCTCCCATGGTGCCCGCGGAACCTACCGCTATCAGGGCGAATGGGGAAGCCTTGACCACTTCTTTCTCTCGCCTTCCCTTGCCGCCCGTTCGCATGCCTGTATCATCGGCGATCTCCCCTGGCTCATGGAGGAAGAGAAGAAGTACGGCAGTGTCAAACCCTTCCGCACCTATTACGGTCCCCGTTATCAGCCCGGATACAGTGATCACCTGCCATTGGTGCTGTGGTTCCCGTAATAATAGATAACCAACGATCCATTTGCAGGGGCCGTCCCTTGTGGCGGCCCGCCGACCGACAGGTCGGATGTTACCCCAAATTCCTATCGGTCTAATTTATAAAATATAGAAATATGAAGACATTGAAAATTACAAAAAGTGTAAAAGCAAAAATTGACAAAGCCCACGAGGAATGTAAAAAAGGCAACTGTATCAAACTATCATCGCATGAGGATATTGATAAATACTTTGATTCTCTATGATATAAAGAGTTGATATGCCGTACCATGCGGTAAGCGCGGAACATGATAAATCATGTCCCTACATTTTCCCTTTCTTTTTGATATTTCTCGGGAAATGTTCCAGGATCTCACGACGCAGATCGGAGACTTCCATGTGCGTGTAAATCTCCGTTGTCTCCAGGCGCTCATGACCGAGCAACATCTGGATGGCACGCAGATCAGCGCCGCCCTTCAAGAGTGCCGTAGCAAACGAATGGCGGAGGGTATGGGGAGAGATGGTTTTCGTGATTCCCGCTGCCACGGCCTGACGCTTGATCATGATGAGGATCATCGTACGCGTGAGATGATGGCCGCGACGGTTGAGAAAGACATAATCCTCCTCTCCTTCCTTGATCTTCATCTGACGGCGGTCGACAAACCACAGGTTGACCTGTTTGATCGCCTCATCGGAGATCGGCACCAGACGTTCCTTGTTGCCCTTTCCCAGCACACGGATGAATTTCTCATCAAAATAAATATCTGAAATTTTAAGATTGACGAGCTCCGATACGCGGAGGCCACAGGAGAAGAGCGTCTCGATGATCGCCTTGTTGCGTTGTCCTTCCCATTTCGACAGATCGATGGACGCCTCCAGCTGGTCCACTTCCTCCGTAGTGAGGTATTCCGGAAGATGTTCGCCGATCGTCGGCCACGGCAACAGTTCCGTGGGGTCATCCTTCACGTCGCCCTCCAAAAGAAGGAAGCGATAGAACGAACGTACGCCGCTGAGAATGCGCCCCTGTGAACGCGGCCCGATACCCTGGTCATGAAGACCGGCGGCAAACGTCTCGAGATCGGCGAGCTTTACCTCTGTGACCGTCTTTCCTTGATCTTCCAGAAAATGAAAGAGGAAGAGAAGGTCATGCTGATAAGCCGCCTGCGTGTTGGCACTGTAGCCGCATTCGAGTTTGAGATAACGCATATAGCGTTTGAGATATTCTTTCTGATCCATCAGTGACAAAGATAATGATTTTTTCTTGGAAAAAAGCAGTGTTTCTCAAAAATATCTATTACTTTTGCAAGACACTAAACAGAATAAGATGAAGAAAATACAGATTATCAATGGTCCGAACCTCAACCTCCTGGGCATCCGGGAGCCGGGCATCTACGGCAAGAACTCTTTCGAGAGCTATCTCCCCGTTTTGCGTGGGAAATATCCTGATTTGCAGATTGATTACTATCAGAGCAATATCGAAGGCGAGCTTATCGACAAGATGCAGGAGGTCGGCTTTGACTACGACGGTATCGTCCTCAACGCCGGTGCTTACACTCATACGAGTATCGCCCTGCAGGACTGTATCCGCAGCCTGAAATGTCCCGTCGTGGAAGTACATATCAGTAATGTCCACAAGCGTGAAGAGTTCCGCCACCACTCCTATCTCTCTCCCGCCTGCCTCGGCGTGATCTGCGGCTTCGGACTCTTCGGCTACGACATGGCTATCCAGGGCATCCTCAACCATGACGCTTGACGAATATATCCTCTCCCACAGTGAGCCCGAAGGTGATTACCTCCACCAGCTCTGGCGCGCCACGAATATCCATACTATCCACGGACGTATGGCCTCGGGACATCTGCAGGGACGCCTGCTGAAGATGTTCGTGGAGATGATCCGGCCGCAGCATATCCTGGAGGTCGGCACCTTCTCCGGCTACAGCGCTATCTGTATGGCAGAGGGTCTGAAGGAACTGTCGAAAGACACGACAGCCGGAGAACAGCCTACGAGAAAACTCTATACGTTTGAGATCAACGATGAGATGGAAGACTTCACGCGGCCGTGGATTGACGGCTCCGACGTGGCGGATTATATCGATTTCCGCATCGGTGACGCCATGACATTGGCGCCGCAGCTCGGCATCTCGTTCGATATGGCCTTCGTCGATGGCGACAAGCGTACCTATCGCGACTGTTACGAGATGGTGCTGAAGATCCTGCGCCCCGGCGGCTTCATCCTCGCCGACAACACGCTGTGGGACGGCCATGTCGTCGATCCTGCTTATGATAAAGACAAGCAGACGCACGGCATCGAGGACTTCAACGACTTTATCGCCCGTGATCCGCGCGTGGAACAGGTCATCCTCCCCGTCCGCGACGGCCTCACCCTCATCCGCAAACGATAGACCGTCAAGTGGGGCCTGCCGCTAAGTGCGTCTGCTTTGCAAGCAGACGAAACCTCAAGAATATGAAAGAAGAAGGCTTGGTATTAGAAAACCTCGTCATCGGCTATCACCGCCGTGGCGAGCAAATCCGCGTGGCGGGCCCACTCAACGAGCAGGTCCGTCCGGGGGAGTTCGTCTGTCTCATCGGCCGCAACGGCACGGGGAAGTCAACGCTCCTGCGCACGCTCTGCGGCATCATCCCACCGCTCTCGGGGACGATGCGCGTGCCCCGTCATATCGCCGTCGTCCTCACGGAGAAGCCGCGGGCGAAGATGTTCTCCGTGGAGGATATGGTCGCCATGGGCCGCACGCCCTATACGAATTTCTGGGGACGGCTGTCGACGGAAGACAAGACCGTCGTCGATGCCGCCATACACCGTGTGGGCATCGACGATCTCCGTGACCGGAAGATGGGAACGCTCAGCGACGGTGAGCGACAGAAGGTCATGATCGCCAAGGCATTGGCGCAACAGACTTCCGTGATCCTCCTCGACGAGCCGACGGCCTTCCTCGACTATCCCAGCAAGAGCGATCTCTTCCGCCTGCTCCATGAACTGGCGCACAACGAGCGAAAAGCCATCCTCGCTTCTACACACGATCTCGACCAGGCCCGTCCCTATACTGACCGCGCTATCCTACTCGGTGAACCCTTTGAAGGGTCCGTGATGGGATAACTTCTCCGTACACATCCTTGCGGCATAACGGCCACTCTCCAACGGACTCCACCCCTGCACTCTTCCATAGAGATAACCGGCACTGTAAGTATCGCCGCAGCCCGTGGCATCGACGACGGCCTTGGCGGGAAAAGCGGGGATATCTTCATAGTTCCCATCGACATAAGCCAGGGAGCCACGGTCACCGAGGGTGATCACGACTTCACGAACACCCCATTCCCGGAGCTGCTGCGCTGCGGCATGGGGATCATCGAGGCCCGTAATCGTCTGCATCTCTTCCTCATTCACCTTCAGATACCAGGTATGCGCCAAGATCGCTTTCTTCGCTTTCCAGTCTACGGGATAGACATTCTCGTCCCGTACCTCTCGGAGAAAGCCTTGTACATCAATGGATATACGACCTTTTTGGGATAACGCTTCGATTAATTCCGGGGAGAAATCATCTTGCAACAGACTGCCGAGATGATAGATGCGGGCATCGATATCCTGCAACTCATCTATCGTGAAAGAATCAGCCTTTGCAGGGACGCGCTGCCGGCGGTTATTGAAATCTGCTCCGTAGATATTCTCAAAACAAACGGTATGACGGGAAGGAAAACAGGTGATATCAATGCCTTCCTGACGCATGGCCTCAACAGGAGCCGCATCTTCCTCCGCCATCTTCGTGACAATATTGAAAGAGACGGCTTTCGGCAGATGGCTGAGGGCAACGCCGAAATAATAGGCCGTACCTCCCGTCATCTTCACCTCATTGCCGGGCGTAATGATCAGGTCCTTGGTCAAATGACCGATACAACAGATATCTACTTTCTTCATTTCTTTGATCATTCTTACATAAGGGCGGCCCTTGTTTTATGGCTTGCCGCCATGTGCTTGCGCTTTGCAAGCGCGAGGAGGCGCTGTTGAGACGCCCCCCTACGAAGGCCGGTTATGCCAACAGGCGCTTGGCCAAATAACGGACGGGATAATAAACGGCGATCCAACTAACGGCGATGACCGTCAGGAAGACGATCAGCACATCACTGTAGTGGACACTCACGGGATAAGCGTCGACAATGAACGAGCCCTGTGTCTCGCCGAGGGCTACAAAGCCGTAGGTCTGCTGCAGCCAACAGAGGAGAAGACCAATGCCGATACCAATGATGGCACCCAGAACGGAGATCATACGACCTTCAAAAAGGAAGATATGTACGATCTGTTTCTCTGTGGCGCCGAGATTCCGCAGTGTCACGACGTCATTCTTCTTGTCGATGATGAGCATCGACAGTGATCCGATGATGTTAAAGCAGGCGACGACGAGGATGAACGTCAGGAAAAGATAGGCCATGAGCTTCTCCACATTCATGATCTTAAACGTGTCCTCCTGCTGCTCAAAACGGTCGAGCACACGATATTTATCCGCGCAGATCTTCTGGATCTCCGCCTTTACGGCCCCAAGATCACTACCGGGCTTCAAACGAAGTTCAAGACTGGAAATCATCCCTTGGTCTCCGAAGAGGCGGCGGGCGAAGCCGATGGACGTGATGATATAGTTGGCATCATATTTCGCCTGCTTCACGGAGAAGACGACGCCGGAAGAGATCAGCGAGTCAACGACAAAGCCCGACGTGGGATTGGCCTGGTCGAGCTGGCCCGTACGCACGGGGGCATAGATGCGCAGATAACCATTCCATTTAGCACCCGTCCCTAACTGTGCAGCGAGGCGGATGCCCGGCGTGCCGAATTCGAGGTTGGCGACATGCGTCTGAAAGGAGCCGTCGCCATCGAGAATATCATTGATATGCGACAACTCCGTAAAATTGTCATCCACGCCCTTCACCGTGACCATCGCCTGGTGATCGCCGAAGACGGCCAACGCCTGGTCCTCCACACACTCCGAAGTGACGGCAATCTGCGGCAGCTGCCGGACCTTCGTCAGCACGGGATCATCGGCAGCTACCGTCTTGCCCCGCGCCGGCACGAGCTCGAGCTGAGGGTCCAACGACGTGAAGAGTGTCGCCACGAGGTCATGGAAACCATTGAAGACACTCAGTACGATGACGAGGGCCGCCGTAGCCACGGCGATGCCGATGGCCGAGATAGCCGAGATGATATTGATGGCATGGGTACTCTTCTTCGAGAAGAGGTAGCGACGGGCGATGAAGAACGGGAAATTCATGATACGCTATGCCTTACTTCTTCAACAGTTCATCAATATGCTCGAGATAGTCGAGACTGTCATCGAGGAAGAAGCGGAGCTCCGGGACGATGCGCAGCTGTTTGCCGACATGCTGTCCAAGCTCGTAACGCAGCGTCTTCTCACTCTCACGGATATTCGCAATGATCTCCTCGCCCTTCTCACTGGGAAAGATACTCAGATAGGCCGTACAGATACTCAGATCGGGAGAGACACGGCAACGGGTGACACTCACCAGTGTGCCATGGGTCTTACTCGTCTGACGCTGGAAGATAAGAGCCAGCTCCTTCTGAAGGAGACGGGCTATACGGTTTTGTCTTGTTTCTTGCATTGTTTTTTTCTTTTAATGGTTTCGACCCATTGTGGGTGCGTGGCCGCAAGTAGGGACATCATTTATTATGTTCCGTTCAGCATTCGCCGAGATCGATATGGCTCACGAGGACATCCTCCTTCAGGAAGATGCGGGCACTCTCCTTGAACTTGTCGGGATTCTCTGTCGTGAGATAACGGCACGTGCCGCCCTTCGTGCAACGGGCATCCATATCGCCGTGACGATGGAGATAATCCTTCAGACTCTCGGCGACATACTCGCCTTGGGGAACGATGCGCACGCCGGGCTTCACATATTTCAGAATCTTCGGCATGAGCAACGGGTAATGGGTGCAGCCAAGGATGATCGTGTCGATATCGGGATCCTGGCGCATGAGCTCGTCGATGCGCTTCTTCACGAAATAGTCGGCTCCGGGACTGTCGGCCTCATTATATTCGATCAGAGGCACCCAAAAAGGACAGGCGACGCCGCTGACCTTGATATCGGGCCAGAGCTTGGCAATCTCCATGTCGTAGCTGTGGCTCTTCACCGTTCCCTCCGTTCCGAGAAGTCCGACATGGTTGTTGCGGGTCAACTTGCCGATAATCTCTGCCGTAGGACGGATAACGCCGAGGACGCGGCGCTTCGGATCGAGCTCAGGGAGGTCTTTCTGCTGGATCGTACGCAGGGCCTTGGCGGAAGCAGTGTTACAACCGAGGATCACAAGCTGGCAGCCTTCCTCAAAGAGCTTGATGACGGCCTGCCGCGTGAACTTATAGACCACGTCGAAAGAGCGCGTGCCGTAAGGGGCACGGGCATTATCGCCGAGATAGATATAATCGTACTCAGGCATGAGCTGACGGATACCATGGAGGATCGTCAGCCCGCCATAACCGGAATCGAAGACGCCGATAGGTCCGGGAGATGATGGAAGTTTCATTGGCTTTTACTTTAATATGCTCAGCAGCTGGTCGGTGACATCCACGCCATTCTGCGCATTGATATAAGGCAGCGTGCCGCGGTCGTTGTTGATGATGAAGGCGAGGCCCTGCTGCTCACCGATGCGTGCCAGGGCACTGTAGACCTTCTGTCGCAACGGTGCCATCGCCGCCTTCTCACTCTGGTCGAGGAGCTTGCGGCTCTGCTCCTTGAAGGCCATATTCTTCATCAGCAGATCCTTCAGCTCCGCCTGCCGCTTGTCGCGGATCGACGGCGCCAGCGTGCTCTGCGTAGAGAGGAAATCCTCATATTTCGCATTGAACTCGTCCTCGGCACGCTTCAGCTCGGCGGCATACTGCTGAGAGAGCTGGTCCACCTGATGACGGGCCAGAGCGTAACCGGCCACCTGCGGCAACACCTTCTCCATGGAGAAGTAGCCAAAACGAAACTGCTGCGCACTCGCAAGGAGCGGCAGCAGCATCAGTGTGAATATTAAGATGAGTTTCTTCATCCTGTTTCTTTACTTCAGTTTGGCCTGAACCTTGGCAGTGACATCCTCTACCATCGGACCGGCATAGATGGCTACGCCATCCTCGAAGATGTAAGTATAGTTGCCTGCCTTGCCGACAGCGTCGATGGCATTGCGGACCTTCTCCTGGATAGGAGCGAGGAGCTCGGCGCTCTTCTTCTGCAGCTCGTTCTGGCCGTCCTGGTAAGCCTGCTGGATCTTCTGGTTCAGCTGATTCAGCTCGTCCTCCTTGGCCTTCTTGGCCGTGGCGTTCATCGTGCTCTGAGCCTTCTGATACTCGTCGACCTTACGCTGGAGCTCGTCCTGCATGGCCTTGAGCTCGTTCTCCTTCTGCTTCTGGAGAGCCTGCATGTCACCGTTAGCCTTTGCGACCTCAGGCATTGCCTGCATGATGGTCTGCGTGTTCACCTTTGCAAATTTCTGTGCGAACATAGTCATCGGTGCGCACAGCAACAACATCAAAATCAGTTTTTTCATATTTACTCTTTGTTTATAATTTACGTTTTTACTCGACGGCTAGGGGGCGGAGCCTGCCCCGCCGCGTTTTCGGGTGCAAATATAATGTTTTTATTTGGAATAACCTAACTTTTCGAGCACTTCATTACTAATATCTACCTTCGGAGAGCCATAGATGATGCCGGAGTTGCTGGCACGGTCGATAATCAGGCTATAACCGCGGTTCTCGGAGATCTCCTTCACGGCATTGTAGATCTCTTCCTGGATAGGACTCATCAGGGCCTCACGCTTCTTGTAGAGCTCACCCTCGGGACCGAAGTATTTCTTCTTCAGGTCAGAGGCTTCCTTCTCCTTGTTCATGATGGCTTCCTGACGGCTCTTCTTCTGCTCCTGGGAGAGGAAGACAACCTCGTTCTGATAGTTCTTGTAGAGCGTGGCAGCCTGCTGGTTGAGGACGTCGACCTCAGCCTGCCATTTCTTGCTGACCTGATTGAGCTGCTCGTTGGCACGCTCATAAGCCGGCACGTTCTTCAAGATATACTCCATGTCCACAAGTGCGAACTTCTGGGCGTGGGCGTGGAAGGTAGAAAAAGCGAAAAGGCAAAGAAGGCATGCGATCTTTACCCCCCATACATTCAATTTTTTCATTTCCTTATGTTTTAAATTCTACACCTTATTATATAGTAGGTACATAATTAGAATTCCTGTCCCAGGATGAAGTGGAACTGGCTGCCGCCCTTGCTGTAGCTCGTACCATTCCATACCTTGTCGAATCCGTAGCCCCAGTCGATACCCATCAAGCCGACCATCGGCAGATAGATACGCACGCCGAGACCGGCGGAACGTTTCATGCTGAAGGGGTTGAAGTTCTTCGTGTCGTACCACGCATTACCACCCTCGAGGAAGGCGAGACCATAGATCGTCGTATTGCCGAGGAGGAACGGATAGCGCAACTCCAAGGTGAAGCGGTCGTAGGCGTAAGCGTAATAACCCGTCGTGGGTGAGTAGCTGACGCTACCGTTGTCGTAACCACGCAGACCGATCGTCTCCTCACTGTAACCGGAGGAATAGCCGCTCATACCGTCACCACCGACATAGAAGGTCTCAAACGGACTCTTCTTATACTTGTTGTAGTCACCCAACAAGCCGAGTTCGACACGCGTCATCAAGACGAAGCACTTCTGGCCACTGGTGAGGGCCGTGAACGTGCGGGCTTTGAACTTCCATTTGTGATACTCCACCCAGCGGTATTTCTCCTGCATCTCTGCCTCATAGGTGGCGCTCCGGCTGTTGAGGGCAAGCTTGGAATAATCCTTGCCGTCGAACTTGCTCCATGGCGGCGTGAGCGTCACGCTGGCCGTGAACTCGGAGCCACGACGCGGGAAGAGTTGGTTATCCGTGGAGTTACGACTCAGCGTGATGTTGAAGTTAATGTTGTTGGCATTACCGTTCGTCATCAGGAAGTAGCTCCAGTTGCGCAGCATATAACGCTGGTAAGCGAGCTGCAGGCTCAGCGTGAAGTAATCATCGGGCCAACGCAGACGCTTACCCCAGCCGATGCTCACACCGAACATCTGGATATACTTGTCGGGATCGTAATAGTTCTCGTAACTGTTGCCGTAATAGCTGCTGCCGTAACCATACATATAACTATAATAGTTCTGCATGTAGGCAGAGTTATAATAGGTACTCGACACATCCGTCTGCTTACTGTAGTAAGCGCCGACATTGAACTGGATAGGACGCTTGCCGCCAAACCAGTTGGTGGAATAGTTGATGTTGTAGCTCTGATAGTAAGTACCATTGGTCTGCGCGCCGATGCTCAAGACCTCACCGTCACCGATCGGCATGATGCCACGGTGCTCCTTGTTCTTGTTGAACAGGTTTCGCATGGAGAAGTTGTTCAGCTTCAAGCCGACGCGGGCGATGACACCCGTCTGTCCCCAACCGAGGGAGAGCTCTACCTGGTCGTTGCTCTTCTGCACCAAATCCCAGTTAATATCCACGGTACCATCCTCGTAGTTCGGCTTCACATCGGGATTAACTTTCTCGGGATCGAAGTGACCCATGGAAGCGAGCTCACGGGCGGAACGCTGGAGGGCATCCTTCGAGAAGAGATCACCGGGCTTCGTACGGAGCTCACGTCGGATGACATTATCGTAGAGCTTATCGTTACCATTGATACGCACATGGTTGATATGTGCCTGCTGGCCCTCATAGATACGCATCTCGAGATCGATACTGTCGCCGACAACATTGACCTCGACGGGATCGAGGTTATAGAAGAGATAACCGTTGTTCCAATAGAGGTTGCCGACAGCGTCGTCATCCTCAGAGAGACGCTTGTGGAGGAGCTTCTGGTTGTAGACATCACCCTTCTTCATACCCAGGACGGCAGAGAGATAATCGGTGGTGTAGACGGTGTTGCCGACCCACGTGATATTGCGGATATAGTATTTCTTTCCTTCATCGACCTTCACCTTGATATCCACGTGCTTGTCATCATAGTTCCACACGCTGTCGCCAAGGATCGTGGCGTCACGATAACCGAGCTCGTTGTATTTGTCGATGAGGTTCTGCTTATCCTTCTCCCAACGCTCGGGCGTATATTTCTTCGACTTCAGGAACGTGGAGAGCTTGCCGGCCTCGTGCGTCTTGGAGAAGGCGCCCTTGCGGAAGAGGCCACCCTTGATGCGGCCGTCGCTCAGATGGTCGTTGCCCTCGATGAAGATCTGATGGACCTTCATCTTCTCCTTCTTGTCGATATCGATATCGAGAATCACCTGGTTCTTGGCAGCAACATCCTCCCGCTCACGAATCTGGATATCAGCATTCTTGAAACCTTTATCCTCAAAATATTTCTTGGCGAGGATCTTCGCACGGTCAAGCATGTTCGGCGTCACCTGGGAGCCTTTGAGCAGACCGAGCTTCTTCTCCATATCCTCACGCTCGCTCTTCTTCAGACCGATATAATTGATCTGTGAGACTCGGGGACGGACCTTCAGATAGATATGCAGATAAATCTTGTCGCCCACGAGGGAGTCGGCGGCAATCTTCACCTGTGAGAAGAGGCCATGGCGCCAATAGCGCTTCACGGCGTCGGAGATCTCCGTTCCCGGCACCGTGACATGCTGTCCCACGGAGAGCCCGGAGATACCCGAGAGGACATAATCCTCATAGCCCTCGACACCGGAGACGTTGATTCCTCCGATGACGCAGTCACGGGGCGTGCCGGCATAGGAGATGTCGGGATTGAGAATCTTGTCTTGTGCCACGGCGCCGATGGTGAAGCCCATATCGACGGCGAGGCAGATTAACACCTTATTGATATTGTTCATCGTCTTTGATTTTCCTATTTGTCTGAATGCTCGCAGCCTTTCTGAGCGTTGGCCTGCTGTGAGCCACCCTCCTCGTTCTCAATCTGCTGCTCCGTCTTGCCGTAGCGGCGCTGACGGTGCTGGTAACTCTCGATGGCCTTGTGGAGGTCCTCCTCCGAGAAGTCGGGCCAGTAAGTATCACAGAAATACAGTTCGGTATAAGCGATCTGCCACAGGAGATAATTGCTGATGCGCAGCTCCCCGCCCGTACGGATGAGGAGATCGGGGTCGGGCATAAACTTCGTCTCGAGATGGTCGCTGACCGTCTGCTCGGTGATGAGGGTGTCGAGGTCGGCGGCAGAGATCGGATGGCTCTCATTCTTCTCCAGCGCCTCCCGGACGATGTCGCGGCAGGCCTTCGTGATCTCCCAGCGGGAGGAATAGCTCAGAGCGACGACCATCGTCATCTTCGTATTGTTCTTCGTATGCTTTATCGTCTCCTGCAACTTATCCTGAACGACCTGCGGCAGGCGGCCGATATCTCCGATGACGCGGAAGCGTACATCGTGCTTCATGAAGATCTCATCCTCGAGATTGGCCAGCACGAGGCCCATGAGGGCATGGATCTCCGTCTCCGGCCGGTTCCAGTTCTCCGTAGAGAAAGTATAGAGGGTGAGATATTTCACGCCCAGGCGTGCGCACTCCGCAGTGATGCGTCTGACGGTGTCGACGCCTGCCTGATGGCCGTAGGAGCGGTCCTTGCCGCGCTCTTGGGCCCATCGTCCGTTACCATCCATGATGATGGCGATATGCTGGGGTATATTCATACGTTAGAAATGATCATTATTACACGTGCGGCACTTGGCCTTGAAGCTGTAGGTCAGCGAGACCATGAGCAGCGAGAAGGAGTCGGTATTCTTGAAGAGTCCCGAACTCGTGATGCCGTAGGGATCTTTCACGCCGTCGAGCTGGTCGCCGGTGGTGAAGTGCATGCCCCAGGCGACGCTGAGGTTCGCTCTTGTGCCCATCTTATATTTGATGCCGAGTCCGAAGGGGAAGCTCAGCGACATGTTGCTGTCGCCGTTGCTGGGTTTGGCATTGGTGGCGCCGAGTCCGATGAAGACAAACGGCGTGAAGCGCTTGGCCCGGAAATAGTCGCGTCCCGTGCCATAGGGCAGGAAATTATATTCGTAAACCACACTGACATCGACCACTGTGGACGTGAAATCGTAATGGGCACGCTGCGTGACATCAGTTCCCGTATAATCGGGATACCATGTCTCGGAATTATCACTGTTGCCTTTCAACTTGCCATAGGTCCCCTGCACACGGAGGGCGTTGCGGGGATTGAAGAGATAGCGCCAGACGAGACCGGCGGCGGGCTGCACATTTTTCACCAGACTACCGGAGAAATCGCCCTGATAGGTCATGGCGCCGACACCGGCACCGATCTCCATGCGGTATTCCGGCTCATCCTGTGCCTGCACGACGAGGACTGCGAAGAGACAACTGAGCAGTATAGCGAGTTTTCTCATACCGCCAAACTCCTTATTCCGTAAAATCCTTATTCTCAATCGTCCAGCCGCGATAATTCTGACGGTATTTCACGATCTGTCCGCTCTCGGCGTCAATGAACCACAGCCAGTTGCTGCTGTCACCGGCGAAGCCGTAGACGGAGGAGAGGGTGATGGGGCATGACGCGTTAAGATCCGTCTGCCACGTGATACCCTTATCTTTCGAGGTGAGGAGTGTCGTGGAAATCGTTCCGTCGGCATTCTCTTTCCGACAGAGGGCCTCAAGGTCGGAGCCGTAAGCCGTAGCGCTGACAGTGCCGGGGAAATACATTTGCTGGGAGAGGGTGCCGCCACTGTTGGTCTTGTAAGCGCGGGGCTGTCCGTAGACGAGTTCAAAGGGACGGTTGGCTTGATAATAGCCATACCAGCTGACGAAATGTCCGTCGGCCATTCCCGTGAGGACGGCAATGGTCATGTCGGCATTCGTCGTCGAGGGGATGAGGGCGAGGTTGGCATTCGTCGTTGGCAGCGAGTCAGTTGTCGTGCCGTCGGTAGCCAGGTTGCTGAGGAGCATGTTGCTGGCCGTCCACGTCTTCAGGTCTGTGGAGGCGTAGATCTGTCCGTTGTCATAGAGATAGACGGCATCATCGGTGGCGACGACACGCTTCCACGCGTCGGAGGAGAAAGTGGCGTTGGCGGGTGATGTCGGGATGATCTCCTTCCACGTCGTGCCGTCGTTCTTGTCGGTGGTGAAGAAGCAGAGGTCGGAGCCGTGGGTACCGGTGACGACCATCTTGTCGTCCCAGGCGAAGGCCTTCATGCCCTTGAGTGTCTTGAACGTCTCCACGGTGGCGACCTTCACGGTCTGATAGGCGGCGGAGTCCTGCCGATGGACATTGACCTTCACGAGATACTTCCTGTAGGCGGTACGGAGGATATTGAAGGCGAAGAGGTGACGGGGCTTGGCGAAGCTGATGGTATCGCTGCTGCTATAGGCCCGCATACTGTCGAGGACCTCCGCACGCTCGTTACCGTCGGCATCGAGGGGCAGATAGGCGGTGACGCCACTGGCCTCATTGGTCACAGAGATGAGAAGTTTCGAGGGATCAGTACCATAAGGCAGAGAGTCGGGGTTGTAGATCAAGCCCTGCGCCTGGTCGATGACGAATTTATACTTCGTACCGGAAGCCGTCGTCGTATAGGTGCTGTCCGCTCCCGTAGAGGAAGTGGTATGTGCAAGATATTTGTATGTGGAGATACTAAAAGCCGTAATTGCCGTGTCGTCGGAATAGGTCGTCGTATCCTCATCGTCATTTCCCAGACAGGAGGAGAGGGCGAGAACGACAGACAACAGCGTTGCGAGCAATATAATCTTCTTATGCATGATTACTTACAGAATGGTTTTTGTGTGCAAATTTACAGATTATTATTCAAAAAACACGCTATCCGCCCTTTTTATTACGCAAATTTAATACAAAAAGGCCCGGTGAGCATCAACTCACCGGGCCAATTATGTTCGTTTTGATATAATCTTAACGATTAGAGCTGGGGACCAGCAGCAACGAGAGCCTTACCAGCCTCATTGCCCTCATACTTCTTGAAGTTCTTGATGAAGCGAGCAGCGAGGTCCTTAGCCTTAGCATCCCACTCAGAAGCGTCCTTGTAAGTGTCGCGAGGATCCAGGATGTCCTTGTTCACACCTTCGAGCTCTGTAGGAACGACGAAGTTGAAGTAAGGAATGGTCTTCGTAGGAGCCTTGTCGATCTCGTGGTCGAGGATACGGTCGATGATACCACGGGTATCACGGATAGAGATACGCTTGCCGGTACCGTTCCAACCTGTGTTCACGAGGTAAGCCTTAGCACCACTCTTCTCCATGTGACGGACGAGCTCCTCAGCATACTTGGTAGGATGCAGCTCGAGGAATGCCTGGCCGAAGCAAGCGGAGAAGGTCGGAGTCGGCTCAGTGATGCCGCGCTCAGTACCAGCCAGCTTAGCGGTGAAACCAGAGAGGAAGTAGTACTTCGTCTGCTCAGCGTTCAGGATAGAAACAGGAGGCAGTACACCGAAGGCATCAGCGCTGAGGAAGATCACCTGCTTAGCAGCGGGACCCTGGCTCTCCGGACGCTGGATGTTCTTGATGTGGTAGATAGGATAAGAAACACGGGTATTCTCCGTAACGCTCTTATCAGCGAAGTCTACCTTACCGTCTTTGTCAACAGTGACGTTCTCCAGGAGGGCGTCACGCGTGATAGCGCCGTAGATGTCGGGCTCAGCCTCCTTGTCGAGGTTGATGACCTTTGCATAGCAGCCACCCTCGAGGTTGAAGACACCCTTGTCATCCCATCCGTGCTCATCATCACCGATCAGCTTACGCTTAGGATCGGTAGACAGCGTGGTCTTACCGGTACCGGAGAGACCGAAGAAGATAGCGGTGTTCTCACCGTTCATATCGGTGTTGGCAGAGCAGTGCATGGAAGCGATGCCACGCAGCGGGAGGAAGTAGTTCTGCATAGAGAACATACCCTTCTTCATCTCACCACCATACCATGTGTTGATGATGACCTGCTCCTTAGAGGTAACGTTGAAGACAACAGCGGTCTCAGAGTGGAGGCCGAGCTCTTTCCAGTTCTCAACCTTTGCCTTGGATGCGTTGTAAACGATGAAGTCAGGCTCCTGCTCGAAGTCAGCCTCAGTCTTCGGACGGATGAACATGTTCGTCACGAAGTGAGCCTGCCAAGCGACCTCCACGATGAAGCGGACCTTCATGCGGGTGTCACGGTGTGTGCCGCAGAAACCATCAACGACATACAGCTTCTTGTTGGAGAGCTCTTCCTGAGCGATCTTCTTCACAGCCTTCCAAGCTTCCTTGCTTGCGCGGTGGTTGTCGTTGTGATACTCCTCAGAGTCCCACCATACGGTGTCGTGAGAAGTCTCATCGTCAACGATGAACTTATCCTTAGGAGAACGGCCCGTGTAGATACCGGTCATACAGTTGACGGCACCAAGCTCTGTCTCCTGGCACTTGTCGAAGCCCGTAAGACCTTCCTTGGTCTCTTCATTGAACAGCACCTCGTAAGAAGGATTGTACAGAACCTCAGCAGTACCTGTCTGGATTCCGTAGCTTGCTAAAACTGATTTGTCAAACTTTGCCATTTTATAAAATGTATTTAAGTTGTGAATGTATTCTTTACTCTTAAACCGACCGCAAAGTTAGCAAAAAAGAAAGAGAAACGCAAATTCAGAATTTACAAAAAATCTTATTGGTTTCGGTTTTTAGGTTAAATTATTTAAAATATTTACAGGGCACTTGATATTTGTCAATTAGACTTTGCAAAAGCGAAATGAATGTATTATTTTTGCAAGAAATATACGAACAAGACCTAACCACTCTCATTATGACAGAAGAGAATCATACCAAACACCTGGACGACGTTGTCGTACGCTTCTCCGGCGATTCCGGCGATGGCATGCAACTGGCCGGCAACATCTTCTCCACCGTCTCCGCCATCGTCGGAAACGGCATCTCCACCCTCCCCGACTATCCCGCCGACATCCGCGCCCCGCAAGGATCGCTCACGGGCGTCAGTGCCGCACAAGTACATATCAGCGACGACATCGACAACGCCCTAACCCCCGGCGACAAATGTGACGTCCTCGTGGCCATGAATGCCGCGGCGCTGAAGACGCAGCTCAAATACTGCAAGCCGCAGGCCACCATCATCATCGACACCGACAACTTCGGTCCCGCGGACCTAAAGAAGGCGGAGTTCAAGACCGATGACTATCTCGGCGAACTTGGCATCGACACCGACTGTGTCGTGGCCTGTCCGATGACGAAGATGATCCTCGCCATGGACTTCGCCAAGACGACGCCACGGAAACAGGTGCTGAAAACACGTAACATGTTCGCCCTGGGCATCGTCTGCTGGCTCTTCCAGCGTGACCGACATCTCGTGGCCAACTTCCTGCGGCAGAAGTTCGCCCGGCATCCGGAAGTGGCGGGGAACAATATCGAGGTCTTCGAGAACGGTTACCGCTTCGGCAGTAACACCCACGCCTCCGTGCCCGCCACTTACCGCATCGATACCGTCAAGCACCATCCGGGACGCTACATGGATATCACGGGCAACAAGGCAACGGCCTACGGTCTCATGGCGGCAGCGGAGAAAGCGGGGCTGAAACTCTATCTCGGCTCCTATCCCATCACGCCGGCATCGGATATCCTCATCGAACTCGCCAAGCACAAGAGCATGGGCGTCATCACCGTGCAGGCCGAGGACGAAATCGCCGCCTGTGCCTCCGCCATCGGCGCGGCCTTCGGCGGTGCCCTCGCCGTGACATCCACGTCGGGCCCGGGCATCTGTCTGAAGAGTGAGGCTATGAACCTCGCCGTCATGGATGAGCTGCCGCTGGTCATCATCGACGTGCAGCGTGGCGGTCCTTCCACGGGCTTGCCGACGAAAGGGGAACAGACGGACCTGCTACAGGTACTCTTCGGCCGCAACGGCGAGAGTCCGATGCCAGTCATCGCCCCGACATCACCCACCGACTGCTTCGATGCTGCCTACTGGGCCTGTAAGACAGCGCTGGAGCATGTGACCCCCGTGGTCCTTCTCAGCGACGGCTATATCGCCAACGGCTCCGGAGCGTGGCGGCTGCCGCAGATGAAAGACCTCGCCGTCATCCGGCCTCATCTCGCTCCCGAGGCCATGCGCCATCAGTACAGTCCCTACCGCCGCGATCCCGTGACGCTGGCCCGCTATCAGGCGCTACCGGGTGAGCCGGGCTTCGAGCATATCCTCGGGGGACTGGAGAAAGACAACCTGACGGGTGCCATCAGCAACAATCCCGAGAACCACGATCTCATGTGCCGGTTGCGCCGTGAGAAGGTGGCCAGGATTCCGGTGCCGCGCCAGCGTGTCGTCACCTGTATGCCGAATGATCTTGTCGGCGACGGCGAATATCCCGACGCTGATCTCCTTCTCGTGGGTTTCGGAGGACAGTACGGTCAACTCTATACGGCCATGCAGACGCTCTGTGCCGAGGGTTACCGCGTGGCGCTGATGCATCTGAAGTATATCAACCCGTTGCCGGAGAATGTCGCCGACATCGTCAGCCATTATCCGAAGGTGATGATCTGCGAGCAGAACCTCGGGCAGCTCGCCGCCTGGCTGCGCATGAACATCGACGGTTTCGCGCCGCTACAATATAATAAGGTGGAAGGACGACCTCTGCCCATCGAGGGCATCGTCGAGGCCGCCAAGAAAATTTTAAAATAAAAGTCCTATGCAATATACTCCGAAAGATTTCAAGACCGGACAGCCGCGCTGGTGTCCGGGCTGCGGCGACCACGCCTTCTTGGCCTCACTGCTTCAGGCCATGGCAGAACTTGGCATCGCTCCGTCGAAGACTGCCGTCATTAGCGGTATCGGCTGCTCTGGCCGCTTGTCCTATTATATGCACACCTACGCCATGCAGACGATCCACGGCCGTGCCGCTGCCGTGGCGACGGGCCTGAAGGTGGCGCGCCCCGACCTCACGGTGTGGCAGATCAGTGGCGACGGCGACGGCCTGGCCATCGGCGGTGACCACTTCATCCATGCCATGCGACGGAATATCGACCTGAACATGGTGCTCCTCAACAACCGCATCTACGGACTGACGAAGGGTCAGTACTCGCCGACCTCGCCACGAGGCTTCATTTCGAAGTCGTCGCCTTTCGGCACCGTGGAAGATCCCTTCCGTCCCGCCGAACTTTGTTTCGGTGCCCGCGGCCGTTTCTTCGCCCGTGCCGTAGCCTCCGACGGCAGTCATACCGTGGATATCCTGAAGGCGGCGGCCCGTCATAAGGGCGCCAGCGTGTGCGAGATTCTGCAGAACTGCATGATCTTCAACAATGGGGCTTACGAACCGATCTATACCTCCGAGGGTCGGAAGACGAACGCCATCTATGTGGAGCATGGGAAACCGCTGGTCTTCGGACCCCATCATGAGTATGGTCTTGTGCAGGAAGGCTTCGGCCTGAAAGTCGTGAAGATTGGTGAGAACGGTATCACTCTCGACGATATCCTCGTACATGACGCCCATTGTGAGGACAACACGCTGCAGCTGAAGTTGGCGATGATGGACAGCAGTCAAGGATTTCCCGTTGCCCTCGGCGTTATCCGCGACATGGCGGCGCCGACCTACGATGCGTGTGTCAACGAGCAAATCGCCGAACAGGAAGCGCTGGACAAACCACACACGTTCGAGGAGCTCCTGGAGACGAATGTCATCTGGGAACAGAAATAATGAGGTATGTTACGTCGTAACGTTGTTACATAAGAAAGCCCTGCCAGTAGTGGCAGGGCTTTTTTGCTTCCTTGCGCTTGCAAAGCGCAAGCACCCGACGGCACGCCATTCAAGGCGCCATTTATTCGTGGATGTCTTTGACGGCACGGCCGCTGGGCTCGTTCATGTTCTTGAAACTCTCGTCCCAGGCGAGGGCCTCAGCGGTGGAGCAGGCGACGCTCGGCACAGAGGGCACACTCTTGGCAGCACTGTCGCTGGGGAAATGCTCGGCGAAGATGCTGCGGTAGTAATACTCCTCCTTGTTGCGCGGCGGGTTGATGGGGAAGCGCTCGGCGGCATGAGCCATTTGCTCGTCGCTGACGGCGGAGGCCGTGATCTCCTTCAACGTATCGATCCAACTGTAGCCGACACCATCGGAGAACTGCTCCTTCTGCCGCCAGGCCACCTGCTCGGGTAGCAAGTCGGAGAAGGCGTCACGGACGACTTTCTTTTCAATGGTCTTGCCCGGACACATCTTATATTTCGGATCGAGGCGCATGGCAACGTCGAGGAACTCCTTGTCGAGGAAGGGCACACGGCCCTCCACGCCCCACGCTGCCAAACTCTTGTTGGCGCGGAGACAGTCGTAGAGGTAGAGTTTAGAGAGCTTACGGACAGTTTCCTCGTGGAAAGCCTGAGCCGTCGGCGCCTTATGGAAATAGAGGTAACCGCCGAAGATCTCGTCGGCACCCTCACCGCTGAGCACCATCTTGATACCCATCGACTTGATGACACGAGCCAGGAGATACATCGGGGTAGAGGCGCGGACGGTGGTCACGTCGTAAGTCTCAATGAAATAAATCACGTCACGGATGGCATCGAGGCCCTCCTGAATGGTATAGTTGATCTCATGGTGCACGGTACCGATATGATCGGCAACGAGCTTGGCCTTGGCCAAGTCAGGGGCACCCTTGAGACCAACAGCGAAAGAATGGAGACGGGGCCACCACGCCTGGGTACTCCCGCCGTCCTCAACACGATGCTGAGAATATTTCTCAGCTACAGCAGAAATGACTGATGAGTCGAGTCCACCGGATAGCAGGACGCCATAGGGAACATCGCTCATCAACTGTCTTTTCACGGCATCAGTGAGTCCTTGCTTCACGGCCTCCACGCTCTCCTCGTAAGAGGCAGGCGTGCAGACGGGAGCGGACATCCAATCTCGTACATAGTATTTTTTCTGACCCGGCGTACGGCTCCAGTAGTAGTGCCCCGGGAGGAAGGGCTCGTAATGATCGCACTGTCCCTCAAGTGCTTTGAGCTCACTGGCAACATACACCTTGCCGTCAAGATCATAACCGATATAGAGTGGAATAACGCCGATGGGGTCGCGGGCGATGAGGAAGCTGTCGCTCTCCGCATCGTAGAGGGCGAAGGCGAAGATGCCGCTGAGACGCTCGAGCATGGCGGTGATAGCCTTGTCGTCGATGGGGCCGCGGGCTTTCATGTCGCGGTAGAGGGAGAGGATCACTTCACAGTCACTGCCCGTCTGATAAGGATAGTCGGGGAAGGAGTGACGGATGTCGAGATGATTGTAGATCTCACCGTTGACAGCGAGCACCTGTTTCTTGTCGGCGGAGAAGAGCGGCTGCTTGCCGGACTCTGGGTCAACGATACTCAGACGCTCATGGGCCAGAATGGCACTGCCCCCACAGTAGATGCCGCTCCAGTCGGGTCCACGGTGGCGGATCTTGGCACTCATGCGCAGGGCTTTCTGTCGCAACTCATCGGTCTGCGCCTCAATGTTGAAAATACAAGCGATTCCACACATAATTCTTTCTTTTTTTTTATCGGTTATACGTTAAGTTTTATATTCTTTGATTCCTTGCGCTTGCAAAGCGCAAGCACCCGACGGCACGCCATTCCAGGCGGCAGAACGGGTGATGTTTATGAACGCCAAAGCGAGGCGCGTACGGGGCGTTTCTCGCATTTGTTGCCCCCTCCCTATGCGGGGAGGGGATGAGGTGAGGCATGAATTTTTTAGTTGTAGCAGCTCTCGCCGTGCTCGTAGATATCGAGACCCTCTTCCTCAATACGCTTGTCAACACGGAGGCCGACAGTCTTCTTGATGGTGACGAAGAGAATGATACCGCAGATAGCAGCCCAAGCGTCAATGCAGATGATACCGAGGCACTGAGCGCCGAGGAATCCGAAGCCATGGCCGTAGAGGCAACCCTCAGAGGTGCTGAAGAAAGCGGTCAGAAGCGTACCGGTGATACCACATACACCGTGGACACTGCTGGCACCGACAGGATCATCGATGTGGAGTTTCTTGTCGATGAACTCGATGGAGAACGGAAGGATGACACCGCAGATGACACCGATACAGAGAGCACCGACATCGCTGACAGCATCACATCCGGCGGTGATACCAACAAGACCTGCAAGGATACCGTTCAGGGTCAGAGAGAATGACGGCTTGCCATATTTGATCCAACTGGTGAACATCGTAGCCAGACCGGCAGCGACGGCAGCAAGGTTGGTGGTCATGAAGACGTGGCTGATGGCCTCGCGGTTAGCCTCACCACTGGCAGCGAGCTGAGAGCCCGGGTTGAATCCGAACCAGCCCATCCAGAGGATGAACACACCGAGGGAAGCGATCGTCAGGCTGTGACCGGGGATAGCACGGCTCTTGCCGTTCTTGTCGTACTTACCGAGACGGGGACCAAGAACGATGGCACCGATGAGAGCAAGGACACCACCAACAGAGTGAACGATGGCGCTACCGGCGAAGTCATGGAACGTATGTCCGAAGGTCGTCATCATGAAGCTGGCAGCATCGCTGTTCATCAACCAGCCGCCACCCCATGTCCAGTGACCTTCCACAGGATAGATAAGGAGAGAGATGACGAAACTGTAAACACAATACATGTTGAACTTCGTACGCTCAGCCATGGCACCGGAGACGATGGTGGCGGAAGTAGCGCAGAAGACGGTCTCAAACATCAGGAAACCCTCTGTCGGCAGGCCGGCGGCGTTATGATAGAAGCTCAGGTCACCCCAGTTAGGCGCGCCGATGAATCCCTGGCCGTCAGAGCCGAACATGAAGCCGAAACCGACGAACCAGAACAGTACGGAACCGATCATGAAGTCGACAAAGTTCTTAAACAGGATGTTGGTCGTGTTCTTACTACGCGTAAAACCGGCCTCACAAAGCGCAAAGCCCGGTTGCATCCAGAAAACGAGTGTGGCCGCAAGGAGCATCCACACAGTATCTATAGAAATACCTAAATCTTGTGTTGTCATAATCTTGTGTTTTTTGTGTTGTTACCCTTCTCTATTTCTCTTGCTCTGCGTTGTAAAGAGCAATATCACCGCGCTCACCAGTACGGATACGGATCGTGTCGTCCACAGGGATGATGAAGATACGTCCATCACCGATCTCACCGGTCTGGGCAGCATGCTGGATGGCAGCGACCGTCTTCTCCACATTCTTGTCGCGAACGACAATATTCATCAGCACGCGCTCGATACTGCTGGTGTCATACATTACGCCACGATAGATACGAGCCTGGCGCATCTTGCCCTCTCCTCTCACGTCGTAGTAGGAGAACCATTCGATGTCGGCAGCCAAAAGGGCTTCCTTGACGTCCTCGAATTTGGTCTTTCGGATGATAGCTTCAATCTTTTTCATCTTTCTACCTCTCTTTTTAGATTAAACATACTAAGAAACGATCTATTTCTTTCGTTTTGTAAACTTTCTGCTGCAAAAGTACAACATTTTGACAAAACAACACAAACAAACAACTCACTTTGTTAGTACAAAAAAATATCAAGTTACTTATTGTAGAAATATCGCCTAGAAAACTATCAAAAGTGTAAGGATCCAGCAATCGCAGGCTTACAGTTTCACACTTTGAAAGAAAAAGAAGAATAAAAGTGGGGCAAAACTCTTGCAAGAGCCAACAAAACGTCGTAAATTTGCAAGCGAAAGGATAATTAAAGAAAGTAAAACCAATAAAATAGATAGCAAATGGCAAAAAAGATAGCCTTCACTAAGATGCAGGGTGCCGGAAATGATTACATCTACGTCAACACCTTATTATATAGGATTGACGATCCGGCGGCCGCCGCCGTCAAATGGAGTGCGCCCCATTTCGGTATCGGCAGTGATGGTCTTGTCTTGATCGGCCGTCCAACGGATTCCGAGACTGCTGATTACTCCATGCATATCTATAACGCCGACGGCTCGGAAGCCATGATGTGTGGCAATGCCAGTCGCTGCATCGGTAAGTACCTTTATGAGAAAGGTATGACGATGAAGACAACGATCCGCCTGGAGACCCTCTCCGGCGTGAAGATCCTCAAGCTCCACGTGGGTGATGACAACAAAGTCAGGAGCGTCACCGTCGACATGCTGGAGCCCCGCCTCCAAGTACCGGAGCAGTACACGGGTGCCACGGTTATCGGCCCCGACGACAGTCTCCGTCCGCAGTTGGCCGACAAGGAGGGCGTCTTCGTCAGCATGGGCAACCCCCACTTCGTGAATTTCGTAAGAGATGTAAGAGAGATTGAGATAGAGAAAGAGGGCAAGGCCCTCGAGCACCATGCCGCCTTCCCACAGCGCTGCAACATCGAGTTCGCGCAGGTAGTGGGGAAAGACCAGCTCCGCACACGCGTCTGGGAGCGCGGCAGTGGTATCACGATGGCATGTGGAACGGGAGCCTGCGCAACAGCAGTCGCTGCCGCCCTCCGCGGCCTGACTTCCCGCAACGTGGACATCCTCATGGACGGCGGCACGCTCCACATCGAATGGAACGCCAACGACAACCACGTCTACATGACCGGTCCTGCCGCCTTTGTCTTCGACGGGGAGATAGAAGAATAAGAAGCAAACCAACCAATAGAAAGGAAACGAAAATATGGCACTAGTAAATGATCATTTTTTAAAGTTGTCCAACAACTACCTGTTCGCGGACATCGCCAAGAAAGTAAATGCCTACCAGGTGGGCCACCCGAAGGAGCGCGTCATCAGTCTCGGTATCGGCGACGTCACGCAGCCGTTGGCACCGGCAGTCATCGAGGCCATGCACAAGGCCGTTGACGAGATGTCGCAGAAAGCCACCTTCCGCGGCTATGGTCCCGAGCGCGGCTACGACTTCCTCCGTGAAGCCATCATCCGCAACGACTTCCTGCCGCGCGGCATCCACCTCGATCCCAACGAGGTCTTCGTCAATGATGGTGCGAAGAGCGATACGGGTAACATCCAGGAACTGCTGCGCTGGGACAACAGCGTCGCCGTCACCGACCCGATCTATCCCGTATACATCGACTCCAACGCGATGATCGGCCGTACGGGAGACTTCAAGGAAGGCCACTGGAGCAATGTCACTTACATGCCATGTACGGCAGAGAACCACTTCATCCCGCAGATCCCCGACCACCGCGTCGACATGATCTACCTCTGCTACCCCAACAACCCCACGGGCACCGTGCTGTCGAAAGAGGAGCTCCGCAAATGGGTGAACTACGCCCTGCACAACGACTCCATCATCTTCTACGATGCCGCCTATGAGGCTTACATTCAGGATCCCGACATCCCCCACTCCATCTACGAGATCCGCGGGGCCCGGAAATGCGCCATCGAGTTCCACAGCTATTCCAAGACGGCCGGCTTCACCGGTGTCCGTTGTGGCTACACCATCGTCCCGAAAGAGCTGACCGCCGCCACCCTCACCGGTGAGCGCGTCGCCCTGAATCACCTCTGGGACCGCCGTCAGAGCACGAAGTTCAACGGCACGAGCTACATCAGCCAGCGTGCTGCCGAAGCTACCTATACGCCGGAAGGCAAGGAGCAAGTGAAGGAGACGATAAAATATTATATGACCAACGCCAAGCTCATGCGCGAAAAGCTCACGCAACTCGGCCTCCAGGTCTACGGCGGTGAGAACGCCCCCTATCTGTGGGTGAAGACGCCGGGCGAGAAGGAGAGCTGGAAGTTCTTCGAGGAAATGCTCTACGGAGCCTCCGTGGTTTGCACCCCGGGTGTCGGCTTCGGACCCAGCGGTGAGGGCTACATCCGACTCACGAGTTTCGGCAACCGAGAGGACTGCGAGGAAGCGCTCGACCGTATCGGTAAATGGCTGAAATAGCAGGTGGCCGCCCTGTTGCGGCCACGCATTGATAAAACAACACAACACAAAATGCTTATGCTTATGAGAAATTTGATGAGAATGGGCATGCTCGCCGTCGTAGCGATGGCCGCTGCCACCAGTACAATGGCCCAGGACAAGCCTGAGGCAACGCTTGGTGTGGATCTCGTCAGCCAGTATGTCTGGCGTGGCCAGGATCTCGGTGATGTCTCCGTTCAGCCTACGCTCGGTGTCGGCTACAAGGGTCTCTCACTGACCGCATGGGGCAATGTCGGACTCTCCGACAACGAAGACACGAAGGAGTTCGACCTCACCCTCGACTACACCTACAAGGCCTTCAGCGTCGGTGTCACCGACTACTGGTTCAACAAGGGCACAACATGGGACGGTGAACCCGTCTCCGACGCACGCTATTTCCATTACAATGCTCATAGCACCACGCATGTCTTCGAAGGCTATGTCGGTTACGACTTCGGTCCTGTGGCTTTGAAGTGGTACACGAACTTCGCCGGCAACGACGGCGTCAACAAGAGCGGCAAGCGCGCTTATTCTTCCTATATGGAGGCTAACGTACCGTTCCGCTTCGCCACCTGCGACTGGACAGCCACCGTCGGCGCCGTGCCTTACCGCACGAGCTTCTATGCTGATGCCAATGGTTTCGCCGTGACCAACATCGCCCTGAAGGCCACGAAGGACATCCAGGTGACGAAATCTTTCGACATCCCTGTCTTCGCCCAGATCATGACCAACCCGTCAACCCAGAAGGCCTACTTCGTCTTCGGACTGACCTTGCACCCGTAATATCCTTTGCAGGGGCCGTCCCTTGTGGCGGCCCGTCGGCGGAACGCCGAATCGAACCGGGAATTTTCCCATACGTGAATGCCGTTCCGGCATCGGGCCGCCACTAGGGACGGCCCCTGCAAATCCAATCATAAGAATCAAAACCCAATAAAAAATAAACAGAAAGAAAACATGGCAAACTTAAGATTTGACGCCGTAGCTTCAGCCTCAAAGAAGAGACCAGTAGAAGTGATTGCTCCCGTGGAAAGACCATCGGAGTATTTCGGTAAAAAAGTGTTCAACCGCCAGAAGATGTACAAGTATCTTCCTGCCGATGTCTATGAGAAGCTCATTGATGTCATCGACAATGGCGCACGCCTCGACCGCTCCATCGCCGACGAGGTCGCCAAGGGCATGAAACAGTGGGCCGACGAGAATGGCGTAACCCATTACACCCACTGGTTCCAGCCGCTGACCGAGGGCACGGCAGAGAAGCACGATGCCTTCATCGAGCATGACGGCAAGGGCGGCATGATTGAGGAGTTCTCCGGCAAGCTGCTCGTCCAGCAGGAGCCTGATGCCTCCTCCTTCCCCTCCGGCGGTATCCGCAACACCTTCGAGGCCCGTGGCTACAGTGCCTGGGATCCTACTTCTCCGGTTTTCATCATGGATGACACCCTCTGCATCCCGACGATCTTCATCTCCTATACGGGTGAGGCCCTCGACTACAAGGCACCGCTGCTGCGCGCCCTCCACGCCGTCAACGTCGCTGCTACCGATGTTTGCCATTACTTCTATCCCGACGTGAAGAAGGTGCAGAGCAACCTCGGTTGGGAACAGGAATACTTCCTCGTCGACAGCGACCTCTACGCCGCCCGTCCCGACCTCGTGCTCACCGGCCGCACGCTGATGGGTCACGACAGTGCCAAGAACCAGCAGATGGACGACCATTACTTCGGTACCATCCCCGAGCGTGTACAGGCCTTCATGAAGGATCTTGAGATCCAGGCCCTCGAGCTCGGTATTCCTTGCAAGACACGCCACAACGAGGTGGCTCCTAACCAGTTTGAGCTCGCTCCTATCTTCGAAGAAACTAACCTTGCCGTGGATCACAACATGCTGCTCATGAGCCTCATGAAGAAGGTCGCCCGCAAGCATGGCTTCCAGGTGCTCCTCCACGAGAAACCGTTCGACGGCATCAACGGCTCCGGTAAGCACAACAACTGGAGTCTGAGCACCGACACCGGCGTACTCCTCCACGGCCCCGGCAAGACACCGGAAGACAACCTGCGCTTCGTCGTCTTCATCGTCGAGACGCTGATGGCTGTCTACAAGCATAACGGTCTGCTGAAGGCCTCCATCATGAGTGCCACCAACGCCCATCGTCTTGGCGCCAACGAGGCACCTCCCGCAATCATCTCCTCCTTCCTCGGCAAGCAGCTCAGTGATCTGCTCGACCATATTGAGAAAGCTGACAAGAACGATCTCTTCAAGCTCGAGGGCAAGAAGGGCGTCGACCTCGACATCCCCGAGATTCCGGAGATCATGCTCGACAATACCGACCGTAACCGTACGTCTCCTTTCGCCTTCACCGGCAACCGCTTTGAGTTCCGTGCCGTCGGCTCCGAGGCTAACTGCGCCAGCGCCATGATCGTGCTGAACACCGCCGTGGCAGAGGCTCTGACCAACTTCAAGAAGCGTGTTGACGCTCTCATCGCCAAGGGTGAGGAAAAGAACAGCGCCATCCTCGACGTCGTCCGTGAGGATATCAAGACCTCTGCTCCCGTCCACTTCGATGGCAACGGCTACAGCGACGAGTGGGTCGAGGAAGCTGCCAAGCGCGGCCTCGACTGCGAGAAGAGCTGTCCGAAGATCTTCGAGCGCTACCTCGACAAGGACAGTATCAAGATGTTCGAGGATATGGGCGTGATGAAGGAGAACGAGCTTGCTGCCCGCAACGAGGTGAAATGGGAGACCTACACCAAGAAGATCCAGATCGAGGCCCGTGTGATGGGTGACCTGAGCATGAACCATATCATCCCCGTGGCTACCCACTACCAGAGTCAGCTGGCTAAGAACGTCCAGAACATGATGGACATCTTCGGCAAGGACGAGGCCAAGAAGCTCAGCGACCGTAACATCAAGATCATCAAGGAGATCGCCGAGCGCACGGAGACCATCGAGAAGGGTGTTGAGGATCTCGTCAACAGCCGTAAGGTTGCCAACAAGATCACCGATGAGCATGAGAAGGCCATCGCCTATCATGACACCGTAGAGCCCTGGATGGACAAGATCCGCTATCAGATCGACAAGCTCGAGCTCGTCGTCGCCGATGAGCTCTGGACGCTGCCGAAATACAGAGAGTTACTCTTCATCAGATAATAAAGACAAAAAAAGCCGGGCCTCGCGGTGCCACGCGGGGTCCGGTCAACAAAAGAAATTGACAATCTATTTCTTTTATTGGTTGTTAAGTTTGCGGCGGGGTGTGATCGTGAGATCAAGCCCCGTTTTTTTGTGCTTTCATCATATACTATTTCGGCCCAAGGGGGATTGTCCGTGGCAGGCGGATGCCGCTGCCTAACCAAAGAACTTGATATGATAGCGTGCTAAAACTATTTTTTTTGCTTACCTTTGCGGTCATGGAACAAGAAAAGATAGACTTCTACAAAGGTTTAGCGATATATATCCTCCCCGAGGGCGTGACTAACTACTTTGACGTGGTGGACTTCAACGAGCAGCCAGCCAAAGATCACGGGAAGCTTTACAAGACCGAGCTTCACATATATCTTGATGAGAAGGACAATCGTCCAGAGGGCTTTGATGGCGTCAAGTCAAACGGCTTCGGTGAAGAGAGGATGATATACGACTTCCCTG
>NZ_AUJK01000017.1 GCF_000424185.1 Prevotella sp. AGR2160
TGGAAGGCATCTTTGATACAGAAGAACGGGAAAAGAAGCAGTAAATGGAAAACCTGCAATACAGTAAATTTGCAGTTAGGCTTCTTGGTGAGACCTATCTGCTTTTCATGAATATGCAAAGAACGCATAATGCCGACAATGCGGATTATAGCCCTGTGACTGTCATTTTGTTGGAAAAATTCTTGCAGCTCTGAAAAAATTGATGTATCTTTGCGCATAGCTAAAGGTATTTGGTACTTTGTTTATTGACATTACAAAGATACTAATTTTCCGCGACTTACGGAAACCTTTAGCTATTTTTATTCACCCTATTTTGACCTTTTTATTCACTTGCGAAAGTTGAGTATGTAATAAAGGGTAAGAAATTCGTAGTGAAATAAAATAATGAGTTATTTTGGTCTTTTCCTGTAAATTCACTACCTTTGCTTCCCATGAATCCGTGAACATGTTTTTGTCCTCACAATGAGGATAAAGGGTTCGTGTGAAGAGGAATAAATTATGGTTGAGAATAAGAATCAGGAAATCAGTCGGCGGGAGCGGGCGATCACCCGTGTCACCCTGGAGGGGAGCGTCATCAACATTGTGTTGCTGACCTTCAAGTTCATTGCCGGTATCGTCGGCCACTCAGGAGCGATGATCGCCGATGCCGTACATTCGTTGTCGGACTTCATCACCGACATCATCGTCATCATCTTCGTCCATGTGAGCAGCAAGCCCATAGACCGTGACCACGACTACGGCCATGGGAAATATGAGACGCTGGCGACGGCCCTTGTGAGCATCATACTCCTCGTCGTCGGCGCCTATCTGATGTTCAGCTCCGTGGTGAAGATCTGGAGCGTCATGCGTGGCGCCGTCCTCCCGCGGCCGGGCGCCATTGCCCTCGTCGCCGCCCTGGCGAGTATCGCGCTGAAGGAATGGGCCTACCAGTTCACCGTCCGCCTCGGTAAGAAGGTCCACAGCGATGCCGTCATCGCCAACGCGTGGCATCACCGCAGTGATGCCCTCTCGTCGGTGGGTACGGCCATCGGCATCGGTGGCGCCATCCTCCTCGGCAGCCGCTGGACGGTACTCGATCCACTGGCGGCCCTCGTGGTGAGCGTGTTCATCGTCATCTCCGCCTTCAAGCTCGTCAACGGAGCCGTCGGCGAACTGACGGAGAAGAGCCTGCCGGCGGACGTGGAGCAACATATCACGGACATCGTCTGCGATGAGCCGCAGGTCAGTGCCGTCCACAACCTCCGTACACGCCATATCGGCAACGCCACGAGTATAGAGATGCACGTACGCATGCCGGGGGACCTCACGCTCTATGAGGCCCACCGGCATGCGTCGAATATCGAACATGCGCTGCGACAGCATTTCGGCAGCAACACGATCATCAGTATCCATATGGAACCCGTGAAAATCCACGGGAAATATGAGGAGCCGTCAGGCAAACGTCCTACAGCAGACTCATGATGTCGGCAACGATCTGTCCGTCCTCGAGATGATTCTCACGCAGCAGCTCGTTGACATCATAACGGTCGTATAACGACTTCTTTACGCCGAAGTTGAGTACACGGACCTCCGTAGGACCATAGAAGCGGCTGACGCGCTCACCGAAGCCGCCGTCGAGGCTGCCGTCCTCCAGGGTAATGACGAGGCGGTGGTTCTTCTTCAGGTCCGCCAGGAGATCCTCGTCGATGCCGCTGAGCCAACGGGGGTTGACCAGTGTGGCATCGATGCCCTTCCCAGTCAGGAGCTCGCGGACCCGCTCGCCCTTCTGGAAGAAGTTGCCGACGGCGATGATGGCAACGTCACTGCCACGATGGGCCACACGGAAACGGTTGATATCACTATAGTCGGTATCCACGGGCTCCGTGGCATGACAGACCTTACCGGCCGGCACACGGATGGCGACGGAGTATTTCTCCTGGTTGATGGCCCAGTTCTCCATGGCGATGAGCTCCTCGTAGGTCGTCGGGGCGAGATAGTGGAGGTTCGGGATGTGGGAGATCATAGGGATATCGAAGAAACAGATATGCGTGAAATCGTTCATCCCATAGATCGTAGCGCCCAGGATGTTGAACACGGCGGGATTGCCGTTGACGGCGAGGTCCTGTGCCAGCTGGTCATAGGTGCGCTGGAAGAAAGTGGCATAATCGCTGAAGACGGGATGGGCGCCACGCTTCGCGGCCCCGGAGGCCAGTGCCACAGCTTCCTCTTCGGCAATGCCGGCATCGATGAACTGACGACCCGCAGCCTCACGGCGCGCCTTGTTGAAGCCGAAGGAAGAGGGGGTGCCGGCGGTGATGAGCACGAGCTTCGGGTCTTTCTTCATCTTCTCGAAGAGCCAGTCGCCAAGCAGGCTGTCGATATTCTCCCCATCATCGGTATTGCGCAGGCTGCCGTCGGCGATATAGAACGGCATATGCCAGTGCCATGCCTCCTTATTCTCCACGGCGGGCTCATAGCCATGGCCTTTCTCCGTATGGATATGTACGACAACGGGGTGGTCGATGTCCTTCACCTCCCGGAAAGCGGCGATGAGCGCCGCGATGTCATTGCCCTGCTCCACATATCGATAATCGAAGCCCATGGCCCGGAAGAAGTTGCACTCTGCCTTACCCTTGGTCTCCCGGAGTAGCTGAAGGTTACGATACAGTCCTCCGTGGTTCTCGGCGATACTCATCTCATTGTCATTGACAACGATGATGATGTTCGTGCCGATCTCTGCCGCCGTATCGAAGCCCTCGAAGGCCTCACCGCCGGAGAGAGAGCCGTCGCCGATGACGGCGATAACATTCTCCTTGCCGCCGAGGATATCACGACCTTTCTGCAGGCCCGTGGCCAGGGCTATGGAGGTAGAGGTATGACCAATCTCGAAATTGTCATACTCCGCGTTCTCACGGGGTGAGGAATAGCCGGAGATGGCATTCATATCCTCTACATGGAGGAAGCCGTCGGCACGCCCCGTGAGCATCTTGTGGGGATAGCTCTGATGACTGACATCGAAGACGATCTTGTCCTCGGGGGCGTTGAAGACATAGTGGAGGGCAATCGTCGCCTCCACGAAGCCGAGGTTCGGGCCTACATGACCACCATGGTTACTCACACGGTTGAGGATTCCCTGACGGATCTCACCGGCTACGTCGTTCAGTTCTTTGATATTGAGTCCCTTGATATCTTTCGGACTCTTGATTTTCTCTAAATACATATTCTTTACCTTTTATTTCTGTCTGTATTCTTTCGGCGTCATGCCTGTCAGTTTCTTGAAGAAGCGCGTGAAATGCTGGGGATACTGAAATCCCAAGTCATCGGAAATCTGCGAGATGCTGCGCCGGCTGTCCATGAGTTTCTCCTTGCCGAGGGAGAGGACATGCTGCTGGATAAAGAGTTGGGCGCTCATGCCCGTCTCCTTGCGGACGAGGTCTCCGAAATAGCCGGGAGAGAGACAGGCTTTGTCGGCAAACCAAGCCACGGAGGGGAGGCCATGGCGACGTACCTCATCACCGGTGAAATACGCCTTGATATTCCTTTCGAAATCGGAGAGGATGTCCGAGTTGACTTTATGGCGCGTGATGAACTGCCGGTCGTAGAAGCGCTGACAGTAATCGAGGATCAGTTTGATACGGTCAGTGAGGATGGTCTGCGAGTGCTTGTCGACGGGCAGCTCCAGTTCCATACGGATAGACTGGAGGGTGTCGGTGATCATCTTCCGTTCGCGCTCCGAGAGATGGAGGCTCTCAAAGGAATCGTAATCGAAAAAATGATAATCGCCGATGGCTTTTCCCAAGGGAGTGCCGTAGAGGATGTCGGGGTGGAAGAGCAAGCCGAGGGTATGACCGGGGTGGGCCATCTGCTCATCGGTCATATCCACCTGCACCACCTGCCCCGGGGCGAAACTGACGATGGTCCCGTCGTGGTAGTCATACTCCCGGCGGCCATAGTGCAGCGTGCATTGTTTTCCGTCCTTGAGCCACAGGGCATAGAGACCATAGCGCAGTTTGACATGGTTGATCCACCGCGTGGCCTCCGCCATATCCACCACGGCGACATAAGGGTGCTGCGTGGTGAAACCGTAGGATTCATTATATTTACCGACAGAGTCGATGCTGATGATTTCTTCTGACATAATCTTCTTTTTGATTTCCGTTTGCAAAGTTACACATAAGAAATCAAAAACGTGTTACCCCATCTCATGTCTTTTTTACCTTTTATGCTTATTTAGTAGGGACATGATTTATCATGTTCCGCAAAGGTGATTTCGTTAGGGTTCGTTGTGATTCCGTTGGGGTTCGAAACCATACCCAGCAGCGTTTTGGTCGGGGATATATAGGGATTTGAGTTATACTGATCCTCAAAGGTGATTCCGCTGGGGTTCGAACCCAGGACCCACAGCTTAGAAGGCTGTTGCTCTAATCCAACTGAGCTACGGAACCAACACCCATTTACAGGAAAGGCCTGTAAATTCTGTGCAAAGGTACGGCTAATTTTTGAAATAGCGAAATCTTTGCACAGATTTTTCCTAAACAGCCCTCTTTTTCCAAAATTTTCCTTAATTTTGCAGCCGCTATGGTATTAAACTATATTTGGATCGCCTTCTTCGTCATCGCCTTCCTCTTCGGACTCGTCCAACTGGTCTTCATGGGTGACACCACCGTCATGGAGAAGATGGTACAGAGCACTTTCGACACGTCAAAGACCGCCTTTGAGACCTCGTTGGGCCTCACAGGTGTGCTGGCCCTGTGGCTCGGCATCATGAAGATCGGCGAGCGCGCGGGAGCCGTCAACGCCCTCTCACGCCTCCTCTCCCCCGTCTTCACGAAACTCTTCCCAGGCATCCCCAAGGGCCATCCCGCCATGGGTGCCATCTTCATGAATATCGCCTCCAATATGCTCGGCCTCGACAATGCCGCCACGCCGACAGGCTTGAAGGCCATGCAGGAGATGCAGAGTCTGAACCCGAAGAAAGACACGGCGACGAACCCGATGATCATGTTTCTCGTGCTGAACACCAGTGGACTGACGATCATTCCCACGACGATTCTCGCCTTCCGTGCCGCGAAGGGAGCCGCCATGCCGACGGATGTCTTCATCCCCATCCTCATCGCCACGGGTATCGCTACGCTCGCGGGTATCATCATCACGGCACTGTGGCAGAAGATCAACCTCCTGCAGCCCGTTCTCCTCGCCACCCTCGGCGGTCTCATCGCCTTCATTGGCCTCATCATCTGGGGCTTCGGACAGATGGACAAGGACACGATGGCCACGGTGACGAGCGTGACCTCCAACCTCATCCTCCTCGGCGTGATTATCACCTTTATTATAGGAGGCTTCCTGAAGAATATCAATGTCTACGACGCCTTCATTGAGGGCGCGAAGGAAGGCTTCCATACCGCCGTAAGGATCATCCCCTATCTCGTAGCCATCCTCGTGGGTGTCGGCATCTTCCGCGCCTCAGGAGCCATGGACATGCTCATCGACGGCATCGCCTGGTGCGTGAAAGCCTGCGGACTGAACACGGACTTTGTCGGAGCGCTGCCGACGGCCTTTATGAAGCCCCTCAGCGGCAGCGGCGCCCGCGGTCTGATGCTCGAGGCGATGGACAACTACGGACCCGACAGTTTCGTCGGCCGGCTGAGCTGTATCTTCCAGGGCTCCACAGACACCACCTTCTATATCCTTGCCGTCTATTTCGGCAGTGTCAACATCAAATATACGCGCCATGCCGTGGCCTGCGGTCTCCTCGCTGATCTTTGCGGTGTCATCGCTGCCATCTGCGTGGCCTACATCTTCTTCCACTAAAATATGGCAAACTTAAAATCACTAGCAAAAGATACCGCGATCTACGGACTGAGCAGCATTGCGGCACGCTTCATCGGCTATCTCCTCGTACCGATCGAGACAGCCAAGTTCAACGCCGCCGGCGGACAGTATGGTATCATCACGAATATCTACGCGTATATCGCCCTGCTGATCATCATCCTCACCTACGGCATGGAGACGACATTCTTCCGCTTCATGAACCGTCCGGGCGAGGATCCGAAGAAAGTCTATGCCACGACGTTGCGCATGGTCGCCACGACCTCGCTGGCTTTCGTGCTCCTCCTCTGGGCCTTCCTCAGTCCTATCGCGAATGCCATCGGCTATCCCGACCATCCGGAGTTTATCATGATCATGGGCACGTGCGTGGCCATCGACGCCTTCACGGCTATCCCCTTCGCTTACCTCCGCTATGCCCATAAGCCCGTGAAGTTCGCCCTGCTGAAGATGGTGAGCATCGTCGTCAACCTCGTCGGCGTGAGCCTCTACCTCATCGTGCTGCCGGACATCCACCTGAACCTCTTCCATATCTACGACGCCAACTTCGACCTGGAGGTGGTATGGGTATTCTGGATTGAACTGTCGGGCTCCATCCTCACGCTGATCCTCCTGGCGAAGGAGCTGAAAGGCTTCGCCAATCCCTTCGACAAGGCGACCTGCAAGCGCATGCTCTCCTATACGTGGCCGTTGCTCGTCATGGGCCTCGCCGGACAGCTCAACCAGTGCGCCTCACAGATTATCTTCCCCTATGTCTTCAACGGCACCCCCGAGGAGGCCCGTGTGCAGCTCGGTATCTACGGTGCCTGTATCAAGATTGCGATGATCATGGTCATGATCACGCAGGCCTTCCGCTATGCCTATGAGCCATTTGTCTTCGGACAGTCGAAGGAGAAAAACAACAAGGAGACCTATGCCCGTGTAATGAAATACTACATCATCTTCACCCTCCTGGCCTTCCTCAGCGTCATCGGATACATGGATATCATCCGCTATATCGTCGGCAAGAGCTACTGGGAGGGTCTGGAGATCGTGCCTATCGTCATGGCCGCGGAGATCATGTTCGGCATCTTCTTCAACCTCAGCTTCTGGTATAAGCTCATCGACAAGACCATCTGGGGCGCCTACTTCAGTGGCATCGGTGCCGCCGTCCTCATCGCCGTGGACATCATCTTCATCCCGCGCTTCAGCTATTGGGCCTGCGCCTGGGCCGGTTTCGTGAGCTACGGCGTGAGCATGGTGCTGAGCTATTTCTTCGGACAGAAATACTATCCCATCAACTATCCGCTAAAGGATATCGCCTTCTACACCATTGCCGCCCTCATCGCCTTCGCCATCCTCGACTTCAGCAACAACCACCTACCGATGTGGGGTGCCCTGGCCTTGAACACCGTCCTTCTCGCCGCCTTCCTGGCCCTGATCATCAAGCGCGACTTCTGGGCGCTGATCCAGGCAAGAAGACACAGATAATAAGTAGGTGTCGTCCTATTGCGGCCACGCAAGGAAGATGGGAAAATTTGTTTTTTCCATTCATCGTGGGTGCGTGGCCGCAACATGGCGGCCACCTACAATTCCCGTTAATCGTGGGTCAAATTTTGCATAGTCTCCACTCAGAATACCTCAAAATTGACACGGCTTTTGCATCATCTGTTTTTTAGTTCTGGAAAGCGAGATGCCCAAAATGCCATCTGCGCCTAGCAATCATGCAGAATCGCTCCCCTATCTATCGTGCAGAATTTTGTAAACAGCATCCACAGAAAATTATCTCTGCTGTTTACGAACCGTAAATAGCATTGTTTCTCACAAAAAATGCCATCGTTTTCTGCATAAATATCAGCCATAGTACCGAAAATGCATCATTTTCGCGAATAATTATACCATCCGACTTCCCCATTTGACAGACCCATATTCGTATCTCGCTGTCATACAGACAGATAGTAAAGTCGCCCATATTTCGGCTATTTGCGGCCTAATGCCCGTTTGGTGATTTCCGCGCCCGTCATGAACCTTTACCTCCTGTTAAAATTGAGGGAATGACGACCATGTTGCATCCACGCCCTACTTATCGAACAATCAAATCCATGTATATACGATATTAAATCACCCTACATCCATTTGGGAAGATTAATTCCCAACTCATAGAATAAGCAAAAGAGGCCCCTCAAGCGTGAGGGACTTTTTTTGTGCCTTTTTTCCTACCTAGCCGCGCTCTACAAAGGCAGATCATTCTCATTCCAATCCATGGCCCCGAGAATCTTTTCCAACTGCGAAATGGCGAAAAGTGGGCAGATGGCGATGTGGCGGACAGATTGATTGTCTTCTGAATCAATATATTCGAACTTGCCAAAATTCTCCATAGAGCACCTGACGGCATGGGAAAGGCCTTTCTCTCTCATGAACAGCCATAGACTTTTCATGCCTCCTCTTTTACCGGCCTTCACCTCAATGGGTAATACCGTCAATTTATAACTGGAGATATAATCAATCTCCGCAAGAGAACTTTTAGCCTCTCTTACCCAATAAAATAATTTGTGCCGGATATTAGGAGTCCGATATCGAAGCAGTTCCAATCCAGCCACCATTTCCGCCATAGGACCTTTGTTGACAAGATCAGATATGTCCGAAGTAAGGATATGCTCTGTCAATTCAGAGATATCGCCTGTCGTCATATTCAGCAGCCGAAGCAGAAGGCCGGTATCCAGCAACATAACCTTGCAATATGAATCATCAGCCTCACTCCCTAATGGTAATCCATTAGCGGCAGTATTTGCGACAGGTATTAAAATCCCAGCCATATAAAGCATGTCCAATGCCTTCTTCACCTCGTTAGCCTTGTATCCACCCTCCACCCGGGAATAGATAAACTTCTTAGTGACTTGTGTTGCTGCACTCTCCAGAGTTTTTCTTAGAAGAGTAGGGTCTACTTTCTTACGGTATTTCGGAAAATCATCCTCGTAAGACACTAATATATCGTCTTGTATTTCTTGGCATGAGAGATAGTCGTGTGTCGTAACCCATGTGCTTACAACTTCCGGCATCCCCCCAATAAGCAGATAATTTCTAAACTCCGCAACTAAACGATCGTATAATGGAGTTGGCAGGGGTTGATCAGCTGTTGCCATGTTTCTGGCATTCATCAAAAGCGACTCGCCGTTTGCTGCCAGAAACTCATCAAATGTCATCGGATACATGAACATCGAGTGTATTCTACCTACCCCAAAAGTGGGTAATTCGTCCAAGGCAAATTCCAACAGAGATCCGGCAGCAATCACATGCAGCCCCGGCATATCCTCCTTAAAGAAACGAAGAGACATAATGGCCTTAGGACATGCCTGTATTTCATCCAAGAACAAAAGAGTCTCACCACACACGATTGGCGTGTTGACAATAGCTGCTATTTGGGGAATGATTCTCTTGACATCTAAATCTCCTTCAAACAGCTGACTGAAGGCTGGTTGTTTCTCGAAATTGATCTCCACAAAACTTTTAAAGGTTTCTGCCAGATGGTGAACTGCTGTAGATTTGCCCCCCTGTCTGGCTCCACGTAGCAGAACCGGCTTATGGGTTGGTTTAGCGGCCCACTCAGAAAGATACTTATCTATTAATCTTGGGTAGTACATATCGCGTTTTTGATTGTTTGAATGAAAGAAAGAGGAATATTTTCGGTTGCAAATATACGGAATTTATTGCTTGCAAACAAATTAATTCTTTGTTTTTGACAAAATACAAACAATTAAAAGAGCGATTTTTGACAAAATACAAACAATTAAATCCCTTGTTTTTGACAAAATACAAACAATTAAATATAATTTCCACCGTAGGGGCGGCCCTTGTGGCCGCCCTAACGCCACAAAATCCCAATTAGGACGGCCACAAGGGCCGCACCCTACGGCGGGGAAGAGACCTGAAAAAATCTTATTGTGATCAGATGTGATGTGATCAGTGTGATCAAACCTACTTCTTCTTCGGACGACGACGGGCCCAGCCCTCCTCACTGAAATCGGGGATCTCACCCTTCAACTTGAAAGGCTTGTCCTTGATGAGGTCGCGCCACGACTCCTTTTCCCTGCCGTGGCGGGCCTGTTTGCCGCGGGAGCCATTATCTCCCTTGCGAGCCTCCTTGCGGGCGATACGGCGCTCGGCACCGGCCTTAGGACGTGCGCTGCGGCCGTGGCCACCCTCGTCGGCATCATTGCAGCGTACCTCACGGCCCTTATAGGTGGCGCCATTGATGGCGTTCATCACCTTTTCGGCATCGCCCTCGGGGACCTCGATATAGCAGAATTTCTGCAGCAGGTCGATATGGCCCACCTCCTGTTTGCTGCCGTGGATATGATGATTGAGAAACTGCATGATCTCTCCGGGATAGAAACCATCAGTCTTACCGAGGTTGATGAAGAGACGGCGATATCCGGCCTCAGCCTCATGACTGCGGCGTCCACTGCTGACGCGGCCCTTGCGGTCGCCCTTCTCGTCCTTACGGTCACTGCGCTTGCCCGTAGGCTTCTCAATGACCGGCGCGTTCTTGTAATACTCCAGGAACTTACCGAAGGTGACGGCGACCATCTTCTTGATGAGGTCTTCCTTATCGAGATATTCAAACTGGCGGTTGATATCGTCCATATACGGGGCGATCTGCTCCTCGTCGATATCCGTCTTCATGATGTCGTCCATCGTCTTGTAGAGCTGTTTCTTGCAGATCTCCTCGGGCGTGGGCAGCGTGCCGTCGACAAACTCCTTGCCGATCTGCTTCTCAATCTGACGGACCTTCCATTTCTCTTTCGTATGGATAATGCTGATCGACGTACCCTTCTTGCCCGCACGGCCCGTACGGCCACTGCGGTGAGTATAGCTCTCGATATCATCGGGCAGACCGTAGTTGATGACATGCGTGAGATCCTCTACATCGAGGCCGCGGGCAGCGACATCGGTGGCAACGAGGAACTGCACCGTATGCTGGCGGAATTTCTGCATCGTCAGGTCACGCTGCTGCTGGCTGAGGTCACCGTGGAGGGCCTCGGCGTTGTAGCCGTCCTTGATGAGCTTGTCGGCAATCTCCTGCGTCTCGAGCTTCGTACGGCAGAAGATGATGGCGAAGATACGCGGGTAATAGTCTACGATACGCTTCAAGGCCAGATACTTGTCCTTGGAGTGAACGAGATAGTAGATGTGGTTGACATGCTCGGCGCCCTCATTACGGCTGCCGACAACGATCTCCTTATAGTCGTGGAGATACTGCTGCGCGATCTTCTCAATCTCCTTGCTCATCGTGGCGGAGAAGAGGAGCGTGTTGTGGTCCTCGGGCAACTGCTCGAAGATGGCGTTGATACTCTCGGAGAAGCCCATGTTCAGCATCTCATCGGCCTCGTCGAGGACGATATTGCGGACGTTGTCGAGCTGCGCCACGCCACGGTTGATGAGGTCGATGAGACGGCCCGGCGTGGCGACAATGACCTGCACGCCCTTCTTCAACTGGCGGATCTGCGGCACGATGTCGGCACCGCCGTAGACGGGCACGATATGAAGGCCATGGATATACTTGGCAAAAGCGTTGAGATCATCGGCGATCTGCAGACAGAGCTCACGCGTGGGCGAGAGGATGACGGCCTGCGTCGTCTTCGCCTCAGCATCGGTCTTCTGCAGCACGGGGAGGCCATAAGCGGCCGTCTTGCCCGTACCGGTCTGCGCCAGTGCGATGACATCATTCTTATTGCCTAAAAGATACGGGATGACTTCTTTCTGGACCGGCATCGGCTGCTCAAAGCCCAGTTCCTCAATGGCGCGGCGAATCTCTTCGCTGACGCCTAACTGTTCAAATGTTTTCAAAATCTGTTACCTGATATTTTTTAATACGCTTCCTGTGAGGGGATAACTTCGCCCTCCCAGCCATGAAAATATCGGGCGATGATCCTCCGTTCTTAGAAATCGGGTGCAAAGGTAATGATTTTCATTGATAATCAAGGCAGAAAAAAGAGGAAAAGATATTTTTTTCTAAATTTTGGAAAATAATTTTGTAATTCAGAAATATTATCCTTATCTTTGTACAAAAATGATGATGTTATGCATATTATCAAAAGAAAGACTATCGTAGATTTCTATTTAAAGAATCCACAGTCAAAGGATGCTTTAGAAGACTGGTTTAGTAAAACCAAAAAAGCTACATGGACTAACTTTGCTGATATGAAAATGACTTTCAATAGTGTAGACAACGTTGGAAACCAACATTATGTCTTTAATATTAAAGGAAATGACTATCGCTTGGTGGCCGTGGTGAAGTTTACCATTCAAAATGTATTGATACGATTTATCGGAACCCACAAGCAATATGACCATATAAAAACGATTAATGAAATATAGCTTTATGGCAAGAATTAAGAACGAAACAGAATACAATGCATTGATGAAAAGGGTAGAAGAACTTGCTCCTCAGTTCGATGACAGCACGCCGACTTCTGACCCAAAAGTCATAGAGTACGTCATGCTCTCCAATCTTATTGAAGAGTATGAGGAGGAGCATTATCCTATTCAGACGCCTTCGTTGCCTAACGTAATTAAGTTGAGGATGTATGAAATGGGATTGACTCAGACTAAATTATCTTCTATTCTTGGTGTCAGCCCATCTAGGATAAGCGATTATCTCTCAGGTAAGAGTGAACCAACCTTACAGATTGGGCGAAAAATTAGTAAAACTTTGAATATTGATGCCAATGTTGTGCTAGGAGTATAAAAGATATGAAGTTAGCAGTATTTTGTTCAGCGAATAACGGTATCGTGGCGGAGTTTGCGGAAGCGACGACAGAGCTCGGACGATGGATGGCCACGGAAGGGCATACGCTCGTCTATGGCGGCTGCAACAGCGGGCTGATGGAGTGTATCGGCAAGGCCGTCCACGACGGCGGCGGCATGACGATCGGTGTTCTGCCTACAATGGTGGAGCGCGGCGGCCGCAAGTCCGACTTCGTCGACGTGGAGATTCCCTGCGACAACCTCAGCGACCGTAAGGACCTCATGCTCGCGCAGTGTGATGCTACTATCGCCCTGCCGGGAGGCATCGGCACGCTCGACGAGATCTTCACCGTTGCCGCCTCACATCTCATCGGCTATCATCAGAAACCGGTAATCCTCTATAATATCAACGGCTTCTGGGATCCACTCATCGCCTTGCTGGAGAATCTTGAGCAGCGCGGGATGCTCCGCGGTCATTACACTGATGATATCCGCGTCGCCAACAGTCTGGAGGAGCTGAAAAAGATACTGCTGTAACCCTTTAAACCCTTTTGACAATGGAAGTTAGAGACATTTTTGCATTAAGAAAGGAGGGAAAATTAGAAGAAGCCTATGAGGCGATCTCACGCATTTACGCTGTCCACCGCGGCCCACATACGAATCTATGTATGTTCTGGTGTACGAATGATATCTTAAAGTTACGACTGGGTATGCGGAAGGTTGAGGAGGCTCGTCGGTTGCTTTATCAACTTGTAAAGCTCTATCCGCAAACCGAGGACAGACTCATGCAAGGCAACCGGGCAATCATATCTGCAGCGCTGAAGATGGACCGTATTGTGGAGAACTTCAACCTGATCTATTTCATGCCCTATTTCAACCGGATGACCGATGCCGATTGGCAACCCTATGTCTATAATGGTCATCCCGTTCCCTCTCTCGGTCAGCAGGTCGTTAACCATCTTCTTCGGGATCTCCCGAACCGTGATGCTGAATATATCAATCAGATTGCTGATCTTTTTCGTGTGGCTATGCGAAAGTCTCCTTATTATGTAGAGAACTTGCGCCACTTGGCACAGATGCATACGCTTCTCGGACAGACAGACAAAGCCGTGGATGTCTATAAGAAAGTTTTACGGCGACACCATGAGAGCTATCTCTATGCCGAACTGGCAAAATTATTGCCAGATACAAACATGAAGATAGCTCTCTATTGTCAGGCCGTCGTCCACCAACGAAGGGAGGGGTTTGCGGCCAAATATCACCGTGAACTGGCTCTGCTCATGCAGGATAGTAATCCCCGTCGTGCTGCTTACGAGCTTCAGCAGTGTCTCCGCATCCGACAGAATAAAGGACAGCATGTATCAGCCTATACCCTCCGCTTGCAGGAGAAGTTGAAGGGCATTGAGCCCGTCACTGCCGACGACGAGCAAACCCTCTACGAGCACGCTGAGGCCGTTGTCAAAGAGTTGATAGGGTAAAGCCCCCTTCGCCGAGACCGGCTTAATTCTTAAAGCTATGTATCGGCGCGGGGATGCGACCTGTGCGGTTCACGAAATTATCGCTGGCAAACGTGCTCACGGGCATGATCGGCGCATGACCGAGGAGACCGCCGAAATCCACATGATCACCGACCTTCTTGCCGATAACGGGGATGACACGCACGGCCGTCGTCTTCTGGTTGACCATACCGATGGCCGCCTCATCAGCGATGATACCGGCAATATTCGCGGGTGTCGTATCACCGGGGATGGCAATCATATCCAAGCCTACGGAGCAGACACACGTCATGGCCTCCAACTTCTCAATACGCAGGGCACCAGCCTCCACGGCATCAATCATGCCCTGGTCCTCACTGACGGGAATGAAGGCACCACTGAGACCGCCGACGTATGAGCTAGCCATGATACCACCTTTCTTCACCTGATCGTTGAGCATGGCGAGGGCTGCCGTCGTACCCGGCGCACCGGGCTGTTCAACGCCCATCTCCTTCAGAATATCGGCCACACTGTCGCCGATGGCCGGCGTAGGAGCCAGACTAAGGTCGATGATGCCGAAGGGGATGCCGAGGCGCTTGCTGGCCTCCTTGGCAACGAGCTGGCCGACACGCGTGATCTTGAAGGCCGTACGCTTGATCGTCGTACCCAGTTCCTCGAAATTCTTACCACGCACTTCCTCCAGGGCATGCTTCACGACACCAGGGCCACTGACACCGACGCTGATGACGGCATCGGGCTCGGTGACACCGTGGAAGGCACCGGCCATGAACGGGTTGTCGTCGGGAGCATTGCAAAGGACGACGAGCTTGGCGCAGCCGATAGATCCCTGGTCCTTCGTCTTCTCTGCCGTCTCGTGGACCATATCACCCATGAGGCGCACGGCATTCATGTTGATACCCGTCTTCGTAGAGCCGACATTCACGGAAGAGCAGATCAGCTCCGTCTCGGCGAGGGCCTGGGGGATGGAGCGCATGAAGAGTTCATCGCTCGGCGTCATACCCTTGCAGACCACGGCGGAGTAGCCACCGAGGAAGTTGATGCCGACGGTATGAGCGGCCTTGTCGAGCGTCTTGCAGATCTTCACATAGTCCTCGGGGGTATGGCAGGCACTGCCGCCGATGAGGGCCACGGGGGTCACGGCGATACGCTTGTTGACGATAGGGATGCCATACTCACGCGAGATGTCCTCACCCGTCTTCACGAGGTTCTTGGCCAGATGCGTGATCTTGTTGTATACGTTATTGCACAGACGGTCGAGGTCGCTGTCCACACAGTCGAGGAGACTGATGCCCATGGTGATGGTGCGGACATCGAAGTTCTCCTGCTCGATCATCTTGTTGGTCTCGATTACATCAGAGATATTGATCATCTTCTGCTTCCTTTTATTGTTTACCTATTGATATTATACGCGGTGCATGCGGTCGAAGATCTCCTCGCGCTGGCACTTGATCTGCACGCCGAGGACCTTGCCGACCTCCTCGAGCTCCGTGTCAATCTGTTCGAAGTTCTTCGTCACCTTCGACATGTCCACCATCATCATCATGTTGAAATAGCCATGAATGATGGTCTGTGAGATATCGAGGATGTTGACATTGTTCTCTGCGAGATAGGTGCAGACACGGGCGATGATACCCACGGTATCCTTACCCACTACGGTGATAATAGCCTTATTCATTGTTGCTTGATTTTTATTGTCGTTTCGCTTTATTTCGTTGCCTCCGGAGCACAACCGATCTCACGGATCAGGCGGTCGGCATGGCCCCACTTGTCCATCATATAGACCACATAACGGATATCGACACCGATGCAGCGGGCCAGATGGCGGTCGAAGTTGATGTCGCTGGAGAGGCTGTCCCAGTTGCCGTCGAAGGCGAGACCGATGAGCTGGCCCTTACCGTTGAACATCGGCGAGCCACTGTTGCCGCCCGTGATGTCGTTGTTCGTCAGGAAGCAGAGCTGCAGCTGACCGCTCTTCTTGTCGGCATAGCGGCCGAAGTCCTTCACGGAGAGGAGCTGGTGCATGATCGGCTCGGCCTGATAGTCGATGACGCCGTTGTCGCCCTTCTTCATCTTCTCCACGATACTCTCCGCCGTGGTGTAATAGCCCGACGGCTTACCACCAAGGTCGAAGCCGCCGACCTTGCCATAACTCAGGCGCATGGTGAAGTTGGCATCACTGTAGTGGGGCTGGTCCTGCTCCATACGGATCTTGGCGGCACAGAGGTATTTCTCCTGGTCTGCGATGCTGTCCTCAAGGGCAGACGACTGCTCCTGGAGATTGGCGAGGACATCCTGCAGGTCAAGACCGTAGTTGACGCCGGCATCCTTCTTGTAGTCCTTACTGTTGAAATAGATTTTGGCGCCGGGCTTCATGATCAGGCTCTTCGTGTAGAGATCACGGGCGAAAGCCTGGTAGTTGCCGCCATACTGCTTGTCGATGGTCTGATAGAAAGCCGGGAGCCACTCCTTGTCGACATGATCGCGGTAGTTCTTCAGCAGCACGGCGAGCATCTCCTCATCGGTGGCGGCATCCCATTCGTTGCTGTTATCGTCAAACTCATGGTACTGTTTCTTCGGCTTATTCTCGGGGCCTTTCACCTCCATGCCGTTGCCGAGCTTCATGGCGCGGACATTGAACTCGATGTTGCTGCGGCGCGTGAAGGTCTCGGAGAAATTCGTCCAAACATACTCCAGCTTGCCGAGACGGCTGTAGAGAGAGGCGAGGCGGGCGAAGTCGACCTTATGGATGTCAGCCTTCGTCGTGTCCTGCCAGGCCTGGATCTTCTGTTCGAAGAGACGCTTCTGGTTGATGAGCCCGATGGAATCGATACATTTGTTCATGCCGATGGAGTTCTTCCAGTAGTTGGAGCTCTGGGCGAACTTCGAGTCGTACTTGATACGGACGGCCTCATCAGCACGCATGTGGCGCAGCATCACCTCCTGCTTGACGCCACGCACCTGGGCCCGCGGCGCATTCTCGTCATCCCGACGCACCTGGATGCCGTAGCTCGAGAGATAGCGGCTCGTGGAGCCCGGATAGCCAATGGTCATGGCATAGCTGCCGTCATCATAGCCGTCGAGGCTCACCTGAGCCCACCGCTTCGGATGATAGGGCACGTTATCCTTGGAATAGGCGGCGGGGCCACCGGTCTTCGGATCACAGTAGATACGGAATACGGAGAAGTCGCAGGTCTGCCGCGGCCACATCCAGTTGTCGGTCTCACCGCCGAACTTACCCATGCTCTTCGGCACGGTGAAGACGAGGCGGAGGTCGGTGAAGTCCTGATAAGTCGTGGCATACCATTTATTGCCCTCATAGAAGGCGTCGATATTGACGTGGAGAGTAGAGTCGATGCGCTTCACGGAGTCAGTCATAAGATTCTGCAGCGAGTCAATGACCTGCTCTTTCTCATCACTGCTCTTGATCGTCTTCAGCGCGCTCTCCACGCGGTTGGTGACATCCTCCTGGTTCTTCATGAAGGAGACGAACATATTCTCATTCGGCAACTCGTCGGCATAGGTCTTGGCGTAGAAGCCGTTGAGCATATAGTCGTGGTCGACGGTGGAATGGGAGCGGATAGCCTCGAAGCCACAGTGGTGGTTGGTGAAGACGAGGCCGTCGGGGGAGACGACGACACCGGAGCAATAGCCGGAGAAGTTGACGACGGCATTCTTCAGGGCGTTGGGGCCACTGTAGAGCTGGTCGCGGTTGAGTTGGAAACCATAGCTCTGCATCACCTCCAGCGTCTGCTCGGGGAGGTTGTAGAGCGTCCACATGCCCTCATCAGCGGAAGAGGACAGTGGGTTGCAAAGGGATAAAAGTAAGAAGCCCAAAATGGACTTTGCTTTCATTTTCTTCATTATATTGCGTAATTATTGATTATGCCGCAAAGTTACACATTTTTTTCAAGAAAATTGATATTCCGGGTAGGAATTTCCCCACAACGATCACACTGATCACATCACAAGTGATCACAATAAGCTTTTTCCAGCTCTCATGTAGGGACATGATTCATTATGATCCGGCATAATGTGGATACGTGGCCGCAACATAGCAGCATGCTTGGAAGAAATTGCGGCAATATTGAATGGCCTGCCGTCGAGTGCTTGCGCTTTGCAAGCGCAAGGAAGCGCAGATGCCCTCACATCCGACCATCGGTCGGCGGGTGCCCCTACGGAGTCACCGCCGCGCGATCTTGTCAACGAGAACAGCGATAGCTCCATCGCCCGTCACGTTGCAGGCCGTGCCGAAGGAGTCCATGGCGATGTAGAGGGCAATCATCAGGGCCTGGGCATTACTGTCGAAACCGAGGATACTCGACAACGGTGCCAGGGCAGCCATCACGGCACCACCGGGGACGCCCGGCGCGGCAACCATCATGATGGCGAGGATGAGGATGAAGTGGAGGAAAAGTCCGGGATCGTGGGGAATATTCGTCATCATGCAGATCGTCAGGGCGCAGCACGTGATCTTCATCATACTCCCCGAAAGATGGATCGTGGCACACAAGGGGATGACAAAACCGGCGATATCCTCCCGCACGCCATTCTTCAAAGCCGACTTCAGCGTCACGGGGATCGTCGCTGCCGAGGAGCTCGTGCCGAGGGCCGTGAGGTAGGCGGGCACCATCGTCCACAACTGGCGCAGGGGATTGCGATGGGCGAAGCCGCCAGCAATGGTGAACTCATAGAGCAGGATGAAGACATGGAGGATGAAGATGACGACGATGACCTGGGCAAAGACCAAGAGGATGCGGTAAGCCTCACCCGTATAGGTCATGTTGACGAAGATACCGAAGATATACAACGGCAGGAAGGGAATAATGCCTTTCTCGATGACCTTCTCGATGATGTACTTGAACTCCGTGAAGATATTCCTCAGCGTGTGGAGATGGCCATACGACGTGCCGAGGCCGACGATGAAGGAGAAGACGAGAGCACTCATCACGTCGACCATCGCGGGAATGGAGACCGTGAAGAAAGGCGCCAACTCCTGTGCCTTGTCCACGTGCGCCGGGGCTGCCGTATGGGCGAGGATGCCGGGGAAGAGCCACAGACCCGTGCCATAGCCGAGGAGACCGGCGACAACGGTATCCCCATAGGCGATAGCCACGGTGAGGAGCAACAGCTTGCCGGCATTGCTGCCGAGCTCGGCGATGGCGGGGGTCACGAGACCGATGATGATCAACGGAATCATGAACCCGAGAAACTGACTGAAGAGGCTGTTGAAGGTTACGAAGACGCGCACCCACCCCTCGGAAAAAATATTGCCCAGCGCCACACCGAGGATGATCGCGATGATGACGCGGGGCAACAAAGAAATTTTGATAGATTTCATGAGTATGTTATTTCAACAACGCCTCTGCCATGGCACGGCCGAGGGCCTCGCACTGCTCCTTCGTCGTTGCCGTCAGCCCCTGCTTCATATCCACAGGCTCTCCGACAGCCTCAAACTTCAGGCGCGTATTGTTCCAGTCCTCAATCTTCGAGACGGCCTTGCTGGCCCAGCAGTGGCTGCCGAACCATCCGAGGAGGTGGTTCTTGATGTCCTTGTTGGCAATCTCCGAGAGCAGCACCTCCATCTCATGATACAGCCCGGCATTATAGGTCGGCGCGCCGACGATGAGTCCCTTATAGCGGAAGATATCACGGAGGATATAGCTGTGATGGGTCTTCGAGACATTATACATCACGATATTCTTCACGCCGGCCTCACTGGCAGCACGGGCAATGATCTCCGCCATGCGCTCCGTATTGCCATACATCGTGCCGTAGCAGATGACGAGTCCCGGCTCCGTCTCATACTTCGAGAGCTTGTCGTAGATGCCGATGACCTTGTCGACATACTTATGCCACACGGGGCCGTGGGTAGAGCAGAGATAATCGACCTGAACCTTGCTGAGCTTCTTCAGCGCATTCTGTACGGGGACGCCATACTTGCCGACGATATTGCTGTAGTAGCGCACCATCTCCAGCCAGAATTCATCGGTGTTGATGTCGCGGTCGATAACACCACCGTTGAGGGCACCAAAGCAACCGAAAGCATCACCGGAGAAGAGCACGTTGGTCGTCGTGTCGAGCGTCATCATCGTCTCCGGCCAGTGGACCATCGGCGTCATGAAGAACTGCAGCGTGTGCTTGCCGAGGTCGAGGGTGTCGCCCTCCTTCACATCGATGGTGTCATCGCTGATCTGATAGAAGCCCTGCAGCATGTTGAAGGTCTTCTTGTTGCCGATGATCTTCACGTCGGGATAGTATTTCTTCAACAGAGAGATACTGCCACTGTGGTCGGGCTCCATGTGGTTGATCACGAGGTAGTCGATCTTGCGGTCACCGATCACGGCATGGAGATGCTCGAGAAACTGCATGAAGAAGTCCACCTCCACCGTATCAATGAGACAGACTTTCTCATCATCGATGAGATACGAGTTGTAAGACACGCCATTGGGCAACGGCCACAGGCCTTCGAAGAGGTTCTTGTTGCGGTCGTTGACACCTACATAATGAATATTTTTTGCTATTTCCATAATTCGTTGTTGATTCAATTATAAACGCTTAGCCTTGCCGAAAGCGGGGCTCACTGAATTGGTGATATCCTTGCAGCACTCCGCAGAGAACTCCAGGCCGCAGGCGACAACCTGGTCCCATTTCTTCTCGCTCATGCCCCCCTCAATATCCTCACGCGTAATGCCATACTTGATCATGCCATAGATGAAGCCGGCATTGAAGTTATCTCCGGCTCCTATCGTGCTCACCGTCCTCATCGGCGGTACCGCATACTCCTTGCGGAAGCCGTCCTGGTCATGGACGACGAGGGGCTCGGCGCCACGCGTACAGATGAACTTCTTACAGTAGAAAGAGATCTCTGAATTATACACCTTGTCGGGATCATCCATCTTATAGAGTACGGCGAAATCCTCTTTCGACCCACGGACGATATCAGCATAGTCAAGGTTGTCAAGGAGATTCGGCGTGATCTTCATGATGTCATTCTTATGCGATGAACGGTAGTTGACATCATAGTAGATGATGGCACCATGCTCACGGGCATACTCGAGGAAGCCCGCCATCTGTGGACGCACAACGGGGTTGACGGCGAAGAAAGAGCCGAAGAGGACGATGTCGTCCTTGTTGATCTCCGGGAAGTCAAACTCCAACTGATCATGGGGGTGATCCTTATAAAAGAGGTAGTCGGCATTATTATCCTTGTCGAGGAAAGCCAGGGAGATGGGGCTCTTGCTCTCCGGGAAGACGGCGACATGATCGGCATTAACACCGTTGTCGCGCAGAAAGGCGATCACACGCTCTCCGATGCGGTCATTGCCGGCCTCCGAAATAAAGGTAGTGTTGATACCACAGCGCCCCAGAGAGATGGTGGCGTTGAAGGCAGAGCCGCCGGGGACGGCACTCACCGGCTGGTTGTCTTTGAATATAATGTCGAGGACGGTCTCCCCGATTCCTATCACTTTTCGCATTGTCCTATAAATTGTCTTGTAAAATGTCGTGCAAAATCAATTCACGTGCAAATATAATAAAATTCTCGCATTACCCATCGTGGATTATCGATTTTTTTGTAATTTTGTGTCTAGTATGAATTACAGCACGTATACATTCCCCAATGGACTGCGGATGATCTATCTGCCGTCAGACTCCCCCGTCGTCTACTGCGGCTTCGAGATTGCCGCCGGTTCCCGTCAGGAGGGGCCCGACGAGGAGGGGCTGGCCCATTTCGTCGAACATACCACTTTCAAGGGCACCGAGCACCGTAGCGCCTGGCAGATCCTCAACTATCTGGAGTCTGTCGGTGGCGACCTCAACGCCTTCACGACGAAGGAGGATACGGTCTATTATGCAGCCGTACTCAAGGAGCATGTGCCGCGCGCCATAGACCTGCTGACGGATATCGTCTTCCACTCCGTTTATCCTCAGAAAGAGATCGACAAGGAGGTGGAGGTAATCTGTGATGAGATCGAGAGCTACAACGACACGCCCTCCGACCTCATCTATGATGATTTCGAGAATATCATCTTTAAGGGCACGCCCCTGGGGCATAATATCCTCGGCACCGCCGACCGCGTCCGCTCTTTCAAGACTGCCGACGCCCTCCGCTTCACCCGCAAATATTACCGCCCCGACAATGCGATATTCTTTATATATGGGGGAGGTGGGCTTCCCTTTGACCCCAGCAAGAAGCCCTGGTCGATCCTCGCAAACATCCCCAAGGCCGGATCTAACATAGAGGGGTCAATTGAAAGCCCCTCCCTTTCGGGGAGGGGGTGGAGTGAGGGCGCTGGGGGAGAAGCCCCCCTCATCCGCCACCTTTCCACCCATCAAGCCCACGTGATGGTCGGCTGCAGAGCCTATGACGTGCACGACGAACGGCGCATGGCGCTCTACCTGCTCAATAATATCCTTGGCGGACCAGGCATGAACGCCAAACTCAATGTTGCCCTTCGCGAGCACCGAGGTCTCGTCTATACCGTGGAGAGCACAATGGTGAGCTATGGCGATACGGGTATCTGGTGTATCTATTTCGGCTGTGATCCCGAGGATGTCGACCGTTGCCTGCAGTTCATCCGCCGTGAGCTCCAGCCTTTCATGGACAAGCCGCTCACCACCCGACAGCTGCAAGCCGCCAAACGACAGTTGAAAGGACAGATCGGCGTGGCCTGCGACAACCGTGAGAACTTCGCCCTCGACTTCGGCAAGAGTTTCCTCCACTGGGGTTGGGAGAAGGACATCACCACCCTCTACGCCCATATCGACGCCATTACCGCCGCACAGATCCAGCAGGTCGCCCGCGAGCTCTTCCCCGCGGAGAATCTCACGACACTGGTCTATAAATAATACACCGCCTCGTTGCCCTCATTGAAGAGCAAATCGAGGATGCTGAGGTTTGGCTGAAAGCCGAATTTCTGCTGATAAACCTGATAATACCGTTGGGCAACGAAATCAGGATCGTTGCCGGGATGCTTCGGCCGGATTACTTCACGCAAATCGGTGAAATCGCCGGCAGCGACATAATCCTCCGTACGTCGTACATGAGGCTCAAAGTCGAGGAGCTCACACATCTTCATCATGATCTCCCAGTTGAAATCAAAGAGAAACTCCCAACGGCGCTCAAAGAAAGGCCGGAGGTCATCGGCGTAGAACTCGAAGAAAGGACTCTCACCATAGGCACTCTGCAGCGCATTCCAGTGGAGATGCTGCCAGTTGCCATGATCGCTGATCCTGACATCACGCATGAGGGTCTTGTCGAGACGCCCGCACTCGGGCTTCTCCACAGGAACCGTCAGGGCCTGCACACCCTCTGTGGTAGCGATCAGACAGCGGTTGCGGTAGGTCTGCTTCATGAAATGGTCATACTGCTCTATCGCGCAGTCGCCGCGGAAGAGCTTCTGATACCATTGTATCGGACCGAAATAGGTGGAAGAAAGAAGAAACAATGAAAAAATATTTAATGCAGGGGCCGTCCCTTATGGCGGCCCGCCGTCGGTACGACGGATTTTCAATTTAAAAAACGGGCATGCGGAATATCCTCGTGGCTTTTCCGATGCACTGATGTAGATGAACGAGGACCGGCTGGCGGCCCACCGTCATGAGATAGATGCAACAGTCAGGGCAAGGACAGTGGACGCAACAGCGGATAGGTATACGGTAGCGGCAGCCACGGAGGGTAATCGTATCTCCTGGCACTGCCGTTACCGTACCGATATAATAAGCCGTGGAGTCGGTGAACACCACAGCATCACCTTTGGCAAAACGGGCGCAGTCGAAGTGGTTCACGATATACCGGTCACCCGCCCTCATCTGCGGGGCAAACGTGTTGCCGCTGACCGTGAATACCGTGAACGCATACTTGCGGATACCCAACATCACGAGGAGGAGTACCGCAAGTACGATGACAAACTTTACACCCTGGCGCCACATTATTTAATATTGTCCACCCATTTGAAGATACGGTTCCAACGGATACCCTTGAAGCCCGGATGATCGGGGTTATGGCTCCACCAGATAAAGATTGGCTTGCCGACGATATGATCCTCCGGCACAAAGCCCCAGTAGCGGCTGTCGGCGGAGTTATGACGGTTATCGCCCATCATCCAGTAATAGTCCATCTTGAAGGTATAGCTGTGGGCCTCCTTACCGTTGATATAAATCTTATTATTTTTCACCACGAGGTTGTTGCCCTCATAGACACGGATCGGACGCTCATAGATGGCGATATTCTTCATGTTCAGGGCAATGCTCTTACCCTTGGCGGGAATCCAGATGGGGCCGTAGTTGTCGCGCGTCCAACCGGTCACGGCATTCATCGGATAGAGATCGCCGGTCTCGGCATCGGTGTTGAGCCGGATGGAGGTCACGAGATCCTTACGCTTGCTCAATACGGCAGCGGCATGCTTCGTCAGCGGCAGGAAGCCATTCTGCGTCAGACTCTGCAGATCCTCATTGCTGATCTCCAACTGGTCGCAGAGGTCGGCCGGTAACATCTGGCGGAGTTTGACATAATAGGTATACTGCACATTGTCCGGCTCCTTGTTCGGACGGCCGTTGAGGTAAACGATGCGGTTCTTGATCTGCAGCATCTGACCGGGCAGACCGACACAACGCTTCACGTAATTCTCACGACGGTCAGTAGGACGCGTGGTGATGCGGCCATACTGGTTGGGATTGTCGAGGATATATTTTCTTCCCAACCCGTAGAGACGGGCATAGAAGTCGCGCTGCTGCTGAATCGTCATCGCCTGGACATTAGGCAGATTGCCATACTGCTGCTGATAGAGCTGAGAGCCGAAAGAGTAGCACATGGTGTAATAATCCTGGTTATCCCACGGCTCCTCAGAGCAGATAGTGTCGCCACAGGGATAGTTGAAGACAACAATATCATTCAACTTCACCTTACCGAATCCTTTCAAGCGGCGGTAGTCCCAGTGAGGCCAGTCGAGATAGCTCTTCACGTTGACGAGAGGCATCGTATGCTGCGTCAGCGGCATCGTCAGCGGCGTCTCGGGGATGCGGGGGCCATAGCTCATCTTGCTCACGAAGAGATAGTCGCCCGTGAGCAGACTCTTCTCCAGCGAGGAGGAGGGAATGACATAATTCTGGAAGAAGAAGAGGTTGACGAAATAGACGGCCACGAGGGCGAAGACAAGGGCGTCGACCCAGCCCATGATGAACTTCACCGGGCCTTCGGAGTCCTTCCACCACTGCCAGCGGATCTTCTTCGAGATATAGACATCATAGATGAAGAGGGCACCGAGGATTGTCAGTATCCAACCCGTGATACTCTGCGGGAGCACCCAGAGGATAAAGAGGGCGTAGCAGAAAATGGCGGCGCCAAACTTCATCCACTGGACCTTCATATTCAGTTTTGCTTTTTCCTTATCGATCATAATCAATTAGAATTTAAACAGATCGGATGTGGTCAGCAAGCCCGTGTGATCCTTCGTATACTCAGCGGCGAGGACAGCGCCAAGGGCGAAACCCTTACGGCTGTGGGCATCATGGGTAATGGTGATCTTGTCGGCCTCACTGTCGTAGCTGATGCTATGGATGCCCGGCACCTCGTCGTGGCGGACGGAGTTGATGAGCAGCTCGTCAGCCTTGTGGTCGGCAGAGCCCTCCACACGACCATCATCCCATGTCGTCGTGCCCTTCTTCCAGTCCTTCTTGCGGTCGAGGTCGTTCACGATCTCCTCAGCAAGGGTGATGGCGGTACCCGACGGCGCGTCGAGCTTATGGATATGATGCGTCTCGGTCATCTCCACGTCATACTGTGGGAATCCGTTCATGATCTTGGCCAGATAACGGTTGACAGCGGAGAAGATAGCCACGCCGATAGAGAAATTGCTGGCCCAGAAAAGGGTCTGCTTGCCGTCTTTCGTCAACGCCTCAACATCAGCCTTGTGGTCCTTCATCCAGCCCGTAGAACCGCTGACAACCTTCACATGATGCTTGAAGGCACGGAGATAGTTATCATAGGCTGCTGTGGGATTGGTGAACTCGATGGCGACATCGGCACTGGCAAAGGCCGGAGAATCGAAGTCGTCCTGGTTGTCTACGTCAATCTTGCATACGATCTCATGGCCACGCTCCAGGGCGATCTGCTCGATCATATGACCCATCTTGCCGTAGCCGATTAAAGCAATTTTCATAATTTTCTAATTCGAATTAAAAACGTTTTGGCAAAGATACAATATTTTTTCAGGAAAAAGGTACCCTGTTGCAATATTTTTTGTATTTTTGCACATACCTATAATGAAGAAGCCTATGGAACAACTCTTGCACTATGTCTGGAAACACAAGCTATTCCCCCTGCGCCCGCTGACGACGACGGACGGACAGACGGTGGAAGTGATCGACCCGGGACTGCACAACCGCAATGCCGGACCCGACTTCTTCAATGCCAAAATAAAGATCGGCAATACCCTCTGGGTGGGCAACGTGGAGATCCACGACCGGGCCTCTGACTGGTTTCTTCATGGCCACGACCAGGACAGCCATTACGACAATGTCATCCTCCATGTCTGCGGTATCGTGGACGTCGAGGCAAAAAACAGCCGGGGAGAGGTGCTCACGCAGATGCAGCTCGATGTCCCCCGGAGCGTACGGGGTAATTACCAGCAGTTGATCACCACCGACACCTATCCACCGTGCTACCGCGTCATCCCTACCCTCTCGCGCCTCACCGTCCATTCGTGGATGAGTGCCTTGCAGACGGAGCGACTCGAACAGAAGACGGAGGCGATAGCAAAGCGCGTGGACGACTGCGGCGGCGACTGGGAGAGTGCCTACTTCGTCACCCTCGCCCGCAACTACGGCTTCGGCATCAACAACGACACCTTCGAGCAGTGGGCCCGCGCCATTCCGCTCCACGATGTCGACCACCACCGCGACAATCTCTTCCAGATTGAGGCGATATTCATGGGGCAGGCCGGACTACTCGACATCGACTCCGTGCCGAAGCGATATCAGAAAGACGCGCTTGGCGAGGGCTATTTCAATAAGCTGAGGGAGGAATATCTCTATCTCGCCCATAAGTTCAACCTGCAGCCCATCGACTGGCATCTGTGGCGCTTCCTACGGCTGCGCCCGCAGAACTTCCCGCACATCCGCATCTCGCAGTTGGCCAACCTTTACTACCAGCACAAGGCGGGGCTGAGCCAACTCCTCGAGGCCGACTCTATCAAGGCGATGAACGAGATCCTGCGCATTGGCGTGACCCCTTACTGGGAGACGCACTACACCTTCGGCTCTACGAGTACGAAGAATGGCAAGCGCCTCTCCCCCTTCAGCCTCAACCTGCTGCTCATCAACACCGCCGTGCCAATACTCTTCGCCTACGGACGCCATAAGCAGGACGACACCCTCTGCGACCGTGCCTTCGATATCCTCGAACAGCTCAAGGCGGAGAAGAACCATATCATCTCCATGTGGCAGGAGGTGGGACTCCCCGTGGAGAATGCCGGCGACAGTCAGGCGCTGATCCAGTTGAAGAAAGAATACTGCGATAAGAAAGACTGCCTCCGCTGCCGTTTTGGTTATGAATATCTGAAAAAATAAGATCAATATATACAATAAAAATGGAAAAGAATCATCCTTACGTCTTCGAGACGCGGCTGGAAGTAAGAGACTACGAGTGCGATATCGAGGGTATCGTCAACAATGCCAACTACCTCCACTATTTCGAGCATACCCGCCACCGCTTCCTCCAGAAGACGGGGCTGAGTTTCAAGGACATGCATGAGAAGGGCACTGACGCCGTCGTCGCCCGCATGACTCTCGAATACAAGGCCCCGCTGCAGTGCGACGACTTCATGATCTCCAAACTGTGGATTGAGAAACAGGGCGTGCGCTATATCTTCCACCAGGATATCTACCGTGAACGCGACAACAAGCTCTCCTGCCGTGCGAAGGTTGAGCTCGTCTGTCTCGTCAACGGCCGCCTCGCCGTCAGCCCCGAATACGACGAGGCCTTCGCACCCTTCATGGAAAAGTAAAAAGGTAAAAAAGTAAAGAAGTAAAAGGTTAATGTCATCAGACCAAGAGATCATATCCTCCATCGCCCTGACGAGGCTGAACTATTTCTCCCTCGCCGGACTGCTGCAGCTCTACCGTCGACTCGGCTCGGCGGAAGAAGTCATTGCCCACAGGAAAGATATCCGAGATATCCTTCCCGATGCCCAACCACGCCTCATCGAAGCCTTGGAAAATATCGATGAGCCGCTGAAGCGAGCAGAGGTGGAGTATGCGTGGGACCAACAGCATGGCGTCCATGTGCTCTGTCTGAATGACCCTGATTATCCCCAACGGCTGAAAGAGGTGGATGACGCGCCCCTTGTGCTCTTCTACAAGGGCAATGCCGATCTCAATCAACGGCATATCATCGACATCGTGGGCACACGCCGTTGTACGACCTACGGCCAGGATATCATCCGACATTTCATCAAGGAGTTGAAAGCCTACTGCCCAGAAGTGCTCATCGTCAGTGGCCTCGCCTATGGTGTCGATATCTGCGCCCACCGCAACGCCCTTGCCGATGGCTTTCCCACTGTCGGCGTCCTCGCCCATGGCCTCGACGACCTCTATCCTGCCGCCCATCGGGAGACGGCAAGGGAGATGATCGACCACGGTGGATTGCTCACGGAGTTTCTCACGCAGACAAGAGCGGAGAAGGTCAACTTCATCCGTCGCAACCGCATCGTCGCCGGTATGAGCGATGCCACGATCCTCGTGGAGAGTGCCGCCAAGGGTGGCGGTCTCATCACCACTGGTATGGCTCAAGACTATGGCCGTGAGGTCTTCGCCTTCCCCGGTCCCGTCATCAACGCGCCCTATAGCGAGGGCTGCAACAACCTGATCCGAGACAGTGGCGCCGGTCTGATCACCAGTGCCGAAGATTTCGTCAGAACCATGGGGTGGCAGGAAGACAGCATCCTCTACGAGGCCAAACGAAAAGGCATTGAGCGTCAGCTCTTCGTGGACCTCAGTCCGGACGAAGAGCAGATCGTCAATGCCTTAAAAAAGCAGGATAATCTTCAAATCAATAAGATTGCCATCCATACCGCCATCCCCATCGGCCGTCTCACCGCCCTCCTCTTCCAGTTGGAGATGAAGGGTGTCGTCAAAGCCATGGCCGGCGGTGTCTATCATCTATTGAGTTGAATGGCACGCCGTCGTGTGCTTGCGCTTTGCAAGCGCAAGGAAGCATAAGTCAGTTCGATCTATTTCAAGATCTTCTTACCCTGAAGGATACAAATACCCTTCGGCTCGCTCATGCGCTGGCCATTCAGATTGTAATAGACGCCTTTCTGACGATGATCACCGGAGATACCGTTGATCTTCGTAGAGATAGAGGAGATGACGCGGACCTCCTCAAGGGTATAGCTCTGACCTTTTACGACAAAGCCACTACGCAGCAAGTCTACATTGTCGGCAGTAACCTCCAGGTTGAAGTCGCCGTCGTAATCATTATAGTTGCCATTGTCGGTCGTCAGAAAGACGGAGAAGTCGGGCGTAGCCACCTGCAGTTGGGCGGGGCTGTCCTGGGAAGCGCCGGAGACAGTACCGGTGAAGATGAGCTTATCACCAGCTTTCATATCCTTGTTTTTCAATGCCAGTTGACTATTCCAATTATTGGCATCGAAGGAGTCAGACCAAGGGAGCGGCTGATACTCTATTTCGGACGAGGTGTTATCGGAAGTCTGATCGTCATCAGAAGACTTCTTGATCACGTCAACGGACTTCAGCGTGAAGCCCTGACCCTTGACATAGATGCCACCATTGATGGCTGCGGCATTATCACTGGTGACGGCAAGTTTATAGACACCAGCCTTAAAATCGACATACGGACCATCGATAGGCGCCCAATTCTTGTCATCGATCTGAATCTGGGCATTGTCGGAGACATCGCCCTTGAAAACGATCGTGTCGCCGTCAACAACAGGATCAGAGAGGTTGATTTCCTGCCAGGCTCCCCAGTTTTGAGGATCGAAAGACCCCGACCATACTGTCGAAGACTTGGCAAAGACACAAATGACACTGACAAGCAGTACCACGCATGCAAGTAGAAGTTTTTTGTTAATCATGAGTTTAGTGTTGATATTTGAGTATTAATTTATAATCGACAGCAAAATTACACAAAAAGATTCTATATAAAAAATAGGAAAAAAGATAAAAAAAAGGGACCGTACAAATGCGGCCCCCTTTTTCTATTATTCGCCCCAATCAAAATAATTATTCTGCTTGGCATCATTGATCGGGCCATCGGGAATATTCGAATCGCCAGTATAGACGGGGATCACCTCACTACTGCTGCCATCAACGGCATGAAACTTCATGATAGCATCGCTGAAGACGATATCTACCGTTTGACTCGTACCCGTAGAGAGATCGAGGTAGTTATGATAGACATAGCTGCTACGGACCTCACTGCTGCGGTCGGCCCAGGCCACATCGCCTTTACTATCGTGGAGGAAATAGATACCCGAGATCGTGAAGTCGTTGCCACCAATCCAAAGGTTGTTGTGGTCGATAAGATCCTTCAGAGCCGCATTAACGGTGATATCCATGTATTTCCAACCATTGATACTGAACTTATCAAAGCCGAACATAAATTGCAGAAGCCCGTCCACCCGCTACTCACATGATATTTCGGCGAGATCTGCGCAGGTTCAGAGGTTGTTGCGCCATCAACCAGATACTTCACGGTGACGTCGACACTGAGATCGCTGTAGGTTTTCTTCAAGGCTGTAATCTCACCCGACATAAGGCTGTAATCTCACCCGACATGAAGAGATCCTTGGCGATAAAGAGCGCACGATCCCAGGAGCCTGTGGAGAAATAATAACCATTGGTAGTGTCGGCGACGAATCCGTTTGCCTCCGTTGCCGAAGACACCCATGCCGTCTCGATGGCAGGGGTGCCCTTTCCTTCATTTGTGTTGGAATAAACAGTTTCCTTATTGTTCGTCGTCGTGGCGGCAGCGTGCCAGGAGAAGATGACATTCGTGTTAAACGACTATCACGTAATCCTCACAAAAAGAGGGTATTGCACAAACAATACCCTCTTTTGAGACAAATCATCCACCGTAGGGGGATGAAATTATTTCTTCGTGGCTTTGACAAAATAGGTGATCAGAAGGATATAGGCGGCAAGGCTGCAGACCTCCGACATCGGGTTCGTCCACCACGTGTCAGCGATACTCAGCTCCACACCGCCGAACTTCAACAGCGCGCTGACAACACCCATCAGGGCGCCACCGGCGATGAAGCCACTGGCGATGAGCGTGCCCTTCTCACCACGTGCCTTGTTGACGGCAGCATCCTTCGAGCGGGAGGTGACATACCAGTTGAGGGCGCCACCAACGACGAGGGGGATATTCAACTCAATGGGGATGAACATACCGAGGGCGAAGGCCAGTGCGGAGATGCCACAGCGGTCGAGGATGATGGCGATGACAGCGCCGATGCCATAAAGCAGCCACGGAGCACCGACACCATTCATCAGCGGGTCGATGACGGCAGCCATGGCATTAGCCTGCGGGGCAGCAAGCTGGCCGCTGGCGAAGCCGTAAGTCTTATTGAGGAGCATCATCACGCCACCGACGGTAGCTGCGGAGACGAGGGTGCCGAAAAACTTCCACGTCTCCTGCTTCTTCGGGGTCGTGCCGAGCCAGTAACCAATCTTCAAGTCGGTGATGAAACTGCCGGCCATCGACAACGCCGTACAGACGACGCCACCCATGATCAGTGCGGCGAGCATGCCACCGGGACCTTTCAGACCTACGGCAACCATGACGACGGAGGCGAGGATGAGCGTCATCAGCGTCATACCCGACACCGGGTTGCTGCCGACGATAGCAATGGCATTGGCAGCGACAGTGGTGAAGAGAAAGGCGATGATCGTCACCAAGAGGATACCGACGATGGCGAAGAGGAGATTGCCCTGCATCACGCCGAACCAGAAGAAGAGGAAAGTGATGAGGATCGTCACCAGGGAACCGATGGCAATGATCTTAAACGAGATATCGCGTTGCGTGCGCTTCACCTGTGCTTCTGCCCCACTCTTGCCTTTCAACTCTCGGCTGGCAAGACTTACGGCACCCTTAATGATGCCCCAGCTCTTGATGATACCGATGATACCGGCCATGGCGATGCCGCCGATACCGATGCTGCGGCCATAAGCCTTGAAGATCTCTTCGGGGCTCATGGCACCGACGGTCGTCGTGATCGACGGATCCCACATATTCAGCACCTGGTCGTGGAAGACAAGGCTCATACCTGGTACGATGAGCCACCACACGGCGAGGGATCCGAAGGTGATATACAGGGCATAGCGCAAGCCGACGATATAACCGAGACCGAGAACGGCAGCACCCGTGTTGACCTTGAAGACGAGCTTCGCGTGATCAGCCAGCTGCTGGCCCCACGTGCACACACGACTCGTGAAGTTCTCATTCCACCAGCCGAAGGAGGCGACGATGAAATCATAGAGACCACCGACAAGACCGGCGATGAGCAACGGCTTCGCCTGGTCACCACCCTTAGCGCCGGAGACGAGCACCTGTGTCGTTGCCGTAGCCTCCGGGAAGGGATATTTGCCGTGCATGTCACTGACGAAATACTTCCGGAAAGGAATGAGGAAGAGGATGCCGATGATGCCACCAAGGGCCGAGGCCATGAAGATCTTCATAAAGGATGTCGTCATCTCCGGATATTTCGCCTGGAGGATATAGATAGCCGGCAATGTGAAGATGGCACCGGCAACGACGGCTCCCGAACAGGCACCGATGCTCTGGATAATGACATTCTCGCCGAGGGCCTTGCTGCGGTGCGTCGCCGTAGAGACGCCGACGGCGATGATGGCGATGGGGATGGCAGCCTCGAAGACCTGGCCGACCTTCAAGCCGAGATAGGCGGCAGCGGCAGAGAAGAGGATCGCCATAACGATACCCCAGCTCACCGACCAGCCATTTACTTCCGGATATACCTGGTCCGGTTTCATGATCGGGGTATACTCTTCCCCGTCCTTCAGTTCCCGAAACGCGTTGTCGGGCAACTGGATCTGTTCTTTTTCCTTGTTTTCCATAATTGTTTGCAAAGATAGGGAAAAATTAAAAAGTAAAAAAGTAAAAAAGTAAAAAAGTAATCCCCTACTTCTTTTCTTTTTTGTAATTTTGCACACAAATGAAAATAGGTAATATAGAATTTGGAGACAGACCGCTGTTTCTCGCTCCTATGGAAGATGTCACCGACATCGGATTCCGCAAACTCTGCAAGCGCTTCGGCGCCGCGATGGTCTATACGGAGTTCGTCTCTGCCGATGCCATCATCCGGAGCATCAAGTCGACACTCTCGAAGATGGTCATCGATGACGACGAGCGCCCCGTAGGCATTCAGATCTACGGTCGCGATGTGGCGTCGATGGTCGAGGCCGCGAAAATCGTGGAGCAGGTGCACCCCGATGTTATCGATCTCAATTTCGGCTGCCCCGTGAAGAAAGTCGCCGGGAAAGGTGCCGGAGCGGGCATGCTGAAGAATATACCGCTGCTGCTGGATATCACGAGGGAGGTCGTGAAGGCCGTCCACACCCCCGTGACCGTGAAGACGCGCCTCGGCTGGGATATGAACAACCTCATCATCACCGATCTCGCCGAACAGTTGCAGGACTGTGGCATCCAGGCGCTGACGATCCACGGCCGCACACGCTCACAGATGTATACGGGGCATGCCGACTGGACCCTCATCGGTGAGGTGAAGCGCAACCCCCGCATCCATATCCCCATCATCGGCAACGGTGACATCACGACACCCGAGGAGGCCAAGCGTGCCTTCGACGACTATGGTGTCGACGCCGTGATGATCGGCCGCGCCACCTTTGGCCGTCCGTGGATCTTCAAGGAGATCCGCGACTATCTCGACCAATCCTCCGTAGGGGCACCCCTTATGGGCGCCCAAACCGGGAAAGGCTCTCTCTCCCTCGATGATAAGATCGACATCTTAGAGGAACAGTTGGACATCAACATCAACCGTATTGATGAATACCGCGGCATCCTCCACACGCGCCGCCATCTCGCCGCCTCCCCGATCTTCAAGGGCATCCCCGATTTCCGTCAGACGCGCATCGCCATGCTCCGTGCCGACACGAAGGAGGAGCTCGTGAGGATACTGGAAGAGTGCAGGGTAAAATTAAAAAAGTAAATAAGTAAAAACATTGGCGCAACCTTGCGCTTGCAAAGCGCAAGCACACAACGGCAAGCCATTAACACCCACACTCCGTCTTCGTTTAATTTTTTAATTCTTTAATTTTAAAAGTCTTTGGAAGATATAGATATCAGAGAAAACGAGAACCTCTCCTCGGCAGAGAAAGAGTTTGAGAAGGCCCTGCGGCCGTTGAAATTCGACGATTTCAGCGGTCAACAGAAGGTCGTCGACAACCTCCGTGTCTTCGTAGAGGCCGCCAAATACAGGGGAGAACCCCTCGACCATACGCTTCTCCATGGTCCTCCCGGCCTTGGAAAGACGACGCTGAGCAACATCATCGCCAACGAGCTCGGCGTGGGCTTCAAGATCACCTCCGGTCCTGTCCTCGACAAGCCCGGTGATCTCGCGGGCATCCTTACCTCGCTCGAGCCCAACGACGTGCTCTTCATCGATGAGATCCACCGTCTCTCTCCCGTCGTCGAGGAATACCTCTATTCGGCCATGGAGGACTACCGCATCGACATCATGATCGATAAGGGACCGTCAGCCCGCAGCATCCAGCTCGACCTGAACCCCTTCACGCTCATCGGTGCCACAACGCGCAGCGGCCTCCTCACAGCACCTCTCCGTGCCCGTTTCGGCATCAACCTCCATCTCGAGTATTATGATCCCGAGACGTTGCAGAAGATCATCAAGCGCAGCGCCCGTCTGCTGAAAGTACCCATCGAGGACGAGGCAGCGGCAGAGATCAGCCGCCGCAGCCGTGGCACGCCGCGTATCGCCAACGGTCTGCTGCGCCGTGTCCGTGACTTCGCCCAGGTGAAAGGCAACGGTACCATCACGAAAGATATCGCCATGGTAGCCCTTCAGGCGCTGAACATCGACCAGTATGGTCTCGATGAAATCGACAATAAGATTCTTCTGACCATTATCGACAAGTTCCGCGGTGGCCCCGTGGGCATCACGACGATCGCCACCGCCATCGGCGAGGATGCGGGTACCGTGGAGGAGGTCTACGAGCCTTACCTCATCATGGAGGGCTTCATCAAGCGCACGCCGCGTGGCCGTATGGTCACGAAGCTCGCCTACGACCACCTCGGCCGCAACCCTTACGCCGGCAATGTCATGGGGCAGGACCTCTTTCAAAAGTAAAAAAGTAAAAAAGTAAAGAAGTAAAATGCGAACAGCACTCTTCACGGGGACCTTTGATCCCTTCACCATCGGCCACGCCGACATTGTCAAGCGGGCCAAACCGCTCTTCGACCGCCTCGTCATCGCCGTCGCCGTCTCCAAGCTCAAGCATACGGAGGAGGAGATCACGCAGCGTGTGGCCGACATCCAGGCTATCTATGCCGATGACCCGCAGATCGAGGTGAAGGCCTACAGTGACCTCACCGTCGACATGGCCAAGCGCGAAAACGCCCGTTTCATCGTCCGCGGCATCCGCTCGATCAAGGACTTCGAATATGAGCGTGAGCAGGCTGATATCAACCGTCGGCTCAGTGGCGTGGAGACGCTCCTCTTCTTCACCGACCCGCAACTGCAGAGCGTCAGCAGCACCCTCGTGCGCGAGCTCCGCTTCTTCGGCAAGGACGTGTCCGAATTCCTGCCAGGAAAAGTAAAAAAGTAAAGAAGTAAAAATTCCGTAAACAACGATATATGATTACCTACAATGTTGACGGCGTGAAAATGCCGAAAATCAAGAAACGAGAAACGACAGCGTGGATCAAGAAGGTCGCTGCCGCTCATGGCCGTAAGGTCGGTGAAATCGGGTATATGTTCGTTGACGACGAGAAGATCCTCGAGGTCAACAAGCAGTATCTCGGTCACGACTACTACACGGACATCATCACCTTCGACTACGATGAGGACGATATCCTCAACGGCGATATCGTCATCAGCCTCGACACCGTGCGCTCCAACGCGGAAAAGTTCGGCAAGACTTATGACGACGAGCTCCACCGTGTCATCATCCATGGCATCCTCCACCTCTGCGGCATCAATGACAAAGGCCCCGGCGAGCGTGAGATCATGGAGGCCAACGAGAATGCCGCCCTCGCCATGATGGAAAAGTAAAAAAGTAAAGTATTAAAAAAGTAAACGTAGATAGGGAAGTTCCAATGGCAGTCTATTGAGGGCCATAGCGAGCTATCCCTTAAGAAACTATGAGCAAAATGAAATCCTTGCGGCAGTGGCTCATGGCCATTACCTTGATGAGCAGTGCTTCAATGGTCCTCTCATCCTGTATCCGTGACGAGGCCCTGAATGCCGAGGCCGACATCACGTCCATTATCCTCGACAGTACGCAGATCAAGCCTATCGGCGAGCCCGTCATCACCAACGACGAGGTGAAAGTCTATGTCAACGGCTGGGATGATTTGACGAAGCTGTCACCGTCGTTCACCCTCACTCCCGGCGCCACCATTGATCCCGCCAACGGTACTGTCCGCGACTTCACCCAGCCGCAGACCTACACCGTCACCTCGGAGGATGGCAACTGGAGCAAGAAATACACCGTCTCTTTCCTCTCCAATGATGTCCCCACAGACTTTTCCTTCGAGAACGTGCGGCAATACAAGTATGTCGACGAATGGGATCCCGAAGCTGACAGCCTCTTCTATCAGATCTTCTACGACACCATTGACGGCACCACTACCGACTGGGGCAGCGGCAATGCCGGTTTCATGATTACGGATGACGACAAGAATAATCCCGCCTCCTATCCTACCCAGCAGTCCGACAACGGCTATAAAGGGAAATGTGTGAAACTGGAGACAAAATCCACAGGCGCCCTTGGAAAGATGTTTGGGGCACCCATCGCCGCCGGTAACCTCTTCATCGGCGACTTCGTTCTCGACATCAGCAGTCCCGCCAAGAGCACCCATTTCGGCCGCCCCTTCCGCAAGGAGCCTCTGGTCCTCACCGGCTGGTATAAGTACAAGGCCGGCAGCGTGTTCACCGACAAGAACATGAATGAGCTTAAAGACCGCCATGACTCCTGCGATATCTATGCCGTGATGTACGAGGCCACGGACGACGTGCCCTATCTCGACGGTACGAATATCAAGACGAGCAAGAATATCGTGAGCATCGCCGAGGCAAAAGAATGGAAAGAGACCGACAACTGGACCTTCTTCCTCATCCCCTTCAAGGCCGTCAACGGCAAGACCTTCGACGCCGCGAAACTTGCCTCCGGCAAATACCGGCTCGCCATCGTCATGAGCTCCAGCCGCCATGGTGCCGACTTCGAGGGAGCCGTTGGCTCTACACTCTATGTCGACGAGGTACACGTATATTCTAAAGGTGATTTCTAAACTGCAAACGAATGAAAAGAAATATCATATTGCTGGGGATGGCGCTTGCCACCCTTTCTGTATCAGCACAGACCGACCGTGACAACAGTCTCGTGGCCGCCTCCGCGAAAGGCTGGGACTTTGAGGTGCGCGCCGGTATCAACATCGGCGGGGCAACGCCCGTCCCCTTTCCCCGTGAGATCCGTGAGGTGAAAGGCTACAACCCCAAGCTCAACGGTTCCATCGCCGGTATCGCCACCTATTGGTTCGGTGATGACGGCAAGCGCAGTCCATGGGGTTTGTCCACGGGACTGAAGCTCGAAGAAAAGCGCATGTCAACGAAAGCCCGCGTAAAGAACTACCATACCACCGTCGTCGACGAGGGCAACTATATGACGGGCTACTGGACGGGAGACGTGAAGACCAACTACTCCTCCACTCTCTTCACCATTCCCGTTGATGTCAATTATCGTTTCAACGACCGCTGGCGCGTATGGGCAGGCCTCTACGCCTCCTTCCAGGTTGACGGTAGTTTCGACGGAGAAGTCCATGATGGTTACCTCCGCAACCTCACGCCGACAGGCGAGAAAGCAGAGTTCAAGGACGGAAAAAACGCCACGTATGATTTCTCCGATGATCTCCGCAAATTCCAGTGGGGCCTGGAGATCGGCGGCAGTTGGCGTGCCTACAAGCATTTCAATGTCAACGCCAACCTCGCCTACGGTCCTGAGAATATCTTCCACAGTGATTTTAAGACCATCACATTCCGTATGCACCAGATTGCCTTCAACATCGGGTTCGGATATCTATTCTAAATGAAACAAAGACCAAATGGCCGCGGACACCTCTCCGCGGCCATGACATTTATTCTTCTTTTTGGCCTCGTGAGCCTCTTCTCTGATATGACCCACGAGAGTGCCAACAGTATCCGTGGAGCCTTCCTCAGCCTCGCCGGAGCCTCAGCGGCGGTCATCGGCTTCGTCTCCGGACTCGGAGAACTCGTGGGTTACGGACTGCGCTATGTCTTCGGACGCCTCACCGACCGCACGCGGCGCTACTGGCCGATGGTCATCCTCGGCTATACCCTTGATGTCGTCGCCGTACCCGCCTTGGCCCTGACAAGCCGCCATGGCTGGATCTTCGCCTGCGCCCTGCTCATCATCCAACGCCTCGGCAAGGCCATCAAGAAGCCCGCCAAGGACACCGTCATGTCATTTGCCGCCACACAGGAGGGTGTCGGCAAGAGTTTCGCCATCCAGGAGCTCCTCGACCAGATCGGTGCCGTCCTCGGGCCGCTGCTGCTCTACGTCATCATGCTCTTCCAGCACCACGATGACGTCTTCTACGACTACCGCAACTGCTTTGCCTTTCTCGTCATCCCCGGTGCCATCACCCTCTTCCTCTTATGGCTGACCTACCGGAAATTCCCGCACCCCGAGAATTTCGAGCCCGAGCCCAAGGAGTATATTCCTTTTAAGATTCACAAGAGTTTCGTGATCTACATCCTTGGTATCAGTTGTTTTGCCTTCGGCTTCATCGACTACTCCCTCGTGGTGATGCATTTCTCCCGCAGAAGTCTCTTCAGCGCCGACACCATTCCCTTGCTCTATGCCCTGGCGATGCTCACCGATGCCGCGGCAGCTTTCGTCTTCGGATGGATGTACGACAAGCACGCGCGTAGGTCGCTAATCCTCGCGACCCTCATCGCTACACCTTTCGCCGCCTTCGTCTTCCTCGGAGCCAGTAAAATGGCTGCCATCATCGGTGTTATCCTTTGGGGCATCGGCATGGGCGCCCAGGAGAGTATCCTCAAGGCCACAGTGACGACGATGGTGCCGAAGCGCAGCCGTGCCACGGGCTACGGCATCTTCGAGTGCTGCTTCGGCATTGCCTGGTTCCTCGGCAGTTGGCTCCTCGGTGCCCTCTACGACCAGAGCATCACCGCCACGGTCGCCGTCAGCACCGTCGCCCAGCTCCTCGCCGTAGGCTGCTACGCCACCTTGCGCTTGCAAAGCGCAAGCACACAACGGCAGGCCATTCAACACTAGCACACAACGTCACGCCCTAAGGGAGGATGCTTTATTCGAACGTCACGCCGTCAATATGCTCCCCGATGAAGATCATTGTGATGCCGCCCGGACACGACATGATCCACTTTCCAGCCGTAGGTATCCACATTTCTCCATGCCTTTCCCGTCTCCCGGTAGCGGACGGAGAAGTCAAAGCGCAGTAGAGACCTCTGAGAGCCCGCTGAAGCCGTTATTACGTTTTGGGCGATAGATTGTCCACAGAAGAGAAAAAGGCCCACAGAGAGCAAAATAAACCGCATTATCTTCATTGTCTTATTGCTTTTCTTGATAATACGATTCATATAGGGATTCTACTGAAATATCTCTATATATATTCCACTGACGTAACAACGTAACATCACAAGACAATTCTGCCTGCCGCCTCCCGGATCTATCGTGCAGAATTTCATAAACAACAGAGATAGAAAATTATCTCCGTTGTTTACGACCGCAAAATAGCTTGATGGCAATTGGAGGATTGCCTGTATAATTCATAGATCCTCTTGTAGGTGGCCGCCATGTTGCGGCCACGCACCGCAATGATCGGAACAAAAGTAATCATTTCCCTTCAATCACCTGGATGCCTTTTTGGACGATAGCGTTGCTCTCGTTCATGATCTTGAAATACTCGTTCATATCCCACAGATCACGGGCTACAAGGGCCTTCAACTGCAACTTCAGATAAGGAAGGGTACGCTGAAGCTCGGCATCGTCCTTCGGCTCGATCTTCTGCTTCTTGCCATCCTCGCGGATCTTGGCGATAAGGTCATCGGGAACGGTATAGTCGCTGTTGAACGCCTCGAAAGTCTTGTAATGTTTCTTCAGCGCCTTGCGGCTATTGTCGACATAACGGAGATAGTTGTCCATCACGACATTGCTCATCATCAGTTTGCGGTGATAAGCCGTATACTGCAGCGTGTCGAGGGGCACGAAGACATCGGGCATGATACCACCGCCACCATAGACGGGACGGTGCTTGCGGAGCGTATAATAGGTATGGCTCTTGTCAAGATGGATACTGTCAACATTCGTCAGCTCACCATGCTTATATCGGTTGTCGAAATCCATCTCATAGTCTTTCAAGTCTCCCTTCTTGTAAGGCTTCTGGATGCAACGGCCACTCGGCGTGTAGTAATGGGCTACCGTGAGCCGCATCATACTACCGTCCTCAAAGGGAATGGGGCGCTGGACGAGGCCCTTACCGAAGGAGCGGCGACCGACGACGGTGCCACGGTCCTGGTCCTGAACGGAACCCGTGACGATCTCAGCGGCAGAAGCGGAGAACTCGTTGATGAGGACAACGAGACGGCCGTCGCGGAAACGGCCACGCTGTCCGCTGTTGAAGTCTTGGCGCGGAGACACGCGGCCCTGGGTGTAGACGATGAGGTCACCGGGCTGCAGAAACTCCTGGGCGATGGCCACGGCTGCCTGCAGATAGCCGCCGCCATTGTCCTGAAGGTCGAAGATGAGGTCTTTCATGCCCTGTTTCTTCAACGAGTCGAGGGCCACGGCTACTTCCTCGTCACTCTTCATGCCGAAGGAGCTCAGACGAATATAACCGACACCCGGACGAATCATGTAGGCGGCATCAAGCGTCTTCAACGGAATTTTGTCGCGTACGACGTTAAAAGTCAACGGATGGCTTACACCCCGACGGATGATCTTCAAGTGCGCTACAGTGCCCCTGCGACCTCTCAGACGGCGCATAATCTCCGCCTTATCCATCTTCACACCGGCAATGGCCGTGTCGTTGACAGCCACGATGCGGTCGCCTGGGAGGATGCCGACTTTCTCTGACGGACCCTTCACGACAGTCTGGATGACAACAAGGGTGTCCTGCAGCATGTTGAACTGCACGCCAATGCCGTCGAAGCCGCCGTTGAGTCCTTCCTCCAGGCTCTTGGCCTCACTGGCCGGGGAATAGGAGGAATGGGGATCAAGCTTCTCGAGCATGCCGCGGATACCATCTTCCACGAGTTTGTTCTCGTTGACGGTGTCGACATAGAGATTACTGATGGCGAGTTCGGCCATCTGCAGTTTCCGCAGTGGTGATCCCTTCCCGAAATTGAAGCGCAGCTGCGCGCACGCCGGCTGCACCATAAAGAAGGCGAGCAGCAACAGCAGCGCGCCTATAAGTATGTTTTTCGTCTTTCTCATCATTATTTTCGTTGTGTTCTTATTTTTTCTCCGTAGGGGCACCCCTTGTGGGCGTCCTAACAGCATCTTACGATTGGGTAGAGGTCTCTTCTTCCGGCTTATCCTCCTCAATGACGAGATTATCGATGATGAAGTTCTGGCGCTCCATCGTATTCTTGCCCATATAATACTCCAGGAGCTTCTGCACCTGATCGTTCTTATGCAGCGTGACCTGCTCAAGGCGCATATCGGGGCCAATGAAATGACGGAACTCGTCGGGACTGATCTCGCCGAGACCCTTGAAACGCGTAATTTCGGGATCGGGACCAAGGGCGGAGATAGCCTGGCGGCGCTCCTCGTCACTGTAACAGTAACGCGTGATGAAATCACCTTTCTTCTCTTTCGGACCGAGTTTGGCATCAGCGTCAGCAATGACCTGCTTGTTCTTGATCTTCGTACGGCGGTTGCGGACTCGGAAGAGCGGCGTCTGAAGGACATAGACATGGCCCTTCTTGATCAACTCGGGATAGAACTGGAGGAAGAAGGTGATGATGAGCAGACGGATGTGCATACCGTCGACATCAGCATCGGTAGCAACGATGACCTTATTATATCGCAAATCGTCGAGACCATCCTCGATGTTCAGAGCGGCCTGCAAGAGGTTGAACTCCTCATTCTCGTACACTACCTTCTTCGTCAGACCGAAGGAGTTCAGCGGCTTGCCACGAAGGGAGAAGACGGCCTGCGTGTTGACATCACGGCTCTTCGTGATACTTCCGCTGGCAGAGTCACCCTCGGTGATGAAGATAGAGCTCTCCTCCTTGCGCTCATTCTTGGCGTCATTATAATGGATGCGGCAGTCACGGAGCTTGCGGTTGTGGAGACTGGCTTTCTTGGCACGCTCACGGGCAAGCTTCGTCACGCCTGCCATGGCCTTACGCTCATGCTCGCTGCTCTTGATCTTTGCCTCCAGAACCTCAGCGACATCACTGTGGATATGGAGGTAGTTGTCGACATTCTGTTTGATGAAATCGCCGACAAACTTGTTGATCGATTCACTGTTGGGATCTTTCGGGTCCACCTGCGTACTGCCGAGCTTGATCTTCGTCTGACTCTCGAAGACGGGCTCCTGGATATTGATGGCAATGGCGCCGACAAGACCGTTTCGAATGTCGGTATACTCGTAGTTCTTTCCGAAAAACTCCTTGATAGTACGGGCAATATGCTCCTTAAAAGCGCTCTGATGGGTACCGCCCTGAGTAGTATGCTGGCCGTTGACAAAGGAATAATACTCCTCGCCATACTGGTTGGTATGGGTGAAGGCGATCTCAATGTCATCGCCTTTCAAATGGACGATGTCATAAAGACCATCGACGGTCATATTATCGGTCAGCAAGTCCTTCAAGCCATGACGGCTGGCAATGCGGCGGTCATTATAGAGAATCGTAAGACCCGTATTTAAATAGGTGTAGTTGCGGAGCATCGTCTCCACAATATCATCCTGGAAACTGTAGCCTTTAAAAAGCGTGTCGTCAGGCTCAAAACAGACGTAGGTACCGTTCTCGTCCTGCGTCTCCCGCATGTTGTCGAAAGTCTTGATGCCTTTCTCAAAACGGAGTTCACGGACCTTCCCGTCTCGGTAGGACATGACGCAGAAATGACTGCTAAGGGCGTTGACGGCCTTAATACCGACACCATTCAGGCCGACGCTCTTTTGGAATACCTTCGTATCGTATTTTCCACCGGTATTGAGCACGCTGACAGCCTCCACGAGCTTGCCCTGGGGAATACCACGGCCATAGTCGCGGACACTGACACGATGGTTGTCATCAATGTCCACCTCTATGCGGTCGCCGGCATGCATCTTGAACTCGTCAATGGAGTTGTCAATGGTCTCCTTCAGCAACACATAAATACCATCCTCGGGCAACTTACCGTCGCCGAGGCGGCCGATATACATGCCCGGACGCGTACGGATATGCTCCATGTCACTCAGGTGACGGATGTTATCCTCGGTATAGGCTACAGGCTGCTCGATAGGTTTGTTATCGGTTCCTTCTTTGTTTTCACTCATAACTCATTCCTTTTTATTTTCCCCTTCTCTGGCGGAAATACGTGTGACAACGTGACAACGTTACACACCTCATTATTCTTTGCAGGATGCATGCGGCAATGTAGAATGGCCTGCCGTTGTGTGCTTGCGCTTTGCAAGCGCAAGGATCCACAGAGGTTCCCTTCTACAACTTCCGCTTATAGCATCTACGGCGCTTATGCAGCACGGGATTCAGCGGTCCCCACTGACTCTGCACGCTCTCGTTCGTTTCCATCTCCACCTGCGTCTCGCCCCATTTGAAACCGTATTTTTGATAACGAGGAATAAGGTCGGAGAAAAGCAGGGAGTTGGCTCCCTTGCTGCGGTACTCGGGAAGGACGCCGATGAGCAACAGGTCAACGGCGGGAGTCTTATGGAACTTCAGTGCACGAAGGACATGCCACCAGCCAAAAGGCAGCAGACGGCCACGACGGCATTTCTGAAGGGCCAGAGACAACGACGGCAGACTTATACCGACGCCGACAACCTTGCGGTCCTTGTTCCAGTCCTCAATGAGCGTCACCAAGTCAAGGTCGATATATTGCAGGTACATCTTTGTATACTGCTGCACCTGACGCTCCGTGAGCTTCGAATAACCATAGAGATGACTGTAAGTGTCGTTGATGACCTGGAAAACTTTGTCGCCATAGCCACGCTTGAAAATATCATCACGCGTGAGCTTCTTCACGTGGAGGTTATAACGCTCCTCAACGATCTTTGAGACATTAGCGTATTTCTCCGGGATCTTCTCCGGAACAGGGAGGTAGTACTCTACATAGTCATTATCCTTGTCCCAGCCGCCCATCTTCTCCATGTGCTCGGGATAGTAGGGATAGTTGTAAATCGTCGGCATCGTACCGAGACGGTCATAGCCCGCCGTAAGCATGCCCTCGGGGTCCATATCGGTGAAGCCTAAAGGCCCGACGATCTCATCCATTCCTTTCCGGCGGCCATAGTCGGCAACAGCTTTCAGCAGCGCCTTGGAGACCTCGATGTCATCAATGAAGTCGATCCAACCGAAGCGCACACACTTCCGGCCCCAGGCCTCGTTGGCATGAGTGTTGATGATAGCGGCCACACGACCGACAATCTTCCCATCACGATAGGCCAAATAATACTCTGCCTCACAGAAGTCGAAGGCGGCATTGCGGTCCTTGCGCAGCGTGTTCATCTCATCGCTGAAAAGATTGGGTACGTCGTACTTGTTTCCAGCATAGAGATCGTAATGGAAATCAATGAATTTCTTGAGGTCGAACTTCGTCTGAACCTGCTTAATATCAACTGATGACATGAATTTATTCTTCTAATAATGTGCTTGAAATGTGCAAATTTACTACATTTTCCCCATTTCTCAAAAGATTGGGGTAAATATTAAATTAATTTAATTTCTTACAGATGAACAAACGATGTTCACGGTCGCCCACCGTCGTGGCAAAAAGATAGGTGTCACCACCATCACGCAACTTCAGTTTCCGACGTAATTCTTTGACGGTCATCGGGAAATTTCTAACAGTGATATTCGCCTGCGTGATGCCCTGCAACGCTGACTTCAACTGCTTCTTGTTCATCGTCGTCACGGTCTCCACAACGAAACGACGTCCGGGAAAGGCGGGGACGAGGCGGGTGGAGACAAAGAGATGACTGTTGGCTCCAAGCGGAAAGACCCCAAAACGCGCCGATACAGCATCGAAACAGCCGGCCTTGCGGATCGACGAGTTGGGCTCGTAGAGAAAGAATGGTGGATCTCTTCTCATTATTTCCGCATTTGCTATGACGGAGACAGTCTCCATACCAGGTTGCCAGATGAAGCTGTCGCCATCGTTGACGCAATAAACCGTAGGAGCGCCTCTGAAGCCACGGGAGAGCACGAGAAGGAGCTCCTTGCATTCATTGCCCACGGAGACGATATGAACCTCACACACGCCACCACAGACATCTCCGGAAGTCTCTTCACAGACGCTACCGGAGACCGGTGCCGAAAGAGCCGCTACGGCAGCATGCCAGTCGAGCATCGGTGAGAGCTTCAGCATCACGAGCGTGGCCTTTCTCAGAAGACCGTCACGAAGGCGCGTCACATCGGGTGTGCAGTCCTCCAACAACACCGTCTTGCCACCATGACTGTCTCGCCGGGCAGGATCAAGGAAGAGCACGACGGGCGATGATTCGGTAGCTTCGGGAATCTCTTCAAGCACGGCTTCTCCCTCGGCACATAGCACGTCGGCATGACGGAGGCCCAACAACGGGAAATTATGGCGTGCCAGCTCACAGAGAGAGGCCTGACGCTCCACATAGACAGCTGTCGGGAAGAGGGGCGCCAGGAAGGAGAAATCAACACCGAAACCGCCCGTGAGGTCATAGAGGGCGCCATCTCTCCACGAGGCCGTCAGACGCTGCAGCACAGACCGCTTGTAAGCGCCCGTAGACTCACTGGAGCACTGTTCCATGGAGAGATGGGGAGGATAGCGAAGACCGTCGACAGCAGCCCAAGAGGGAAGTTTCTTGCATGCTCGCTGCCACCCGGCTATCTGGTCAAGGGCATAGGGCAGGTCGACATCAGGATACCGTGACCCCTGAAAGACCAGTTGGCGGACATCGTCATCCCGGTGCGCACGAATAAAAGCTTCCGTTGTTCTATTCATTTTCCTTGAAATGAATCTCCTCCATAAACCGTTTGATGACCTCCGGCTTGCCGGTATGCTTGCCGTCATCCTCGGAAATCTTACACGTGTCATTGTAGAAAGGCCACGACTCCGTGATCTTCACGGCCGTGAGCTTGATGACGGTATTCATCGGGGCTGTATGAGGGAAGTCATTCGTGAAATGGGTGCCGATGCCGAAAGACGGCTGACAGACCTTACTGGCATACTGCTGAATCTCTATGGCGTCATCTGTCGTCAGCGCATTGGAGAAAATCACCTGCTTCGTACGGCTGTCAATATTCAGACTCTTGTATTTATCACAGATCTTCTGCAACTCCTTTCGGTTGTCACCACTGTCGACACGCAGGCCTTTGAAGAGATTCGCAAAGTCCTCGGAGAAATTCAGGGAGAAGATGTCCCATCCGAAACTGTCGTAGAGATACGTACCGAGGGCACCGTTGAAAGTGTGACGCCAGGCATTCATCGCTATATGATTGGCCATCTGGGGACCGAACATGCCGCCGATAGCACAGACAAACTCATGGGCCATCGTACCCACTGGAGTGAGACCGTATTTCATGGCAAGATAGACATTACTCGTTCCCACGAAACGGCCCTTCCAATCACTGCGGGAGGACTGGCAGTCACGGAATGCACGCACAATGGTATCCTCTGCCTTGAAAGAGGCACGGCGACGGGTTCCAAAATCGGAGAAGATGCAGCCGGCATTCAGCAGTCGCTCGCCCTTTTCATACGTTCGACGATAGTAATCGTCATAATCGAAGTCCTGGTTCTGCTTCGTGACGATATAATACAGCTCCGAAACGATGGCCAGCACCTTCACCTCCAGGAGGATCGTATCGCTCCAGTTGCCTTCGAAACTAATATGCAAATGACCCTCCGCGTCCTGCTCCACTGTCGTCCACTCACTGCGATAGCGGAAGCCTTTCAGATAGGTGAAGAACCAACTCGGCATATAATAGCACTTCGATTTCATGAAGGCGATCTCCTCATCGGTGATCACTACATTCTCCAACATCTTGATCTGTTCCTTCACTAAATCAGCAAACCCGGGAGGATAGACCGTGTTGTTGCGGTCCACAAAGGTGTACTTCACCTCTGCACGAGGATAGTTATCAATGACGGCACAGCACATGCTGAACTTGTATAAGTCGTCATCGGTAAAATGGTTGATAATTTGCTGCATAAAGAATAGTATATGGCTGCAAATTTAGCAATTTTCTCCCAAAAACAAAAATTCCCGCCTAAGTTTTATGCTTAGACGGGAATCTATTCTTATTTTCCCTCGTAGGGGCACCCCTTGTGGGCGCCCTTTGAGCACCCCTTGTGAGCGCCCTAACCAGGATAAATATTAATCAGCAAGTTTAGCCTTGATGAACTCACGGTTCAGACGGGCGATGTTGGCGATGGACTCGTTCTTCGGGCACTCTGCCTCGCAGGCACGGGTATTCGTGCAGTTACCGAAGCCGAGCTCCTCCATCTTTGCTACCATAGCCTTAGCACGACGGGCTGCCTCAGGACGACCCTGCGGAAGGAGAGCGAGCTGGCTGACCTTAGAGGAGACGAAGAGCATGGCGGAACCATTCTTGCAGGCTGCGACACAAGCGCCACAACCAATGCACGTTGCGCAGTCCATAGCCTCGTCAGCGGCCTCCTTGGAGATCAGGATAGCATTGGCATCCTGTGCCTGACCAGTACGTACGGAGGTATAACCACCGGCAGCGATGATCTTATCGAAAGCGCTGCGGTCGACCATGCAGTCCTTGATCACCGGGAAAGCGGCGGAACGCCACGGCTCGACAGTGATGACATCACCGTCATGGAAACGACGCATGTAGAGCTGGCACGTAGTGGCACCCTGTGCAGGACCGTGGGGATGACCATTGATATACAGGGAGCACATACCACAGATACCCTCACGACAGTCATGGTCGAAGACAAACGGCTCCTTGCCAGCCTCGATCAACTGCTCATTCAGAATATCCAGCATCTCGAGGAAGGAGGTATCACCAGGGATGTCCTTCATCTCGAAAGTATCGAAATGACCTTTTGCCTGAGGTCCGTTCTGACGCCATACTTTGAGCGTGAAACTTATATTTGTATCCATTGCTATATTACTTCTTATAATTACGTGTCTGTACCTTGATATACTGATAGTTGAGAGGCTCCTTCAGAAGCTCAGGGGCTACCTCATCGGAACCCTGGTACTTCCAGCAGGCGACATACATATAGTTCTCATCGTCACGCTTGGCCTCGCCTTCCTCGGTCTGGCTCTCCTCACGGAAATGACCGCCGCAGCTCTCGTTACGGTTCAGGGCATCATAAGCGATGAGCTCACCCATTGTGATGAAGTCACGGAGATGGATGGCCTTGTCGAGCTCGACATTAAGACCTTCCTTGCTGCCGGGGATGCGGACATGCTCGTCAAACTCCTTGCGGAGCTCCTTGAGCTGCTTCAGAGCGGTCTCCAGTCCTTCCTTGTTACGGGCCATACCCACGTGATCCCACATGATGTGGTACAGCTTCTTGTGGATGTGGTCAACACTCTCATCACCCTGAATGCCATAGATGCGGTCGATCTCCTTCTGAACTCCCTTCTCAGCCTCCTCAAACTCGGGAAGGTCGGTAGAGAAGCGGGGAACCGTGATCTGATCGCTCAGATAATTCATAATGGTATAAGGAATGACGAAGTAACCATCACTCAGACCCTGCATCAGTGCGGAAGCACCGAGGCGGTTAGCACCGTGGTCGGAGAAGTTGCACTCACCAAGAGCGAAGAGACCGGGGATAGAGGTCTGCAGCTCGTAGTCTACCCAGATACCACCCATCGTGTAGTGGATAGCAGGATAGATCATCATCGGGTTCTCATGGGGATCGACATCCGTGATCTCCTGATACATATCGAAGAGGTTACCATAACGCTGGTCAACGACATCACGACCGAGACGCTTGAAAGCATCGGAGAAGTCAAGGAAGACGGCCAGACCGGTGTTGTTCACACCGTAGCCCTTATCGGTACGCTCCTTAGCAGCACGAGAGGCAACGTCACGAGGTACGAGGTTACCAAAGGCAGGATAACGGCGCTCCAGATAGTAGTCGCGGTCTTCCTCGGGAATATCGCGGCCTTTCAGCTTACCGGCCTGCAGGGCCTTGGCATCCTCGAGCTTCTTCGGTACCCAGATACGACCATCATTACGAAGGGACTCAGACATCAGCGTCAGCTTACTCTGCTTGTCACCGTGGACTGGAATACAGGTCGGGTGGATCTGTACGAAACACGGGTTAGCGAAGTAAGCTCCCTTACGATAGCACTGAAGAGCTGCGGTACAGTTGCAACCCATAGCGTTCGTGGAGAGGAAATAAGTATTACCGTATCCACCGGTAGCGATACATACGGCATGTGCGCTATAACGCTCGAGCTTGCCGCTGACGAGGTTCTTAGCGATGATACCACGGGCACGACCGTCGATGAGGACGACATCCTCCATCTCCGTACGAGTGTGGAGCTCAACACTGCCACGGTGTACTTCCTTCATTAAGGAAGAGTAAGCACCGAGCAACAGCTGCTGACCCGTCTGACCCTTGGCATAGAACGTACGGCTGACCTGCACGCCACCAAAAGAACGGTTGGCAAGCATACCACCATACTCACGGGCGAAAGGTACACCCTGAGCAACACACTGGTCGATGATGTTCGCGCTGACCTCTGCCAAACGATAAACGTTGGCCTCACGGGCACGGTAGTCACCACCCTTGATGGTATCATAGAAAAGACGGTAGACAGAGTCACCATCATTCTGATAATTCTTAGCTGCATTGATACCACCCTGAGCGGCAATAGAGTGTGCACGACGGGGAGAGTCCTGAATGCAGAAGTTAATTACATGGAAGCCCATCTCACCCAGACTGGCTGCTGCGGATGCACCGGCAAGACCAGTACCAACAACGATGATGTCAAGCTTACGACGGTTGGCAGGGTTGACAAGTTTCTGATGTGCTTTATAATTGGTCCATTTCTCGGCCAGAGGGCCTTCTGGAATCTTGGAATCTATCTGTGACATAATTCAGTGATAGTTTTACGTATTTATAGTTGACAAGTTGATAGCTTATAACGATGAGGTATAAGACTATGCACAATAACTGGGAGCGAAGCCCAACCAGAAAGAGAGGATCAGGAAAGCGAAGATACCCATCAGAATCGTCACATAAACGATACCGATGCACTGCCAACGCTTCAGCCAAATCTTACCACTCCAACCGAGGGTCTGCATAGCGCTCCAGAAGCCGTGGGAGAGGTGGAACCAAATGGCACAGAGCCATACAAGATACAGGATGGAGAACACCGGATTAGCAAAGGTATCCTGAATCCATGCGAAACCATCAGCAGGATCATGTGCTACCTGAATGCCTGCCAGATCAGCGAACATCATATGTCCCCAGAAATTGTAGAGGTGGAGAATCAGGCCGAGCAGGATGATCAGACCCAATACGAGCATGTTCTGACTGGCCCAGCTCACTTCCTTCCAACGGGCAGTAACGGCATAACGCTCGTCACCACGTGCACGACGGTTCTGCGCGGTCAGGATGAAGGCATACACAATATGGCAAACTGCCAGGAATGCCAACCCCAGAGTGCCGATAACGGCATACCAGTTGGAACCGAGGAACTCACATACCGTGTTGTAAGCATCACCGCTGAAGAATGCAGCGATATTCATACAACAGTGGAATGTCAGGAAGAGAATGAGGCAGATGCCTGTCACAGACATCACCACCTTTCTACCAATAGGTGAATTAATTAACCACATAAATGATTGAAATTTAGATATTTAACTGTTTGAAACTGATATTGTTCGCTTTTTTCATAGGTCTCGCCATACCTAATTGTGTTGCAAAAATACCATAAAAAAATGATTATACAAAGTATTTTCGGCAAAATTTGAATTTAATTTTTTACTTTTGCGGTGAAAATCAAAAAACGAAATGAAATTTTACTTTGATGTTATTGTCATCGGAGGAGGACATGCCGGTTGCGAGGCAGCTACAGCAGCTGCCAACATGGGCGCAAAAACTTGCCTCGTCACGATGGACATGAACAAGATTGGACAGATGAGTTGCAACCCAGCCGTCGGGGGTATCGCTAAAGGACAGATCGTCCGCGAAATCGATGCCCTCGGTGGGGAGATGGGGCGCGTCACCGATGCTACTGCTATCCAGTTCCGCATGCTGAATATCGGTAAAGGACCCGCCGTGTGGAGTCCTCGTGCCCAATGCGACCGCGGACGATTCATCTGGCAGTGGCGTTCCGTCCTTGACCACACCCCGAATCTGAATATCTGGCAGGACCAGGCCGACGAGTTACTTGTAGCGAATGGCGAGGCCGTCGGCGTACGTACAATTTGGGGCGTGGAGTTGCGCGCCAAATGCACCATCATAACCGCCGGAACCTTCCTCAACGGACTGATGCATGTCGGCCGGAAAATGGTAGAGGGTGGCCGTTGCGCAGAGCCTGCCGTGCATCACCTCACAGAGAGTATCACGCATTGGGGCATTCGTTCCGCACGCATGAAGACGGGCACTCCCGTACGTATCGACAAACGGAGTGTACATTTCGAGGATATGGAGGAGCAGAAGGGTGACCAAGGCTTTCACCAGTTCTCTTACTTCGGCCCTCACCGCCAACTGAAACAACTCTCATGCTGGACGACCTACACGAACAAGACCGTCCACGATATACTTCGCAGTGGCCTCGCTGACTCCCCGCTCTTCAACGGACAAATCAAGAGTACAGGGCCACGCTACTGCCCGAGCATCGAAACAAAGCTCGTTACATTCCCCGACAAGGATGAGCACCCACTCTTTCTAGAACCAGAAGGTGAAGACACCAACGAGATGTATCTGAACGGCTTCTCATCCAGTATGCCGATAGACATTCAGATGGAGGCTATCCATCATATACCCGCTCTTCGCGACGCACAAATCTATCGTCCCGGCTATGCCATCGAATACGATTACTTCGATCCGACACAACTCTATCACTCGCTGGAATCGAAAATTATTTCGAATCTCTTTTTCGCCGGCCAGGTGAATGGAACTACCGGTTATGAGGAAGCCGGAGGACAGGGAACCATTGCGGGAATCAATGCTGCACTGAAATGTGGCGGAAGTGAGCCCTTCGTCATGAATCGTGATGAAAGCTATATCGGCGTACTGATTGACGATCTCACCACAAAGGGTGTCGATGAACCCTATCGGATGTTTACTTCCAGAGCCGAATACCGCATCCTCCTCCGACAGGATGATGCAGACGCACGACTCACAGAGAAAGGTTACGAACTCGGATTGGCAAAACGAGACCGCTACGACTGGTGGAAGAAAAAAAAGGCTGGAATCGAAGGGATCATCCGTTTCTGCCAGGAGACAACCGTCCATCCTAAAGATGTCAACGGGGCTCTCGAACACCTAGGCACTACCCCACTGCGTTTCGGTTGTAAGATCAGCGAGCTCGTTGCTCGTCCTCATCTCACACTGAAAGCTCTCTCAGACATCATTCCCGGACTGAAAGAAGCTATCGATAAGAATGGACAAAGCTCCATGACTGTTGACGGCACGTCTTTCGTCACGACCGGAGAGCGAACAGAAGAGATTGCCGAAGCAGCAGAAGTGAGAATGAAATACAAAGGATATATAGACCGAGAGAAAATCGTGGCAGACAAAATGCACCGACTGGAGAACATCAAAATCCGCGGACATTTCAAATATGCCGACATCAAAGAAATCTCCACCGAGGGCCGACAGAAGTTGGAACGCATACAGCCCGACACCCTCGCACAGGCCAGCAGAATTCCCGGTGTGAGCCCAAGCGACATCAATGTCCTCCTCGTCCTCATGGGGCGGTAGCCTCCCCACCGTAGGGACATGATTTATTATGCCCCACAACCGCCAGCCACTGGTTATCATTCTCGCTCTTCACGTGAAACAAAACCCGTTAGAAGATATTGTTTCACGTGAAACAGTAAAGAGGTTAAAATAAAATATATCAAACAATTAACGATTCAAGTAAAACGTAAAACTTGAAGTAAAACGACAATAAAAATGAACAAACAAATCTTACTGGACAATCTGCGTTGTATCCCAGATTGGCCCATCAAGGGAGTAAACTTCAGAGATGTTACAACCCTGTTTAAAAACCCTGAAGCCTTGAGAGAAATCAAGGACGAAATGGTAGAACTTTATCACGACAAGGGCATCACAAAAATCGTAGGTATTGAAAGCCGTGGCTTCGTGATGAGTTCAGCTGTTGCCGTAGAGCTCGGCGCTGGTGTCGTACTCTGTCGTAAACCCGGTAAACTGCCTTGCGAGACCGTACAAGAGAGTTACGCCAAAGAGTATGGGATGGATACCATCGAAATCCATAAGGATGCCATCAGTTCTGATGATGTCATTCTCCTCCATGACGATCTCCTCGCTACCGGCGGAACGATGCAGGCAGCTTGTAACCTCGTCAAGAAATTCCATCCAAAGAAAATCTACTGTAACTTCATCATTGAACTGCATAGTGAGTTCCCAGAGAGTCGTAAACTTTTCGATCCTGATGTAGAGATATCCTCCCTCCTACAGTTTTGATTAAAGATTTGGCCATACCCTTGTCTGTGGCCGCCATGTTGCGGCCACGCAAAGAATGAAGGAGAAGAGATAAACACAATCATATTTATTAGGAACTCTCACCCCAACCGCAACCATTCGTTTCACGTGAAACTATGACTAAAGAAGAAAACGAAGCCCGTCTGGCCCACTGCAAGAGCATCGTACTCAGTATGCCCGAGAAGCCTGGAAGCTACCAGTTTTACGATAAAGACCACAATATCATATATGTGGGGAAGGCTAAGAGTCTGAAACGTCGTGTTTCGAGCTATTTCCATAAGGAAGTAGACCGATACAAGACGAAGGTTCTCGTGTCAAAGATTTGGGATATCTCCTACTCTGTGGTTAACACGGAGGAAGATGCTCTTCTACTAGAGAATGCATTGATCAAAAAATACAAACCCAAATACAATGTACTGCTCAAGGACGGCAAGACTTATCCTAGCATATGCGTCACCAATGAGTACTTTCCTCGTATTTTCAAGACACGACAGATCAACAAGCGCTTCGGCACCTTCTTTGGCCCCTATCCGCACATTTCCGCCATGTATGCCGTACTGGATATCATCCATCGTGTATACAAGCCACGGACATGCCGTACTGTGTTCACAAAAGAGGGTATCGAACAAGGAAAATACAAACCTTGTCTTGAGTGGCATATTAACAACTGTTATGCGCCTTGTATCAACAAGATCTCTTATGAAGAATATCAAGAGAATATCCGTCAGGCGCGAGAGATCCTAAAAGGCAACACACGAGAGATTAGTCAGAAAATCTACGACCTGATGATGAAAAACGCGTCTCTCATGAAGTTCGAAGTGGCTGAGGAACTGAAAAAGCGCTATCTGCTGCTACAGGATTTCGTGACAAAGAGCGAGGTGGTCAGTTGGACGATCTCCGACGAGGACGTCTTCAGCATCGTAGATGACGAGAATAAAAGAAATGCCTACATCAATTATATCCACGTCAAGAACGGTACAATCAACCAAAGTTTCACCTATGAGTATAAGCGCAAGCTGGATGAGACAGACGAGGACTTGCTCATGCAAGCCATACCGGAAATCAGAGAGCGGTTCCACAGTACGGCTAAAGAGATCATCGTGCCCTTCGAGATGAGTTGGAAGCTGAAAGACGCAGTGTTTTTCATCCCTCAGCGTGGTGACAAGCACCATCTTCTCGAGCTCTCTGAGATGAACGGAAAACAGTATAAATTCGACCGTCTCAAACAGGCAGAGAAACTGAATCCGGAGCAGAAACAGACGCGCTTGATGAAAGAACTGCAGACAAAACTGCAACTCGAGAAACTACCCTATCAAATAGAATGTTTTGATAACTCCAACATCTCCGGCACCGATGCTGTTGCCGGGTGCATCGTGTATAAAGGGATGAAACCCTCAAGAAAAGACTATCGCAAATACAATATCAAGACTGTTGTGGGGCCTGACGACTATGCTTCCATGCAAGAGGTTGTTCGCCGTCGATACAACAGAATGATCGAAGAGAAGACACCCCTCCCCGACCTCATCATCACCGATGGCGGTAAGGGACAGATGGACGTCGTCAGAGAGGTCGTCGAGGACGAATTACACCTCCATATACCCATCGCCGGTCTGGCTAAGGATGATCGCCACAGAACAAACGAATTGCTCTTTGGTTTCCCTCCTCAGACCGTTGGTATTGACGTAAAGAGCGAACTATTTAAGGTTCTCACACAAATTCAAGACGAGGTACACCGCTATGCGATCACTTTCCACCGAGACAAGCGTTCCAAGCACGCCCTACACAGTGAACTAGACGACATCAAGGGAATCGGTCCAAAGGCAAAAGAAGCTCTTCTACAAGCCTTTAAAAGCGTCAAGAAAATAAAAGAGGCAAAAGAGGAAGAACTAACAAAAGTTATCGGGCCATCTAAAGCTAAAATCCTTACGGAACATTTCCGCAAAATTGGGAAATGACTTATCAGGTTCTTCTTACAAAAAAAGCAAATGGTTGATGAGAATTCAAAAAAAATAACTATATTTGCAACATGAGAATAGTCATACAACGTGTACGGAAAGCATCCGTTACAATCAATAAAAAAGTCAAGTCAGCCATCCAACAAGGCTATATGATCCTTGTCGGTGTCTGCGAGGAAGATACAGAAGAAGATGTCGACTGGCTTGTCAAGAAAGTCATCGGACTGAGAGTCTTCGACGACGAACAGGGAGTGATGAACAAAAGTATAATAGACATAAACGGTGAGATTCTCGTCGTCAGTCAGTTCACGCTATACGCAAGCTACAAGAAAGGAAACCGGCCCAGTTGGATACGCGCCGCCGGACACGCCACAGCCATCCCTCTCTACGAATCCTTCTGCCACAAGCTCAGTAAAGGCCTCGGCAAAGAGGTGGGAACGGGAGAGTTTGGCGCCATGATGGACGTCGCCCTTATCAACGACGGTCCCGTAACGATCTGCATGGACAGTAAAAATCGGGAATAAAACGAGCAAAGATGAATGAAGCAATAACCATCCAGGAAGCCCAGGAAATGGTCGACCAGTGGATCAAAAAATACGGTGTGAGATATTTTGATATTCTCACCAATATGGCTTGCTTGACAGAAGAAGTCGGAGAAGTCGCCCGTGTCATTGCGCGTAAATACGGCGAACAAAGTTTCAAGGAAGGCGATAAAGCGAACCTCGGAGAAGAGCTAACGGATGTGCTTTGGGTACTCATCTGTCTGGCCAATCAGACAGGGGTCAACCTTACAGAAGAGTTCCGTAAGAACATGGAAAAGAAGACCCGTCGGGATTCCACACGACATCTCAACAATCAAAAATTACAATAAACCCAAACAAGCGGATAAGGGGCTCTCTACCCTATCTGCAGTCAAACAAAATAGTAGAAAATGGAAAGTATTAAAGGAACCGTTCTGAAGGATATTGCCGACCAGAACAAGAAAAAAGCAGAAGAAAAAAGCAAATATGATCAGGCGTTAGAGCAGTACAACACTGAAGTTGATGAGGCCCAAGTACGCGAAGCCGTGAAGAAAATTATCGCTGAGAAAGTACCTCAGAATGATACTCCGGAAGTCAGAAAATTCCTCCTCGGCAGTGTTGAGCTCACCTCTTTGCACACGACAGATACCGAAGAGGAAATTCTAGCTATGACCGAAAAAGTCAACAAGTTTGACAGCCTCTATCCCGATCTGCCGCATGTCGCAGCCATCTGCGCATATCCTGTCTTCACGGATCTCATCGCCAACAGCCTTGAGGTGGACGGCGTAGAGATCACGAATGTCACGGGAAATTTCCCCAGCAGTCAGAGTCGCATCGAAGTAAAGATCGCAGAGACCTCTCTCGCCGTCGCCGACGGAGCCACAAACACCGATATCGTCATGCCGGTAGGAAAGTTCCTCAGCGGCGATTACGAGGGTATGTGCGACGATATCAGTGAGTTAAAAGCCTGCTGTGGCGAAGTACCGATGAAGGTAATCCTTGAGACCGGGGATCTTGGCAATCTAAGTAATGTAAAGAAGGCTGCATTGCTGAGTATGTATGCCGGCGCTGACTATATCAAGACCAGCACAGGCAAGGAGAAAGTCAGTGCCACTCCGGAGGCTGTATACGTCATGTGTCAGGCCATCAAGGAATACTATGATAAAACGGGCATACAGATCGGTTTAAAGCCTGCTGGCGGCATTAATACGGTCATGGACGCCATTATCTACTACACGATCTTAAAAGAGATTTGTGGCGAGAAATGGATGACCAACTACTGGTTCCGTCTCGGTACCAGCCGTCTGACGAATCTGCTACTCAGTGAGATCCTTGGCAAAGAAGTCAAATACTTCTAATCTGTAGGGACATGATTGATCATGTTCCGCCAGAATACAAAAAAGGCGGTCAAGAGACCGCCTTCATTAATTATTTCTTTCAATAACGAAATCAAGGTAAGCCTTCAATGCTTCTTTGATTTCGTCATTTTTTACACGCTGATCTATAAAAGACATACAGTCTTTATGGAAGTCCCACATCCGTTTGTCAGCATACTCGATACCACCCTGAACTTTCGCAAAATCAACAAGTTCAGCAATTCCGGCAGCATCAATATTACGATTCTTCACACGATAAGCCAACTCAGTCATACTCGGATTATCACCATGTTTCAAAGCATAGATAATTGGCAGAGTCAACTTACCCTCTGCCATATCATTACCGGTGGGCTTACCAATAGCCTTACTGTCGTAATAATCAAAGATATCATCCCGAATCTGAAAGATAATACCGAGATTCTGACCAAACAGACGGGCTGCATCCACATCATCCTGCGTAGCTCCGGCACTCTCAGCGCCAATGGCAGCACAAGCCTCAAAGAGAGCAGCCGTCTTTTTCTTAATCACCTCATAGTATACACACTCTGAGATCTCCTCATTCTGAATATTCGAGAGTTGAAGTATCTCACCATTAGAAAGCGTCTGACCGAGCTCAGAGAGATAACGGACGATAATCTCAGAATGGGTACGGGAAATATATAGCAGCGCCGTAGAAAGGATATAATCACCTACCAGCACAGCCACCTTATTATTATAGGTAGCATTCACAGAAGCCTGTCCGCGACGTTCAGTACTCTCATCTACAACATCGTCATGAACCAGAGAGGCTGTATGCAGCAATTCCAGTCCCACAGCAGCATGCTGCGTGATATCACTGATCTTCCCGAAGTTCTTGGCCATCAGGAGGATCAGCATCGGGCGCATCCGTTTACCGGCCCTATTGCGGATATGCTGCAAGGCCTGAGAAAGAAGACCGTCGGAATGACTCATACTCTCATTAAAGAGATGGATGAAGTCCTTCAATTCATGCTCAATGGGTTGTCTGATAACTGATAAATAGTCCATGATTCGATAATTTGTTACAAAATTAATGAAAATATCGGGAAGTCTGACAAAAAATTAGTAATTTTACACATTCAAAAAGAAAAAACTATGCAGAAACTCTTTCTCATCGACGCTTACGCGCTCATTTTCCGCTCTTACTATGCACTAATACGTTCCCCACGCATCAATTCCAAAGGGTTGAACACATCAGCCATCATGGGCTTCTGTAACACTCTTAACGAGGTATTGACGAAAGAACAACCCACACATATCGGCGTGGCCTTCGATTGCGGTAAAACCTTCCGCCATGAGGCCTTTCCCGCCTACAAAGCCCAGCGTGAAGCCACACCGGAAGACATACGCAAGAGTGTGCCTATCATCAAGGATATTTTGAATGCTTACCATATCCCTATCCTGCAAGCTGAAGGCTTCGAGGCCGATGATGTCATCGGCACCGTTGCCACCGAGGCAGGCAAGGCCGGCTATGAGACCTATATGCTCACACCCGATAAAGACTATGGCCAACTTATCCGCCCGAATGTTTATATGTACCGTCCTCAGCAAGGCGGAAACTATGAGGTGATTGGTGAGAAAGAGATAGAAGCCAAATATGGCATCAGTAAGCCCCAACAGGTCATCGACATCCTGGCGCTCATGGGTGACAGTGCTGACAACTTCCCGGGCTGTCCTGGTGTCGGCGAAAAGACTGCCGTGAAACTCATCAACCAGTTTGGTAGTGTCAAAGGACTCCTGGAACATACCGATCAGCTCAAAGGCAAACAGAAGGAGAAAGTAGAGGGAGCCATTGAGGATATCAAGATGAGTTATTTCCTCGCGACGATCAAGACCGACATACCCCTACCCGACTTCCAGCTCGATGACTTAAAGATTGAGAAACCCGACGAGGAGAAACTCGACCAGATCTTCACCGAACTCGAGATGAACAGCTTCAAAAAGCGAATCCTTAACAAACAAGAGAAAAATAAAAAAGATGTTAACCTAGAACCGTCTCTCTTTGCCGAATTTACGACCAATGAGTCGAATGATTCAGAATTCGCGAATTTTGAGAGCCTTAAAACGGTAGCTCATCAATATTATCTTGTTGATAATGAGGAAGATCAGAAGGAAATCGCCTCAAAAATCGCGACTGTTTCAACTCTCAGTCTAGACACGGAGACAACGTCAACGCACGCCATCGACGCCGAATTGGTCGGCTTAAGCTTTAGCGTGAAGGAAAACGAGGCTTACTACGTTCCCATCTCTCCTAATCGCGAGGAAGCGCTCAAGACCTTGGAAATTTTTAAGCCGTTGTATGAGGACCCGAATATTCTCAAGGTCGGTCAGAACATTAAATACGATATCGAGGTATTGAAGAACTACGGCATTGAAGTCAAAGGACCATTATGGGACACGATGATTGCCCACTACCTCATCCAGCCAGAGCTTCATCACAACATGGATTATTTGGCTGAGGTATATCTCCATTATCACACGATTCACATCGAGGAACTTATTGGTCCGAAAGGCAAAGGTCAGAAAAATATGCGAGACCTTGATCCTAAAGATATCTATGAATATGCCGCCGAGGATGCTGACGTGACACTCAAACTCAAAAACGTATTAGAGCCAAAGTTGAAAGAGTTGAATGTCGAGTCCCTCTTCCACGATATCGAGATGCCACTCATCTATGTCCTCGCCGATATGGAGCATACGGGTGTCTGCCTCGACACGCAAGCACTCGCAGAAACCTCCCGGATCTTCACAGACCGGATGAAGGAATACGAGCGAAAGATCTATGAGGAAGCCGGAGAGCAATTCAACATTTCCAGTCCGAAGCAGGTTGGTGAGATTCTCTTCGGGAAGATGCAGATCATGGAAAAGCCGAAGAAGACCCGTACAGGCCAGTATGTCACCTCCGAGGAAGTCCTGCAGAGTCTGAAGGCGAAGAATCCTATCGTGGAGAATATTCTCAACTACCGTGGCATGAAGAAGCTCCTCTCGACGTATGTCGATAACCTCCCTACCCTTGTCAACAAGCGAACGGGACACATCCATACGTCCTTCAACCAGGCCCTCACCGCCACGGGACGCCTTTCCTCATCCGATCCAAACTTGCAGAACATTCCCGTCCGTACCGACGACGGCAAGGAGATCCGCAAATGCTTCATCCCCGAGCCTGGCTGTCTATTCTTCAGTGCTGACTACAGTCAGATCGAACTGCGTATCATGGCCCATCTCAGTGGCGATGAGAATATGATCGAGATGTTCCGCGAAGGCTTTGATATCCATGCTGCCACAGCTGCAAAAATCTGGCATAAGAAGATGGAGGAGGTCACGCCCGCCGAACGTAAGAAAGCCAAACAGGCCAATTTCGGTATCATCTATGGCATCACCACCTATGGTCTTGCACAACGCATGGAGATCCCCAACGGAGAGGCGCGCGAGCTCATCCAAGGCTATTTCGAGACCTTCCCGAAAGTCAAGGAATATATGGAACAGGCCAAGGAGATCGCCCGCAAGCAAGGATACGTCGAGACGCTCTTCCACCGCCGCCGTTATCTCCCCGATATCAACAGTAAGAATGGTACTGTCCGTGGCTTCGCTGAGCGTAACGCCATCAACGCCCCTATCCAGGGCAGTGAGGCCGACATTATCAAGGTGGCCATGGTCCGCATCTACCGTCGTTTCCAACAGGAGCATATCCGTTCGAAAATGATTCTTCAGGTGCACGACGAACTTAACTTCTCCGTCTATCCTGATGAGCAGCGGCAAGTGGAGAAAATTGTCCTGGAAGAGATGGAACATGCCTACACGCTGAAAGTGCCCCTCATCGCCGATGCCGGCTGGGGAAAGAACTGGCTAGAGGCACATTAGAATAACCAGGGGACACATAAAAATAAATCCGGGAAACCATAACTGCAAATGGATTCCCGGATTCTTTTTTATAATACTTACCGTATATACGAAATTACAATCATCAAATATATACGGCGATACTTACATCAAATCACACTTCTCATCCTTATTCATCTCGACCTTCTCGCCATCTTTCAGGACACGAGCCTTGTAGCCGAACTTCTCAAAGGCCTTGCAGAGCTTCTCTGGCGTCGTCTTGGCAGGATCATAGGTCACGGTGACCTTTTGGTCGGGCACACTCGTCTGGATCTCCTTGATACCCTTTTCGAAGCGGAGATTACCCTTGATTTTGTTCTCACAATTCTCGCAGTGCATCTGCGGCGTTGTCGTGAAGACTACCGTCTTGTAGTCCTTAGCAAAGGTCATCACTGACACCATCAGCATGACCATCATCAGCATGAATTTTTTCATATTACTTTAATCTATTACCTAAGTTTACACGTATTCCAATATATCCCATGGCACCATGGATTGGTCCATAGACCATGTTTGTATCAAACTGCGATCCCCAAGGACTCATCGCGTCGATGACGGGGTTCTTCTGCTTGTAGTTCGTCAGATTCTCACCACCGGCATAGATGGAGAAATGGCGGAACCAGCGCGTTACCTGCACATTGAGTTGCGGATAAGCCTTGAAGGTCTCATTCCAACTCTTCGAACCGTCAGCGAGGGTATAGGGCTTCGGCATGCGACCACCGCCATTCAACTGACCGGTGACATCAAACTGCCAGAGACCAAGCGGTGTCTTATACGACAGGGTCAGCAAACCTTTATAGCGGCTCTGCAGCGGTTTCTCGAGCGTAACATTCCCATACGTTTCATGTACGAAGTTACGGCGATAGGCTGCCGTCATGGTCATTCCTTTGAAGAGCGGATAAGTGGCGTCAATCTGGAAGACATGGGAATAGTTCTTCCCGTCGTTGCTGGCAATCGTCACGGCATGAGGATCAGAGTCGAAATCCACCGTTGTCTGGTTCTGGAAACGGGTATAGTAATACTCCGTATTCAGAAGCAGCGTCTCTCCGAAAAGAGGGATGTTCCAGTTGGCAATGAAGCCGAAGTTCCAGGCACTCTCCTGCTTCAGTGATCCGATATTCAGCGTACGGCTGCTGGCGAGCAAATAGTTGTATTCTGCCAACGGATGAGCTGTACGATAACCCTTACCGGCAGAGAGACGCAGTCCGAACCAATCGGTAGCCTGCCATTTCAAGTGGAAACGCGGCGTAACGAACGTCCCCCAAAGGTCGCTGTGATCGACACGCAGGCCAGCCATGGCGATGACTTTGTTATGAAGATTATAGGTATACTGCGCATAACCGCCGAACACATTTTCCTTGTCGTTATCCTTAACGGTAGCGAGAGCATTCGGCGCAAAGTCTACGGGAGTGACACCGGCAACAGCGCGTGTACCCAAGCCCTCACCGAGATAGTCATGTACATAACTCAGACCAAGGGAGATATTATGTTCGGGAGTAAAGTTATGCTCAAACATCAACGAGGAATACACATTCTTCTCATTCACCGTATAATGCTTATAACCATAACCGGCATCCATGAGCTGCATGTCTGCCGAAGTCATCCACGCGATATTTGTACCATGCGACGGATCAAGGATGAAAGCATGCTTCATATATCCCTCATAGCGATCCGTACTGATCCCAATACGGTAGAGCGGCTCATTACTCATCTTCACCTTCATATCATCGGAGAGTTCCTTGAGGTTCTGACCACTGCGACGGTCCTCCTTAATTAGTCCGACACCGGCATGCATGATATAACGGCTGTCCTTATAAAGCCAGCGGTTCTGGAAGTTATACTGTCGAATATTCGGCTTATCCTGGAATCCGTCCATATTCATGTCGTGGGCACCGCCACTGTTCTCGAAATGGCCGAGGATATTCGTCATGAGTTTCTTCGACAGATGGATATTGCCCTCACCGTTGGCCTCAAACTTCCCATCAGTATCGGTATAGAGGTTAACGGTACCGCCAGTCTCGTCCTCCGGCTTGAGATATTCCACGTTGATCTGTCCCGTGATACCCTCATAACCGTTCTTCACCGAGGCAGCGCCCTTACTCACCTGGATACTCTTCATCCATGTGCCGGGCACATAACCCAAAGAATAAGGGGCCGCGGAACCACGGAAATTCGGGAGATTCTCCGTCAACATCTGTACGTAGGAGCCATTGAGGCCAAGGAGCTTGATCTGTCGTGCTCCCGTCGCGGCATCTGAGTAGTTGACATCGACAGAAGGATTCGTGGTGAAACTCTCACCGAGGTTACAGCAGGCAGCTTTGAAAAGCTCGTCCTGGTTGATCAGACTACCACCGATGGCACCACCAATACGGGTAATACCCATTTTGCGGCGCGTCACCGTTACACCGGCGAGATTATGCTCAGAATAGACAGTGGAGGTATCAGCCTGTACACTATCCGTGTGCAGGGCAGAGATATTGTTATTATCAGCTTTTACTACGGTTGCTCCCGGCATAAAGGCGGGAAGAACAGCAGCAAATAAAAATTTCTTCATTGAATTGATATACTTTGAAAGTTTTGACGATAATATTAAATGGACATAAACCACGTAGGAACATGGTTTATCATGATCCGAAAATTGTAGGGACATAATTTATTATGTTCCTTTCCCTCGTCAAAAAAATCAAAGTCGGAGTATGCGCAAAAAGGCCAGATAAGCCCTCGGCGGAGCATGGGGCGTCCGCATACTGACGAACGTATCCAAAGGATGCCTCGGCAGAACCGGCAGAGAGGTCAGTGCCGGCAAGACAGCGATGAGCGGCTGGGCCACGAGGAAATGGAAGACGGATGGTGTAGACACCTGTGTAGGCGATAGTTTCGACACCGTCACCTTCATACATTTCTTCATCGGGGCACAGTCCTGATGGCCATGTTCCAGTTTCTGTATCTGCGTTAAGGATAGATCACCGAGATGCTCACAATGGATGCCGACAAAGCCCACACTCAACACGATAATCAGTGCTGAGAGGAACAAAGCAGCAAATATAGAGGTGATCCTTTTCATTCTTAACCTTTTTCTTATAACCTTCGGCAGCAAAGTTACGACAATTCTTTGGAATTTCTACAATCTGTTAATTATTTTTATGAAAAGATCTATTCGATACTCTCCACGCTCACGCCACGGAACTCACGCATGAAACTGAGAATATGGTCCTGATAGTCCTTTCGGCGTATCTTCATCTCCAGCGTCACCGTATAGATCTTATCATCGCCCTCATCCTGCGGCTTCATATTATAGGAGTCGATCTCCACGTTAGCATCCCCGAGTTTACTAAGGACTGTCTGGATCGTATCCTGAGTAGTGGAGGTAAATGTCACTTCTATCTCTCTTGTTCCAAAACGACGAAGAATAAAGTTCATGGCCTCCAGGCAGAGGAGGACGAGCGTCGTAGCAGCGATAGCGAGGACATACATCCCCGCACCACAAGTCAGTCCGATGGCCGACGTCACCCATAATCCTGCCGCCGTCGTCAGGCCGCGTACGACATGCTTTTGGAAGATGATCGTGCCGGCACCGATAAAGCCGATACCTGTGACAACCTGCGAGGCGATACGACTGGGATCGAAGGAGGTCTTTGCATATTCCGAGAGAACCTCCCCCACCCCATATTCTGAGAGCACCATAAAGAGTGCCGAACCCAGTCCTACGAGGAAATGTGTACGGAACCCGGCCTCCTTAGCCCGGTATTCCCTTTCCAGTCCGATGGCACCACCGAGGATAGCGGCGACGAATATTCTCAAAATAAATTCCGTATTCATAATCAATCTGTTTTATTTTACGTGATGACACAAAGATACGAAAATATCCCATACAGACTACATTTTCAAGAGATAAATTTTGAAATGCAGGCCCAAGGGGGATTGTCCGTGGCGGGCGGATGCCGCTGCCTAACCAAAGACGGTAATACATCTATAGAAAAAGAAGGGTATATCCCTTATTCCCTTCAGGCATGACCTAAAGGCTTTCATCTTGGAGTTGAGCGATTCTGCAGAAGCATTAGTGTCTCTGTTGATAAAGTAATTGAGTATCTCGTCCTCGTAGTGCTGGATAGACTGTTTTACGGATTTAATCTCTCTAAGGGTAGACTTGGTGACCTTCTTGTACCATCCTTCAAGCGCTTTCTTCGCAGTCTCCTTGGTGCTAGACTTCGTACGAAAGATTGCTCGGAGATCGTTTATCAGCC
>NZ_AUJK01000018.1 GCF_000424185.1 Prevotella sp. AGR2160
TCCGCCCGCCACGGACAATCCCCCTTGGGCCTAAAAATCGCTTTTTTCCTCTTTTTTTTTGCTCATGTCAGCAAAATTGAGTACTTTTGTGCGTCAATCATTCACTCAGAAAAATAAGCCTAAAAATAATGACATTCACAGAAAAGGCAAACGCCATCTTTCAACGTGCCATCGATGACTATCATGTCACCGATAACATCAACACTCCCATCAACAATCCCTATGCTGATAGTTCTATCGATGCCATGCTCTACAAGAAATGCTGGATAGATACTGTTCAGTGGCATTTCGAAGACATCATCCGTGATCCAAATATCGATCCCAAGGAAGGTATGACGCTGAAACACCGCATCGACAAGAGTAACCAGGACCGTACGGACCTTGTAGAGGAAATTGATTCCTATTTCCGCAACACGTATAAGGATGTCACCGTGCGCCCCGACGCCACCATCAACACGGAGAGCCCTGCTTGGGCCGTGGACCGTCTGAGTATCCTCGCCTTAAAGATCTACCACATGCGTGAACAGGCTGAGCGAAAGGATGCCTCCGCCGATCATGTGGCCAAATGCCGTGGCAAACTCGATATCCTCCTACAACAACAAAAAGACCTCAGCACGGCTATCGATCAGCTCCTCGCCGACATCGCCGCCGGACGGAAATACATGAAGGTATACCGTCAGATGAAGATGTACAACGATGCCGATACAAACCCCGTACTCTACGGAAAGAAATAAAAAACAACCGATATAAATGATACCCTTCTAGGCTATGGAACGAGAACATCTCTTGATCATGCGCTTCTCCGCCCTGGGAGACGTTGCCATGATGGTCCCTGTGGTGGCCTCCCTGGCGACACAATATCCCTCGCTGCGCATCACCGTACTCAGCCGGCCTTTCGCCCGTCCGCTCTTTGAAAACCTCGCAGAAAATGTGGGGTTCATGGCGGCAGACGTAAAGACAGACTATCATGGTATTAAGGGACTCAACACCCTTTACCGGCGACTCCTCGCCAAACAGTTCACGGCCATCGCCGACTTCCATGGTGTGCTGCGCACCGCCTATCTCCGCGCCCGATTCAATCTGGCACAGTTCCGCGTGGCACATATCAATAAGCACCGGCAGGAACGGCGACAGCTCGTCTCACAAAAAGACCGACATCTGCAGCCGCTGCCCTCCTCTTTCCAAAATTATTGTGACGTACTGGCCCGGCTAGGCTATCCCGTGACGCTGAACTTCCATTCTATCTTCCCTTCCGGTGGTGGCAACCTCCGCCTCCTGCCGACAACGATCGGGGAAAAGAAGAATTTCCAGAAATGGATTGGTATCGCTCCCTTCGCTGCCCATCAGGGAAAGGTATACCCCTTAGAGAAGATGGAAGAGGTCATTCAACAACTCACGCAACGGCACCCCTCCTTCCGTATCTTTCTCTTCGGTGGAGGGGCGAAAGAGAAATCTAAGATGCATGCCTGGTGTCAGCATTACCCGCAGTGCATGACCGTCGCTGATACGCTTAAAGGACTGAAGGAGGAGTTGATTCTGATGAGTCATCTCGATGTGATGATCTCCATGGACAGTGCCAACATGCACCTCGCCTCCCTCGTGGCAACGCCCGTGATGAGCATCTGGGGCGCCACGCACCCCTACGCGGGCTTCATGGGATGGAATCAGAAACCGGAGAATGTCATCCAGCGCGACGACCTGCCCTGCCGCCCTTGTTCCATCTTCGGTCAGAAGCCCTGCCTCCGCGGCGATTATGCCTGCCTAAATGGTATCACGCCTGAACAGATCGTTGAGCGGGTGGAAGGAAACCTTTAATATCGTCTCGTTGGCAGCATTGTCCTCTTTAGCGGCAATACGCTCCTCCACGAGGCTATGACCAAGATCATATTCCCCACAGATATCCATACCGATGACATCCTCGTGATCAAGGATATAACGCAGGAGGACACCGAGCTCGTCGAGGCTTACAGTCCCCTGGTCCCAGTTGGTGACGGCATCCCTTCGTGACAACACATCCTTATCAATGGACACATACACCGGAAACCGTCCCTCGTCGGCGGGATGGACAGGAACATGGCGGTGGATAAGGTCCTCGTCATCAAAGATCACGCGCCTGCCGAGCCGTGGCGGCACCTTACGCTCTGCGCCCGTAGGTGTGCCGAGGATGACCACCTCTTTTAAATAATGGTTGTGGAGGAGCATCTCCCTCACCCAACTGCCACAAGTCAAGAGTCCCGGGATCTGAGGCGCCTGCATGTCCGTATGATGATCGAAAAGAATCAAGCGGAACGGCCTTTTGATCTTGTCAGTCCAGAATTTCGTGATATAATGGTAATTGCCGGAGTCAATGAAGTGGAAGCCCTCCGGACCGAGATATTGCAGCCGCCGCGTAATCTCCCGCTGAGCCGCCACATCACAATAACAGTCGGTGCCGGGGATATCCGAGAAGTCGAGATGTTTGAAATGGCGGTCATGGGCGAAAGGCTCCAGGTCGTAGATTCCAGAAAAACTAATGACAATAACCTTTTGATTCATATTCTTCTTTTTTATTATTCAAATATATACGAAAAATATGCCAAAAATATTGATATGATCTCTTTTTTTTGTAATTTTGCACCATAATTTTTGAGAAAACAATGAAAAGTGACATTGACTTAGCACGCGAGTGCCCCCTGCAGCCGATCGAGACGATCGCCGGGAAGATTGGTATTCCGGATAATGACCTGGAGAAATACGGCAAGTACATTGCCAAAGTCCCTAACACGTTAATCAACGAGAAGAAGGTGCAGCAGAACCACCTTGTCCTCGTCACCGCCATGTCGCCCACAAAGGCCGGCATCGGAAAGACAACGGTGAGCATCGGCCTCTCCATGGCCCTGAACCGTATCGGCAAGAAGAGTGTCCTCGCCCTCCGTGAGCCCTCCCTCGGTCCCTGCTTCGGCATGAAAGGCGGCGCTGCCGGCGGCGGCTACTCCCAGGTGCTGCCGATGGAGAAAATTAACCTTCATTTCACGGGTGACTTCCACGCCATCACGACAGCTCACAACATGATCACGGCTCTCCTCGACAACTACCTCTATCAGCATCACGACGAGGGCTTCATGCTCAAAGAGGTGCTGTGGAAGCGGGTCCTCGACATCAACGACCGGAACCTCCGCAACATCGTCACGGGTCTCGGCGCAAAGACTAACGGCCTCGTCGGCGAGAGCGGCTTCGACATCACGCCGGCCTCGGAGATTATGGCTATCTTCTGTCTCGCCAAGGATGAGGACGACCTCCGGCGCCGTATTGAGAACATCCTCCTCGGCATCACGGCCGACGACAAGCCCTTCACAGTAAAAGACCTCGGTGTCGCCGGTGCCATCATGGCACTGCTGCAGGATGCCATCCATCCGAACCTCGTACAGACCATGGAGCACACGGCAGCCTTCATCCAGGGTGGTCCCTTCGCCAATATCGCCCATGGCTGCAACTCCATCCTTGCCACGAAGATGGCCATGACCTACTCCGATTACTGCGTCACGGAGGCCGGCTTCGGCGCTGACCTCGGCGCGGAAAAATTCCTCGATATCAAATGCCGTATCGCCGGTATCCATCCCGCTGCCACCGTTATCGTCTGTACCCTCCGCGGCTTGAAGCTCCATGGCGGTGTCGCCGATGATGCTATCGACCAGCCCGACCACGAGGCTGTGAAGCGAGGCCTGGAGAATCTCGCCAAACATATTGAGAATATGCGGCTCCTCGGACAAAGCGTCGTCGTGACCCTCAACCGCTTCTATTCCGATACGGAGGATGAGATGGCCATCGTCAGCGACTACTGTAAGAATCTCCATATCCCCTTCGCGCCCAACGAGGCCTTCATGAAGGGTGGCGAGGGCTGTGAGGCGCTGGCCCGTGAGGTGGTCACTGCCGCAGAGCAGCATCCTTCTCCCGCTGTCAAATACCTTTATGAACTCAACGACAGTGTAGAAGAAAAAGTGGAAAAGATTGCCAAGGAAATCTACGGTGCCGGAGAAGTCGTCTACAAGCCGCAGGCCCGCAAGGCCTTGGAGAAGATCAAGGCGTGGGGCTATGACAAGTTCCCTGTATGTATCGCCAAGACGCAGTATTCCTTCTCCGATGACGCGAAACGATATGGTGTCCCCAAGGATTTCACCTTCACCATCCGTGACTTCGTCGTCAATGCCGGTGCCGAGATGATCGTTGCCATCGCCGGAAATATCCTCCGCATGCCCGGTCTTCCGAAACATCCGCAGGCAGAGAAGATCGATGTCATCAACGGACTGATAGAAGGACTGAGCTAAGGCCTCACCCCCAACCCCCTCCCCGAAAGGGAGGGGAGTAATATGTCTCAAGCATTTTATTCCTCATAACAACCAAATCAATGAAATATTTCTATACCTTTAAGACGATATTCACAACTATCCTCCTTCTCACCTCCCTCACCGCCACGGCGCAGGAGAGCCGTAAGGAGATCAACGCCAATGCCTGTCTCGCCGGTTCCAACTATCTCGCCTACCCCGGCCCGATGCAGAAGAGCTACACGGCGGCACCGGCAGGTTACAAACCCTTTTATATCAGTCATTACGGTCGTCATGGCAGCCGGTATCTCATTGGCAAGAACGACTATGACAAGCCGTGGCTGACCCTCGCCCACGCCGACTCCCTCGGCATGCTCACGCCATTGGGTCAGAAGACGCTGCGGCAGCTCGCCATCATCCGCGACGAGGCCCGTGGGCGTGACGGTGAACTGACGCTCCTCGGTGCCCAGCAGCATAAGGACATCGCCCTGCGCATGATCCATAACTTCCCCGAGGTGTTTGCCGGAAAAACGCACATCGATGCCAAGAGCACCGTCGTCATCCGTTGTATCCTCTCCATGGAGAATGCCCTGCAGCAACTCCTCGTCGTCAATCCCGAACTGGATATCCGCCATGATGCCAGTTACCATGACATGTATTATATGAATCATCATGACGATGCCATCGAGAAGATCAAGAAGGAGGCCCTCAACAATGCCGTGCTGAAAGCCTTTGAAGAGAAGCATGAGCATCATGACCGTCTGATGAACAGCCTCTTCAGTTCCAAGGACTACTGGCAGCAACATGTCGACGCCAAGAGTCTCAACCGTGCCCTCTTCGCCCTGGCCTGCAGCATGCAGAACACCGATCTCCGCGACTCCATCAACCTCTTCCCGCTCTTCACGAAGGATGAGCTCTACGACTGTTGGCAGCAGAGCAATGCCTGGTGGTATGTGGAATACGGACCGGCGAAGATCTCAAAGGGTCGTGTGCCCTACAGCCAGTGCGCCCTGCTGCGGAATATCATTGAGACAGCCGACAGCTGTATCCGTCTGCCCCATCCCGGCGCTACCCTGCGCTACGGCCACGACACGATGGTCATGCCCCTCACCTGTCTGATGGATCTCGACGGCTTAGGAGAGCCTATCGTCAACCCAAAAGACACGACCGTCGACGACCTCGAGGCCCTCGACGACCGCGGCTGGCTCGACTACCGCATCTTCCCCATGGCCTGCAACATCCAGCTCGTCTTCTACCACCGCAGCATGACCGACCAGGATATCCTCGTGAAGATCCTGCGCAACGAGAATGAGGCCCGCCTCCCCATCCCCTCCGATTGTGCACCCTATTACCACTGGAAGGATGTGCGCGAATATTGGGAGCGGAAACTGAAATAATAATCCTTTGGCGGAACATGATAAATCATGTCCCTACGGTGGATCAAAAAACGATTACAAGATGCAAAGAATCCCGTTCTTCCTCCTGCTGCTCCTCCTCGTAGCCTGTGGTCCCCACCGGCAAGAGGAACAGCCGCGGCAGCAGATCCTCGCGGCCGTGAAGACGACACCCGTCAGAGACCAGGGCAACAGTTCCCTCTGCTGGGTCTATGCCATGCTCGGCACCATCGAGAGCGAGCATCTGCAGCGCGGCGACTCTGTCTGCCTCTCTCCGGCATTCCTCGCCCGCAGGATCATCGAGCGCCAGGCCACGGATTATTATTTCTCGCGCCAGCAGCATCCCATCACGCTCCGCGGCACCGCCTCCATGGCTCTCGACGCGCTGCGGCAGGACGGCATCGTCCCCTACGACAGTTATCCTGACCGCCCGGGGACAAACTACGGTGTGCTCTGCCAACAGATCGAGCACCTCGCCGATGTGGCGGCAGCACAGGGACGTGGACTGCAGTGGTTCCGTGAGCAGATGGAAGAGCAGCTCGACGAGACTCTCGGCGCCCTCCCCGCTCCTCATGTCTATATGCTCGGCGCGGAATATACGCGCGGGGAGTTTGCCCGCAGTGTCTGTGCCCCTCATGAATACAAGGCCCTGACGAGTTTCACCCATCACCCGTTCTATACCTCCTTCGCCCTGGAGATTCCAGACAACCGCTATCAAGACACCTTTTATAATATACCCCTCGACAGTCTTATGGCGAATATCAACCGCCATTTGCGCCACGGCCATCCCGTCTGTTGGGAGGGCGATATCAGTAATCCGTATTTCGGACAGAAGCTCTTCTGTGACATCCCCGCAAAAACCATCACGCAGGGTTCCCGTCAGCGTGCCTTTGAACGCTTGGAGACGACGGACGACCACGCCATGGTCATCGTCGGCATCATCCGCCACCACGGCCGCCTCTATTATGTGATGAAGAACTCCTGGGGCACGGAATGGGGGCGCCACGGATTTATCTGTCTTTCCGAAAATTACCTCCGGCAAAACACCATCGCCGTGTGGGAAAACGGAAAAAAGTAAAAAAGTAAACGTAGGATCCATTTCTATACTAGTAAACGCTTCCCCTGCGGTAGCTTTACTTTTTTACTTCTTTACTTCTTTAATTTTACTTGTTTTTGCTTAACGAAACAAGTTTTTCGTTGATATAGAATCATCATCTCGATTTTTTTCCTTATATTTGTCCACAAAAAATATAACACAATGATGATGAAAAGAATCAGTATGATCCTGCTGCTGATGACGGCAGTACTCTCCATGACAGCCATTCCCGCCCTGAAACGGTGGCGTACCGTTACGATGAGTGACGGCAGTCAACAGAAAGTGATGCTCGTGGGCGATGAGCACCATCATTATTATGTCAACGCCGACGGCCAAAGAGTGGTGGAGAGCAACAACGTTTTCCGCCTCGCCACCACGACCGACAGCCCGCGCACAGCAAAGGCCGCCACACAGGCCTTCTCCCTGCGCCATGCCGCCACAATGAAGCGGCTGGCAGCAAGGAAGGGCATGAAGAGAGCTGCTGCCTCGGCGTCGTATACCGGCAGCAAGAAGGGACTCATCATCCTCGTACAGTTCCCCGATAAGAAATTCTCCATGAAAGATCCGAAGGCCACCTACGACGCCATTGCCAACGAGACGGGCTACGAGAGCGAGATGGGAACGACGGGCAGCGTCCACGACTATTTCAACGACCAGAGCTACGGCAAGTTCAACCTCACTTTCGATGTCGTAGGTCCCATCACCCTCAGTCAGAGCTATAAATATTACGGTGAAAACTATACAGCCACATACGGCGGCCAGAAGTATGACCTCTCCGACCTCCATGTCGGCAGAATGATCCGTGAGGCTTGTCTCGCCGCTGAAAATTCTGTCGATTTCACCCAGTACGACTGGAACGGCGACGGCGAGGCCGACCAAGTCTACGTGCTCTATGCCGGCCAGGGCGAGGCCAGTGGCGGCTCCTCCTCCACGGTATGGCCTCATGAATATACTCTCTCAGACATGGCCCTCATGGAGACCATCGACTCCATCTACACGGCTCAGAATGCTGGCTCGAGAAGAGGGCGTGGGTCCGTTGATGAGGAAGCAATCTACAACTATTTCCGCAACTATTTCAATATTTCCTGCGATGGTATCACCATCGACACCTATGCCTGTTCCAACGAGGCCTATGTGGGTGGCTACACGACCTACCTCATGGGCATCGGCACCATCTGCCATGAGTTCAGCCACTGCCTCGGCTTCCCCGACACCTACGACACGCAGAACGACACGAACTACGGCATGGGCTACTGGGATCTGATGTCCGGGGGCTCTTATAATGGTCCCTACGGCCTCGGATGGAAACCGGCAGGCTATACCGCCTGGGAGCGCAACGAGGCAGGCTGGCTCTCCTACGCCACCCTCAACGACGGCGACAGCATCATGGCCATGCCGGCGATCACCGACAATGCCACGGCTTTTAAGATCGTCAACCCGGCACATACCGATGAGTATTATCTCCTGGAGAACCGGCAGCAGCAAGGCTGGGATGAGTATATCCCCGCCTCGGGACTCCTCGTGACCCATGTGGACTACGACAAGGCTATCTGGGACAACAATATCGTCAACAGCGTCACTACCGTCGACACCGTCACCAACACCCACCAGCGCATGACGATCGTGCCGGCCGACAACAGTCTCAAACTGCGGACATATGCCAATGAAGTCATCGCCAGTGAGACCAATGATATCTACCCTTATATGAACGGCACCACGGTCGTCAACGACAGTATCTCCGACTATAGCAGTCCGTCAGACACCCTCTATAACGCCAATACTGACGGCACCAAACTGCTCCATTTCCTCATCCGCAGCATCCGCTCGAATGATGACGGCACCGTCTCCTTCGCCTACAACCCGCAGCCCACGACGGCCATCAGCGACATCACGACAGCCGACGCCGCCACTCCCGCCGCTATCTACGACCTCGAGGGCCGCCGCCATTCCGCCACCCTCTCCCCCGGTGTCTATATCGTAGTGGAGGGCAATGGAGCGAAGAAGAAAATCATCGTGAAATAATACGTTATCAAAAATAATATGTACCTTTGCACCATGAACGCAAAGGAAAAAGAATATGAAGTGATGGCCCCCGTGGGATCGCGGGAATCACTGGCCGCGGCTATCCAGGCCGGTGCCGACTCCGTCTATTTCGGAATCGGTAAACTCAACATGCGCTCCCATTCCGCCAACCATTTCTCCATCGAGGACCTCCGTGAGATCGCGGAGACCTGCAACGAGCATGGCATCAAGACCTATCTCACTGTCAACACGATCATCTACGACGAGGACATGGCGACGATGCACGAGATCATCGACGCCGCCGTGGAGGCCGGTATCAGCGCCGTCATCGCCTCCGATGTCGCCGTGATGGTCTACTGCCGCGAGAAGGGCATGGAAGTGCACCTGTCGACGCAACTCAATATCTCCAATGTCGAGGCCCTGAAGTTCTACAGCCAGTTTGCCGATGTCAGCGTCCTCGCCCGTGAGCTGAACATGAAGCAGGTGAAGCATATCCATGAGGAGATCCTCCGCCAGCCCATCTGCGGGCCGAAGGGTGAGCCCGTGCGCATCGAGATGTTCTGCCACGGCGCCCTCTGCATGGCCGTCAGCGGCAAGTGCTACCTCTCCCTGGCCAATGCCGACCGCAGTGCCAACCGCGGCGAGTGCGTGCAGATCTGCCGCCGCTCCTATACGGTGACCGACACGGAGACGGGCAATCAACTGGAGATCGACAACAAGTATATCATGAGTCCGAAAGACCTGAAGACCGTCCGCTTCATCGACAAGATGATGGATGCCGGTGTGCGCGTCTTCAAGATCGAGGGCCGTGCCCGCGGTCCCGAATATGTCTACACCGTCGTGACGTGCTATAAGGAAGCTATCCGCAGCGTCCTCGACGGTACGTTCACGGAGGAGAAAAAGGACGAATGGGATCGCCGTCTCGCCACCGTCTTCAACCGTGGCTTCTGGGACGGCTACTACCAGGGACAGACCCTCGGGGAGTGGAACAAGAACTACGGCAGCAATGCCACGGAGCGGAAGGTCCTCATCGGTAAGGTGACGAAATTCTTCAGCCGCCTCTCCGTCGGTGAGATCGCCGTGGAGGCCACGACGTTCCGCAAGGGCGACCGACTGCTCATCACCGGACCTACCACGGGCGTGATGTATATCACGGCATCGGAGATCCACGACGACAACGGACCCATTGAGGAAGCACAACAGAAAACACGCGTCTCCGTACCTGTCACGGGAAAGGTGAGACCGAACGATAAAGTATTCAAAATAGAAAAGGTATGACAATCAACGAAGCACAGGATGAGGTTGTAGAGGAGTTCAGCGACCTCACCGACTGGATGGATAAATATCAGATGCTCATCGATCTGGGCAATGAGCTCGAGCCCCTCGATGACAAATACAAGACCGACAGCAACCTCATCGACGGCTGTCAGAGCCGTGTGTGGCTGCAGTGTGACCTGAAGGACGGAAAACTCGTCTTCACGGCCGACAGCGACGCCCTCATCGTCAAGGGCATCATCGCCCTGCTCATCCGTGTCCTCAGTGGTCATACGCCACAGGAGATCCGTGATGCCGACCTCTATTTCATCGATAAGATCGGGCTCCACGAGCACCTCAGTCCCACGCGCTCCAATGGTCTCCTGGCCATGGTGAAGCAGATCAAGGCCTATGCCCTGGCCTACAGCATGAAAGAAGATGCGTAAGCTCAAGACCATAGAGATGCACCGGTTGTCGGTGGAGGCGTTCAAGGAGGCGGAGAAGCTGCCCCTGGTCGTCGTCCTCGACAACGTAAGGTCACTATATAATGTCGGCAGCGTCTTCCGCAGCAGCGACGCCTTCCGTGTGGAGGCCATCTACCTCTGCGGCATCACGGCCTGTCCGCCACATCCCGAGATCCACAAGACAGCCCTCGGCGGTGAGGACAGTGTCGACTGGAAATACTTCAAGGACACCGCCGATGCCGTCCGTGAGCTCCACAACAACGGCTATTTCGTATACAGTATCGAACAGGTGGAGGGGTCAACGAAGCTGCAGGACCTCACCGTGGACCCCTCGCGCCGCTATGCCGTGATCTTCGGCAATGAGGTGAAGGGCGTGCGACAGGATATCGTCGACAGCAGTGACGGCTGCCTCGAGATCCCCCAGTTCGGCACGAAGCACAGCCTCAATGTCAGCGTCACCGCCGGCATCGTCACGTGGGAGTTCGCGAAAAAGCTCCGCTTGTAGGGACATGATTCATCATGTTCCGCCCGTCTAAAACCCAATGTCGAATGGCCTGCCGTTGAGCTTGTGCTTTGCAAGCACAAGGTAGCGCAAATGCCCTATATGCTCCTGCCGCAACATGGCGGCCACCTACAATAGGCTCGATGAATTTTACTTTTTTAATTTTTTACTTTTTTACTTTTAAAAGAGGTACTTCATGAGAATATCCCACACGGCGACGATATGGCAGATAGACCCGGCGAGGACGAAGAAATGGAATACCGTGTGCATGTATTTCCGCTTGTGAAGGGTATAGAACAGCGCTCCCGTGAGATAACAGACGCCCTCGGCGATGATCCAGATGATAGCCCCCATGGAGACGGCATCGATCAACGGCTTGAAGGCCACGAGGACACTCAGACCCATGCCACAGTAAACGAGCGTCTCCACATTACTGTGTTTCTTCAACTTATGGAAACTCGTGATCGTCCCGATGATGGCGCAGAGCCATACGAAGCAGAAGAGCGTCCAGCCCCAATAGCCCTGGTCACGCAGGGCGATGAGCGTGATCGGTGAGTAGGAGCCCGCGATATGCCAGTAGATAGCCGCATGGTCCCATTTCCGCAGCCGCTCCTTCCACGGCGACCAGGCCGAGAGGGCATGATACCAGGTGGAGGCGATATAACTCATCAGCATGCCGAAGAGATAGAGGATCACGCCCGCCGTGGCCCATCCGTTACCGTAAGAGAAACAGAGATAGAGGAAGATGGCGCCGAAGACGACACCGAGCAGGATGCCGCCGGCATGGCTCCAGGAGTTCCACAGCTCCTCCTTATGGGAATAGAATATCTTTAATTTCATAACCTCAGTTTTTTTTCAGTTTTCCCCGTTGCAGGGGCCGTCCCTTGTGGCGGCCCGTCGGCGTTTACGCCGATTCGCAATGCGAATATGGAATGCCGTTCCGGCATCGGGCCGCCACAAGGGACGGCCCCTGCAACGGGATCATTGCCCCGCCTTTCCATGTGCAAATATAGCGAAAAAACCGCAAGGACAATGCATAATTATTTTTTTATCGTCTGAAAAACCGCATTTTTTGTATTTTTTTTGCCTTTTAGCAAATAATTATTTATCTTTGCGCAAATAAAAATACAACTAAACTATGGCGTACACAAGAATAACGGCTGCCGAAGGGGCAGCGATGATCAACGACGGTGACTATATCGCCCTGGGCGGCTTCACGCCCAACGGCGTGCCCAAGGCCGTCTTCCGTGAACTCTCCAAACGGGCCATCCGCGAGCATGAGGCGGGGAAACCCTTCCAGGTGGGCATCCTCACCGGGGCCTCCTCCTTGCAGAGCGTCGAGGGCGACATGGCCAACGCCCATGCCATCAAGTTCCGCGCGCCCTTCTCCACCAATAAGGACTTCCGTACCCATACAAACCTCGGGGAGATCGACTATGAGGACATGCACCTCGGACACATGGCCGAGCGGCTGCGCCACGGCTTCTACGGCACCGTAGACTGGGCCATCATCGAAGTCAGCAGCATCGAGGAGAATGATGATGTCTGCAAGGCCTGTCTGACGAGTGCCGGCGGTATCGCCACGACCATCGCCCATTTGGCCAAGCGTGTCATCCTTGAGTTCAACCATTTCCACTCCCCCGTAGCACGCCTCCTCCACGACTGCTATGAGCCCGGGGAGTGCGGCTTCGCCCGTCAGCCGATCCCCATCATCCACGTCAACGACAAGGTCGGCAACGACTATATAGAGATCGACGCGAAGAAGATCGTCGGTGTCGTCGATTGTAATATCCCTGAGGAGGCCCGTGCCTTCAAGGCCCTCACGCCCGAGACGACACAGATCGGCTACAACGTTGCCGAGTTCCTCGTCGCCGAGCGTGACACCGGACGTATCCCGCCGCAGTTCCTGCCGCTGCAGAGCGGTGTCGGCGCCACGGGCAATGCCGTCCTCCAGGCCCTCGGACAGGACCCGAAAATCCCGCATTTCGAGGTCTACTCGGAGGTGGTACAGGATGCTGCCATCGACCTCATGGAGAAGGGCATCATCACCAACGCCTCCGCCACGGCGATGACGGTCACCAACGAGTGCCTGCAGCGCGTCTACGACAATATCCGCTATTTCAAACAGCACCTGACGATCCGCCAGAGTGAGATTGCTAACTCACCCGAAGTCATCCGCCGCCTCGGCGTCATCGCCCTCAACACGCCCCTGGAGTGCGATATCTACGGCAACGAGAACAGCAGTCATATCTGCGGCTCCAAGCTCATGAACGGCATCGGCGGCAGCTGCGACTACGAGCGCAACGGTTATATCTCCATCTTCACCACACCGTCGACGGCCAAGGACGGGAAAATCTCGAGCATCGTCCCGATGTGCTGTCATGTCGACAGTACGGAGCATGATGTCGACGTCATCGTCACCGAACAGGGTGTCGCCGACCTCCGTGGCAAAGGTCCCGTGCGCCGTGCCCATGAGATCATCGAGCACTGTGCCCATCCCGACTACCGCCCCCTGCTCCGAGACTATCTCAACCACATCGCCCCCATCGGCCATGAGCCGCAGAGCATGCGCGCCGCCCTAGCCTTCCACGACACCCTCCTCCGCAAGGGTGACATGCGCCTCACCGACTTCGCCGAATACATTTAGATCCCTCTGGTAGGTGGCCGCCATGTTGCGGCCACGCACCCTACGTTGGCAGAAAATGTTTTTATCTTGTTTTTATAGGTTTTCTTCTTAAAAAAACACGGCCACGGTTTTATTTGGGTTTTATATGGTTTTTGTTAGCAGTAAATAAACCAACAAATCCCCACCTGCCTAAACAGATGGGGATTTATATTATCTATTGTATAAAAAACTTTATCCCACGATACTTCCCGGCTTGACCTTGTCGAGGGTGGAGGTGACGTGGAGGCTGCCATCGGCGTCTACGGCGCTGAGGATCATGCCCTGGCTCTCGATGCCCATCATCTTGCGCGGCGCGAAGTTGGCCACGAAGAGGACATCCTTGCCCACGAGCTGCTCGGGCTCATAGTAGGCGGCGATACCCGAGAGAATCGTACGGTCCTCGCCCGTGCCGTCGTCGATGAGGAACTGCAGCAGCTTCTTGCTCTTCTTCACCTTCTTGCACTCCTTGATATGTCCCACGCGGATGTCGAGCTTCTCGAAGTCCTCGAAGGGCACGGTAGCCTTCACGGGCTGCGGCTTGTAGTTGGCGAGCTCATTGGCCTTCTTCGTGTCGGCGAGCTTCTTGAGCTGGGCGTCGATGACGTCGTCCTCAATCTTCTCGAAGAGGAGCTGCGGCTCGGCGAGCTGATGACCGGCCTCGAGGAGGTCCGTGCGGCCAAGCTCCGTCCAGTCGAACTGCTCCATATTGATCATCTTGCGCAGTTTCTCGGAACTGAAGGGGAGGAAGGGCTCAAAGGCGATGGCGAGGTTGGCGACGAGCTGCAGGGAGATGTTCAGGATCGTCTCCACACGCTTCGGATCGGTCTTCCATACCTTCCACGGCTCACACTCCGTGATATACTTGTTGCCGATGCGGGCGAGGTTCATGGCCTCCTTCTGAGCCTCACGGAACTTGAAGTTGTCGAGATAGTTCTCCATCTGTGCCTTCACGTCCTTGAACTCCTCAATGGCCTTGCGGTCGACGTCCTGCAATTCTCCGCAGGCGGGCACCACCCCACCCCAGTATTTCTTCGTGAGCTGAAGGGCACGGTTGACGAAGTTGCCGTAGATGGCGACGAGCTCGGAGTTGTTGCGCTCCTGGAAGTCCTTCCACGTGAAGTTGTTGTCCTTCGTCTCCGGGGCGTTGGCCGTGAGGACATAGCGCAGCACGTCCTGCTTGCCGGGGAAGTCACGGAGATACTCGTCGAGCCATACGGCCCAGTTGCGTGACGTGGAGATCTTGTCGTTTTCGAGGTTCAAGAACTCGTTGGCCGGCACATTGTCGGGGAGGATATAGCCGCCGTGGGCTTTCAGCATGACGGGGAAGATGAGGCAGTGGAACACGATGTTGTCCTTGCCGATGAAGTGGACGAGGCGCGTCTCGGGGTCCTTCCACCACTTCTCCCAGTTGCCGAACTTCTCGGGCTCCTTCTCGCAGAGCTCCACGGTGTTGGAGATATAGCCGATGGGGGCGTCAAACCACACATAGAGGACCTTGCCGTCGGCACCGGGGACGGGGACGGGGATACCCCAGTCGAGGTCACGCGTCATGGCGCGCGGCTGCAGGTCCATGTCGAGCCAGCTCTTGCACTGTCCGTAGACATTCGGGCGCCACTCCTTATGGCCCTCGAGGATCCACTTCTTCAGCCAGTCCTGGTATTCGTTGAGCGGCAGGTACCAGTTCTTCGTCTTCTTGATGACGGGCTTCGAGCCGCTGATGGTGGAATGGGGATTGATAAGCTCCATCGGGCTGAGGTCGCTGCCGCATTTCTCGCACTGGTCGCCATAGGCGTGGGGGTTGTGGCAGTGGGGACACTCACCCATGATATAACGGTCGGCGAGGAACTGGTGGGCCTCCTCGTCGTAATACTGCTCCGTCTCTTTCTCAATGAGCTTGCCGTCGTCATAGAGTTTCTTGAAGAAGTCGGAGGCAAACTTGTTGTGGATCTTCGAGGTCGTACGACTGTAGATATCGAAGGAGATACCGAACTCCTTGAAAGAGTCCTTGATGATCTTATGATAGCGGTCGCAGACATCCTGCGGGGTGATACCCTCTTTCTTGGCACGGATGGTGATAGGCACGCCGTGCTCGTCACTGCCGCCGATAAACACCACGTCCTCCTTCTTCAGGCGCAGGTAGCGCACGTAGATGTCAGCGGGGACATAGACACCGGCAAGATGCCCGATATGCACGCCGCCGTTGGCATAGGGAAGGGCTGCCGTGACCGTCGTTCTTTTGAATTTCTTATCCATATATATTGTACAATATTTTTTCAGTGTGCAAATTTACAAAATATTTTCCAATTATATTTGTCTGATTTAAAGAAAAGCATTATCTTTGCTCACGATATAACAATATTGTCTCACCCTTAAACAAAATCGAACAAGATGAAAAAGTATGTATGCAAAGTATGTGGCTGGGTCTATGACCCTGCAGTAGGCGATCCCGATAATGGCATTGAACCCGGAACGGCCTTCGAGGACCTCCCCGATGATTTCACCTGCCCACTCTGTGGCGTCGGCAAGGATGACTTCGAGCCCGTGGAGGAATAGAATCCGATTGCAGGGGCCGTCCCTTGTGGCGGCCCGTCGGCGGAACGCCGAATCGAACCGAGGACGACCCCCATATGGAAATGCCGTTCCGGCATCGGGCCGTCCCTTGTGGCGGCCCCTGCAAATATCACGCAAACGTTTACGTTTAATTTCATGAAAAACAAGAATTTTCGGAATTTCCATTCCGATTTTTTTTGTATCTTTGACCACGAGAAATTTTGCCCAAACAATATGTGGGGAACATGGTCAATCATGTCCCTACAAACCAAAAACCATTCAACAAAAATATCAATAAAACAAAGACATGAACAAACTAACTCTTCTAATTCTCTTTGCCCTGACAGCCACAGCGGCTGCTGCCAGCGAAAAAAAACAGACTGTGATCCTTGACGGTCAGACCCAGACAAAAGAAGTGGAAAACCTCTCTTTCGATGGGGATGAGGTAACCATCACCTTCCGTGACAACTCTTCCACCGTCACCGACTTGGAAAACTTCTCCATCCTCTTCTCCTCAACGACAACAGCCATCCGTACCGTTACGACGATTGATCAGGGAGACGACAAGGATGTCTTCTATGATCTCCGCGGCATGCGCACGCCCCATCCGCAAAAGGGAATTTACATTATCAACGGAAAGAAAATCTCTAAAAATAAATAGCCATGAAGAAAATAATCACCCTCTTCACACTGATCTTTCTGGCTCTGAACGTCCAGGCCCAGAGCTGGAACTTCAAATCGCTATCCTCTGCCGACGAAACGTTGCTGAAATCGGACGCCACACTTTGGAAACTCACCGACGCGACGAAAGGCCGCTACAGTTATCAGCAAGCCATCAACAGTGGAGCGTTAACGGCTGGAGGACAGAACCTGAACATCGCTGACGGACTACTGTTCACAGCTCCTGAGGCAGATAAAATTCGTATTGACAAAAATAAGGAGATACAACTGAACGGGAATAATATCGACGTTATTATTCCGAATATGAAGAAAGGTCAGAAGATCACAGTCTCCTTCGCGTCCTCCAGTTCGAAAACAGCGCGAACGCTGACGGCAACGAACCTCACCGTAACGAGTGGCTTCGTAGCTTCTACATCAAGTCAGTCCGGCGAGGGAACGGTAACTGCGGATGGTGACGTGACGCTCTCCTCCTCCATGGGCGGCATCAACCTCTACTCCATCACCGTCGCCGACAGTTCCGGTACGGTACCCGCCACGGGGAAGACGCTCCACAGTGTCGGCTGTGACCTTCAGCAGAACCAGCTCTGCGCCGTCAGCCAGGACGGCAGCATCAACTACTATAATACGGCTGCCCTCCAAGGCGTGAACATCAGCAAGGACAACGAGAGCGTGGAAGTGGCGCTGACGGGTAGCGACGGCGAGACGGTGAAGGACACCCTCACCGCTGTCGCCCAGCTCTCCGCCCTAAAGGCGGTCAGCAGCAACGACACTGACGGCTCCATTACCAACAAGACGGGCAAAGTGGAGATCATCACCGCCAAGGGCTGGCGCGAGAGTGCCTATATCACGTGGAAGCCCTTCGACGGTGCCACGAGCTACCGCGTACAGGTGAAGGGTGAGAACTATTCCACTTATACCACCATAGACCAGCCCCTCGTGCGCAACTACGGCACCTATGGCCGCGCCGATGTCGTCGGACTGAAGGCCGGCACCTACAGTCTGAAGGTCATCCCCGTAAAAGACGGCACGGAGGTCGCTGACGCCGCCAACGAGGCCACGGACCTGAAAGTCATCGCCTTTCCCCGTCAGGACTTTGCCCATTTCAAATACAATAATGGTATCGGCGCCTATAATAATGATGGTACGCTGAAGACCGGGGCCCGCGTGATCTATGTCACGAAGGACAACGCCAAGACCGTTACCTGCTCCGTCGTTCAGGACAAGAAGGGTACAGCACAGACCTTCACGGGCCTCCAGGCTATCCTCAATGCCTATCAGAAAGGTACTGACTCTACGGCCCTCGCCGTTCGATTCATCGGACAGATCCCCAAGGAAAGTCTCGACGACATGCTCTCCAATGAGGGGCTGCAGATCAAAGGAAACAAATACTACAGTACACTGAACATCACCATCGAAGGTATCGGCGATGATGCCACGGCCTACGGCTTCGGATTCCTCGTGCGCAACGCCCAGAGCGTAGAGTTCCGCAACTTCGCCATCATGCTTCATCCCGATGACTGCATCTCCCTTGACACGAAGAATGCTCACGTATGGGTGCACCACATGGACTTCTTCTACGGTAATGCCGGCAGCGACGCCGACCAGGCGAAGGGTGACGGCACTGTGGACCTGAAGGATGACAGCCGCTATATCACCACGAGCTACTGCCGCTTCTGGGATACCGGCAAGAGCTCCCTCTGCGGCATGAAGAGTGAGACAGGCCCCAACTGGATCGACTACGACCACAACTGGTTTGACCATAGCGACTCCCGTCATCCGCGTATCCGCACGATGAGCGTGCATGTATGGAACAACTACTACGATGGTGTCGCCAAATATGGTGTCGGCGTGACGACGGGCGGCAATGCCTTCGTCGACCGCAACTATTTCCGCGACATCAAATATCCGATGATGATCTCCCAGCAGGGCACGGACGCCAAGGGCGACGGCACCTTCAGCGGTGAGGCCGGTGGCATGATCAAGAGTTTTGGGAATGTCTTTGCCGAAAAAGGCAAGAACTTCAGCTATATCACGCAGAAGGATGACGCCACGAACTTCGATGCCTATGAGGCTGCAACCGCCGACGAGAAGGTTCCGGAGACCTACAAGAGTGTCGTAGGCAACTATACCTACAGCAATTTCGACACCGACGAGAGTCTGATGTACATCTATCGTGCCGACGATCCCGTCAACATCCCCGCCCTCGTCACAGGCTTCTATGGTGCCGGACGCATCAACCACGGTGATTTCCAGTTCTCCCTCACCAATGATGAGGACTACAGTGTCAACACCGCCCTGAAGACCGCACTGAAGAATTACAAGAGCAGCCTCGTGGGAGCGTATTAAAGTAACGTTACAACGTTACAACGTTACACACCTCGTTGTCCCCCCGTAGGGGCACCCCTTGTGGGCGCCCTAACACCCACGATGACATTTTCCCCTTTAGGACGGCCACAAGGGCCGCACCCTACGGTGGGTCATGGCACCCCATGGCCGCACCCTAACGGTGGGATATTCTGATTTTTATTTTGATAATTCCTCTTTTTTTCGTAATTTTGCATGCTTAGAATTCCGGATTTATAACGTAGATCCACTTGCAGGGGCCGGCCACCCCTGCAAAGAACCATGCCTAGAAAAAAGGAGAAATAACAGATGACAGAGAAAGAAATGAAGGGCCTCACGCCCATGATGCGGCAGTTCTTCGAGATGAAAGCCAAACATCCCGACGCGCTGATGCTCTTCCGTTGCGGTGACTTCTACGAGACCTACTGCGAGGATGCCATCGAGGCCAGTAAGATCCTCGGTATCACCCTCACACGCCGTAACAACGGCGGCAACCACGGCACGGCGGAGATGGCGGGATTCCCACATCATGCCCTCGACACCTATCTCCCCAAACTCATCCGCGCCGGCAAGCGCGTGGCCATCTGTGACCAACTCGAGGACCCGAAGAAGAAACGGGCAGCCATCAAGGGCAAGAAAGGTCTCACGGAGATGGACAAGATGGTCAAGCGCGGCATCACCGAACTCGTCACGCCCGGCGTGGCCATGAACGACAATGTCCTGAACTACAAGGAGAACAACTTCCTCGCCGCCGTCCATTTCGGCAAGAACGCCTGCGGCATCGCCTTCCTCGATATCTCCACGGGAGAGTTTCTCACGGGTGAGGGCACCTACGACTATGTGGAGAAGCTCCTCGGCAATTTCTCGCCGAAGGAGGTGCTTTACGACCGGGCGAAGAAGCAGGAGTTTGAACAGTATTTCGGTACCCGTCTCTGTACCTTCGAGCTCGACGACTGGGTCTTCACGGAGATGACGGCACGGCAGAAACTCCTCAAACAGTTTGGCACGAAGAACCTCAAAGGCTTCGGCGTGGAACACCTGAAGAACGGCATCATCGCCGCAGGTGCCATCATGCAGTATCTGGAGATCACACAGCACACCCATCTCGGACATATCACGGCGCTGAAACGCATTGAGGAGGACAAATACGTTCGCCTCGATACCTTCACCATCCGCAGTCTCGAACTCGTCTCTACGATGAACGAGGACGGTTCCTCACTCCTCAATGTCCTCGACCGTACCGTCACGCCAATGGGCGGCCGTATGCTCCGCCGCTGGATCGTCTTCCCGCTGAGGGAGAAGAAGCTCATCGACGAACGACTCGACATCGTGGAGTATTTCTTCCGTGAGCCCGAATACCGACAGTGCATCGACGACGAATTTCACCGCATCGGTGACCTCGAGCGTATCATCTCGAAGGTCGCCGTCAGCCGAGTATCACCACGCGAGATCGTACAACTGAAGACAGCCCTCGAGGCCCTCAGACCCGTGAAGACAGCCTGTACATCGTCGAAAAACGAGGCCCTCAAGCGCATGGGTGAGCAGTTGAACCTCTGTGACAGTCTCCGTGAGCGCATCGAGAAGGAGGTACAGCCCGACCCGCCGCAGCTCGTCAACAAAGGTGGCGTCATCGCGCCGGGATATAATAAGGAGCTCGACGACCTCCGCTCCATCCGTGACAACGGCAAGCAGTATCTCCTCGAGATCCAGCAGCGTGAGATCGAGAAGACGGGCATCAGCAGTCTGAAGATCGGTTTCAACAATGTCTTCGGCTATTATCTTGAAGTAAGAAACACTTATAAGGACCAGGTACCGGCGGAATGGGTGCGCAAGCAGACCCTCGCCAATGCCGAGCGCTATATCACCCATGAACTGAAGGAATATGAGGAGAAAATCCTCGGTGCCGACGAGAAGATCCTCGAGCTTGAGGCACAGCTCTTCTCCGAGCTCGTCACAGCAACGCAAGAGTTTATCCCCCAGATACAGATCGACGCCAACCTCGTGGCCCGTCTCGACTGTCTGCTGGCCTTCGCCAAGAGCAGTGAGGAGAACCATTATGTACGGCCCGTCGTCGACGACAGTGAGGTGATCGATATCAAACAAGGGCGCCATCCCGTCATCGAGACGCAGCTGCCCATCGGGGAGCGCTATATTCCCAATGATGTCTATCTTGACACGGAGAAACAACAGATCATGATGATCACGGGTCCGAACATGGCCGGAAAATCAGCCCTGCTGCGTCAGACGGCTCTCATCGTCCTCATGGCGCAGATCGGCTGTTTCGTCCCCGCCGACAGTGCCCGCATCGGTATGGTCGACAAGATCTTCACACGTGTCGGCGCCAGCGACAATATTTCCCTCGGTGAGTCGACCTTCATGGTGGAGATGACGGAGGCGGCCAACATATTAAATAATGTGACACCGAAGAGTCTCGTCCTCTTCGATGAGCTCGGACGTGGCACGTCGACCTACGATGGTATCTCCATCGCATGGGCTATCGTGGAATATCTCCATGAGCACCACGGCGCACAGGCCCGCACGCTCTTCGCCACCCATTATCATGAGCTCAACGAGATGGAGAAACTCTTCCCGAGAATCAAGAATTTCAATGTCAGTGTGAAGGAGGTCGACGGAAAGGTCATCTTCCTCCGTAAGCTCGAGCCGGGGGGCTCCGAGCATAGTTTCGGTATCCATGTGGCTGAGATCGCCGGTATGCCGCGCAGCATCGTCAAACGCGCCAATGTCATCCTCAAACAACTGGAGGAGGACAATGAGGGCGTCGGCAGTGAGGTAGGCCGCCCGAAGGTGGAGAATATCGGACAGGCCAGCAGTGGTACCCAACTGAGTTTCTTCCAGCTCGATGATCCCGTCCTCTGTCAGATCCGTGATGAGATCCTCAACCTCGATATCAATAACCTCACCCCCGTCGAGGCCCTGAATAAACTCAATGAGATCAAGAAAATCGTAAAAGGATGATCCTATTGCAGGGGCCGTCCCCTTGTGGCGGCCCGATGCCCGTTAGGGCATTCCGTAGGGGACATGATTTATCATGTGTTGATAAATTTTACCAATTCCGCTTCCACCACTCGATGACGGTGGTCATGCCGTTGACGGGCTTACCCGACTGGCTGACGACCTCACCATAGGTGGATTTCTTCACCCATCCGTTGAAGAAATAACTGTTCTCCTGACTGTGCTTCGTCACGAGTTCCTTCCCTTCCGGCGCGTCATTGGCCGGGACCGTCATCGTGGTATAGGTGCCTACGATATAATCATGGAGCCCGGCTGCGGCACTGCGATGGACGGAGGAAGGCGCCAGGGCAGTAGCCTGTTGCAGCGTGGCATACGTCTCCTGATGCTGCTTATAGCCACCCTCATTGCTGTCTTTCTTCTTCCAGCCATTGTCAAACTGGAGGCCATAGAAAGCAAAGAGCTGCGTGAGGTCGGTGAAATTCTCACGCACGGCCTCCTCGGAGGTCAACAGTTTCCCCACCATGCCATTCATCTGTTGCTGCGTCATGACCTTACTGAGGTCTTTCTTCCCATAGATATCGCCGATCATGGAACTGTATACTTTCTTCAACTGCAGAGCCAGTGCCTTCCAGTTGTTGATGGCCACTACCCTGCCCCAACGATCCAGTTTCATATCGATATGAATCCCTTTTAGATGCGGGTCTTCAAGATAGTCGGCCGTGAGGTGACAGCCCTGGTTATTGGCATCGAGAACCGCCAACTGCAGGACGGCAAAGTCATTCATCAGAAAAGTCGTATCCTTCGGCGTCTTCAGCAGATAATTCGTACGATGGATCGCATACGATACCGTATCACCTTTCTGGAACACAGCCAGACAGTTGATCGGTCCCGCCGTATTGCGCGCGGATATCGTCAGTACAATGGAAAACAATATTAGAAATAAAGAGAATCTTTTCATGATCGAAAATATAATCCACTTGCAGGGGCCGTCCCTTGTGGCGGCCCGTCGGCGGAACGCCGAATATATACCGTGTAATGAACCGCTAGGAATGCCCTAACGGGCATCTATCACCCACCGTAGGGGCACCCCTTGTGGGCGCCCTATCACCCACCGTAGGGGCACCCCTTGTGGGCGCCCTATCATCCACCGTAGGGTGCGGCCCTTGTGGCCGTCCTATCATCCACCGTAGGGTGCGGCCCTTGTGGCCGTCCTAACCGGGAATGATGTATGGCCATCACGTGGGTTTAGGGCGCCCACAAGGGGTGCCCCTACGGAGTTTAAATATTCAACTTCCAGGTGACACCATCCTTGGTATCCTTCACCTCGAAGCCATCTTTGGCCAGTTCATCACGGATCTGGTCACTCGTCGTCCAGTCCTTGTCGGCCTTAGCCTTCGCACGGAGTTTGAGGACCATGTCGACAACCTTTCCGAAAGCCTTCTCACGGGCATCATTATTGGCGGCACGCTCATTCTTCAAGCCAAGGATGTCGAAGGTGAAGAGATGGAACGTGTCTTTCAGTTCCTTGAGATCATCTGCACTGATCTGTGCTTTATGATCGAGGATACTGTTGATGACGTGGCAACTCTCGAAGAGAGCACTGATGACGAGCGGCGTCTGCAGGTCGTCATTCATTGCGTCGTAGCAGCGCTGACGGAGACCACCGACGAACTTCGCCGTCTCGGCATCACTCTTTGCTGACGGCTGGATACGATCGATATCCTCACACGTACCCATCAGTCGCTCATAACCTTTCTGGGCTGCCTTCAGGGCCTCATTACTGAAGTCCACGGTGCCACGGTAATGGGCGGAGAGGGTGAAGAAACGGATCGTCATCGGCGAGTAAGCCTGTTCAAGCACCTCGTTCTTTCCAGTGAAGAGCTGTTCAAGGGTGATAAAGTTGCCGAGGCTCTTCGCCATCTTCTGACCATTGATCGTCAGCATGTTGTTGTGCATCCAATAGTGTACCATCTGATCTCCTTGGGAAGCGACAGCCTGCGCTATCTCGCACTCATGATGCGGGAAGATGAGGTCCATGCCACCACCATGGATATCGAAATGGTCACCGAGATATTTCCGGCCCATGGCCGTGCACTCACAATGCCAGCCGGGGAAACCGTCGCTCCACGGACTCGGCCACCGCATGATATGCTCGGGCGTGGCCTTCTTCCACAAGGCGAAGTCAGCCTGGTTATGCTTCTCGCCCACTCCATTGAGCTCACGGCTGTTGTTGATGATATCCGTGAGGTTACGACCGGAGAGGATGCCATATTTATGGTCCTTGTTGTATTTCTCAATATCGAAATACACAGAGCCATTGCTGACATAAGCATAACCATTGTCAAGAATCTGCTTCACAAGCTGCTCCTGTTCAATGATATGACCGGAGGCATGGGGCTCGATAGACGGCGGAAGGACATTCAGGGCCTCCATCGCCTTATGATAGCGGTTGGTATAATACTGTGCCACCTCCATCGGCTCCAGCTGCTCCAGACGGGCCTTCTTCTCAATCTTGTCGTCGCCCTCATCGGCATCATGCTCGAGATGCCCGACATCGGTGATATTACGGACATAGCGTACCTTATAGCCCAGATGGGTGAGGTAACGGAAGAGGATATCGAAGGTGATGGCGGGACGAGCATGGCCCAGATGGGGATCACCATATACAGTAGGACCGCAGACATACATACCTACATGAGGGGCATGGAGCGGACGAAACAGCTCTTTCCGACGAGAGAGCGTGTTATAGATCATCAGTGGTTGATCAATCATATTTTTTCTTCTTATTATACGGCCTTATAGCCTTTCGTGGAGTTGTTCTTGATGAGATCGTGGAGGTTCATCTCCTTGAAGTTGTTGGCACGCTGATGGGCCTCGATCTCCTCGGCCTCTTCCTTCTCAATCTCAGAGTGCGTAAACGACATCTTTCCTTTCAGCTCGGCAATGGCCCAGCCTACTAATGCTACTGCTACAAAGAGCAGGAATGCTAACTGAATGGTCATAATTCTTATATTTTTTATATTTTATATTTTATATAATGATATAGCTGCAGAGAAACCCGAGGGCAAAGCCACAGAGCACCTGCGAGAGCGTATGCTGGCGGAGGATCATGCGGCTCGTACCGACCATCCCCGAGAGGATGAGCACGAAACAGAGCCACCACGTGGGGTTGAAGGAGAAGATGTCAGCAAACGCCAACAAGCCTCCCGCCACACCGCCGATGGCTGCCGTATGCGTGGAGATCTTCCACCACACATTGACGAGGGCGCAGAGCATCTGAACGGCCAGTGCGGCGACGAGGATGATGCGCAGATAACGGGGTACGTTGAGTGCTCCCATCACCGCCAGACAGCCGAAATAGCAGAGGATGGAGATAATATACGGGATCACACGCCGTTCCTTCCGTCCCAGATCCACCGGCCGCCAGCCTCTGTGAGTCCTGTACATACGGATGAGCAGGGTAGGGAGGAGGACCGTGAAGAGGTAGACGAGGATAACGACGAAGAGCTTATACGTCAGCGGCAGCAGACTCATGTAGCTGAAGATGAACAGTGCGATGAGTCCGACAATGGGCAGATAGAATGGCGTGAACACCATACTCAATACCCGTGCTGTCAATATAATATTCTTATCTTCCATATCATTTTTGCGGATCATGATGAATCATGCCCCACACAATCTTTTACTTCTTTACCTTTAGGAAATTCCCTAAGTTTACTTTTTTATTAATTTTTTACTTCTTTAATTTTTCCTCATTCTCGCCACGGGAATATCCATTTGCTCCCGGTATTTGGCGATGGTACGGCGGGCGATGGGGAAGCCTTTCTTCGCCATCGCCTTCGCCAGGGCATCATCAGAGAGAGGGCGTTTCTTGTCCTCCTTGTCGATAAGGTCCTTCAGCGCCAGTTTGATCTTGCGCGTCGACATCTCCTCACCATCCTTCGTCGTATAACTGTCGGTGAAGAAGAAGCGCAGGGGGAACGTACCCCATTTCGTCTGCGCGTATTTCACGTTGCTCACACGGGAGATGGTGGAGATATCGAGCCCCGTTTTTTCAGCGATATCTTTCAGGATCATCGGTCGCAGGTCGGCCTCGTCACCATCCTCGAAGAACTTATGCTGCCATTCGATGATAGCCTTCATCGTGACATACATCGTATGACGGCGCTGACGGATAGCCTCGATATAGCCCTGGGCCTTGTCGACCTTCTCCTTGGCATAAAGCAGGGCCTCTTTCTGTGAACGGGCCATATTGCCCTTATTCGTCTTATAGGTATTCACCATATCGACAAACGACGGGGAGACGATGAGCTGTGGCAGATTGCCTTGATTCAGTGAGAACGAGACGGACCCGTCATCATTCGTGTCGACGATGAAGTCGGGCGTGATCTGCTGCATATTCCGTCCGATGGTCTCGCCGAGGGAGGCGCCGGGCTTCGGATTCAACTTACGGATCTCTTCCTGCAAGGTCTGTACCTGCGTCGGCGAGAGGTCCATGGACTGCTGGATCTTCTCCCAGTGCTTATGGGTGAACTCGTCGAAATAGTCATGAATAACGGTATGCATGGCATCCCGCAACTTCCCTTTCTTCATGCGGTCGATCTGCAGCAACAGACACTCCTGAAGGCTGCGGGCGCCGATACCGGCGGGATCAAAGGTCTGCAGAATCTTCAAGACCTTTTCTATCTCGTCTTCCGAGGCATCACAGTTGTGATAGATCGCCAACTCATCGGAAATAGTCCCGAGATCCTTGCGCAGCAGACCGTCATCATCAAGACTGCCGATGAGATATTCCATGATCTGACGCTGCTTGTCGGTGAGCTCCAGCGTTCCCATCTGCTCATTCAGACGGTCGTAGAACGACTCCGTGTCGCCATAGACCATCTCCTCATAATCGGCATTGTCCTGGTTACTGTGCCGCTGTGTCTCATAATCGGGCATGGCATCATCGCGGCCGAGATCCTGAAGGGCATTGTCGAGGGCATCCTCACGCTCCTCACGCTCACTCTGCTGCTCATAGACTTCATCGGCAATATCATCACCGCTCATGTCGTTGTCAGCAGCATTGTCGGCAGCATCGCCACGGTCATCACCATCCTCCAGACCGATCTTGTCGTCATCGGGAGTAGCGTCGTCGGTCTGGACATCCTCATCAGAAGCCCGTTCCAAAGCCGGATTATCATCGAGTTCGGCATTGACGTTCTGCTCGAGCTCCGTGATGGGCATCTCGAGGAGTTTGACCTGCAACATCTGCTGGGCACTGAGGCGCTGCAACTGTTGCTGCTTCTGGGTCTGTATTTGTGTGAGGTTCTGAGCCATTATTCAAAATATGCTTTATATTGTGCCGCCTTGGCCGTGAGAATCTCGGGATTCTCATTGCCATACTGTTGCCAGATCTGCTGGCAGGCGGGGAGGAGTTCCTTGCGGTAACTGTCACGGCGGGTGATACAAGGATCAAGATAGAGGAAGACATCCATAACGTCGACAACGAGGGTAGGGGGGATAGCCATGAGTTTGGCCAACTGGCGTACCTCGGGGGTATCTTCGACCATCGTGATCGGAGTGAGACGGAAATAAAGGTCGAGGATCATGACGAGCATCACGGGCAGCAGCCGCGGCTCCTCAGGGAGCGGACGAAACAGCCGTTCAAATGACTCATGGAGGGTGACGCCGGCATAGAAGGCATCAGCATGGTTGAACCCTTTCATGGCGCGGAGCTTGGCCACGGCCTTCTTCAGCCGCCGCGGGTCTTCACCATAGGTTTCCCACAACCGCTGCATCCGCGGCGTGTCCTTCTGACGAAGCTGGAACAGCTGGCGATAGAGGAATTGTGGCTCGATATGCAGTTCGAGGCTCAGCGACACGAGGGCACGGGAGTAGAGCGGCTTCACGCCTACCGGCTTCGTGAGGTAGAGTTGCAGGAGCAGCAACCAGTAATCATCATTCCAAAGGGGATGTCTTGCCATATCTGTCCTTCCTTATTCTATTATAGTGCAAAAGTAATGATTTTCGAGTATATCACCAAATTTATTGACATAAAAAAAACGCAGGCCAAATCCCTTGGACTGCGTCTGTAGAAGTTTCATTCTCCTTCCATTCTTTTTCATGACATACAAATCTTTCTACCTTTCTCTGATAGACGGTCCCCACATTGGAATCCGTCTCTTTCTTTCAACCTATGACTTTGTTATCCTATCCTTTACAATCTTTATTACTTACCTATTGAACTAATCCTAACGATAATCCTATACAAATAACAATCTTAAAACCTAAAAAACTAATAACCTAAATAATGGATGAATCACTTCATCGTTCTTGTCTTTTGACGTTGCAAAGATACAAACGAAAAGTGATTCAACCCAAATATTTTCGGTGGAAAATACGATTTCGTACGACTTTCTTGACCTAAATCAAAGTAGGGGCTTGATTGATCATGTCCCTATGACAACCGCAGCATCTTCTCAATCGGCTTCACGGCATCACGGGCTATAGCGGGATCGATCTCGATCTGAGGCCATTCGTATTTCAGCGTGTTATAGATCTTCTGTAACGTGTTCATCTTCATATACTCACACTCATTACAGCTGCAGCCGAGACCACCCTCACTGACCTCCGGCGGTACGGGGATAAAGGTCTTGTCGGGGCAGGTGCGCTGCATCTCGTGGAGGATACCGGCCTCGGTGGCCACAATGAATTCCCGGGCGTCGCTCTGTTGGGCATATTTCAGCATCGTCGCCGTAGAGCCTTTCACGTCGGCCATCGCCAACACGGGAGCCTTGCACTCCAAGTGAGCCATGACGACGGCATGGGGATGCTCTTTCTTCAGACGGACAATCTCATCGACGGAGAACTTCTCATGGACATGACAGCCACCGTTCCACAGCAGCATCTTGCGGCCCGTGACGGAGTTGATATAGTTGCCAAGGTTATAGTCGGGACCAAAGATCAGTTTGGCATCCTTCGGAAAGGCATCGATGACCTTCTTGGCATTTCCGGAGGTGACGACACAGTCGGTGAGGGCTTTCACGGCAGCCGTGGTGTTGACGTATGAGATTACCTGATAGCCGGGATGCTCCTCCTTATATTTCTTCAGGTCCTCAGCCTTACAGCTGTCGGCCAAAGAACAGCCGGCATTGAGGTCGGGCGTGAGCACCATCTTGTCGGGAGAGAGGAGTTTACAGGTCTCTGCCATGAAATGGACGCCACACATCACCATCACCTTCGCCTTCGTCTCTGCCGCCTTACGGGCAAGCGCCAAAGAATCGCCGACAAAGTCTGCGATATCCTGAATATCACCTATAGTATAATAATGTGCCAGGATAATGGCATCTTTCTCCTCACAGAGACGGCGGATCTCTTTCTTCAAATCCAGGGCGGGATCAACGGGCTCGTCGATATATCCCTTCGCCTTCCATTCTTCTTTGATCATCTTGCTTTCCTTTTATGATTACTTTTGCGTGCAAAGTTACAACTTTTATTTAACAAAAAATCTTTCTCTCATTATTATCTATATCCTTTTTTCTTTTTCTTAAAAAAATAAATGATGATATATATGATATGTTGTGGAAATGTGGATAGTTTTTTCCCTTGAAAAGTTATGATTTTGACTTCCACGATTCAACAACTTTTTTCCACGCTGATGAGGATATTATAAAACTGATATTAAGTTGTTTAGTGGGTTTTCCACATTTTACCAAACCGGTGCATAACTTCATTGTGTAAAAGATAAGGGTTGGAAAAGCCGTGGAAAAGGGTGGGTGAGTGCTGTGGAGAAAGGCGGGGATATCCACGACGGAAAAAGGGCTCTTCGATATTGTGGAAAAGGCAGAAAGTTATAAAATCGTTATCCCGATGTTTTCCATATACTTTTCAACGAGTTTTCCACAGATTTTTTGTACTTTTGCGGAAAAACAGGAAAATATGTCTGTCATAGAAATACATAAGCTCTCGGAGGAAGGACTGGAGCCCTATGCCCGCCTCACGGAGATGCAACTGCGCTCCCGGCAGCATCCCGAACGTGGACTTTTCATTGCCGAGAGTCCGAAAGTAATCCGTATCGCCCTGAGAAAAGGCTATGAGCCCGTGTCGCTGCTCTGTGAGCGCCGCCATCTCACGGGAGATGCCCGCGATATTCTGGAGGTTATCCACCAACGTGTGGATAACGGGGATATCCATGATGATCAAGGAAACGTTGTCTCTGATTTTAAAGTCTTTACAGGTGACCGTGAACTGTTGAAAAGTCTTACGGGATATGCACTCACGCGGGGCGTACTCTGTGCGTTTCGGCGAAGGTCGCTACCCACGGTGGCGGAGATCTGCAAGGATGCCCGGCGGATCTGCGTCATTGACCATGTGGTGGACACGACGAATATCGGTGCCATCTTCCGCAGTGCCGCCGCCCTGGGCATTGATGCCGTCCTCCTCACGCCTGGCAGTTGTGATCCGCTGAACCGCCGTGCCATCCGTGTGTCGATGGGAAATATCTTCCTCGTGCCGTGGACATGGATAGGAGAGGGGAACGCCAAAGAGACGGACCGGACGCTCGGTGATATCCTCCATCCATTAGGTTTCAAGACGGCGGCGTTGGCACTGACGGATGATTCCGTAGGTTTGGATGATTCGCAGTTGCAGGCGGAAGAGCAATTGGCGATTATCCTCGGTACGGAGGGTGATGGACTGCCGCACCGTGTCATCCATGATGCTGATTATGTGGTGAAAATACCCATGGCCAATGGCGTTGACTCGTTGAATGTCGCCGCCGCCAGTGCCGTGGCGTTCTACGCTCTATGATCCTCTTGAAGGTGTCGTCCTATTGCGGCTATGATCCTCTTGCAGGGGCCGTCCCTTGTGGCGGCCCGTCGGCGGAACGCCGAAAAGAACTGTGAATGATCCCCATTTATAATGCCCTAACGGGCATCGGGCCGCCACAAGGGACGGCCCCTGCAAACAACTTGATTAATTTTTAATTTTATGAATATACTTGTTGCCCTTGACTCTTTCAAGGGATGTATCAGTTCCGCGGAGGCCAATGCCGCCGCGAAGAAAGGAATAGAAAAGGTGAACCCACAAGCGGAGGTGCATACCTTCACCGTCAGTGACGGCGGGGAGGGCTGGACAGCTGCCTTTCATGATGCTATCGGCGGAACGATCAGAACCATCAATGCCCATGACGCTCTCATGCGACCAATCAAGGCGTCGTATCTCGTTGCCGGGGATACGGTGGTCATCGAAGTGGCGGCAACGGTAGGATTGGCATTGTTGAAAGATACCGAACTGCGGCCGACACTGGCCACGAGTTATGGGGTAGGGGAGATGCTCGTTGATGCCCGTATCCAAGGGTGCAAACGGTTTATCATCGGCCTCGGTGGTACGGCGACATCCGATTGTGGCATCGGGATGTTGAAAGCTCTTGTCCATAAGCTTCATGTCTTCCGCCCTCAGGTTCAGCAGATTGACGACGTACTGCCGTTCTTCAAGTACTGTAGCTTCACACTTGGTTCCGATGTTATCAACACGTTGTGTGGAAAGCTCGGGATGGCGGCTGTCTTCGCACCACAGAAAGGAGCGACAGAGAAAGAGGTGGAACTCCTCGACCGTCGTGCAGCTCAGTTTGCCGCTTTTTCCGCCCGTCATTTCGGTTACGACAAGAGTAACGAACCGGGAGCCGGTGCCGCCGGTGGACTCGGTTATGCTTTTCTGCAGTATTTCCATGCAGAGATGAAGCCCGGTGCTGATCTGCTCTTTCGTGCTCTTGATTTTGAAGATCAAGTCAAGAAAGCGGATCTTGTGATTACGGGCGAAGGGGCCTCTGACCGGCAGACGTTAATGGGAAAACTGCCATCAAGAATCCTTGCCATTGCGAAGAAATACAACGTCCCTGTTGCCCTTCTTGCCGGAAGAGTAAGCGATGAAGAGGTCTTGCGCCGCGGCGGTTTTCAACTTATCCACAGTATCAATCCTCCGGAGTTATCCACAGAGGAGTGTTTAAAACCGGAAACGGCGAAAAAGAACTTAGAATCAACGGTTTCTGATATTTTATAAATGAAAGAATACGATAGATCTCCACACTGTATCCACAAGTTTTTCATCACTTATCCACATAAATCATGAAGAAATTAACCATCTTTCTTTATGCTATCGCACTACTTCTCTTGACGGCTTGCGGCAGTCCCCAAGCTAAGACGGGGAAGAACACGCATGCGATGTATTTCTGGCAGACTTCCCTGCGTATCGACTCTGCGGAGAAAGCCTTCCTGTATCAGCATGAGGTGAGGAAACTCTATGTACGTTACTTCGATGTTGTCATGGATGGTACGGAAGCGATGCCGAATGCCACGCTTGCTTTCGGCGATGAGCCGGTGTTCGGGCCAAAAGGTATGCTGCCCGAGGATATGGAGATGATCCCCGTCATTTATGTTCTCAACGAATGTATGGAACAACCACAGGATCATCTCGCGGAGAAAATCCTGAAGAGAATCCTACAGATGAATGCCACTAATGGAATTCATCATGTCCATGAGATACAGATTGACTGTGATTGGACGATGTCCACACGGAAGAATTACTTTGCTTTTCTGCAGCGGCTCCATGAATGCTGTGAACAGAAACACCTCGTACTCTCTACGACGGTTCGTCTGCACCAACTCTCGCAGCCTGTGCCGCCAGCCGATCGCGGCGTACTGATGGTGTACAATACGGGAGACGTGACGGATATCCATGAGCAGTATCCTATCCTTAATATAAAAGAGGTAAACAAATATCTCCACTATCTCCCCGATTATCAGCTACCGCTCAGTGCCGCCTATCCGCTTTTCACGTGGAAGATTCTCTTCCGTAACAACCAGTATGTCGGCATTATCCACAGTAAGGATGAATATCCCATCCTCCCTGGTGATACAATCATCGACCGCAGCGTACAAATGCCGCAGATCATGGAGGCTCACAACCTCATCGCCTCTCTCCGTCCCGATATCCACGACGAAGTGATCCTTTATGATCTCCAGGACAGACATATCCGCCGCTTCCGTCCCGCTGCTTACGAACAGATATTTAATCGGTAGGGAAGGCCTCTCCCACCCCTCCCCAATAGGGAGGGCTATCGTAGCCTGCATAATTCATAGATCCTATTGTAGGTGGCCGCCATGTTGCGGCCACCTACTCATTGTTAGATGGGCGGAACATGATGAATCATGTCCATACACGGAGTTCTATGTTAAGAAATTGGGATTCTACGTGTTTTTTGACTATCTTTGCCCAAAATGTGCAACAATGATAGAGCGTATACAAAAAGGACTTATAGCCCATCTGATAGGCGGAGAGAAGGCTATTATTATTTATGGAGCCCGACAAGTAGGAAAGTCAACTCTTTTGCACGACTTGTTTGGTAAATTAGACCGTGTCTTGTGGTTGAACGGGGATGATATAGATGTTCAGCATCTTTTCGACAATATTTCCTCCACACGTCTGAAGGCTTTGATCGGACAGAATAAATATGTAGTCATCGATGAGGCCCAGCGTATACCGAGCATCGGTCTTCGATTGAAGCTCATCACGGATCAAATAGAAGGTGTACAGGTTATTGTGACGGGAAGTTCTTCTTTTCAACTGGCCAAGGGAGTACAAGAGTCATTGACCGGTAGAAAGCGTGAGTTCTTATTGTTTCCTTTGACCTATGAGGAAATGGTAAATCATACGAATCTTTTAGATGAACATCGTATGATTCCTCATCGTATGGTTTTCGGTTATTATCCGGAGGTTGTCACTTCTCCTGGACAAGAGCGGGAGGTGCTTCATGAGTTAGCGAATAGTTATCTCTATAAGGATGTGTTGACTCTCGATCAGATTGGTAAGTCGGAGAAGATAGTCAAGTTGTTGCAGGTTTTGGCCTATCAGATTGGTGATCAAGTGTCCTATCATGAGTTGGGACAATTGATAGGTTTGGATCCGAAAACCATAGAGAAGTATATTCAAATTCTTGAGAAGAATTTTATTATTTTCCGTTTAGGCAGTTTCTCACGGAATATGCGGAATGAGTTAAAGATGAGTCGTAAGATTTATTTCTGGGACTTAGGAATCCGCAATGCGGTAATCGCTAATTTTCAACAGGTGGAGAACCGCATGGATAGCGGTGCACTATGGGAGAATTTTGTCATCGCGGAGCGTCTAAAATATCTGAATATCCATCATCCCTTTACCAATTCCTGGTTTTGGAGGACGCAGCAGCAAAAGGAGATCGACTATTTGGAGGAGCGTGATGGTGTCTTGCAGGCTACAGAACTGAAATGGAATGAAAAGAAAGCCAATGTAAAAGTCCCCGAGAGTTTTGCCAAGGCTTATCCTCAGGCACATTTTCAGGTGATAACACCGGAGCGCGTGGATGATTTCTTGTTAAGTGACTGATCCGTAGGGACATGATTAAAGACAGAGTAACAGATGATGCATATTTTGAGCGCAGTATATGATATATCTGTTATTCCTGTCCTTACAGATAGGGAAACGCCCCTTCACAATAGGGATTTGCGCCTGATTTTTGAGGCCGAAAAATTTGGAGGATATTCTCTTTTTCTATATCTTTGCCCCCAGAAATAGATACGAGCAAAATAAAAGCAAACTTATGAAAAAGAGAATACTATTTGTCAGCGCCTTGTTGACATTGTCGGTATCGACCTTCGGCTGTGTGTTTGAGGGACCGACACATAATTATTATCTGTTCAGTGTGCTTGACCCTTCGGCCAACACCTATCAGAACCAGGGACGTATCAACGCCTTCTGGAAAGACTATACTCATGGCCTCGTCGGCAGCTACCGTGACTTCGCCGGTGATGACGAGACACCGCGGAAAATCCTCGCCTACGCTCAGAAGAAGAAAGACACAGAGATGGTGAACTATCTCCGACTCCTCAACAGTTATCTGCGGGTCAGCGATCAGATTACTGCCGACAGTTGGGATTATCCCACGAAAGCGCAGTTGCTGCAGCGCCGCCAGAGCATTGTGCGTATTCTCCGTGCTGCACAGAGCTACCGCGGTAGTCGACTGAAGAGTCGGTATATGCTCCTGGCGATGCGGGCGAACATGCTACTCGGCAATGACGCGCAGAATAAAGTCTACTGGACTACGAAGGGCAGTAAACTGCCGCAGAGCGTCTACCGTGACATGATGGAGAATATCTATGCCCGTGCGTTGCTGAAGACCGGACAGAAACAAGCGGCTACGGAGATCTATGCCCGTCAGGGAGATGTGGAGAGTCTGAAATGGAGCGTGCGCAACTACCGTAATCTCGCCGGTATCCAGGCCCTCTATCGTCAGAATCCGAACAGTATGCTGTTGCCCTATCTCGTACAGGACTTTGTCAACAATGCCCAAGAGACGATTGATAACTATGCCGCGCCTGCGGACGGTCAGAGTAGAAGCCAAAAAGACATTGAGGAATGGATCAAGGAAGTAGGCTGTAAGCCCGTTTACCAGCAGGAGGTGAACAACTTCATTGCCTTCGCCAATCAGGTTGTCAGCGAGGGCAAGACTACGACGCCCTGTCTGTGGCAGACGGCTATCGGCACCCTCGACTATCTCTTCAAAGATTACGACGGAGCGAAGACGGCGTTGACCAAGGCCCTCACCCTCGCCGGCAGCGACCGCATGAAGGATAATGCCCGTGCCGTCCTTCTTGTCAACAGCACGCATACCGAGACGCTTGACGGTAGTTATGAGGATTACCTCATTCGTGAGTTCCGTTGGCTGCATGACGAATATGTCAAGGATATGCAGCCGAATACCTATGGTTTGCCCGATAATCCAGGAGAGCATTACGAGGATATCCTCGACCGTGCCGTCTATGCCAACCTCTATCCTCGACTGATCAAGGAAGGCCGTGCGCAGGAAGCCCTCTGTCTGTTGGCTTATATGGATGAGCAGTATCCCGATGGTCGTCATACCACAACGACAAAGACAGCCATCCGTCAGAATCCACCGGCTGCAGGCTATAACTGGGGCCGCGACTGGAATACCGAGTATTTCACGGCTCTCGACAAACTCTCTGCCGACTCCCTGGCCGCCTATGTCCGCTATATGGACACGACGCAGAACAATGCCTTTGCGGAGTTTCTGCGCGGCGGTGCCTATCGCGACAGCAACTATTTCAACGACCTCATCGGAACGAAATACATGGCGGAGGGCCGCTTCGCCGATGCCATCCCCTATCTGAAGCAGGTTGATCCGAAATACCTCTCTTCGGAGAATATCAGCGGCTATCTGACACGCGACTATACGAAACCGTATTGGTTTGACCGTCAGGCGCCGAAGATGACGAATGAGGATACGAACTATGACGTGAAGGAGGGACCGGGCAGCGGTACATTTTCGGAGAATCCCAAGCTGCAGTATTGTCTCGATATGACCAATCTGCAGAGTCAGTATTCCCTGGCCAAGGATGAGGCTACGCGGCAGCCGTTGGCTTACGAGTTGGCCACGCGACTCTACCAAGCCAGTTATGAGGGTGACTGTTGGGCGCTGACGCATTACTCCTGGAGCATCGCCGACAGCGTGCGTACGGGTGACATGGACTTCATCAAAAAGGCTATCGGCTATCTCGACGAGAGTAAACTCAGTGAGGATGAGAATCTGGCCTTCGACAGTTATTATGCCCTTGCAGCTATCCGCCGTGATTCGTGGTATAAGGAAGACTGGAGTCTGCCGACACCACAGTATTACGATGGTCACAGCCGCCAGTATCAAGCGCTGAAGGAGTTGAACAACTTCCTGCTGTCCCATCCCGCTTTCCAGGACAATCGATACGTCAGCCACTGTGACGTATTGAAGAAGTTCAGAGAGGGATAAAGGAAAATTCGCCTATCTATTTGTTTACGTAAAATAAATTCTGTACTTTTGCATGCAGAAATAAACGTTTATAAAAAGATATGGCATTAAAATGTGGTATTGTAGGCTTGCCGAATGTGGGTAAGTCTACACTTTTCAACTGTCTGTCGAGTGCGAAGGCACAGGCAGCCAACTTCCCGTTCTGTACGATTGAGCCGAACCTCGGCGTCATTACGGTCCCCGATGAGCGACTGACGAAACTTGCGGAGATTGTTCATCCCGGACGTATCGTCCCCGCTACCTGTGAGATCGTGGATATCGCCGGCCTCGTCAAGGGTGCCAGTAAAGGTGAGGGCCTTGGTAATAAGTTCCTTGGCAATATCCGTGAGTGCGATGCCATCATCCATGTCATCCGTTGTTTCGACGATGACAATATCGTCCGTGAGGGTGGCGCCGCCGTTGATCCCGTGGAGGACAAGAGTATCATTGATACCGAGCTGCAGTTGAAAGACCTCGAGACCATCGAGAGCCAGCTCGCCAAACAGCAGAAGGTCGCTGCCACGGGCAACAAGGATGCCAAGGTGATGGTGACGGTCCTTGAGGCTTATAAGGAAGCCCTCGAACAGGGTAAGAACGCACGTACTGTCTCTTTCGACAGTAAAGAAGAGCAGCAGGCCGCCCATGACCTCTTCCTCCTGACGACGAAGCCCGTGCTCTATGTGGCCAATGTCGATGAGTCCAGTGCCAAGAGCGGAAATGCCTATTCCAAGAAAGTAGAGGAGATGGCTGCCGAGGAAGGTGCTGAGGCTATGGTCATCGCCGCCAAGACAGAAGAGGATATCGCCTCGCTTGATACCTATGAGGATAAGAAGATGTTCCTCGACGAGCTTGGTCTGGAGGAGAGCGGCGTCAACCGACTCATCAAGAAAGCCTATCACCTGCTGAACCTCCAGACGTTCATCACGGCCGGAGAAATGGAGGTGAAAGCGTGGACCTTCCATAAGGGCTGGAAGGCCCCGCAGTGTGCCGGCGTCATCCACACCGATTTCGAGAAAGGCTTCATCCGTGCCGAAGTCATCAAATACGAGGACTTCATCAAATACGGATCTGAGGCTGCTGTCCGCGAAGCCGGCAAGCTCGGTATCGAGGGCAAGGACTATGAGGTACAGGATGGCGACATCATGCACTTCCGTTTTAATGTATAGTTTATGCTTCACTTACTCAATTACATCGTATGGAATCCCGACCCGGTGATGTTTCACCTCGGCGGGCTGACTATCCGCTGGTATTCCATGTGCTGGCTTGTGGGACTCGTCCTCGGCTATCTCATGATGCACCGGCTCTATAAAGATCAGCAGATCCCCGATGAGAAGTTTGACCCGTTGCTGCTCTATATCTTCGTGGGTATTCTCGCCGGTTGCCGCCTCGGTCATTGTCTCTTCTATGAGCCGGGATATTTTCTGACGTCATGGGACCATATCATCGAGATGTTTCTACCGATACGCCATATGGCTGACGGCTCGTGGAAACTGACGGGTTACCAAGGCCTCGCCTCCCATGGTGGTGTCGTCGGTATGATCATTGCCATCTGGCTCTATTGCCGCCATACGAAGCTGTCAATGTGGGTGGTATTGGATAATTTCGGTATCGTCTCCGGTGTCGGCGCTATGTTCATCCGTCTTGGCAATCTCATGAACTCCGAGATCATCGGTAAGGTCACCGATGTGCCCTGGGCTTTTATCTTCGAGCGTGTCGACGGTTATCCCCGTCATCCCGGTCAGCTCTATGAGGCTATTGCCTACGGTATCATTCTCCTCATCTCCGTGGCAATCTATAAGCACCGCGGACCGAAGAGTGTCGGTACGGGATTCTATTTTGGTTTCTGTCTGACGACAATCTTCACCTTCCGTTTCTTCATAGAATATACCAAGGAGATACAGGAAGCCTTCGAGGCCGGCCTGCCTTTCGATATGGGTCAGGTACTCAGCGTTCCCCTCATCGCCATCGGCATCTGGGCTATGTGTCGGAAACCGAAGAAAGACAAAGAAAAAACAGAATCAACGAAGTAAATTCTATCCGTTGATCGCCATATCGGCGAGGGAAAAATCCACAAGTTCGGCGTATACGTCCGGTTGATGATGACTGCTGATGAGTTTCTCATGCACCATACACAACTGGAGGTATGCGCCGAGCATCGTTTTAAGTGTCTGATCCTTTAGCTTCGGATATTCAAACTCATGGAGCGACCGTGGAAAGATATGGTTGCTGTTATTGTCGAAATGGGTATGGATATACGACAGAATAGCGCTCTTGCGCTTGAAACGCTGCAGCCACGCATGCATGAGCATGCGCCACTCGTCGACCATACGGACATCATAGACCATGCGCTTGAAGGAAGAGAGACCGAGGAAACTCTCATGGCCGCTCTCGCAATAGCCTTTGAGATGGATATCGGCGACACCGTATTTGCGCAGCCGCAGTTCGATATCCTCCATTTGGATATACGCCTGGGCGGCACGCAGCAGACTCTGCTCACACGCTTCCAGCGTCACCTGATGATCTTTCAGCGGTTGGGCAAAGAGCAGGGCGGGATCGGCATTGAAATCGATGATAGGGCAGAGAGCCGTGTTCAGTTCGTAGGTTTGATAGACTTGCATCGCTTATCTCAGTGACCGTCCTTCAAATTTCTCAATAGCTGCTATCCAGTCGGGCCATACCTCTACCGACTGCTCTTTCTCCAGATCATAGGCGACGATGATGGAGGTACCTACGCATTTCACCTCTTTCGTCTCGCTGTCGATGAGGCGCTGTACGAGGGTGAAACTCTTATGGCCGATATGCGTCACGGCCGTCTGTACTTCAATATGCTTGTCGGTGGTGTGGATCTGCTGGAGAAAGTCAGCGTCGATATGCGCTGTCACTGTGGCATGGTTCTTATCGACATCGACACCGATGGCATGGAAATAGTCCATCTTCGCTGTATCGTAATACTGAAAATAGATGCTGTTGTTGATATGTCCGAACACATCCGCGTCGAAGAAACGAACCTGCAGCGGGAAGATATGATGAAACTGGATATCCATAAGAAAAAACAATCTTTTTAAAAATAATAGAACAAGGGCATGCTGCCATCCTTTCCCGGAAAGGATGGCAGAGAGGTTATTTCGCCGGGTGCTTGCGCGTGTAGATAGACAGATTATCCGAACATTTAAAGACAATCTTGTCGTGTGCCTCGATGGTGATCTTCTCCTTCGTTGCCGGGTTGATGCCCTGGCGTGCCGGCACTTCCTTCACGAAGAAATGACCGAAATCGGGAATCGTCACATCACCGTCTCCCTCACAGATATTGTCGGCGATGACGCCGAGGACCGTCTCTACATAGCGGGCGGCCTCGGCTTTCGTCGTACCGCTCTTCTCTGCTACCGCAGCAATCAGTTGTGTCTTGTTCATTGTCGTCTGATTTTTATTTCGGGTGCAAAGATACAAAATATTTCAGTGGAAAAGTAGAAAAGCCGGAACATTTTCCTTTGCGGAAGATGTACCGGCTCTATTTTCTAATTTCGATTCTGTCAATCAAAGAAGGAATGGGATTTACTTACCCATTTCCATTTTTTCGCTCACCTTGACAGCCTGTGCAATGCATGCTGCCACGACTGCGAGGATTAATACTGTTGTCATCATAATTGTTATCCTTTTTAATCTTTTTATTATGACCTCCGACGAGGTCCGTGTGTGTTATGTTTTTTCTTTTGACATTGCAAATGTACGAATTGTGTTCGATAACAACAAATATTTCCTGCATATTTTCTAAAAACAGCCCCTTTTCTTGACCTTAATCAATCCTATTTATTTTTGGCCGTCAGTTGCGGAGATGACCTTGTTGATCTCGTCGAACTCCTTGCCCTTGTTGAGATTGAGATAAATGGTGTAGAGGGGGAAGGCCCACTGCTTGCGGTCGGCAGGACGCAGGCGGCGGTAGCGCTCCAGATAGGGGAGGGCGCGCTCGTAATACTGCAGGATCTTCGTACGGTTGCGGCGCTGCGACTGGTAGTTCTTGTCGAGATTGACGGCCATGTTGTAATACGCCAGACCGGCATTGAGATAGAAACCGGCGAAGACGACGGAGTCCTTGTCGGCCACAATGCTTTTCTCATCCACTTTGCTCTTCTGCTCCACCGAGTCCTTGCTTTCCGTGAGCCGGGCGGCATCCTTCTCGATGACGGAGTCGCAGATCGTGATGCAGTCGCGGTATTTGCCCATGTTCAGCAGCAGCGTACTCTTCGTGAAAAGGAACTCCCGTTTGGCGGGCGCGATCTTCAGCGCCTCTTCGGTGACCGCCATAGCCTGCGGCAGACTGTCGGCGCGGACATAACCCTCTACGAGACGAGGAAAGAAGAAGGGAAAGAGGGGATAGCGATGGAATCCCTCCTGCAGCGTCTGCATATAGCGGGCACTGTCATTATCCAACCGGTACGTCTCAGCGAGATACTGCAGCATGTAAGCCTGATGCGCCGTGTCCTGCAACGCCCAATACGTATGATGGAGCGAGGCCTTCGTATCTTTCATCTTATAACCGCAGAATACGGCCCAGTAAGCGGCTTGTGGCACACGCCGGTCGTGATGGGCGTAGTCGAAACGGCGGAAGAGTGGCTGTTGGACACAGTCAATATACCTATTAAAAAAGGAGTAGGCTTCGGGATACTGTTGTTTGCGGATGAAATAGGCGCCACCAAAGAAGAGATTGCCGCGGATGGCGTTGAGATAGTCGGCATGGTGGTCGCGGAACTGCGGACGGACACGGCCGCGGCGGTCGGGGCGGGCATCGACGGAGTCCATGGCGATGGCAACGGAGAAGAGCGTGTTGACGGAGCGGAAGAGTTTTGCCGTGTCGTATTGCTGTTTCAGATAGAGTTTCTCGTTGCCCTGCTCATACTGCTTGCGTACCGCCTCATAGAGTGTCTCCCAGATTTTCAGGTTCGTGCGGTTGGCAGAGTCCTTAAGGAGTTTCTCCATATTTGCCTGTGCCGTCTCCAGGTTTTTGCCGCTCTTGACGAGGTCTTGGGCGGCAGAGATTTCCTTGCGCTGCGCCTGAAGGGTGAGCGGAAGAAAGAGGAGGGACAGAAAGAGGATAAGCAGTTGTCTCATTGGTTCCTTTTTTATATAACCTGTAAAATTCATAGATCCTTTTGTAGGTGGCCGCAACATGGCGGCCACCTACAAAGGGAAAGAGTTATTCAATCTTTCCCAATGCGAGGTTGTAGTTGTCATAGGCGGCATTGCCCGTGATATCTTTCACCACACGGATGAAAGGTGGGAAGTTGACGCTCTCGTGCTCCGTGACGCCTTTCGTCTCGAGGATCATGAGGTGATCGATGGGCGAGTGGTAATCGTCAAGCTCGAAATACTGTCCTTTCCAGATAAAGCTGCGGCGCGTCTTCTCCACGGGATGGCGGTAAGGATCAGCCTGGCGGAGCATGGACTCATAGAGATTGTTGTTGATCTGCCGCTCCGTCTCGATCATCTCATGATTCGGCGTCACCTTGCGCGTAGTATGGATGATCACCTCCTTGCCATTGCTCACGCGCTTGCGCAGACGGATCTGCGTGCCCGGGGAAGTGACGAGATAGATCTGTGAGATCTCCGTCGTGGTTGCTTCCGGCACCTCACCCGTGAGTTCCACGACATAACGGTGCTCTTCGACGATGGGCTGGGGCAGGCCGAGGACGCTGCTGATCTCCTGGATGACACGGAAAATCTTGTTGTCGAAATTATCGTGGTTGTTGATCACGCGTAGATGGGGATGTCCCGTCCAGGCGGCGATGACGCGCTTGTCGACGAGACGCGCCTTCTCGATACCCTCCGTGCGCTCCTTGTTGTTGGCCACGGTATAATACTGTTCGGCGCCGTCGGCGGCGGAGACGAGGTGGAGGACGGCATCATAGCGCTCGTCACGCAGCTGCTGCGTGGTGTAGCCGAGCTGGCTGATGATCTGCTGCCACATCTCCGGCTTCATATAGGCGGAGATATCCATCACGCCACGGTCGTAGATGATAAGCACGGGCTCGGAGAGTGTCTCGGCCATCTTCAGAAACTGGTCTTCGAAAGCCAGCTGGATCTTCAGCGTCGACAGCTCGCCCTGAAAGAAGAAATCCTTGTTGCTCGTCAGGTAGTCCATTCCCGCAGCCTGAAAGATCGTGGGGACTTCGGGGATGGTGAACACCTTATATCCGAGGCCGGAGAAATGGTCGTTGATCTTTACGAGTGCCGTCGTCTTGCCGGCACAGGGGCCTCCTGTAAGGACTATCTTCGTGATCTTGCTCATATCGTAATGTTTTGAAAATTCTTATTTGAGTATTTTGACTTTATTTTTGTATTCTGCTTGCAAAATTACAAAAAAATATTTATACTTTTGCAGGGCGAAAAAACTATTGATATGAAATATTTAATTCTCTCCGATATCCACGGCTCTCTGCCGGCATTGGAAAAGGCGCTGGCCTTCTATCGCGAGCAGCACTGCGACATGCTCTGCATCCTCGGTGATATCCACAACTACGGTCCGCGCAACCGCGTGCCCGAGGGCATGGACGCCCGCGGCATCGCCGAACGGCTCAACGCCATGGCCGACGAGATTGTCGCCATCCGCGGCAACTGTGACAGTGAGGTGGACCAGATGCTCCTCGCTTTCCCGATGATGCAGGATTATATGTTGCTTGTCGACGAAGGAAAGAAGCTTCTGCTGACCCATGGCCATGTCTACAACGAGGATCATCTGCCGCCGGGCCGTTACGACTATGTCTTTACGGGCCATACCCATCTGTGGCATCTCTATCGTGCTGACAACGGCACCGTGTTCTGTAATACGGGCAGCATTACCTTTCCCAAACAGAACAATGTGCCGACGATGGTGACCTATGAACATGGCACGGTTGTTGTTTATGACTTGGACGGAAAGAAGCTGAAAGCAATCGGATAACGAAGCATTCAGTATTTTGCAATCGGATTACATTATATATGGAAAAGAAAAAGGAAGTGCCCGTACTTCTCCTTACGGGTTATCTCGGCAGTGGTAAGACGACGCTCGTCAACCGTATCCTGTCGAACAAGAAAGGAATCAAGTTTGCCGTTATCGTCAATGATATCGGTGAGGTGAATATCGATGCCTCGCTCATCCAGCAAGGCGGTGTCGTCGACCAGAAAGACGACAGCCTCGTGGCGCTGCAGAACGGCTGTATCTGTTGTACGCTGAAGATGGACCTCGTCAAACAGCTCGCCGACATCGTCAATACCGGCAGCTTCGACTATATCGTCATCGAGGCCAGTGGTATCTGTGAGCCGGCGCCGATCGCCCAGACCATCTGTTCCATTCCTACCCTCGGACCGGAGTATATCAAGAACGGCGTGCCCCGTCTCGACAGTATCGTCACCGTCGTCGATGCCCTCCGTCTGCGCGATGAGTTTGCCAATGGCAACGATCTGTTGAAACAGAATATCGGTGAGGACGATCTCGAGAGCCTCGTCATCCAGCAGGTGGAGTTCTGTAATGTTATCCTCATCAACAAGGCCTCCATGGTCAGTGCCGACGACCTCAATCACGTGAAGGAAATTCTCCGTGCCCTGCAGCCGAAGGCCGAGATCCTGACGTGCGATTACGGGGACGTTGATCTTGACAAACTGATCAATACGCGCCGTTTCGACTTCAATAAGGTTGCCACGAGTGCTGCGTGGATTGATGAGATCGAGCACCACCACGATGAGGAGGAAGAGGAAGGTGGCGAAGTTATGGAGTATAACATTCAGACCTTCGTCTATCAGCGCCGTCCTGCCTTCGACCTCAGTCGTTTCGACGAGTTTGTGGCACGCTTCTGGCCGAAGAATGTCATTCGCTGCAAGGGCATCTGTTATTTCCAGGATGAGCCCGACACATGTTATGTCTTTGAACAGGCCGGCAAACAGGTGGGTCTGCGCAATGCCGGTCAGTGGTATGCCACGATGCCGAAGAATGAGCTGAAGAAGCTCATGGACCAGGAGCCGGGCTTGCGCGCCGACTGGGACGAGAAATACGGCGACCGCATGCAGAAGCTTGTCTTCATCGGGCAGAACCTCGACAAGGCCGCTATCTGCGCTGAACTCGACAAGTGCTTAGTGGATTAAATCCAATTCACGGTTATATCCTTTTGCAGGGGCCGTCCCTTGTGGCGGCCCGTCGGCGGATACGCCGAATCAAATGGGAATTTATCGCCATCAGAAATGCCGTAACCGGCATCGGGCCGCCACAAGGGACGGCCCCTGCAAAGCATCGGGCCGCCACAAGGGACGGCCCCTGCAAAGGAATCAATACCATTGATAATGATGAAAATAATTGAACAATATCTCTGTGGAAAGGTGTCGGACGACCGTTGTGAGGACGGTATCGTCACGACACCTTCTTTCGTTGCCGTCATCGATGGCAGTACGAGTAAGACGCCGCGGCATATCCATCCCACGCTGCGCAACGGCCGCTACGCCATGCTGCTCATCAGTGACGCCATACGCCAGCTGCCGGCGGATGTTTCGCGTGAAACATGTATTCAGGCGCTCACGGATGTGCTCCACAGACAGTATCATCAAGTCCTTCCGCCCGAAGAGCGGCTGACGGCCTCCGCCATCATTTATAGTGATGTTCGCAGGGAGATATGGATGATCGGCGACTGCCAGTGTCTCGTCGACGGAGTGCTTTATGAGAACGGGAAACCGTCGGAAAGGGAGCATGCGGAGAAGCGTGCCCGTTATATCCTTGCGCATCCCGATGATCCCGACGCGCCGGAGAAGGGTAGGGCGCTGATCGTTCCCGATCTCGTCCGTTCCATGCGTGAGGGACAGAACAAACAGTATGCTGTCCTCGATGGTTATCCTGTTTTTCTGCCTGGTGTAAAGACGATCGCCGTGGAGCGGGCTCATGAGATTGTTCTCGCCAGTGACGGCTATCCCTTTCTGAAACCTACGCTCTCGGAGAGCGAGGAAGCGCTGCAGCGTCAGCTACATGATGATCCGCAGAACATTCATACGTTTCTCGCCACGAAAGGTCTTGTCGCTGGCAACCGTTCTTTCGACGACCGTGCGTATATCCGTTTTCGGAGATAATCATCCCACCGTAGGGGCACCCCTTGTGGTCGCCCCTCCCCCTCGTAGTAGGGGCACCCCTTGTGGGCGCCCTAACGCCACGGTGACATTTTTCCTCTAACACCCACCGTAGGGTGCGGCCCTTGTGGCCGTCCTAACACCACGGTGACATTTTTCCCCTTTAGGACGGCCACAAGGGCCGCCCCTACGGTGGCAATACCGTTCATATTAGTATTCAAAGTGCTGATAGTCTTTCATCGTCTTCCAGTCACCACCCCAGCGGAAGCCGGCCGCTTTGAAGAGACGGTAACAGAGATCGCCCTTCGTGATCTTATAGGGGAAATTCCTGGAACGGTCAAGATAGGGGCGCCCCGTGGCGGGCTCGACGACCTCCGTGCCGTTCTTCAACCGCTTATGATAGGGATTGTAGAGGGTGTTGATATCTACGGCGAGGCCGAGGCCGTGCTTCGAGACCTTATGCGTGTGGGAGATGAAGCGGAAGTTGAACGCTGATGAGTTGTTGTGTCGCATGGAGGTCTCGTCGTCGGCATTATAGTTGTCAATGAGTTCCATGCGCTCGATAGGGTAGCCCGCCTCATAGAGCTTCTTGAGGATGACGATGACTTTCCATGCGATTCTCTTGTTGACGATCATCTCGCCGTGATGCGTCACGCCCTGTCGGTCCTTGATGAGACAGCGCAGCAGCCGCAGCTCAGAGCGCGGCACCGTGCAGCCTTTCTTATACGACTTCCCCTGCATCCGTGCGAAGACATCATCGGGGATAGCCGAAACCGTGAAATCCTTGTTGCCGCCCCAGCAATGCAGCGGGGTGAGGAGTACCCAAAAGAAGAATAAAACCTTCATCATTATGGTTGTGATGTTACAGAATATGTCCATGATGGTGCAAAATTACAAAATAACTATAAACTCTTTGCATGGACAAGGAATTTTTTGTACTTTTGCGAAAGGAACATCTAGAAACCGAATTATCACTAAAGAATGAAAACGAAAAAAATTCTTTTAACAATGGCAATCTCCGCCACTTCTTTAACGCTCTCGGCCCAGGCTCCACAGCTCCGCGCCGACAATATCGATCAAGTTCTTCAGGCAATGACGCTGGAAGAAAAGGCACAACTCCTTGTGGGCGGCGGCAATGACGGCTTCGTCGGCTCCGGCGCTATGCTCGGCCATCAGAAGAAACTCGTCGCCGGCGCCGCTGGTACTACCGTTGCCATTCCTCGTCTCGGTATCCCCGCCACCGTTCTCTCCGACGGTCCCGCAGGCGTGCATATCGACGCCCACCGTGACGGTACGACGCAGACATTCTATGCCACGGGCTTCCCCGTGGGCACCTGTCTCGCTTCTACGTGGAACACCGACCTCGTTTACCATGTTGGACAAGCCATGGGTAACGAGGCGCTCGAATATGGCGTCGATGTCCTCCTCGGACCGGGCATGAACCTGCAGCGCAGCCCGCTCTGTGGCCGTAACTTCGAATACTACAGTGAGGATCCCGTCGTCACGGGATGGATCGGCACGGCCATGGTGAAGGGAATCCAGAGTGAGGGCGTCGGCGTGAGTGCCAAGCATTTCGCCGTCAACAGTCAGGAGAGCGACCGCACGCGTGTCGACGAGCGTGTCAGCCAGCGCGCCCTCCGTGAGCTCTACCTCCGTGGCTTCGAGAAGATGGTGCGCGAGTCCCGGCCCTGGACGTTGATGTCCTCTTATAATAAGATCAACGGAACCTACTCCCAGGACAATGAAGGCCTGCTGACTGATGTCCTCCGCAAAGACTGGGGCTTTAAGGGTATCGTGATGACCGACTGGATCGGCAAGCGCGCAGACCTGCCCACGAGTCAGGAAGTTACGGCCGGCAACGATCTCATGATGCCGGGTTATCCCGCTCAGGTGGAGGATATCGTAAAGGCCGTGAAAGACGGAACGCTGAAGATGGAATACGTCGACCGCAATGTCCGTAACATGCTCGAATATATTGTCAAGACTCCGAAGTTTAAGAAATATAAGTATACGAATAAGCCCGACATGAAAGCTCATGCCGCCATCACGCGTCAGAGCAGTGTGGAGGGAATGGTACTGCTGAAAGACGAGCCGCTGACACAGGGCGCTGCTCCCGTTCTGCCATTGCAGAGCAACGTGAAGACCGTGGCCCTCTTCGGTGTCAACAGCTATGATTTCCTCAGCGGCGGCCTCGGCAGTGGCTGTGTCAACGTGCCTTATGTCGTCGATATGCTCACGGGTCTGAAGAATGCCGGTATCAAGACCACCGACCAGCTCACGGAGATCTATCAGAGCTACGTGAAATATGCCAAGGCTAAACTGCAGGCCGATAAGAACCCGGAGATGTGGTTCCTCAATCAGGGCCAACCGAAGCTCGACGAGATCGATATCACCGAGCGCTGTGCCGCACAGTCAGCTCAGGAGGCGCAGGCCGCCATCATCACCATCGGTCGTCAGGCCGGTGAGGGCATGGACCGTGACGTCAATACCGAGTTCAACCTCACGAATCAGGAGAAGAATATGATCGCGCGTGTCAGCGCCGTCTTCCATGCGCAGAACAAGCCCGTCATTGTTATCCTCAACTCCGGCAGTGTCATGGAGACCGCCTCGTGGCGTGACCGCGCCGACGCGATCCTCGTAGCCTGGCAGCCCGGTCAGGAGGGCGGCAACAGTGTCGCCGATGTTCTCACGGGAAAGGCTAATCCCTCCGGCCATCTCACGGCAACATGGCCCATCGATATCAATGATGTTCCTTCTACGAAGAACTTCCCGCAGACCCCCGACTATTACAACCTCACCGATAAGATTGCCGGTGGCTATATGAAAGGGGTTAACTATACCAATCATGAGGAGGACATCTATGTCGGCTATCGCTATTTCGATACCTTCCGCCGCAATGTCGCCTATCCCTTCGGCTATGGCCTGAGTTATACGACCTTCTCCATGAGTGCGCCGTCCGTAAAAGTCAACGGCGACAAGATCTCCCTTGCCGTCACCGTGAAGAATACCGGAAAGGTCAGTGGAAAGCAGGTGGCACAGGTCTATGTCCATGCCCCGAAGGGTGCTTATGAGAAGCCCGCAAAGGAACTGAAGGCTTTCGCCAAGACCAAGATGCTCAAGCCCGGTCAGAGTGAGACGTTGAAGATGACGATCCAGCGCCGTGACCTTGCGTCCTTCGACACCGCCAACAGCGAGTGGAAGGTGGATGCCGGACAGTATGACTTCCTCTTCGGCGACAATGTGGAGGACATCAAGGTCAAGGCTTCTGCCACCATCTCCGCCTATACGGAGAAGGTCAGCAACGTACTGGCACCGCAGGTGAATCTACAGTTATTACACCAATAAATTAAAACAAATCAAAATGGACACATTCAGTAAGAATTTCTCCCTCGAAGGGAAGGTGGCACTCGTCACGGGTGCCGCCTACGGCATCGGTTTCGCCATCGCTGAGGCCTTCGCCCAGGCTGGCGCGAAGATCGCGTTCAACTGCCGTTCACAGAAGCACATGGACCAGGCCCTCGCCGACTATAAGGCCAAGGGCATTGACGCCAAGGGTTATATCTGCGACGTGACGAAGGAAGATGAGGTGAAGAAGATGGTTGAGGATATCGACCGTGAACTCGGTACCATCGACATCCTCGTCAACAACGCTGGAATCATCAAGCGTATTCCGATGGAGGAGATGAGCGTGGAGGATTTCCGTCAGGTCGTTGACATCGACCTCAACGCACCGTTCATCGTCTCCAAGGCCGTTATCCCGGGAATGAAAAAGAAAGGTCATGGCAAGATCATCAATATCTGTTCGATGATGAGCGAGCTTGGCCGTGAGACCGTCAGCGCCTACGCTGCCGCCAAGGGTGGCCTGAAGATGCTGACGAGAAACATCTGCTCCGAGTTCGGCGAGTACAACATCCAGTGCAATGGCATCGGTCCCGGCTATATCGCCACACCGCAGACAGCGCCGCTGCGTGAGCGTCAGCCCGACGGCAGCCGCCACCCCTTCGATTCCTTCATCGTCAGCAAGACACCGGCAGCGCGCTGGGGCACGCCCGAGGACTTGATGGGTCCCGCCGTCTTCCTCGCCAGTGATGCCAGTGATTTCGTCAATGGACATATCCTTTATGTCGACGGCGGTATCCTCGCCTATATCGGCAAGCAGCCGAAATAATGTAGGGACATAATTTATTATGTTCCGCCCTCACGCAAAAAAGACAGAGTAACAGATGAAACAATTGTATGTAAAATCTGTTGCTCTGTCTTTTTATATTTTTCCCCATTTGTCGGAACATGATCAATCATGTCCCTACGAGGTGAGGCTATTATTTGTTCACAGCGTCAGCGAGCTCAGCGCCAGCTTTGAACTTAGCCACCTTCTTGGCAGCAATCTGGATCTTCTGCTTCGTAGCGGGGTTGATACCCTCACGGGCCGGACGCTCGTTGACACTGAACGTACCGAAACCTACGAGCTGTACCTTATCACCAGCGACGAGAGCCTCTTTCAGGGCTTCTACGGTAGCGTCGAGGGCTTTCTTTGCGTCAGCTTTGGTGAGCTGAGACTTCTCTGCAATCTTGTCGATTAATTCTGTCTTGTTCATAATTTTCTAGTTTTTAATTGTGTATTGAATGTTGATTTTGTCTTTTTAATGGCACAAATTTAGAAAACTCTTTTGTAATTGACAACAAAACACCGAAAAAAATGAGTAATTTTAATAAAAAAAGTCGTAAAAAGCCCTTGTTAGGCCCTTTTACGAGGTTTTTTTCGTAATTTTGCGGGCGAAAAAAGAATTTAATCAGAACAAAATATGTTTCGTATTCCCGCCGTTACCAAGAGTTTGCTCATTGCCAACTTCTTGTGCTTTTTCGCCATGCTGGGCCTGCAGTCGACCATCGATCTCAATAATGTCTGTGGTCTCCACTTCTTTATGGCTCCTGACTTCCATGTCTACCAGCTCTTCACCTATATGTTTATGCATGGTGGATGGGGACATATCCTCTCCAATATGTTTGCCCTTTGGATGTTCGGCTGTGTGGTGGAGCAGATCTGGGGCGGAAAGAAGTTCCTGTTCTATTATATCTCCTGCGGCGTCGGTGCCGGACTCTTCCAGGAGGCTGCTCAGTATATCTCTTATGTCTCCCAGGGGTTGGCGCAATATCAGTATGTCACGATCCCGAATGTCGGAAATATGCCCGTAGAACAGTATTTGAATCTCTGGACGACGGTGGGCGCCTCGGGCGCTATCTTCGCCATCCTGTTGGCTTTCGGTATGCTGATGCCGAATGAGCGCATCTTTATCTTCCCGTTGCCCGTCCCTATCAAGGTGAAATACTTCGTAATGGGATATGCCGCCTTCGAACTCTACATGGGACTCTCACAGCCCGGCGACTCCGTGGCGCATATCGCACACCTCGGCGGTATGGTCTTCGGTTATTTCATGATCCGTCACTGGAACAAGCAACAGGGACAATACGGCAAGATGCGCGGCCATGACGCTTTCTCAAAGGTAAAGAATGTCTTCGGAGGCCGTAACCGTCATGATGATACGGCGTTTGGCGGTAATGGCGGCAGTTGGTCCTTCGGGGGGCACCATCAGGAGGAGCCGAAGACGGAGGAACAGAAAGACTGGGACTATAATGCGCAGAAGAAGGCGGAGCAGGACGAGATCGACCGTATCCTCGACAAGATCCGCAAGAGCGGTTATGACAGTCTGACAAAGGAGGAGAAGCAGAAGCTCTTCGACCAAAGTAAATAACCCCTACGTCATGGCCTGCCGTTGTTGAATGGCCTGCCGTTATCGAATGGCGCGCTGTTGTTGAATGGCCTGCCGTTGTGTGCTTGCGCTTTGCAAGCGCAAGGAAGCGCAAATGTCATGGGGCGGGACATGATCATGTTAATAAAATCATTGAGAAAGAACATTGAGCAAGAGAAAGAATAGCCCCGGAGGAGGGCTGATCGGCGGCATCATCGGTGGCGCCAATATCGGGACCATTGTGATGATGGTCGTCACGGGATACAGCGACCGGCTGAATCCCGTAGACCATCCTATACTCTCTACTCTCGGCCTCTCGTTTCCTGTATTTCTCTTTCTGAACCTCCTCTTTCTTGTCTTCTGGCTCTTCTTCCGCAAGCGCGGCGCCTGGATTCCCATCATCGGAATGTTGTTGGCCTATGGTCCCGTGAGAACTTATTGCCCCGTAAACTTTTCCCCCGAACATCCCGACAGTTGCATCCAGATCCTCTCTTTCAATACGAATAACTTTGGTGCCGGATATCATGAAGGAGAGGTGCAGATGGATCTTGTCAATTATATCGCCCGTTCGCAGGCCGACATCGTCTGTCTGCAGGAGTCACAGCTTGGCCGTGCGGAGATAGATGCTGTCCTCGACAGTGCTTACGCCTACCATGACTCTATCTTGACACCACGTTATCTGAAAGCTGATGTCTCCGTGATTTATAGCAAATATCCGATTATCAAGAAACAACTCATCCCCTATGCTAGTCGCGGTAACTGCTCCGGTGCCTTCTTCCTGAAGATAGACGGCGATACCGTGATCGTCATCAACAATCATCTCGAGACAACGGGACTCAGCAATACCGTCGGCGATGGGTTTAAGAAGATGATCAAGGGAGATGAGAATATCAATCAGAGCCGTCATACCTCACGGCTGATCCTCTCCCAACTGGCCCAGAGCTGTAAGATCCGCGGGCCACAGGCCGACAGCGTCCATGCCTTCATCGAGCGGCACCGCCGCTATCCCCTCATCGTCTGTGGCGACTTCAACGACAGTCCCATCTCCTACGCCCACCGCACCATCGGCCGCGGCCTCACCGACTGCTATGTCACCACGGCTACGGGCCCGGGCATCAGCTATCATCTCAACGGCTTCTTCGTACGCATCGACCACATCTTCTGCAACCGTTTCTTCAAACCCTATGAATGCCGTGTAGACACGAAAATGAAGGATTCAGACCATTATCCGATCCGTTGTTGGCTGAAAAAACAAAGAAAATGAGGTCGGAAGAGCGAATAAAACCTTTGAAATTTCGAGATTTGATAAAAAATGTGTATTTTTGCACGATATTATGCGCGAACATCAAAAAGCTGAAAATAAAAATCATAAATAAAACAAAAAATGCGAAACAAAGGATTAGTTATTTGTGTTGCCGTCTTACTGACGCTCGCAAGCATCTTCTACCTGTCTTTCTCTGTAGCTACGAGCTACTATGACAGTCAGGCTGCGAAGATCAAAGACCCTATTGCCCAGCAGGATTATCTTGATTCTGTGAAGTATTTAGGCGTCTACTCTTACAAGAACTGCCTCGAGACACAGATCGGCCTCGGTCTGGATTTGAAGGGTGGTATGAACGTGATTCTCGAGATCTCTGTGCCTGATGTCGTGGAGAACCTCGCTGACCACAAGACCGACATGGCTTTTGAGAAATCGATGAAGGAAGCCCGCGTCGAGGAGGAATCTTCTCAGAAGGATTTCCTCACCCTCTTCATCAACGCTTATCACAAGAATGCCCAGGGTCATAAGTTGGCAGAAATCTTCGCCACGCAGGAACTCCAGGGCAAGGTCTCTCCGACGAGTACCGACGCCCAGGTGGAGAAAGCGCTGCGTACGGAGATTCAGAATGCCATCGACAACTCATTCAACGTAGTCCGCACACGTATTGATAAGTTCGGCGTTGTCCAGCCGAATATCCAGAAGCTCGAAGGCCAGCAGGGCCGTATCATGGTGGAGATGCCGGGTATCCGTGAGCCCGAGCGTATGCGTAAGCTCCTCCAGGGTAGTGCTAACCTCGAGTTCTGGGAAACTTACAACTCCGAGGAGGTCGCTCCTTATCTCCAGCAGCTCGATCAGGCCATGGCCAATGGTGGTCATGACGCTTCCGATACAGCTGCCGTTGCCAAGAGCAAGGCCAAGGCTGCCAAGGAGGTGGCTAAGACCAAGGCCGCTGAGCCGAAGTTCAAGCTCGGCAAGACCAACAACAAGGCTAATGTGAGTGCTGAGAGCGCTACTGCCGCTGCCATCAAGCGCAACCCGCTGCTCTCCCGTCTGCAGCTCACGGGTGGTCAGACGCTGGCCCTCGTCGGTTACTGCTCCGTTCGTGATACCGCTGCTGTCAACAAGATTATCTATAGCGCTACCGCTAAGCGCATCCTCCCCTCTGACCTCAAACTGCTGTGGGGCGCCAAGCCTGCCGACGGTCTGAGCGTGAAGAATGTTTACGAACTCTATGCCCTGAAGGTGACGACGCCTACCGGTCAGGCACCGCTGCAGGGTGATGTGATCACCGATGCCAAGGATGAGTTCGACCAGATGAACCATCCCGTTGTCTCCATGACGATGAACTCCGAAGGCGCCCGTGAGTGGGCACAGATGACGAAGGCCAACATTGGCAAGGCCATCGCTATCGTCCTCGACGGCGTCGTCTATTCTGCTCCGCGCGTAAATCAGGAGATTGACGGTGGTAGCTCTCAGATCTCCGGTAACTTCACCATTGAGGAGACCAAGGATCTGGCCAACACGTTGAAGTCCGGTCGTATGCCCGCTCCCGCACGTATCGTACAGGAAGAGGTCGTCGGTCCTACTCTCGGTGCTCAGTCCATCCAGCAGGGTCTCATCTCCTTCGTCATCGCTTTCGTGTTGTTGATGATCTATATGGTTGCCATGTACGACTTCATCCCGGGTATGATGGCTAACCTCGCATTGCTCTTCAACCTCTTCTTTACGATGGGTATCCTAGCGTCGTTCCAGAGTGCGTTGACGATGCCGGGTATTGCGGGTATCGTGCTGACGCTCGGTACCGCCGTCGATGCCAACGTGTTGATCTATGAGCGTATCAAGGAAGAGATGCGAGCCGGCAAGGGCATCAAGCAAGCCCTGGAGCTCGGTTACAAGAATGCGTTCTCCGCTATCTTCGACTCCAACCTCACGTCTCTGATCACGGGTGTCATCCTCCTCGTTGCCGGTACTGGTCCTATCCGCGGCTTCGCTACGACGTGGATCATCGGTCTTATCTGCTCCTTCTTCACCGCCGTGTTCTTGACACGTCTCGTCTACGAGTATAAGCTCGGTCATGACAAGTGGCTGAATCAGAAATTCTATACGAAGCTCTCCAAGAACCTCATGCAGAACACGCACGTGGCCTTCATGGGTATGCGCAAGAAGAGTTTCACCATCTGGATCGCTGTCGCCGTCATCTGCTTCGTCTCCTTCGGAGTCCGTGGCCTGAGCCGCAGCATCGACTTCACCGGTGGTCGTAACTATGTGCTGACCTTCGAGAAGCCGGTAGAGCCGGAGACCGTTCGTCCTATTGTCGACAAGGCCTTTGTCAACAAGGATGGCTCTCACGCTACCACTTCCGTCATTGCCCTCGGTACGGATCATAAGACACTGCGTATCTCCACCAACTGGATGATCGAGAGCAACAGTCCTACGATCGACGACCAGGCAGAGACGATCCTCTATAAGAGTCTGAAGGCTGCCGGCCTCGTGACACAGAAGAATGTCAACGACTTCAAGAACCCGGACATCCGCCAGGGTGGTTCCATCATCAGTTCTACGAAGGTCGGTCCGTCCGTGGCTAAGGATATCACGAATGGCGCTATCATCAGCGTCGTCTTCGCCCTCCTGGCCATCTTCATCTACATCCTCGTACGTTTCCGCAATGTCGCCTTCTCCGTGGGCTCTATCGTCGCTCTGGCCTTCGATACGATCCTCGTCATCGGTGCTTACTCACTGCTCTGGGGGATCGTTCCGTTCAGCCTTGAGATTGACCAGACGTTCATCGGCGCTATCCTGACGGTGATTGGTTACTCTATTAATGATAAGGTGGTGGTCTTCGACCGTATCCGTGAGAACCTCCGCATCCATCCGAACCAGGCTAAGGAAGACCTCGGCGGACTGTTCAACGACTCTATCAACGAGACGCTGGCCCGTACCATCAACACGTCGTTCTCTACATTGATCGTGTTGGTATGTATCTTCGTCCTCGGTGGTCAGAGCATCCGCTCCTTCAGCTTCGCCATGATCCTCGGCGTTGTCTTCGGAACCTTGAGCTCTATCTTCATCGCCAGCCCTGTGGCTTACCTGATTTACGGAAAGAAGAAATAATTAAAAGGGTAAAAAAGTAAAGAAGTAAAAACAAACCTCAATAAAAACTCCCGCTTATCCGATGATGGATAGGCGGGAGTTTTCTTTATTATTTCCTTTGCGGTAGCTTTACTTTTTTAATTCTCTACTTTTTTAATTCTTCACTTTTGATGAGTCTGAGCAGATGTTCCACGGCATCTTCTTCGGGAATGTTCTTCTCCACGCAGACCTGCTTCTTATAGAGGCTCACGCGCTTCGGACCGGCACCGACATAACCGTAGTCGGCATCGGCCATCTCTCCGGGACCGTTGACGATACATCCCATGATTCCGATCTTCAGACCTTTCATGTCCTTCGTGGCCTCACGGATCTTCGCGATGGTGTCGCGGAGGTCATAGAGGGTGCGGCCGCAGCCGGGGCAGGAGATATACTCCGTCTTCGACGTGCGCAGCCGGGCAGCCTGGAGAATGCCGAAACTCGTCTCGTCGAGCGTCTGTTCGGAGATATCGCCATCGTTGAGGAGCCAGATGCCGTCGGTAAGTCCGTCGATCATCAGGGCGCCGAGGTCAGCGGCGGCCTCGAGCTGGAGGTCTTCCTTCTCCTTAGCACTGTGGCGGTACATCTCGGCGAAGATGACGGGGTTCTTTACGCCGGCGTTCATCATCTCGTGGACGAGGGCACGCTGGTCGCCGAGGCGGTTCTGGTGGTTGCTCGTGCAGACGACAACCACTTCGGGATGAGCCTTCAGACAAGCGAGATATTCCTCGGCGGGAGTACCGAACTGTAGGACGAGGAACTTGCGGTCAGCCTTGATGGCTGCCATCAGCGGCATGGCCATGACGGGAAAGATCGGCCACAGATGGGCTCCCGTCGTTGCGGGATCACTGTTCCAGGCATCGTAGACATTATAGTCAACGATATAGTCCTGTCCGGCTTTGAACTGGCGCGGCTTCTCGGAGCCGAGATAGATGTAGTCGGGGCGTTGGTCGATATTCGACACCACCTCCGTCTCGTCTTTCTGATGGCTGCTGATGACCACGGGAACGTGATCACCGCCGATATTGCCCACGGCGACGGTGTCGCGGCGCTGCGGCCGAAGCCAATCGAAGTCCTTGTTGGCTGTGGCGGGGATGAGCAGATGGCCCTTGCGGCGTGCGAAATAGTCGACGAGGTGCTTGGCCACGGGAATCTCCGCTGCCGGTTCCTCGCTGAGGCTGACGCGGATGGTGTCGCCGATGCCGTCGGCGAGGAGTGCACCGATGCCTACGGCACTCTTGATGCGGCCGTCCTCACCCTCACCGGCCTCGGTGACGCCGAGGTGGAGGGGATAGTGCATGTCCTCCTTGTCCATCGTTGCCACGAGGAGGCGAACGGAGCGGACCATGACGACGGTGTTGGAACTCTTGATGGAAATGACGACATCGTCGAAATGCTCTTTCTTACAGATGCGCAGGAACTCCATACAGCTCTCCACGATGCCCTCGGGCGTGTCGCCGTAGCGGTTGCGGATGCGGTCGGAGAGACTACCGTGGTTGACGCCGATGCGGATAGCCGTGTGGTGCTCCTTACAGATATTGAGGAAGGGAACGAAGCGGTCCTCGATCTTCTGCAGTTCTGCAACGTATTCCTCGTCGGTATACTCATGCTTGATGAACTTGCGGGCGGGGTCGACGTAGTTGCCGGGGTTGATGCGGACTTTCTCGGCATAGAGGGCGGCGACATCGGCGACATGGGGGTTGAAATGGACATCGGCCACGAGGGGCGTCTGGAAGCCGTCGCCACGGATACCGGCATTGATATTCTTCAGATTCTCGGCCTCGCGGGAGCCTTGTGTCGTCAGACGGACGAGCTCGCCACCGGCGCGGATGATCTCCTCAGCCTGACGGACGCAGGCCTCGGTGTCGTTGGTGTTCGTTGTCGTCATACTCTGTACGCGCACGGGGAAATCGCTGCCCATGTCGAGGGCACCGATATGTACGGTAGAGGTAGGACGACGGGAATAATTGAACAGATCAATCATATCGTTACGGATTTGGGACTAACACTTAAACTTATAGTCCTTGATCTCAGCGAGGTCCTTGTTGGCCTTCTCGATCTTCGCGCCGAGACCGGCCTTCCAGGCGTCGACCTTCTTGGCAATCTCGGGATCGCCGAGGGCCATCATCTCAGCGGCGAGGATAGCGGCGTTCTGGGCGCCGTTGACACCGACGGTAGCCACGGGGATCCCCGGTGGCATCTGGATGATGGAGAGCATGGCGTCGAGACCGTCGAGCATACCCTTGATAGGCACACCGATAACGGGCAGCGGCGTGGAGGCGGCGATAACACCGGGGAGGGCGGCAGCCATGCCGGCACCGGCGATGATGACACGGATGCCACGGGCTTTGGCGCCTTTGGCGAAGGCTTCTACGGCATCGGGCGTTCTGTGGGCAGAGAGAGCGTTGACCTCAAAGGGAATCTCCTGGCTCTCGAGCCATTTACATGCTTTTTCCATCACGGGCAGATCACTCGTTGAGCCCATGATAATACTGACTAATGGTTTCATAGCGTATAATGTTTGAAATATATTCCAGCCCAAAATTACGAAAAATAAATGAGATGTGATAAAGATTGGCAAGATTTTTTGAGTAATGGGTTGCGCAACCTTGCGCTTGCAAAGCGCAAGCACGTGACGGCATGCCCAAAAACATTTGCGCCACCCCCTGCACTCAGGAAGTGGCGCAAACTACGTTATGCTTAACTTAAAGAGAGAATTTATGAGAAAACTGTTGTCTCACGACAACTTGTTATCTTAACAATCTAACAATTACCGTTAACTAAAAACCTATACAGCAAATTTCTTAAAACTAATAACCTAAACTACTATTAACCTTTTGACAGTTGCAAAGTTACGCATTGTTTCCGGTTGGGCCAAATGTTTGTGTGGCTGAATTCCGAGACTTAACGACATTTGCACAAGTATTGCGTTTATATTTTATTATTTGGAAGTATGGCGATATATGATCCTTTGCAGGGGCCGTCCCTTGTGGCGGCCCGTCGGCGAAACGCCGAATTAAACCGGGAATAATCCCCTCTATGGAATGCCGTATCGGCATCGGGCCGCCACAAGGGACGGCCCCTGCAGTGGATCTATGTGGTGTGTAGCGTTGTCGCGCGAGGGCGGAACACGATGAATCCTGTCCCTACGGAGAAGAAATGTTGCAGAGAATCTTGTGAAAATTTTGAGGTCTCGTGGATTTTTTTTATTTTTGCAACAGAAATGTAACAGCTGTTACAAAAAATACAAACGTGATTCTGATTTAAATTAAGGAGTATGACAATCCTTCTATTGAAGATTGTGGGTGCGCTGGCTCTGTTGATCTATGGTATGAAGATCATGAGCGAGGCCCTGCAGAAGATGGCGGGCCCACAGCTGCGCCATGTGTTGGGAGCGATGACGACGAATCGTGTCTCGGGCGTCCTGACGGGTATGTTTACCACGGTAGCCGTACAGAGCTCTACGGCGACGACGGTGATGACGGTGTCGTTTGTCAATGCGGGCCTGCTGACGCTGGTACAAGCCATTTCGGTCATCATGGGCGCCAATATCGGAACGACGCTGACGGCATGGATCATGTCGGCGGGCTTCTCGTTCAAAGTGAGTGATTTTGTGTGGCCCGTCTTTCTCATCGGCCTGTTGCTGATCTATTCCAAGAAAAACCGTTATATCGGTGACTTCCTCTTCGGTGTCGCCTTTATGTTCCTGGCCTTGACGACCTTGGGTGAGTCGAAGATTCCGCCCGTTCAGCTCTCAGAGTTGCAGACGTTCTTCGCGCAGTTTGACCCGAACAGTTTCTTCACCATTCTTCTCTTCCTCTTCTTCGGTACGATCCTGACGTGTATCCTTCAGAGCTCCGCGGCGCTGATGGCCATCACGATGATGCTCTGTACGCAGGGAGGCCTGCCCATCTACCTCGGTATTGCCCTCGTCATGGGAGAGAATATCGGAACGACGCTGACGGCCAACCTCGTAGCCCTCACGGCGAATACGGAGGCGCGGCGTGCTGCCTTCGGGCACCTCTTCTTTAATGTCTTCGGCGTGATATGGGTGCTGTGCATCTTCCGCCATTTCGTCAATTTCGCCTGTGGCTTCGTCGGCTACGACCCCACGAATACCTCCGTTGTGCCGTCGGCCACGAAACTGACGTTTGCCCTTGCCGCTTTCCATACGTGCTTCAACGTGACCAACACCATCGTGCTGCTGCCCTTCGTGAAGCAGGTGGCGAAGATCTGCTGTTGGGTATGGAAGCCGAAGCCGAACGGCGAGGAGGATGAGTTCCGCCTGCGTTTCATCTCCAGTGGTCTGATGAAGACCCCGGAGCTCTCCGTCTTCGAGGCACAGAAAGAGATTGCCTCTTTTGCCGAGCGTATCCAGCGCATGTTCGGTATGGTGCGTGACCTGCTGGGTGAGAAGAATGAGGAGAAGTTCGTGAAGCTCTTCACGCGCATAGAGAAATATGAGGGTATCTCCGACAATATGGAAATCGAGATCGCCAAATACCTCGACCAGGTCAGTGACGCCCATCTGAGTGATGACACGAAGGCGAAGATCCGCTCTATGCTCCGTGAGATCAGTGAGCTGGAGAGTATCGGCGACAGTTGCTATAACATGGCCCGTACGCTGAACCGCAAGAAGGCGGGCAAGGAGGACTTCACGGGTGATCAGTATGAGCATATCCATCAGATGTTTGAGCTGACCGACGACGCGCTGACGCAGATGAACTATATGTTCAACCATCCGAAGAGCAATGTCGATGTCAACCGCTCGTTCAATATCGAGAATGAGATCAACAACTACCGTAACCAGTTGCGGGCTCAGAACATCAACGATATTGAGGAGGATAAATATACGTATGCCATCGGTACGATGTATATGGATATCATCCAGGAGTGCGAGAAGCTTGGTGACTATATCGTGAATGTCGTTGAGGCCCGCATGAACAAGAAAATGGGGGAGGCATAATCTTCGATAATAGATAATGGATAATGGATAATGGATAATGGAGAATAGAAAATAGATAATGGTGGCAGATAGATCCACGATGACGGTAGAAAAATCCAGGGGAAATATTTAATAATTCGGGGAAAAGTGCGTAACTTTGCATGCGAGAAAGCATACGCGTATGAAAATCATTCGATTATTAAAGGATTGGACACTGTTGTGGGCCCTCGTCGTCGGCGGTATCGTCTATCTGCTCTTCTCGCGGATCGGCGTGCTGGAGCCTGTGGGCGATGCCGTCGGTCCTTTCCTTGTCGACCTTCTGCCGATCAATATCTTCCTGATGCTGTATATCACGTTCTGCAAGATGAACTTCCACGATATGCGGCCACGGAAATGGCATTTCATCCTTCAGGCCATCCGCACGGCCCTCGCCGGGCTTGCCGTCATCGCCTGTAATCTCTGTACAACCGTGGACATGAAGATTCTCTGTGAGGGCATCTTCATCTCCTGTATCTGTCCCACGGCAGCCGCGGCACCTGTCATCGTGGAGAAGCTCGGCGGCAGCATCGGGTCGCTGACGGTCTATCTCCTCATCGCCAATGCCGTCACCGTCATCATCATCCCGACGTTCTTCCCTTTGGTGGAGAAGGGCGCCAATGTCACGTTCATGATGGCTTTTCTCATGGTGTTGAAGCGGGTGCTGGAGGTGATGATCCTTCCGCTCGTCTGCGCCGTCTTCTCGCGCCGCTGGCTGAAGGGCTTCGTGGAGTGGCTCAAGCAGTTTCATAACCTCAGTCTTTATATCTGGAGTTTCAACCTCACAATTATCATGGGGCTGGCACTGAAGCAGATTCTCTCGGTGCCGGTGAGTGGCTTCATGCTCTTCATGCTCGCCCTCATCCCCCTCGTGCTCTGCGTGCTGCAGTTTACCATCGGTAAGATCGTGGGCCATCATTATGGCGACAGTATCGGTGCCGGTCAGGCGCTGGGACAGAAGAATACGGTGGTGGGCATCTGGCTGACGCTGTCGTTCCTCAATCCTTATGCCGCCATCTGTCCGTGTATTTACGTGGTATGGCAGAATCTCATCAATGCCGTTCAGATTTGGTATAAGGGAAAATATGGGTATTTGAAGTGGTAAATAATGATGGAAACAAATCCTTATATCTTACAGTTCCCCGACCTGATGTCGGGCAAGAAAATCATGTATGTCCACGGCTTTCTGTCGTCGGGGCAGAGCGGCACGGTGAAGTTGCTGCGGGAACTCATGCCCCAGGCTACCGTCGTGGCCGATGATATCCCCGTGCATCCCGAGGAGGCTATGGCGATGCTCCGCGACATGGTGGAGCGCGAGCAGCCCGACCTCATCATCGGCTCGTCGATGGGCGGCATGTACACGGAGATGCTTTACGGCACCGACCGTATCCTCGTCAATCCCGCCTTTGAGATGCAGAAGACGATGACGCCGATGACGGGTAAGCAGACATTTCAGAACCCCCGCAAGGATGGCGTGCAGGAGCTGATGGTGACGAAGGGGCTCATCAAGGAATATGGTGAGATGACACAGCACTGCTTCTCCGGCGTCACCACTGAGGAGCAGCAGCGTGTGTGGGGCCTCTTCGGCGACCACGATCCCGTGGTCCACACTTTCGACCTCTTCCACGCCCATTATCCCCATGCCGTCAGCTTCCATGGTGAGCACCGGCTCATTGACAAGGTTGCCATCCACTCCCTCGTGCCTGTCATCCGCTGGATCGACGACAAGCAGGAGGACCGTCAGCGCCCCATCGTTTATATCCACTATAATACGCTTCACGATGGCTACGACCACCCCACGGCATCGATGCATAAGGCCTACGAGATGCTCATCGCCCGTTATCAGGTGTATATCGTCGCTCCGGCGCCTACCAACGACCACGCGGCGTTGACCCACGTGCAGGAGTGGTGTGAGGAATATCTCAACGTGCCGGCCTATGATCATGTGATCTTTTGCAATCAGAAGTCACTGCTATATGGCGATTATGCCATCGACAGTGAGCCCGACGAGAACTTCATGGGTACGTCGATCGCCTATGGCAGTGATGAGTTTAAGACGTGGGACGAGATCATTACCTTCTTCGACCGCCTCGGAGGACAATAACTCCCCAAAGAATTGATTTATATCATATAATGAAGCCAATAGGGGAGAAAAACTGCTTTTTAGAAGAGAAATATTTGTACCCTATTGGTTTTTTGGTTATCTTTGCCCCGCAATCCGAAAAGATTGTATTGATAACAAAACATTAAATTTAAGCAGAAATGAAAAAGTTTATCATGACTCTGGTCGCTGCTGTTGCCATGACAGTAAGCGCAAACGCACAGGTATTCGTAGGTGGTGAACTGGGTGTTGCCAGCTCTAAGCAGGGTGACGCTGAGAGCGTGACCACGTATCGTGTTCTCCCCGAGATCGGTTACAACATCAACGAGGATTGGGCCATCGGTACTACGATTGGTTGGGGCAAGGGCAAGCCCGTCAATATCGAGGGCGAGTCTCGCAACTATTTCACGGTTGATCCCTATGTTCGTTATACCTTCGTTCACACGAAGTATATCAACGCTTTCGTTGATGGTGGTTTCGGTTATGCACATTATAACCACGCACACAATACAGATAATGCTTCTGTTAATCAGTGGAACGTTGGTCTGAAACCGGGTATCGAGGTGAATCTGAACAAGAAGGTCAGCTTCGTCGCTCATGTAGGTTTCCTCGGATGGAAGGAGAGCAAGGATGATGTTGATGGTGCCAAGGCTAATGACGCTTGGGGCTTAGACCTTGACGGCAACAACGTCACCTTCGGTGTTTACTACAACTTCTAAAGCGTAAAATGTAAAACGTAAAATAAAACTGCCTGTCAAGCAGAGAGTTACTCTGCGGATAGGCAGTTTTTTCGTAGAGACATGATTTATCATGTTCCTCCACCTTGCGCTTGTAAAGCGCAAGCACTCTACGGCACGCCATGAAAAAGCGCAAACATCCCCGCGGCATTAATAGGGAAAACCCTATCGCCTTGTAGGGGAAAACCATCGGCGGCGTTACAAATATCGCCGTATCTTTGCAGCGTCAAAACAAAGAAGGGGACCGATGAAGTCCCTCCAATAAGAGAATAATATCGTTAAACTAAAAAATAAGTACAATGAAAAAGATGATGCTTATGGCAGCTATGATGCTGTCCGGTGTTGCTGCAATGGCTCAGCCTGCAGCTGGTACCTTCTCCCTTCAGCCGAAGGTTGGTCTGAACGTTACTACCATTGGCGACAACGACTGGAAGGCCGGCTTCACAGGTGGTGTTGAAGGCATGTATCAGATTGACAAGAACTGGGGTCTCGCTGCCGGCGTGCTCTACTCGCAGCAGGGATTCAAGTTAAAGGATAATGATGATGTGAAGATGAAAGAAGACTACATCAACGTTCCTATCACGCTGAACTACTACATCGTTCCTGGTCTGGCCATCAAGGCTGGTATTCAGCCGGGTTTCAATGTCAACGACAAGATCTCTGGCAATGGTTACGAGGGTAAATTTCCTTTCAACAGCGCCAAGTCTGTTGATCTCTCCATTCCTGTAGGTGCATCCTATGAGTATGCTGGTTTCGTCTTCGATGCTCGTTACAACATCGGCGTGACGAAGGCCTTCGACAATGGTGACGGCTACAACAACGTGCTGCAGTTCACCGTAGGTTACAAGTTCAGCCTGTAAAAAAAACAATCAAAATTATACTAGCTTGAGCCTCTCCCACAGCGGGAGAGGCTTTTTTTGTAGGGATATAATTGATGACGTTCCGCCCGTGTTCTTCGTCATCTGTATGTGTAATGATTACGCTCATTACCTCAAAATTGACATCATTTTTTCTTCAAATAAATTTTGATTCTAGAAGGGGAATAGTCGGAAATGCCATCCGGACATGTCAAAATATGGAAGATGCTTCCAGAAACAACGGAGAAAATAATCTCTGCTTCGTGTTTAGAAAATTATCTACGAGAGATACGATCGTATCTTTCTTGGAAATTTCTCTGTCGCTAGTGAATAATCATACAATATAAAGCTGTTCGTGATTTATATTACATAAATATACGGATAAATATGCGTCAAAAAATCTCGACTTTTATAATGATTTTTGTAACTGCTTGATAACCAATAACATCCTAATCTTCTTCATCATTCTCGTATAGGCAGCCTCCTTTTCGTTTCATGATGTTCACGCGATTCTAAACCATGTACCTACCTGTAGATTTGTGGAAGTCAAGGTTTATACTGACACAATTTTATCAAGGAAATAGTGGCCCAAGGGGGATTGTCCGTGGCGGGCGGATGCCGCTGCCTAACCAAAGACGGTAATACATCTATAGAAAAAGAAGGGTATATCCCTTATTCCCTTCAGGCATGACCTAAAGGCTTTCATCTTGGAGTTGAGCGATTCTGCAGAAGCATTAGTGTCTCTGTTGATAAAGTAATTGAGTATCTCGTCCTCGTAGTGCTGGATAGACTGTTTTACGGATTTAATCTCTCTAAGGGTAGACTTGGTGACCTTCTTGTACCATCCTTCAAGCGCTTTCTTCGCAGTCTCCTTGGTGCTAGACTTCGTACG
>NZ_AUJK01000019.1 GCF_000424185.1 Prevotella sp. AGR2160
CACTCCGGCTACTGTTGCGTTTCAGCTCTCTGGTAATGGTTGACGGACTGACTTTTATAGCAGCTGCTATATCTTTTTTCTTGGAATTGTTTGCAAGCAACATAGAAATTGCGTACCTTTGCTCTGAAGTCAAATGTTTGTACATAAGCAATGCAAATATATTTGATTTTGGGGAGAAAGCGTTCTCCCCTTTTTCTTTTTATCTGTCATTGCCAGTTTTCTTAACCTATATCAAGTACAAGATATCTTGGGGGCTTCTCGCCCCCAGTCCCCTCGGTGTTTTATGGTATATATTTTTTCAATATATTCCTCAACTCCGATTGCACTTCTATCTTGAACTTGCACAGAAACGGCTCCTTTTCATGTGCCGCATGTCTGAATTTAAGAAAATTTACACATAATTGCAGTGGTGAGCCGAGGGGCTGCTGCAATGTGGGTTAAGGTAATAATTGTTAGTTTATTTATCCTGACGGATTAAAGCATAAAAGTAAACAAATGCGTTAAATTGTTTGTGTAATACAGATAAAATTATTAATTTTGCAGCTGATTGTGAGATAAAGACAACTATTCATATAACCTATTTTTAGAAAATGTAATCAGAAGCTACGTGTGATAAGATAATTATGACCTGTAAGCTATTCTACAAACAGACGCGTCAATGGATGTTTTTCTTCCTGATGTCGTTCGTTCTTCTCTTTTTCCTCTCCCCTGACAGCTATGTGCGTCAGGTGTTTGGACGACTGGACTCCGCAATGTTTTTCACACAGGGACACGCGTGGCTCAAGGGGATGGTGCCGTATGTCGACTTCACCGACTCCAAGGGACCACTGCTCCTGGCTATCTACGCCCTTGGCGCGTGGCTCTCGCCGACAACCTATCACGGCGTGTTCTGGATAAGCGTCATCGTCTACACCCTTATCTTCTTCTTCCTCTACCACGCCGCCCGTCTCCTCCTCGACGACCACGACGGCCACAGAGCCCTCGCCGCGACGATATTATGTGTCTGGGGAGGGTGCCTATTTCCAATCATACATGTTGAGACACGTGCCGAGGACTTCGGCACACTCTTTATCTCAGCCTCGCTATGGGCGATGCTGCGCCTTGCCAGCGCCCACGGCGACGCGGCAAGGGCCGCGGGACCCATCACCCGGCAAGGTCCTGACTGCGCCCTGCCGTTCTTCCTCCTTGGCATCTCCTTAGGTGCCACCTTCCTCATCAAATACACCTTCACCGCGATGACGATGCTGCTATGGACGGTGGCATACGTCGCCGTCGTCCGCCAACGCCACAGCACCTGGTGGCAGCCACTGCTATGGACGGCTCTCGGCGCGCTCCTCGTGCTCATGCCGTTCCTTATCTACTTCCTCGTCGAGGGCAACCTCCATGCCTTCGTCCAGAGCTATTTCCTAAACACCATTGCCACCGTCGGCAATATCGCCCACGGCCACGTGCCACCGTCGGCACCGTGGGAGGTCCGTCAGCTCATAGGCGGACGGATAGTGATGTTCCTGCTCCTGGCAGCGGCGACGGTACCATATATAACAATGTATAAAGGTGCACGGCGCTTCCTCCCCTCACTGCTCGCCCTGGCCTTCTGGCTGTTGGCCTCGCTGAACTATATCCATGTGCACTACATGCAGATCTGCGCGCCCCTGCTGCTCTTCGGCACCGCCCTCATCGTGCGGCGGCGTCCACGGTGGCCGCTCATCGCCACGCTGTCGCTGCTTACCGTCGTGGGCAACGGCCTCTACCAGTGGCACCACTACCGCAACTACATAGGCCAGGAGAGTGCCGAGCGCACCGTCTTCGACGACTATGCCGCCGTCGTCAACGGCCATCCGGGCTGCCGCATACTGTTCTGGCACTGCCTGGGCAACGCCCTCGGCGTCGGTGCAGAGGCCGTACCCGCCTGCCGCGACTGGTTCTGGCAGGCAGGAGCGACACCACAGATGGAGCTCGCGCAGGACGAGGCCGTCTACAGCCGCGATGCCGACTTCATCGTCGTGCCCAACAACCCACGACGGCTGCGCGCCTTGGAGGAGAGAGGCTACCGCCGCGTGCATCCCGAGCACGACGTCAACCTGGTGCTCTACCAGCGGATGCCGATGAAGAAAGAAATTAAAAATCATAATCATTAACAATCAAACAATATGGTATGAAAAAACTGCTACTCTTTTTAATGCTCATTGTCGCCACACTCTCGGCAAGGGCACAGGTGGTCTACCTCACGCTGGACCACAATGGACAAATGGTGCAGAAAACCAACGAGCATGGCAAGATATACTTTGCCATCACGGGTAAGGTGCACAACATGAAAAAGGTGGGGACCGGCAAGGATGGACTCGACCCAACTAAATTCTGCGTGACAGCAGATATAGGTAACGGTATCTCCTCTGACTTAGCGGTAGTGGACAATGACACCACCTTTGAGCTGAGAATACCTTTTTACACTGAACTCGACACAAAAATAGCCATTACATGTCGATCAAAAGAACAATGCAATGGATACATCTCAGGGCCCGGCATATCACCTTACATCATGACAAAGGTCGGTTTTGAGCATAAGCTTGAAACCAAGGGAATGACATGGGATGCCACGACAAAGATGTACACTTATACTTTCCAGTATAAGCTCAGGTCCAGTCTTGCGGTGACAGAGAATGGCGATCCCTCGCCTTACTATACAGATGAGCTGCAGGCTGTCAACCCTATGGGTTTCGACAATGTCTTTTCCTTCTCGCCAGCCAACACAGGCATCTTATATGATGACAGTTATGATGGTGAACGATATAATAGATCCGGTTTTTTTATGCCGGATTCCAAAGAACTTTCAAACGATCCCTTCAGATATAATTCCACCGACAGAACCTTTACATGGACCACATCGGATAAAGCCGGAACATTAAATATCGTTGACCCCCAAGAATCTAACTATAATACAATAGTTGAAGCTACCATCAAGGCTTACACCGTCCATCTTACATTGCAAAAGACAGAGCATAAGATACACGCCGAGGTGACTGATATGATGGGCAGCAAGGTGAGCGGCGGTAAGATATACTACTCGATAGGCTTTCACAATTTCAAGCCATATATTACGCAGCAGGTGTTCTATGAGAACGACCTAAGCCACTATAATCGCGTGGGAAATATAAAAAATGCTGAGGACTTAGAGCAATGCTATCAACATGAGACTGTAACAGAAAAAGAATTCATATCAGATTTTAGGGACGAGTCAAAGCCCTATTATTATCTGCGCACTGATAATACCGGCAAAAAGTACAATGACCCTATTGATTCCACCGGCGTAAGGACGTTTAATTACCTCGAAACCGGATATTATACATCGGCTGACCTTACAGACGGTGCAGCCGACATCGCATGTGACATGGATCACTGGAGGACCCAAAATTATAACTATTACTTTAAAGCCTATTCTAGTGATGGTTCCTATACAGATCTTACTCTGAATGGTTCTTCCAACCTATACGTATATTTCTGGTATTCACCCGATGGCAATGTGAAGAACAATGGCTCGATGTTCTATGCGTATAAGAATATGGATGATCTGCAGAAAGAAGAAGATATGGATGCTGCGGAGAAGAAAATAACTTCCGGCAAGTACACCCTTGAACTGCTTGATGGAACAAAGCCAGAATATGGTACTTATAATGATGAGGATAGGAATTTTTATGATAATCCTGGATATAGAGTAACCCTCCAGTTAAAGAAAGACGGGGAAGCTGATAGTGTCGCAGATCTAGCTAATGATGGTTATGTAGACGGCTATAAGTATCAATATGAGTTCAAGTATAAGTTTGCCAGTGAGAACGCTGACGACAACGACTTGAATGAATTGATCATTGATTACGAAGGTGGTAATTCTTCGAACTGGTTAAGTGATGTAGATAATGAAAACAAGCCAGGACAAAGCAATTACTTTCTGCCTGCTTCCAATGCCAACGTCAAGAAGTTCTACCTCTATTCATACCTTAAACTTATGAGCGGTGATTATACGAAAGAATATCTCATAGATAAAAAGGTATATGATGCTGAGGGCGCAAAGCCAAAGGTGGACAGAGAATGCAGTACCTCTATACGCTATCCCAGCTATCTCGACGGTGACGTGACCGGTTATGGCGAGGACCGCGTGTATGACGACCTCACGGGATTGCTCAAGAAGGAATGGACCGGTGGGCCGAAGTTTGAAGAAGCTAAGAAAGGAAAGGTCTGGAGAAATGGCAATAGCCGTTACTATCAAGTGACCGGCGGCACCACTCTGTCGCAGACCATCGAAGCGGACAAGCTCCCAGCAGACGAGTCGGAATATGATCCAAACACCTACACCCTGCAGGCCATCGTGCGCGGTGAAAAGGGCGCGAAGATAAACCTCGATCTCACACATGGAGACATGAAAGCTCATGCAACCGTGCTCGGACTGGGTGTAGACGACCAAACTCACTCTACGGTTGACCACAATGGATGTGTGGACACCATCTATACGGTGCTCAGCGATGATGATCTCAAGGCCATGGGCTTTGAAGAGTCTGACATTCCTAAAGGCGGCTGGCAGAAGATAGAAGCTACGGTGGGATCGGGCGAAAACTCAGATAGCCTCGGCATCACCATCTCCTCTGATAAGCACTTCGACCTCGCCGATGTCGTGCTCTTGCTGAACGCAAATAAAACAGGAGGCGATACCGAATTTGGTCATTTCCTCACGACAGTGCCGGCTATAGAGGGTGATTCGACGGGCGTCTATAATTATGAAGATGATAATAAGTTAGTCCTGACTGGCTACAAAAAGTTCAGCTTCTTCGACCGCGGTCCAAACATCAACCGCATCGTGGAGATGGCACGCGGCACGGTAATGAACTACTGTACAGGTGCTGACTCCTTGTATATGCCGTTCAACGTGGTGTTGCCGACGATCGACAACTCTGGTCATAAGATTTACCGGCTTTTCCTCAAGGACAAAGAGCCGTATTACTGGCCAGAAATGAATAGTCTTGGCTCTGTAGAGTGCGACTATATCAGCTACGACCGCGAGTTCACGGCTGGTAAGCCGAGCACGCTGGCTCTGCCGTTCTCCGTTCCGATGGATGTCATCTTCGACTGGTGTACCACTGGCAAATACAAGGCCGTAGAGGGAAAATACAGTTGGACTCCATCACCGGCAGACCAGAACTGGGGTGTGCTGTATAACGTAACAGACGACGGACAGGTGCAGTTGGGCCAGACATGGGGATACAACAGCGACGGCACCATCGGTGGCACGCTGCGTACTCCTAAATATGATTCTAATGGCAACACGTCATACTACGGACCAATCATGTACCTCAAAACCCTGAAGACCGGAAAACCTTTCATGGGCATGAAGTCGAACGAAAATAGACCTCTGGTTCTTTACACTTCTGATAGGGATGTAGGAAATAACAATTATCCTGTCAGCTATGATAATAAAGGAGGTATGGTTCGTTGCGGATATATGACTAACACCGACATTGATCCTGATGGATCGAACTATGATAAATTCGGAACCCATCAAAACGAGGAAGGTTATAACTTCCTCGTGGGAAGCTTTAAGCGAATTGATGATCTGGCAGAAGTGAGGTATACAGACTCCTTTTATGACGATGATAATAATGAACGTACTTATCACTTCTATTACTGGTCGGCAAAGGACTATAAGTTCAAGAAGGTAAGCGAAGAAACTGAACACAAGAAGGTGTCCTGTCCGCCGTTCCGTGCGTTCCTGGCTATTATAGGCCAGAAGACTGACGCTTCAAATCCCGCCAAGGAGAACCTGGGCATGAGGTTCGTCGACTTCTACGGTTCTGGCACGACGACCGGCATCAAGGACATCACCACCCCGTCGGCACGCATGCAGTCGGCAGCCAACAATGTCTACAGCATGACCGGTGTCCTCGTGCGCCGTGGCACCTCTCTCGCTGGTCTGCCCAACGGACTGTATATCGTGAACGGAAAGAAAGTAATCGTAAACCACAACTGACCAATGATATGAAGAAAAAGAACTATATAAAACCAAATGCTAAAATCGTCAGGCTCTCGCTCAAGGGAAGCATGTTGTATGAGGGCCCGAACAACTACAATGGTGGTGGCATGACAATGCTGCAGGACAGCGAGCATAAGCCCGTATCAGTAGGTAACATAAATACTGCTCAGGAAAACACCGAGAATGACGAGGTGGGTGCCAAGCCGTTCTCTGCCTGGGAAGACGGTGGACTGACGGGCTGGGGCGACTAAGCCTTCGGTTTCGGGATAGTATAACGGTCAGGTGGTGGTGGTCTCTCGTCGGAGACTGGCGGCCGCCTGACCCTTTTCATCTTATTCGTCATGAAGAAAGAAACAGACAAAGAGAGAAGAACGCTGCCCGTGCTCTTCATTGTTGTGCCCTGTTGCAACGAGGAAGAAGTGCTCCAAACCACCAACGCCAGGCTCATGACTCTGCTGAAGGCTATGATGCGACGCAAGGAAGTGTCGGCCGAGAGCCGCATTCTATACGTCAACGACGGATCAAAGGATAGCACGTGGCAGAAAATCATCGCCTTTCACAGGCAGGACGGGTGCGCCTGCGGCATCAGTCTCGCTGCCCGCGTGGGGCAGCAGAAGGCTCTGATGGCCGGAATGGAGGTGGCTGGGCGACGGGCTGACGCTGTTGTGACCATTGATGCCGACTTGCAAGACGACATTAACGTCATTCCCGACATGGTGGATGACTATCGCCGCGGCATGGACATCGTGTATGGCGTGAGGCGAAACCGTGCCTCTGACTCGTGGATGAAGCGCACCACGGCGCAGATGTTCTATAGGCTGATGAGAGCCATGGGCGTGCGAACGGTGTATAACCATGCCGATTGCAGGCTGATGAGCCGCCGCGCCGTTACGCAGTTGTGCCGCTATCGTGAGCGTAATCTCTTCTTGCGCGGCATCGTTCCGACGTTGGGATATGCGTCAGGCGTGAGATATTACGACCGCGCAGAGCGCAAGGGCGGACGCAGCAAATACCCTGTGCGAGCCATGCTAGACTTTGCCATCGATGGCATCACGTCGTTCAGCGTGCGCCCCGTACGGGTAGTGTTCTTCTTCGGACTGTTTTTCCTGCTGGTGTCCTTGGGAATATTGGCTTACGTTATCTACCGATATGTGTCGGGCGAGGTGGTTCCCGGCTGGTCGTCGCTCATCCTTTCAATGTGGTTCATCGGCGGATGCATCCTCATGGGACTGGGTATCGTGGGCGAATATATCGGTAAAATATACCTTGAGGTGAAGCAACGCCCCAGGTATGACATTGAGGAAGAACTCTTGGATTGACTTTTAAGGGGATTATAGTAGGGTTGGGAAGCACTCCACCGGCACCTTTTCGTGTCTGCCGCACATGTTTCGGACGGCCAAATAATTTATTGAAGATTATTGGTGTCCGCTAAAACCTGAACAGTGTGACCAAAATTAAGGCTGAATTCCTCGCTTGGAATCCAGCCTTTTTGTGTTACTTTTGTATTTTGTAAAAAGACCAAGTAACTATGGGCAAAAGTACACATTTTATCGGACAGCCGATACTGGGACAGCTGCTAAATAACCTACGTCAATATGAAAAATCCCAAGAAGCCGAAACTCACGAGGCTGCTTACAAATGATTTGGAGACGGCTTATGAAGAAATAGTGGCCACGTATGACGCTAGATGGGAAATAGAGTCGCTATTCAAGCAACTGAAACAGAACTTCCCGTTAAGGTATTTCTATGGCGAGAGCGCTAGCGCCATCAAAATACAGATTTGGGTGACACTGACAGCCAATCTGTTGCTGATGCTGCTGCAAAAGAGCACTACGCGGTCATGGAGCTTCTCCGGGCTTGCTACAATGGTCAGGATAATGCTCATGTACTATATTGACGTTCATGGATTCTTGGAACACCCGGAAAAGGATTGGGAGGAAGCATTGGAGAAGGCTTTGGAAGCCCCTCCTGAAAGTGAACAAAATTGAAGGAGGGGCTTGTCGCATAATGCTTAGAGCGGGATTCCTTTAAACCAAAGGGATTCCATAAGTCGTTATATCTATTTAGCGGACACCAATAATCTACATTATAAGACAGTCTACATTCTTGCCTTTTGCTCCTGTCCGGCTCCCGTGCCGCGGTACTTGCTCCTTGCCTCATTGAACTTCCAGGTGATGTCGAGTGAGAAATAGCGGCGGCTGGGATTGTAGGAGGTCAGTTCTCTGATGCCATAGATGGTCACGCCACTCTTATTTGTATTGAAGATATCGTAGCAACGCAGGTCGGCAGTAAGCTTGCCGAGAGCCTTGAGGGCGAAATCGCGCTGAACGCCCAGTCCTAGGTTACATGCCGTTCGGGTCATGCGGAGATTGTCGTAATCGCCTTTGGTCGTAAGTTGCAAGCAGGCATTGAGGCGGATGTCGGCCGGAAGCTCAATGTCGTTGTTCCAAACGAATTGCCAGAAAGGCCGGTTCATCGTCATCTCCTTGCCACTCGCCGTCAGCGTTTTATAGTTCTGTAAGATCCAGCCCGCGCTCCACAGAGGATGCCATTTCCCGATTGTAGGCCGGAAGGACGGATTGATGACGAGCTTGTCGTAACCATCCTTTGTGTTCACGGGATGGATGATGCTCAGCAGTGGGTCGTCGCTGCCGGGGTAGGGCTCCGTGACCAGTGTAGCCACATCTTTCGTATACGAATAGTTGACCACGAAATTGAGGGCTTTGTAGGCGGCATTTAGTACGACGACATGCGAATAGGCCGGACGGAGATAAGGATTGCCCGTCTGATAAGTATACCGGTTGATATAGATCGTAGAATTGGTGAGATTACCATATTCCGGCCGCATGATGTCCTGACGATAGGAGAGACTCAGCTGTACCTTACCGAGGGGCATACTCAGCAACGCCGTAGGGAACCAGTCGCCATACTTCCGGCTCATCTCGTCCTGGCGCTTTCCCGACTCGAAATAGCCTGTGTAGAGATATTCATATCTTACGCCTGCCTGCGCAAAGAGGCGGCCGAAGTTCCGTCCATACTCCATGAAGCCTGCCGTCATCGACTCCCTGATGCGCGTGTCGCTGTTGGTGACAGGCAACTGTTGCTCACTCTGATAGGAATAGCTGTCCGTACGGTTGTTGTAACTATACTCGCCGCCGAGCGTCAGCGTTCCTTTGGCGATAGGATAGGTGAGAACAAGTTTGGTGGCCCAAAAACGATTCTTGCTCTTTGTGAAGTTATCCACCTTCCTGAAGGTCTTGTTGCCCTCGGCATCGGTGATATGCTCCTCCGTGCCGTTGGGATCGCTGGTAGAATCAAAGAGTCCGTCGACATTGAAGTCGATACCTAACTTCCCGACCTTACCATTATAGTAAGCATTGAAGATGTGTTTCTTGAAAGTTGTCTGCTGATAGATGTTGCTCTCGGAGAGCTCGCGGTATCTGTCATCCTCATATGACTCGGTGTTCAGCCATCCGCTGAAGTTCTGCCAGGGGTGGTTGTCCCATTTATAATAGGCGCCGAACGAGTGATTCTCATCGATCATGTAGTTCACCTGAATTTGGGGCGACCAGCCTCGCCATTTCATCTGAGCATTCTGATGACTCTCCCCACGATACGGATAATGCCGGCTTTCAGGTGATGCACGAGGTGCGACCGGCACTGATGTTTTCTATCGCCACAAAAGGATTTGGTTCTAAGAACGTCTACTCCGGGGAAGGACGGAGCCAGGAACTGCTGTGGCGGACGGGCGACGCCAATCTCTGTTTCATCAGTGGTGAGGGAGGGCTGAACGTGAACCTGAGCCGTAACCTCTCGCTCGACATCCTGAGTATCGTCATCCCGCAACAGTTTATTGAAAATCTCGTGGAGTACAACGCCGAAGTATTCGACTCACTTTCCGTCTTCACGCATTGCCACGATAATACGCATGTATTCCTCAACGAGAACCAGCCGATGGAGAGGGCCGTCATCCGCACTGCCAACGACATCGGACAGGCTCATCTGATGGGCCGCAATGCTTACCGCTATATGGAGTCGAAGATCGTTGACTGCTTCTCGGGCTTCCTCGACCCTGATAGTTTGTTGCCGGGGAGCGGTTACTACAGCCTGCTTATGCGTGACAAGATGCACGATGCCAGGGATCTCATCCTCTCCCGCTATCAGGACATGCCGTCGCTCCGTGAACTCGCCGTAATGGTGGGCACCAATGAGTGTACGCTAAAGAAAGCTTTCAAGCAGGAGTTCGGCACCACGGTCTTCCAGTATCTCTTCGACTACCGCATGGACCTAGCCGTCCGCTACCTCCTCGACACCCATCTGCCGATTGCGGAGATCGGAATGAAGTTGGGTTATGATTATCCCAGCCATTTCTGTACAGCCTTCAAGCGGAAGTATGGTATGAGCCCTGTGGAATACAGAGCAAGGATGAGATAAATAATAATACATAGATCCTTTTGTAGGTGTCGTCCTATTGCGGCCACGCACCCGCTCCAACTTCACGTCAAGTTGGGTTCTTCCGTTATCGGTCTGGTAGATGACTATTTTATTCCCACAGAGGATATTCGGTACACCAAATGAAATTCAAAAAGGCAATGAAATGTTTGGAATTATAAAGTAAATTTATTATATTTGCACATTATAATTATTGCCTATGGAATTTTTGGATAGAATAGACGAGAAAGAGAGACTCAGAAGGGCGTTAGGTCGAAAGGATACATCGCTTGCTTGCCGATGATCTGCAACAGACGGCAATGGCCTCCTCTATACTCTCCATCATTGGCAGTGGCGCCAACCGACTGTCGGAGATTGCCGCACGACTGGACCGAAAATCAACTGATTTGAGCATGCCAATCAAGAAACTCATCGACTTAGGGTATATCGAGCGTGAGGTACCCTTTGGGGAGAGCGCCAAGAACACCAAGCGCAGCCTGTATAAGATATCCGATGAGTTTCTGAACTTCTATCACCGTTTCATCGTTCCGGAGAGATCTCTGATCGGACTTGATAGAAAGGATGTTGTCAGAAAGTATATTGAGGACAACTATGCCGACTATGCAGGAAAGGAGTGGGAGAAGCTTTGTCGGCGTGCCGTCAGTGGAAATACCCTCTTCGGTGTCACATGGAATGCCGCCTCACGTTGGTGGGGGACAGTAGCACGGGATAAGCAGATTGAACTGGATGTCGTGGCAGAATCCATTGATAAGAAGAGTATCCTGATAGGAGAATGTAAATGGACCAGACAAGAGAATGCCGGGAAACTACTGGAGAATCTTATGAGCAGGGCAAAAGAGTTTCCGTATCTGAAGAAACATCAAGTTTATTACGCCCTTTTCCTCCGTCATGAGCCTGTTGACGGTATGAAAGATTACGTTGTCCTGCCCGAGGATGTCATTGATGACTTTAGCCTGTATAATTCATAGATCCTTTTGTGTGTGGCCGCAACATGGCGGCCACCTACAAAAGGATCTATGTATTATTTCAGGAATGTGATGACGCGGAGCAGTGGGATGCCGAAGTTGAAATTGTCGCTGCCATTGCTGCCGGCGAAGTTGACGGCGACGACACGGCCCTTGTCGTCCACTACGGGAGAACCACTGGAGCCGTGCATGGCGGGGATACTGTAGACCACACGGTTACCGTCGGGATTCTGCGATACCGTTCCCGTGGTGAACTGCGCGTTGATGCCGTTGTCCGTCTGCGCGAGTTCGATGCCCTGGTTGTAACCGATCATATAGAGAGACTGTGTGATCTTCAGGTCGGCATAGTCCGCGTCAAACTGCGTATAGTCGAAGACATATTTCCCGGCGGGCGTCGTCTTCGAGTTCAGCTGCAGCAGAGCGAGGTCGGAGTTACTGTCCTGTGAGACGCGCAACAGCGTGCAGTCGTTCTTCATGAAGTCATCCCATGAGCCGACCTTACTGCCGTCGTAGGCGATGCCGAACTGGGAGTGGAGCTGAATGGTGAAGTTGTTGTCGAGGATATTGCTGCGCACGTTTTCCTTGATATTCTCCGCCTGGGCATACTGTTCCTTCAGACTCTCCACCTCAGCATTGAGCTGGTCGTATTCCTCCTGCGTCATGTTCAGCTGCGTCTCGCCCCATTCGTCCTCGTAGAGTTGCGACTGCGCGTATTCTTGGATAGCCTGGTAGCGCTGGTCCATGGAGTCCTGAAGCGACTGAATATACTCGGCATAGCCCTCGATGATGCTGTTCATGTTCTTCCTCACCGTCTCCTTGTCGATCTCCGGGGCCACGACATGACGGTTGGTGAGGATGCGGCCTGTCTTGTCGATGAAGAAGCCCGTACCGTTGAGGATGGCTGGATTCTTCTTGATCTCACTGAGGTCCGTCGTGAGGCCTTCGAGACTGCCGTCACTGGCGATACCGGAGAAATAGAAATGCTCGCCGTCGGCAAGGGCCACGTCATAGTAGAACTCATTGCAGATGAGTACCACGCCTGATTTCTCCTCGTTGAAGATTTCCTGCGGGTCTTTCTTGCATCCGGCCATTGTGAGGAGCAGGACAAACAAGAGAAGGATATGCTTCGTTTTCATAAGCGCAAGCTTTTTAGGTCAAACATTGTTTTGTCATCGCAAAGGTAAGTATAAAATTTGAAAAATGCAGGGTTTCTGACAAAAAATGTATCTGTCCATCGTAGGGGCACCCCTTGTGGGCGCCCTAACCGGGAATTGTGGCGTTAGGACGGCCACAAGGGCCGCACCCTACGAAGGCAACGGGGATTGCGACATTTTTTCTTGAAAAGGTTAAGGATTATCAAAAATTATTCCTATCTTTGCCGATGGAAAACTTTTCCGGGGACGAACGGCCCTGCGATTTAATCATACTTAATCAAAATAATGATGAGACAATTTTCGGTACGTAGGCTACTGATCCTATTCCTTCTTCTGAGCGCTATGCCCATGATGGCCCAGAGCCTGAAAGAGATGCAGAGCAGTTATAACTTGCAACGGGGCTATGAACTTCTCAACGGTGACACGCCGGATGAGAAGGGGGCCATGGAGTGCTTTCAGAAGGAGATCAAGGACCATCCCAAGAACGGCTATGCCTACTTCCTCATGGCGGCTATCTACGACAACAACGACCAGGAAGGGTACGCTCTGCAGAATATCAACAAGGCCGTTGAACTGTTGAAGAAGGACAAGGATCTTCTCCCTACGGTCTACCGGCTGCGTGCCAGCGTGAATCTTCAGTTGAACCATGACGACCTGGCCCTCGACGACTGGAAGGCCGCGCTGAAAGCCAGTCCCCATGACCAGAATGTGCTGTCGGACCGTGCGGAGTATTACTACCAGCATAAGGCGTATGACCTTGCTGATGCCGACTACAACGAACTGATCAAATATTACCCCGGTGACGGAACGGGCTACAAGGGTAAGGGTCGTAATGAGGCTGAACGGAAGAACTTCCAGAAGGCCCTCGACCTCTTCTCCTATGCCATCACCCTCGATCCCAATGATGATGCCGCCTATGCCAACCGTGCGGACAGTTATCTGCAGATGAAGAAATACGGTGAGGCTTCCGATGATCTCATCAAGGCCGTCGAACTCAGCAATAATGGTCAGGCCATCAATCTGCTTGATGATTTCAAGGGCGATGGCATGAATGTACTGTTGGCCAAACTACGTATCAAACAGGCTTCGGACAAGAACAACGGCGTGTGGTCGCATATCCAGGGCTATGTATACCAGAACAACGATGATTTTCTCAATGCCATCAAGATGTATCTTGCCGCCGACACGATAGATGCCAACGAGGCCAACATGATACAGATCTCCAGTTGTTATTCCGAGTATGGCGATTACGATAAGGCCCTTGACTATATCCGCCGGGCTATGTCGATGGATGTCAACGATACGGATAATATCGTGCGGGAGGCGCGGATCCTCTCCGGTCTTGGCCGAAACCAGGAGGCGCTCACGTCCATCAACCGCTATATTGAGAAGAAGCCCGGTGATGCCGACGGCTATTATGAGAAGGCCGAGATCGAGGCGAGCATGCGGAAGTATGATGATGCTGTCAACGACCTGAACACGACGATCGTACAGAATCCCAACCTGGCACATGCCTATCTGCTCCGCGGATACTGCCGTCAGCTTCTCGGCAAGAAGGATGCCGCGATGGAAGACTACCGGAAAGTGGTGGCCATCGATACTACTTATACGTCGGACGGTTGCGCACAGTACGCACTCGTGGAACTGGGTCAGAAGGACAAGGCGCAGGCTTTCCAGGACTCCGTGGCAGCCCACAGCAAGGATGTCCCCGAGCGTTACAATGCCTATAATGCCGCCTGCTTCTATAGTCGCAAGGGTGAGCCGCAGAAGGCGTTGGAGAATCTGAAACTCAGTTTCGAGAAAGGCTACCGGGCTTTTGCACATCTCGACGGTGATCTCGACCTTGACGCCATACGGAACCGTGATGATTTCAAGGCCCTCGTCAAGACCTACAAGGACAAGGCCGCCAAAGAGATTGCAGCGGAGAATAGCGTCATCGGCGCTGCGGCGAGCGTGAAGAAGTCGGGCAAGGCCCGCGTCAGCGAGATCCCTTTCACGCGTGAGGAGGGTGATCTCTGTAAGGTGAAATGCAGCATCAACAGTCTGCCGCTGAATTTCTGGCTGGACACTGGTGCCAGCGACGTGTCGTTGTCGGTCGTGGAGGCGACCTTCATGTTGAAGAACGGTTATTTGTCGAAGGATGATGTCGTCGGTACCTCGCTCTTCCTCGATGCCAATGGCAATGTCAACGAGGGAACGGTCATCAATCTGCGCAAGGTCACGTTCGGTGACTCGGAGTTGAAGAATGTCCATGCCACCGTGGTCCGCAATCTGAAGGCCCCGTTGCTCCTTGGTCAGTCTGTCCTGGCCCGTCTAGGGTCCGTGGAGATTGACAATGCGAAGAAAGTAATCCGGATTAAATATTACGAATAAGATTCATTGTAAAGGATAAAAAACGCACAATAGATATCCCGACTGACTGAAAATTACGCGTCATTTTCGTGGCTTCTGAATTTCGGTTCTAGGAAAGAGAGGGGCGAAAATGTAATGCGGAAGTGACAAACTACCGAGTCTGGTCGGATATCTATCGTGCAGAATTTTGTAAACATCGTGTTTAGAAAATTCTGCACGATGTTTACGAGCCGTAAATACCTTGTTTTCGCTGAAAATTCTATGCAGTTTTATGCATAATCATCAGAAAAAGAATGCTCTGCTGCATATTTACACGGATAAATATGCAGTGTAAAATCTGCTTATATGTAGTATAATTCGTATCCCTCTGATAATCTGCAACTTACCAAACAACCTCATATTTCGCGTATAGACGGCCGATTGTCCGTTTGTTGATTTTCCCGCGATTCTCAAACATATACTTGGGGTAAAAAAGAGGGAGAGACATGGGGTGGCACGCAACGGGATTTTGATCCGGGAATTGTAGGTGGCCGTCTTGTTGCGGCCACGCAAGGAAGATGGGGAATCATGTCCCTACGGCGTTATTTCAGATATTCATCATCACGGACGAGGACCTTCTCGATCTTGCCGATATACATCGTGTGGAAGTCACGCTGGGGATAACTCTCCTCGATGGTCTTCGGATAGAAGAAGTCCTTCTCCTGCAGCTCCTGAGCGTACATCTTGCGACAGACGAGCACGAGCTTGACCTGGGAGAAATAGACGGTGCCGTCGGCGAAGACGGGCTCGAGACCAGCTTTCTTGATCTTGTCCTCATCGCGTCCGGAGACGGAGCCGAGATAGGCCATCTGTTTCTTGAACGACTTATCCATGACACAGAGGGTGAAGAACTCCTCCTTGTCAACAAACGTCTTCGTATAACGGCTCGGACGGAGATAGATGGTTGCCACGGGATCGTTGTGGCCCCACAGACAGCCGAGGCCGCCCCAGGAGACGGTCATCGTGTTGCAGCCATCTTTCTCATTGCCGGCACTGGCCAGCATCCACTCCCCGCCGATGAGGTTGAAGGGGTTGAATTTCAAATCTTTGTAGTTTACTTCTTTCAACATATGCTTGAATGTTTATATTCGATGCAAAATTACGGATTTATTTTGAATAGAAGAAGAAAACCTAGAAAAACAAAAACCATGACGTGTTTTCTTTATGTAGGTGGCCGCCATGTTGCGGCCACGCACCCGCATTGAAGAAACAAAAAGTAATCATTTCCCTACATATTCCCCATCTTCCTTGCGTGGCCGCAATAGGACGACACCTACAAAAGGATCAATGAATTATAAAGGCTGAAGAAATAGAAAAACTATCTACGAATTATATATATGTCCCGGACCCGTATGCGTGTGAATGCCTGCGGGTCTTTTTTTATAAGTAAAAAAGTAAAGAAGTAAAAAAGTAAATGCTATTTGTATGAGGGAGTGTCAAAAAAATTGTGTATTTTTGCATCTGAAACAAACCAAAACAAACAACGTAATGAAACATCTACATTTATTTGGATTTTTAGGACTGTTGGCAGTAGTGTGGATGGCTATGGCCATGAAACCCGATGTGCCGACGGTATTTATTATCGGTGACTCCACGGCAGCGGAGAAAAATATTGCCGACGGCAATCCCGAGCGTGGCTGGGGCATGGTGCTCCAGGGCTTCTTCGACGAGGGCGTGCGCATCGAGAACCATGCTGTCAACGGCCGCTCTTCGCGCAGCTTTTATACCGACGGCCGGTGGAAGGAGGTCATCGACAAGGTTAAGCCCGGCGATTACGTCATTATCCAGTTCGGCCATAACGACGAGAAGCCGGATCCGAAGCGTCATACCGATGTCGGTACGACCTTCGACGCCCACCTGGCACAGTATGTCATTGAGACGAAGGCCAAGGGTGCCACACCGATTCTCATGAGTCCTGTTGCCCGTCGCAACTTCTATTTGCAGCCTGCCAAGCAGGAAGATGATGAGAAACTCCGGGAGACGACGCTGCAGGGCGAGCAGGTGAACAGTGATACCCTTGTAGACACTCATGGCGCTTACCGTTATGTGGCTGCCCGTGTCGCAAAGAAATATGGCGCCGTGTTTGTCGATGCTTATCAGGTCACCCATGACATTGAACAGAAGGCCGGTGTCGACGGCTCCCGTCGTTTTCATATGTGGCTGAAGCCCGGGGAGTATGTCAAAGCGCCGCAGGGCCGTCAGGACAACACCCATTATAATGCCTATGGCGCTCATGTCATGGCGGGCGCCCTCGCGGATGCCCTCGGTGACGCCGTGCCCGCTCTGAAACCGCATGTCCGTCATTTCGACTATATCGTCTCTGATGAAGGTCGTGGCAATTATTTCACGCCCGAGGCTGCCGTCGCTGCCGCCCCGAAGGGAAAGACGACGATCCTCGTGCTTCATGGTTCTTTCGCCAAACCCGTGGTTCCGAGAGGAAAGAAGATTACATGGGTGATGTTTGACGGATTACAGTGGAAATAAAAAAGCCCTCCCCCTTGGGGGAGGGTTGGGAGAGGCCTTCCTTACTTGTTCATTACCCAGACGAACCCCTTGGCCGTTCGAATGCCGTTGTCCATGAAATGGTTGCCGGGATTCCACTCCAGGGTGTTCGGGATATGTGTATCGGTGAGAAGCTGCTGCTGACGGCGGATAGCTGTGCCCACTGTGGTAAGGATCGGCGTCTTGGAATGAACCTCACGGTCTCCAAGACTGAGATAGAAACGTCCGGCCTTGGGGGCGTGCTGTTCGGCATAATCGATCCAATCTTGATACCATACAGAGGGGGAGGCGGCGACGATACCGTCGAACAGTTCTGTCTGGTAGCCTGCCCAAAGGGCAAAGAGTCCGGCAAGAGAATAGCCGCCGAGTATGACGGCTTTCTTATGCCCTTCCGTTGGGGAGGGAAAGAGGTTGGCTTTTATCCATTCCAACGTTTCTTTTGCACCATTCCCGAAGGGCGTCTTGCCGAAGATGGGTGGTGCCGGCCACGGTGCCAGTTCGTCAAACCAGCGCGTAACGGGCACGGCGATGAAGCGGAAGGCTTTGTCGCTGTGCCGACAGATATAGTCGAGTTCCGTATCCAGTTCCTTGATGTCGTGGCCGTCAACAGGTTGCAGCAGGAGATATTCCGGCGCTTCTCCCCGCTGATAGCAGATACAGTCGCGGCCATGGATCAACTGATGATTTTTCTCAAGATGGTTGTTCATTAGCATATTTTCTTTAACGGGGTGTGGAACATGATCAATCAAGTCCCTACATTATTAGGTATGCAAATATAGGAAAATTCATTCAAATTTCCAAATCTTGATCAGATGAAAAGTGATTGAGATTTGATTTTCAAAAAAAATGTTGTAACTTTGCAGACGACTTAAAAACCAAAACTATTTCCGTCGTATGAAGATCAAATACTGTCTTTGCACACTGTTGTTGCTGCCGTTGGGCCTGCACGCGCAGAATATCTATAACTCTCCCAAGGAGGCTGAGGCCGCCGTGAGGGTGCATGTCGATACCTCCCGTGAGCCGGTGATGAAAGGAAAATACAAGGCTTCGTGGGAGAGTCTCTCCGACTATCATTGTCCCGAATGGTTCCGGGATGCGAAGTTCGGTATCTGGGCCCACTGGGGACCACAGTGTGAGCCGGAGATGGGCGACTGGTTTGCCCGACTGATGTATGTGGATGGCACTGATGCCTATAACTTCAGTAAGCTGACGAAGGGCCCCCAGCGCGACTGGGGATTCAAGGACTGGATTCACGAATGGAAGGCTGAGAATTGGGATCCGGAGAAACTCGTGGCGCTCTATAAAGACTGTGGCGCAAAATATTTCTTCGCCCTGGCTAATCATCATGACAACTTTGACCTCTGGGACAGCAAATATCAGCCGTGGAACTCCGTGAATATGGGACCGAAGAAAGATATTCTGAAGGGTTGGGCCGATGCCTGCCGGAAACTTGATATGCCGCTCGGTCTGAGTGTTCATCTCGCTCATGCCTGGACCTTCTATGAGCCCTCACGCGGGGCTGACAGTAAGGGAACTTTCCGCGGACAGACCTACGATGGTCGACTGACGAAGGACGACGGTAAAGGTATGTGGTGGGAAGGCTACGACCCGCAGGATCTTTACGAACAGCGGCATGTGCTGAGCAAGGACAACGGCGAATGGGACTGGGATCCGGCGAAAGTTACGCTGCCTGATCAGGCTTATTGTGACCGTGTATACAACCGTACGATGGATATGATTAACCGTTATGATCCTGCCGTCGTCTATTTCGACGATACTGTCCTACCGCTCTATCCTTTCTGTGATGCCGGTGTCAATCTGTTGGCACATATATATAATAGGAGTATGGCGGAGCATCACGGACGTAATGAGGCTGTGGTGACGGGAAAGATTCTGAAAGACTGGCATAAGAAAGCTATGGTGTGGGATGTGGAACGTGGCGCTCCCGATGCTATACAGCCGCTGCCATGGCAGACCTGTACGTGTATCGGCTCCTGGCATTACGACAAACGGCGGCTTTATGACGGTACGTATAAGAGCGCGCAGACCGTCATCCAGACCCTCGTCGATGTGGTGAGCAAGAACGGAAACCTTCTTCTCAGTGTTCCGGTGAAGGCGGACGGGACGATCGACTCTTTGGAATATAAGATCGTCAAAGAGATCGGTGCCTGGCTGAAAGTCAACGGCGAGAGTATCTATGGCACGCGCCCATGGAAGCAGTTCGGTGAGGGTCCTGCTGTTGAGGCGAAGAATCCGATGAAGGATCAAGGCTTCAATGAGGGAAAGGTCCATTACACCGCACAGGATATCCGGTATGTCAAAAAGAACCGTGTCGTCTATGCCACGACACTGGCCGTTCCCGGGGGTGACAGTGTCGTGACGCTGAAGGCAATCAAAAAAGCCCGGAAGGTTTCCCTTCTGGGCTATGGTGTCGTCTCATTTCGTGCAACCGATAAAGGCTTGCAGATACAAGTCCCCGAGCGGTTGCCGAATGATATCGCATTGGTGTTCAAGATAGAATAATTGGTAGGGACATGATTCATCATGTTTCGCAATTATTCATCCAGTTTATCGAAGAAATTCGTCTGGCCAGTAATCTCGTCAGCGACCTCTTGCTGGCTCTTTCCCTTGTCGGGATCGAGATTCTCTTCCTCTTGTGAGGCGCCATCAGGGACAGATTGGTTGCCTTCAAGAGAGGCATCTGTTGAGGCGGAAGAGCTATCCGATGAGGATTGAGCGTCATCAGAAGAGGATTGAGTATCATCATCGGAGGGTTGAGGCACCGCTTCTATCTTGGCCAATTCGTAGGTTGTCAGTCGCTTGCCCTTAGCCTTGAAACCTTTGACCGTGATGAACTGTTCAGCATCGATATCCTCCGTACCCCGGAAGGCATCGGCACCGCCATAAGTGACACGGAGCAGAGGACGGGGATCATCGGAGAGAAGGATGAGACGGGAGTCCTTATTCTCGCCAAGGAAATTCTGCGGCCGCCGCGTCGCGTCCATGAGGAAGCGCTTGACATACGGATAGCCGTTGTTGTCGGCATCGTAGAGTACGGCTGTCCACACCTTGTCCTTTTCCCATTTCTCAATGCGCATGATGTTGTCCTCGTAGTGGTTGTTGGGATCGAAATTGGTGACATAGAAGTCACAGTTGTCGAGAATTACGAGGATCATATCGTCATCATTGAACTCACCGAGGAGGCGTCCGTGCTCGTCGTAGTTGATACGGTTGACATCGGGATCGAACCATACCTTCCTTCCGCCGAGGGTGGAGTGGCCGTGACTCTTCAGAGAGATACGGTGGATCTCCTCCCGCGTAAGGATATTGCCCTGCGCGCTGCGCCCTTTAATCATGACATCGGCGAAGGACCGCTCGAGGAAAATGTTCTGGCGCTTCTTCTTTGGGTTCGGTTCGAGAGTGATCTTGATGGTCTCTGCCTCTCCGTTGGGATTGGCCGTGAAATACATGATACGAGAGCCCGCCGTTCCCTTCGTTAAGTCGTATTCGCGGTCACGGGTGATAGAAGGGATATTACAGCGCTTGATGTAATAGGCTCCCTTCTTGCCGTCGCGGTATACGAGGTTGTAGATCGTACGCTTGTCATTACGTTTCCATACACCGACCCACAGGATGTTCTTACCGACAAAGATCTTATCGGCATTTCGAATCACCTTATATTTACCGTCCTTATAGAAGACGATGATATCGTCAAGGTCCGAGCAGTTGCAGACGAACTCGTCCTTCTTCAGTCCCGTACCGATGAAGCCCTCCTGGCGGTTGATATAGAGTTTCTGATTGGCATCGACGACTTTTGTCACCTCGATGGTATCGAAGTTGCGGATCTCCGTGAGGCGCGGATGGTCCTTGCCGTATTTCTCCTTGAGATATTCAAACCAGTTGATGGTTACCTCCGTCATCTGACCGAGGTCTTTCTCGATATCGGCGATCTCCCCCTTTATCTTTGCCATGAGCTCGTCGGCCTTGTCCTTGTTGAACTTCAGAATGCGCTGCATCTTAATCTCCAACAGCCGCAGGTAATCGTCACGCGTGATGTCACGGAGAAGTTGTGGCTTGAAGGGCTCGAATTTCGTGTCGAGGAAGGCCACGACTTCATCGTTGTTCTTCGCTCCCTCGAATTTCTTCTCCTTATACATCCTTTCCTCAATGAAGATCCGTTCCAAAGAGGCAAAGAAGAGCTGTTCCTCCAGTTCTCCCTTGCGGATAAGAAGTTCCTTGCGCAACAGGCCCATCGTACGGTCAACGGTATGGCGCAACACATCACTGATCGTGAGGAACTGCGGCTTGTCATCCTCGATGACGCAGCAGTTGGGCGAGATATTCGTCTCACAGTCGGTGAAAGCATAGAGAGCATCCATTGTCTTGTCGCTCGACACGCCGGGAGCGAGATGCAGTTGGATCTCCACCTCTGATGCCGTCATGTCTTCGACCTTACGGATCTTCAGTTTCCCTTTCTCTACGGCTTTCGTGATGGAGTCCTGAAGTGACGCTGCCGTCTTGCCGAAGGGTACCTCGCGGATGACGAGGGTCTTGTTGTCGAGTTTCTCAATCTTCGCACGTACTTTCACGACACCGCCGCGCTGTCCGTCCTTGTAGTTGCTGACGTCGATGGCTCCGCCGGTAGGGAAGTCGGGGTAGAGATGGAACTCCTCACCACGGAGATAATGGATAGCGGCATCGCATATTTCGTTGAAGTTATGGGGCAGAATCTTCGAGCTCAGGCCCACGGCGATACCCTCCGCGCCCTGCGCGAGCAGCAACGGGAACTTCACGGGCAGCGTCACCGGTTCTTTGTTACGGCCGTCATACGACAGCTGCCACTCTGTGGTCTTCGGGTTGAACACCGTTTCCAATGCGAATTTCGAGAGTCGAGCCTCAATATATCGCGAGGCGGCGGCACGGTCGCCCGTGAGGATATTTCCCCAGTTGCCCTGTGTGTCGATGAGCAGGTTCTTCTGTCCGAGCTGTACGAGGGCGTCGGCGATGGAGGCGTCACCGTGAGGGTGGAACTGCATGGTATGTCCCACGATATTGGCCACCTTATTGTAACGACCGTCATCCATTCGCTTCATGGAGTGGAGGATACGGCGCTGCACGGGTTTCAGGCCGTCCTCGATATGGGGGACGGCACGCTCGAGGATGACATAGGAGGCATAGTCGAGAAACCAGTTCTTGTACATTCCCGAGAGGTGGTGGACGGCGGCGGCATCGAAACGGTCCGCAGGCTGATAGTCACTGTGCTCGTCGATCTCAAGCTCGTCGTCTGTAGCGTTATTCTTATCTTTGATATCGTCGTTCATAAATTTTTTGCTTTGTGTGCAAAGTTAGCAAAAAAAAATGAGAAGGCAAAAAGGGTATTAAAAAATACTATCTCTTTTTGTCTTTCGGAAATAATTTTGTAAATTTGTGGCCAAATTTCGAAATTTACAAAATTATGGCACAAGAAGATGTATTCAAGAAGATTGTGAGCCATTGCAAGGAGTATGGCTTCGTCTTCCCCAGTTCAGAAATTTATGATGGCCTCGCTGCCGTCTATGACTATGGTCAGAACGGCGTGGAGCTGAAAAACAATATCAAGCAGTACTGGTGGCAGTCCATGGTATTGCTTCACAGCAATATCGTCGGTATTGACGCCTCTATCTTCATGCATCCTTTGGTTTGGAAGGCTTCCGGCCATGTTGATGCTTTCAACGACCCCCTTATTGACAACCGTGACTCCAAGAAGCGCTATCGTGCTGACGTCCTCATCGAAGATCAGATTGCCAAATACGACGAGAAGATTGACAAGGAGGTGAAGAAGGCCGCCAAGAAGTTCGGCGATGCTTTCGACGAGAAGAAGTTCCGCGAGACCAATCCCCGTGTCCTCGACCATCAGAAGAAGCGTGATGCCCTCCACGAGCGTTACACGAAGGCTATGCAGGGTCCCGACCTCGCAGAGCTGAAGCAGATCATCCTCGACGAGGGTATTGTAGATCCTATCAGCGGTACGAAGAACTGGACCGATGTGCGCCAGTTCAATCTGATGTTCTCCACGGAAGTTGGTTCTACCTCTGATGCCACAAGTAAGATCTACCTCCGTCCGGAGACGGCACAGGGTATCTTTGTCAACTACCTGAATGTTCAGAAGACCGGCCGTATGAAGTTGCCGTTCGGTATCGCACAGATTGGTAAGGCCTTCCGTAATGAGATCGTCGCCCGTCAGTTCGTCTTCCGTATGCGTGAGTTCGAGCAGATGGAGATGCAGTTCTTCTGTAAGCCCGGTACGGAGATGAAGTGGTTTGAATACTGGAAGAAGGTTCGTCTGGCTTGGCACGAGACGCTCGGCATGGGCAACGAGAACTATCGTTTCCACGATCATGAGAAGCTCGCCCACTATGCCAATGCCGCAACGGATATTGAGTTTAAGATGCCGTTCGGTTTCAAGGAGGTAGAGGGAATCCACAGCCGTACAGACTTCGACCTCAGTCAGCATGAGAAGTTCTCCGGTCATCAGATCAAGTACTTCGATCCTGAGACAAAGGAAAGCTATACGCCGTATGATGTAGAGACTTCCATTGGTGTCGACCGTATGTTCCTCAGCGTGATGTGCCACAGCTATGATGAGGAAAAACTGGAGAATGGTGAGACGCGTGTTGTGCTCCATCTCCCCGAGGCCCTCGCTCCTGTGAAGTGCGCTGTCTTCCCGCTCGACCGTAAGGATAACCTGCCTGAGATTGCCCAGCAGATTGTCGATGACCTGAAATTCCATTTCAATACCCATTATGGTGATCCTAAGGACTCCATTGGTAAGCGCTACCGTCGTCAGGATGCTATCGGCACGCCGTTCTGTGTCACTGTCGATCACGATACGCCGAAGGACCAGAAGGTCACGCTGCGTTTCCGTGATACCATGGAGCAGGAGCGTGTGCCTATCTCTGAGCTCCGTTCTATCATCGAGGATCGTGTATCTATCACGTCCTTGCTGAAGAAGCTTGGTAAGACCATCAAGGATTATTAAGAATAAAAGATGAAAGGCACGCCCGTTCAGACGACGTGCCTTTCTTTTTATGATCTGTTTATGAATAAGATTTTGTTTTTTGCTGTCCTGTTGCTCTCCGTTCTGGGCTTTGCTTCCTGTTCTGAGACCGATAATGATACGACGGCAGAGAAATACGACAACTGGGAGACGCGCAACACGACCGCCTGGGCTGACTCGCTGACGCAGGCACGTAAGGCGGTGGCCAGTGGTGACACGGCGCATTTCCGTGTCTATAAGAGATGGGCGCTGGAGAATCTCACGCCGACCTCCTCTTCGTATACGCCGACTGTCACGGACAACGACTATATTGCCGTGCGGATCCTCCACACGGGAAAGAGCAAGTATCCCTGTTCGGAGAGTACGGACAGCGTGCGTGTGCATTATGCCGGATATCTCATCAACGGCGACAGTTTCGACTCCTCCTGGAATGCGGAGAACAGCAGTTCCGTGCCTGACTATACCACGGCGCGTCCTACGACCTTCCTGACCTCCGGCCTCGTAGACGGATTTACTACGGCTTTGTTGCATATGCATAACGGTGACGAATGGCTCGTTACCATGCCGGCGAAAATGGCTTATAAGACGAGCGCCCAGGGTACCTATGGCGCTACGAGTTATATACCGGCCAACAGTACGCTTGTGTTCCGTATCAAGCTCGATTCGTATTTCAGAAAATAAACGAGGAATATCATCCATATTATATAAGGGCGGCCCTCGTGGCCGCCTTTATTGTTTACAATAAAATGTCTGCACAACAACAACTCACGGCTTTACTCCATACCGAAGGACTCTATGAGCGGCAGTCCCGTTGGGATATCCTGCGCCTTATCGTCTCTTTCTCCATTCCCTCCATCCTTGCGCAGATCTCCCAGGTGTTGATGTTTTTCATCGATGCCTCTATGGTCGGACATCTCGGCGCACAGGCATCGGCATCCATCGGCCTTATCGAACCGGCGGGTTGGCTCTTCGGCTCTCTCACGGGGGCTACAGCCATGGGTTTCAGCGTGCAGGTGGCTCATGCCATCGGCGCCCGTGACGCCGGGCGTGCCCGCGACATTATCCGTAAGGGCTATCGTTACTGTCTGGCGGTAAGTATTCTCCTTGCTGCCGCCGCAGCCCTTGTGGCTCGTCCGTTGCCTCATTGGCTTGGTGGTAATGACGCAATCAGTGGTGATGCCTCCGCCTATTTTCTGATCTTTGCCCTCAGCGCTCCCGTCTTTATGTTGGAGAATCTGAGTTCGAATATCCTCAAAGCAACGGGCGACATGAAGCGCCCGAGCGTCATCGCCATCTCCCTCTGTGTCTTCGATGTCATTTTCAATTATATCTTCATTTATATTTTCCATCAGGGCGTCTGTGGTGCCGCCTATGGTTCCGTCGTCGCCTTCATCGTCACCGTCATTCCTTTGCTGTACTTCGTAAGGAAGAGTTTTCGTAAAGGATTTATACAGGAAATAAATGAAAAGGAAAATACAGAAGAGGTAGTAGAGGAAAAAGACAATTCACTCCCCTCTCCCTTCGGAGAGGGGCAGGGGGGTGAGGCAGTGTCCGTGGCTCGTACGGCTTTCCGTATTTCCTCTCCTATTGCCCTTCAGTATGTCTTGATGAACGGCGCCCAACTGATCTCCACGAGTATCGTCGCGCCTTTGGGAACGGTGGCTATCGCTGCCCATTCGCTGTCGATCACGGCGGAGAGTCTCTGCTATATGCCCGGCTATGGTATCAGTGACGCTGCCACGACGCTCGTCGGGCAGTCGTATGGCGCGGGACGGAAAGACTTATTACGGAAATTCGCGGCCAGTACAATCGGGTTGGCAATGAGCGTGATGGCTTTCATGGGATTGTTGATGTGGATCTTTGCTCCGGAGATGATCGCTGTACTTTCCCCCGATATCCATGTGCAGGCCCTTGGCGCTGCCGTCCTGCGCATTGAAGCCTGGGCAGAGCCGTTCTTCGGGGCCGCCATCGTCTGTAATGCTGTCTTCGTGGCGATGGGCGACACGCTGTGGCCGGCGGTGATGAACCTCGGCTCGATGTGGTGCGTGCGCCTGACGCTCGCTTTCTGGCTCTCGAAGACCTATGGTCTGCGCGGCGTGTGGATCGCGATGGCCACAGAACTCACCTTCCGCGGAACCATCTTCCTGATCAGACTGTGGCGGAAGTTGCGACGGACGGGAAAAGTATAAAAGTATAAAAGTAAAGAAGTAAAAAAGTAAAGGCAGAATAGCAGATAAAACAATAAAAAACAGAGTAACAGATTTTACATATACTGCGCAAGATATGTTTGATCTGTTATTCTGTCTTTTTTGTTGTGCGGGGTGGAACATGATAAATTATGTCCCTACGTTAGACCTTCCCTTGGGGGAGGGTTGGGAGAGGCTTACATAGGCGTGATGACAACGGTGAAGGACTTGTCGCCGTAATGGACGCGGTATTTCTCCAACGGCCAGGCGCCCCAGGAGTTTTCACCGCCGACACCGTAGTGTTCACCGTCGAGGAAGAGGTTCGTGAACTTTGACTTCTTGACCTGGTAGCTGTGGCGCTGGTGCTTCTCCATTCCTTCGTCGAGATCCTCTATATTATAATGTATAGCGGAGGCATAGAACGGATTAAAGTCACTTGTCACCTTGAATCCCCGACCATTCCTGTCAGTCTGTTTCCACCATCTCATGTCACTCTTTGTACCGGTTTCCTGCGGACGGATATAGGGGAAGAACTGCTCATCGGCAGTCTGTCGGTAGATACCTACGCGCATGCATTCCTTCCGGTCACTGTAGTTCTCCACGGGGCCACGACCGTAGTACTCGCTCTGATCGAGAGAGTAGGGGAGCTGGGCCACGAGACCGAAGCGCAGCATGTCCGGTTGCTGTACCCCTTTCTCTGTCTCGAGATATTCCTGAATGGCGAGTTTGCCGTCGGTATTCTCCAGTGAATAGATGAGCGTGAGATGGGCTTTCACCTCCGGCAGGTCATAATAGGTGACGACATCATAGCAGTGGCTGTCGTTGTTTTTCTCCACATGGATATCGACGAGGTTCATCTTCGGGTTCTTCCATACGGCGAACTGCTTCTGGAAGCCGGCACCCATGTCATTATCGGTGACGGCGCGCCAGAAGTTCGGCTTGATGGTGCCACTGTCAGCCAGGAGGTTCTGTCCATCGACGGTATACTGTTTCAACAGTCCATTGGTCTTGTCCCAAACGAGCGTTGCCTTGTCGGTTGAGAGCGTGAGCTCATAGCCTTCCTTCGGGTTGTTGACTTTCACCTTTTGGAAATAGCTGCGGTCGGCTTTTTTCGTCTGTGCGTTGAGGAGCGTGATCAGTCCGTTTATAGCGCCGGTAGTACTGTCCTTGTCGCCGAGTTGTGCATAAGCGATGGTCTGACCGGCGGCCATCAGCGGTTCGGCGTTCTTGAGTTTGAAGTCGACATTCAACAGCAGTTCACCGTCGTCCTTACCCGTATTCAGTCCTGTGAGATGATAAGTCTTCGTCTGCTGCGGCGCGATATCGAGGTTGTCGATTGTTCCGTTTTGGATTGGCTTGCCGTCGTTGAGCAGCGTCCATTCCATGCGGACATTACTCAGGTCGCGGAAGAAGAACTCGTTCTTGACATTGACATCAATGAAATGTTCCTCACTGTTGTCGGAAGTCAGATCACCCACCTGTTTCACGGATGCCCAGATATTCTGATACTGATAAGCGAGCTCATAAGCGTGCGGGTTCAACTGGCGGTCGGGTCCGATGAGGCCGTTGCAGTTGAAGTTGTTATCACTCGGATCATAATTGTTGTAGTCGCCGCCATAGCAGTATTCCTCCTGCTTGCCTGTTCCGGGCTCCAGGGAAGCCGCCTTTTTATTCAGTTCGGCAAGCGCCGTATTGTCGGTAGACGAAGTGTATCCTTGTTCATAGCCACCGACGCCGGAGGGATTGATATACTTATGCAGTGCCTGGTCGACGAAGTCCCAGTCGAAGCCACCCTGGTATTTCGGATATTTACGGATGAGCTGCCAGTAGTCGGAAAGGTTACCGCCGCTGTTGCCCATCGTATGGTTATACTCGCACTGGATGAGCGGGCGTGTCGTCGTAGAATCCTTGGCATACTGCTCACAGTCTGCTACGGGATAGTACATCGGGCAGAAGATATCCGTGGCATAGCCCGTCTTTCCGGCCTGCTCATACTGAATGGGCCGACTCTTGTCCTGTTGTCTGATCCAGTTGTAGGCATCATCGAAGTTCTTCGAATAGCGTGTCTCATTGCCGAGACTCCAGATGATGACACTCGGATGATTGAAGTTCAGACTGACATTATGCTGGTTACGCTCAAGAATCGGCTTGGCGAAGAGCGGCGTGCCGGAGATGGCATCGTCAGCATAGCCGAGGCCGTGGCTCTCCTGGTTGGCTTCGGCCACGACATAGAGTCCGTACTTGTCGCAGAGGTCATACCAGCGCGGATCATCAGGATAATGGGATGTACGGACGGCATTGATGTTGAGGCGCTTCATGATCTGGATATCCTGGGTCATACGGGCCAGGGAAACATTGTATCCGCCGTCGGGATCCATCTCGTGGCGGTTAGCGCCTTTGATGAGTACGGGTTTGCCGTTGACGAGGAGCTGGGCGCCTTTGATCTCCACCTTTCGGAAACCGATATGGATGGGCGTCGTCATCTTACTTCCTTCTACAACGAGACTATATAAATAAGGTGTCTCTGCCGTCCACGGATGAACGCCGGGGATCGTCATCGTGGCATCGACCATTCCGTCCTTGGCCTTGACATTCGCCATGCGCTTCACCACGGTGCCGCGGGCATCAAGGAGGGAGAAAGAGAGACTGCCGTCGGTGGTCTTCGCATGGATGGCGAGTGTACCGTCGGCGTAGTTGTTGGTCAGGTCGGGCGTGGCACGGAGATCCTCCAGGTGTTTCTTATCACGGGCATAGAGATAGCAGTGACGGGCCACACCGGCGAGGCGCCAGAAGTCCTGGTCCTCATCCCAGGAGCCGTCGCACCAGCGGAACGTCTGGAAGGCGATGAGGTTCTCTCCTTTCTTCAGATATTTCGTGATGTCAAACTCGGCAGCGACCTTGCTGTCCTCGGTATAGCCAACGAACTGTCCGTTGACCCAGAGATACATGTTGGAAGTGACGGAGCCGAAATGGGCGATGACCTGCTTGCCTTTCCAGTTGTCGGGGATGGTGATGACGCGGCGGTAGGAGCCGACGTTATTGTCTTTCGTCGGAACAGCGGGCGGGTTCTCCTTGAAATGTCCGCGCCAGGCAAAACCGATATTCACGTATTCGGGATCACCATAGCCGTTGACTTCCCAGATGCCGGGGACGGCAATGCTCTTCCAGCCCTCGTCGTCGAAGTTCTTTTCGAAGAAGGTTGTAGGGCGCTCGTCGGCATTGGGAACCCAATTGAACTTCCATTTGCCGTCGAGACTGAGGTAGTTTGTGGATTTTGAACGGTCTTCGTTATGCAGGGCGTCAGCATCCTTCGTATTGTCATAGGAGAAGAAGTCGGCATGCACGGGGAAGCGGTTGACTTCGTTGACCTGCATGTCGTGCCACTCCGTGAACGTCTGCGCGGAGAGGGCGAGGGGCGCGAGGCAGGCCATCGTCGCCATAGTTTCCCTGAGTTTGTTCATCATCGTTAGTTTCATCTGTTGTTTGGTTTTGTTTGTCTTTTGGTTTCGTGTACAAAGATACAAAAAAGTAAAGAAGTAAAGAAGTAAAAGAGTGAAAAAGTAAATGTAGGGACATGATTCATCATGTTCCGTTGGATGGATCATGATGAATCATGTCCCTGCCTGTCACAGCATTGTCACCCAATCGAAACGGAACGGCTATTGGTTTGTCATATCAGTGGGGTAAATTTGCAGCAGTTTTCAGCTGATAACGACACACACAAGTAAAAACGAAGTTTAAATGAAACGATTTAGTGAAATGTTTACCCAAAAAAGAAATCAGATCGGTAAGAAACTCTGTATGGCCCTGTTGATGCTGCTTATGGTAGTACCGGCCCTGGCCCTCAACCCTACGACAGCCGACAAGAAGCGCTGCTTCATGGATGATCCGACGAACAAGACCATCACGTTCCTCTACTGTGTTGACGATGGCTACTGGCCCAACGAGACGATCACGTCCGCCTATGTCTGCGGCTCTTTCAATGGCTGGAAGAAGCTTGACGACTACAAGCTCTCCTACGACAGCGAGAGCAAGTGCTGGTATGTCACCGTTCCTTACGACAAGGTGAATATCCCCGGTAACTCCGGTCAGCCCGAGTATAAGTTCGTCATCAACGGCAACTGGCTCTTTGCGCCGAGTTGGCTCACCGACGGCTATGAGTTCCACACCTCCGACAAGAACATGATCATTGTCTTCTCTACCGATGACTTCGATCAGATCAAGAAGAACAGTGAGATTGCCGGTACTGTCCGTCCGCTGAAGGACTTCGATCTCACGAAGGAGGAGGACCGCGCAGCCATCTCCAATTTCCGTCTCGTCCCCGGCACGACGCAGCTCTTCCGTTCCTATCATCCTTTCAAGGCTTCGCGCAGCGAGAGCGAGGAGAAATACAAGGATATCGATACAGAGCATGCCCGTCTGGCTACTGTTGACGAATATGCCGCAGCCAAAGGAATCCAGTCCGACATCTGTCTCTCCGGAGATGAGACGAATACGCTGACATCCTATGTCTCTGACAACAACACGACTTACCAGGAGACAATCCCCGCTTATTATCAGAAGATCATTGACAACGGCAACGTACTCATTGTCAATGCCAACGACTTGATTCCTTCTTACAACTATGTCTATGCCAAATCCAACAGTAAGGAGTTTGGCGACTGGATGACCCAAATTGTTGACTTTATCATCTCTGACCAGCATCCCGCACCGTTCCAGATCCACTGCCGTCTCGGAACAGACCGTACGGGCGTGATCTGCGGCGTCATCGCCGGTCTCTGCGGCGCTTCCTGGAAGGATATCGCTGCCGACTATCAGAAGTCGAACAACATGCAGATCCGTGAGTTCCGTGACTATAAGCTCCTCGCTTATTCTTTCCGTAACATGCTCGGCGAGGAGCCGTCCACGATCAGCAATCTTCAGCAGGCGCTGACGGATTATTTCGTCAACAACGGCTATCTCACCGTTGCCAAGATTGAGGCTATGCGCAACAAGTTGAACGCAACGACGACCGGCATCAACACCGTCGCTGCCAACACACAGAATGACACTCGCTGCTATAACCTCATGGGTCAGCGCGTTGCTGCTCCCGCCAAGGGCCAGCTCGTCATTATGGGCAACAAGAAGGTTGTGAAGTAGGGACATGATTCATCATGTTCCGCCTTCAATGAAAAAGACAGAGTAACAGACAAAAACATATACAGTGGAGTGTATGTTTTATTTGTTACTTTGTCTTTCTTGTTTCCACCGTAGAGTGGAAAAACAGTCACTCAAATGCTCTGCTACCTCTTTTTTGCGCCTAAAATTTCGTCGTCTGGATTTCAGTTCTAGCGTGATAGACCTCGAAAATGGCGTCCCGACGAACGTGTCTTGCGGAGATACGGTTCTATCTTTCGTGCAGAATTTCGTAAACAACGTGTTTAGAAAATTATCTATGGTGTTTACGACCGCTAAACACGTTGTTTATGGTCGGAAAATGACGGAGATTTTTGCATAATCATCGAAGACAGAACCTTATTTTACATGGTTATGCGCATAATCATACGGTTTAAACCTCGCTGATTTTACGTTAATTTTTATCTATCTGATAATCAATGGATTATAAAAATGCATCAGATTCGCGAATTCTCCACCGATTGTCTGCTTGCTGATTTCCATGAGCGTCATAAACCTTTACCTGGTGTTCAAAAAGAGGAAGGTAATATTTTTTTTGCAAGAAAGAGGTAGATATAGAAAGACAGGGTAACCATGAACATTTGTATTCATCGGTTACTCTGTCTTTCAAATTCTATCAGTTTCTATACAGCCGTGTCAGTATGGCGGAGCATGATGAATCATCTCCTACGCTTTGATGACGGAGAGGAGGACGGTGAAGCGCTGCTCGGCCTTCAGACTGTGATGGGCATTGGCGGGGACGACGAGCAACTGGCCCGTATGGGGATGATAGGTCTTGCCTTCTATCGTCACGGCAGCCTCACCGTCAAGGACGTAGAGCGTGGCCTGGAAAGGAACGCTGTGCTCCGCGATCTCCGTACCGGCATCGGCAGCCTTCAGCTCCACGCCGCCGCCACTGACGAACGTCACCATCTTCTCTACTACCTCACCTTTCTTGTAATCAATCAGACTCTTGTAGTCGAATACCTTGCTGGTCTCAATTCCTTTTGTTTCCATAATCTTCTGTTTTTAATGACTAAACTTTCTGTTGACAAAGGTGCAAAACTCTTGCCAACAGAACCTAATCTGAATGATTCACAGGTAATTATTTCCCTATAAATTTCCCATCTTCCTTGCGTGGCCGCAACATGGCGGCCACCCACAATAGGATCAAAGGATTTCTAAGATAGGAGATTTCCGATCACAGATGTTACCGGTAAGGTCGTAGGGACAATCGTAACATTTGTTATCCGCTTACCGCACAACTTTCTTTCCGTTCTGCACAAAGATCCCGTGAGACGGCTGACGGCATCGCCGCTCGTCTTGCCGCGGGAGACCATGGAGGCAGAGGTGTAGGTGCTGTATTCGTCCTTCTTTTTCCAGTCGCTGCTTCCGGCAACATACTTGTCGTTCTTCACGCTCTCCCGGTGGGCCTCGATGACGAGGTTGCCATCTTTCACCGTGGCGTTGTCAGCCTGATAATACTGTGCCTCGTGGTTGCGGACGAAGCCCGTCTTGAAGCGCCAGATATCGGGATCGGGTCTGCCGTCCTTGTCAAACTCGTCATGAAAAACGAGTTTGTAACCAGGATAAGCGTTTTCGACGTCTTCGCTGTTGGTCTGCGCCGTGGCGGTGAGGGCCAGCAAGAGGGTAGAAGTGGTAATGAATAATTTCTTCATAAGGTTCATTTTTTAGTTCTGTTGTTGTCTGTGCAAAGGTAAGCATTTACGGGAAGAGGGTAGGGAGTCAAAAAACGAAGAATAGGGATGGTTTTGTCGTGAAGTAGAAAAGAATTGTTTCTTTTGTATAGAATAGCTTTTTTTACGGGTGCGCCTGACAGGACTCGAACCTGCACGACCGAAATCACTAGATCCTAAGTCTAGCGCGTCTACCAATTCCGCCACAAGCGCAAAAGCAAAAAATAGAGTCTTTTATGAAAGTGTGGTGCAAAGGTACAATATTTTTTGTGATTGACAAAATAATCTTAAAAAGAATAGTAGTAATCGGTAGTTAATGATAACTCCCCTTCCCTTGAAGGGGAGGGGAGTGCGTGAGTTTTCTATTTCTTCTCGTTCTTAATCAGCCACTCAGCGATCTGGACGGCATTGAGGGCAGCACCCTTGCGGATCTGATCACCCGTGAGCCAGAGCGTACAACTGTTGTCGTCGGCGAGGTCCTTACGGATACGGCCTACGAAGACGTCATCCTTGCCGGCACTCTCCAGCGGCATCGGATAGACATACTGGTCGTTGGGATCCTGAACGAGCGTTACGCCGGGGGCTTTTTTCAGTGCCTCCTGGATATCCTTGATCTCCAACGGCTTCTCCGTCTCAAACCATACGCTCTCGCTATGGCTGCGGAGGCTGCTCACACGGACACAGGTAGCGGATGTGCGCACGTCACTGTGCATGATCTTACGCGTCTCGTTGAACATCTTCATCTCTTCCTTTGTATAGTCATTGGGCGTCATCTTGTCAATCTGCGGAATGACATTATAGGCCAGCTGATGGGGGAACTTATTGATGGTGCTCACGTGACCCGTCTCCACCATCTCCTTATACTGTTGCTGCAGTTCGGCCATGGCAGCGGCACCGGCACCGCTGGCACTCTGATAGGAGGCGATGTGGATCTTCTTGATATGGCTCAGCTTGTCGATAGGATTCAGCACGACGACCATCATGATCGTTGTACAGTTCGGGTTGGCAATGATTCCCTTCGGGCGGTTCAGCGCATCCTCGGGGTTGATCTCCGGCACCACGAGGGGCACGTCGGGATCCATACGCCACTGGCTGGAGTTGTCAATCATCACGCAGCCGTATTTCGTGATCGTCTCGGCGAACTCGGCGGAAGTGCCACCACCGGCGGAGACGAAGGCGATGTCAATATCCTTGAAGTCATCATTGTGCTGAAGGAGCTTGACCTCGTAGTCCTTACCCTTGAAGTTATATTTTCGTCCTGCGGAACGTGTGGAACCGAACAATACCAGGTCGTCCATGGGGAAGTTTCTCTGTGCGAGGATACGCAGGAATTCCTGTCCTACTGCGCCGCTCGCTCCTACAATAGCTACTCTCATAATCAAAATTTTTTAGTTGTACAAAGATATTGCTTGCAAAAGTACAACTTTTTGTGTAACTTTGCAAACAAAACCCGACGAATATGTTCAATATCTCATCATATTTTCCCATTACAGACCCCACGCTCATCTTTTTCGTGGTGATGCTGATCATTCTCTTCGCCCCGATCGTGATGGGTAAGCTGCGCATTCCCCATATCGTGGGGATGGTCCTGGCAGGTGTGCTCGTGGGAAAATATGGGTTGAACATCCTTGTGCGTGATGCCTCCTTCGAACTTTTCGGACGCGTCGGACTCTACTATATCATGTTTCTCGCTGCCTTGGAGATGGATATGGAGGGTGTCAAGCGCAACAAGTACCGTATTCTCATTTTCGGTCTCGTCACCTTTATCATTCCCTTTGTCCTCACGGCATTCATCGGACTCCATTTCCTCGACTATACGATGGCGGCGTCCTTGTTGTTGGGCACGATCATGGCATCGAACACGCTGATCAGTTATCCGATTATTGCCCGCTATGGCCTGCAGCGAAAGGCGAGTGTCGTACTGAGTGTCGGCTCCAGCATGTTTTCCCTTTTGGTGGCACTTGTGGTCCTCGCGGCCATCGTTGCCGCCCATCAAGGCACGAGCAGTGGGTGGTTCTGGCTGCTCTTCACGGTGAAGTTTATCGTTTATGTTGCCGCGATGATCTGGCTGATCCCACGGCTGACGCGCTGGTTCCTGCGGCGCTACAGTGACTCGGTGATGCAGTTTATCTTTGTCATGGCCATCCTTTTCATGAGTGCGGCGCTGTCCGACATGGCAGGCGTGGAGGGAATCTTCGGTGCCTTCCTTGCGGGTTTGATCCTGAACCGGTATATCCCGCGTCTGTCACCCTTGATGAACCGTATCGAGTTTATTGGCAATGCGATCTTCATACCTTACTTTCTTATAGGTGTGGGCATGCTCATCAATGTACGACTGCTCTTCCAGGGCGGACGGATCCTGTGGGTTGTCTTTTGGATCGTTGTAGCAGGCACACTTGGTAAGGCGCTTGCAGCCTATCTTTCCCAACGGCTCTTCCGCATGCCGCTGTTGGCTGGTCATATGATGTTTGGTCTTACTTCCGCTCATGCGGCAGGAGCAATCGCAATGGTGATGGTGGGTATGACACTGCCTGTCGCCGGTGGCGGTTTCCTCGTCAATGCCGATATGCTCAATGGTGTTGTGATCATGATTCTCGTGACGTGTGTGATCTCTTCGGTGATGACCGACTGGGCGTCACGGCAGATGATTCTCCATGCCAAGGAGTTGCCGTCGGAGCCCCGGCACAGGAAAGCCGACGACGAACTTATCCTTGTGCCCGTGAAATATCCAGAGTATGCCGATAACCTCATCTCCCTGGCTATGCTTGTGCGTAACCCGCATTTGAACCGTGGTCTCATTGCATTGAATGTGGTCTATGATGACGCGAATATGCGGTATAACCAAGAGCAGGGTGAACGGCTGTTGGAACATTGTGAGAAACTCGTCTCGGCGGCCGACGTGCCCATCCAGACGCAGGTGCGCATCGCCGCGAACATCGCCAATGGCATCAAGCATGCCTTCAATGAGTATAAGGCTTCCGAGATCATTATCGGCATGCATATGCATAAGGAGAACTCATCTACCTTCTGGGGTGATTTCCATCAGAGTCTCTTCAACGGACTCAACTGTCAGATCATGATGGCCCGTATCCGCCAGCCACTGAACACGATTCGTCTTATCCAGGTTGCCGTACCTTCAAGAGCAGAATATGAGCCAGGATTCTATCGCTGGCTCGAACGGCTTTGTCGTCTGGCGGAAAATCTCGAATGCCGCATCACGTTCTACGGTCGTCGTGACACGCTAGCCCTGATCAATGCCTATGTGCAGAATGTCCATCCGAGTGTGCGCAGTGAGATGACAGAGATGGATCACTGGAATGAGTTGCCGAATTTGGCCTCTACGATCGCCGATGATCATCTTTTTGTCGTCATCACCGCTCGTAAGGGAACGGTATCTTACAAGAACGCCCAGGAACATCTGCCGGAAGAGCTGGACCGTTATTTCTCCGGTACGAATCTGATTATTATTTTCCCCGATCAATATGGCAAGGGCTCCGACGAGATCACGTTCGCCGAGCCGAAGCACCAGGAGGAACAGAGTCTGTGGGAGTGGCTGCGTGATCATCCTTGGGCGGAGCGGATAAAATGGTTGAAACGGGGATAGCCCACTCTAGCTCGCAATAGAACTCAATAGCTCGCAATAGAACACAATAGAAAACGATAGAACTACGAAAAAAATGATAGACGTAAAGAATATTACCAAGTCTTTCGGCACGTTGCAGGTGCTTAAAGGCATCGACCTCCATATCGACAAGGGAGAGGTCGTGAGTATCGTCGGCCCTTCGGGTGCCGGCAAGACAACCTTGTTGCAAATTATCGGAACCCTTGACAAGCCCGATACAGGTACCATCGTTATTGACGGCACCGATGTCAGCAGTCTCTCGGCGAAGAAGCTGGCAGACTTCCGCAACCAGCATATCGGCTTCGTCTTCCAGTTTCATCAGTTGCTGCCGGAGTTTACGGCCCTGGAGAATGTGATGATCCCCGCCTTCATCGCCGGTAAGGGCCGTAAGGAAGCGAAGGAGCGTGCAGAGGAGCTGCTGGACTTCATGGGACTCGGTGATCGTGCCTCTCACAAGCCCAATGAACTCTCCGGCGGAGAGAAACAGCGTGTCGCCGTCGCCCGTGCCCTTGTCAATAATCCTGCCGTCATCCTCGCCGATGAGCCGTCGGGAAGTCTGGACTCGAAGAACAAGGCAGAGCTTCATCAACTTTTCTTTGACCTTCGCGATAAATTTGGCCAGACCTTTGTCATTGTTACCCACGATGAAAATTTGGCGAAGATCACGGACCGAACGATCCACATGGAAGATGGCCGGTTGATAGAACTGACTGTTTCTGAGGACCAGAACGGGACAGAAAGCAACAGCGAACAAGAAGGAAAGGAGACGATATGAAGACAACACTGAAACTCGGCGATTACAACACGCTGAAGATGACAAAGGTGGCCGAGCGTGAGGACCCGCATGCCTTCAATGGCAAGGAAGTATTCGGTATTTTCCTTGACGGTGGCGACGAGGGCGAGATCCTCATGCCACAGAAATATGTACCCGAAGGCGTGAAGCCCGGAGATGACGTGCGCTGTTTCCTCTATCTCGATCAGGATGAGCGACTCATCGCTACCACGGAGACACCGCTGGCCAAGGTTGGTGATTTCGCTTACCTCAAAGTGAACTGGGTGAATAAGTTTGGTGCTTTCCTCGACTGGGGCGTGCTGAAGGACGTGTTCTGTCCGTTCCGTGAGATGAAGAAGAAGATGGAGATCGGCGAGAGCTATATCGTCTATATCCATATCGACGAGGACAGTTACCGCATTGTCGCTTCGGCGAAAGTGGAGCATTTCTTCTCCGAAGAGAAGCCGACGTATAAACATGGCGACGCTGTCGATCTCCTCGTATGGCAGAAGACGGATCTTGGTTTCAAGGTGATTGTGGATAACAAGTTTGCCGGACTGCTCTACGATGATCAGATCTTCCAGCCTCTGCATACCGGTGACCGTGTGAAGGGATATATCTCTACTGTTCGTGATGACGGAAAGATCGACGTAGCGCTGCAGCCTACGGGAATGCGACAGACCAAGAGCTTTGCTGATGAACTGTTGCAGTATCTCAAGGATCATGACGGTCATTGCGATCTTGGTGACAAGAGTGCTGCCGATGATATCTATGATCGCTTCCATGTCAGTAAGAAAGTCTTCAAGCGTGCCGTCGGTGATCTTTATAAGCAGCGGCTCATTACCGTCAGCCCTTTAAGCATCGCGTTGGTTTGACGGAACATGATGAATCATGTCCCTACGGTGGAGCAGAATGGCTTCTACGGCACCACGGGTGATGAGATAGAGGATGAAGGCCAGCCACAGACCGTGGTTGGCGAGGAAAGGGAAAGAGACGAAGTATACCAGGAAGAACACCATGGCGGCGCTGACGGAAGAGGCGAGCATGCCTTTCGTATTCGTGATGCCCACGAAGATGCCGTCGAGCAGGAATCCCGCAATACTCGTTACGGGGATGAGTGTAGACCACCAGAAGTACGGGCCAACGGCGGTTAATACCCCTTTGTCGTCGGTCAGCAGTCTGAGCAGCCATCGTCCGCCCCCTATATATAATAAGGTGAAAAGGACGGCCAAAAGAAAGCCGATCTTGAAGAGTGCCCGCAACAGTTCCTGAAACATGGTTCTGTTGCGGGCACCATAGTATTTCCCGCCGAGGGCTTCCGCGGCATAGGCGAAGCCATCAGAGAAATAAGAGAATATCGTGAAAAACTCCATGAGCAGTGTGTTCACGGCAAGAATCATGGCTCCTTGGCGCGACCCGGCCGATGTGAAAAACAGCATGACGGCGACAAGGAAGAGCGTGCGTACAAAAATGTCCCTGTTAACCACGAAGAATTGCTTCATGGCCGATGCCTCGAAGATTTTATGCAAGAGCGAAGTCTCCGTTGACTGACGGAGGTAGCGACCGAGTTGACGATAATACCGTTTAAGAATCAACAACGAGAGGAGGAAGCCGCTCCATTGTGCGATGACCGTTCCCCACGCCACGCCGGCGATATCGAGATGGCAGGCGAAGACGAGGGAGAGAGAGGCGATGATGTTGATGATATTCTGCAAGATAGAGACGATCATCGGCACCTTCGTGTTCTGCATGCCCACATACCAGCCCGTGAGTCCGTTGAGGCCGAGGACGGCAGGGGCGCCCCAGATGACGATATGGCAGTAGATACTTGCTAGACTGCGGATATTCGTTGCCGGTGCCATCGACGCGAAGCCGAGGGCGATGAGCAGTTGTTGAAGGATAATGAAAAGCAGTCCCATGCCCGTGCCGATGGCGAGGGTACGGAAGAGAACGAGAAGAGTCTCCGCGAAATCCTTGCGGCCATAGGCTTGTGAGGTCATGCCACCCGTGCCCATGCGCAGAAAACCGAAGATCCAGTAGATGACATTGAAGAACATCGATCCCACGGCGATGGCAGCGATATATCGTGCGTCACCGATATGTCCGACAATCGCCATATCGACGAGGCCCAACAACGGCACCGTGATATTGGAAATGATGCTGGGGATAGCGAGCGTAAAAGCCTCACCCCCAACCCCTCTCCGAAGGGAGAGGAGAGTGATATGTCTTATCGCTGATTTGAGGGAGAGTCTTTGTTTCATGTTTAAGTATTATTGGGGACGGAACATAATAAATTATGTCCCTACGAAGGGAATAGACATTTTACTCCCCTCCCTTTCGGGGAGGGGTTGGGGGAGAGGCTGTAGTGGTGGGTGGTGGTAGAGGCTGTTATTGCTTCTTAAACTTCTCAGCCTGTTCCTGGATGAGGGCGGCATCGTTGAAGTAATCGATGCGCATGGCCTTGCGGACCTCATCCATCGTCTGAGCGGCGACCTCGCGGGCCTGCTCGCTGCCTTTCTTCAGAATGTTGAAGACTTCAGGAATATCCTGTTCAAACTGGGCGCGGCGCTCGCGGATCGGGTCGAGCATACGGTTGATGACTTTCATCAACAGTTTCTTGCACTTCATATCCCCGATACCACCGGCGGTATACGCAGCCTTCAGTTCGTCGAGATTTTTGAAGTCGGGCCAGAAGTCAGCGAAGTCCTGATCGGTGGCGAAAGCGTCGAGATAAGTGAATACGGCATTGCCTTCCACATGACCGGGATCGGAGACATTGAGATGGGTAGGATCAGTATACATGCCTTTCACCTTTTTCTCTACTGTCTTGGCATCATCAGAGAGATAGATACAGTTGCCGAGGCTCTTGCTCATCTTTTCTTTTCCGTCGGTACCGGGGAGTCGGCGCGCCACGGCATTCTCCGGCAACATCAGCGAAGGCTCCACGAGGACGGGAGCATAGATCTGGTTGAAGCGATTGACGAGTTCACGCGTGAGCTCGATCATCGGTGCCTGGTCCTCGCCAGCGGGTACTGTCGTGGCCTTGAAGCAGGCGATGTCGGCAGCCTGTGACACGGGGTAGCAGAAGAAGCCCAATGGTACAGAGTTCTCTCCGAAGCCGCGCATCTTCACTTCCGTCTTCACCGTCGGGTTACGCTGCACACGGCTGACGCTGACGATGTTCATCAGATATGTTGTCAGTTCGGCGAGCTCGGGGATCTGACTCTGAATGTAGAGCGTACATTTCTTCGGGTCGAGGCCGGCGGAGAGATAGTCGAGGGCTACCTCCACGATATTCTGTCGGATCTTCTCCGGGTTGTCGGCATTATCGGTGAGCGCCTGCACGTCAGCCATAAAGACGAACATGCGGTCGTAGTCTCCTTCATTCTGCAACTGCACGCGGCGGCGCAGAGATCCTACATAGTGTCCGAGATGCAGGCGACCCGTAGGCCGGTCACCTGTGAGGATGATTTTTCCCATATGATTGATGAACTTTAATATTTATATTCGTTAAATTCCTTGCAAAAGTACAATAAATATCGTAAAAAACAAAATCAAAAATTGTTTTCTCCGCCTTTTTTCTTAAATTTGCAACAACTTTACGTACTGAATCTTATAAACCTCAAGAGATGAGACTAAGAAATCTACTATTTTCAGCAGCGCTCTTGCTGCTCGGCATGGTGCAGGCGATAGCCCAGCAGATGCCGCCCATCCCTACAGATCCGGCCGTCAGGATCGGCCATCTGAGTAACGGATTGACCTATTACATCCGTCACAACGCGTATCCTGAACATACAGCCAGTTTCTACATTGCCCAGAAAGTAGGATCACTGCAGGAGAATGACGACCAGCGCGGTCTGGCCCATCTCCTTGAGCACCTTGCCTTCAACGGTACGGAGCATTTCAAGGATGATAATCTCCGCAACTATCTCCAGTCGATTGGTGTGGAGTATGGCAGCAACCTCAATGCGTATACCGGTTTTGACCAGACGGTATATTATTTCACCAATGTACCGACGACGCGTGCCACGGCCATCGACTCCTGCATGCTCATTCTGAAGGACTGGAGCAACGGTATCTCCCTGACGCAGAAAGCCATTGACGATGAGCGTGATGTGGTCCACAACGAGTACCGCATGCGCATGACTGCCCAGCAGCGTATCCTCGAGCGTGCTTTGCCGAAGCTCTATCCCGGCAGCAAGTACGGCGAGCGTATGCCGATCGGCTTGATGAGTGTTGTCGACGGTTGCAAGCCCGATGTGCTGCGTGCTTACTATCACAAATGGTACCGTCCCGACAATCAGGCGCTGATTATCGTTGGTGATGTCGATGTCGACAAGATTGAGGCCACCATCAAGAAACTTTTCTCCGGCATCACGGTGCCGAAGAATGCCGCCAAGGTCGTTCCTGTTGCCGTTCCCGATAATGCCCAGCCGATCATCGTCGTCGATAAGGATAAGGAACAGCAGCAGAATCTCATCCTGTCTTTCTTGAAGCATGAGGCTACGCCCGACTCTCTGAAAGGCAATATGGAATATATGATAGAGGACTATGCGAAGAACGTCATCAGCAGCATGCTCAACGAGCGTTTTTCCGAACTCTCTCAGGATGCTTCCTGTCCTTATATCGGCGCCAGCGCCTACGATGGCCAGTATCTCGTCAGCCGTACGGAGGATGCCTTCACCCTTCAGCTCCTGCCGAAACCCGGCAAGACCGTTGAGGCTTTCCAGTCTGCTCTGGAGGAACTGAAGCGTGTCCATGACTTCGGTTTCTTGCCTACGGAGTACGCCCGTGCGAAGGCTGACTTCCTCTCTGCCGAGGAGAAGGCTTACAGCAACCGCAACAAGATGAAGAATGAGGAGTTCACGAGCCAGTATGTCGACAACTTCGTAGAGAAGGAGCCGATTCCCTCTGTGGAAGATGAGTATAAGATCTATCAGATGATTGTCCCGAATATTCCCGTTGAGGCAATCAACGAGGCTGCTAAGGAACTCGTCAACCTGAAGGACTCCAACTTCGTCACCCTCGTCTCCATGCAGGACAAGGAAGGCGTGGAGATCCCCACGGAGGCCAGTCTGAAGGCTGCTTTCGACAAGGCGAAGACCGCTACGGTCACCGCATGGGTGGACAACACAAAGCAGGAGCCGCTCATCGCCCAGGAGCCGAAAGCCGGCAAGATTGTGAAGACCGTAGAAGATAAGAAACTTGGCTACACCGTCATGACGCTCTCCAATGGCGCCCGTGTGGTGCTGAAGAAGACCGACTTCAAGGACGACGAGGTGAAGTTCCTCGCCCGTGCCAATGGTGGTATGCTCGCCGTGAAGAAGGATCTCTCTTTCCCCGATTATCAGTTGGCTGACCAGGCGCTTAACGCCAGCGGTCTGGGCAATTTCTCCAATACGGAACTCACGAAGGCTCTTGCCGGCAAGCAGGCCAGCACGAGTTTCTCCCTCACCGACAACCGTCGTCTGATCAACGGCTCTTCCACACCGAAGGATCTGAAGACATTGCTGCAGCTCGTCTACCTCGACTTCACGGCCGTGAAGAAGGATGAGAAGAGCGTGAACAACTCCCGTGAGTATCTCATCAATATTCTGAAGGATAAGGATAAGAATCCGAACATCGTCTATCAGGACTCCGTCCTCCGTACCACTACCGGCCATGACGCCTACAGCCGTGTGCTCACTGCCGATGACGTGAAGGCTGCCAACTACGACAATATTCTCGCTTTGGCGAAGAAGATGTATGGCAATGCCGCCGACTTCACGTTCTATTTCGTCGGTAACTTCAACGTTGACTCCCTGAAGCCGCTGATCCAGACCTATATCGCATCTCTGCCGTCCAAGAAGGGCGAGACGTTGAAGGTTATGCCTTATCCGACCTATAACGGAGAGGTGAAGAACCTGTTTACGAAGTCTATGGAGAATCCTCAGTCGCAGGCCCGTGAGTACTGGCGTTCCAACCCTGTCGCTTATACGCTCCGCAACGATGTGCTCAATGATATCGCTGCCCGTCTGCTCGAAATGGATTATAACGACAGCATCCGTGAGAAGCTCAGCGCCGCTTACTACGCAGGAGCAACCCAGCGTGTTGCTACGACGCCGGATAAGAAAGCCGTCTATTCTGTCATCGGTGTCTCCATGCTCAACCCTGCGAAGGTCGATGAGGCTCTGCCGTATTTCTTCATCGGTATGAAGAAGGCATCTACCGATCCCAATGCCGCCAATCTGCAGAAAGTAAAGGAGATTCTCCTCAAGCAGGCTGATGTCAACGCTAAGGACAACGACTACTGGTTGGGAATCCTCGTTGATGCCCTGGACTACGGCCGTGACTCTTTCACGGATTACAAGAAGACCGTTGCTTCCGTCACGGGTCAGGATATTGCTAACTTCCTGAAGACGGTCATTCTCTCTTCCGGCAATCACGCTGAGATCATCATGCGCGCCACGAAGTAAACCGATTTATTCACTATAAAAAATCCTCCCCAAACTATTTTGATAGTTCGGGGAGGATTTTTGTTTTGACAGGGTTCACCTTATTAATATATGTGATCGATATCCACGTCGAACTTGTAGCCGGGGAATTTCTCCTCGAAATGCGCGGTGATGGCCTTGCGGAAGCGGTCGTCATCGGTGACGTCGCGGTCGGGGATGATATCGATGGTGATGAGTTTCTTATCCTCAAAGACATAGAAGGCGTGGCAAAGCATCACATGAGGCTGGCTGACGGCTTCATGGAGTACGGCGATGCGCAGCTGCTGGTCACGCTCGCTGGAGTTGATGGCGTAGATGCCCACGGTGACGATGATGCCGTGGCATTGCCACAGCTTATCACTGATATGCCGCGTGAGGAGATGAATCTCGCGGGCCGTCGTCGTGTCGAGGACACTGACATGGAGGGAGCCGATGATTGTTGAGGGACCGTAGTAGTTGAGGATGACGTCGAAGACGCCGTTGACGCCCGGTTCCTTGAGGACTTCCTGGATGATGCCCTGCTTCAGTTCTGCCGGCACCGGCGTGCCGAGGAGCTGGCTGACGGGCGCGATGAGCATGTCGTAGCCCGCCTTGATGACGACGCAGGCGATGAGTGCGCCGACGATACCGTCGAGGTCGATCCCCGTGAAGAGCATCAGTAGGGCCGTGAGCAGCGTGCCCGTGGTGACGACGGAGTCGAAGAGGGCATCAGCGCCGCTGGCTTTCAGTGCGTCACTGTTGAGCTCCTCGCCGCGTCGCTTGACATAGCGTCCGAGGAAAAGTTTGATGATGATGGCCACGATGATGACGATGAGTGTCACGGTGGAATATTCCGGCGGGGTGGGGTGGATAATCTTCTTCACGCTCTCCACCATGGACGAGACACCGGCGATGAGCACGAGGACGGCGATGAGAATGGCTGAGAAATATTCGATGCGGCCGTGGCCGAAGGGATGCTCCTTGTCGGCCGGACGAGCCGATAGCTTGGTGCCGACGATGGTGATGACACTCGAGAGGACATCACTGAGGTTGTTGACGGCATCCATGACAATGGCGATGGACCCGGCAATGAAACCTACGATGGCCTTGAAGATGACCAGGAGGATATTCGCGGCAATGCCGATACCGCTCGTACGGATGATAGCTTGATTCCTATCTGTCATAATCTGATTCTTTTAATCCCAACAATGTTTCTTCCAAACGAGGTGCAAAGTTACCATTTTTTTTATTAATTTTGCAACCATAAACGTATAATCTTCTGAAAAGATGACGAGAAAGAAATCACGGGCGTCATGGCGCCTGGTATTAGACCTGTTGACCATTGCTTTCGGCATGGTGCTCGGCTCTTTGGGGTGGTGTACTTTTCTGTTGCCCCATCACATCACGATCGGCGGTCTCCCCGGTATCTCCTCCCTGGTATTTTGGAGTGTCGGCATCCCCGTACAGTACACGTATTTCACGCTGAATGCCATCCTGCTGGTTGCGGCACTGGTGATCCTCGGATGGAAATTCTGCTTCCGCACGATCTTCGCCGTATGTATCTTCACGTTGATGACTTCCGTGCTGCAGTCGGGCGGCGTTCAGCCCCTCTTTGCCGACCAGCCCTTTCTGGCCTGCCTCATTGGTGGACTGTTGATGGGTGTGGGCATGGGCCTGGCGCTGATGTGCAACGCCAGCAGCGGCGGCAGTGATGTCATTGCGGCGATGGTGCATAAATACCGCGACATCAGTCTCGGACGTGTCATCCTGATTTGCGACCTGACGATCGTTACGTCGTCCTATCTCATCATTGGCAGTTGGGAGAAAGTGATCTACGGCTATATCGTACTCTTCGTGATGTCGGCCTGCGTGGATTATGTCGTCAATGGCCGTCGCGGCAGTGTCCAGTTCTTTGTCATCTCCGACCAGTGGGAGAAGATCGGACGGGCCATCAACGATGAGATCGACCGTGGCTGCACGCTCATCGACGCCCATGGCTTCTACACCGGCAAGCCCGTGGGCATGCTCTTTATCATCGCGCGCCGCACGCAGCGCCGTGACATCTTCCGTGTCATCGATGAGATCGATCCCCATGCCTTTGTCTCCCAGAGCAGTGTCAGTGCCGTCTATGGCATGGGATTCGACAGAATGAAGTTTAAAAGTAAAGAAGTAAAAAAGTAAAGAATTAAACGTAGGGACTTGATTTATCATGTTCCGCCAATCTAAATGCCTTGTTTACAAAAATATCTCAATGAGATAATTTTTTATCTCATTGAGATATTTTCGTAAATGACGTGTTTGTATTTCGGATCCTTTATTCTTCCACTTGCAGGGGCCGTCCCTTGTGGCGGCCCGTCGGCGGTTACGCCGAATGATCCACCGTTGTCATGGTGAATGCCGTACCGGCATCGGGCCGCCACAAGGGACGGCCCCTGCAAGTGACGGAAACAATTTTTTACGGAAGGATGCTTTTGATTTCGGAGAGATGATTGACGACATACTGCGGCTGGGGATCGAGGGCCTTTACGTCTATCTGCCAGCGGTTGAAGAGGATGGCGTCGATACCGGCATGGAGGGCTCCGGCGATGTCAGTGTCGTAATGGTCACCGATCATGAGCGTCGCCTCGCGTTTGGCGCCCGTTTTCTCCAAGGCATAGTCGAAGAAGGCCTTGCGGGGCTTGTTGGCGCCGGCATCCTCACTGAGGATGACCGTCGTGAAGAAAGGTTCGAGGCCACTCGACCGCAGTTTCCGGTATTGCACCTCGTGGAAGCCATTGCTGCAGATATGCATCCGATAACCTTTCGCCTTGAGATCAACGAGCAGGTCACGGGCTCCCTCCACGATGCCCGGCTCGCGGGAGATGATGTCGCCGTAACGGTCGCTGACGGCCACGCACCAGGCGTCAGAGATGAAGGAGGTGTCGCCGCCACACTGCGAGATCATCTTCGTCACGGGCTGACGGAAACGCTCAACGATGAGGGTGTCGCGGTCAATCTTGCCGTGGGCATACTTCTCCCATACCTCGTGATTCGTCTCGTAGTAAGCCTCGCGAAAGGCATCGAAGGAGGGCATGACCTTTTGCCATTGCCGTTCGTCGAAGAGTTTCCGCAGGGCAATCATGCTGTTGCCGTAGGTGTCGTAGAGCGTGTCATCAAGATCGATGAACAAGTCGTGATAATGCTTATTCATTTATTCTTTCGGATAACCTATCTGGCTGTTCATAATCAGATCATACTGTTCGCCGAGCCCGAGTGCCTTTTTCAGGGCATCGGTATCCATGGTGGCGCGCGGCACGGTGTTCAGTCCGAGAGCCGTGCAGATGAGACAGATGTTCTGAGATACATAACCGCAGTCGACGGCACCCATGCGGCTGGCGGCAGCAGCGGGGAGATTGCCAAACTTACTATGGTCGCTCACGAGTACCAAAGAGACGGGAGCCGTGGCGGCGAAAGCCTGACGGCCGGCGACGGCGCTGCGCAGGTCAGCCTTGCTGACTGGCTTGAGCTGATTCTCTTTCGGCAGATAGAGATAAGCGCCGTCCTTGCGGACGACAAAGACTTGGATGTCCTGGGCGTTGATGGCGGAGGGCACCGTCAGTTTCCCGCTCTCCGGCCGGTTGATGCCGCAGGCCGCCCACAGTATCCAATTTGTCTTTGATACTTAAACGTCATATCTATTTAGTTTATCGCAAAGATAAATATTATTTTTGAAGTTGGCAAAAGTTTTATGTTTTTTTAGTCCAATATGCTTCCTTTTGTCAGCGCGTATTTCCCGGCACCGGAGAAGAAGAGGACGGCGGCGCCAAGGAGATAGAGCATCGGCAGTTCAATGGCCCAGCCGCCCGTCATCGGATCAACGGAGAAGATCATGGAGGAATGGGCCATGAGAATGGCTACGGCCATATTGCCGACGAAGACAATGGCGGCGAGGCGCGTCCACGCACCGACGATAAGCATCAGCGAGGCGATCACTTCCGCGGCGACGGAGAACCAGGCAATGAATGTCGGCAGTCCGAGGGCGGCGAGCATGTCACCGATGAAGCCTACTCCGACGAGGAGCTTATGGATACCGTGGAAAAGCATCAGCCCACCGATGGTGAGGCGGAGCAACAACAGCGCTACGTCTGTATTGCGAAGGAAATCTTTCTGTAGTTTCATAATCATCAATTTTAAATTTTGCTGCAAAGTTACGACATTTTATAAAATGTACAAATACCACGATTATAGTATTTTTGAAGAAGATGATATAATTCACGGATAGCAGCCGATGAAAATGATAAAAAATGTAAGAAAAATTGGTGGTATCAAACTTAATATCTATATTTGTCACGCCAATCAACATAACTATGTTGATTACAACTCGTAAATATGTCGTTTATGAGTCGTAAATATAATATTTAGAAACAGTAAATATAGTAAACATGCAGAGGCTCGCGATATTCATTTTCCTCCTCCTGCCGATTCTCGCGCAGGGATATATCTCCTGGCGGACGTGGCAGCTATTGCCGGCTATTCCGGCGCTTCGCATCACGGTCGTGGCACTGATGGCGCTGGCGTTTATCCTGTTCTTCGTGGCGATGTCGGGCGTGATCAACCATTGGCCAATGGCGCTGGCAACGGCGACCTATGAGATCGGCACGTCATGGCTGATCGTTCTGCTCTATCTCTTTATGATCTTCCTCGTCCTCGACATCCTCCGCCTTTGCCACTTCGTGCCTGTCACGGCGGTGCGGGAGAATGGCATCACGACAGCCGTCATGGCTGTGGGACTCACGGCCCTTTTCTTCTTTTCCTGGCGGCATTATGAGGATAAGAAGCGCGTGGAGATGACGGTGAAGACAGAGAAGGCTATAGGCAGACCGAAGAAGCTCGTGCTCGTCAGTGATATTCATCTCGGTTATCACAGTACTCGCGGTGACCTCCGTCGCTGGCTGCAACTGTTGAAAGCGGAGAAGCCCGACGCCATCCTTATTGCCGGGGATCTCATCGACGGCAGCTATCGTCCTGTGGCAGAGACGCGGATGGCAGAGGAGTTCCGGCGGTTGGGCATTCCCGTCTATGCCTGTCTCGGCAATCATGATTATTATACGGGCGTCAGCAACGACTTGCTCTTTTGTAAGGAAGCGGGTATTCATGTCTTGCGCGACGCGTACACGGATGTTGACAGCATTACGGTGATAGGCCGTGATGACCGTACGAATCTCCATCGCAAACCGTTATCAGCCGTTATGAAAGGCGTTGATCACCAACGTTTCCTTTTGGAATTGGATCATCAGCCTTATCATCTCGAGGAGGCAGAGCGCAACGGCGTTGACTTTGAGTTTGCGGGACATACCCATCACGGACAGGTATGGCCGCTCAATTGGATCACGGATGCCGTCTACGAGGATGCTTTCGGTCCGTTGCGCAAAGGCCATACGCAGTATTATGTCAGCAGTGGCCTTGGTATCTGGGGCGCGAAGTTCCGCATCGCCACGCAGTCGGAATACATCGTGCTGAATATCGTAGGGAAATGACATCGTCTTCGATTGCTAATTCATTTATATCGCATTTCTGATATCATCTATCTTAATTTCAGAGAGCATTTCTTTGGTCATATCACCTGATTTTTGCAATCTATCAGCCTGTGACTCGACGACTTTCTCGAATAGGTTTCGAACTTCTCGTGCATTACCAAAGTCTTTTCTTTTATGAGCGACTCTTTCTTCTAATAGTTTCTGGAGAAAAGGTTTAGCATCGTCAGAAAGATGGTATTCAAACTTCTGCATATTCAACTCGAATATCTGGAACAGTTCCTCAGCGGTGTAATCAGGGAAATGTATGTATCTGCTGAAGCGTGAGCGCAGTCCGGGGTTAGAGTTAATGAAGTCTTCCATCTCCTTGGTATAGCCAGCAAGGATAACGACAAGTTTATCCCTGTCATCTTCCATTCTTTTTAGGAGTGTAGAGATAGCCTCCTTACCGTAATCGTTGTCTCCTCCCTGAACTAGGGAATAAGCCTCGTCAATAAACAACACCCCACCAATAGCCTTATCTATTATCTTATTGGTTTTTACGGCGGTCTGGCCTACATACTCGGCAACAAGACCGGAGCGGTCTGTCTCGACAAGCTGTCCTGTTTCTACAATACCCAAATTTTTGTAAATCCCTGCCAATATTCTGGCTACTGTTGTCTTTCCCGTACCTGGGTTGCCGGTAAAAACACAGTGATAGGACACAGAGGGTACCTTCATACCCAGCGTCTTCCTTTTTTGGTTGACGGTTATGAAGTTGACCAGCGATTTAATATCATTTTTTACTTCCTTCAGTCCAATGAGATGATCCAGACTATCCAGTGATTCATCAGAAGCACTGTCTACCGTAATACCAACTTCAATAATACCAGCATCATTGCCCAGTTGCTTAAGAAATAGTTTCTCTTCTGTCGAGAGCGTCCCATCAGCATAGGCAAAGCAAAAAGCTATTTTGTAAAGTATCTTTTTGTATTTCTGACTTTCCTCGTCTCAGCTTATACTTTTCAAAATCAGGGCAACCTGATAATCTTTCACTTCAGCTTCTTCTGTACTGACAGAGGTGCTCGATTGAAGATAGTCGTTTAGTGACCTCTCTGCAGAAGTAATTTCTTTACAGTCTTTGCCAGACATGTATGAAATTAACAAGGACCTGAACTTTGAATAGTCCAGGAATTTGTCATTACTGAGCATCATCAGGGCAAGCAACGCCTGTCCTTCAAATCGCTTGCAGTTGATCTTAGGTGTCCCATCTAAATTAAACGTGCCACCATAAAGGGTTGAAATTGCGAATCCCATGCTTGCCATACAAGAGAAGACATCTTTCATAGCTAATCCATAAAACATGTCCGGCACATTCACAGATATAGTGAATTCTGGCATGTCGTATATAGGATTAGACTTTTTGGTAAGGTCAATGATGTAATCGTAAATTTCTTTGTCCTTCCCAACTTCTTGACAATAATCCATAAGCTCGTTTACAGCATTCTTGAGATTCGTAAATTGCTGCTCAGTAAGATAAAGTTTTGTAGGGTTGTCTGTTGTTGATCCTTTGCCGCCAGTGTTAGAGTTTTGTCCATCCTGTGAAGTCTGGCTTTGTTTTAAGCCTTCATGGCTAGAATTTACGGGTGAAGCTCCGTTGCTTGCGGATGTTTGTGCATGATGGGTTTCTAAAGTAATGGGACTGATATCGGTTACATCGTCTTCCGTATCCTCCTCATCACGTTTGCTTTTAAATAATGATAAGAGAAGAGATAAACAGCCTTCATGACCTCCGGGGTCTTTGGAGTCTGGTCTGTTCCTAAAGAAATGGCTAATAGCAATAATGACAATCGATGCCAATAATAAATATACTACGGCAAATACGATTGAATAGATGATGATATGGCCAAATCCATCGCCAGGCGACTTTGTCTTGTAGTAAAAATAAAGCCACACGATAACTAATATGAGACTAAAGCATCCACCAGGAAAGCATCCGTCTTCACTATTTGAACTATTTCCTAACATATCAAAAATATCATCTGGATAATCTGAGAATGATAGACACTCATACAAGCACTTCATTCTCCTTCATATAATCTATAAGGCCATCTGCATATTCATTACTGAAAGTATGAAGAGTATCGTAGCCCTTTATGAAATACCCTCCCCCTATGCCCGACTTTTTAAGCCGGGCAAATACATCGGCTTGATTCATAACTATGCTTTGAAGCTAAGGGCCGATACAGTATTCTGCAAAATAGAATTGATAGAAGTTCATATCTTTTTCTTTGCCACAAAGATAATAACTTTATTTCAAAGCTACAAGATTATTGAATGAAAAAATGTTATCCTGGGTCAGTTCCTTTATGGCTCTGAGAATCGTGTCGGCACTGCATGTGCGAAGTGTCGGATGAAGCGAGAGGTGATACATCAGATGAGTGGTGACATCCTCGATGCATGAGCCGCCACAGAAATAAACGCTCATAAGCGAACGGATGATTTCGCTGTATTGATAACCATACAGCCTGCATCTCATACCGAGGGTTGAGTCGATTACAGATGAGAGCTTGGAATCAAATTGCTCCATTATTGGAAAAATACCTCCAAAAGGAGAGAGTTTCTCAGATTTTATTGCTACCTTTGCCATGTCTGTCGGGTTTGATACATATTTTGATTTGCAACACTAAGATAGGTGAAAAATCTGACATGGCAAAATCCTGAGCAACTTTTTGTTGCTCAGGTACTTATAAATAAAGTTAAATCAAAGTGTTGCGGAATTAAGGTCAAATTTGCATATGATGAATAAATGCTTTAACTTTGCAAACGAAATAAAGATAATATGGAACAGACGCAATATAACCAACTCTTCTCCTTCATCTGGAACATTGCCAACGATGTCTTGGTGAA
>NZ_AUJK01000020.1 GCF_000424185.1 Prevotella sp. AGR2160
ATCATTATGAAGCTGCGGGCAGTCATAGAACGGATTACGTATCAGAATGGCGAGAACGGCTATTCAATACTGAAGGCACGGGTGAAGGGGTACGACGACCTCGTCACCCTTGTCGGCAATATGCTCGACGTGACCGTAGGCACCGTGCTCGTCGCTGACGGCCAGTGGAAAGTCCACCGTCAGTACGGCAGTCAGTTTGTTGTGGAGAGCTACGAAGAAGCCATGCCCGCCACACTCTTCGGTCTGGAGAAGTACCTCGGCAGCGGACTTGTCAATGGCATCGGACCAAAGTTCTCCAAACTCATTATCGCCAAGTTCGGCATGGATACCTTTGACATCATCGAGCACGACAGCAAGCGGCTGGCAGAGGTCGACGGCATCGGTCCCAAGCGCATCAGGAAGATCCACGACTCATGGATGAAGCAGCTCGACATCAAGGACGTGATGGTCTTCCTCCAGGACAATGGTGTAAGTACCGCCTATGCCGCCAAGATACCTGATAGAGAATACATTTTATATGTTGTGGGTGATGAGATCACATCTGCTCCCAACTATGATGTGGCAAAACTAAAGGAAGAGTTTGCACCAAGCTTAAAAAAGGGAGCACCATTCTTTGTCTCATACTAATTATAAGATTTATGGACATTAAAGACTTTATAAAGGAGTCTCTACTACAAATAGTAGATGGCATAACTGAGGCTAATATAGCTCTAGAGGCTAAAGGTGCATCTATTCCTACTACAGGAGTAGCAGGAGAGGGTGTATGGTGGACTCTTGTAAAAGAGGGTAAAAACCAGCACACAAGACACGCTCTAAGAGTTGATTTTGACATAGCTGTTACTGTTACTCAAAGTGACAACCTCAAGGCTGGAGGTGGCATATCCATAGCCTCTCTTGTAAACGCTGGTACTACTTGTGAGAACAGCTCACAAAGTGAGTCCGTAAGTAGGATAAAGTATACTATCCCTTTGAAGTTACCCGAGCTTAATAAGAAATAAAGTTTATGAAAATACTAGGAATAATCTTTTTAGTGCTAGCGGTGCTAAATCTATTAGTAGCATTAGTTGCTATGTCAAATGGTGCTCCCTCTGAAGCAATTACAATGAAATTTAATGCTTTCGTTTTACTTGCTGTCTTAGGCGGTGCTTTGTACTATTTTGGAAAGAAAAAACAAAACAAATAAATTATGAAAAGAGGTAATATAATTGCTTTAGCATTTGTCGCTTACTTAGTGGCAATGGTTGCAATGTTCTTTGGTGTAAATTCCTATATAACATCAAAGGACATCAGATTAAGAGATGAAATCTATGAAGCCGTTTCAAATGCTTTTGAGGGCAGAAAAGAGGTTATAGGTTTGACATATTCTGGCTATAGAGTAGAATATGACAAAATGAATATACCTTTAAGTCCAGCTCAACTTGCTAAGAAAATAGACAAATCAGAAATAGCACAGCTGCCAGACTCCTTGAAACATCTTGAAAGCACCACCCTACAATCTATAGCTGATGACCAAGAGAAAGAGTGGAAAGAAAACTATGGAGATTTGTATAAGATGTACCAGCTACGCTGGAATGACAATATTAGGAAAGAGGATGGATGGTGTTTGTCTGTCTGCAAACAAGAGATAGATGGAGTATCTATGTCTTATATATTCCCATACGCTGTAGGTTATAAAAAACAAGAATGGAGTGACTTTTATAGTTATGCACCTAGTGTACAGGCGGCTGTAAATGAAGCGTTTGATTTCTTTACAAACAATGACAAATCACAATATTACGGAATATACGAAAAAAACAGTGTGGATGATTTGTGGAGCAAGCTCAATGCTGCATCAAATGAGTATTATTTTCTTGCAAAAGATGAAACACCTAGGATGTGGGTAGGTTCTAGTAGCACACGAATAGACCCTGAGATAAAGGACAAGAATGGTAGAGAGGTTTGCCCTTATAAAAATGGCTCAATGTATAATGGATATTATAGAGTGTTTATAGGGCGAACACAGCCAACCACATACTCTATAGAAAAGTATGGCTGGGAACCTGATGAGAAAGATAGAAAAGATTTGTGGCTGTATTGGTCTATAGGTCTTACTGTGTTACTCTTGCTGGTAGTAATACCTCTTTGGGTAATAGATGCAAAGCATCAAAAAGTTAAAGATGAGTCTTTATATGACAAGCTCAAGCGAATGTGTAATCCTACAAACTTTATGAATGGTGCTAACTATGATAAAGAAAAAGTAGACAGGGCTAATGCTATCTACAAAAGATTACTTGAGATAAATGGAGATGATGTAGAGTCTCTCAATGAATTGCAGCAGCAAGCTGTAGCAGAATTAGGTATTAACCTTATTGATGCAGAAAAGCTCTCTGATCTGAAAGAAAAAGTAAATCCAAAGAATTATATGACCCCTTACAATCCTGATAAGGTTGCTTTAGCAAATGAGCTGTATGCAATACTTAGCAAGGAGGAATTGACATATAATGAAATGGCTGATGTTGAAGAAAAATCAAAACAATTATAAGATATGAAGCACTTATTTATATTTTTTTGTAGCAATGAGCATTTGCTGTTTTGCAAAAGCTCAATCAATTAGCCAAGGTTTTACTGGTAATATGGTTGTAAATACTGAGGGCGGCAATAGATTTGAACTCAGTTTTTATAATCATAAGGGAGCTGATGTTGTATCAATATGTGATTGGTATAGAAACCCTGGATTATCTACACCGCCGTCACCCGTGCCAAGAAAGTCTGCATTGTCATCAGTCAGAAACGCGCCCTGTGGTATGCCGTCAGCCATGTCACCGTCACCCAGCGTAATACGAAGCTCAAGGAGCGGTTGCAAGGAAAGACCGTCCACATGACCTACACCCATCATGACGAAGCGACACAGACGGATATGGCAGCAGAAGAACACCCACATAACAAATAGAAGCCTATGAACTACGAGGACATCTGGCAGATACAGGACGAGATAACGGCAGCAGTCAACTCCATTGGCTTTTCCCTATGGGACTTGCACTACGAGCGCCCGTCCCTCTCCTTCCACTTGGAGTTGAATGAGCACGTTCCCGACGACGCACTGACATCCCTTTGCTCACAGATGCCATTGACCACTGACTATGATGGCGAAGGCTGTCATGGCTCAGTGTTCACATTGTACCCTTAAAAACGGAGACTATGAAGATAAAGAATATCGACCATTTCGTAATCACTACACAGCATTTGCAGGCTTGTCTCGATTTCTATGTCAGAGTATTAGGCATGGAACACCGAGAAAGTAAAGGCCATCACAACCTATACTTCCCCGGTGGCAAAATCTCTATCCATACCTGTAAAGGTGAGTTTCAGCCAGCTGCCCAAAATCCAACTTACGGCTCGCAAAACTTCTGCCTGTTAGTAGAGGATGACCTGCAAACCGTCAAACGGGAATTAGAGGCTAAAGGTATCACACCCTTAACGGATATTGTTGAGCGTCATGGTGCCCACGGAGTCATGCACAGCTTGTATGTCAGAGATCCCGATGGCAATCTTGTAGAACTAAGCAATTATCAAGAAAGATGTGAAATGTAGATTGCTATCTGTGTTCCTCCCAAAACGCATCATCCTCTTCTTGCTGTTGCTTGAGCATGATATATTCGTCTATTTCATCCATAAAGCCGGGATCTGATTCGGGATTATAGGGGGTACAGTCATTACCGCCTATGACTTTTTGCTTTTTGTGTTTTTTGTTTGAAGGTGGCTTTTGTTGGACAATGCCTTTGCGTCTTAGTCTCAACCGCTTCCTGTCATGCCTATTCATCGGTTTGGAAATGTTAATCCCATACCGATAATAGATTATCATCTGTATGATGGCCAGAACAAGCAGAAGTATGGATATGACTAGAACCATTATTGCTAAAAACTAATGAAGAAAGTTATCAATGCTACCCACAAATCCGCAACCTTGACATTTGCAGGTTCCGTCATCATAGACGATGACCTCCGGACATCCGCATTCGGGGCAAAGTAAACCATCCATAAGCGAAGATCTTATTTGAACAATGCTTTGAAAATATCGCCCAATCCGAATGTCGTGCGGCGATAGACACGGTTATACAGGGCTTTCTTGGGGTGTAAGATGCCCATGCCACGTTTTCCATATCCTGGAATTAGCGCACGCTTGATGGCTCTCTTGGCCCGCCCCGTCGTCCGTGCGCTGATGCTTCTCTTGATTGACGGTGTTCTGAATCCGAATTTCATAAGCACTCCTTCCTTTATATGTCATTTACAACGGCAAATATACGACTTATTTTTCAAAGTCGCATATCTGCCAAAGCTTTTTATTCGTACATATCCGAGCTGCCATTAACACCCTGACTACGATAAGTCTTGTAGAACTTATTAGGCCCGCCAATCTTGAAGTACTCGCGCTTCTGTTTCCGTGTGCTGTAGCAGTCGGTCTTTTCGCGTACTTTCTCTACCGCAGCCTTTTTGGAGTAGTTGGTGACACCGCTCACATAGAAGCTGTTCTCAATGTGCTGCAAGTTCTTGCAGTCACTGTCGAATGAATAAGCTATGCGGTTCTTGAACTTCACAGGTGATGAGCCCTCCGAGTAGCTGGCTACAGTGGCAGTACGTTTCGGGAAGTCTTTCGTACGCTCGCAAGTCTTGACAAAGCGTGGCGATACCTTATACTCGCTGATGACCTTATAGGCGTGAGCCGGGATGCATACGATCTGCTTCTCCTTCGTTGTAACACCATGCGACTGCCCTTTCACGAGTTTAGCCAGTGCTGAGGCCGTGGTCGGTACGTAATACTGAGTCGGCCAATAGCCGTTCACGCTCCAATAGGTCTGACTGACTCCATATCCCATAGAGGCAACCTCGGTAGTGCTCGTCGTGTACTCCCGATTCTTGAAGTAGTCGTTTGCCTCCCCATTGAGGATAAAGAACGTCTTGTCCATATCGACAAACAAGTCCTTGTCGGTCTTGTTCTGGAGGATAAAGCCGACAGAGCCATCCTTTCCCCAAAGATTGTACATCACCTTCATGTCATTGTTCTCATACACCAGCGAGTTGTCCTCCTGCTTCAGTGCATCCGATTTGACATCATACACCTGATAGTAGAGCTGTTTACACGATGACAGTCCCATGCAAGCTAAGACGGCCATCAAGGCCAGCGTTCTCATGCTTCTTTTCTTCATAGTTAATGCGTTTTTAGTTGAACTTAAATTAAAATCTGCCGCAAAGATAATATCCATCTGTTCTCCCTATGCGGACACGTCCATTTATTTTCGATAAATACAATTTTTTTTGAACGTGTCCGCATAGGACGAACATATTCTTCGTATATTTGCACCGATTAATAGAATACTATATGGACAAGAAGTTGAAAGTTTACCTCAATTACGATGCCGAAACCAAGGAGTACAGCATCGTACCACCAGAATTGGAGGCACATCATATCTTTGCCTTCGGTTCCGAAGTAACAGAGACGGTGGAAGAACTGATTACTCTTATCGACGACGTACAGAGCTTTGAGTATAATGACGCTACTTTAGAGGTGGATCCGCAGGACATCATCGGCTTACTTTTGGAGATCGTTCTAAAATGCGAGATTTCCGATGAGGATAAACTCTATATTGATACCATAAATCTTATGATGCGTCAGCACTACGGCCAGAAGGACAAGGCAGGGAAAGACTATTACTTCCATCCGTTAAGGGTCAGCACACGCCTGAATCTCATTGACACAAAAATTGTCGCCTTGCTGCATGACACAATAGAAGATACCGGCATGACAGCTGAGAAGCTCTTGCAATTAGGCTATTCCCAGGAGACTGTCAATGCGATTCTCTCTGTCTCGCGAAAGAAAGGAGAGAGCTATGCCGAGTTTATAGCAAGAGCCAACACCAACCAAGCCGGAAGACTTGTGAAAATGGCAGATTTGGAGGATAATATGGACATACGCCGCCTGCGTGACCTCACGGAGAAGGATTGGCACAGACTCAATAAGTATCTTCATTCCTACCATTTTCTTAATGGAGAGGAAAACGACACATCACTCATTAAAGATTAAGCACAATGCCGAATACTAAGAACTATTCAACCCGTCTGCGCGTCCTCGACCAGTGTCTGCGCAGTGGACACGCCTATTCGGGCAAGGAGCTCACCGATTTCATCAATCGGGAGTTGGAGCTGCGTGGTGAGCCTGTCATTACCTCACGTACCACGCTGATGGATGACCTGCTCAATATAGAGAATGAGTATCACACCAACATCATTCGCAAGAAACACGGACGGCAGACCACCTACCAGTATGAGGATCCCAACTTCTCCGTTTTCTCCACAGAGCTTAACGAGGACGACATTCTGCACCTCAGTCAGGCCATGAACATCCTCCAGCGGTTCGACGGCATGCCGGAAGCCGATTGGATATCTGAGCTCAGTGCCCGTCTCAACCTTTGTATGAACAACCGCAGGAAAGTGCGCTCCGCAGTCGGCTTCGAGTCCTCCTTATATAATAAAGGTATGGAGCATTTCACTCCGCTTTTCGATGCCATCCGTAAGAAGACCACCGTGGAATTGCGCTATCAGAGTTTCAAGATGGCAGAGCCCCAAACGCTCATCGTGCATCCATACTACCTCAAGCAGTACAACAACCGCTGGTTCCTCTTCTGCTGTAACGGTGACTACACCAACCTCAGCAACTATCCCCTTGACCGCATCCTCAGCGTGAAGCTCGCCCACGTGCCTTATAGAGACACCGACATTGACTTCGACGAATACTTCGCTGACATGATAGGTGTCAGCCGCCGCAACGGGCAAGAACCGGAAGAAGTAGTTCTCCGCTTCCCCAAAGACCAATATAAATATGTGGCGACAAAGCCTTGGCACGGCAGTCAGAAAGTCATAGAAGAGACAGGCGATTATGTCTTAGTTCAATTGAAAGTCATCCACAACTATGAGTTGGAACAGAAAATACTATCATTTGGTCAATATGTTGAAGTATTATCTCCAAAACAACTTCGTGAGCAAATAAATGATAGATTAAATAAATCTTTACAACAGTATAACCCTTAATGCGAATAGAATGACGGCTTACAAATAAAAATTGCATTATACGCAAAACTTTTTATTCTAAAATTATGTCGTCTCAAATTATAGTTGTATTTTTGCATGTATAGACTAAAAATAGCTAATATGGACGACATCAACCGCCTCAAGATATGTCTTGTGGAGCATAAGAAAACCAACAAGTGGCTGGCCGAGCATGTGGGCAAAGACCCTGCGACGGTCTCTAAATGGTGTACCAATACTACTCAGCCGGATTTGGTAACACTCAAGAAGATTGCACAGCTTCTTGATATAGACATTTGTGAACTTATAAATCATACCAAGCAATGACAGAGCAACAAATCAAAGATATACTTGCTCTTCGTTATGCAGTCTATAAGTTAGGCGCGGAGAAGGGATTTTGGCAGGATTTAGAAAAAAATTCCGCCAAGCCGGTAATGGACTATCTTTTCGCAAGAACAAGTAACATAGCCTATTACAACATGATGCTGGAGACCTGTAAAAGTAAGCATACGGGTAACCAAGGCGAATACAATCTTTTTAAGTTGCCAGCAAGAACAGAAGAGGAATTACTCAACTATATGAAAACTCATCTTGATTTGAATGTTAGCACACTTGTAAAAGAACCTGTAGAATACTTGCAGCAGAAAGCTATTGTCACTATTGCCCCAACTGACGAGCCTGTCAACATAGGCAGAATGTCGGAGCATGACACGGACACTCTGCTGGCACTGATAGCATCCGTTTATCAAAATGCATTCACCAAAGGAGCCAATAATTATCCATACTTTGAATGATGGCAAATAAGAGCAAATATACAGTGGAGCTTATCAAGGGCACGGGGCTGGTGCCTGAGACGATGACCTTGCTTGAGAACTATGAAGGGCAAGACAAGAATACTTTTGTCAAGTTCATACTTGACAACAACATTCTTGCCACCAGTTCGGAGCGAAGAGCGAAGGATATTGTCTCCCGCGTATTCTTCAAACGGTACGTTGATCCAGACAGGGCAATCGTGACTCGTCTGAAGACAATACGCGAGAAAGGACTACCGTTGAAGCAGTTCAAGCAGTTGCTATATCTTTACACGGCACGTGTCGATACTGTACTTCGAGATTTTATCACTAAAGTTCTGAATCCTATCGTCAATGAGGGTAAAGTCATATTAGACGATAGCACACCGAAAGCTTTTATCGAGCATCTAAACGATGAGGAGGGGCTTAACTGGAATGAGGGTAACATACGACGTGTGACAAGTGGATTGCATAAAGTGTTGATCGACTTCGACATGCTGTCTAAAAAAAACGACATCACCTTCGACGGCATTTCCAGTTTCGTGTTCCTGTACATCTTGCACGATCTCCATTTCAAAGGAATGTCTGACAAGGAGGTATGGGAACATCCTGACTGGAAATTGTTCTTCCTTGACAGATATTCAGTGCTCGATCTCATCAAGGAACATAGTTTGCGTGATGGCTACATCGCCCAGTCAAGTGGTGACTTACTTGCAATAACTTGGAATTATAAAAGTATGGAGGAGATGATAAATGGCTTATTATGAGAATAAGATAGATGACGCGCTCAAATTTCTCTTGAGTCATCAATTGACCAATCCTATGGGTGACAAGCCTATAGTGTATGTGGTATATGAACCATCTGATGCCATAGAAATTGAGAAGCTAATAAATAGCATCATTATGCCCAAAGTAAAATTTTGGGGCTTTAAAACCATTGATGTCATTAGAATGGGAAAAGTAATTGATGAAGCCATCCAATCCAGTAAAAACTTGAAATGGTATTCTTCCAACAGGTTCAAAGAAAAAATGCTGTTCAAGGGCATAGCTAAGGAAATATCAGATTCAAAGTACATGTCGAATGCCATTCTTGACAAACAGAAAGAGTTGTCAAGCAAGGAAAAGCCACTCATCATTATCACTGAACTGGAGATGCTGCATCCGTTTGAACGCATCGGGAGTTTCGAGAATGATCATTATAATGACATTCAAGTGCCAATGTTGATTTTATATCCGGGTACGAGTAAGGGCTTTGCCCGTTCCTATCTGGGAGTCAACGAGATGGATGGCAGCTACCGGTCAAAAAACTTTTAGAATATGAAGCAGATAAAAGATCTATTCGATCAGTCAAAAGATATCAATCGTAAAATCGAAAGTGTTGTCACATTCGGAGCCAATACCAAGGATGATTTGGAAAAGGAGCTGAATGAATATGTCGTAACCGACAAGCTTAAGGACAACTACAACAATGTCATGGAGCGTATCCGTGACGCTTTCGACAATGGTTCCAATGAAGTCGGCGTATGGGTTTCCGGTTTCTATGGTTCTGGTAAAAGTTCATTTGCCAAGTACCTTGGCTATTCTTTTGACAAGAGTGTAGTCTTGTCAGATGGTCAGACCTTTGGCGCAAGACTGATGAACAAAATTGGCTCGCAGCAGACAAAGGCCTTGAACCATATCCTTCAGCAGTTCAATCCTGTCGTTGTTATGATTGACTTGCTTGTCAAGATGAAAGCAGGACAAGGACAACGCGCTCCCATTAGTGACATTATGTATTATGAGACGCTGAAAGAACTTGGATTCAAGACAACGGAGCCCAAGCTGATAGCCCTTGAGTTGCTCCTTCAAAAATATGGCAAATACGATGAATTTCTGAACCGCGTTCGTGAAGACAATGGAGAAGACTGGGAAGAAGTCGTTGAAAATCCATTGGCCGGATTGGGTATCGGCTCTACTCTTGCACACGAGCTATTGCCCAATATATTCCGTACTGAGGATACGCTCATTGATATGGATGTGGACTCGGTGATGAATGAGAAGGAACGGTTCGACAGCTTGCTACGGCTTGTCAAGGAGAAAAAAGGCAATGAAAAAGTCATCTTCGTCCTCGACGAGATAGGATTGTACATGAACGACAACAAAGACCTTATTACCAGTCTTGAGGGCACCATGCACATTCTAAAAGATGACTTCAAGGGTAAGGTGTGGGTTATTGGTACAGCTCAGCAGACCCTTACGGCTAATTCGCCAGATTCAGCCAATGAGATATTTACACTCAATGCTCGTTTCCCCATTCATGTGGACATCGAGGCAGACGACATTAAGGAAATCGTTACACGCCGTCTGTTAGGTAAATCTGTTGATGGCAAAGGTTACTTGACAAAGCTATTCCACGAGTTTGGCCCTCAGCTAAATGTTGCCACCCAATTCCACGACATGCAGGACCGGTCTGTCTATTATGAACAGCCAGATGTTGAGTCTTTCGTCAATCTTTACCCATTCCTGCCTGTACACATTGAGATGTTACTCAATCTGCTCAAGAAGCTCGCGAGCAGAAGTGGTGGTGTAGGACTTCGTTCTGTCATCCGCCTTATCCGTGATATTCTTGTTGACAAGAATTTGGCGGATAAACCTATCGGCACATTGGTGACACCGGCTGACTTCTATGACATCTTCAAGAACGACATGGAGGATAATGGATACAGCGAAATAGTTCAGGCAGCAAAGAAAGCTATCACGATGTATAGTGACAATCCTTTGGCAGTTCGCATCTGCCAAACGATAGCCGTCATGCAGTTGCTTGATGACTTCAAGCTGAGCCGTGATAACATTGTAGCCCTTCTTTACGATAAATTAGATGCAGACGTAAAACCTGCAGAGGTGCAACAACTTCTTGACGAGATGAAGGACAACGAGAGCATCACCCTTCAGGAGGTCAAAGGCGTGTATCAGTTCATGACCAATGCCATTCTCAATGTCCAAAGTGAGCGGAACCGTATTCAGGCTAAGCCAGAAGAGAAACGCGAGGTGCTGGTAGATGCAGTCAAAGATGTTCTCTCACCTCTCCCCAGCGTGCAAATCTTCAGTTCTCTTACTGTGCAACCTTCCATAGAGTTGACCGAAGGTCGCAAGGTGTGGCCCGTAGAAGTACGTCCGAACAGTGATATTACGCTTAACTTCCGTTTCATAGATGCCGCAACCTTTGAGGATACAAAGCGTAAGGTACTCACGGAAAGTAATCTTGACGAGAACAAATACCGGCTTTATCTCATCTGCAATCTGAGTAAAGACAAGGACACTCTGCTTAACGATATTGTCAAAGACCAAAAGATTATCCGTCAGCATCGAGGCGATGCTGACCGTGAGATCATGGCCTATATCTCTTCTCAAAAGGAAGACATGGATAACAAAACGCAGGAGCTGACCCGGTTGTTGCGCCAATCCCTTGATGACAGTGAAGCTGTATGGCTTGGCAAATCCCAGAATGTTGATCGCGACACCTATAAGACCTTGGCATTGACTGATTTTGCCAAGACGGTCTATGATAAATATTCACTTGCCAACAATCCCATGAAGAGCAATTCCGTATTGGATTTGGCTACTTATGAGGATTTCAGTACCATACCGCAATCTCTAAATCCATTTGGCATTATCAAAGGTGACGGCAGCATTGATACCCAGAATGGTGCTATCACAGAATTGCGCGACTTCATTGAGATGCGCACCAATGTGTCTGGTGGTGAGATCCTGACTCGCTTTGGCAAGGCTCCTTACAGATGGTCGAAAGATGCAACCCGATACCTTGTAGCCCTCATGCTCAAGGGCAGCCTCATCATTGTACATGCAGGAGGCCTGCGCTTCAACATGTTTACAGAAAAGGCAGCGGAAGCCATGAAATCCAATCCGTCTTTTAGCAAGCTGAATGTTGAGATGAACACGGAAGCTCCGCTTGATGCTACCAAACTCTTGACAGCTTGTAAAAACATCATGGAGCTGTTCAATCCTTCAAAGAAGCCAAATCTTCTGCCTGATGCCATCGCCAAGGCTGCCTATGACAGCATACGCAAGAAAGACGGGCTGCTCAGCCAGGCTCGACGGTTGAAGGACACTTTTGATGCCTATCATATCGCTGGTGCCGACCGTATTGCCACAGCCCTCAACCATGCGCAGGAGATTATGGATTCTGAAGGCGCGAAGGCTCCACAGCTATTGTCTGAGAATAATAGCTGCATCGAGTCGTTCAAATATGTCAAGAAGATTGTTGAGTGCGACTACAGCAAGGGGTTCATCAGTGACATTCAGAATCTGAAGACACTCTTCGAGCGTGTTTCCTTCATGGCAGATATGCCTTTACTAAGCAGTTTCAAGAAGCACTGCTCTGCCATGCATGACGATTACAAAAAAATGCTTAACAATCCCGACTGTTATGAATTGTACTCAAATTACTCTGATTTGAAAGGAGAGTTTGAAAATGCCATAGCCTTAGCCAACACTGACTTCTATACAGAGGCGACAAAAGAGCTCCAGACAAAGAAGAACCAGATGCGTAGCTCTACCGACTTCATGGCATTGAAAGATGATCAGAAAGAGCAGATAAGCCAGATGTTGGACAAAATAGTCCTTGACGAAGGCAAGAATCTTGATGAACTCATACAGGAAGCAAACACCTATACGTCGTTTATCATGTCTGCTTTCCCTGACATAGAACAAGCGATAGACAAGTACACAAACGATAATGCCACGGAGGCGCATGACGATCCCGTACCATCTGGGAAGAAGCATGCCCACAAGGTGACTGTGCGCAACCATATCACCGACAAGGCCGAGTTGAACAAGGTCATTCAAGACCTTGAGACGGTACGTGACAATTGGAACGAATACAGTGGTGTGGACTTCGATATTCAGAACTCTTAGACTTAGATTATGATCCCTAAAAGTGCAGAAACACGACTACAGCGTTTTACACAGGATGCAAAATCACTGTTAGTCAAAAATATAACCGATATTCTCGCCAACCGCTACGAGATATGGGCAGACGGCCACATGTCGCGCGTCGGCGACCTTCCTGCCACCGATGCCGATACGCTTCATACAGCGCGCATGTTGCGTGAGCGTATCAGCAACCTTGAGGACGCATTGGCTGACAACGTGGAAAACAAGACAGCCATAGCCGTTACGCAGCTCATCGCGGAACAAGCCTTCACTGTCCTCAATCGTTTTTGTGCCTTGAAGATGTGCGAGGAACGCGGCATTTTCAACAGCATCATAGACCATGGCATGGCCTCGGAGATGTTTCAGGCCTATGACATGGTCACAGGTGGTGGAGCCATCGGCAGCCAATATCAGCGCTACAAGATGTTCCTCATGAGTCTGTTCGACGAGCTATCCATTGAGATGCCCTCAATATTCAACCGCTATTCGCCATACGGACTAGTGTTTCCCGATGAACGGACGCTCAATGCACTGCTTGCCCTCATCAATGCCGATGATATGGCTGCCTACTATGATGCGGCAAGTGGTGTGACGGTGAATTTCTGGCAGGAGGACGAGACCATCGGATGGCTGTTCCAATATTACAACTCTTTGGAGGAGCGTCGGCAGATGCGTGCTGAGAGCAACCAGCCACGCAACAGTCGTGAGATGGCCGTGCGCAATCAGTTCTTTACTCCGGAATATGTCGTAAGATTTCTCACCGACAACACGCTGGGCCGTATCTGGTATGAGATGACGGGCGGTTCGAAAGCTATCACTGATTACTGCCAGTATCTCGTCTATCGTAAGGACGAGGAAATTCCCCATCGAGATATCAAGGAACCGACTGAAATCCGTACCTTGGATCCGACTTGTGGCTCCATGCACTTCGGCATGTATGCCTTCGGCGTATATGAAGTCATCTATATGGATGCTTGGGACAACCATCCCGAGCTATTGATGAAGTATCGTGCCCGTCGTGACGAGACAGGCCGTGTGGTCACTGTTTCCCGTGAGGAATTCTATCGCTTGGTACCAAAACTCATACTGGAAAACAACATCTATGGTGCGGAGATAGACCCACGCGCCTTGCAGATTGCCGCCCTAAGTCTTTGGCTACGCGCTCAGCGTAGCTGGAGTGAGCAGAAGGTGGAGATGTCGGAACGCCCGATGATAACCCGTTCCAACTTAGTCCTTTGCGAGGCAATGCCGGGCAACAAGAAAATGTTGGCCGAACTGCTCACAGGTTTCAGTCATCCGATGCAATTGCTCATCAAGTTCATTTGGGACAAGATGAAATATGTAGGTGAAGCCGGACTGCTCATCAAGATGGAGGACGAGATAGACCGTGAGATAGAGTATATCAAGGCAAACTGGACCAAAATCAACAAAAGGAAAGACTTATCTTTTGATTCTTCCGCAGAAGATTTTGAGGAGCAACAGCGTGTTGCCAACCTTAATACCAAGGAAGCAAAGGATAATTTCTTCCAGGATATTATGTCCAAGCTTCGTAAGGCTCTTATTGACCTTACTCAGCAACTGTCCGAAAGCGAGGGATATGAGAACGTACTCTTTGCCGAAGATGCTTTGCGTGGTCTTGCGTTCATCGAAATGTGCAATATGCGCTTCGATGCCATTGTGATGAATCCGCCATTTGGAGAAGGAAGCGTAAACACCTCATCCTATTTCGATACTAATTATCCCGCATGGTGTGGAAATCTTGTGTGCGCATTTTTTGACCGAATGCAGGAAATGCTTAATGTTGATGGACGATTGGGAGCTATCTTCGACCGCACTGTTATGATTAAGTCGAGCTATGAGAACTTCCGAAAGCGCAATCTTTGTGGCTTTATCACAAACTGTGCTGATACAGGTTGGGGGGTACTGGATGCAAACGTAGAGACGTCAACTTTAGTTCTTAATAAAATTGCTTCAGAAGGGAAAGGTGTTTTTATGGACGTGCATGATGTGCCTTCCGATGAAAAAAATGAGCAACTACGTGCCCTAATACATTACTACCATATTGAAAAGATAGCGAAATGGAATCATGTAGTCAAGTCTATAGAGTTTAAAAACTTACCAAATGTAATTATCGGCTATGACTGGAATGAAGAAATGCTCAAGTTATTTGAGAATAATAATCTTGAAAACAATAATTTTATAGCAAGAAAGGGAACAGATTTTGTAGCATCGAAGCATCCAAGATTATATTTCGAAACACGTTCTCCAAAGTATTTCCACTATTATAATGGTGGAAACTTTAGCCTATTTTATAAGCCTTATCGTGATATCGTCTATTGGAAAGAGGATGTAATAAGAGCAGATAAACAAACAAATATAAGAAATAGTTTTTATCAGTTACACCATGGTATCGGCTTCGGTAAAAGAGGAGAAATATTAGATGCTCATATTTTGAAAGATAACTCCTTCTTTACTTCTGAGGGAATAGCGATAGTAGAATCAAATAAACATAATGACGAAGTTATCTGTAGCTTTATCAATTCTATTTTATCGCAATTTACAATAAACAATTATTGTGGAGAACATAAGCAGGCTGGATATGTTAATCTTTTGCCCATGCCCGACTACACTACTCGTCAGTCTGATATAGAGCAGATAGTAAACAATATCATTGCTATCAAACGTTTATGGTTCAGCTTGGATGAGACCAACTTGGAGTATCATGGCTTAATCTCTCACTTTGATAGTAAAGAGAACTTGAAAGACAACTTCGGCAAAATGCAAGAGAAGTTGACAGCAGACTATGACCGCTATGAAGACTTGGTGAAGCAGAACGATGACTTATGGATGGATTTAGCGGATATTGCTCCCGACAGTGATTTCCGCAGTACGCTTAATGACTATAAGAGCCGCAGACCGTACGAGGAACTGTTATCCATTGATGGAGCCAGTACGAACAACGTCATTAACAGTAAAGTGATGGCGCAAGAAATTGTGCAGGAATTGGTGGGCCTCGCTTTCGGTCGCTGGGACATTCGCTATACCAAGGATAAGCCCGTGCCCGAGTTTGGTGATGTGTTCGATCCGTTACCCTTCATGCCTGTGGTATCTTTGAAAGACAACGAGCAGGACGGTTACCCGTTGGAGATACCTCAAGACGGAATCATCAAGGGAAGCGACATGGTGGCTCTTATCCGAAAGGTTATGGAGTATATCTGGGGCGACAAGGCCGACGACATCGAATATGAACTCTGCCAATTGATAGGGACAGACAGTCTTACAGAGTATTTAGAAGATCCGAACGGCTTCTTCGCTTACCACTTCATGCGCTACACTAAGAGCCGCCGCAAAGCCCCCATCTACTGGCCTCTCTCTTCGGAAGATGAGAGCGAGACTTGGTGGGTATACTATCCGAAGCTCGATGAGCGTACACTGCCTAATCTCGTGTTGAAGCTCACTGACGAGATAACGATGCTTCGTGCGGACTTGCAGCGCACAGCCGACAAGGACAAGGCATCACGGTTGAACAATGAGATGCTCGACCTGCAAGCTATGAGCGACGAGTTGCGCCGCCTGCAAGCTTTGCCCTACAAGCCCAATCAAGACGATGGCGTTCCCGTGACAGCCGCTCCTCTCTATACGCTCTTCAAGAACAAGAAGTGGCGTGCAGCCTGTGTGGACAACTGGAAGCTACTCGACAAGGGCGACTACGACTGGAGCCATCTCGCTTATGCCATCTATCCAGCCCGCATCCGGCAGAAAGCCAAGAAGGACTGGTGCATGGCACTTACACACGGCTTGGAAGAGCTATGCGAGAACAAACCGAAGGAAAAGAAGAAGAAAACGACAAAGAACAAAAAGGTGGACGAGCCTTCGCTCTTTTAATCAGCCTTGATGTTGTGAATCGTTTACGATTGCTTGGTTAAATACAAAAAAACAGACATGACCATAGAGGAATATATAGTTGATTACTGGTACAGCAAGGTGAGTGACGCCCACCCACTGCTCATCATATATGATGCAGAGAAGACATACCAAAAGTTATTGCCACTGGCTGAGAAGAAAGGTTTCAAGGTTATCGACACGACAGAACAGGCATTGGCACGCTTCTTGGAAGCCCGTGAATACTGGCGTAATCATCTCGTGCGTAACAATAACGGAGAGCGGATGTTGGTATATCGCACAGTCCATATACCAACCTCCAACAGTGACAAACAGGCTGAACCCTATTATGCTATGTCGCTGATTGGTGCAGAATTCCCTATTGGCGCAAAAGACAATTACCAGACCCTCTGCCACCAGTTTATGCCCGACCATGTCAAGGAGATAGACAAGCTTTTTGAGGAAGGACACACGGATTTTGTCTATATCAACAGCTTAGGCAGTGGCAACAACTATCCTGTGTTGGAACAACTCACCGGAGGCAAGAGTATGATAGAGATAACTACAGGTTTCTTGATGCTTCGCCGTGTCTCGGCGAATGACTGGCAGGAAGAATGGCAGCGGTTTTGCCAGCAGTATTATCCCAACCTTAACACCTCTGATGCTGACCTCAAGACGATGCAGAACCGGTTGTGGCAATACCTGTTGTTCTCGGAGTTTGTCTATGACCTGCCAGCCAAGACCCGCCTGCCAGAAAGACTGAAGAGTATTCCCACCGCTCCAAACGAGGAAAGTCGCATACGCACCATCGACGACGTGTGCAACAAACTGCGGAGCGACATGGAGTTTCGGGATGATTATGTAGAGCATGCTGAAAAAACAGCCAAAGACTTAGGTCTGGAGGATGCCTTTGCCAAGGCTACGGATTTAGGTGAGATTGTCACCTTTGCTTTTGAGAATATTGTGGAATACAGCAGATACATACAACTCATCAACAGCGGTAACTACGCTGAGGCTACACAACTGTTAGATAAAAACCGCAAAGGAGTGTGGTTCTCTGCCAACAAACGGGTGGAGATGTTTTGGAAGCTGGCAACAGAGCTGAATACGCTTGTTCACTATGCCATTGTTGAGGGCCTTGGTGACCACAGTTCATTAGACGCCATGATAGACCACTACGCCAAGAGTGGCTATCACATCGACCAAGCCTTCCGTAACTTTATGATGTTGGAACAACGTGTAGATTTTGTATCGCCGTTTATCAAGGAGCTGAAGCAGATAGCCATCTCAACCTACAAGGACATCACACAGAAAATGGTGATTGAATATCAGAGCGTCTTCGCAGCTGGCATAAAGAATGTCTCCATAGACAGAAACAACCAAGTATTCAACCACTATGTACTTCCTGAGCTAAAGAACAAGAAACGCGTGGCCATGGTCATGGCAGACGCTTTCCGTTACGAGATGGGCGTTCAATTGTCTGACCAGTTGAAACAGAACAACGACTATCAAGTGGAATGCAAGCCTTCGTTGGCTCAATTGCCCACCTACACCCCCAACGGCATGGCTGCACTGCTGCCCGATGCAGACACCCAACTAGCGTTGAAGACGATTGACGGTAAACTGGAACCAATTATTGACGGTAAGAAAATTTCCCTGCCAGCAGAACGAATTGCCTATATTCAATCATCTGTGTCGTACAAAGTACAGGATATGCTATTGAGTGAATTGGAAGCCGAGAAGGTCGATAAGGATACACGGCTTTTGGTGATACGTGACACCATCATCGATAATCTTGGTGAGCATGGTAGCATACAGGGGCTTGACAGCATGAATTCTATCTTACGCAAATATAGTAAGGCCGTGATGCTCTGCCGGGCTGCGGGTATCGACGAAGTCTTAATCTTTGCCGACCACGGTTTTATGATACAACCGGATGCGCCTGTCAGTGAGACTATTGACAAGCCAAAAGGAAATGATATTGGACTCAATCTTAGGCGTTGTATGGCAGGAAACCTCGATAGTGCTGCCAACACTTTGGCCTTTTCTCCCGAACAGCTCGGAATTCGCTCTGATGCGCCACAGTTTGTTTTTGCACATAACTTTTGTACATTCTCAAAGGGACATTATTATTTCCACGAGGGGTTGTCGTTAGAGGAGAACATTGTGCCGATAGTCAGCGTACAATTGGCAAAACAGCAAGAGGGCAAGCCCTACCAATTGACCATCAGCTACAAGAACGGCGATACGATACGCATATTGCACCCGAAACTGTCATTCACCATTAACTTCCCTAACGAATTATTTGGTGAAGATTTGCATCTGCATGTCACCATTAAGGACCAAAATGGGAACAATGTTGGCAGCGTCTTAGGTTCATCCTATTATGATGAGGCAACAGAGGTGTTGAACATCCCTGCCGGCACGACCTCTTTCAACCAGAATATTGAACTTGAAGAAGGTATTTCCGGTGAGATAACGGTTACGGTGACAGATGCTGCGACAGAGGTGATGGTTGCTACACAACAAATAAAAACTGATTTGCAATTCTGATAATGGATACACTCGATAAGAAACTGAACGCGGCCTTCCCAGGCAAATGTGTGCGGAAGGATTTGCTACACGATATTAAGCGCACGGTCAATGTGCCGTCATTCGTTCTTGAGTTTCTGCTGTCACGTTATTGTGCCAGTGATGACCCCGAAGAGATAGAGGACGGCAAGAAAGCAGTACTCCAGACCATAGAACGCAACTACGTGCGCCCTGACCAAAGCAACAAGGCTCAGAGTATCGTAGAGCAAAAGAAGAAGCATAAGTTCATTGACAAAGTTCACGTGAAATACTATGAGCGTGAAAAGAGATATTGGGCGGAGATGGAGAACTTCGGTTCGAAGCGCATCGCTATCAATCCCCAGTTCTATCAGAAGAACGACAAGCTTTTGGAGAGCGGTATCTGGGCCGAGGTCACCCTTGCCTATAATGAGGTAGAGGAAGACGACTATGCCTTCTATATCGAAGACCTTCGCCCCATACAGTTGGCTCACTTCGATGCGGAGACGCTCTTTAACGGCAGAAAGCAGTTTACCACCAAGGAGTGGATAGACGTGCTGATTCGTAGCGTGGGTATCAACCCAGACTGGCTGGAGAAGAAATCACGAGAGACGTTGCACGATGAGACCGGCATGCGACTAAAGATGCACATCCTCGCCAGATTCATCCCTCTGGTGATGAGCAATTACAACAGTATTGAACTTGGTGGCCGCTCGACAGGTAAGTCCTATTTCTACTCAGAATTCTCACCTTATTCCACACTGCTCTCCGGCGGACAGGCCAGCACTGCTACGTTGCTCTATAACAACCAGCGCAAGCAGGTCGGTGCCGTTGGCTATTGGGACAACATCGGCTTCGATGAGGTGGCGAAGATGCGCATCAAGGATGCCGACACCGTGCAGATTATGAAGGACTACATGGCCAACGGACGTTTCTCGCGTGGCCGGGAGGTGACGGGATATGCGTCATTCTCTTTCGTCGGCAACTTCGACTTGAACATCCCGAACATCGTAAATGCCTACAACAAAGACTTGCTGTTGACATTGCCACCCGCTTTCGACTATGCCATCATCGACCGTATCTATGACTATATACCCGGTTGGGAGATACCCAAGATTGACGACAGCAGCCTGAACAACGGCTACGGACTGATAACCGACTATCTCTCAGAGATATTACATTATCTGTTCACCCATAACAGTGAGTATCAGAGCATGCTGAACAAATACCTTAACTTCGGCGACAACGTGGAAGGCCGCGACAACCGGGCTATTCAGCGCACCGTGATGGGTCTTCTGAAACTTCTTTTCCCTGTTGGTGAGCCAGAGCCGGAAGAGTTTGATCAGCTGATGGCCTATGCCATGGAAGGACGACGCAGAGTTAAGGAGCAGTTGAATAAGCGTAAGCCAGATGAGGAATATGCCAACATCAATATGTCCTATATCAACTCAAAGGGTGAGAAAGTCGTGGTATATTGTCCAGAAAGTAAGTATTCTCAAGCGACCCAAAATCCGAGAAAGACGGCAGGGGTAGAGATACCAAAGAAGCCAGAGGCAATCAACCCCAATGATGTCGTCTCCCCAATTATGGTGGAGCGGCAAGATGTAGCTCACATTACACCGCAAGCAGAGGTAAGCGAAGAGCCCGAAGCTGTGGAGAAAACCTTAAAGATTATGTATGGTGACACCGGCTTCGGTTACCGTACAATATTCACCCCGTATCTGAAGGGGGCGCGCCGTATTATCATCCACGAGCCTTATTTGGTGAAAAGCTATCAGCAAGTTGACTTGCTTCAGTTTTTGGAATTGGTATCAAGCATCGGTGATTGTCAGATGGTCAAGGTATATACTGGAACCGGCGAGAATATCCAACAGAAAGAAGACATTCAGTTAGCCTTGAACGAAATAGCAGACTCTCTGGCCAATACGGGCACTGGTATCGATATGACGATGGAGTTTGATGCCAACGCACACGATCGCTTCATTGACATGGATAATGGCTGGGAGATAACGCTTGGACGTGGTCTCCACTATTTTCAGAATATCAACCAGGGCAAGAAGTTCTTACAGATAGGCTCCTATGACAACGACATGAAGCCGTGCCTGGAAACCAAAATAGACTTCAGAAAAATCAAGTAAGAAGAATGGCAACAGAATCAATAAATAGTAGATCTGAAGAACTGGAGATACCAACGGAATCTCCATTCATCAATGATGCCCTAAATAATCGTGCACAATTTGCCCGTCTGATGACACAAATCGTGGATTTGTATGGCGATAAGGGATGCGTGCTGTCTCTTAATGGACAATGGGGATCCGGTAAAACCACATTCGTAAAAATGTGGGAGAAACAGTTGAAGAATGATGGTTACAGAACTGTCTATTTTAATGCATGGAAATATGACTACACAGACAATCCTCTTGTTGCATTAGTATCACAACTGGAGCAAATTAGTGGAGGTGAAAACAATGCATTCAAGAACATAGTAGACTGTATAGGCAGAATAAGTTTTAATTTGTTTCGCGTATTAATAAAAAGTCTTGCAAAAAAGCATTTGGGTGCAGATGTTCAAGATTTTATTAATGCCGCATCAGAGACGGTAACAGAAATAGGGAGCGAAGCTCTCCAAAGCTTCAAAGAACAGAGTCAGACACTAGTTGATTTCAAGAAATACCTGTCTGAATTTGTAGCTTCTCCTTCGACGGATTCTGAGAATTGCAAGACACCTGTGATTTTCTTCATTGACGAGTTAGACAGATGCAATCCCACATACGCTGTCAAGACTCTTGAAATCGTGAAACATCTCTTTGATGTTCCAAACATTGTGTTCGTCCTTTCAATTAATAAGGAACAATTGTGTTGTGCCTTACAGGGATACTATGGTTCCAATGAGATGAATGCTTCTGAATATTTGAAGCGTTTTATCGACATTGAAATGAATTTGCCAGAAGGAAATATAGAAAGTTATTGCCATACTCTTCTTGACAAATTCAACTTCGATAGCTATTTTGAAGTTAGAAAAATCCACCATGCTTACCAAAGTGACAAAGAACAATTTATCGATGGTGCAGTAAAGATTTGTAAGCACAAGCATCTTAATCTACGTGCCATTGAGAAACTATTCGCTCAATGCAGGCTGAGTTTGATGGACTATTCTGCCAATCACAAATTTATGCCCGAAGTTTTCTTTTATTTGTGCTATTTACGTGGTAATGACACACCGATGTATAACAAAATTGCCAGTCAGCAATATAGCATGCAGGAAATGATTGAAGCATTGGAGGGCGAACTTCCAGAAGATATGTTGGCTGCAAGCAAGGAAGACAACAATGCAATCACGAGTGATGGAGGCTTTGTTAATTGGCTCATCGCTACGATGATGTTTCTTTATGCAAATTCGTACAGTCGAGATACGCCAAAAGAATGGCATAGAACTGAAGACGGTAAGAAGATGGAGACATCCTTGAAGTTCAACAAATGTGATAAAGAAAAGATAATGGACATATTGCTCTGTATAAGCAATGACATAAGCAATCAATACCTGAACATGGGCTTTGTTCTGAATAAGATAGAGTTACTTGATTATGTCAACTTCAACACTTTTTGAACTCGGATTGCATATAGTAGGAAGAAGCGCAAGTACAGAGCGTTCATAGTGAGTTTTACAAAAGAGTAATAATAAAATCAAGAATGTATGTGGATGAACATATTGACGGCAGTATGCTGTTTAGCTATCGTGTATATAGCTTATAAGTACTATATTCCTTTACGACGTCTGGCAAGCTTTGTTAAGACTTGGGCGAACAGCCAGAGGGTCAATGATGTAGAGTCTTCATTTGAAGGAATGAAGCAATTAAACGATGGCTATAAAGAAACAGCATCGTTAGAGATAGAAGGTGCAAACAAGACAACGACGCACGCCGAAGAATTCTATTATAGAAGAAACATTGCAAGAGTAATTGGCGTCAACCTTAAAGCAATCAGTTCTGCGCCTGGTCTTATATCCGGTTTAGGCGTACTTGGAACTTTCATTGGTTTGACGATAAGTGTTACTTTGTTCAAAAGTAACAACTCTGAGGAAATTATGAATAGCATCCAAACTCTTTTGGGAGGTATGGGTACAGCTTTCTTGACTTCTGTTTTTGGTATGACTTTGTCTTCTCTATATATCTGGAAACAAAAGAAAGTTTATAACGATTTAGACATCGTGACATCCAAATGGTGCAAGGTATTGGACGACAAATATTTCGTGTCCGAAATCGACTTGCTCAGAAAAGAAAATATGCTCCAGCAAAATGAGATGATGAAAAGTCTTAAGGCTATTCACGAAGCTAACGAGAAGCAATTGAAAGCCTATGAGCAGAGTGTAGAAAATCTCAAACAGCAGGAAGAAAGCCATCAGCAGGCATTAATGGACGCACTCATCGGGTATGATGAATCTGGCGAGGCTATTAAGCCTGGCGATATGCTTCAAAATCTTTATGAAGAATCAGAAAAACAGTCACAGGCTTTGGAGTCCTTCACTACGGATCTGTCCAATGAGTTAAACGCATCATTGGGTAAGACTATGAATGCATCTATTGTTCCACTGATACAAGATTTGGAAAGAAGTCATCAGACTTTTAATAGTAAATTAGACTCACTATCGGAGAACATGAAGTCACCGGCTACGGATATGGTATCATCTGTGGTTAGCGAGCTTAAGTCGTCCATGCAGCAGATGACAAATGAATTTAAGGATTCTATATCAAGTGATACGATGTCGCAGATGGATGCCTTGGCCGCCAACCTCACGAAGTCAAGTGAAGTGTTGAACGGTATTCCTCAAACTATGGAGTTGATGACCAAGAGCGTTACGGATAATTTCAACAATGTCAAGAGCATCATTGGGCAGTTGCAAACATCCGTCGAAGATCAACAAACTCAGATGGTAGAGAAAGCACGCACTGTCAATGAGGATATGGCAACGCAGATGAAAACCAAATTTGATGAGATGATGAGCACCATTACCACATCTGTAGCAAAACTCAATGAGCAACAAAATGGTCTCATTGACGGTCAAGGCCGTTCTACACGTGAGATTGCTCGTCTGCTTGTCTCTTTTGACGAGAGCATCAGTAAGATGAAAACATCGAACTTAGAAACCTCTCAAATGTTAGTCAATGTACAGAAAGTCGGTGAGAATCTGGATGCCTCTGCCGGGAAGATTAAAGAATTGTCAGGAATAATGAAAGATGTTTCCGACACTCTTATCTCACAGCAAAAAGAAAATATGCAGAAATACAAGGAGATACAACTGGCAAATCAAGATACAGTCGATAACATCAACCAGACTTTGAAGACGACCCAGCAATTGATAACAGATTATACTGCACAATATGGCATTATTCATCAAGGATTAAAAGACATCTTTGCAGAGATAAGCAAGGGCCTGCAAGATTATAGCACAACACTAAGCAAAAATACGGGGGAGGCACTCGGATTGTACTCTAATGCGCTTGAAAAGTCAACAAAGGGCTTGCAGAATATCGCGGAGGCACTCAATGATTCTGCCGAAGAACTTACTGACGGCGTGGATAAGTTAAAGATGAGAATACGATGAGAAAACAACTGCGTGAGAACGAAGAGAATGAAAATCCTTTCGCAATGTCGATTGGTGACTTGATGGCTGGCTTGCTGTTTATCTTCATTCTTCTACTGACTGCTACAATGCTCAAAGTGCAAAAGCAGTCAGACAAGGAAGCTATGATTACAACGGAATATAATCAAGTAAAGACACAGTTGTATATTGACCTCCAAAAAGAATTTAAAGATAGCCTCAAAGTCTGGAACGCCATCATTGACTCCACAGAGCTGAGCGTTAGGTTTCAGGAGCCGTCCACTTTGTTTGACTTTAACAAGGCTGACCTCAAGCCAAAGTTCAAAGTGATACTAAACGATTTCTTTCCGAGATACATAGCACTTATCAATCAGCCTAAGTATAAGAAAAATATTGAAGAAATACGTATTGAAGGCCATACTGATACATCGGGTGATTATTTTACGAATATGAAATTGTCTCAAGATCGAACCCGTTCGGTCCTGCAGTATTGTCTGTTTCTTTTACCTCGGAATGAACAAAAATGGGCGATGCAACGCATAACAGCCAATGGTCTGTCGTCGTCGCATATCATTATACGGAATGGTAAGGAAGACCCCAGATTGTCACGACGTGTGGAATTCAGAATCAGGACCAATGCGGAAGAAAAGTTGGAAGAAATAGCAAGACGACATGAATAACGAATTGGCGAAAATACTTGGTTTTAACTTCTCGGCAAGTGACTATGCGCTTGCTGCGAAGACTTTATTGTCACGTTCTGAAAAGAAGGGAATAGACGACAATATCAAGAGGCTTGAGGCCATTGCAGAGCGTTGCCGGGGCATCGAAGAGCGTATTCCTGACAAAAACATTACAGACCAAGTTTTTAATCGTTTTCGTCTTTCCTATAAAATTCCTCAAAAACTTTCTTTCTCTTCCAGAGAGTTGAGAATGCTAATCTACTCAATGTATCGTATGAATACATTGCCTATGATGAAATCGTTTGTATATTTGCTGGATCACAATTGGAGGGATAGATTTTTTAATGGATTGTTGTATTTCATGCTTTCCAATTGGGATGATACTGATGCAGAAATAATGGAATTAGTTATGAATCTTGTTCAAAGTAGATTAGATTCATACCAAGGTAGACGCGATAAGTATCTCATCTTAAAAAAGAACCGACGGTTCCTCTCACAAGAGGGGCCCGAGCTTCTAGGCATTACTTTGAGCCAGCGTGATAAGGGGCAAAGGATAGCCTGCTCTCTTAGAACTGCACCTTCTGTTTTCTTCGGCTTATCGCGTGATAAAATTAATATGCAATATTATTCACGTGTAATAGTAGCATATTTTGAGAAAGACGGACTTTCTCGGCTTAAACTGATGGAAGACGTTCTTAACGAGCATAATTATGGTCCTACTGCAAAACGATTAATACCTGCCATCATTCTTAACAAAAGTAAAAGTGCAACACCATCACAGATGGAAGCCATCAAGACACTTGCTATTACTGAGATTGGGGATCCTTCAATAGCGTCGAAATGGACATTGTCTGTAGGAACAGAAGAGGAGAAGGAAAATCTTAAAGAAGCGAGAAGACTCCTTAACGAATGGATCAAGAGGAAGTTTATCTCCATCTTTTTTGAGAAGTGCGTACGTGATCCAAGAAGAAAGAAGTATTGGATCGAACATGTGGATTTAATTAGCGACTTTGATATCTTTTGCACAAGGAGGACGAGATCCGTACTCATGCAAGATGAGAGAATTTCCAAACTTGTCAGTCAAAAAGTATCATTGCTTAACGATGGTTCAGACAATGAACTGTCAGCTCTGGGTATGACCATCGGTAATTACTACTTTGTGGAGTTTTCTGAAAGTGGTAGCGGTAGTATTTACATCTATCGAGGTAAAGTGAAGAATCCCTCTTACTTCTACCAATTAAAACGTCCTCATTTGCCAACGATTCAATCTTTTATGATAGATAAGGATGAAGGAAAACTTCCGCATTTATCTGATTGGGAGAAAACATTAAATCAATGGTTTAGAAATCACGGCTTATTATGATACAATATCAACCATCAACTGAGTACATAGCATTCCGATTTATAAAGGAAGGAAACTCTCTGGCTTTTTCTCAATGGGACGAAGACGAAGAAGCCTGCGTGTACTCTGAGTTATTGCAAGAGTTTGTTGATAACGGTTTGGCCGTTGTTGATGGCGATGCATGTAATGTCTCATACGATGGTATATATAAGTTAAGCACCTATGAGCGACGGGCATTAGGATTACCGGAAATTTACCCGTATACGATTTATATACAGCCTAAGGGTCTTTTAAGAGATTCGTCTTTCCAGTATGTTATATCATACAGACAATCCAAACTTGGCAGAAGGTTTGCAGTAAAACGAGAAGGGGCTGTTATAAATGCTGGTCATAGCGAATATCTTCTGCGTATGGAACAACTCCGCCTGGTTGAAGCTATTGATGAGTACAATACGTTGCCCATAGAAAGTAAAAGTCTTAATGGCAACCTCATTGCTTTTAGTCAAATAAAAGAGCTGTCAGAACTTGCCCAGGCTACACTTGATAAATATCTCACAAAGGAGAATGTGCTTGTTCCTTCAAAGCTCAAGATAGAAGTTGATAAGGTTGGTGAAGATTGCTATGAAGTCTATCCGACTATAGATTCACCGTTTTCGGATCAGTTTGACAGATACTTAGAATCCCGAGAGGAGGTCCCTGACAACCTAGCTTTGACTGATGACAATAACGGCCGGGTGAGAGTCGTGCTTGACGATGACAAGCAAGAACAGATTCGAAAGATCAGGAAAAACTATCGGAGGGTCAGTTCAAAAGATCTGAAGGAGCTCGTGGATAACCCGGCTTTACACTTAGATCCGGAGCAATGTGACCTTTCGGCATTTTATAGCGACCGTGTGATTGAAATTGGTTTATACAAGCCAAAAGTATATCCATTTGTGTCACCTTTCACTTCATCATGGCTCCCCCCAACGTATGAGGTGGAAGATAGAATAAACGGTAACTCTAAACTTACATTTAAGTCCGAAGAAGAAGTAAACGAATTTGAGCAACAAGCCCGATTGGCGATAGCTGAAGGAAAGTCGTCCATTTCTTATAAGAACATACCACTCAATGTTAATGACGCATTAGAGATAGCCAAAAATGCTCATGAGCAATTTGAAAAGAAGAAACAGAAAGAAGAAAAGAAAGTCCTAATAGTAGAAGAAAATGCAGAAGAACTTGGATACCAAGTTGAATTCTCAAAGTACGATAAGACCAATAAATACATTTTCTCTTCAATTCCTGGCCTGAAGGATGGCATAACGTTGAAGCAACACCAAGTAGAAGGAATTGCATGGTTGCAGCATCTTGTATTTGAACATTCTAAGGGATGCCTTCTCGCTGATGATATGGGGTTAGGCAAGACTCTTCAGCTCCTATCTCTAATAGACTGGTATGATCGCAAATATAATGATACTAAAAAACCATATTTGATTGTAGCGCCAATATCACTCTTGGAGAATTGGGAGAATGAATATATAAAGTTCTTTGAGAAGCCAAGGATTCCTGTAAGAGTTGTAACGTCCCGTGTAGCCAAGCACTTCACAAAAGGCATTGACCGTAACTTCATTCAATTCCTACAGCATAGACATATTATATTGACAAATTATGAGACTGTTAGATCTTATCAATTCAGCTTCTGTGCAGTAGATTTTGCCATTGTAGCACTCGATGAAGCTCAAAAAATAAAGACACCCGGAACCTTAGTGACGAATGCCGCTAAAGCACTGAAAGCAGAATTCAAGGTCGCAATGACAGGTACACCTGTAGAGAATACGATGGTGGATCTGTGGTGCATTATGGACTTTTGCGTTCCTGGATTGTTAGGAAACTGTAGAGAATTTGCACAGAAATATCAGTCGCCATTAAAGTCTCTTGATACCGACATTATCGAGTTAGGGAACGAAGTGCGTAAAGATATGGGGCAATACTTCCTAAGAAGATTGAAGGCGGATGTCGCTAAAGAACTTCCAGAAAAGAACATAAAAAGATTGGAATACCAAATGCCCGCCATCCAAAGGGAATATTATAACCATGCTGTTCAACAAGCCCGAAAGGAAAAAAATAGTCCCAATCCGCCAAAAGGCTATATGCTTGTATGCATTCAGCGACTAAGGGAAATTTCTGACCATCCGTATCTTGGAACAGAGAAGATGGATGATTGTTCTGTTGAAGAGCTAATTGAAAGCTCTGCCAAATTACAAGCTATTATTCCTATCTTGGACGAGATTAAGAAGAAGAAAGAAAAAGTGATTATATTTGCTGAGCGTCGAGATACACAGGCAATCATAAAACGCATTCTGCGCATGCGTTATCAGATTATGCCTCATGTAATCAATGGTGACACACCAACTGGTAAAAATGATTTATTCAAGCGTGGTAAAATGTCACGTCAGCAGGCAATAGATGATTTTCAGAATGTAAATGGCTTCAATGTCATTATCATGTCTCCGATTGCTGCCGGTATGGGACTAAACGTAACAGGTGCGAACCATGTCATACATTATTCGCGCCATTGGAATCCTGCCAAAGAAAATCAGGCAACGGACCGCGTTTATAGAATTGGGCAAGATAAGGATGTCTTCGTATATTACCCAATGGCTGTGTCTGATGGTATTACAACTTTTGACCAGACGCTTGATAAATTATTAGAGAGAAAATCTCAACTAGCAGAAGCAACTTTGTTCCCGTCTGCTCGAATAGAAGTCAACTGTGAAGAGTTGTTTAATGCTCTTGTAAGTTAAACTGCGAGTACGGCTATACAGTATGCTTGAAAAATAGTAATATTGCAATTAATCAATATGGAGCAAATGAACAATTATAGAATACGATGGACTGACGGCAATGACAGGGAGTTTGAAGAGTTCCACGCGATAACTGAGAACTTCTACAACCAGCTTGTCGGTGGTCCTCAGAACAGACAGTCGTTTATTCCGGGCAACCAGTCAAAAGATGTGAAATATGCGATGATAGTCTATTCTGATGAGGATGTCCCTGCTGCCTGCTCCGGTTTGAAAGAACATGGCAGCGGCGATGTGGAGATAAAACGGGTGTGGGTGCAGCCACCATTCCGAGGCCGTCACCTTGCGTCATTGATGATACGTGAACTTGAAGGCTTTGCCCATGAACGTGGATATAGACGGACAGTACTTATGACACGTGAAAGAATGGACTATGCGATAAAGATGTATGAAGGATTGGGTTATAAACGCATTGAGAACTATCCTCCATATCAACATATGGATGATGCGGTTTGCTATGCTAAAAATTTATGAATATGAAAAAACTGATTTTATTCTTCATGCTGATGACAGCAATGGTGGTAAACGCACAGACGAAAAGTGCTGTGCAGGAAGTTCGTGACTATCTCCACGAGTGCGGTGTATTCTACATTGCCACAGTGGATGGTGACCAACCTCATGTGCGCCCGTTCTCAGTGGTGGAGGTGCTTAACGGCAAGCTCTACATTCAGACCGGAAAGAAGAAAAAAGTATTCAAGCAGATGATGGCCAACCCGAAGTTCGAGATCACAGCCGTGAAGCCGTCGGGGACCGAGTGGATTCGCATCAGTGGTAAGCTCGTCAACGACGACAGCCGGGAAGCGAAGGCTTATGTGCTTGACAAGAATCCGGAACTGAAGGGAATGTACTCTGCCGACGACGACAATACAGCTGTCCTTTATATCACGGATGGTGTCGCTCAGTTCTGTTCCTTCTCTGCTCCTACAAAAGAGATAAAGTTCTGATGGTACAGCAAATAGAATTTAAATTGAAGCCCCAGTCCCGTGGCTTCCATCTGATAACCGAGGAAGTACTCCGGCATCTGCCACAGTTGCCGAAGGCAGGACTGCTCAACCTCTTTGTGCAGCATACAAGCTGCGCATTGAGTATTTGCGAGAATTGGGATCCGGACGTGAGGGGTGACATGGAGACGATATACGACAGACTCGTACCGGAGAACATGCCGGACTATCGGCATGTCCTTGAAGGTTCCGACGATATGCCGGCACATGCTAAGTGCATCATCACGGGCGTGAGCATCAACATCCCCATTACTGACGGACGGCTCAATCTCGGTACTTGGCAGGGCATCTACCTCTGCGAGTTCCGTAACGACGGAGGCAGTAGAAACATTGTAGCAACAATTATAGAATAAGACGAATATGAAGAACTTTGATCCAAAGGCATGGTTCATGCCACAAGCAGTACTCGTTATCGGTACTTACGATGCCGACGAAACACCAAACGCGATGAATGCGGCATGGAGTGGTCAATGGGATGAAGACAAGATTATGATTTCGATGGGCAACCATCAGACGACAGTCAATCTCAATACCAATTCCGACTTTACAGTTGCATTCGCCACAACTGAGACTATGGTCGCAGCAGACTATGTTGGCGTTGTAAGTGGAAAGAAGGTCAAGGACAAGGTGGCCAAGACCGGCTGGAAGGTAGAAAAGGGCGAGAAAGTGAATGCTCCCGTATTCACCGATTTCCCCATGACCATGGAGTGCCGCATCGAGCGGAAGATAGATGAGTCGGAGACGGGCTACTATATCGTGGCCAAGATTCTGAACATCAGAGTCAACGAGCAGTATCTTGCCGAAGATGGTAAGCCCGACTTGGAGAAGATGCACCTGCTGACATTCGATCCCGTTCATCTTGGCTACCTCGAAATTGGCAAGCGAGTGGGCAACGCCTTCAAGGACGGAACACAGTTGAAGTAATATAATCAGCTGATGAACATCGAAGAAGTACGCGAATATGCGCTGTCCTTGCCGGGGACAACGGAGGGCCAGGCTTATGGTGAAGGTTGTGTGCTCTTCCGCATCGAGGGTAAGATATACCTCCACTTGTGGTTGGATGCTCCGGAGCCTTCCTGCGCGCTGAAACTTCCACCTGAGCAAGGACAGACGCTGCGTGACCATTACGACGGCATCCGACCGGCGTACCATCTGAATAAGGTGCATTGGAATGATGTTTTCCTTGATGAGATTGACGGTGATATAGTGAAAAACCTTATCACCCAGTCCTATCAGCTCGTGCTCAGTAAACTGCCCAAACGGTTGAGAGAGAAATATATTTAGAGAAATGAACACATCAGACATTGACACAACAAACATGTGCTCACATCTGTGGCATAAGCTGATGGATGCCGATGGCGTTTATCATCAGATATGGCAGACAATCAATGACGACACTGAGCTGACAGCCGTTGTCCGCTCCCGCCAGCTTCATATCTACCGCAATGGCAAGAAAGTGCTGGTACTGAAGGGAAAAGCAGAGCCTCAGATCATTAGGGTGGATGCTGTCTGCGACCTACTAATGGATAAGAAGTTATGAGCTGGAACGAGACAATAGACAATTACCTCTATGATGAGGAGAATGAATACACCCAAGCCGACGACTTGTGGGATGACTTCTTCGTGGAGAGAAGAAACGAGATTGATGAGCGCCCTTGGAACCAAGCCGACGCCCTGGCTCATAGAAATGAACTCAACAAGCAGGTCGGTGATATGCTCGACAGAGTATTGCCGGAAGAAGAGCGTGAGCTGCTGCGCTTGTACTTTGGTATTGGCCGCCGTCGGCATTCCATGGAAGAACTGATTGCACTCTTTGACGGCGAGCGCAAAGTAATCGCCATGTTACAGTCAGCCTTGGAGCGTTTGCGGTATTCAGATGAGATACTGGCCATCTATAAATATCTGCATAGGTAATTTGTCTCCGTCTGAGGAATATACGGAATGCTAAACTATTATAAAGTTGATTTTTGTAATACGTTGATTTTCAATAATAGTTACCTCAAAGTAATAGTCTTACTTTTAAGTGCCTTCTTGCAGGTTATTAAAACTGTTACTATCTTTGCACCAACAAATAAAAAGTAAGTAAACGCAAAAAGACACTATTATGAAAGAGATTAAGGAAATTGCAGAAGGCAAGAATTTCACAGCCGTCGATTTCGGCAAGATGAGTGACTTGGGTGAGTATGTCCTGACCATGGGCGATGTAAAGATACCCGGCAAGGTATTTGGTGGCCAGGCTCTCGGCACCCAAGGTTCGGAATTCTCATTTCAGATTTACGCTCCCGGCCAGGAAGGCGGTTTCTACCATTCCCACAAGACCCATGAGGAGCTCTACTTCGTGCTCAGCGGCAAGGGTGAGTATCAGGTTGACGGCGTGAACATTCCCCTGCAGGAAGGCAGCGTGGTGCGTGTATCACCGAAGGGTAAGCGCACCATTCACAACAACGGCACTGAACCGATGGTTGTGCTCTGTGTACAGTATCGTGAAACGCTGTTCACACAAGAGGATGCCACTGATGGCGTTATCCTTCAGGAGCAGGTGAAGTGGTAATAAAGAATACTTTCAAACACTATACCGTCATGGGCTTGTTACGAGTCCGTGGCGGTTGTTGCGTATAAAATGCATAGGATATGATTAGAAAACAAGTTGTAGATCCACTGTTCCCAAGCTGTCCGATTAGAAATGTGCTTTCAAGGATTGGTGACCGCTGGTCGTTGCTGGTACTGTTGACCCTGCAAGGCAGTTCGCAGCCCATGCGCTTCCGCGATCTCTGTAAGGCGATACCTGATGTGTCGCAGAAGATGCTGACTTCGACACTGCGTGAATTGGAAGCTGATGATCTTATCAAGCGAACTATCTATCCGGAAGTGCCTCCTCGCGTGGAATATGAACTGACGGAGCGCGGGTTGTCGCTCATTCCTCTTCTCAACCAACTTGTAGATTGGTCATTGGAGAATATGGATGCCATTGTCAATCACAGAAAGAAATTTGCATTGTAAGCATGATACTTAATACTGGAGGACGGACTGATACGGTGAATTATTTCTCGGAGTGGCTGCTGAACCGCTTCCAGGAAGGTTATGCACTTAGCCGTAATCCGTTCTACCATGATGTAGTGAACAGAATCGAGCTCACACCAGAGACCATCGACGTGGTGGAGTTCTGCAGCAAGAACTACCGTCCGATTCTGCCTCGACTGCATGAGATCACCGACCGCTTCAACTGTCATTTCCACTACACCATTACCGCCTATGGGAAGGACATAGAGCCAAACGTACCCAGCATAGACGAGAGTATCGATACTCTAAAAGAACTGTCAGCACAAGTCGGCAAAGAGAAAATCATCTGGCGGTATGACCCTGTGCTGCTGACCGGTAAATACACCATTGAACGGCATTTCGAGACTTTCGACTATATGGCAGAGCGAATAGCACCATACGTTGACCGTTGCCTTTTAAGTTTCGTGGTGTGGTATAAAAAGTTGCACATGCCGGAGCTGCTGCCAATTTCGGAACAGCAGAAGGATCAGCTTGCAAAAGGCTTGGGTGAGATTGCCGCCAAGCACTATCTGTATATTCAAACATGTGGAACAAAGAAAAGCTATGAGCAATACGGCATCCACAGCAGCGGCTGCATGACACGAGCGGTCTATGAGCATACACTTGGCTTACATTTCAAAAAGGTAGCAGAGAAGGGCAATCGCCCAGGATGCCGATGCATGGAAAGCCGTGGGCTCGGCGATTACAACACCTGCATCAACGGCTGCCGATACTGCTATGCCAACTACGACCATGAGAAGGCAAAGGAGAATTACAGTCTCCATGACCCTCTTTCTCCTTTGATGATTGGTCATCTAAAGCCAATAGACAAGATCGTTCCCCTGCATCAAGAGAGCTACCTTGACAAAGAGCCACGGTTGTTCTAACCGACTATCTCCGCCATTTTGCTTGCTGACTCTGTTCGTCGTCTACATCATTCACGTTCATGCCTTTGCCGACCTCGTATTCACGGTTGGCATCCTTGGAACCGGCATTGTTATCCATAGAAGAATGACGAGGCACCGAAGATGACGGTTGCGGCTTCTGCTCTGCTTTTGGATGAACAGGTGTTGTGACCTTGACAATTCCTTTCGACTCCAAGTAGTTGTCATGGAGTTGACAAACAATAGACTCTCGCAGATTGATGGTCTCACCATTCCACGTCACAGTTCCTCTGTGGATGCGTGTGCCAAATTGCCGATAGAGAATGCGGTTGATGTCTGCTGTGGTGAGTTTTGGGTTTTCGGTAAGCAGGCCGTCGATGGTCTGCTCAATCTTGGTAAACCGGGTGGGGGCATCCTCGAACTGGAGTAGCTCCTTGATGCTGAGAAATTCACCACCTTTGAAGACCGTCTTATTTTTGTGGTCAACAACGATATAACCATACGGTGTATCAGCCTTGCCTACAAATACCAAACTGATGCCAAACTTACGCTTCATGTGGGTGGCAAGTTCTTCCTTATTGGCAGACAAGTTGCGGTATTTTTCAAGTATGGCACGAAGTTGCCGACGACGTTTGTCATCGGGCTTGTTTTCCTTTAGGGCATACTGCATGATGAGCTCTGCACGGATGGTGCCCTGTTCCTCACCATTTCGATAGAGGTGAACAACCGGCTTCTCATCATCTTCCTTGCATTCATAGCCCAAGCTCTCCATGATGGCACAGAACTGAGCTTTAGATGTATAGCGGTAAGAAAGTGCGTCCTTGGCTATGTCGTTGACTTCCGGCTCCTGCTTTTGGCCAGTGTATTCCTTCATAATCTCCAAAGTTACTGCTCGCGAGCGACGCTTTTCATGATTGTGGTCTATCTTATGACCATCGGGTGCCACACGGGAAGTGACAATATGGATGTGATTGTTCCCCGTGTCATGGTGAGCATAGGCCAGCAACGGCTGACCCGCCTCGGCATAACCCATCTCTTTGAGGTATCGATGCGCGATGTCAAGCAGCTGCTCATGGGTGTACTCATTTCCCTTACAGCTGACAGCCACATGGAACTGAGCATTCCTGACATACGTGTTCCGGGCGGAATAGTCAAGGAAATATTGCCGGAGCTTTTCGGGAGTGTAGGCTTCCGGTCTTAGTCCGAGGATGTTCTGAGCCTCCAAGAGCGTAGCCACGCCCTTCTCAACCTTCATTTCATTGTAGGCGATAGCATGGAAGTTAGCGGAAGAGGGCAGGATAGTGATTATCATATTTGGGTCTAAAGGTTTACGTTTCTTCTTGCTTGTCGTGGATGGCATCCAACTCAGCCTTGATGCTTATGATGGCCTTGACGGCATTCCGAGTTTCAGGTAGCAGAATGCCACGGAAGAAACTTTCTTTGAGTTCACCGGCTATGGCCAGCTCGTTAGCCCGGTGCATACACTGGTTGAAATTACCACCCAACCACGAGAGCTGTTGTTGATATTTTTTATAGAACTGCAGGAGTGCCTCCATCGTCTCTATCTTTCCTCTTGTGCGCTTATCGTCGAAGCGTCTGACCGCATCACGCACCATGGCACTCATGTTGCCGCCATAGTTCTGTGCCTTGTTTTGGAACATCTGAGACTCATCTTCTGTGAGACGGATTTCCAAACGGATACATTTCTTCTTCATACTTTGATGGTTGGTTTATAGTTCATCTGACAAGGATTAGGGAGTTGCGACCGTTAATCCGCCCCAGCTCTGCTGGCAAGTGACTTTTGAAGTGCGCCGAGGTGTTAACCGAGGTGTACGTACAAAAGTACAACTTGCTACTCCCAATTGACTGCCGTAGCGGTGGCAAAGCCTGTTAATAGGGTAAAAGTGCCGATTTACAAGTAGATATGTTTCGTTCTCCATGTTGAAGTGCTCAATATTCCAATAGTATAAGTGAAATCGTACTAAAAGCATGCGCCATCGTGTCATCAGCAAACTCAGTATTTTACTGGCTCGAACTATGCAAAAGATAAATTCTATCTTTAGATTGCTTAGATAGATTCTATCCGTAGATTGCTCTGATTGCTCTGATAGATTCTATCTTAAGATTGCTTAGATAGATTTTATCCTTAGATAGCTCAGATAGTTCTGATAGGTTCTATCTAAAGATTGCTTAGATAGATTGGATAGATTCTATCTGCAGATCACTTAGATAGATCAGATAGATTCTATCTATAGATTGTAGCTGATAGCTTGGATTGCTCTGATAGTTTCTATCTTTTGTGCCTGCCTCTTGACTGAAATCCGCCAATAACACTTTTGCTGGTGTCAAATGCAGATTACGGAATACACACGCGGTATTTTGTCAAGAAATCTATATTGATGAATACTCCATTCTGACTGTAGCCATGCGTGAATATATTCTTGCATTTTACATTACTGGAGACAAAAGGCAGAAGCTCTTTAGGTGTCATACTCGCAACATAAGCATCGTCCACCTGCCATCCATTAGCCATTCCACCCTCAAAGCGGAGGAAAAGTGTATAATCGCCGGAAGAGATTTTAATGTCCCTACAGAGTATCGGATTGCGTTTTGTCGCTATCTTAACCTTCCTTCCCGATACCTTTGAGAAGCACTCTTGTAGATAGTCGTTGCGGTTCTCGGTCTTGTCAAAAGGCATGTTGGCAATGTTGATGCTGCCCGGATGCTCTTTGCGGAGCGGAGACAGAATCATGGTTGTATTCTCAAATTCTGTCTGCAACTCATCTTCGAGCTGCTTGCAGAACAATGCTACCAACAAGCAGTGGAAAGGTGTCTCGATGGACTTGTCCACGATGGTCAGGTTGCAGTCCTTTCGTCCTGCAAAAGTATTTCGGAAGAGAGCCCAGTTCTCTGTATCCTTTGATACGATACTCGGCAGAAACGACTGTGTTGTGGTGTCCTCTCTGAAAAACACATTGAAAGTCAAGATCGCTTTTTGGTAATTTGGAATGGTATTTGTACTCATAGTGACAGTGATTTTGTCGTTGGAAACGATCGATTTTATTGCATATTTATAGAAAATAATCGCAGAAAAACTTGCGTATTTCGAAAATTATTCGTATCTTTATAGAGATTTAAGGAGTTAACAAACATAATTATTCACCCTCAAAAAGATGTCTTCATGTTCGCACTCTTCTTCCTTTACGCTCTCATCATCGCCGTTGTCATTGGCGCGGTAGTCCTGGTCCTTAAGGTCCTCTTCTGGGCTTTGATGTTTCCCATACTCTGGATAGGTTTCTCTATCGCCAATGCCATTGACCGCAGAAAGAAGGTGGCCCGACAGCTCAGGTAACCTGCACTGCCGGTGCCACGGTATCGGCTCAGAATATCTTGAGCTGATAGGATTGGTCGGATAGCTGCTCTATAATTGCTTTATCCCTCATAGTACGAAGATAGTCCTTTGCCGTCCGGGGCTGTATCTCCATCGCATCGACGATGGCCTTCACCATTTCTCCATATGTCAGCTTGTCAACCTTCTCGAAGATACCCTGGGCTATGCTCTTGAGGTCATTGATTTTCTGTCTTTCCTTATCCTCTTTAGACTTCACGCCCATATAGACGAACATGTCCTCCTTCTTGTCCCATCCGAAAGACATCATCGGAATATCCAGCGGACTTCCGTCTCGCACCTTGATGCACTTGACCACAGAGTAGGCTGGATTGGTGTCTTTCTCAATGGACAGAATGCCAGCAGCCTTGCGCTGAAGCTCAGAGCCTATATGTCCTCTGAGCTTAACCCCGTTAGGCACAAAGTGCAGCACACAGACAATACAGCAGTGGTAAAATCCTGCAAGACGGTACAGCTCATCAATGACATCCACACTCTCCAGCTCGTCGTTGGCAGAACGCACCAAGTCTGCCACACCGTCGATGATGACCAACTGGATGCCTTTGTGCTGATGGAAGTTCATGTCGAGTGCCGTTCGGATGATGTCAAGACGCTCCTTGCGCGACTGCTCCGACAGATGATAGGCATGGAAGAAGTCCGGCTTGTCATCGAGATAAGCCCTCTTGACAGCCTTACGCACATTCTTGTAAAGCTGATGCTCAGACTGCTCCGTGTCAAAGAGAATAACGGCCCTACCCGACGGATTCGGGATGATGGTAAGGCCCAGCGTGCGCTCGGCGTCCAGCGCACTCTCAGCTATTGTACCGGAGATGATGGCAGCAACGAAGTTGCTCTTTCCCACGCCCTCACCCCCGGTGAGACAAAAAAGGTTATCAGAGGTGCCTACCGGTACGTCATTGACCTCGACCACCGAAGAAGACCTTGCGGGTGGATTTGCATAGTCCAGTTCGCACGACTTGAAAATGACCGAGCTCTTGCGATATATCTTCTGAATGAATTCTGTGATTATCCTGCTGAGTTCGTCGGCGGTATGTCCGAGAGCAAAGAAGTCAGAGATGTCCTTCTCGCTTTTGGTTCCAGCAAGCGGCAGTTCCAACCGTTTCACGCCATAAGCTCTCAAAGCCTGCTCTATTCTTGCAGCACTTTTCTTGCCCGTGTCGTCCATGTCATAGAGCAGGACGATATGCTTGAACCGCCGGTGAAGATTCTCAATGATGTTGATTGGCGGGACCGCTGTCTCACTGTTGAAGCAGACAGCATTGAAGTCATGTGCCGAGAGCGACATGACATCCTTCTCTCCTCCGGTGATGAACACCATGTGTCCGCGCGCCGGCAGATGCTCCAGTCCGTAGACATACTCACCACTCGGCCGGTGCGCATACATGAACCGCAGCTTGCTCTTCGGCATATACACCTTAACGGCTTCGTCAACGGTGTGATACACGAACATCGGCTCGTTGGGCTGAGAGTATATCTTGTATTTCTTTCCCTCCTTTGACACACCGGTGAGCGATTTTGCGCTCCTTACCTTGAAGCGTTTAAGGGTACTTGCTGTAATGCCATACCGACCCCAGTATTGCAGTTCCACTTCCGAGAACTCCTTGTAGGCGAGTTTGACGTTCGGCTGCGGTGAGAGTTGTTCGTCAACTTTTGATTCAGCATAACTCTCTGATGCAGTATTGGCAAAAGATCTGGGCTTAGGCTCAGCAAAGTTTGTCTGCCAGTTCCCATATCTGTTGTCAGTCGTTACATCCATGGGTATGCAGAGGTGCATATCCTCGTTGATACGTCGCAGAATCTGCTTGAAGTCGCTCTTCATGTCAAGCCCCAACATCTTGCCGACCAACCAAAAGCAATCGCCTGAGTACTCCGGGTCACCGAAATCCTTCATCATATAGATTCCAGACTTCTTGTTCAGATAGATGGAACACGATGCCTTCGTATCATTGTACAAAGGGTTCTTGAAACTCCTGTTTGGAATGAACTTCACACCCAGGTAGTGATGGAACACGTCAAGACCTTGACGTGTCCTGTTCAGAATCTGAATTTTAATATCCATAGCATATGCAGTAGTTAATCATTGTTTTCTCTCAGTTGGCTCACATCCCTTGAGTAAGTCAAGATACGCTCCAAGGCTTTGATTTTGCCGAGTCCCTTACACTTCACTATTCCAGTGTTGACAGCTTCGTACAGTTTCGAAAGCTTGTAAGTGACATGATTAATGGATATGTACGTGAATTCCAGCTTCCCGTTTCTTCGCCAACGCTTCAGCGTGGTCTCGGAAATTTGTAAAATCTCCATAACATCACGGCTTCCAACCTCTATGTTCTTGGCGCGGAGAATCTCCTCCGCGTCATGATCAAAAGAATTAGTTCTGTTCTCTTCAGGAGGTGGGTTTTCTCCGGTCAAGACCAAGTGAAGAGTGCTTACTTGATTTTTTAGGACTTTGACATCCTCACGAGTCTTTGTAAGCATTCTGCACATGGTCTCAAGTTGTTGAGTCAGTGCTTTCTCCATTACTCTCTTACAATTTTTAATTAGTTGATTATGTTAAGGGTTCTCTCGTTCCGTCTCGGAGTATTAATGGGTTAATCGCCAGATAAGATCCAGTAGCTTCTCAGTGTCTGATGAGAGCATCTCAATGATATCTTCCCTGCTGCCTTCGGTTGATGCGGCTCGCGCAAGAACAGCATTAAACATAAAGGCTGCCTTCCAAATTTCCTCATAGTTTCCCTTGTTGCCAGCGGCATTGATGAGAAAATCCAAGAGTGCGTTGCTGCCGTCTCCCAACGGCACTCTCCAATAACACTCCTGCTCTTCACCGTAACCGGCTATCAAGCGTTTCAACTGTGGAGACTCTGGTACAGGCACGATAATGTATCTCATGTCATATGCAGTACCTATGTCCTGCAGCACATCCATGGTGAAGTTCCGCTTACCTTTGAGGACTTGTCGAAGGTAGCTCTGGTCTCTTTTTGCCGCACTAGACAGCTTTGAGAAGAAATCTTCATTTTTCTTCTTAACTTGATTAATAACTGAAACTATTACGGGCTTAATTTTGTTCTTTTTGTTGCTCATGGTGCAAAGTTTTGAATATTTTTTTATTAGTACTTTAGTATATAGTCCAAGTATGAGACTATAGTCTTACAACTTACAAAAATGTTCTTATAATGCACTGTAGCATAAGCAATTACAAATGATTAATATGAAACTTAATTTGTTGAAAAGTTTTATATCTGTAAAATACTATTACTGATCTTCATTTAGCATGTCGCCTTCTTATATTAAGTGTATATATATAAACTTTTGACAGTATGACCATGAATTAGAGATGATGAATTTGCAATTATAATTCCGCGATACATATCATATAGCTAAGAACATCGCTGAGTGATCGCACCAATAGAATGTGTTGTAATGATTGAGTTGGAAGTCAGTATGTCGCCCCGGTCAGATTCTAAATTTTGTTCTCAGGAAAAAATCAAGCTGTCTGGAATAATATTATCGTATAATATTGCTATCTTTGCCATATCATTTAGAAATGCGGCTCTTGGGTCCTGACCCTATAAAGACTTGGAGTGCTCTTTGAATGATGAAATCTGAGGAATTTTTCTTCCCATCAGACAAGGAAAAGACAATAATCGTAAGCATAGCAGCTTAACAGTGGTATTAAAAGAACAAAGGAATAATGGATGTAAAAGACATAAACAGCTACGCTCCGAGAGCACAGGCTAAGAAGTTCGAGAGTAAAGAATATAAAGTATTTGAAATGTTCCGTAAGGACTGGGCTGTGGTAACGGCTGGTACTCCCGACAAGTTCAACTCGTGCGTTGTTGCTTGGGGGAGCCTTGGTACAATATGGACGGTGCCTGGTAAGAAGACCGGCTCAACGGTGACCGTCTATATTTACCCGACACGTTACACTAATGAAGTCTTGCAGCATAGCGAAAAATTTACGGTAAGCTTCTTCCCTAAGACGCTCCGTAAGCAAGTTTTTGTTTTGGGCAGCCAATCAGGTCGTGATACCGACAAGGTGAACGAGTCCGGGTTAACTCCAAAAGTGATTGATGGTGCAGTTACATACGAGGAGGCCACCTTCACTTTCGTTTGCCGCAAGATTTGTCAGCTGCCAATAAAGAAAGAAGACATAGCCCAGGATATACGGGACTATTATGCTGCAAATCCACAAGGCTATCCGGTAGATGAGAATGGCGATTATCATCCTCACTGGATATTCATGGGCGAAATTATTGCCACAGACGGTGAGCTTTGATAAAGTTTGGACCAATCTACTGAAGATTCCTCAAAACCTCAGCGGTCTTGTTTTTTTGCCTACAGGCCGGGAGTGTATTGTTGTCGCCACTTGAAGTTGTACTCGACTTCCTTAAACTGCATCATTCACAGGCCTATGGAGTCAATAGTAATGTAGTACAATTTTCAGCTTCAACAACACCATGAGTGCTCAAATTGGGATTATTCTACGGATAAAATGAAAATAATCCGTAGAATATTTCTCGATTTAAAGGTAATTGCCTATCTTTGCAAAAAAATACGATATGTATAAGGCTTCGAATCAAGCAGGTCAGCAACATGGCTACATAAGAACTTCGGAACTATCAGACAGGAAGAAATACCGTCGCGTTCTGAAAGCAGTTAGTGCCGGCGAGCTGGTTAAAGTGCGGCATGGTGTCTATGCTCCACCAGAGGAACTACTCAGCAATATGGTAGATGTCGAGAGCATTGTTCCCGGAGGTGTAGTGTGCCTTTACAACGCATGGGCTTATTATGGCCTGACTACAGTCAGTCCACCGGAATTCTGCATTGCCATCTCCGCAAAGCGCAAGGTGTCGCTTCAAACGCCGTTCCCCATCAAACTTTTCTATTGGAAGGATGACAACCTGAAGTTTGGCATTATTGAGGTCAAAGTAAGCAACTACAAAGTCCATATGACCGACCTTGAGCGAAGTGTGTGTGATGCTGTCAAGTACAGGAATAAGATAGGCCACGCCCTGTGTTCGGAGATTATCCGGAACTATACGAAACGCACGGACCATAACCTAAGCCGCCTGTCAGAATATGCCAAGATATTGCGAGTTGAAAAGAAAATGAAAGAATACATAACAATTACATTGGGAGAATGATTAAGCATAAGAACTACGGGAAGTCAGTAAGGACCATGATTAAAGAATAATATATCCCTTTTGTCTTGCACGTCTTGCAGATTGTACACCTTATGTAGCAACATGAATAATACCATTAAAATGTCACGACTGCGATAAAAATGTTCAATAAATCAACTTAAAGTATATTATAAAGCATTATTTTCAACCATAATCTTGCAAGATAAGAAAAGATTGATTATCTTTGCAGTTGAATATACAGAAAGGAAATATACTATGAGTGTATCTGCCGGAACAAAAATAAACCAGTTGCTTGCCAATACATCTCCATCCGGACTTATGTTCTCAGAATGGATGAAACGAAAAGGCTATTCGTCGCAACTGCAAAAACGATACCGGGACACAGGGTGGCTGACAACCTTGTGTAAGGGTGTCATGTTCAGAAGTGGCACCCGCCTCAACGCTTTCGATGCGCTTGCCTCCTATAATCTCCAAATGGGAAGACAATTGAGGATAGGAGCCGTCTCAGCCTTGGAATATTCAGGCTTTAACCATTATGTTCCCATGGGCAAGCCTTTGCTGATGGTGGCTTTGCCTGCGGGAGAGAAGATGCCCATGTGGATGAAAAGCGATGCGTATGACATGACTTTCCGGACTTTCTCTTCAACGGCTTTTGCAGAGGTGGAAGTAACTAAGCATGATACCAAGAACGGAACGCTGTATGTGTCCTCTCCGGAACTGGCATTTCTTGAATGCCTTGCGCTGGTACCGAAGCAGTATTCATACATGGATCTCTACTATATCATGGAGCAGCTGACGACATTGCGGTCTGAGGTTGTACAGAGGCTGTTGGAGAATACATCCAATCATAGGGTGAAGCGAATGTTCCTCTATATGGCAGAAAAGGCCGGTCATTACTGGTTCGAGGAATTAGATACAAGCAAGATAGACATGGGTACCGGAAAGCTGCAACTGGTAAAAGACGGTATCCTCAACAAGAAATACTCAATAACAGTTCCAAAAGAATTAAACGATTATGAGGGATAAATACAGGAAGCAGGTCGAGCTGTTGATACGTATCATGCCATCCGTGTTTAAGATAAAAGAATTCGCCGTACATGGAGGCACGGCGATCAACTTGTTTCACAAGGACCTGCCAAGGTACTCTGTGGATATTGACATCACCTACATCCCGATACAAGACAGGGAAACAAGTCTGAGAACAATAAATGCGAGACTGCTGGATATCAAGGCAGATTTGGAAAGAATCATCCCTGGCATCAAAGTCATCCCTAAACCCAATGTTTGGAAACTGATGTGCAGCCTTGGCGAGGCTACTGTGAAGATAGAGGTCAATGGCACGAAGAGGGGCATTATCGGTGATACTGTCGTTATGCCTCTTTGTGAAAGGGCAAGAAAAGAGTTCAATATGGGTTGCAAGGCCCGTACAGTCTCTTTCAGCCAGCTCTATGGCGGTAAGATAACGGCAGCACTTAGTCGTCAACATCCGCGTGATCTGTTTGACTGCCATCACATGGACTTATCCTCGTTTGATGAGGTTAAGGATGGCTTCATGCTCTGTCTGTTGGGAAGTGACAAGCCCATAATCGAATCTTTGCAGCCACATGAGATTGACCAGTCAGAAGCTTTGGAAAAGCAGTTCGAAGGAATGTCGGCTCTCAAGTTTGACTATGCAGACTATGAGCAAGCAAGGAAAGACTTGATTCGAATGATTCATGACGGCTTGAACGAAGAGGACAAATCATTCTTGCTCTCCTTTGAGCGTGGCGAACCAGACTGGACTCTTTGTTCAGCAGGTAATCTGTCTGCATATCCCTCGGTGCAATGGAAATTAATCAATATACTCAAACTAAAAGAAACCAACATAAAGAAGTTCGAACAGGGTATCAAGAAACTTGAGGACTACCTTACATGTAAATGACAGTGCGAATTTCGGACTTGTCATCTGAATACGGAATACATGTCCGCAGTTGGCAAACACGATAGTGCGGTGTGCAAGGTCTCCTATATATACGACCTCGCACACCGCACTATCGTGTAGCCAAAAATTTTTTTAAAAGATTGTAGCCCAAATATTTGGTAGATAGTTCATTTTTTGCTAACTTTGAACCCGAGAATTTGAAAATTCATCTCATGACTGGTACATGGTCTCTGTGTGGTCATAATGTCTCCCTTAGGGGTTCACGAAAGGGTCAAAAAATGGCTACACATACGGTACACGGCTTTTGAGTGATTAGATAACTACTTATTATAAAGGAAATTAGCGGATGAGGTCGCGGAGCCTCTCTCTCCGCTTGAAGCCGTAACTAATTGGCTATCAATTAGTTACGGCTTTATCAATTTTAACGCGTCCACACGATTTTGAGGGTATCAAGCGTTGCTAATATTATGTATTTTATTGATAATCAAACAATTACATATAACATAATAAGTGTTACTAAATGATAAAATGCACAAATAGCGTCCTTTGAGCAATTTGAGGCGATTTTCAGACCCGCTAAAGACCCGCTAAAGACCCTCTGACGATTTTCTTCAGACCACCTGGTGACCCTCTGAAAAATCCTTATATTTTTGCTTCATTTCTTATCCGGGTCGTCGTCCTTACCGATATTCCATAGATTGAGTTGGTCGAACAGCTTCATGGCTTTCTGCTTGTGACTGTCGACTATGTCAACGTATGGGTCCATGGACTTGTAGTCCTTATGACCGGTCCACTTCATGATAGTATCTCTATCGATACCCAACGACAGGGCAATGCATACGAAAGTCTTACGCCCTATCTTGGATGATATCCAGTCACATTTCGGCTTGATCTCGTCATATCGCTTGGCGCCTTTATAGTAAACCATACGTGTTGGCTGTGTGATGCCTGCCATGCGGCAGAGCTTGTGGATGTGCTCATTGAGCTTCTGGTTACTGGTTACCGGAAGAGCCTTTCCGTCAGGCAAACCTGCCTTCTCGTACTTCTTGAGTATAGCCCATGCGAACTTATTGAGGTTGATGTTCAAGTTGTCATTGGTCTTGATGGTCGTGATTGCCATTCCATTCGGAGCGACAAGATCACAGTGATTCAGATTATAAACGTCTGAATAACGGAGACCTGTGAGACACATGAACAGGAACACGTCCCTTGCATGTTCAAATGCGACATTCTCCTCTTGATTGTCGCTTGCGAACTGGAGATTGGCAATTCTTTGGAGTTCATCAACACCGAGGGATATGACTCTTCTTTGATTGCAGCGGAGATGTGGACGGTAACTTTCGAAGGCGATGTTGTGGTTCTTGTCCACCGACAATGCCCAGCGCAAGAACCACCGTAGAAAATCAAGATGCTTCATCATGGTAACGTTACGCAAGTTGAAGTGATCCTGTACGTACTGGCAATACTCATCGAGACCCTCTTTCGTGAAGAACTCGAAGGTAAGAGCGAACTTCTTGTTCGATTCTCTCTTCATCTGCTCAAAGGCTTCCATATGGGTCTTGAGACTGTGGAACTTCTCTCGGGTAGCTTCGCCCCACTCACGAAGGACATTATTCTCACTACGGAACTGATCAAGGGAATTCCAGAAGCGATCTGATCTATCCTTCAATCTTTCGCCCTCATTGTCAACTACAGCCTTGTCCGTGGAGAGCACACGACCGAACTCGCGGCTCATGCGGCGGTACTCCTCAGTGAGTTCACGTTTGTTCGGGTCCACTCCTTCCCGGTCGAACAATCGTACACAGCTCTTGAAGACGAGCTTCGTCATTTTCAATCCTTCATTGATCTGCTCGGCCGTGTCGCAACTTGGTTTCACACGTTGAGTACTTGAATCCCAATCGTCAAGATCAATATGAAGGCCGGTAGAGAAGTCAATCTTGAATCCCTTCATACACACCCGCATGACAATGAGTAGATGTTTGTCACTCATGACGTTCAGGCAAGTGATACTGTCGACCTTAGAACGTCTCTTCAGCATGAAACTGATTGATTCAATTCTTTCCATAATCTTGTTACAATTATTATAAAATCGCGAAGAAAACAATGACTAGAACAATAACAGGGATACAACATCCACATCCGCAGCATCCATCATCGGAAGAGTGATTTAGAATCACTGTTCCGATGAAATAGAAGAGCAGGAATACTATAAGCAAGGTAATCATGATACCGTGACCTTAGTTTGTTACGAAGCCGATTTGCGGACGTACTCGTTTACCGTATGAAATCTTCTCGTAGAGTTTGATCTGACTCGTGGTAAGAGATGGACCTACTGTCGATATAGCCTTCTCAAGGATAGCCTGAGAAATAGGACACTGTCTCTTGAAGGCAAGTAACTTTGCTTGATTTGCAATCAACGTTATGTCTGCAGATACATAGTCCCTAGTAAGAGAGGAAAGACGGCTAAAGTCAATACTACCATCAGTCCAAGCCTTCTGCAGATTCAACTTAAAGATGCCCTTCCGGGCCTCTTCATCAGGTAATGGCACATATATCTTCTCATCCAAGCGTCCGGCTCTGAGAACGGCAGGATCAAGAAGATTCAGATTGTTTGTCGTGGCAATCACGAAGATGCCGCGCTCACTGCAGTTATTCATCTGTGAAAGCATCTCATTGACCTCCATAGCATAACCACTCCACGTCATCCGGGTGCGATCACCAAGGATTGCGTCAATCTCATCAATGCACAGGATACACGGTTTGTGTTCCTCAGCCTGGTTGAAGAGCTGGGCAATGAGCTGCTGACTGCCATGGGAAAATGAAGAACTGAGGTCAGAACTTTTGATGAAGCAGCAGTTCATGCCGGCTTCCTCTGCAAAGCGTTCGGCAATATAAGTCTTTCCATTCCCAGGAGGTCCATAGAGCAGCATACCGTTGATTGCCTGCAAGCCATATTTCTCACGTGCTTCCTGGTTCCTGAGAGGAAGTAGCACTTCGTCACGCAGCGTGTTCTTTAGTCCATCCATACCGGCAACTGCATCAAATCCGAACAGCTTACCCTCTTTCCGCTCGGCTATCTTGAAATCAAATTGGGTTTCCATAATGGTGTCATAGTTACGATGTCGCTTCCCGGTCTGTTGATTAGTGGCACTTCCGTCAGGCTTATCAGAGAACAGATTGTCTAAATCGTCGCCGAAAGACAGCTCGTCTTCATCCTCATGCTTATAGGGCTTGAACTCCAAGGCCGGATTCTTTTGAATCATGTCCTGAAGTGCAACCATCTGGCGGTTCAGCATCTCCATGTCATGTTCATTGCCGGGACGCTTCATCATGTCAAGACTGGTCATCTGCTGGAAGACTTCAGAAGCTAATTGAGGCATAAAACCCTGAGTTACAGGAATGCCGCCGTCGGCAAAAGGCTTCTTGCCGGAAACCATCTCATAGAACAGACAGCCGAGCTTGAATATCCCGTCATTAAACTCACGTCTTTGGTCAGACATGTTGCGTGGCCGGATCTTATCGAAGCCAACGAAATGAACATTCTCAGAGAACTTGCCTCTCATCACGATATCGTCTGCAGAGACATCTGTCAGAATCACGCCTCTGTCAAGAATATTGAAATATGCAACAGAAAGGCGGTAGATGATTCGCCAGGCATGCTGCCAGGTATAAGTGAATCCGCTGTCAAGAATCTCACGGAGACTCTTGCCTCCGACATACAGTCTCTCGACAAAGTGCAGCTTCTGACCCTTAACGATGGTCGTGTCGATACTGTTAACGATGTGCGGAATGAGGAACGCATCCTGATTCTGTACCGGACATCGGTAGAGCTGCATCTCCACCAGATGTCCTCTGAATAGAAGAGGTGAATCGTCAGGCAGATCGCAGTACTTGACCACAATCTTCTTACGGTCTGAACGCAGGAAAAGATACTTCTGACACTGTTCATCAACCTTGAGCACCTTGATACATGTATCACCATGCCACTTCTCGTTTACTTGAAATAACTGATTCATATCCAAATGTTTGTTCGAAAGCAAAGTTAATAATAAAGGGTGTGGCTATATCAAAAGTCAATACGTATAAATAGATAAATAATAAAAAACTTGTAGAAATCCTTGCATTTTTCAAAAAGAAGATCTATCTTTGCTATCAAAATCAAAACTTAAAGGAAATGACATTCAACAATGAAATACAATCTCAAAAAGTGACATTCAACAATGAAATACAATCTCAAGAAGACGGTATAAATAGAGCCAATAGAGCCATTAATGATTTGTCAATTCCACGTGTTATTATAAATGCCATACATGAGGGTAAAAAAGGAATAGGAAACTTCAAGTCTGTTTCTGATTACTTATGTAATAAGAACACTGATGTTACGATTGACAATGTTCGAAACTGGTTCAAGTTATTCTCTACTGAACTTGAGCCAAAGTTCAAACCTCATAATGATGTGAATACAATAGACGAGTATTGCAATGACATATATTACGAGGCTCAGAGTGGCGTTAACCGTAAGGATTTAAGTAAGGACGAGCGTACCCTTATAAGAAAAATCAATGATTTCGGAGTTGGCCTTAAAGGTATCTGCACCTTCAAGGATCTCTATAACTCTGTAGATTTATGGCTCTATCCTGGATATGTTGAGTCTAATAATGATCTGCTTGGAGTTTATCAGAGGGACTTGAAAGTCGGTCTCTTTATAGACGAGATTGATAAAGTCGCAGAAGACGCAGAAGATAAGGGCTTGTTATCTTTCTTAGAATTAGATAAAGACAAGTTCACTTCTTATCTTACTAGTTACGTATACATTCACGAACTCTTCCATCGCTATTATGATCTTTTCCATGAGGAGGCAATAAAGACGACTGTTCCGCAAATAGAAGAGCCAATGGCTGAGCTAGGAGCGTTAGTCACAATTAAGAAAATGGTTAGTCAGAAGTTATTTGATAAATCATTTTTCAAAGTTGCATACCAACAAGTGTATGCTAAGTGTGGTACAGATAAGTATTATCACTATTCTTTGGGCAGTACCCTTTTTGACAAAGGTTATGGTAAAGAACTGATAGAGCATTACGTCAGAGTCTCTTCTTTATTTGATGTAAATGAAGATGAAGTTAAGAAGTACAAGTCTTGCTTACGTAGTAATAAGAATGATCGGCCCAAGGGGGATTGTCCGTGGCGGGCGGATGCCGCTGCCTAACCAAAGACGGTAATACATCTATAGAAAAAGAAGGGTATATCCCTTATTCCCTTCAGGCATGACCTAAAGGCTTTCATCTTGGAGTTGAGCGATTCTGCAGAAGCATTAGTGTCTCTGTTGATAAAGTAATTGAGTATCTCGTCCTCGTAGTGCTGGATAGACTGTTTTACGGATTTAATCTCTCTAAGGGTAGACTTGGTGACCTTCTTGTACCATCCTTCAAGCGCTTTCTTCGCAGTCTCCTTGGTGCTAGACTTCGTACGAAAGATTGCTCGGAGATCGTTTATCA
>NZ_AUJK01000021.1 GCF_000424185.1 Prevotella sp. AGR2160
TTATTGTACACCTGCTTGAACCCTATAAATATTTGATCAAAACCATTACCACTGATAATGGCTCAGAGTTCTTCTGTCATGAGTATATTACCAAGAAACTTGGTGCCAAGGTATACTTCGCTGATCCTCATGCTCCATGGCAAAAGGGACTCATTGAAAACACAAACGGACTCATCAGACAGTATATCCCCAAGGGGACCGATTTTGACAATGTCAGCCAACAAAAAATCAAGGAAATACAACGGCAAATTAACACAAGACCAAGAGCTAAATTGAAATTTCTCTCGCCTGATGAAGCCTTTGTCAAAAATATTTCTTAAATTTGCACTTGCTAGTTGAATTCACCGTTGAATTATATTTATCTTCATTGTTAAGTAGATTAAATTTTCTAAATAGTCTCTACGCCTTAGTGGTTGCGTTGCCGTTTTTATAATTATTGGTCGCAATATGTCGTCGGGTGGATAGACCCGTAGCATTTCTAAGAGTATAATTGGCTACAAAGTTATAAAAAATTCTTGTAATTACACAAAATAACATAATTTTTTTAGTAAAAAGATGCAAACGATTACACATTTGGCGGTATAATTGCTTATTTTTCCGTAAGCGAAGTTGTCTAAGTTTGCTGTTGACAGTCAAAAAGATAAAGCAGAAAGCATGACGATGTGCAAAAGACATCACATAAGCATGAAAGCCACCGTCAACAAGATGTACAAGTCGTGTGCAAAGGTCATCACATAAGCATGAAAAGGAGACATAATAGACCGCCAATGCAACACGCGACACGACCGCCAATGTAGGGGTGGGGTTCCCCACCACGATTTCAACAAGACGAGAGAAAATGGCGCCGTACACTGGAGATCATCAAGAATCTTCTTAACGTGTTGGCAGTAAAACTCTGCATCAATGTGGCTGATACCATGGAGAATTTGATGGAAGGTACACAGACTGTTGGTGAGCTTGAAGCAATCCTACTTGCTTTGTCACCATTAGATGCTGTAGCAGACTATTGATATAGAGCATTAACTTACGTTTGCAAAATGTTAATGAATTGCTTATCTGTAAATTACAAGATACAATCATTTGAAAAAGCCTATAAAATGGCAAGTGGGAAACTTTAGTTTAGAATTTCAGGCATAGTCTTCGGCTGAGAACAAAAATCCAAGAGCTTATTCAGTTCTGTTTGGCTAGGGATAAGTTTTTTACGCCCTCTATGTCAGAAAGCCAAGATATTGATGGCAATACCTTGGCTTTATTATTTCTAATCCGTTTCCCTTCGAATCTTATTCCTTGGAGAAAGCAGCAAAGATCTTATCGGCGATGGACTTCATCTCATCGTCCGTAAACTTGACATGCTTCTTGAAGTCGACGTCGGCCTCACTGTTCATCGGGATGAGATGGATATGAGCATGGGGGACGTCAAGGCCGAGGACGACCTGTGCGACCTTCTTGCAGGGGAAAGCGGTCTTCAAGGCCTTGGCGACTTTCTTGGCGAAGAGCTCGAAGGCAGCGAGGTCCTCGTCACTCATGTCGAAGATATAGTCTACTTCCTTGCGAGGGATCACGAGGGTGTGACCCTTGGCAACGGGATTGATATCAAGGAAGGCATAGAAGTTGTCGTCTTCCGCACACTTGTAGCTGGGGATCTCACCGGCAGCAATCTTACTGAATATATCCATAAACAAATCATTAATTGTTCATTTTGGGCGGAACATGATCATCATGTCCCTATGCGCCAACGGAGATCTTGTCGATGCGCAGTTTCATGGTGCCACGCGGAACCTTCACCTCAGCGACATCACCGACTTTCTTATTGAGCAGCCCCTGGGCGATAGGCGTCTTGATGGAGATCTTACCCTCGCGGAGATTAGCCTCTTTCTCTGAGACGATGGTATACTTCATCTTCTTCTTCGTAGCCATATTCGTCAGTTCCACGGTAGAGAGGATCTGAACGGCATCAGCGCTGAGCCGACTGGTATCGACGATCTTGGCGTTCATGATCGTCATCTTCAGGTCATTGATCTTTGCCTCGAGGTGCTGCTGAAACTCCTTCGCAGCATCATACTCAGAATTCTCACTCAGATCACCCTTATCTACAGCCTCAGCGATGGCAGCGGAGGCCTTCGGGCGCTCTACAGATTCCAAATGTTTCAGTTCAGCCACGAGCTTGTCGTAGCCTTCTTGTGACATGTAAGCCATAATGTTTTCTTTTAATTTATACTATTGTTTAGCTACGCAGACAACAAAAAACTAAGGATTCCGGCATCATCTGTCCTGAAGATGCCGGAACCCTCAAATTCTGTTCTGCAATATTTTTTTTATTTCTTCGTTTGCAAAGATAGGACTTTATTTCCAATCCCGCAAATATTTCTCTTTAAATTTTGTTTATGGACCCATTGTCCATTATCCATTATCCATTCTCCATTAGCCTTGGCTACGTAGCTGCGAGTCCGCCCTCCGAGGTCTCCTTGTAGAGCGACGGGAGATCATGGCCCGTTTGCTGCATCACCTTCACGACACGGTCGAAGCTCACTTGGTGGCGGCCGTCACCGAGCATGGCATAGAGCTCAGCATCCAGGGCACGTGCGGCAGCGAAGGCATTGCGCTCGATACACGGGATCTGCACGAGGCCGCAAACGGGATCACAGGTCATACCGAGGTGATGTTCCAGCCCCATCTCCGCGGCATATTCGATCTGCGCCGGCGTACCCCCGAAAAGCTGACAGGAGGCAGCGGCAGCCATGGCGCAGGCCACGCCGACCTCTCCCTGACAGCCCACCTCTGCGCCGGAGATCGACGCGTTCGTCTTCACGACATTCCCGAAGAGGGCCGCCGTGGCGAGGGCATGGAGGATCTTCGTTTCATTGAAGTCGAACCGGCTCTGCAGATGATAGAGCACGCCGGGGATGACGCCGCAAGCGCCACAGGTCGGCGCTGTAACGATCGTACCGCCACTGGCATTCTCCTCACTCACGGCGAGGGCATAGGCGAAGACGAGAGCACGGCCTTGCAGCTCCTTCCGGAAACCTTCGGCCTTGACGAAATAGGACGGAGCTTTACGCCGCAGGTTCAGCGGCCCCGGCAGCCGTCCCTCATGGGAGATCCCGCGCTTCACGGCATCCTTCATATAGATCCATACCTTATCGAGGAAGTCCCAGATCTCCTTTCCTTCACACTGTTCCACATATTCCCAGTAGTCGCGTCCCGTCTCCTCACACCATTTCTGGATCTCCGTGAGACTGTGCATCTTGTAGACGTCAGCTTTCTTGAAGAAGTCATCATGGTCTTTCCCCTCCGAGAGGGCCCCACCGCCGATGCTGTATACCGTCCAGTCGTCTACGGGGTCGTCGTGGTCATCGAAAGCCACGAACTTCATACCGTTGGGATGGAAAGGCAAGAAGATCTTCGGGCGCCAGAGGATCTTCGTCAGTGCCACGGGCTGCAGGACATCAAGGATCGCCTGGTCCGTCATGTGTCCTTTTCCCGTTGCTGCCAGGGAGCCATAGAGCGTCACCTCAAAGCGTCGTGCGTGGGGATGCCGCTTGGCGAAGATCTGTGCCGCTTTCTGCGGGCCCATCGTATGCGAGGACGACGGTCCACGCCCGATGCGATAGAGTTCCGTAATCGATTCCATATTGATTAATTTTTTTCTCGATGCAAAGTTAATGATTTTTTTTAGAAGAAAGCCATGGGAATAAATAAAAAATCCAACTGCCCAAAAGACAATTGGATCATGTGTCGACACTTGGATTCGGACCAAGGACCCCCACCATGTCAAGGTGATACTCTAACCAACTGAGCTATGCCGACGAATTGGAAAGCGAGTGCAAAAGTACAACTTTTACACTGACTCTCCAAATAAAGTCCTATATATTTAACAAATATTACGAAAAATCCCTACATTGCGGAATATGATGAATCATATCCCTACATATTCCCCATCTTCCTTGCGTGGCCGCAACATGGCGGCCACCTACAAAGGAATCTGTGAATTATGCTAGTTAGATATATTTCTCGATATCCTCCTCGACGGTAGAGATGGTACCGAGGCCGAAGTTATCCACGAGGACCTTCAGCACACCCTCAGAGACGAAGGCGGGGAGCGTAGGACCGATATGGATATTCTTCACGCCGAGGCTCAGGAGGGCCAGGAGGACAATGACGGCTTTCTGCTCATACCAGGCGATGTTGAAAAAGATCGGCAGGTCGTTGATATCATTGGCACCGAAGATCTCCTTCAGTTTCAGGGCCACGACAGCCCAGCTGTAGGAGTCGTTGCACTGACCGGCATCAAGGACACGAGGGATGCCGTTGATGTCACCGAGGCCGAGTTTGTTGTATTTGTACTTTGCGCAGCCACTGGTGAGGATGACGACATCCTTCGGCAATGCCTTGGCAAAGTCGGCATAGTAGTTACGGCTCTTCATTCGGCCGTCGCAACCACCCATGACGACGAACTTCTTGATAGCGCCACTCTTCACGGCCTCAACAATCTTGTCGGCGAGGGCGAAGACCTGTGCGTGGGCGAAGCCGCCGATGATCTCACCATGCTCGATCTCCGTAGGAGCCTGGCAGTGCTTAGCCATCTCGATGACCTCTGAGAAGTCCTTGTGACCATTCTTCTCCTCGATGTGCTTCCATCCGGGGAATCCCGTGGAGTTCGTCGTGAAGACGCGGTCCTTGTAGGTTGCCTTCGGTGTCGGCGGCACGATACAGTTGGTTGTGAAGACGATAGGACCGTTGAAAGTCTCAAACTCCTCACGCTGCTTCCACCAGGCGTTACCGTAGTTACCCACCAGATGCTTGTATTTCTTCAGCTGCGGATAGTAGTGTGCCGACAGCATCTCACCATGGGTATAGACATCGACGCCCGTACCCTCTGTCTGCTTCAGCAGGTCCTCGAGGTCGTGGAGGTCATGACCACTGATGAGGATACCCGGGCGCTTGCCGACGCCGATGTTCACCTTCGTGATCTCGGGGTTTCCATAGGCGCCCGTGTTGGCGGCGTCAAGGAGGGCCATCACGTCGACACCATACTTACCTGTCTCGAGGACGGTGGCGAGGAGTGTCTGCTGGTCAGCCTCGGGGTTGGAGATCGTAGCCAGTGCCTTCATCATGAAGCGGATGATCTCCTCGTTACGCTTACCCAGGCGAGCGGCATGCTCATAGTAGGCAGCCATACCCTTCAGGCCAAGGACGGTGAGCTCCTTCAGACTGCGCTGGTCGGGATCGGTATTGCGGAGCACGGTCTCACGGTTACCCTCGTCGACATACTCGGCTTTCTCACCACCCCATTTCACCTCCTGGTAAGCGGGGAGAACGACGTCATGCTCGAAGGCTGTCTTCAGCAACGCCTTCTTCAGCTCGATGCCACGGTCTACCTTACTTAATAAGGCCTGGTCGTCGAAGTTGGCATTGGTAATGGTGGCGAAGAGAGCGTCGACGATGAAGTCACCGGCTTCCTCGAGGTTATACTCTACATTGTGGTCGTTGAGATAATGACCGATGGTACCGACACCACGGACGACACTCAGCAGGAGGTCCATCCAACGGGACGTCTCCGGCAGTTTACCACACACGCCGCGAACGGTACATCCTGTACCCTTTGCGGTCTCCTGACACTGAAAGCAAAACATCTGATTTTCCATAAAGCTATAATCTTGTTCGTTATTGTCGAAACATGATGAATCATGTACCGACGTTCGTTAATAATTCGTTTGACGGTGCAAAGTTACGGCGTATTTCCAGTACGGAATGGTCACAATTGTTACGTTATGGCGTTAAAGAAAATTAAATCTCTATGGGATATCATATTTTTGTCTTACCTTTGCAACCGGATTGCCGTGATGGTGGAATGGTAGACACGAGGGACTTAAAATCCCTTGGCCAGTAATGGCTGTGCGGGTTCGAGTCCCGCTCGCGGCACAAAATGAAATCTTCATCATCATGAAGCGAAACCAATTCTCACAACTTATTCTCCTTTTCCTCCTGACGGCCGTTTGTCTCGTCAGTTGCGGACCTGGGAAAGGAAAGTTCAGACTCACCGGTCATCTTCTGCATATCAACCAAGGCCAGCTCCTCGTCTATTCCCCCGACGGCGCCATTGAAGGGATGGACACCATCCAGATCCAGGGCGGCCGCTTCGAGTACAACAAGCCCATAGAGGAGGACGGCATCCTTGTCCTCGTCTTCCCGAACTTCTCCGAGCATCCCGTCTTCGTCACCTCCGGTGCCAGCATCGAAGTAGAAGCTGACGCCTCCCACCTGAAGGAGATGAAGGTCACGGGAACAGATGACAATGAACTGATGTCGGCATTCCGGCAACAGACCGCGACAGCATCGCCGCCGGAGATCCGCCGTCTCTCTAAGCAGTTCATCCATGACCATCCCGAGAGCCGTGTCGGCCTTTGGCTTGTGAGGAAATATTTCATCGCCACGCCACAGCCCGACTACCGTGAGGCTGCTGCCCTACTGGAGGTGATGACTGCCAAACAGGGCAAAGATGTCTATCTCTCCCGTCTAAGGCAACAGTTACAGCCGCTGATGGCGACAGCCGTGGGAGCCTCCCTCCCGTCCTTCACGGTGAAGACCCTCGATGGCAGAACCGTCTCGTCGGCGACACTAGCAAAGGCTACCCAGGCCGTCATTTACGTATGGTCCTCGTGGAATTTCGACAGTCAGGATCTCCAGCGCAGCCTCCATTACCAACAGCGCGGCAACCCTCAGATGGCCGTATTGGGCATCTGTGTCGACGGTGATGTCAGTCAGGCGCGGCAGATTCTGAAGCGGGACACGATTCCCTTCCCTACGGTCTGTGACGGTCGCATGTTCGAGACTCCCGTCCTCCGTCAGCTCGGTCTCACCACCATCCCTGACAAGATCGTCCTCAGACATGGGAAGATCGTAAAAGAATAAAATGGCAAACAACACGTACAACGCTCTCGTCCAGTCTCTTTGTAAGTCCCTTCCTCCGGAAGGAACTGGGGTAGGCCGCTCCCTCAACGATGCCCGTGCCGTCGTCCGCTATCTCTTGGAAGAAGACTATGGGCTGACGCTCACGGACATCGTCTGCGGTGCCGTCGACCGTCTCTCCGCCAAGGATCGTCAGCGCCTCAACGCGCAGATGGAGCAGTTGCGTCAGGGCGTCCCCGTGCAACAAGTCCTCGGCTATGCCACTTTCTGTGGCCGTCGTTTCAAGGTCACCCCTGACACCCTCATACCAAGGCCGGAAACAGAAAGATTAGGGGAAGCCTCACCCCACCCTCTCCCCTCACCCTTCGGGTTTCTGTCCCCCGGAAACGGGGGAACCGAAGGGGGTGTAAAGACCATTGAGGGAACAGGGGAGAGGCCAGCAAGTTTTTTAGATATCGGCACAGGCACAGGCTGCCTTGCCATCACGCTGGCCCTTAACCATCCCGACGCCCGCGTCACGGCATGGGATATCGCCCCCGCTACCCTTGCCGTTGCCCGTGAGAACGCACGGACCCTTGGCGCCACCGTCGATTTCAGGCTACAGGATGCCCTGTCGCCCCCTGACGACCATACCTGCTGGGACCTCATCGTCAGCAATCCACCGTATATCGCCGCAGAAGAGGCGAAGGACATGTCACCCATTGTCCTCGACCACGAGCCCGCCCGCGCCCTCTTCGTCCCCGATGATGATCCTCTCCTCTTCTACCGAGCCATCACCCGTTATGCCCGCAAGGCCCTAAAGCCAAATGGAGAACTACGATTTGAGATCAACCCTCGTTTTGCCATCGGTCTCCTCCGAATGATGGAACAGGAAGGTTTCCATTCCGTCCTTCTGAAGGACGATAATGGCAAGGACAGGTATATATATGCCGGCCTCTCCCAACCATAAAACAACCATAAATTCCCCGCTGCCTCACAGCAAGCCCCTCCCTTCGGGAGGGGGTGGTGTATGCCTATGAATAAAACAGAATCACAGGCCCTTGCGGCCCTCACCAAACTCTGTGCCGCCGCCGAGCATTCCTCCCGTGAGATGGAGGACAAGCTGCGGCGATGGAACATCCCCGATGATGCCGTCACACGGATCCTCAACTATCTTCACGAGGAACAGTATGTCGACGACACCCGCTTCTGCCGTGCCTTTATCGAAGACAAGCGTCTGAACAACGGATGGGGACAGCGGAAGATCGAACAGGCACTCTATCTCAAAGGCATCCCCCGTTCCATCTCCGATCCTCTCTTCCGGGAAGTCACCGAGGAGCAGTGGCAGGAGATTCTCGTGCCGTTGCTGCGGCAGAAAGCAAAGACCGTCAATGCCAAAGACGACTACGAGCGGAAGATGAAGCTCATCCGCTTCGCCATGACCAGAGGCTTCTCCTATGACCAGGCACAGGAGGCCCTCAGCCTATGATTCTACGCCGTCTTCTCGACCTCATCGCCCCACGTCCCTGCGCCGTCTGCGGCCGTCGTCTCGCCCCTACCGAACAGCTCATCTGCGCCGCCTGCCTGCTACACATGCCCTGGACCGACCATCCTCAGCATCCCTACGACAACGACCTCGCCAAACGCTTCTGGCACCTCCTGCCCATTGAGCGCGCCGTGGCACTGTGGCACTATAAGGCAAGATCTACAAACACCTATCCTATCCTACAAGCAAAATATTTCTTTAGACCGGAGGCGGCAGAAGCCCTGGGCCTCATCGCTGCTCACCGGCTACAGTCTTCGGGATTCTTCGAGGGTATCGACGTCATCATCCCCATCCCCATCGCGAAGAAACGATTACGGCAACGCGGATACAACCAGAGCGAGCGTATCGCCCGTGGTGTCAGTATGATTACAGGTATTCCCGTTAATGATCAAGTGGTCAGAAGGCAGACGTTCAAACGTTCTCAAACCACCCTCGACCGTATGAGCCGACGGGAGAATGTGGAAGGGCAGTACGAGCTTGTCGATGCCGCCGCGATCCACGGCAAGCATATCCTGCTCATCGATGATGTCTGTACTACCGGTGCTACGATTCGCTCCTGTGGAAGTATTCTCGTGACCGCCGGTGATATCAAGATCAGCGTCCTCGTCATCGGTATGGCCGGAGAGCACCGCTAAGCGATAAAAGACTGTTAAAAATTTGCAATCTATTCATCTTTTTCCTATCTTTGCCATGAAGTAATCAAGAACCTGATAACTGGCTAAAAGTAAAATATGATGCGATTTCTCTTCAGTCTATTATTCCTCTGTATCCCTTGTCTCGGCATGGCCCAATCGACACATCCCTGGAGCGCCGATTTAGAAGCGCTCAGTGATGAGGAAGATTTCGAGTCTACCCATTGGGAAGATTATGCCGACGTCCTTGAGGAGTTGGCCCAAAATCCTATAGACATCAACCATGCCAGCCGCGAAGATCTCCAGCAACTTCCCTTCCTCACCAGTCAGCAAATCATGGACATTGAGGAATATCTCTATCACTATGGTAGCATGAAATCCCTCAGTGAGCTGAAGATGATCCCCTCCCTCGATTATTACCAGATCAGACTCCTCCGCTATTTCGTCTATCCGGGAAAAGATGAAACCGACAAATCGCTCCATTGGAAGGACTTATGGCACTATGGCAAACAAGAGATCGCAGCATATACCCATATCCCCTTCTATAAAAGAAAGGGGGATGACGGTGATTATCTTGGATACCGTTATAAACATTGGCTCAGTTACCAGTATCATTATGGTAACCAAGTGAAGTTCGGATTTCTCGGCTCACAGGATGCCGGTGAACCTTTCTTTAAGAACAAGAATGGGAAAGGGTATGACTATTATACCTTTTATTTCCAGTTACGTGATATCGGAAAGATCAAAAACATCACCATAGGACGGTACCGCCTTCATTTCGGTATGGGACTCATCTTGAATAATGATTTCTCCCTCGGCAAGACGGCCACCCTCACCACCCTTGGACGGAATAGCAATACGATCCGCGCCCACTCTTCGCGTTATGAGGCCAGTTATCTGCAAGGAGCGGCAGCGAGTATCCAACTGCCATTCCATCTGACCCTCAGTACTTTTGTCTCCTGGCGATACCGCGATGCCACACTAAAGAACGACAGTATCAAAACCATCGTCCGTACAGGCTATCACCGCACAACTACGGAACTAGAGAAAAAGAATAACTGCTCGGAATTCCTCGCCGGTGGAAATCTGAACTTCTTCCATCAAGGCTGGCATGCCGGCATCACTGGATATTACGTATCCTACGACAAGCCCTTCATCCAGAACTTTGGCCATGACTATCGCCGTTACAATCCTACGGGCCGCCGATTCTGGAACATGAGTGTCGACTATGGCTACCTCAGCCGGCGCCTGAATATGCAAGGTGAGACCGCCACAGGCGACTGCCATCAGATCGCCACCATCAACAGCATCAGTTATATGCTCACATCTACGCTCAGTGTCATCACTCTCCAGCGATTCTATAGTTATCAGTTCTATAGTCTCTTCGGCAATAGTTTCGCGGAGGGACGGAAGGTACAGAATGAGAGTGGTTTCTATGTCGGTGCTACTTGGACACCCCTCTCCCACCTTTCCCTCAACTACTACAGTGACTATGCTTACTTCCCGTGGTATCGCTATCATCTCAGCAAGCAGACGCATGCTTGGGATCACCAATTGAACGCCATCTACAATCTCCGCGCCTGGACTTTCTCGCTTCGTTACCGGCTGCAGGACAAGGCAAGAGAAAGGATATTAAAAAATGGCGACAAGCATACCGATTATGCTACCGTTCAACGCTTGAGACTGATGGCGGCATGGACCTCCGGGGCATGGTATCTGCGTACACAGGCCGATGGCGTATATGACCACTTCACAAGCAATAGCACCGGTTGGATGATCTCTCAACTGGCCGGATGGCAGTATCACTGGATAAAGATACGGAGTCAGATAGGCTATTTCGCTACCGATGACTATAATAGCCGTGTCTATGGAGCAGAACCTCAACTGCTCGGCATGCTCTCTTATCCCTGTTTCAGCGGCCGTGGCCTTCGTACCATCATGCTCCTTCAAGCCCATCCCGTAGATTGTCTGCAAGCTTCCCTGCGCTTCAGTCTTCTCAAATATTTCGACCGCAGCAAGATCTCCACGGGCAACCAGCAAATCAACGGCAGTTGCCAATCTGCCCTGGAATTGGAAATCCGTCTCCGTCTGTAGGGAAAAGATTCATCATGTTCCGCACGACCGTGCTATCCCTACCTCTTTTTTGCACATTTGTACATGGTAAGAATGGGGATATTATTAATCATCTGAATGATTGGCGGTAAATATGCTGAACATGAGGAGTTTTTACAATCTATTGGTTATCAAGCAAATACAAAAATGAGTATAAAAAACACCATTTTATCCTGCATACTTATTCGTGTATTTATGCAAAACAGGCCAATATTCTTAATAATTATACGTTTTGTGGTGCGATTTGGGAATCGGAAACACGGCATTTGCGCGCCATAAACACCGAGCAGAATTTTGTAAACACGATGTTTAGAAAATTCTGCACGATAGATAGCTGGGAAAACTCGTTATTTCGACTTGCTCCGTTGATATTTACCGCTTTTTCTTTCTAGAATCGAAAATTAAGACAGAGAAAAATGGGTGTCAAAATTAAGGGAGTAGACGTTGGATCTACCTTTTTTCTGACATGTTATAAAAAATGGCCGCTCATACACTATTCAAGAATAAACACCCTTCCATACAAAAGCCCTCCCCTTCGGGGAGGGTTGGGAGAGGGCTCCTATTTCTCACTGTACAGCACCTGTACGATGGTCTGTCCGACGGCCTTGAGGACCTGTTTGTCGATATGGTCCATCGTATCGGAGACAGTATGCCAGGTCGGTCCGAAGCTCGACTGCTGGCAGTCAGGGAAATAAGGAATAATATCGATGGTGGGGATATGCGCGATCTGGTTGACGGGGATATGATCATCGGTGATGGCCCCTCCCTCATCCTTCGGGAAGAAAGTCGACATGCCGCACTGTGCTGCAGCGCGCCACACCTTCTTGACAATGGCGGGGGCATACTGTTTCGACATCACTTCCTGGTAGAACCGCGATCCCTCACCGCCGACCATATCGAGGAGAATGCCATAACGTGGTCCGTACCCCTCGGGGACATGGGCGGCCCAGTACTGAGCGCCAAGGGCCCAGGTGTCTTCCTTGTCGGCGACACCGGCCCACTGCGGCGTTCCCCAGTCCTCAGCATCGAAACAGACAAGGTCAACACCGATATTCGGCAGTGGCTTTGCCTTCAGCAGTCGTGCGATCTCGAGCATCACAGCGATGCCACTGGCACCATCATTGGCGGCCATGACGGGCTTATGCCAGTTCAGGCTGTCGGGATCGTTGTCGGCCCAGGGACGGGAGTCATAATGGGCACAGAGGAGGATGCGTGTTGTGGCCTGCGGGTTGACATGGGCGATGATATTGTTGCACCTCAGCGCCGTGCCGTCATATCCGGTGACAGTCGTTTTCTGCTCCTCGACGGTACAACCGAGACTCCTGAACTTACTGACGATCCAGGTGGCACAGCGGTCGTGGGCGTCGGAGTTCATCACACGCGGTCCGAAGTCACACTGTCGGGCGGCATAGGCATAGGCGCTGTCGGCATTGAACGCCGGTCCGACGGGCTTCACGGCAACGACCTCGTCGGCCTCGTCAGTATCGGTAGTCTTCGGCGTGAGGACACCGGAGAAATAAAGGGCACAGCCGATGGCGGCTGCAGCAAATATAGTCACGATAAAAATTTTTTTTCTTTTCATTGCTTGTGTGTTTGCGCGATAGTCATGACCCGGAGCCAGTTCTGTCCCCAGATCTTTTCGATATCACTGTCACTGTATTTCCGCATCAGGAGATGGCGTGTGAAATTGATCAGTTCACTGGCATCTTTGATTCCCGTGACACCGCCGTCACCGTCGAAATCGGTGCCAAGGCCGACATGGTCGATACCCATGACTTCCACGGCATGGTCGAGATGGCGCATAGCATCGGCAATCGTCGCCTCTCCTTCCTTGCGCAGGAAACCGTGATAAAGGGTGATCTGCATGACGCCGCCACGCTGGGCGAGAGCCCGCATCTGGTCATCGGTAAGGTTCCTGGGCACGTCACAGAGGGCACGGCAATTGGAATGACTGCAGACGATGGGCGTCTTACTGAGCTCGAGGGCGTCGTAGAAACTCTTCTCACCGGCATGACTGAGGTCAACCATGATACCCTGACGGTTCATTTCGGCGATGGCCTCACGACCGAAGGCACTGACGCCGTTATGGGTGTTACAGCCGCGCGCGGAGTCACAGAGGTCATTGTCACCATTATGACAGAGGGTGATATAGACGATACCACGTTGGGCGAAATGCTTCACGTTCTTGATGTCATGATTCAAAGCGAGCCCATTCTCGATGCCGAGCATGATACTCTTCCGGCCGTGGCGCTTGTCCTCATAAAGGTCAGAGGGCGTACGGGCGATGGAGAGATACTGACTGTTGGCATTGACGATCTGTTCGATCTTGTCGAAGATGAGATCGGCATAGTCCGTCGGCGAAATGCTGTAGGGCGGCTTGCTGAAGCCATAACGGGAAGCCAGCACGGGGTTATGGGCAGCAATGCCGGCAAGATCGATCTTCGAGGAGAAAGTCTCGCCGAAGGAGGGCTGCGGGAGGTAGCTGACCATCGTCACAGCTTGCGTACGACCCTCCGTCATCTTCTCGAGGTCGTAGAGGATACGGCTGTCCCGATGACCGAAGTCGACGCCCTGGGGGAAGAACATCGGCGTATCACAGTGACTGTCGAGGGTGAGGATGGACTGATGCAGACGCTTGCAGTGATGGAACAGGCGGGCCTCACCGACGAGCCAGCGGAATAACGGCTGACCGTCGTCGCCGAGCCATTCGGGATGCCACTGTACGCCGACGATGGGTTTCTGTTCCGTACTCTCCACGGCCTCGATGACTTCATCGGGGGCTGTGGCCGTGACACGGAGCAGGCGTCCCGGGTCACTGACGGCCTGGTGGTGGAACGAGTTGACGAAGGTATGGGAGCCATAGACCTGATGGAGAATACTCCCCTCAATGATCGACACGCTATGCGTCGGTTCTCCGTTGTCGGCATCCTGAGAATGCTTCACGGCAGTATGGATATCCTGCGTGATCGTACCGCCGAGGGCGATGACGAGGGTCTGCAGACCACGACAGGTGCCGAGGATCGGCAGCTGACGGTCGTAGGCGAGACGACAGAGAAGAAGCTCGGCGAGGTCCCGTTGCCGGTTGATATGATGGAGGCCGGGAACGGGCTCCTGACCATACCACAGGGGATTATGGTCGGCACCGCCGGTGAAGATCACGGCATCGAGGTGGTCGAGGGTCCCCACGAGGGTGTTGACATCGGTCACCGCGGGGAGGATAACGGGGACACCGCCGGCCTTGATGACCTGTCGGCTATAGACGGCACGCACGGTATCGTCGGGATCGTGATAGTTGGCCGTGATACCGATGAGCGGCTGCGGCGTGTTCTCCGGATACCGGCTGTAGATCTTTTCTAAATGTTGTTGTAATGAGAATGATTCCATAAAGCGAATAACACAAATTCCTTTGGCGCGTGGCCGCAACATGGCGGCCACCTACTATTCTACCTTTACGGGAATTTCGCGCTTGATACTCTGCTCGAGGGAGATGAGGGTCTCGGTGCTGACGACACCGGGGATGGTCTGGAGCTGGTTGTTCAACAGGTCCATGAGCTGCTCATTGTCCTTGGCATAGAGTTTCAGGAGCATGGTATAAGAGCCGGTAGTGAAATGACACTCCACGATCTCGGGGATATTGGCAAGGCGCTCCACGACCTTCTTGTACATGCTGCCACGCTCAAGATTGATACCCACATAGGTACAGGTGGTGTAGCCCAGGGCCTTCGGATTGACATCGAAGCCGGAACCGGTGATCACGCCGTTCTTGATGAGGTGTTGAACACGCTGGTGGATGGCGGCACGGGAGACGCCACATTCTGCTGCCACATCCTTGAAAGGAATACGGGCATTGAGGGAAAGAATACTGAGGATCTTTCTGTCTAAGTTGTCGATTTTATCCATGTGATTTACATTTTGCTTCTTTTCGATGACAAAAATACACAAAATAAATGAAACGAGCAACAAAAATAGACAAAAAAAGAAGGAACATGATTAATCATGTCCCTTCTTCTTTACTTTTTTAATTTTTTACTTCTTTACTTTTTTACTTTTAGCCTGAGGAACGGGTGCTGTTGCGGGCTTCTCCTCCGGAGCTACGATGCTCTTCAGTTCAAGGGTGAAGATCAGGGTGCTGTACGGCGCAATCTCACCGGCACGACGGGAGCCATAGGCAAGGTCGTAAGGGATATAGAGTTCCCACTTACTGCCTACGGGCATCATCGTCAGCGCCTCTGTCCAGCCCTTGATGAGACCGTTGGCGCGGAACTTGTCGCTCTTGGCACCATGTTTCTCCGTGGAGTCGAAAACCTTGCCGTCGATGGTCTTACCCTCATAGACGACCTCCACCTCATCGGTGGCCTTCGGCACGGGACCATTGCCCTCTACGAGGACCTTATACTGCAGACCATCGGGGAGGACTTTCACACCGGGTTTCTTGGCATTCTCAGCAAGCCATTTCTTACCAACGGCAGCCTGGGCATCCTCCTGATACTGACGGGCTTTCTTCACATTGAAGAGAGTCGTGTCCTTAGCCAGGGCAGCCTGGAAGCCCTTGATGAAATGGCTACGGGAGACAGCACCGTTGTTCTGCAACTGCTCCTTGACGCCCGGGAAGATACGGTCGGCGACCATCTGGGCGATGACATGTCCGGCGATGCGGGCATTCATCTTCGGATCTTCCGTCTCGTTGATGACCTCATTGAAACCATCGATGAAGTCGGCGACATGGGCGGAATCAACCTTATAACTCTGTTTGACAAACGGCATCAGTCCGTCGGTGGCGGCATAGCCGGCGGCGAAGGAGAGGGTGTCCATCGGCGTAGTGAGGGCCGTGGTAACTAGCTTCTTCACCTGTTTTTTCTTATCGTTCTTCGGCGCTGCCGTCATAGAGAGGGCGGCGAGGGCGAGAACGGAGAAAAGAAAGATTTTTTTCATTTTATTTTACCTCAATCAACTGAATCTTGAAGATCAGAGCGGAGAAGGGCTTGATGGGGCCCTGCTCACGCTCACCATAACCGAGATTGGCGGGGATATAGACCTCCCAGGTAGAACCCTGGGGCATATGCATCAGCGCCTCTGTCCATCCGCGGATGACCTGGTTAGCGCGGAGCTCTACGGGCTCACCACGCTTGAAGGAAGAGTCGAAGACCTTTCCGTCAATCGTCTTACCCTCATAGTTGACCTTCACCAGAGAGGTATCCTTGGCCATCGGGCCATGACCCTCTGTAATGACACGGTACTGAACGCCGGAGGGAAGGGTCTTCACGCCGGCCTTATGCTTGTTGGAAGCCATCCACTGATCATTCTTCTTTTTCCAGGGACCATAGACCTTCGACATGGCCTGAGCCTTGACAGCCATCATCTTGGCCTGTGCGATCTGACCAGCCTGCTCTACCGTCCACTTAGCCTTCTTGCCCGTGGTACCAGCGATGAAACCTGCCATGAAGTTCTTCAGGGAGATCGTCTTCGTAGAATCATCACCGAAGACCTCGTGGTTGATACCCTTGATCATCTGGTTACTGATCTGCTGACCGATCTGCACACCGGCATAGTAGGCGGCTTTCTTCTTGTCGTCACCGGCATTGGCACCATCCTGCAGACCCTTGACGAACTCATCCATATAAGCGGTATCGACACCCATACGCTGAACAAGGAAGTCCTTCAGACCCTGCGTCTGAGAGAGACCGAGGGCATAGGACATCGTGTCGACATCATTCTTCAGATCCGCCTTCGGCGTGGAATTGCCGCAGCTCGTGAATGTGAGGGCTGCGAGCACAACAGCAAATGCTGCTACAAAAATTTTCTTCATTATTGTTTTTTCGTTGTTAGTTTTCTTTTCAACTACATCTGCGCTTCCTTGCGCTTGCAAAGCGCAAGCACCCAACGGCACGCCATAGGAGGCGGCTTTGAACCTCCCCTCCCTTTGGGGGAGGGGTCGGGGGTGAGGCTTTATTTTACTTTGATGAGCTCAACATCGAAGATAAGGGTGGCGAAGGGCGGGATGGACTGGCCGGCGCCACGCTCACCATAGCCGAGCTGGTAAGGGATGAAGAAGCGGTATTTCGCACCTTCCTGCATGAGCTGCAGACCTTCCGTCCAACCGGCGATGACCTGGTTCAGAGGGAAGGTGGCCGTCTGGCCGCGGTCGTAGGAGGAGTCGAACTTCTGTCCGTTGATGAGCGTACCCTCATAATGGCACTCCACCTCATCGGTAGCCTTCGGACGCTGGCCATTGCCCTCACGGAGCACCTGGTACTGCAGACCACTGGCGGTGGTGATGACACCGGGTTTCTTGCCGTTCTCCTCGAGGAACTGCTGTCCCTCAGCCTTCAGCTTCGCAGTCATCTCGGCATTCTTCTGCTCGAAGAACTGCTGCACGAGCTGCTGAGCCTCAGCATCGGTGATCTGCGGTTCACGATCTGCGAGGACATCCTTGATGGCGGCAGCGAAGTCGTCGATATTGAGGTCTTGCGCTCCCATGTCATGGAGCTGGCGGCCAATGCTCAGGCCGAGGGCGTAACTTACTTGATTCATATTCGTTTTTTCTTTCTGTTAAGAGAATTGTATAATTATTTGAAAACGAACGCAAAGGTAATGAATTTTATTGGTTTTCGGTACTTCTTTCAGAAAAAATTACTATCTTTGTGGAAAGTTTAATACATTTGTCGCTTATGAAAAAGAAAATCGTGTTTCTCACCGGCGCCGGCATGTCGGTAGAAAGTGGTTTCAAGACCTTCCGGGGGAATGATGGGCTGTGGGAGAACTATCCCGTAGAACAGGTGGCCTCGCATGAGGGCTGGGAGGCAGACCCGACCCTTGTGACGAATTTCTACAATATGCTTCGCAAGAAACTGTGGAAGGCGGAGCCTAACGAGGGTCACCGGCTCATCGCGGAACTGGAGAAGGACTATGATGTCGTTGTCATCACGCAGAATGTCGACAACCTCCATGAGAAGGCTGGTTCGACAAATGTGATCCATCTCCATGGTGAGCTCACGAAGGTCTGTTCGAGTGATGACCCGTACAACCCGAAATATATCCAGGAGCTGACGCCCGAGCACAGTGATGTCGTTCCCGGCACGAAGGCCGGTGACGGTTCACTGCTGCGCCCCTTCATCGTCTTCTTCGGTGAGAGTGTGCCGATGATCGAGCCCGCTGCCGTCGAGGTGGGGAAGGCGGACATCTTCGTCATCATCGGTACAAGTCTGAATGTCTATCCCGCCGCCGGTCTGATCCATTACACGGAGCCCGGCACACCAATCTACCTCATTGATCCCAATGCCGTCGCTGCCAGTGCCGGCACACATCAGATCACGCATATCGCAAAGGGAGCCAGCGAGGGGATGAAAGAACTGGTGGGGATGTTGTAGGGACATCATTTATTATGTTCCGAAACACCAGACAAAATATGATCAAGCATGTCCCTACCGGCGGAAATGGAGGATCAGTTGCTGATCGAACAACTCACGGCGGACGATGACGGCCGTGGCGGGAACCTGCGGGGCATGCGTTCCATCGGTAACGGTCTTGTCGAGGGCGATCTCCATGCGGATCTCATCCCATAAGTCGGCATCGAGAAAACTCTGCAGTGTCTTCGCGCCACCTTCGACGATCAAGGATTGGCCCATCTCGTCCCATGGAATAGGATGATCATGGGAAATCATGAAACGCTTCGGATCTTTGCCTACCCATTCGCGGACGTTCAACTTCGGCTGGTCACGATCCCAGGTAGTATGACCGACGAGGATGGAATCATACTCAGCACGGAGGCGATGGGAGAGCATCTGAGTCCAAGGCGTGGAGATCATCGTCGGCCGGAAATGATCATCGATGAAGCCGTTGGCCGTCTGTGCCCATTTCAGCAGGATATACGGGCGGTTCTTCTCATTGACGGTCATAAACTGAATGTTACTCTCGATGCATTCTTTCTCGAGGACACCAACGGTCACCTCTATCCCCGCCTCACGGATCTTCCGAATACCTCTGCCCTGCACCTTCGCGAAAGGATCGACGCAGCCGCAAACGACACGGCGCACGCCCTTGCGGATGATGAGGTCACAGCATGGCGGCGTCTTGCCCCAGTGACTGCAAGGCTCGAGACTAACATAGATGGTGGCACCGGGGAGCAACGGCTCATCTTCCGGTTTCACGGAACGGAAGGCGTTGACCTCGGCATGGGGACCGCCGTAAGCAGAGGTATAACCCTCGCCGATGATGCGGTCGTCAGCACTGACGATGACGGCACCCACCGACGGGTTCGGTTTCGCCCGCAACAGGCCATTCTTGGCAAGTTGCAGGCATCGATACATATAATATTCGTCCTTCATAATTCGTAGTCTTTCTTGTGCTTGCAAAGCAAAAGCACACAACGGCAGGCCCAATTAATTTCCTATGGTTAATGTTCTTCCGGCGGCATAGCTGACGATATAGCGCATGAGGGCCTCACCGTCGGCGCCACTCGTGATGGCTCCCGTCCACAGATTATACGTACGGTGGCACTTCGGGCAGACGACCTCATTGGACGAGCTCGTCGACCAGACCAACGGACTGTTGATATTCGTGTTCACGCAGTTGGGGCATTGCGCGTCCCACGCCATCGGCTGTTGGGACCAAGAGGAATAACAGAGGAACAATCCGTTGTTCGCTCCCAGATAGAATATATTTGAACTACCGACGGTATAGCGCTTCTCCAAATCGGAGAGCGTGATGGTCTCCGATTTCCCTGTAGAGGAGGTAGTGACGACCTGTACGGCTCCATTGTAGCTCTTCAGACTGACCTTCACCACTGTTCCCGGTGAGCTGACGGCCGTCTCCAGGAGTGTTCCTATATGTGTGCTTAGGTCGACATATAGGCGCGTGGGGTAATAGCGGCTGATGGGATCCTGGCCACAAGAAGAAAGAAGGACTAAAACCATCACAACCCCTAGGCCTCTCCCAGCCCTCCCTAAAAGGGAGGACTTAGAAAGAGCATGAAGGAGGGAGGATATTTTCTGTTTGATCATTCGCAATCGTTTATATTGTTGCGCCTAGCATTTTGCGCTTCCTTGTGCTTGCAAAGCACAAGCACATGACGGCAAGCCCAACTTACCCCAGTAACTTCTCCACAGCACTGGCGACCTTCTCGAAATGGAAACGGGAGATATTCTCGTCCATGAGGGCGGAGATCTTGTCATTGCAGAGATTACCGATACTGCCCGCATGGGTGTGGTGGATATTCTTGTCAGGCGTGAAGGTACCGGCCTCGATCTCCAACCCCACCTTCTTATAAGCATCACGGAACGGCATACCGGCGGCAGCAAGGCGGTTAACCTCCTCTACAGAGAAGATCGGATCATACATCGGGTTATCAAGGATATGCTCGTTGACCTCCATCTTATTGATGATATAGGCCGTCATCTGCAAACAGTCCTCCAGTTCACCAAAAGCCGGAAGGAAAACTTCCTTGATAATCTGCAGGTCACGGAAATAGCCACAGGGGAGGTTGTTCATGATCATCATGACCTGTTGCGGCAAACTCTGGATCTTGTTACTCTTCGCGCGGATGAGCTCGAAGACATCTGGGTTCTTCTTATGCGGCATGATACTCGACCCTGTGGTACACTCCTTCGGCAGATGGACGAAGCCGAAATTCTGACAGTTGAACATGCAGGCATCCATGGCCAGTTTGGCCAGTGTGCCGGCGACGGTGGCGAGGGCGAAGGCGACATTACGCTCCATCTTGCCACGGCCCATCTGGGCATACACTACATTATAATCCATGGAGTCGAAGCCGAGGAGGTCCGTCGTCATCTGACGGTTCAGGGGGAACGAGGAGCCATAGCCGGCGGCAGAGCCCAGCGGGTTACGGTTGGTCATGCGCCAGGCAGCCTCGAGGAAGAACATGTCATCAACAAGGCTCTCGGCATAGGCGCCGAACCACAGGCCGAAGCTCGAGGGCATGGCGATCTGCAGATGGGTATAGCCGGGCATGAGGACATCCTTATACTGGTTACTCTTCTGGATGAGCTCATCGAAGAGGATCTTCACATGGTCGACCACCTCGTGGAGCTCATGGCGCGTGAAGAGTTTCAGGTCGAGAAGTACCTGATCGTTACGGGAGCGGCCGGAGTGGATCTTCTTGCCGATATCGCCAAGCTTGTCGGTGAGCATCAGCTCCACCTGAGAGTGGACATCCTCCACACCGTCTTCGATGACGAACTTCCCGTCCTCGGCTAGCTGGTAGATCTTTTTCAGTTCTACCAATAGAACTTCAAGTTCATCCTTCTTGAGCAAGCCGATGGACTCGAGCATGGTGATATGAGCCATGGAGCCGAGGACATCATATTTGGCGAGATAGAGGTCGAGCTCACGGTCACGGCCGACGGTGAACCGCTCTATCTCCTTGTTGACTTCAAAATTCTTTTCCCACAGTTTATGTGCCATAGTGTATTTCTTTTGATGGATTGAAAAGGGGCAGCAAATGTCAGAAGGGAATGCCGGCGATGGCCTCAGCGATCTTGTCGAGGGCCTCCTGGAGCGGCTTCGAGACCATGCCCTTGATAAACGGATTCAGCTCGGCCTTGATGGTGAGCTTCATCTTACAGCTCTCCGTAGTCACGGGGAGGAGCTGGATCCAGAAATTGAAGGGCAGCGGGCTCTGCGCCGTCTCAAACTTGATCATCTTCGGAGCCTCGCGGTTGACGATACGCAGCGTGATGGCACCGGCAGGACTATCGATAGACATCGAGTCGGCATCGAAAGACAGCCCCTTCGCCTTATCCTCGGGGATACGGTCGCGTACCTTCTCGATATTACTCAGATCAGAGAGCATGGCATAGACGCGTTCCTGCGGTGCCGCAATGACCTTGATCGGACTTTCAAATGTTGTCATAATGATAATATTTTTCCCAGTTAGGACGGAACATGATAAATCATGTCCCTACTTTTTCCACTCACCGGGGTTCTTGCGCCACTCATGGAGGACCTCGAGGTCATCCTTGGAGACATAGCCCGTCTCGGCGGCAATCTCAATGGTATGGGCATAATCACCGAGGGTGATGAGCTTCACGCCGGCCTCCTCGAAGGCCTGTTCAGCAACGGGGAAGCCATAGGTGTAGCTGGCCACCATACCGACAACCTCAAAACCGGCGGCACGGAGAGCGGCAACAGCCTTCAGGGAACTGCTACCCGTAGAGATCAAGTCCTCGACAACAACGACCTTACTGCCTTCGGGCAGACGACCCTCTATCTGGTTCTTCGTGCCATGATCCTTCGGCTTCGGACGAACATAGGCATAAGGGAGCTGCAGTTCATCGGCAACGAGGGCACCCTGGGCGATGGCTCCCGTGGCGACACCGGCGACAGCCGTTGCCTCGGGGAAGTTCTCGAGGATGGCATGACAGAGCTCCAGCTTCACATAGGAGCGTACGTCAGGATAGGACAACGCAATGCGGTTATCCGTATAGATAGGAGACTTCCAGCCACTGGCCCATGTGAAGGGGTCGTTGGGTTGCAGTTTGATGGCCTTGATGCCTAACAGCTTGGAGGCGAAAGCTTTCTTTAAATCGTTCATTCTTTTCGCGTTAAATGATAGTTTTTGCTGCAAAGATACAACTTATTTTTATGTGTACCAAATATTTTTTGTACCTTTGCAAACAAAAGTCCAAGGAAGAAAATAAAAACGAAATAATTATGCAAATAGAAGATCAGATCGGCAGTAGTGTCATCGCTGCCATCAAGGAGTTGTATGGCCAGGAGGTACCCGCCAAACAGGTGCAGCTCCAAAAGACCAAGAGTACGTTTGAGGGTAACCTGACCCTCGTTGTCTTCCCCTTTCTCCGCCTCTCCCATCAGAAGCCCGAGGAGACGGCCGAGGCCATCGGCCATTATCTCCAGGAGCACTGCCCGGCTGTTGCCTCCTATAATGTGGTGAAGGGATTCCTGAATCTCGTCATCGCTCCCGAGGCCTGGAAGGATCTGCTCAGTGCCATCGATGATGATCCCCGTTACGGTGAGAAGGCCGCTACGAAGGATTCTCCCCTTGTGATGATCGAATATTCTTCTCCGAACACGAACAAGCCGCTGCACCTCGGTCATGTCCGTAACAACCTCCTCGGCTGGTCATTGTCGAAGATCATGGAGGCCAACGGCAACAAGGTCATCAAGACGAATATTGTCAACGACCGTGGCATCCATATCTGCAAGTCGATGCTCGCCTGGCTGAAATGGGGCAACGGCGTGACACCGGAGACAGCCCACAAGAAGGGTGACCATCTCATCGGTGACTTCTACGTGGCTTTCGACAAGCACTACAAGGAAGAGTGCAAGGAACTCGAGGCTAAATATATCGCAGAGGGCATGGAGGAGAAGGATGCCGAGGAGAAGGCCAAGAATGAGGCGCCGCTGATCAAGGAAGCCCACGCCATGCTCGTGAAATGGGAGCATAACGATCCCGAGGTCCGCGCCCTGTGGAAGAAGATGAACTCCTGGGTGTATAAGGGTTTCGATGAGACCTATAAGGCCCTCGGCGTCAGCTTCGACAAAATCTACTATGAGAGCAACACCTACCTCGAAGGAAAGCGGAAGGTGGAAGAGGGTCTGAAGAAGGGCCTCTTCTTCCGTAAGGACGACGGCAGCGTATGGGCAGACCTTACGAAGGAGGGCCTCGATCAGAAACTGCTGTTGCGTGCTGACGGTACCTCTGTTTATATGACGCAGGATATCGGTACGGCGGAGATGCGTTTCAACGACTATCCTATCGACAAGATGATCTATGTAGTCGGTAATGAACAGAACTACCACTTCCAGGTACTCTCCATCCTCCTCGACCGCCTCGGCTTCAAATGGGGCAAAGACCTCGTACATTTCTCCTATGGTATGGTCGAGCTGCCAAATGGAAAGATGAAGAGTCGTGAAGGTACCGTCGTCGATGCCGATGACCTCATCGCTCAGATGATCAGTGATGCCCGTAAGACGAGTGACGAGCTTGGGAAGTTCAAGGATATGAGTGAGGACGAGAAGGCTGAGATTGCCCGTATCGTCGGTCTCGGTGCCCTAAAATATTTCATTCTGAAGGTTGACGCCCGTAAGAACATGCTCTTCAACCCGGCAGAGTCTATCGACTTCAATGGTAACACAGGTCCTTTCATCCAGTATACCTATGCCCGTATCCGTTCCATCATGCGCAAGAGCGGTATTGACAATGAACCGGCGAAGGGTGCAGAGAGCCTAAAGGCTGCCGACGGCTACCAGCCCAACGAGAAAGAGGTGGAACTGATTCAGAAGATGGATGAGTTCAAATTTGCCGTCGCCGATGCCGGACAGAATTACAACCCTGCCGGGATCGCCAACTACTGTTATGAGCTGACGAAACTCTTCAACCAGTTCTATCACGACTACAGCATCCTCAATGCCGACACGGATGCCGAGAAGTCCTTCCGCCTCGTCCTGGCCCGTAATGTCGCCAAGACGATCAAGAACGGCATGGAGCTCCTGGGCATCGAAGTGCCGGAGAGAATGTAAGCCGCCCCTACGAAGGATCAAAATGATGCAATTAGACCTCCAGAACCCACCCGATTACAGACATGATACCGTTCTCCCTTTGCCTATAGAAGTAAACGCCAACGCATGGGCCGTCGATGCCGGTTGCTCGGGCAATCCGGGACAGATGGAATACCAATGCGTGGACTTGGCAACGGGAGAGCGCGTGTTTCATTTCGGACCTGTCTTCGGCACGAACAATATCGGGGAATTTCTCGCCATCGTTCATGCCCTCGCTCTCATGCAGCAGCGAGGCATCACCGACAAGGTGATCTATTCCGACAGTGTCAACGCCGCCCTATGGGTGAAGAAGAAACAGTGTAAGACGAAGCTCGAACGGTCTCCGCGTACGGCAGAGCTCTACAATATCATCGCAAGGGCCGAGAACTGGCTGCGCACGCATACCGTCACCACACCGATTCTGAAATGGGAGACGAAGAAATGGGGCGAGATTCCCGCCGACTTCGGACGAAAGAAATAAGTGTATGTCAACAAACCGATTTACCTCCCGTCTGGAGAATGACCAGGAATACCGGAGGACAGAACTCATCACGAAGATCGAGAAGGTCGTGGAGCAGATGACGCTCCCCGAGCTCGAGGCCCTCGTCTATGATCTCTTCTCAAAAGGAAAAGAAATATAATTCACTCCCTTGCGCTTGCAAAGCGCAAGCACACAACGGCACGCCGTTCAAACGCCAACTCCTCTCCAGGAGGGGCCATCGTAAGCCCCCTCTGGGGAGGAGTTGGAGTAAATATCAGTGGCTTTTTGCCGCGAAGGGAATAACGGGGAGATTACGGCTGCCCTTGAGATTTCCGGGGAGGAAAGCCTTATAGCCGTAGCGTACCTGCACAGGGGCTTTCACTGCTTTGGCAGTGACGAAGACTGTGCGCGTATTTTGGTCTACCGTAGCTGTAGCAGGATAGAACTTACCGTCAGCACCGGCGATCTCAAAGCCCTTGATATCATTGAGGGGCGTAAGACCATCCTCACTATTCTTGAAGAACACCTGGATACTATCGTGACGTACGACACTGTGGTCATACTCCGGATAGTCCGTCTTGATATCCTTGAATCCATACGTCTTGTTCAGCGCCATGTAAGCCAGCCGATAACCCACCTGCCGTTTCTCATGCGGATGGATCTGGTTATATTCATAAGGTTCCACAAGGTCATTGGTACAGATACAACCACTGTTCTCCACCTCTCGGCCTACCTGATGCTGGCCATCACGGAGCAGCGGTGCACTGTCACTGTCGCCATAACCGGCCCACGGGGCAATCTCCGTGAGATAGAACGGCAGTTCGGCGGCAGTACTGCCAAACTCCTTACGGAACACGTTGATCATTGTCTTCATGCGCGACACATAGTCGGGCTTGCCGACATTGGCCTCACCCTGATACCAGATGAAGCCACGGATCGTGTAATGACGGACGGGATGAAGCATGCCATTGTACATGATGAGCGGCGTATACCACTCCCACCATCTGCCGTTCCAGCCACGCTTGAGCTCTTTCTTCAAGTCAATCTCCTTGTAAGTATTCAGAATCTCACGCGGTGTCCAGCCTTCGACACTACTGCCACCCCAGGCGACGGTGAGAATACCAACGGGCACCTGCAGCACGCGTTCCATCATCTGCGCGAAATACCATGCCGTAGCACTCATATTGCCTGCCGTGGCAGGACTGGGTACTTTCCACTGACAACCGGAGACCCATTCCTGCGGCTGCGTGTTACCCGTCTTCGGCACCGTAGCCATACGGATTTTTCCGGCCCATTCGCCAGAGGTAGCGATCTCCTCGTTGGAGTCCTTGATGGGGCAGTTCCAGAAGCCATTCAGTGGCATCTCCATATTACTCTGTCCGCCGGCATACCACACCTCACCGATGAGGACGTTGCTGAGCGTCTTCGTATCCGTGACAGTACCCTCGGCATCCTTTTCGGTGACGGTGAGGGTCTGCGGATCAAAAGTACCCTTCGGTGTCTTCACCGTCAAAAGCCATGTGGAGTCCTTGGCGACCGTGACCTGCGCCTTGCCACCACTCCAGGAGTCAGAGACCTCTATCGTTGCCTTCGGTGTCGCCTTACCCCACAGGCGGGCGTCCGTCTGCTGTTGCAACACCATATTGTCACTGACGAGATCGGGCAATACGATCTTCGCCTGTGCGGCTGTCCCTAAAGTCAGGGCAGCCAAAAGTAAAGTAATTTTCTGCATTGATTTAGATTTTTATCGTTCCATCACTTCCAGGCACATGCGGCTGTTGTGATACGGACATTTCCAGAAGCCGGCCTTGTCGTCCTCAAGATTCAGCGATCCATCACCGAGGACTGCCCAGTGCCACTCCCCGTTCTGATGGTCGATGAGATGCTCTTTCGTATATTCCCAACAACGCAGGGAACGCTCCAGAGCCTGTTCATCGCCGAAATACTGATAGAGATCGAGATGTCCGATGACACTCTCACACTGCACCCACCACTGGCGCTGGCGATCCACGCGCTCTGTATCCGTCCACCGCTCGTAGATCATGCTGCCATCAGGCTGCAGCCCCTCATCGGCGGCAGCGGCGAGGGGTCGGATAAACTCCTCAATGTCATGAAGCACGTCCTTGTCGCCGAGGACGAGGGCTGCCTCATGGAGGAGCCATACGGCCTCAATGTCATGACCATAACTCTGAATATTCCGTTTGCCCTGCCAATTGTCATTGAAGAATAGATCAAGATGATTCGTCTTCGGATTATGAAGCGGACCGGTGAAGATATCAAGGAGGTTGAGGATATCGGCCTTCAGCTCCTCATTAGGCCAAACGCGATAGAGGTTCGTATAAGGCTCGATGATATGCAGATGCGTATTCATCGTTCGGGAGCCATTTTCATCCTTATCACTCAGGCGCATGTCGGCAATGGGCTGCCAGTCACGTGTAAGGGCCTCAATATAACCGTTATGCCCGGCATCGAAAGCATGGTCCTCAATGTCATGATAGAGACCGATGGCAGCATGAAGAGCATGCTTGTCGACTGTGGCCCGCGCATATTCGGAGAGACCGTAGATAGTAAAACCGATGGCATACGTCTGCTTCTTCGTATCCAAAGGATTACCCTTGTAGTCGAGGCTCCAGTACACACCGCCCTCTTCTTTGTCTATGAAATGGTCAAGGATATAGTCACGGGCGCGGGTGGCAGCCTCCAGATACTCTGCCTTGCGGAGGACACGATAAGCGGCGGAGAAGGCCCAGAGAATACGGGCGTTGAGGATAGCTCCCTTCTCTGCCGAGGGATGGACCTGATCATGGCCGTCAACACGACCATAGAAGCCACCATTCTCATGGTCGGTGACTTTGTCGATCCAATAGCGAAGGATGTTGTTTTCCAACACATCCTTCACTTCTGCTTTCATTTGTTGGAGATTGCTCATAGGTTTTTATTATTTTGTAGGGACATGATTCATCATGTTCCACCATTATTTCTTAATCGGATAAAGATAGCACAACAACATCATGATCAGGGCGAAGAAAGCCGGGAAGAGGGAGAACAGTGCCCATACCATCGTCAGCACAGAACTGGTAATGGATGCCGGATCTATCGTCGGGTTACCAAACTGATCGGTGATCATGTGAGCGCCGGCAAGACCGAGGAACATGGCGATGAGGGAACCGGAGATGGCGGTACCGAACTTCTGTGCCATTGTGCCGGAGGAGAAGATCAGACCTGTAGAGGACGTACCATTCTTCTTCGTAGCATAATCGGCGACATCAGCATACATGGACCACAACAGCGGCGAATAGATACCCACACCAGCAGACGTCAGGATCGTCACACCGATCATCACCCAGATATATGCCGGCTTCATCGGAATGAAGAAGAAGAGAATAGAGGTGACGAAGCAGATGAAGGCGGCAAAGATAAAGGTCTTACGCTTCGAGCCGAGCCATTTCGTACAGATCGGCGACAGACCACCGAAGAGCATACACGTCACCTCACCGAAGGCCATAAAGACCGTATAGTTGATGATGAGCTTGCCTACCGTGATATCTCCACCCATACAATAGGAGAACATATATCCGGCGACAGCATAACGGAAACCATTGAAGAAGTTCGTACACACCGCCGTAAGGGTCATCATGATCCACGGCTTGTTCTTCACGAGGTCGACAAACTGCATGCCCGAGAACTTCTCCGCACGGACGGGTTTCAGACGTTCTTTCGTCAACAATCCGCAAGCGAGCGTTCCCGCTGTGGCGAGGGCGCCGAAGAAGACACCGAGGACGGCATACTGATGTTGGTCACTGCCACCGACGAATTTCTGCAGATAAGGGAAGGACAGCAGGGTGATGAACCCCATGGCATAGGCACCTACCATACGGAAGGCAGAAAACTGGTTCTTCTCATTGTCATCATCCGTCATCACGCCCAGGAGGGAACCGAAAGGCACATTGACGAGGGAGTAGACGAGCATCATCAGGATATAGAAGAAATAGGCATAGACACGCTTCGCCACCGGCCCGAGATCAGGGGTATAGAGGAGTAAGGCGAAGATGACACCCAGAGGGATGGAGCCGAAGATCACCCACGGCCGGTAGGTTCCCCAGCGGCTCTGCGTACGGTCAGCGATGACACCGATAATGGGATCGATGAATACGTCAATGAGACGTGCCACGAGCATCAGCACGGCGGCATCGTAGAAGGTCAGTCCGAAGACATTGGTAAAGAACAACGGAAAGGCGATGGACATGATCTTCCATGTGATACCACCGGCGGCGGCATCACCCAGAGCATAGCCAATCTTCTCAGATAATTTGATTTTTGACATGTTATATCCTATTCTAATATGGGTGCGCAGCCATCCTGTTGCAGCCACGCACCCACATGGTCAATTACTTATTCAGCGTCTTACGGTTTTTCTCAATGAGCTTGTTGATCGTCTCCACGCTCTTACCGGTGGCATACCCGTCGGCCGGCGTGTTCATGCAGTAGTCCACGAGCTTATCAATCGTACTCGTAGCGACATGCATGCGTGTATCGGAAGAAGCATAATAGATGAATACCTTACCATCGGGATCAGCGATCCAGCCATTGGCGAAGACGACATTCATCACATCACCGATATACTCGCCACCCTGAGGAACGAGGAAGTAACCGCCGGGCTGGGCGATGACACGGGTAGGATCGTCGAGGGCCGTCATATACATATATAATACATAGCGCAGACCACTGGCACAGCCGCGTACGCCGTGGGCGAGATGCAGCCAGCCTTTCGGGGTCTTGATCGGATGAGGACCTTCGCCGTTCTTCACCTCCATGATGGTGTGATAATGGCGGAGGTTGATGATCTTCTCCTCTTTTACCTCAGCATGCGTGATATCATCGACGAGAGCCCAGCCGATGCCACCACCACTGCCGGCATCGATGAAGCCATCCTGCGGACGGGTATAGAGGGCATACTTACCATCGACGAACTCCGGATGGAGGACGACGTTACGCTGCTGGCTCTTGCTCTTCAGGTCGGGCAGACGGTCCCAATGGATGAGATCTTTCGTACGGGCGATAGCGGCTGTGGCCGTTGCTGCGGAGAGATCGCCGGGCTGACTGTCATCATGACGCTCAGCACAGAAGATGCCGTAGATCCAACCATCCTCATGGGCCGTGAGGCGCATATCGTAGATATTCGTGGCGGGGATGGTATCCTCGGGCATGGTGATGGGCTCGGGCCAGAAACGGAAGTTGTCGATACCATTGGGCGACTCGGCAACAGCGAAGAAGCTCTTGCGGTCAGCACCCTCGACACGGACGACGAGGACATATTTGTCATGCCATTTGATGGCGCCACTGTTCAACGTGGCATTCATCATGATGCGCTGCATGAGATAGGGATTATCCTTCTCGTCGAAGTCATAGCGCCATTCCAGGGGCGTATGCTCGGCGGTGAGGATAGGATACTGGTAACGGGTATAGATACCGTTGCCAAATTCCTCGGGGATGTTAGGGCAACGGAGGAGAGCCTCATGATGGTTGCGGAGGCGGTTTACACGTAATTCAAAATCGGTCATAACTTGTTATTTCTTTAGTTTTTTATTGATCACAATAGATAGCGATAGCTCACAATAGACTTCTATAGCTCGCAATAGTAGGTGGCCGCCCTGTTGCGGCCACGCAGGGAAAGGAGAAGAGCCAAACGATTGTTCTCAGCGGGTGAGCTCGAAGACGCGGGAAGCGTAATCCTTCTGAAGAGGGATGTCGAGGCCCACGTCCATGAGGAAGCGGCCGGAGAAGGTCTTGCCGTCAAGGCTGCAGGATTTCTCGCCATCCTTCACGTCACGCTCATGAAGCGTATAGGAGGCAGCAGGGTCAAGGCCCTGAAGACGGACACGCGGAACGACATCATTATAGAGATAGCGCACGCGATAGGCAAAGAGGACGGCATGACTCCGGGAGTCATCGACATCCATCAGAACGGCTACCGGATGAGTATAGGGATCGACGAGACGATAGCGGTTACCCTGCTGAACGGTCTGTCTGAGCGCCTTATAGTCGTTGATGGCCGTGGTGGCCTGGCGCCGTTCTTCCTCCGTCATCTTGCTCGGCTGCAGCTCCATACCGAGGCGGCCGCTCATCGCCACATCACAGCGGAACTTGATCGGCGTGACACGCCCTGTATTATAATAAGGTGAAGTAGCGATATGCTGTGCCATCACATTGGCCGGGAAGAAATAGCTTGTGCCCCACTGGATGAAGACACGCTGGAGCGGGTCGTTGTTGTCACTGACCCACATCTCGTCGAAATAAGGCAGGATACCGTAGTTGGCACGGCCGCCACCACTGGCACAGTCCTGCATGATCAGCTTAGGATATTTCTTACGGATGCGCTGCAGTACTTTCTGCAGACCAAGATGATAGTCTACATAGATATTGTCCTGGCGGTCGGCAGGCTCATAGGTGGATCCATAGTTCTGTATCGGCGCATTGGCGTCCCACTTGATATAGGCGATATCGGGATTTGCCGTAAGGAGGTTGTCGATGGTGCGGTATACAAAGTCTTGTACTTTCGGATTCGTGAGGTCAAGGACGAGCTGCGTGCCTCCACGGCCTTTCTTCAGTTCCCGTCCCTTGACCTGCAAGGCCCAGTCGGGATGTTGCTCGAAGAGCTCACTCTTCGTGTTCGTCATCTCCGGCTCGAGCCAGATGCCGAACTTGATGCCACGCTCACGGGCACCGTCGGTGAGAGCCTTCAGGCCGTGCGGCAGTTTCTTCGTATCGACGACCCAGTCACCGAGGGCAGCATTATCGGTGTTGCGCTCATATTTCCGGCCGAACCAGCCGTCATCCATCACGAAGAGCTCACCGCCCATGGACTTGATATCGTCCATCATCTTCAGAATCCGTTCCTCAGTGATGTCGAAATAGATACCCTCCCAAGAGTTCAGGAGAATCGGGCGCACGCCCGTACCATCATGAACCATCCCGTCATGACGCGCCCACCGGTGGAAGTTACGACTCACACCGCCCATTCCTTCTTCAGAATAGGTCAATGCCAATGGTGGTGTCGTAAAAGTCTTTCCGGGATCGAGGACATACTGTGAGGACTGTGGATCGATGCCGGCATAGAGATGATGCATTTTATTCTCCATGGTGGAGACACGGATATCGTAGTTGCCACCCCAGCAGAGGGCAGCGCCGATGGCACGACCGGTATGTTCGTTGGGCTCGCCGTCAAGGGAGAGCATGATCTCGGGAGCATCGAGATGGGCATTACGGGTACCATCGGTATTCTTGATCTCCGTGATACCCGGGGCGAGGCGCTCGTTGACGGGCATCATCTCTGCCGACCAAGTGCCATGGAGATGGGTCAGCCATACGTCGCCTTGTGGAATAACGATATGACCGGAGTCATAGCGGCGCAGACGGACGGCTCCCTTCTCATGATGGGAGATCTCGGTCCATGTCTCGATGACATCTGCGTTCTGAAAAGCTTTATAGAAGATTCGGAGTGTGAAGGGCTGAAGTTTGTCCTTCATCGTAATAATAGTCGTCTTGCTGTTTGCGTCGGAAGACGTACTGACCTTGTCGACGACGAGCTCAAGATTCAGGTCGCCGTTGGCATGCTCTACCTGCAGTGCCGGCAACCATGTCATGTCTGCAGTGCCGAAAGCGGGTATGGCAGCAGCCTGCAGAGCATCACCACTCTCCTCCAACTCCAGAGAGGAGGCACTAGTGGCACCCATATAATCGAGGCGGAGATCCTCACCCTCATGGGCATGAAGATACATCGCCATATGTGGCGTCGACACTTTGATCTGCCCCGACCATGCGCTCACGGTGGTCGCCGTAAGGAGCAAGAGGGACGAAGTGAGTATGGTCCTTATTGAATTCATTAGTCAGTATATCTTGCGGTTTTGGTTTTATTGTTTGCAAAGTTACATGAAAACCGCAAGAGATACTGACTTTTTTTTGCTAAAGATTACCTTAATTCTATAAAGATAAGCTATATCTTAAAAAATAACACGGCGCTTTTGGAATTTATCCCGGAATTCCGTAGGATTGCAGCCTTTCCGCTCCTTGAAGAGACGGTTGAAATTGCTCAGGGTGTTAAAGCCACAGTCATAGCAAATCTCACTGACGGCATCCGTGGAGTCGACGAGTTTACGGATAGCGAAGCCGAGACGAATATCAATGATGTACTCCCGCAAGGTCTTTGCCGTACGCTTCTTGAAATAGCGGCTGAAAGCCGTTGGTGTCATGTTCACCATTTCAGCAAGTTGCTCCAAACGGATATCGTCAGCATAATGCTCATCAATATACTGTTTGACCTTCAAGATCCTGCGGCTGTCACTCTCTGCGACGGTACGGGCGAAAGAAGAAGATGACAGCTCACGGGCTCCGTCACAACGGGAGAGCACATAGAGAATGTCGAAGAACTGCTGGGCGGCATAGAACCGGTCCTCTATCTGTGAGATCGTATCAAGTTTGTTATAAACTTTCATGATAGCATGAAGAGGAAAGGCGAGACCACAGCGTGCCCGGTCGAACATTTTCCGGATCGTCTCGAAAGAATGGCTCTGAAGGAGCCCGTCATTGGAATTGAAGTTGAGATAGAACTGAATGGTGATCTCACGGATATCCTTCGACGTACAATCGCCCTGCTCCCAACAATGTTCGAGGTTAGGGGCGGTGATGAGTACGAGGTCATAATCGCCGATGGTCTCCGTACTGTCTCCGACAATGCGATTCACGCCTTTGGCATTCTCCACGAAGTTGAGTTCGAAGATCTCATGATTGTGAATAGGATAATCGAAAGCAGACTTATGACGGTCAGCAATATAGAGAAAGACACCATCCTGCACAGGAGGGATCTCGTGTAATACTTTTCGTTCCATAGGTATATGTTAGCTATTTTGCCGCAAAGTTAAGCAAAAAAGTTGAGAAAAAGCATCTAAGGGACAAAAAAAGGCCGCAAGTATCACTACTTACGGCCTTTGGGGTAAATCGATGAGCAAAAATTAATAGTTCACTTGATCACGAGTGACAACAAACTTGGAGTTCATCCAACTGTTGAAGAACTCCTTGGAGTTGATATCTCCACCCGTGGTATAGTCACCATACCAAGGCATGACCCAGCTCCATACAGTGCCCTTCTCCATCATACTCTTGACAGACGGCATGGCACCGCACTCTGCCATGGTGATGATCTTCTTTCCTCCCGTCATCTCGCGTAATGCCTCGAACTTATCGGCGGCAGAGGAATGATAGAGGCTCTTGTTATTCTCGTAATAGTCATAGGCGATGATATCCACATAGTTATCACCGGGATAGAAGTTCTTATCATTGCCCTCAGAAGTCCATACCCAGATGACGTTGTTCACGCCCTTGGCCTTGAACTCATTGAAGACCATTCTCCAGAGTTTCTTGAAGTTGGCGGCACCACCTTTGCCCCACCAGAACCAGGGCTGACCATTGTCGTAGTTGTAGATGTTACCGGAAGCCTCATGAAGCGGACGCCAGATAACGGCGATACCCTTCTGCTGCAGGGCGAGGAGATAGTCGGCGATGATATCAATGTCACGCATGGCATGGGTATGCTGCCACGTACCCGTACGGGTTGCCTGCTTGGCATCCCAGTCGGTCTCGTCAGCCTTGAAGGTATAGCCCTTATCGTAATCACTCTCCTGTGCCTTCGTCTTCGGAACGACCCAGTGCCACATGAAGGAGACGATACCACCGGCGTTGTGCCAGTCCTCTTCCTCCTGCGTGTTCGTATAGTCCATCCAATTGGTTGGATTCAGCGGCTTGCTGTGGATAAACTGGATGAAGTCGTAGGTGTTGATGGCAGGATACTTGCCACTGGCCTGGTAGATATAGTCGGCCATGTCGTGGTTCATACCGGCATTGTTAGCCGTAGCCGCGGAGAGGACCGTCTTGCCGAACTGGCTGACGAGGTAGCTGTAGAGGGCCTTCGTCTCTGCCGTGGCATTGGCGTTGACGAGGTCAGGCGTGATATTGAACTTCGTCGCGTCAAACATGTTGTATACCTTCGTCTGGAAAGAGAAGGAGTAGTCCTCGGCGAAGTTGTAACTGCTGTCACGGACCGTCGGCTTCATCACCTCGATCTTATAATACTGTGCCGGCTGAGCGTTCACATTGATCGTGACCTGGTTGCCCTCACAGGTCACCGTACTGTCGGCAGCATAATAATAGGTACTGTCGTTGGTATAGATACGCACGGTACGATGGGGCGTCAGGGTCACCGGCTTACTGTAGGTGATGACGACATTCTCGATGGTGTCGATATCGGTGCTGTTGTCCTCCGGGGATACCGACACGACAGACGGCACTATCGTGTCATCGAAATGGCGGGCTTCCCGGTAGTCGTTGTCATCACTGGAGCAGGCAGCGAGGGAGAGGGCCGCCAGCGCCAGGGATGCTATCATGATCTTTTTCATTGTCATTACTGTTGAGAATTAATAATTAGCGGGCTCTACACGGAACTGTCCGAAGGCATGGTCCACATCCCAGGCATCAGAGGTATTCGGCTGCAAGACGAGCTCCAGAGCCACCCATCCGCTCGGTGTGAAACCATTGAGAACATCCTTCAGCGGGATACTGACCGTACGCCACTCGCCATTGGTATTGCGAATATTATACTGTCCGTAGGGATCGAACTGATGACGGCTGGAAGCACCGTTGAACGTGATCAGATAACCACCATTCTTATTGGCGCCGAGGGGACCATTGTCACCCTCGTCATAGAACGGGTGCTTTGTGTTGGACCAGATCTCGAACTTCAGGACATAGTTCTCGGGATGTGCGGCAGCATCATCGTTCGACCAGTTGCAGCCAAATCCCGTGGAGTTCCAGCTCCAGGCATCATAAGTACCGGTGATCCGCAGGAACTTATAGCCGAGGGACTGCGGTCCCGTCTTGTCGGAGCCATCCTGTACGAGGCCCTTACCCCAGTCGTTCCACCAGCCCACATCGCCGGAGAAGTCGAAGAGCAGGTCTTTCGTCATACGGTAGGCGATGGTCTTCGTCTTTGTCTGACCCATCATCTGCCAAGAGAAGGTGATGAGGGAGTTGTCGGGACAGTCTTTCGGAATCGTGATACTCGTGTAGGCCTCCGAACAGCTGTCGCAGTGGATCGTCTTCTCATAGCCGGCCTCTGCGTTACGGATCACGATGGAAGCCGTACTTGTGGCTGTGGTGTCATTGAAGCCGAAGAGGTCGAAATAGTCACCCTCCAACTGTACACGACTGCCGGGATAGGCGAACTCATTAGCCAGGCCGTCGAGCTTCAGCTCGGGGATATCCACGGGGAAATAGTATTTGGCCACACCTTCATTGGTCTCATAGACGAGGGTATCGGTGACCTTCTCGGGGATCGCACGGGGTATACGGAGATAGCTGACACCACTCTCGGCATAGATCTGTGAAGGCTTCACCTCAAGACCATTGAAGGTGACATGCTTGGCATTGGCGAGATTAGCTCCTTTGATACGGATCATCTCGTTGAGGACACCCTTATTCAGGGGATTCACATAACCGGAATCACTGATGTCATAGATGCCGCTGATCTCCGGTGCGCCGTTGTTGCTGTAACGGTCGGGGAGACTGTAGTCGACGACATCGCTGCAGCTGGCCGTGAGGACGAGGGCGGCAGCGAGCGCCATATATTTCAGTTTATTCTTAATCATGATGATGAATAGTTTGATCGTTGAGATTCCCCTCTCCGGGGAGAGGGAGAATCAGAATATACTTAGTTCCAACCGGGGTTGTTGCTGTTGATGGAGTCATTGGTATTGATCTCATCCACCGGAATCGGATAGAGGAGGTTACGCTCCGTACGGCTCTTGTTGATATTCGAGTCGTCACGTCCGCCGATGGCATTCATGGCCTGGAGATAGATACCCCAGCGGATGAGGTCCCAGCGACGGTCACCCTCACAGGCGAACTCCTTGGCACGCTCCTCGAGGATGATGCTGCGCATGCTCGTCTGGCTGGCCGGTGTGGTCATCAGGGTGGCATTGCTGCGCTTGCGGACCATATTGAGATAGGTCATAGCCTCACTCTGGTTGCCGAGCTCGTTCTCTGCCTCAGCGTAGATCAGCAGCACGTCAGCATAACGCAGGAACGGCCAGTAGCTGTCGGGATTGGTGATGGCATCATTGCTGACATCATCATATTTCGTCGTGAAGGCGAGGCACTCGGAAGAGGTGTTATACTGGAAGTTGTAACCCATATCCTTATAGACCTTGTCCTGTCCGCCGGGATAGTCGTTGCCGAGGGCATCCTTACCGGTCACCTTGCCGCTCCACGACTGCGGATAGTAGAAGGCACCATTGTAGTCCTCCTGATAGTAGTAGCGCCATACATGGCGTACACCCTTGACGATACGCAGATCCTGGTCGTCGAAGAGCTGATACCAGTTGTTGCTGCATCCGATCCAACCACCGGAATTCAGGAACTGACTGCCCTGTGCCTTCTTGTAGCCGGAATAGTAGGTGTGAACTGCGGTCTGATAGGTGGCATCACCCGACGTGGACTCCACGCCCCACATCATCTCGGAGTCCGTGCGGTGCTGGCGGCTCCAGAGGTTGGCATAGGAAGAGAGCTCATAAGCGCCATACTCACCGTCGATGACCTTCTTGGCCCATTCGGCAGCCTTCTCATAGAGTGCCTTGGAGTCCATGTTCTCATAACCGGCGACCGCCTGCTTCTTGAATACCTCAGCAGAGGCTGTGCGGTAGAGCTTCACCTCATTGCCGTTGACATCAGTAGCCGTACGGTAAGGCTCACCGGTGCGGACGGTGATCTCCGTTCCTGCCGGCATGGCAGCGGAGGCCATCGTGGCATAGACCTTGGCCAGCAGACCGGCGGCGGAGCCGGCACTGACATGTCCGGCCTTGTAGTTCTTGTCACTGCGCTTGTACATCATCTCCGAGGCTTTGGTCAGCAGGTCGATGATATGGTCGTAGATCTCGGCGACAGGACGGCGGGCGTGATGGAACTCACCACTGGCACTGACATCAGTAGCCATATAAGGGATCGGGCCATAGGCGCGGACGAGGAGGAAGTAAGCAAAAGCCTCCTGGAAATAGCACTCGCCGATGGCATTGTTCTTCGCTGCCTCGTCGATGCTCATGCCCTGGATGGTACGTACGGCGAGGTTGGCGTCGTTGATGAGGTTATAAGGGCCCTTCCACATTTTGTCGAGGGCCTGCTCAGCCTGGAAGTTGCCGGAACCCATATTACCGAAGAGCCAGTCGGGACCGGAGATATAATCGGCGTCGAGCTCGAGGACACGCGGGAACTCACTCCAGCGGAACATATCGTCGAGCCAGTTACTATAGACACCCGTGACGAGCTGGTTGGCACCATCCTCCGTGTCGGGCACGTTCTTCGGCTGGATCATACTCTCCGGCTTCTCCTCAAGCCAGTCGTTGCAGGAGGTCGTCGTGAGCGTGCCTGCGGCGATGAGTACCGGAATGATATAATGATAGAATTTCATTGTCTTTTCTGTTTGATAGATAACTTATTTCCCCACACCTTAGAAGATGGCATTGATGCTCAGCGTGAAGGTGCGGCTGGAAGGATAGGAGTAGATATCGACGCCACGGCGGCTGGAGTCAGAGCCGAAGGCGTTGACATCGGGATCATACCAGCTGTAGTTGGTAATGGTGAAGACATTCGTGGCCGTGAAGGTGAACTGCAGCTTGTCGAGACCGGAGATATGGAACGGATGGTTCCAGTCGTAGGTCAGACTGATATTCTTCAGTTTGATATAGCTGCCATCCTCCACATAGCGGTTGCTGACGAGGAAGTTACGCTCATAGCCGGAAGCAGCCTTCGGCCACTGGGCATTCATGTAGTTGTCCTCTGTCCAGCGGTGGTCATAGGCATCACGCGTGATGTTACCGATATTACCGAGCTTGATGTCCATGAGGTTACCGTTGAAGACATCATTGCCCTGTGAGCCTTGGAGGAGGAAGCTCAGCGTGAGGTTCTTCCAGGAGATATTGTTCGTCAGACCCCAGGTGTAGTCGGGGTTCGTATCACCGATGATCGTACGGTCGGCCTCGGTGATCTTACCATCGTGGTTGAGGTCGGCATACTTGATCTCACCGATTTTAGACTTCACGACAGCGTCGGTGGCGTAGGTATACTGCGGATCAGCACGAACCTCTGCCTCGTTATCGTAGAAGCCATCCTCGACATAACCGTAGATGGCGCCGATCGGGCAGCCGTTGCGCTGGATGAAGACATTGTCGGCACCATACCACAGCGTGTTGGCATACTGGTCGCCGTTGAGACCGCCGATGGTATTCTTGTTCCAGGAGATGTTACCATTGAGGTTCCACTTCCAGTCTTTCTGATTGATGATATTCGCGCCAAGGGAGATCTCGACACCTTCATTGGTGACGTTACCACTGTTGGTGAGCTTGTTGCTGAAACCGTTGGAAGAGGCGATCTTCACCTCCTGCAACAGGTCGCGGGTCTTCTTGTGATAGTAGTCGACGGTGAGCGTCAGGCGGTTGTCCCACCAGCCGAAGTCGATACCGGCATTCCACTGTGCCGTGGTCTCCCATTTGATATTCTCATCGACGGGGCCACGCCAGTTGACCATGGCGACACCGGAGTTGATGGAGCCGTTGAACGGATAGTTGGCCACGGACATCTGGGGCAGCGTACGGTAGCTGCCGATACCCTGGTTACCTGTCTCACCATAACTCATACGGAACTTCAGGTTGCTGAAGATATTGAGATCCTTGATGAACTTCTCCTCACTGGCACGCCAGGCGAAGGCACCGGAGAGGAAGGTTGCCCACTTGTTCTTGTCGGTGAACTTCGAGGAGCCATCCGAACGGAGGCTGGCGGTGAAGAGGTATTTGTCGAGGAGCGTGTAGTTGACACGTCCGAGGAAAGAGGCGAGGCGCTGTGTTCCCTTGTCGCTGGCCAGGACGGCCTTGTCGAGGGCACGGCTCATATCGTTGTCTTTCGTCAGGTCATCGGGGAAGTTCTGGGCCGTCTCACTGTTGTTGATCCAGTGGGAGTCCTCAATGGTGAAACCGAGGACGGCATTGACGGCGTGAGCCTGGCCGAATTTCTTGTCGAAGGTGAGGAGGGACTCTGCCGTGAGGCTCTTCCAGATATTGGAGGCATGAGAAGCCTTACCGTTGACGGGTGCCTTACCCTCCTGGGTGTGGCGGTCGTAGTAGGAAGCACGGTGGGAGTCGTTGTAGCTCAGACCGAGGTTCTGACGGAACTTCAGCCACGGGGTGAGCTTGACCTCCATGAAGGAGCTGCTGAAATAGTTGATGGCGTTGAGCTCATCCTTGGCGCTGTTGACATAAGCGGCAGGATTGGCAGCCAGCCAGTTGAGATCGTCGGCCTGCGTGGTATCCATGTTCGGGCCATAGGTCGGCGGGAAGATAAGCGCGGAGCGTACGACACCGGTGTTGTAGCTCAGCGTGTTGGCAAAGTTCGTCGTGGAGTTGGTGAAACTCTGGTTCGTTCCGATCTCCAACCAGTTATAGATATGGCGGGAGATATTGGCACGGAGGGAGTAGCGCTCATAACCGGAGTTCTTGATGGTACCGTCCTGCTTGGTATAGTTGCCGGAATAAGAATAGTAGCCTTTGTCGTCACCACCGCTGACACTCAGGTTGTAGTCCTGCTGGAAAGCGGTCTGGAAGATCTCGTCCTGCCAGTCGGCGACACCGAGCTCGGTGGCGTTGCCATACTCATCATAGTACCAACCGGGATGAGCATAGTCTTCAGGAGAACCGGTATACTTACCGGAGTTGTAGTTGATATGGCCATCATTATAATACTGATAGCCCCATGTGCCTGGATAGGGCACGGTAGTGACCTTTGAACCACTGTATTTGCGGTCGTTGTCATACTCCTCATTCTGATAATAAGCATAGGTGACGGGGTCGAGCATGTCGATTTTCTTCGCGATCTTCGAGAAGCCCATCGTTGCCGTGAGGTTCACGGTCGGCTTGCCCGTCTTACCCTTCTTCGTTGTGATGATGACGACACCGTTGGCACCACGGGAACCATAGATAGCCGTAGCGGAAGCATCCTTGAGGACTTCGATGTTCTCGATGTCATGCGGGTTGATCATGGACAGCGGGTTACTCGTCTGCTCGTTCGTCGTACCACCATTCGACGGGGTAGAGCCCGTCTCGAAAGGTACGCCGTCAACGATGTACAGAGGCTGAGAGGAGGTAGAGAAAGAGTTGGTACCACGGACGACGATACTCATACCGCCACCCGGAGCACCATCACTCTGCTGGATGTTGACGCCGGCCACCTTTCCCTGCATGCCATGGGCGAGGTCAATGGCGCCGCCTTTCATCAGGTCGTCACCTTTCAACTGTGCCATAGCGCCGGAGAGGTCACGCTTCTTCATCGTACCATAACCGACGACGACGACTTCATCCATCGTCTTGGCATCGGTATGCATAACGATCTTAATCTGCGAACGTCCCCGTACATCGATGGTCTGCGTCTTATAGCCTACATAAGAGACTACGATTTTTGTTTTCCCGGCAGGGAGGCTGACGGTGAAGTTACCATCGAGGTCTGTCACCGATCCCGTTCCTGCTCCGGGTATCTGTACTGTTGCTCCAATGATGGGCTCATTGCCGGCATCACCATCGACGACGGTACCCTTGAGGGTCGTCTGCGCCGTGATGGTGAGTGTCGCGAACAACAGCAGGAATAAAGTGGTCAACTTTTTCATTTGTCTGTTGAAATTGATTGGTTTATTGTTGATTGTGATTTATCGCATCAGTTTCTTGCCATTGACGATGACAATACCCTTATAGTCCTTGCCTACGCGCTGTCCGGCGAGATTATACATGGCGCCCTTAGCCGTCCGGTCAGCCTTCATAGAGCGTATGGCCGTGGTACTGCCGTTCTTCACGGTAATCTTCGTCAGGGTGGCATTGAAGCCGGAGAGGACCATGCCGCCAGCCTGTACGGAAGCCAGGTCGGCATCACTCAGCACGGTATGGAAAGAGGTCGTGCCGGCGATATCCACACAGCCCCACTGATTGACGCCCTTGACACTGCTCAGTGCGTTCCAGCTGGAATCCATGATCTTAATCTGGGAATAACCGGCATCGGCATTACACGTATAATAGAAGGTGAACTCAGCACCACTCTGTGCCGTAGCAAATTTCGATGCGGCGACCTGCGTGGAGGCGCCCCAGCTTGTACCGAAATCCAGACTACCCTCCCAAGCGGTCTGTTCGCCGGCGGCCTTGTTGGCGATATAGGCCTGGTATTCCTCTTCGGTAACGAGATAGGCCTTGTCGACGGTCATGGAGGTGTTGGCTGCCTGGGCCTGCACCCAGAGGTTGATCACCTGGTCATAATAATCCGGGTTCAGTTTGACGAAGGCGACCTCGTCACCCTCTCCACAAGCGCCGTTGGAAGACTGTCCGTCAATTTTCACCGGATTACCGTCCGTACCCAACTTTCCATCGGTATAATCCACAGAGATGTTGAAAGATCCGGTCACATTGGAGAGATCAAGCTCAAGATAGTCGCCATCGCTCCAGTCGACACCCTCCGCGCCATTGGCCAGCCTGTTGCCGGCACCGGCCCAGGCGGCAGAAGCCGTGATGGTATTGCCACTGACAGCACACGTCGTTGCGTCCCAAGGAGACCAAGCGCCCAGGGTCACCTCTTCCTTTGCGTTGGCCGTCATTGCGCTCATGACCATCAGTGCACTGACTGCTAGTGTAAATAACTTATTCATACAGTTTTAGTTTTATAGATAATTATTAGTTGTATTATTTGGTTGCAAAATTAGTTGATTTAAATCAATTCAATTGACTTTTTTTTGCTGAATACTAACACTATTTTCACCTATTTGTATTTTCCCCACCGTAGGGACATGATTCATCATGCTCCGCCGGATTGTTAAATTCCACCTATTATTATATTGATTCGTGGAAATTTCGTAACTTTGCAGCCGACAAGTAAAAAGATTGCAATTATGGAAAAACTCCCCAAGGATCCGATGATCCTCTTCAGCGCCGTCAACATGCTGTTGCGCGACGATTACAAGAATTTGGATGAACTCTGCGATGACATGCAGGTAGACCGCAAGCAGCTCGAGGACAAGCTCGCCACGGCCGGTTTCGAATATAACCCCGAACAGAATAAGTTCTGGTAAAAAGACAGAATATGATATGTCAATGAAAGACAGAGTAACAGATCATACACATATATGCTATATCTGTTACTCTGTCTTTTTTATACTCTCTTTGAAAAAGAAAACCAAGAAAAAAATTCCAAGGAAAATTTGTTATCTTGAAAAAGAAAACGTATATTTGCAGTAAAAACGAAATATGACGGAACTTGTAATACAAATAGATAATAAGGCACTTGTCCCAAGCTTAAAGAAGGTGATTCTGTCTTTAAAGGGGGTCAAGGATGCCATATTGACCAAAAAACAATCTCCTGCCATATCTCCTACGGCAGTCAGACTCTTAAAAGATCTCTCAACTTTCCAGAGCTACAAGAAGGGTTGGGACAATGCAGAAGCATGTCCACTGTCTCAAAAGGTATCAAAGAACTTTATACAACTCCTTGGAAAGAGTGCGGAGGAAGACTTGTCGGACTGGAATATCTTTCCGGAGGTTAACGGAACTCTCATGATTGAAAATGAGAAGAAAGATGCTCAGATCAATCTTGCTGAAAAGGAATTTTCATATTTCCATGATGATCACGGACAAATCCTCGGCCAAAACCATATCAAATTCACTGTCCCGGCATTACTGAAGATTATTAGACAAATCAATCGGAAATAGAATGTATATCGGCAATCAAGAGAATGTTGCAAGGATCATTTTCTCTCCCAAAATGATCTATAAAGGTAAACTCTTACCTGCGGCTTTTGAACTTAGAATTCAAATCCATGAGGACTATCTGTCGGTTTTACGAACTTCTATTTCTTCTTGGCAAGAGGAAATGTGCCGTATTCCTAATAGGAAAAATAGGACTGCTGTAGGTTATGCCTTATTAAATGTAGGAGAAATACGTTCTTTATCATATGCAGATACAGTATATGACGTATTAGACAAAAGTTCGGAAACCATCCTTTCTCATGCCGGTATCACTATAACCTACCAATCAACCCCAATCATTGGTGGGTTGAACATAGAGAACTTGGATGCGAGTGAGTCTGAAGATTTCATCCGAATGGCAATCAGATACAAGCTCGTAAAATTAGCTCAAAAGCATCTAATTATGAAATGAGATAAAACCATTTTTCCCACCGTTAGGGCGGCCCTCGTGGCCGTCCTAACGGTGGATCAATGTCCGTGATAATCCGTGTCTTCCGTTGCCAAGAAACAATATCGTCTGATGCCACGTGAATGCGCAGCCGGTTTTTATCTTGTTTTTTCTGTTTTCTTCAAAAAAAATATCCCGAAAAGGTTTTCTTCAAAAAAACGATAGCTACGGTTTTATTTTTGTTTTTCATGTTTTTATCAGACCACACCGCAACGGTTTTTGTTGAATCGCGGGGGGTGGAACATAATAAATTATGTCCCTACATGAGGGAAGAAACAAATATCATCTTATCTTGATAAAAAAATCAACTATTTGTAACGTATTTCCATTTTTTGTTGTACTTTTGCAAGCAGAATACAACCGATAAAAGAAATCGTTATGGGAAACTTAAGATTTGATGGTGTTGTGGCCGCTTCCAGGAAGCGTCCCCTCGAAGTGATCGCCCCCGTGGAGCGTCCTTCGGAGTATTTCGCCAAGTATGTGTTCAACCGCCGGAAGATGTACAAGTATCTTCCCGCCGATGTCTATGAGCAGCTCATCGAGGTCATCGACCACGGAGCCCGTCTCGACCGTTCCATCGCCAATGCCGTCGCCGACGGCATGAAACAGTGGGCCATGGAACACGGCGTGACCCACTATACCCACTGGTTCCAGCCGCTGACCGAAGGCACGGCAGAGAAGCACGACGCCTTCGTCGAGCATGACGGCAAGGGTGGCATGATCGAGGAATTCAGCGGAAAACTCCTCATGCAGCAGGAGCCTGACGCCTCCTCCTTCCCCTCCGGAGGTATCCGTAACACCTTCGAGGCCCGCGGCTACAGTGCCTGGGATCCCACCTCCCCCGTGTTCATCATGGATGACACGCTCTGCATCCCCACGATTTTCATCTCCTATACCGGTGAGGCCCTCGACTACAAGGCACCGCTGCTCCGTGCCCTCCATGCCGTGAATGTCGCCGCCACCGATGTCTGCCATTATTTCAACCCCGAGGTACAGAGCGTCCATGCCAACCTCGGCTGGGAACAGGAATATTTCCTCGTCGATGAGGACCTCTATTTCGCACGCCCCGACCTCGTGCTCACCGGCCGTACCCTCATGGGCCACAGCAGCGCGAAGAACCAGCAGATGGACGACCACTACTTCGGTACCATCCCCGAGCGTGTCCAGGCCTTCATGAAGGATCTCGAGATCCAGGCCCTCGAGCTCGGCATCCCTTGTAAGACGCGCCACAACGAGGTGGCACCGGGCCAGTTCGAACTTGCCCCGATCTTTGAGGAGTGCAACCTCGCCGTAGACCATAACATGCTGCTGATGAGCCTGATGAAGAAAGTCGCCCATAAGCACGGCTTCCGCGTCCTCCTCCATGAGAAGCCCTTCGACGGCATCAACGGCTCCGGTAAGCACAACAACTGGAGCCTGAGTACCGACAACGGTATCCTCCTCTATAAGAGTGGCAAGACGCCGCAGGACAACCTCCGCTTCGTCGTCTTCATCGTCGAGACGCTCATGGCCGTCTATAAGCACAACGGACTGCTGAAAGCCTCCGTGATGAGTGCCACCAACGACCACCGTCTCGGTGCCAACGAGGCTCCCCCCGCCATCATCTCCTCCTTCCTCGGCAAACAGCTCAGCGATCTCCTCGACCATATCGAGAAAGCCGACAAGAAAGACCTCTTCAAGCTCGAGGGTAAGAAGGGCATGGAACTCGATATCCCCGAGATCCCCGAACTGATGATCGATAATACCGACCGTAACCGCACGTCCCCCTTCGCCTTCACGGGCAACCGCTTTGAGTTCCGCGCCGTCGGCTCTGAGGCCAACTGCGCCAGTGCCATGATCGTGCTCAACACCGCCGTCGCCGAGGCCCTGACGAGCTTCAAACAGCGTGTTGACGCCCTTATCGCCAAGGGTGAGGAGAAGAACAGTGCTATCCTCGACATCATCCGTGAGGATATCAAGACCTCCGCGCCGATCCATTTCGACGGCAACGGCTACAGTGATGAGTGGAAGGCAGAGGCGGCCCGCCGCGGCCTCGACTGTGAGGCCAGCTGCCCCGTCTGCTTCGACCGTTATCTCGACAAGGACAGTATCAAGATGTTCGAGAGCGAGGGCGTGATGAAGGAGAACGAGCTCGCCGCCCGCAACGAGGTGAAATGGGAGACGTATACGAAGAAAATCCAGATCGAGGCCCGTGTGATGGGAGATCTGAGCATGAACCATATCATCCCTGTTGCCACACACTATCAGAGCCAGTTGGCGAAGAACGTGGAGGCCATGATCGACATCTTCGGCCGTGAGGAGGGTAAGGAACTGACGTCCCGCAACCAGAAGCTCATCCGTGAGATCGCCGAGCGCACGCAGAAGATCGAGACGGGTGTCGAGGAACTCGTCAACGCCCGTAAGGTCGCCAACAAGATTGCCGATGCCCGCGCAAAGGCCGTGGCCTACCACGACACCGTCGCCACAAAGATGGAGGAGATCCGCTATCAGGTGGACCACCTCGAAATGATCGTCAGCGATGAACTCTGGACGCTCCCGAAATACCGTGAGCTCCTCTTCATACGATAATCCTTGATGTTCCGAAACCGCCACGGGCAAACAAAAACATCATTGTTTGCACCGTGGCGGCTTGTTTTTTAACGAAAACCAAAAAAACAAAATAAAAACCGGCTGCGCGTTCACGGGGCATCGGACGATATTATTTTTTGGGCAACGGATGACACGGATTTTCACGGACATTGATCCTTTGTAGGTGTCGTCCTATTGCGGCCACGCAAGGAAGATGGGGAATATGTAGGGACATGATTCATCATGATCCGACGGCAAACGCTATATGAAGAAGGAAGCCCTCGACAGATGGGCAATGAGGGATCGTACAGGGACATCAGAATCGTGCAGGCACGTCATATAGCCAGATTCGTGCAGCATTGCCACATCCGCCGATTCAGGAAAACGGGCTGTTAGCTTTCGTAAGGACACCTCAGAAATGAGCGCTCGTTGAGGGACGAATTTTCGTGCAGAACAGTGGACCGCCTTCGGGTGGGTTTCCGCTGCAAAGGTACGAACTAACCGGCATTCCCACAACGGCCAATTGTGCACATACGTACTAAAAATACTTAATTCATATCTTATCCTATCTTCTAACGCCCTAATGGAAATAACTCAACTTTCGCAAGTGAATTTTTGTATTTCTAATTTCGCATATTCATGCACGAACATGTGATGGAGATGTGAGTTCCCAGAAATGGCTGCATGCATTAACTCCATATAGTCCGCAGAAACCTACTCCGCAATTTCTGTGACTACCTCAACTATAAGATTCCAGATCTTGTCCACAATCGTCATTTCGGCGGTACCTGTTGTTACCTCTCCAAAGAGTCCGCCTATAGTTTCATAGGAATCAAAACGCTTTGCATAACACAATATATTGTATTGTATGATGGTGAGAGTTACGCTTGCGATCTGTGCCGTGAAGTTTCTTGCCTGGCATTTGCCCAGTCCGAGCA
>NZ_AUJK01000022.1 GCF_000424185.1 Prevotella sp. AGR2160
CTTGTTCTTCTCATTGACAAGAACCTTATGGTAGGTTTCGTCCCCGGCAATATAGGTATCCTCCTCTTCGGCGAAGTCTTTTGGTCTACGAGTACCTGCCGTTTCGCCTCTCTTACGGAGACAGAATGCTCCTTCATCCACTTGCACATGCCGCGGCGGTTGATGTGGTATTTTACTTGAAGTGAGGACAGGCATGAAGAAGGGTCCTTCTTCAATGCCACAAGGAACTTATTCCATACTTGTTCATAGCGTTCTGCTGCTGTCATAACATTACGGTTTGATTTATCGCCGCAAAGATAATGAATCAAAATGATCCACACAAGGCTGCATCGCGGATACGCTTACATTGCTGTATTGTTTTTTATGGTTGTTACTTGTTCTTGTTTGCCGCTACCCATACAGGTTCTTCGTTCATCACGGGCTTGTTGACTGCCATCACACCTGAAAGGTTGTGCGGCACATAGGGCTCTTCAAGATAACGAATGTCATCCGCAGAGAGATGGACATCAAGCGACTTCACGGCACCCTCGATATGATGCAGTTTGGTGGCTCCTACTATCGGCGATTCCACCTTTGTCAGCAGCCAAGCCAGCGAAATCTGTGTCATCTCCACCCCGTAGCGGTCGGCCAGATCCACCACACGCTCCACAATGCGGTTGTCCTGCTCGGCAGTGGCATCATACTTGAAGTGCATGAATGAGTCTTCCTGCTGCCGCTTAGAGGTCTCGCCGGGTCGCTTGGCTAACTTGCCAGAGGCCAATGCACTGTAGGGAGTCATAGCAATGTTTTCTTCGTGGCAGAACGGGAACATCTCACGTTCCTCCTCACGCATGATTAAGTTGTAATGGTTCTGGACGGAGATAAATTTTGCCCATCCATGCTGCTCTGCCATCGCGTTCATCTTCGCCACCTGATAGGCATAGGCATTTGCGATACCGATATAGCGAGCCTTTCCCGTACGTACAGCCTCGTTCATTCCCTCCATGATTTCCTCGGCAGGAGTCTTGTAGTCCCAGATATGGTAGATGTATAGATCCACATAGTCCATGCCAAGGTGCTGTAGGCTGCTGTCGATGTTATTGAGCACATGTTGCCGTCCGTTGATGCCTTGCTGGATTTCCTCATCCGTGCGAGGCAAGAACTTTGTGGCTACTACCACATTGCCACGCCGTGCCATATCACGCAAGGCACGGCCCACGAACTGTTCGGATGTGCCCAACTGATAGGCTATTGCCGTATCAAAGAAGTTTACGCCCAATTCCAGTGAGCGGCGTATAATCTCCCGTGTCGGCTCCTCGCCAATCGTCCACGAATGTTGTCCGATGGTGGGGTCGCCAAATCCCATGCAGCCTAAGCAGATGCGCGACACACTGAGGTCAGAGTGTCCAAGTTTTACGTATTCCATATTGTTCGTTCGTCTTTAAATTTCTTCTCTTATTTCACCAAAATCTTCTTGCCATCCTTGATGAGGACACCCTTTTGTCCCTCTGTCACAATAAACGGTCATCAGTATGAGGAAAAAGATGGCTCTTTTCATTGTGGTACACTTTGTTTATTTTCCCGCCTTTACGCTGCGGATGCAATTGAGGGCATTGAGTGTACGCGGATAGCCGATGAAGGGGAGGTTACTGGAAATGACAGCGATGAGCAGGTCTTTGTCGTTTCCTACGTGGTAGTTGCCGGCAATATGTCCTTTCAACTGCGGCTCGCAACCACCTTGGGCAGCAAGGAAACAGAACGTAATGAGCTCGCGCATCTTCAGGTCAAGTCCCGTGCGGGTGTAGTAATCGCCAAAGCAGTTGTCGGCCAGCCATTTGTTGATGTGTCGGCTGTCTTCCGGTCCCGACTTCCAGAAGTCACGCATCGAGTCGCCGAAACAACTGACCTGTGCCTCTGTGCCAGCCTCACGACGGGTCTCCATCGTGGTGGTCTGTTGTGAAGCCAATGGCAGGGTAATGCCACGGGCGGACAGCACCTCGTTGGTAGCCGAGAGGAAGGGACGGACGCGTCCCATGCCTAAATAGGCCGTAGCCTGATAGACGATTTCCTTCACCTCAACAGGCGTCACGCCTTTGGCGAGTGCTTCTGGCAGCAGTTCACGGTATTCGCTGAGGCCCTGACAGCCAAGGAGTGTGGCCAGATAGCAGATGTAGCGGGTACGGTCGTCGAGGCGCGTCTTCACCTGTTCCACCACCTCGCCGAAAGCAAAGGCCTTGAAGCGCTGGTTGTATTCAGCGTCGGCGACGTCGAGCATTGCTGAACTGGCAGGCAGCTTGTCGTACTCTGCATCCGTGACAGGCTCCAGCCACTCGTTGGAGGCGCCTTTTTCTACTTTTGTCATATAGGTGATGTGTTGCATCCACGAGTCTTTAGCGGCCCCATGCCAGTGCTTAGCCTCGGCAGGGATGGCCACGACCACACCCGGGCGCAGGACGACAGGTTCCTTGCCTTCCTCGACATACCAGCCGCAGCCAGCCACGCAGATGAGCACCTGCACCGACTTGTGGTGGATATGCCAGTTGTTGCGGCAACGGGGCTCGAAGGTGACGTTCACGGGACCTCCATTCTCGGCATCGAGGGGAGCTAAATAGCTATTGCCTGTGAAATACTGGGCATAGGCACTGTTCAACTCTCCTTTCGGCCATACACTGAAATCAACATTTTCTTTCATATTCTCTTGCGCATTTACAGTTGCCACTGCCAAGAGCAGTGCGATGACGGTGGTAATGATTTTCATTTTTTATTTTTGTTTCCGGTTGCAAAGTTACGAGTTTTCTGTCAACAAGCTGTTACCCCGATTAAGGCTGCTATAACCCTTATTGCGGAATTCGTGTCTACACGCTTGCGAGAATAGAATGCTTCTTCAAAAAGCTCGCTGGAATGACACCAAAAGAGTAGACACCTACAGCTGCACTTCAACACCTGCCATGACTGTGGCACGCGGCATGGGGAAGCCGGCGTTGACCTCATAGTGCTGGGCAAGGAGGTTCTCACCATGGACGAAGACTTTCAAGGCACGGCTGACACGCAACGAAGCCGTGAGATCCCACAGCCAGAAATTCTCGGTCTTAGGGCTGTTGTCGGCTGTATGCAGACCATCGATCCATTGCAATCCGCTGTGCAGCGTGAAGCAGCCCGTCTGCCAGTCAGCTCCCATGAAAAGCTTATACTTCGGTGCGGCAGTGAGCGTGCGGCTGGTATGAAGGAAGCTGTAGTTGGCATCTAAGCGCAGATGCCGCATGGGTACGTAGAAGGCAAGGAGCTCAAAACCAGCGTTCTCCGTGCTGCCCGTGTTGACATTCAGCGGGCGGCCGTTAGTCATCTGCGTGGTAATGAGGTCCTCAGCGTTGAGATAGAACACGTTGAGTCCGTAACCTAAGTGCCCATCCAACAGACGTTGGCGCAGTGAGAGCTCATAGTTCCACAGGCGTTCCGGCGCAAGGTCGGCATTGGCTGGGCGGAACATGTAGAGTTCACGCAGCGTAGGGTTGCGGAAGCCTTTGCCCACAATGGCTTTCAGCTCCATGTTGTGAGGCAGGCGTGCGGTGAGTCCGCCCTGCGGTATCCACTCCGATCCTGACACGCTGTGGTGGTCAAGACGTAGGGCCACGTCGGCAGTAAGCCACGACAGCAGTTCCTGGCGAATGTCGGCATAGCCCGCTACCTCATTGACGGTGCGGTTGGCAAGATCCGTGCGACTGCCGTCTGCCATCGCCTTCTGCCAGGCATGTCCACCGAAGTGCTGATAGTCGAAGCCCAGCGTGACGCGAGTAGTGGAGAAAGGAGCAAAGCTCTCATAGGCAGAGACGCCTCCCATGCGATCATTGTGCATGTAGTAGGCGGTCTGTGCAGGACGCGCAGCAACATGTCCGTCGTTGATATGATGATGTCCCCAGTTGTAGAACGCACGCACGGCACCCGATACGCGACCGTAGTCGTTGGTGAGCATAAGAGTCTAATTGATCTATTTGTCGATGTTGACGATGGTGTATTTCTTCGAGCCCAGTCCTATCTTCTACGCCCAGTCGATAGTGTGAGTGCCGTGCTGCTTGTCGATGCGCTTAAGCAGGTCTGTAGGATCGTTCTTCACCGTCACTTTCTGGTTGTTGATGATGTCGACACAGGCCTGGTCGAGAGCCACGGGGTCGGTGCTGGCGAGGATGCCATAATCTTCCAACTTCACGGGAGTAGGATGGTCCACACAGTCGCAGTCGATACTCATATTGTTCATCACGCTGATATAGATGATGCCGTTCTCTTTCTGGAAATAGTTCACCACGGCTTGAGCGGCAGCAGCCATGCTCTCCAAAAAGGCGTCTTGAGAGGCGATGTACTTCGGTGTCCACACCGAGTCCATATTGAGTTTGTTCATCTTACCAGCCGTATGGATGTAGGCCTTTCCGTTGGATGAGGCGCAGCCGATAGAGAGGTTCTTAATTGCCCCACCGTAGCCACCCATGGGATGACCTTTGAAGTGGTTGAGACAGATCATGAAGTCGTAGTTGGCAAGATGTCCGCCCACGATGTCGTAGTTCAGATGGGTATGGTCGCGCACGGGAATGCGTATCTCATCGTATTCGTCCATGATGTCGACGGGGAAATACTTGGTAAAGCCGTGGCGGTCGATGACCTTCCAGTGATTGGCAGAGTTGTTGCGCACGTCGTTAGGGTCGCCGCCATAGGCGGTGTTGTTCTCTACAATGGTACCGTCAACGTCATAGACCAGGTCTTTGATGAGCTCCGGTTTGAGATAGTTGGGATTGCTGCCCTCGCCGGTACTTATTTTCACGGCCACACGCCCCTTGGCTTTCACGCCTAATGCCTTGTAGATACGGACGAGTGAGGCGGGAGAGATCTCACGTGTCAGATAAACCTTAGACTGAGCCCAGGCCGTTGTGCCCATAACAAGCAGTGCGGCTACCGCAAGGTTGCGGAGAAAGAAATGCTTCATAATCAAAAACTGTTTTATAATTATTACTGATTGCAAAGATAGTGCTTTTCTCGAAATGTCGGTTTATACAGAATATCGTTTTTCTTTCCAATGTTCTGTTTCATATTGATGCTATTTCATGATTTTCTTTCCGTCCTTGATGACGATGCCTTTGTGGCTGGCAGAGGCGGGTGTACCGTTCAGCGTGTATGCACGCGAATCAGTACCTGCGGTGTTCCGGCTCTCGTTGCTTATATTGCTGATGCCTGTCGCATCTGACGTGAGCGAGAGGGTGACGGTGATGTTGCTCTCTCCTGCTTTCAGGAATGTGCGTAACTGGCTTTCCGACAAACCGTCTATCTTGCCCAGGCGGGTGTAACTCCATGAGTTTGAACCATAGAAAAGGCAGATGTTGCTGCCGTTATAGAGAACGACATCTCCCGGCTGTGCCGTCATCTGCTGGTTGCTCGTAGGGAGCGAGAAACCAAGCGGTCCCCATATCTCGAAGCCGCCACTGGAGTTAAGCGTAACTGTGACAGCACCGTTCTGTAGCCGTTCCACGAGTTCCTGCGTTGCCGCATTATTGGCAAGGGTTATGCTCTGAGTCTGTCCTACGATGGTAATATACATTGTCATATCGTTTTCTGTCTGCAATGTCTCCGCCTGCATCCCGCCGTCGGACGAGCAACAGATGAAGAACATGGTCATAATTATCAGCAGATATTTTCTCATACTCGATTATTTTAGATTCTCACGGAAAAATCGTTCAATCTTGTCGTAGGGGATGACACCTGCCACATCGTCGTAAAGGTCAACGTGCGATGCTCCGGGGATGATGTAAAGTTCCTTGTTTCCTACCTTGGTACTCTTCCCCTCGACATGCTTGCCAGTCATCTTCTCGAAGGCATACTCGGAGAAATAGCGTGAGTGAGCCTTCTCGCCGTGGATGAGCAACACGGGATTCTCAATCTCTGCGGCAAAGGCCAGCAGCGGCTGATTGAGGAATGACTGACAGCCCGTGACATTCCAGCCGTCGGTCGAGTTGCCTGAGCGCTCATGGTAGCCGCGCTCCGTCTTGTAATAGGCATGGTAGTCCTTCACAAACCAGGGAGCATCCTCTGGCAGCGGGTCGATGACGCCGCCTGCACGCTTGTATGTCCCCGTCTTGTAGTCTTCCGTGCGCTGCCGGGCCATGGCCTTGCGCTTCTCCATGCGCTGCTGCGGTGTATTCTCGCTCTGGAAGTAGCCCTCGATGTTCACCTTGCTCATGTCGTACATCGTGCTGGCTACGGTTGCCTTGATGCGCGGGTCGATGGCAGCGGCATTGACGGCCATACCTCCAAAGCCGCAAATGCCGATGATACCGATGCGCTCTGGATCTACATTATCCTGCACAGAGAGAAAATCGACGGCAGCAAGGAAGTCCTCGGTGTTGATGTCGGGCGAAGCCATGCGCCGCGGTTCGCCGCCACTCTCTCCTGTGAACGAGGGGTCGAAGGCAATGGTGAGGAACCCACGCTCTGCCAAATGTTGGGCATAGAGACCGCTCGACTGTTCTTTCACGGCTCCAAAAGGTCCACTAACGGCAATGGCTGCCAGTCGGCCCTTAGCGTTCTTGGGTGTGTACATGTCGGCAGCGAGTTCGATGCCGTAACGATTGTGGAAGGAGACCTTCTTATGGTCGACCTTCTCACTCTTGGGGAAAACCTTATCCCACTCTTGTGTCATCTTCAACTGTGTCATCTTTTTTGTGCTTTGCGCCCCAGCAGCGATAAATATCATCAGAAATGCCAAGGCTGTGATTATTCTTCTCATTTGTTGTTATTTTTGTTTCCGGTTGCAAAGTTACGAGTTTCCTGTCAACAGGCTATTACCCCGATTAAGGCTGCTATAACCCTTTTTGCTGAAATTGCAACTTCCCTCTTGCGTGAATAGAAAATTTCAACTAATTTTGAGTGTGGAAACATAAATACGGATAGATATGAGCGACACAACGATCATCTCCATCGACAGTATCGATGCATATAATAGGATGTATGGCTTCGAGACCCTGCATCCCTTAGTGAGCGTGGTAGACTTGGCGGAAGCCACTAAGATTCCCAATCACGTCACCTTCCGTTATGGCGTCTATGCGCTGTGGCTGAAAGACGGCATACAGTGTGCGCTGCATTATGGGCGCCAGCAATACGACTATCAGGACGGTACCATCGTGAGCTTCGCACCGGGGCAGATGGTGCGTGTGGATATGACGGATGAACAGCTCCGCACGCCGTCACACACCTTAGGACTCCTCTTCCATTCCGACCTTCTCTTCGGCACGCCCTTGGGGAAGACGATCGGAAGCTACCACTTCTTCGACTACGACTCAGCCGAGTCGCTCCATCTCAGCGAGCGCGAGCGGCGGATGTACACCGACACACTCAACACCATCCGCTTCGAGATGGAGCAGCCCGTGGACAAACATTCGCAGACCATTCTCACCGACCGCATCAAGCTCATCCTTGACTACTGCCAGCGTTTCTACGACCGACAGTTCGTTATCCGCCACAAGGAAAACTCCGATATTCTCTCTGCCTTTGAGCGCAACATCAAGGATTATTTCGAGCAGGGCTTAGCCGTGCGCGGCGGACTGCCCTCAGTGGCTTATTTCGCTGATAAGGCCTGTCTGTCATCGGGCTACTTTGGCGACCTCATCCGTAAGGAGACGGGAATGACGGCACAGTACTATATTCAACAGCACATTCTCGCTCAGAGCAAGCAGTTGCTCCTCGACCCCTCTCAGAGTATCTCGCAGATTGCCGACCGACTCGGCTTCCAGTATCCCCAGCACTTCTCCCGCTTCTTCAAAAAGTTTGCGGGAATGACACCAAAAGAATATAGAGAGAAGTAAAATAAGAAGGAAAGGTTACACCGCAAAGTGAAGCTTTCACCAGTGCCACTGTTGTCAGAAAAGTGTAAATATTTTAGCATCACACTTCCTCGCTCTCAGAAGGCAGAGAAGGAGACAAAACGCATTGAGGTCGCATAACCCCGGCGTTGCTGCTCAGTGGTATTACAGGGACTGTTCTCTTCAAGGGGGGCAGTCCCTTTTTTGCTTTACAACATAATCTCCTATATGCCGGTCTTTTTCCGGCGGGGCGACTTCTTGAATAAGGGAGCCGCCTTTTTGTTTGACTGGCATGTATATCGGCTAACGGGTGTAAGTCCTTAACAGCCCCCAGTAGTGGGAACTGTCTAGCCAGAGAGACAAGGATTTGTTATTAAGATGATGTCTCAATTCTCAATTTGAATGCTACAATGTTATGTATACAAAATCTCAACTGAGTTCTTGATTCATTAATTCCTTAACCTTTTCTGCGTACATCTCGCCAGTATACGATGGGTCTAAACAATGTTCCTTTATTAGCATATCTAGTATTTTTTGATATTTTCTACAAACCTCAATATCAAAATATTTTTTCCACGAGTCACTATGAGACTTTACAATTTTGAGATTGTGTTCTGTATATTCTTTTAGCTCTAAAATCTCGTCTTTGTTTATACCATCATAGTGAGAATAATAGATTGCAGACTTGTCGCTATCTTTTGCATTTATAATTTCCAAAATAGATTCAAATAATTCCACTGCCCTATTTCCCGACTTTGGAACTATGACTCCACATAAATAATACATTGCGAGATTCCACATACAATAGATTTCTTTTTTCTGAGCACCAATATATGTGAACATGAATGCTTCTTTATGCATTCCATCTTGCATAAGTAATTCACATAATGAAGGAATACAAGCAAGATGTCCCTTTTGTATAGCTAAAGACAGATAATAATAAGTTAAGCCGAATACGTCATATTTTTCTTTGGAGAAACTATCCCGAAGATTTAAGGCACAGCCAAGACACCATAGGGCATTTAAATTGCCATCTTCAGCAGCTTCTCTATAGGTACAGACAACTCTTTGATATGACTCTTCATCAATGTCGGAATAATAATCACAATTGCCATCTATGTGATTTTCAGCATAATCTAATTCAACTCCAATTGGTTCCAAATAATCTTCATCTGAAGATGGCTTGATAATGTGGTCTGGATATAATAGATGTTCGTACTTTGATCCTTTAAGTTTCATGAATGAATCACATCGCATAAATCTATTCACAGGAGCAATAGATTCATCTTCACCAAAGATAAATCCAGTAGGTCCAGACAACCACTCCATTTCTCCTTCTTCGAATCGAAATGATTTGCTGTTGAAGATTTCTTTGTATGGATTAAGTGTTTCTGAAATACAATCGTCTACACAATGGAATATGTATTCCATTTTCAAAGATTCACTTGCTTCTTCTCCTAAGCAGTCCAATCCAAATATCTCATATGATGTAGGAAACTTGTTCATATCATACCTTTTATTGGCAAAGGTACTCATAATTCCTCAATTATCGCAACTTTTAGTGTTATATAGGTATGATTTTAGATAAAACCGTCACATTGCTCAGGTCATTGATGTCGAAATAGCAGAACATGTGGCCGGCGATATAGAATACCAGCACATCCTTGGCATATTTGAAGGCCGTGAAGGGGAATTTCTCCACCACGTCAGTGTCGAGAGAAAGACAATATGACCGCAAATCCTCTACGTTCATCATTTCCCTAATTCTTCTTCCAAGAACTCACATGCATCCGCCACGCACAACGGACAAGGACGGAGTACCACGTGGGTGTCCACACCTTTCAACTGTCTGCATTGTGTGGCATGGTTGCGGTCCTGGAATTTCTGCATGATCGTCCGCATCTGTTTCATCGTCTTCGCCTTGTCCTTGTTGACAAGCCCGAGAACCATGTCTGCGCCAATCAGTGCACCGCATGTACCCTCCGTATTGGTCATTCCAGCCGCAAAGCCGTCGGTCATGCTCATGGCTGTGGCTTCGTCGAGTCCCGTCAGATCACCGTAAGTCGTCAGCACCGACTGGGCGCAATTGAATTTGAAACTCGCTTTTTTTTCTGCTGCTATATCTTTTCTTGATTCCATTGTCATTGATTGATTAATTCATCTATCGGATCTTCCCTGACGATCTGTGGGTCAGCTTTCCCTTTCAGCACCAGCACTTTCTTGCCATTGCGGTAGATATGCAGCTGGCGGGAACGGACGACCGCCGTCAACTCCGGTTCGTCTTGTATCGTCTGCCAGACCTTATGATAGATGCCGTCAGCATCCATCAGCTTATGCCGCAAGTGCGAGCACATATTGGTCGTGTCAATGTCTGCTGTGTTCATTTCTCAAAACTGTATTTATCTCTCAACCGCTTGGGCAGTTTACTGAGTACAAGCCTATAAGACTGATTAATAAGGTCTTTTACCATATCACCATCAATCTCATCGAGAAAAACATCATTCCAATGCACCTTATTTAAGTGGTAAGCCGGTCGGATACCGTCATAATGGTCGCGCAGCGTCTGTCCTTGCTCAGGCGGAAGTTTCACGGCGCAAGTCGGTTCCGGGGCATTGAGCCATATATGCAGGAAGATCTTTCCTTCAATACGAAACAACACCCAATCCGCACCATAAGCCTGGTCTTCCGTTGTCCCCGGCAAGGACAACGCATATTCACGAACTTCTTCGATATTCATTGTTTGATGATATTAATTCAACTGTGTTTTATCCTCGGAAGCATTGCCAGTCGCAAACAATCAATGATATATTCTAAATTGTTCTCGCTGACCGGCTCGTCCGTGTACTTGCGCACGGTGAAACGCTTCGATGCTAATTATTTGAATGTCATAAACTGAAGAGTTATTCATATCAGCCTCAAAGGTACAACTTTATATCGACAAGTACGAAAATTTGATAGAGAATAATTGTCGTGGAAGAAGAATTAAGGACTGTCTCAGAAGTGAAAAGAACGTCCCTCAGACGTGAAAGGATTGTGAGACGGACGAGGCACGATCAATTCCATGTCAGCAGTCTATATCAGCCTTTCGTGCTTGTTGCATCTGTATGCCGTGAGTCAAACGGTAGGTCTTGCCGTCCTTGATGAAGCATGCGCCAGTCTGCATGAAATGAAAATGTACACCGGTATCCATGCACTGCCTGCGCACATCAAGCACCCATTCGTAGCGGCAGGGGCGAGCATCTTTTCCCGACTCGCCGCCAACGGTGACGCAAGCTATGTCTTCAAGGTTGCCGTGGAAGTCTACTGGACCTAACATTGGTTCGACAATAATTTCCTTGTGCGGTAAAGGCAATGACAACAGAACAGGCAGCCTTTCGTCAACGCGCAGCTGATTCTCCATCGTGCAGCAGATAGTGATGCGGTCACCTATCTCGTTCCAGAAAGATGGCAGACATTGTAGGATGCGCTCTGGCCGCTTGGTGACCATATAGAAGCGGAGGTCGCGGCGAAAGCGCATCATCTCCCATGCTTCTTCCCGCCATGCGTCCATTTCCGGTAAGAAGAAATCAGATGAGAAGCATGTCATTACCTCTGTTCCTGATGGAATTTTCCATTCCCCTTTTCGGTTGCGGCGAAGTGGCAGGTTGAATGAGGCCGTCTTTCTGACGAGATTAGTGTCTACGCCATTCTCTTCATCGCGCGTTAAGACATAGCAATGCTTGCACCCTTCGCTTTTACGGTGACAACCATGCACTAAATTCCAGATAATCATCCTTCTAAGACAATGAGATTGCTTTCATAATACAGTTGATAGGTGAGCACAGCCATATCCTTCGCTGCCTGCACGCGCTCATTGAGTACCTCATAGTGCTTGGCATACAGCTTTCCGTCAACCCGCTCCATGGCAGTCTTTGCTATCTCGTCGTAATTGTCCACACGATTCACGCATACCGCATCGAAATAGCTGAAGTTCTTCTTCGACCACAGATCACGATAGCCCGAACTGTCACCATTGAACCATTTCTTCAGTGCGGCTTTCTCCATGCTGATGAGTTTCTCGGCCAACTTCTCTTCTTCCTCGTTCTTGTACCAATTGTTGTTCATCATTATTATATCCTTTGTTTTCGGTTGCAAAGTTAGGGAGAATCGGTTTCTCTACCATGAAATAAAATGGAGGAAAATGTCACTTTTCGGGACTTTTGCTTGCCAGTGTCATTTTTTAGAATTATCTTTGTCCGTACAATGAAGCGGATACCTCTTTATAAGTTCTTCAAGCACAAGTATGGTCAGGAATTGCTGGTAGATGTGGTGAACTTAGACAAGATGAAGCCTGACATCCACCGCACGCCGGTCTATCGTGAGACCTTCTACAGTCTCCTGCTCATCACAAGCGGCTCAGAGGCAGTAACTATCAACGGCCACGCTGCCACGGTGAGCCGTGGCCAGGTGCTGACGTCCATTCCTGGGGAGATATGGGCGATGAGTGCTGATAGCAAGTTAGAGGCTCTCAACCTCATCTTTGAAGAAGAATTCTTGCTCGACTTCTTCAGCGATACTCATTTCCTGGACCATTTCCGTTATCTGCAAGCCGACCGGCCCTCACCGTTTCTTATCCTTGACGACAAGCTGAATGAACGTCTGCTCCAGCTCTACCTTGACATGCAACGTGAGATACACCGCCCCGAGCAAGATCAGCATATCCTTCGCGCCATGCTCTATGAGGCCCTCATGCTGCTCAATCGGACTCGGTTTATGGAAGACAGCAAGAAAGAAACTGACAGCAACGAGGCCGTCAATGCCAATCGATATATTGACGGTTTCCGGTCGTTGGTTGAGGAATACTATAAAGAGGAGCACGGAGTGGTTTTCTATGCAGACCGGCTGTTCATCACCACCAACTACCTCAACAAGCTCGTGCGATCATCGTTAGGAGTGTCAACCAAGCAATATATCCTGAGCCGTATCATGCAGGAAGCATGCAATCTGCTGCGCTATACATCCTTGTCAGTACAGAATATAGCTGCCCAACTGCATTTTGAGACGGCAACCTACTTTACACGTGTATTCTACAACTACAAGAAACAGACGCCCCTGAATTATAGGAATAATGCGAAGTAATTATCCTGTTTGATTTCTCAGAAGCATCAGTATGGATGGTCAACCTCTCCTGATTTCTTGCACAGTGGCCTTTTGGCTCACATGTTGCTGATCAGCCGCAGGATGGAGGATGTCTCAGTGTGTTTATGGATATTTTTTCATGTTTGTTGGGTTATTGTGTTATTGCAAAGATACGCTTTTTCTTATTATAAATAGGCTTTCTTCTTGCGTGTTTGCTTTTTTTTCTTTACTTTTGTATCATTGAAACACTAAATTGATATTTTTGCGATGAAACCGTTCTATATTATTGTGGTCTTTGTGACCCTGTTGAGTTGCTCCGTGTGGGCAGGCATGCATAGCTATCGTTGTGCCGAAGAGAAGATGGTAGCAGATATGAACCAGGCTTTGACCCAGACCTTGCGCCATAAGCAAGAGGCGTGGATCACTCCCGACACCATCCGCGACTATCGCAGCAATCTGCGGCTGGAGGTGCTCCGTCGCCATTCCTTGGTGTGCTATGCCGAGGATGTGGACCCGAAGACGGTTGCCAGCAGCAAGATGACATGGGGTCGTGGAGCGTTTCGCGTAGCCTTCCGGGGCTATGCCAACTGTTCCGTGGCTTCGGTGCTGTCCCTCTCTGACCAGCGTATGCCACTGTCGCTGTTCGCCTTGTCGCTGCTTTGGCTGGCAGGCTCACTGATGTGGACGCGTCGTCGGGTCGTAGCGATTGCCGGAGGCTTTGGCGGTCTGCGCCTTGATGAAGCCTCACAGACATTCTATGATGAGCATCAGGAGCCTGTCCACTTCACCGCCATGCAACGCCAGTTGATGCTGATGTTCTTTGCCGATGAGCATCACAGCTTGCGCAAGGAGGACATCTGCCAGGCGCTTTGGCCGAAAAAGCCCGATGCCAGCGACACGCTCTACACGCTCATCCGACGGCTGAAACCCGTACTCGACAAGAACAGCAACCTCACCATTACGACAGAAAGAGGCGGTAAATATCAATTGTCAGACAGATGTCAGTCTCATTCTTAGGCGTTTAGCCATTCGTTTCCTATCTTTGCAGCAAAAACAAACAGCAAAGATATGAAGCAGATTTTCTTTCTCCTTATGCTTGCGTTTGGCGCGGTGACAGTGGGCTATGCACAGATTCACGGCAGCGCCAAGCCTTCCTCTTCTTTACTCGCAGACACGGCGGTAGTGCTCAAAGACGTTACCGTGGAGGCGGCGCGCGTGACTTTCCGTCCCGACGGACGCCATATTATCCCGTCGGTGGCTCAGCGCGCGAGTGCCTCCAATGGCTATGCCCTTCTCCATCTTCTCAGCCTCCCTCAACTTCAGGTGGATGCCGTACGCCACACCATTGCCGACCGTCTCAACCGTGGTGAGGTGCAACTACGCATCAACGGTGCCCTCGCGTCAAAGTCCGACCTGACAGCACTCGACCCTAAGCGCGTCACCTCCATTGACTATATCGACAATCCCGGCGTGCGCTATGGTCAGGACATTGCCTTCGTCATCGATATCCACACACGGCGTAGTGACGCAGGATACGAGCTCGGCACCGACCTTACGCAGGCACTGACCCGCTATAGCGACGACTTGGTCTATGCAAAGGTCAACAGAGGTAAATCGGAATGGGCACTGACTTACAACTTCTTCTACAAGGACAACCGCAACGAGAAAGCACGCACCCTCACTGATTACCTGCTCACCGACGGCACGCACGACATCGTCTCGCGTGTGGACAAGCAGGATCGGAGCAGAGCGGCTGGCAATACGGTCGCACTGAAATACAATCGGGCTGACACGCTCGGCAATGTCTTGCAGGCAAAGCTGACTGCCGACTTCAATCATTGTCCGGGTAATGATGTGCTCACCGATGTCAATGGCACGGATGTGAAGAACTTCTCCCGCGACCGCTCGTTCTCTCCTGTTCTCGACCTCTATCTTGTCAGAAAGCTGGGCCGTCACCAGAGCATCACGGCCAACGTGGTGGGCACGCACATCCACACACGTTCCTATAACTATATGGATGAGGGTGGCCCTTACGCCTACCATGTCAAGGGCAACACGTCGTCACTCATCGGGGAAGCCATCTATGAGAACCGGCTCAAGCCCTTCACGCTGTCCTTGGGTGCCAACTACCAACTCAAATACACGCGCAACAGCTACACTGATGATGTCGATGCCATTAACCGACTCCATAATCAGTATGTCTATGGCTTTGCCCAACTCAAGGGCTATCTTGGCGCACTGACCTATGTGGCCGGTCTTGGAGTGAGCAACCAACGCTATACCCAGGGTGAGGCGCACTACAACTTCAATCTCTTCCGACCCCAAGCCACGTTAGCCTATAACTTCGGTCATGGACTGAGTTTGAGCTATGACTTTAAGCAGTATGGCTTTTTCAGCCGAATCGCGATGATCGGTGATGCGGCCATCCGCACTAACGGACGTGAGTGGACGATGGGGTCTCCCAACCTTAAGCCCAACCGATGCGACGAACATACGTTGCGTTTCAACTATTCCTCACCACGATGGAACAACACGCTGGAGGCTGACTATCGCGACCATTCCCATTGCAACATGGCTGCGTATTTCCGTACTGATGACAACCAGTTTGTCTACACCCAACGCAATCAGCGGGGCATCAAGATGCTCTACTTTATCGACAACTTCTCCTACACCATCGTCCCGGACCGTCTTGTGGCCAATGTCAACGGAGGCTTCTTCCGCTACTTCAACTTTGGCGACGACTACACCCATCTTCATAACTTCTGGATGGTGGGCGGCAGTCTGGAAGCCTACTTGGGGCATTGGACGCTCACGGCACAAGGCGACAATGGCTACCGCTTTCTCGAAGGCGAGAACCTTGGATGGAACTACGGCATACCGGCCCTGCAATGCAGCTATCAGGCCGGCCCCTGCTCCGTGTCCTTGACGTGGGACCATTGTTTCATGGCCAATCCCAAGGCGATGTCTTCCCACCTGCTCAACCGCTTAATGCACAAGGACTATGAGCTCCGCAGCAAGACCATCGGCAATTTCGTCTCTCTCAACTTCACGTGGAAGTTCAGTCATGGCAGGAGATACAAGGAAGCACAGCGCAAGCTCAACAATAAAGACACGCAGACAGGGATCATCGGCAGAAATTGAGGAATAGGGTAGCTTTACTCTTTTTTCTCTTTTTACCGTTCAACGCTTGCTAATTGACTCCGCCCTGCGCCGTGAGTTCTCATACAGCAATTACGAGCAGGCTCTGACGCTGCCTGAGGATGTTGAGAAAGATAAGATTGAGGCAAAGGTTAATAACGGTGTGCTTCGTTTGTTCATCAAACTATCATTTCAACTCCAGGATGGCGCATACGGCACGGGCTGATAACAGCTCTACATAGAAAATGCCATCCGTCGACAAGTATGTCTTGGGGACGATCACCTCCCCGAATCTGACGGGACGCTTGTATTCTACCCTTACATGTCGGTATGCGAATTCTTCAGGCAGATACTCCATAGCAATACGGATATAGTTGGCGTTGTTCACATGGTCGTTCCATGACGGTAAAGATGGTTGATCATAGTCCCTGGCTACCATAGCCCACCCAAGCAGGGTGAGTTATGGCTCAGATTAAAATTACTAATCTACTATTATTCCACAACGCTCATTTTGCCTTGCATATTGTAGAACTTACCGTCGGGTGCGGCGATGTTGGTCCACACGGTACTCGTGTTGTAGTTCTGCACATGCACCACGTTGCTCTTGGTGGAGTTAGGCTCTGACCAATAGACCATGAACACGTTTGGAGATACTTCCACCACTACCTTGATGGCTCGGCCGATGGGTGGATAGGGGGTGAATATCTTCCACTCCTGCTCGCCCTTGAAAACTTTTGCGCTGAAGACGAGGTTGTCCTTCCCGGGCAACTGCGGCCAGGCTTCCTCCATGGCAGCGGTCAGTTCTGTAGCATTGTTGCTCTTGGCTGCAGCCTGACGGTAGTCGGCAAGATACTTACCAACGAAGTCGAGAACTTGCGGCTTGTAGTCGCTACTGACGAAATGTGCAGGAACGACTGTGGCGGGTTCCAGTTGCTTCATGGCGCTGATCACCTGCTGCCAACGTTCGATGCCCTTGTCGCCCTGAGTGTCTGCCATCCAAATGTGACCGCCCTCTGTGACAGATAAACCTGCGTATATTCTATTTTCAGTTGCCAGACGACAAAGTCAAGACCTTTGAGTCATTCAGCGTACTATATGTATGTCCATGGGCACGGGCTAATCTAAGTTTCATTGCCAAGCGCGGCCCTGTTGTGGATGAGGGTGATGCCGCGCTTCACAATTTCTGCCTTTCTTTCTTCGAAACCTTCCACAGAGTGGAACGGCAACTGTCATTGCCATTGCGCGGCATAGACACAGAAAGCAGTCCTGTGCTCCGTAAGGCGATGGACTATATTCACAAGCATCTTGCTGACAATATCAGAGCCAGCGATGCAGCCCATGCCGCGGGTATCTCCACACGCACCCTGAGCCGATTGTTCAGTGAGTCGGGCACCACCCTCAGTAATTATCTTTGTTATCAGCGAATAATCCGGTCCTTGGAGTTGATAGCTGATAACACCTTGTCTATTAAGCAAATTGCATATGATACGGGCTTCAGCTCCCCAGCCAACTTCAACCGGGCCTTCAAGCAGGTGATGGGACTGCCGCCTAAGGAGATGCGACTGCGACACAGAGAAAATGAGTAAGAAGCAGAAATTCTTGAAACACAGCATGTAGACAGGTGCCGTTTGTTCAGATGCCTTGTCAGTGGTTTCCTTCTTCGTATCTTGCCACTGGTATAACGTGTGAGTCCTTAATCTCTCCGATAACGATAACGCTGTGCAAGCTCCCAACACAACTAATTTTGCATCCTGCGAGATTGACAATAAACTCACTGAGGCTCAACAGTGGGCGAAGATAGATCTCGTAAGAGAGATCGCAAAAGAGGTCTGGGGATAAGTTTCTTCGCAGGGTTGAGCACCATCTACAGTGACAATGTTGCGCATAATATGCCGTTTTGTGATGCATAATCTACAATGCATATTTCTTTCGGTGCCTAATGATGGCATCCATGTTGTCCAACGACCAGTCCACCAATTGGTTGAGCAGTGGGATGAGTGTTTTTCCGCGCTTTGTCAGTTTGTATTCCACACGCGGCGGCACCTCGGGATAGACGGTCCGGGACAGAAGATCGTCTGCCTCCAGTTTACGAAGCGTTGAAGTGAGCATCTTCTGTGAAACATCGGGTATAGTCTTGCAAAGGTCGCTAAAGCGCATGGTTCCTACCTTGTCGTGCAGGGCAAGCAGCACAAGCAATGACCAACGGTCACCGATACGGGAAAGTACATTTCTGACCGGACATTGGGGAAATAACGGGTCGACTACCTGATTTCTGATCATCTTCTTCATTTCTTATAAACGTACAAAACCGTCACAGACAAGTGGTCTTGTCCATGACGGTAAAGATTGTTGATATGACTGTTTCGTTTACCATTTCACCTGATCCTTCAGGATAACGCCATCGGTAGCATCTTCCTGGGTGAAAGGCGTCTCACGATACTGCACGCAGAGCACCACCATCGGCTCCGTGCCGTTGTTGTGAATGGTGCGTTTGCCTTCTGGTGAGACGCGCACCACACTGCCCTCCTGCAACGGAATGTTCACGCCGTCAACCTGATATTCTCCTTTGCCGCTGAGAACGAAATAAAGCTCCTCATGGGTCTTATGCGTGTGATAGAAACCACCCTCCTGACCAGGAGCGTAAATCTGAAAAGAGAACTCAGAGCCTTTCGTTCCGAGAGCCTGTCCGCCAAACACCTTGCCGGGAATCTTGATATCGCCCAAAGACAAGACATAGTCACCTAACTCGTTCAGCTTACCGAAATCCACTGCACTGAAGTTTTTGCCTTCAGCAATTTTCTTAACCTCTTTCATAATGTTCTAATTTGATATTTACTTTTCTCTTGTTTACGGTTGCAAAGTTAGTTACTGTTTTTGATTCCTGCAAGAGGGCACTTGAAAGTAAGACACTTACCTTGAGGTAACTATTGCTGATACTGAGAAAGTTACGAACTCTTACATTAAGATTTTTTAGCTATTTTTGTTCTCACAGTAGCTATCCGCCGAAAGCATTCGCTGAATTTTTACTTGTCAAGCATTCCAACTACCTCGGCTTCACAAGTGAAATTCGCATTATCTGCCATACTATTCCCAATTTAAATTGGTGGTTATAAAATAAAATAGTAACTTTGCAAGCAATCAGAAATAATATAAATATCAACATAGTATGGAATTGTCTACTGGAATATACGAAAGTCTTATCTATGAGGCGCTAAAGAAAAAGTTAGATGCCCTCAATAAGAGCCAATATGCTGTCAATACGCTGAGTATCGACAGTGCAGAGGTTCCACGCTTGTTGACAAATTATATATCCAAAATCCTTTCCCGGTTACTGACTGACGACAAACTCTTTGAAAGTCTTGAAGAACGGATATCATTCATTAACAAGATTCTCCACTTCATAGAAGGCGAGTGGTCGTGTGATACTGCTGATGACTTGTTGGTCGTACAAAATTACTTGCTCAGCGGGATTATTTCCAGGGCGGGTAAGAACGAGCAACAGATTAAGGCTTATAACCTACTCCGTCCGAAATCAGGGTTCACCGTCAGTAACCTTTTCACGGGCAGCAATCACGACCTGTCTCTGCAGAGTGAGATCAATCTCGACATTCAGTCGGCCGACGAGATCTATTGGATTGTTGCTTTCATCAAGTTTTCGGGCGTGAGGATCTTCAAGGATGCCCTCAGTCATTTCTTGGAGCGCCCTGATGCCCGTATGCATATTATCACGACCTCTTACATGGCGGCATCAGAGCCTAAGGCCTTGCAATTTCTAAAAGAGCTCAGTCCGGAGAAGGTAGACATTCGGGTGACATACGACACAACGCTCGACCGGCTCCATGCCAAGTCGTATATCTTTCTCCGCAATAGTGGTCTCCATACCGCTTATATTGGTTCCTCCAATCTGACAAAGTCGGCTATGACAGGACTGGAATGGAATATTCGCGTGACGTCACAGGAGAACCCACAAATCATCAAAGCAGCCTTGGCAACCTTTGATACCTATTGGAACCGCCCCGACTTTGAACCCTATGACGAGGAGCGTTTCCGACGTGCCATCTATGCCGAACAGCATAAGAACGACAGAGAGCACCCCACCGTGTTGGCAAGATACATGATTCGTCCGGAACAGAAAGAGATCCTCGACAAGCTTTCTGTTGCCCGTGAGGTCCATCACAGCTTCCGTAACCTTGTCGTGGCTGCCACGGGAACAGGAAAGACGGTCATCGCAGCCTTCGACTACAAGCGGTTCCATGATGCTCATCCTGATCACCACACCCTGCTGTTTATCGTCCATCGAAAAGAGATTCTCGAACAGAGTATCCGAACGTTCCGTTCCGTGCTCAATGATCCTACTTTCGGTGAATTATGGGTGGGAGAATACCAGCCGTCGGCGACGGGCAACCTGAATCATCTCTTTATCTCTATCCAGACATTCAACAGCAACCGGGAGCTGTTCACGATGATGAGGCATGATTTTTACGACTACATCATTGTCGATGAGGCTCATCACAGCACGGCGAACAGTTATCGCATTCTCTTTCAGCAATTCAATCCTTCTGTACTCCTCGGACTGACAGCTACGCCGGAGCGTGCCGACGGACAGAGCCTGCTACCTGATTTTGACAACCGGATAGCCGCAGAGATCCGCCTGCCGGAAGCCATCAACCGCATGTTGCTGTGCCCGTTCCAGTATTTCTGTATAGGCGACGACACGGCCAATCTCTTGAATGTGAGATGGACGGCAGCAGGATACGACGAGAGTGAGCTTGCCGCAAAACTCAATACGCGCAACCGTCTCAATCTCATCACCGCCACGATTCCTAAATACCTCGCTGACGAGATGAACTGTCGGGCGCTCTGCTTCTGCATCAACATCGAGCATGCACGCACTACAGCTGAAGGACTTAGGGAGGCTGGATATCGCACCGACACGCTCACGGGACAAGATTCCGAAGAGCGGCGCCGCCGTGTGTTGGAACGCTTTGAGACGGGGAAAATAAACTATCTCTGTGTGGTAGATATCCTCAATGAAGGTGTTGATATTCCTGAGATTGACACTGTCCTCTTTCTCCGACCGACCAAGAGTCTTACTATTTTCCTTCAACAGCTCGGTCGTGGCCTTCGTTTGGCACCGGACAAGGATTGTCTTACGGTTCTCGACTTCGTGCTGCAAGCTCACCACAACTATAGCTTTGAGAGCAGGCTCCCTCCGCTGCTCAGTCCCTCCGACAAGTCCATAGCTTCTCAAATAAAAGAAGGATTTCCAATGCTTCCCCGCGGGTGCGCTATCACGATGGATAAGATCGCCCAGAGATATATCCTTGACAATATCCGTTCGGCCATTTTCAATCAGCGGCGTATCGTCAATGAGATGCAGTTGTTCCAGACAAACACAGGACGGGAATTGACGCTCAGCCATTTCCTGGAGCAGTTTGACCTTGACATCCGACAGATCTATAAGAACAATAAATGCTGGTCGCTCTATATGAAACTGGCTAACCAGGTTCGCTACGAGGAAGACAAGTATACAAGCGTTTACGAGCGTAATCTCAGCAAATTGTTGCATATCAACTCTATAGGTTATATCAGCTTCATCCAGCGGCTCATAGCGAATAATTTCATGTATGAGCATGTTGGCAGGGAGGCAAAATGGGCGTTGATGTTCTACTATGCGTTATACAATGCGCCCATCGGGAAAATGGGATTCTCAACGATCGACGAAGGATTCCGCACCTTCGCCGCCCATCCGTTGTTTGTAGAAGAAGTAAAGGAAATGATGTCCTGGCTCAAGGAGCATGTCGACTTAGCAACGCGGCTTATAGGCAGTCTGCCCAATGATGTTCCCCTCGAACTCTATGGCTGCTATTCCCGGGAGGAACAACTTATTCTCTTCGGACGGATCACAGCCGAGAAGAACTTCAGCGCACAGAGTGGTATCTATAAGGTGGACGAAAAAACAGAACTGTTATGGGTCACCCTCAATAAGAGTGATAAGGATTTCTCGCCGAGTACACAGTATGAAGATTATGCGATCAGTGAAACACTTTTCCAATGGCAGAGCCAGAATACTGCCAGTCACGATAATGCCGGCAGACGGTATGTAGACCAGGCGCAGACACATCAACAGTTTCTGCTTTTCGTCAGAGAACAAAAGAAGGATGCTTATGGTCTGACAGAGTCCTATTATTGTCTTGGTCCCGTCAGGTATGTCTCATCGCGTGGTGACCGTCCGATGACCATCACGTGGCGTATGGAGAATGAGATTCCAGGTAAGATCCTTGAGAAGGCTGAAAAATTGAGGGTGGGGTAGTGTCGACTATGGCTACTACCATGGCATCTGGTATCTCAAAAATGGGCTATGTTTTTACGTTTTACCCAATTAAATCCTTGATATTTTTTGATTGTTTTGTTAATCTAATCAGAACCGACTTAGCTAAATTATCATCTAATGAATTGTATCTATTGATTAAAAAATCCTTCAATACAGAGAAGCTAATAGTCTCACCACAATCCTCAAATATCAGTTCTTTTTTATTAAAATGTATTATTGAATTTATAAAATTTGATTTTCTTTTTCCTGTTATTTTAAATATATGCCCACTTTGGTCAACATATTTTTGATTATTGTAGTATTCTTCAAAGATACTATTATCGCCAGGATAATCCCATAAGTCTCCAATATGGGCTTCTTCCAAATCCTGTGAACTTAAATTACTTAAGGAAATATTAAGTATAGGGAATTGTATTGACATAATTAAAATATTATTATGGGGGTGTATCAAAATTCTGGCTCATGTGGATTATTTATCTTCTGATAAGCCAACCGCTCATCACCGTCGAGCAGATGGATGATGCCACAGTAGTGGAATCCCGCCTTCGCCAATGCTCCTTGCATGGGCTTGTTATCCCGGTGGGTATCGATGCGGATGTTACCGGTCTTTGTAAAGCAATAATCAAGGATGCTGGTCATGATCCCGTGTTGTCCATGGGCACTTGCCACGCGATGAAGAACATAATACGTTCTGTCGGTGTCAATCCAATGTCCATCGTAAATGACAGCGTAGGTGACATCGGGGCCGGGAATGAACGCAAAGGTTGCGATGGCTCTGCCGTCCTCTATCAGCAAGTAGCTGTAACCTTTAGCGATGTCACCCTCTATTTGTCCTACCGTCGGATGGCTGTCGCCCCATTGATGCGGATTGCCATTCTCACGCATGATCCTCCGCCCACTCTCTATGAGGTCGAGGACCACCGGCAGGTCCTCAGCCGTTGCTTTTCTGACGTATCTTTCCATTTACAATATTTCCATTGCTTAATTCCCTGGTCAAGGATTTAGAATTTCCCTAATTCTTCTTCCAAGAACTCACATGCATCCGCCACGCACAACGGACAAGGACGGAGTACCACGTGGGTGTCCACACCTTTCAACTGTCTGCATTGTGTGGCATGGTTGCGGTCCTGGAATTTCTGCATGATCGTCCGCATCTGTTTCATCGTCTTCGCCTTGTCCTTGTTGACAAGCCCGAGAACCATGTCTGCACCAATCAGTGCGCCGCAGGTACCCTCCATATTGGTCATGCCCGCCGCAAAGCCGTCGGTCATGCTCATGGCTGTGGCTTCGTCGAGTCCCGTCAGATCGCCGTAAGTCGTCAGCACCGACTGGGCGCAATTGAATTTGAAACTCGCTTTCTTTTCTGCTGCTATATCTTTTCTTGATTCCATTGTCATTGATTGATTAATTCGTCTATCGGATCTTCCCTGACGATCTGTGGGGCTGCTTTTCCTTTCAGCACCAGCACTTTCTTGCCGTTGCGGTAGATATGGAGCTGGCGGGAACGGACGACCGCCGTCAACTCCGGTTCGTCTTGTATCGTCTGCCAGACCTTATGATAGATGCCGTCAGCATCCATCAGCTTGTGCCGCAGGTGCGAGCACATGTTGGTTGTGTCAATATTCTCCACTAACATTGATCAGGCGTTTAATTACATTTACCGGTTATTTTTTCTTAGCCACTCCATGATGAAGCGGGTGATGTATATCTCTTCCTTTACGGTCAGCGGAGGGCCTTTCGGTATGTTAAAACAATATTTCGTCTGACGGGATGATGTCTTTATCCGTGATTTTCCTTATCTCTTTGGCTGGGACACCAGCAACGATCGTATTCTCAGGAACGTCGTGAAGGACCACAGCTCCGGCACCTATCACAGCATGATTACCTATCGTTACTCCACCACAGACGGTAGCATGCGCACCAATCCAAACACTGTTGCCGATCGTTATCGGCTTCGACGTTTCTATGCCTTGATCTCTTTGTTCAGCCACGACAGGGTGTCCGGCACAAGTGAGGATTACTCCGGGCGCAATGAAGCACATGTCGCCAATCGTTATTGGACTCGTGTCAAGGAAGGTAACTCCAAAGTTCACATAGGCCATGCCCAGGAAATGGGTGTTGAATCTAAAGTCAAAGTGAACGCCATGCTGGATCACGACCCGTTCGTTATACGTACCAAGTATCTGCTTGAGCAGATCTTGTCCGAGCTTTGTATCCGCCGGACTGGTCTGATTATATGCTAATACCAGTTCGTGGGTCTTGTTCTGCCTGTCATGCGGAATGTTCATCGCATTGCCTATGAATCCGTCCTTGCTCGTTACAAGCTTCATGATTTCTTCCGGTGTCATAATGTTTGTTCTAAAAAAGTTGCTACAATTTCGCACTTGAGCCTAATGCTTGCTATTTCTTATTTGCTATCATACCTTCAGACAGATAACATATTTTGTTCATAGTGACTATCATTGTCACCCAGAAACTATTTTGAAAATAATAGCTGCAACATAAATTGTGACCATCTCCACAAGAGGGATCTTAGTCTTCCTTCATTATGATTCGATGATTATCATGTTAGTCGGTGAATTTGATCTTTGAAGGTTTGATCATTGAAAAATACCATTGCAAATTGACTTTCAGCTTGTCGTATGTTTTGTGAGAGATAATGACTGACTGCAAGGATGAGCAATGCTCAAACGCATAGTTGCCAATGCTCGTCACGGAGTCGGGGATGGTGACGGACTGCAAGGACCAGCAACTCTCAAACGCATGGTCGCCAATGCTCGTCACGGAGTCGGGGATGGTGACGGACTGCAAGGATTCGCAACCATAAAACGCACCGCCGCCAATGCTCGTCTCGGAGTCGAGGATGGTGACGGACTGCAAGGATGAGCAACCCGAAAACGCTTCGTCGCCAATGCTCGTCACGGAGTCGGGGATGGTGACGGACTGCAAGGATGAGCAATCCTCAAACGCATTGTTGCCAATGCGGGTCACGGAGTCGGGGATGGTGACGGACTGCAAGGATTCGCAACTCCTAAACGCACCGTAGCCAATGCTCGTCACGGAGTCGGGGATGGTGATGGACAGCAAGGAATCGCAGCAATCGAACGCTCTATCGCCAATGCTCGTCACTGAGTCGGGGATGGTGACGGACAGCAAGGAATTGCACTCCAAAAACGCACAATAACAAATGCTCCTTGTTCCTTTCTTAATTGTATAATTTGTTAAGCCCCTATTAGTGCTTCTTAATAGCTTCTTCCCATCCTTGGAATATTTCACGCCAAACTCATCTGTCCATGCGTTCATCTTATCTTCTACCGTCACTTCCGTGCTAATAATTTCAACCCCCGGTTCCTTCGGTCGCTCCAGTGACAATAGACGGAAAGATACGTTCGATAAATCGGATTGAGTAAGGGCAATGATGAACAGTCCCACAAGGGTGTTCACCTCTGGGCACTCAGACGGGAAGATGTCCTTTAAAAGTTGACAGTCATGAATGGCCCTATAGTCTTTTTCTGAGAAGAGAAGGCGGTCGGCAGCGCCATACTTCTCAAGCAAGGCAGGCTCTTCAGCGATCACCCTGAGAGAAAGCAGGATGGAGGCAAGCGAGAAGTCGTCAATATGCTCGTTGAAGGTTTCTTCCGTGCGTGCGGGGTGGCGGAAGTCCGGACTGCCCATCTCCTGCGCCTTCTGTCCCTTCATTGCCGGAACGAACATGCCGTCATAGTCTATCAGCACCAACGTACCATCCTCTCTCACCATGATGTTGTCTGGCTTTAAGTCACCGTGAGCAAACGGTTGCGGCATCAGCCACAGGGCAAGACGGCTGAACTGGTAGGCAAGCAGATGCAACTGATAACTGTCGTGGAGATGTTGACGGATATACTGGTCGAGGTTGGTGCCCTCCACCCAGTCCATCAGCAGGACGGGAAACTCGTCGCCATCTGCATTGGCAGAGTCGACGAACAGCTCATTGTCAAAATACTGAAACTTGGTGAGGAAACTTGAAGAGACAAACTCCAGTTCCTCAGCTATCATCCGGTAGTTCTCCGCACGATTCGGCTGGTCTTTGAGAAAACACTTCACGGCATAGAGCTTGTCTTTCTTCTCATCCCGCATCTTGAACACTACGGCAAAGCCGCCGCTGGTCATCACGGGGTTGCCATTGTCATCGGTCACAGGCCGGAGATCGCGCAGCTTATCGAAGTTGTCCTCCGCATTCCTCACCGCTTCTACATATTCTGATATTAAAGGGTATGTCATTCTGTTTCCATCTCATATATTGGACTTATGACTTCAACGAACAGAACAGCCGAAAGTTGTTGTCAAAGCCACTTCTTGTACTTTTTCTTTTGTAGCATTTTTAGATTCCTCGGCTGATGCATCTTTCTCCAAGCCAAGGCATGATGTTCGGCATGGCTATGAGTCTTTTCTCTCTTTTTAGTTTGTCGGCAGTCCAGCATTGCCAAGGAGTAGTCGTCATGAGCCAACAGCCCCGACTCTTCCAGACTGCTCATGAGCCAAATGAAACTCTTTTGCTCTCGGGCGGCATCCAACAGTCTTGTAAGGCTCTTCTCGAAATCCTCAGCTTCTTCCTCCGCTACTTTTATGAAGTTGCTGTTCTTTGTCCTGGCTGCGATGGCTTCGTCGATTTCATCCTCGTAGTTCTCTCTATGGCATAACTCATACCTCATCAGAATATAATGTGACAGGGCATCCGTGGCGACAAATATCACCTCTTCGCCCGTTAACTGGAACTGCCCCGCATGGAAGCCCTCTGCTTTGAGTGCTGCGTTGCTTCCTATCAGATAGGGCGCATCGTCAAAAGACGAGAGTCTGATGTTGGAGTATTTCAGCTCATGGTTGTGGAAGTCGTAGCAGAACACGACACTGTCGCCGTAAGTGATCCATTCTGCCGTCTTGCTGTCTTGTAACCACACGGCGGCGAGGGTGGCGAAGGAGCCTTCGTCGTAGAACTTGTTGAGGAAAAGCGCACCTTGCTGTTTGGCTTTCTCTTCACAGTCCTTGTAATAGGGTTCCCAAATGCCGTCCACCCATGCGTCCAACTGTTGGAAGTCTTGCAGGGCACTTACCGGCAATTGCTTCAGCAGATATTTTGACCACAACTCGGCAAACACTCCGCCACCTCCGGCACCGTCCGACACGGCAGCCATGCCTTTCTTTGCGAGTGCCGCATCCTCATTGATGACACGGCTCTCACGCTTCGATATGGATTGAGAATAGTACTTCATTTGTTTTGACTGATATTGGTGGGGGTACCGATATCCATCAGTTGGATAAGGGTTGACATATCCGCGTTCACGGCCATGGCGACATGCCGTTTGTTACCTTCATCCCCTCTGATATCTGATATGGGCTCGTTGTATCGTGTGGGCAACAGACTCGACATCTCATAGAGCGTCTGACCGTAAGAGCCGCTCTCCACTTCTGACTTGTCCACCGGGAACGCCACATTTTCTTGGTCGTTTGGAACAATATGAATGTTGAAGAGCAGCACGTTGCCGTCGTTGGTGAACATCGATTTCAGCTCATTGGAGAGCTGCAACATATTCTCCTTTGTCGTACCATTAAACAGTCCGTCGGTGATGTTGATGATGGTCGGTGGATAGCAGTCCTTGTCGTGGTGCTGCTCCATCCATTTCTCCAGGAGTTCCTTAGCTTTGCCGAACGCCTTATGCATACTAGTCATTCCTCCGTTTGAACAAGCGTCTATCCATTGCACGCTCTCCACTTCCTTGGTCACAGTGCCTCGTCTTGTCCTGACTTCCTTTCGCGTGGTGATGGTCTTGAAAGGATGATCCTTCAGTTCCTGCGGCGACACGAAGTCGCGGCCCTCCAGTTCGCCCTGCCATCCGCTGTAGGCATCCGAGCCATAGCCGATGACAGCGATGTCATAGTAATGGCGCACCTCGTTGGTCTTGATGCAGCGCAGCACGAGCTCGTTGATTTGATTGTTGACGATTCGTGCCACAGCCTCCGACATCGGCATCTGCTCACCGTTGTAGGTTGTCGTCCGTCTCATGGAACCCGACTGGTCGATAAGGAAGAGGAAGGCTGTCGGCGTGGCGCGGGTGATTTGCGCCGTGTAGGCATCCTTGGATTGCAGCATCTTTGGCTGGCTGGGGATGGGAATGCCGAAATTGCCGATGTTGATGATGTATTTCAATGGAATGAAATGGCTGACCATAACCTCCGCCTGGAAGAAGGGCTGCTCACTCTCATCAAGGTCGAAATGGGTGCGTGCCGTGACGGCATTGAAGTGTATTTTCTTGAAGTCGGCAAGTGTGCCGCCTTTCTGTGCTCCGTTGCGTGTGGCGTTGCGGTCGGCAAAGAGCGTGTCGTCCCAGTAAATTACTTCGGGGTCTATCTCCAGAACTACCGGGTTGAAAATCCTGCCGTCGTTCATGGCTACGTACATCATCGGGTGCTGTCGTGTGAAGCTCACACGTACATAGTGCTGCAAGCCGTCCCTCCTGTCGAGACTTCGCGAGGTGTCGCCTCCGCCCTGCTTGGGTATCTTGATGCCCTTCTCGTCGCAATCGGCCCAGGAATAGAGACCGCCGTTTTTGATGATAGACTCCAAGTTGTCACGGTCGGTGAAATGGTAAAGCCGTGTGATATGGTGCTGGTCAAGTATTTCCTTGAAGTCGTTCCAGTTGCTTCTTTTGTTTTTGTCCATATTCAGTTGTCTTTAATCAAACAATGAAGGTTCTTTTAGGGTCGTTTTACTGCTATCCTTTTGTCTCGGGCCATAAGGGTAAGTACCTTCCACATACGCCTTGATGAGCGATGCATGGGAGAGGGGCTTGCGGCCGTTGTCCACATCGGCGTTGGTGTCGTAGTCGAGCAGTACGATGGTCTTTGTCTTGCTCACCTCGCGCAGCCGGTCGATGATGTCTTTGACCTTGTTCTCCAACACCCACTGATAAGTGGGTATGTATATCTGTTTCCGAGCCTCTATATAGCCTAACAACTCTGTGCCGTTCACGCCCTTTCTGTGGCCCAACGGCTTGCCGTATTTTCTGACGGTTCGCTTCAGTCCCCGCATGGTGTCGTTGCTGAAGAGCGAGGTGTCTACGTCGCAGCCTTCAAACACTTTCAGTCCCTGCCAGACGGCCTCCACGCATGTGGCGGTGTAGCCTGGACTGAACGGCACGGGGATGCCATAGTGGGGATAGAATGGACTCAGTTTTACCAGTCCGTCCTTTGCCTTACTGGTCACGTCCGCCAAGATGGCATCGGGATATTTTTTGAGAAGAGTCTCTGGCTTCTTTCGTTTTGATTCGATGATTATCATGTTAGTCGGTGAATTTAATCTCTGAAGAATACCATTGCAAATGGAATTTCAGCTTGTCGTATGTTTTGTGAGAGATAAAGACGGAATGCAAGGATGAGCAATTGTCAAACGCACTGTAGCCAATGCTCGTCACGGAGTCGGGGATAGTGACGGACTGCAAGGATTGGCAATCATTAAACGCTTTGTCGCCAATGCTCGTCACGGAGTCGGGGATCGTGATGGACTGCAAGGATGAGCAATGTGAAAACGCGTCGTCGCAAATGCTCGTCACGGAGTCGGGGATGGTGACGGAATGCAAGGATGAGCAAAACTCAAACGCACTGTCGCCAATGCTGGTCACGGTGTCGGGGATGGTGACGGAATGCAAGAATTTGCAACCATCAAACGCATGGTAGCCAATGCTCGTCACGGAGTCGGGAATCGTGACGGACTGCAAGGAATCGCAACTCGAAAACGCGGCGTCGCCAATGCTGGTCACGGAGTCGGGGATGGTGACGGACTCCAAGGAATCGCACTGCAAAAACGCACAGATGCCAATGCTCGTCACGGAGTCGGGGATGGTGACGGAATGCAAGAATTTGCAACCCCAAAACGCACTGTCGCCAATGCTCGTCACGGAGTCGGGGATGGTGACGGAATGCAAGGACTTGCAATCAATAAACGCACAGTCGCCAATGCTCGTCACGGAGTCGGGGATGATAAAATTTTCTCCCTTTGATAAATAAGAAATCAGTTTTCGTCTATCAGAAGTATACAGGTTACCCTCAAATATTGTAAAATGATTGGAACGATTGATAACTCTTGCCGGACAATTAACAAATGGATTCCCTTTGATAATTGTCACAGAGTCTGGGATGGTGACAGACTGCAAGGATGAGCAATTATAAAACACACGGTCGCCAATGCTCGTCACGGAGTCGGGAATGGTGATGGATTGCAAGGAATAGCAATAACTAAACGCCCAGTCGCCAATGCTGGTCACTGAGTCGGGGATGGTGACGGACAGCAAGGAATCGCAACCCTGAAACGCACTGTCGCCAATCCTCGTCACGGAGTCGGGGATGGTGATGGACTGCAAGGATGAGCAATCCCCAAACGCACTGTCGCCAATACTGGTCACTGAGTCGGGGATGGTGACGGAATGCAAGGATGAGCACAAACTAAACGCACTTTTGCCAATGCTCGTCACGGAGTCGGGGATGGTGATAGACTGCAAGGATCTGCAACCCCCAAACGCACTGTCGCCAATCCTCGTCACGGAGTCGGGGATGGTGACGGACTGCAAGGATCTGCACCCAATAAACGCACCGACGCCTATGCTGGTCACGGAGTCGGGGATGGTGACGGACTGCAAGGACTCGCAATGCCAAAACGCACTGTCGCCAATCCTCGTCACGGAGTCGGGGATGGTGACGGACTGCAAGGATCTGCACCCAATAAACGCACCGACGCCTATGCTGGTCACGGAGTCGGGGATGGTGACGGACTGCAAGGACTCGCAATGCCAAAACGCACTGTCGCCAATCCTCGTCACGGAGTCGGGGATGGTGACGTACTGCAAGAATTTGCAACCCCAAAACGCACCGTCGCCAATGCTCGTCACGGAGTCGGGGATGGTGACGGAATGCAAGGATTTGCAACCAATAAACGCTCTGTCGCCAATGCTCGTCACGGAGTCGGGGATGATAAAATTTTCTCCCTTTGATAAATAAGAAATCAGTTTTCGTCTTTCAGAAGTATACAGGTTACCCTCAAATATAGTAAAATGATTGGAATGATTGATAACTCTTGCCGGACAATCAACAAATGGATTCCCTTTAATAAATGTCACAAACTCGGGGATGGTGACGGACTGCAAGGATTTGCAACCCCAAAACGCACGGTCGCCAATGCTCGTCACGGAGTCGGAGATGGTGACGGACTGCAAGGATTCGCACTGAAAAAACGCACGGTCGCCAATGCTTGTCACGGAGTCGGGGATGGTGACGGACTGCAAGGATCTGCAACCCTGAAACGCACATTCGCCAATGCTGGTCACGGAGTCGGGGATGGTGACGGACTGCAAGGATGAGCAACCCCAAAACGCACTGTCGCCAATACTGGCCACGGAGTCGGGGATGGTGACGGACTGCAAGGATGAGCAACCATCAAACGCATGGTCGCCAATGCTTGTCACGGAGTCGGGGATGGTGACAGACTGCAAGGATGAGCAACGCTCAAACGCACTGTCGCCAATGCTTGTCACGGAGTCGGGGATGGTGACAGACTGCAAGGATGAGCAACGCTCAAACGCTCTGTTGCCAATGCTTGTCACGGAGTCGGGGATGATAAAATTTTCTCCCTTTGATAAATAAGAAATCAGTTTTCGTCTTTCAGAAGTATACAGGTTACCCTCAAATATGGTAAAATGATTGGAATGATTGATAACTCTTGCCGGGCAATCAATAAATGGATTCCCTTTAATAATTGTCACAGACTCGGGGATGGTGACGGACTGCAAGGACCAGCAATCCCTAAACGCACTGTCGCCAATGCTCGTCACGGAGTCAGGGATGGTGATAGACTGCAAGGAAGGACGAGAGTCATAGTCTCCAGCAAACGCAGCATCGCAAATACATCTTGTTCCTTGCCTAATCGTATAATTCGTTAAGTTCCTCTTAGTGCTTTCTAATAGCTTCTTCCCATCCTTGGAATATTTCACGCCATACTCATCAGTCCATGCATCCTTCTTATCTTCTTCCGTCACTTCCGTGCTGATAATTTCAATCTCTGGTTCCTTCGGTCGCTCCAACGACAACAGGCGGAAGGATATGTTCGATAAATCGGATTGAGTAAGGGCAATGATGAACAGTCCAACAAGGGTGTTCACCTCTGAACACTCAGACGGGAAAATGTCCTTTAAAAGTTGACAGTCATGAATGTTCCTATAGTCTTTCTCCGAGAAGAGAAGGCGGTCGGCAGCGCCATACTTCTCAACCAAGGCAGGCTCTTCGGCAATCACCCTGAGAGAAAGCAGGATGGAGGCAAGCGAGAAGTCGTCAATATGCTCGTTGAAGTTTTCTTCCGTGCGTGCGGGATGGCGGAAGTCCGGACTGCCCATCTCCCGCGCCTTCTGTCCTTTCATTGCCGGAACGAACATGCCGTCATAGTCTATCAGCACCAACGTACCGTCCTCTCTCACCATGATGTTGTCTGGCTTTAAGTCGCCGTGGGCAAACGGCTGTAGCATCAGCCACAGGGCGAGACGGCTGAACTGGTAGGCAAGCAGATGCAACTGATAGCTGTCGTGGAGATGCTGACGGATATACTGGTCGAGGTTGGTGCCCTCCACCCAGTCCATCAGCAGGACGGGGAACTCCTCGCCATCAGCATTGGCAGAGTCGACGAACAACTCGTTGTCCAAATACTGAAACTTGGTGAGGAAACTTGAAGAGACAAATTCCAGTTCCTCAGCTATCATCCGGTAGTTCTCCGCACGGTTCGGCTGGTCTTTGAGAAAGCACTTCACTGCATAGAGCTTGTCATTCTTCTCATCCCGCATCTTGAACACCACTGCAAAGTTGCCGCTGGTCATCACTGGGTTGCCATTGTCATCGGTCACAGGCCGGAGATTGCGCAGCTTATCGAAGTTGTCCTCCGCATTCCTCACCGCCTCTACATATTCTGATATTAAAGGGTATGTCATTCTGTTTTCAGATCTGCTTTTTAAGTTATACAATAGCTTTTGGCTTTATTTCTGCAAAGTTACATAAAAAAACTGAGATCTTATACCAAAAGAACCTCAAATCCGCAACTACGCGCCTAATATGATACAGAAGCGAAAATAATCTGCATCGTTAGTAAAAAGGGGGCACAGTGCATCGAATGTCACCATAAAGACATATAAATGCCCCTTACCCCACCATGCGACTTGAGGCAATACGCTTACGTATAACCGCGTCTATCGCCGCACGACATTCGGATTAGGCGATATACTCAAAGCATTGTTCAAATAGAATTCAGCTTATGGAGGGAGTTTGATACCGTTCTAAATGTGGATGCCGGAAGTCGTAATCGATGAAATCGACGAATACATCATGCTCCAACAGCAATAAGAAGCGGATGATGCTTTTTGGGAAAAACATGGGTCGGAAGCTATGTTCTCAATGTTGTAATGCTATAGAAAAAAGTCTTTCGCTAAGCAGGGAATAATTAAAACCTACGCAGCAAAAGACCTTTTGTTAGCAAGAAAAATCCAATCTTCATTTTATCGGTATATCGTGAATACAGAACCGTGGCTGCCATCACCGTCATAGTCTGCGGCTAATGGCATTTGAGAGAAGAAGGATGACAATGCTTCGTCAGGAAGATGTTCGTTCAACTCCATGTGGAAGGCGAAAGAAGCACGGTCGTAGTGCAAGTCCCATAGGGAAAAGCCAAGGGAGTTGACCGCTGCAGTTATCTCGTCCTGTATCTGCCAGATGTCTTCGTAGTTCATGGGGCTTTTTTGTTATACGTCCTTGATGTCGAGCTGCTTCATCCATGAGTCGTGAATCTTCTTGATGCGTTTGGGACCGATGCCGTCTACTTCGGCCAGCCGCTTGCTGTCGTGCTCAATGATGTTCTCCACGACAAACTGGCTCCCGTACTGACGATTGACTTTCCACTGTCCGTCAGCGACGAGAGCGGTGCCGACGGTTACGTCAAGCATATTGCCGACAAGGGTGACGAGGTCGTCGTACCCCTTCACCCGTGCCTTCAGTATTGAATAGCCGTTCTCGCCATTCTGATACGTAATCCGTTCTATGACTGCCCGCAGCTTCATAATGATATTACAAATATAGCCATGTTTTTCCAAACGACAAAGAGAAAGCGGGAAACCTTTGGTAGTTATCCAATTAATTCTGCTTCACACGTTCCACCTTCCTTGTCCTAACTACAAGCGGAACGGTCTCTACAAAGACATTACTGGTGCTCAAGCCCATGGCCTTCGGAGCACTCTGCTTGAGATGATGTACAAGATTATAGATGGTCATGATGAAA
>NZ_AUJK01000023.1 GCF_000424185.1 Prevotella sp. AGR2160
ACATCATTGCAAAGGAAATAGGCCTGTCTGCTGTTACGCTCAACAAGAGACTCCAAGGGCTCGGCATCCAGTACAAGGAACACGGCGTATGGGTTCTCACGCACAAGTATCAGGACAAGGGGTACACAAAGACAAGCACCTACAACTACCCAAAGTCAGATGGAACACTTGGAACACGTATCCAGACTGAGTGGACTGAGAAAGGACGTCGATTCATTCACGAACTGAGCGACGCAGGAAGAATCTAACGAGAACATACATTTATCCCCCGTCATCTATTTGGCGGGGGATTTGTTTTTACTGCTTCACTTTAGCATCAAGTTCTTTTCTTCTCTCAATGTATGCGACTGCTCCAAAGAAACATACGCCTACAGCAAATGCCAAAGAGCCATAAAGCCTAACATTGCTGTAAATAGCTATGTCTTTTCCTATACGATCAGACATCCCCATAGCGCTCAAAGAAGCCATCTGCGCTTTTTCTTTCGTCATCTTCCCCTCGTCAGCCATGTTGTAAAATGTCCAAAAACTTGTATTGTAAACATCTTGGTCTATTTTCAGATTATTAATCTTGCTTGTCGTAAACCAAAACAGCGAAATACCAAGAAGCAGGCATACTATGCTTATGATAGCTGGTTGTTTGAATGATTTCTTCTTCATATCACTTTGACATTTAGAATTCATTGCAAAGTTACATGTTTTTATTCATACAAGCAAATAAACAAGCAAAAAAAAATACGGGCGACACCATTTTTTTTGATGCCGCCCGAACTTACTATCTCACTTTTGTACTCACCATCTTTGTGTCATTGGTCACAGCTCTGAACAGATAAAGGATTTCGTCACAGCTTGTGCCGATCTTCTCCGCAGCCTCAGCGTTCCTTAGCGTGTTCGCCGCTATCTGTGACTGATACTGCACTTGGGACTGCGCCATAAGGCTCATGTTGTCCATGTATTCAGTAGCCTTTCCTCCTTGAAGCTGTCTAATTACACTCACGTCAGCTCTTATTGCATTGAGGTAGCTTGCGAGTATGTCTGCCGTCTGCTCTGTGATACCCTTTATAGATGAGCTCGTACTCGAAGATCCGTTGTTTAAGAGGGTATTATTCGATTTTTCAGCAATAGACTCCATCTGATCAAAGAGAACCTTTGAAGCTTCCATGCCGTTATATATGTACCCGTCCTTACCAAGAGCCTCGCTGATGTCTGACGTCCATTGCTCCTTGTTGCTGTCAGGGTGCGACGCATCGAAGCTACCCTTATGGACAACTCCATTTGCGTCTGTGTACCCGAACAGCTGATTTCTCAGTCTATCGAATAGAGGCTGCATAGTTGCGGTTTGATGTAGGATGAAGCTGATATACAACAACGCAACAGGCGCAACAGAAGTAGAGACGTTGCGGTTTGATGTAGGATGAAGCTGATATACAACATCTTACTGACGACCTCAGTCATGAGCTGGTTGCGGTTTGATGTAGGATGAAGATGATATATTTCCTGTGATCGCGCCAATCTCGTCTCTTCGGAGCTTCTCAGTCATGGCAAAGCCTCGATGCTTCGCATAATAGATAATAGAAAACGGAGAATGGATAATGGGGGCAGCAGTGTGAGGCGGATCATGATAAATCATGTCCCTACGAAGTAAGCCGCGGGGACGGACGCCTCTCTCTGCCACGTCCCCGAAGGGGGCGAACGTCAGCGGCTTTGTGGCAGCTGTTCGCCCCCTCCGGGGACATCCGATAGGCGGATACGCAAAGCCCCCGGGCGCCCGGTCCGGTGCTGGTCATCGCTATCGCTCTGGCCATCACCGTCCCGTGTGCCCGGGGTTCATCGTGTTGGCCCCCTCCGGGGACCCCATCCGTGGCCGTCCGTGTCGTCCGATGCCGTACAATCCGTGTCATCCGTTGCCCAAAATCATTCGGAAATGGTAGGTGTCCGTCCTGTTGCGGCCACGCAAGGAAGATGGAGAATATATTGGGACTTGATTACTATTGTTCCATTCAATGCGGATGCGTGGCCGCAACATGGCGGCCACCTACAAAAGGATCGGTGTCCGTGAAAATCCGTGTTATCCGTTGCCAAAATATCCGTGGATGTCCGATGCCCGCGGATGGCGCAGCGGGTTTTTATTTTGTTTTTCCGGTTTTCTTTTTTAAACTACCCGCTGCGCGGGCAAGGCATAGTTGTAAATAAAACCGAGAATTTTTTTGAAGAAGAAAACCGGGAAAAACAAAGGAAAAACCTTGATGCGCATGCAGTATATCTATCAATGCTCATCAATATTCCCCATCTCCCTTGCGTGGCCGCAACATGGTGGCCACCTACAAAAGGATCGGTGTCCGTGAAAATCCGTGTTATCCGTTGCCAAAATATTCGTGGATGTCCGATGCCCCTGTAATGCGGCAGCCGGTTTTTATTTTGTTTTTCCGGTTTTCGTTAAAATCATGCCGCCGCGGAGCCAAAAAAAATCTTTTTTATTTTCTTTTTTTTGGTCTTTTCAAGAATAATCGTTACTTTTGCACATGGAAAGATCATTGTGCAAGCGGAGCACGACAGGATGCCGTGCCTGCGAGGCATGATAGGAATTAGAGATCAAGGAACATGTCAATATCGAAAACGAGACAGAAACTGGTAGACGTAGCCCGTCAGTTGTTTGCCAAGAACGGCATCAACAACACCACGATGAACGACATTGCCGTAGCGTCGGGGAAGGGCCGTCGCACGCTGTACACTTATTTCAAGAGCAAGGAGGATGTTTATTATGCCGTGATCGAGAGCGAGCTGGAACGCCTCTCCGACAAGTTGGATGAGGTGGCAGCGAAGAAGATGCCTCCCCAGGACAAGATCATTGAACTCATCTATACCCATCTGAGTATGATTAAGGAGACGGTGGTGCGCAATGGCAACCTGCGTGCTGAGTTCTTCCGGAATATCTGGATGGTGGAGAAGGTCCGAAAGAACTTCGACGAGGATGAGATCGAGCTCTTCCGCAAGGTCTATTCCGAGGGTAAGGCCGATGGTGAGTTTGATATTGAGAATGTGGACCTTGTGGCCGATATCACCCATTATTGTATCAAGGGTCTGGAGGTGCCGTTTATCTACGGCCGTATCGGTCATGGCCTGAGTGTCGAGGACAGTAAGCCATTGGTGGCAAAAGTTGTCTACGGTGCCTTAGGCAAGAATGTATATGTCAGTCCGAATGTCATCCACAGGGACAAATCAGATTATTAATTTATTTATTATATTAAAACATTAACAACAATGGGATTATTAACAGGAAAGACAGCCCTGATCACAGGCGCTGCCCGCGGTATTGGTAAAGCTATCGCGCTGAAGTTCGCCGAGGAAGGCGCAAACATCGCATTCACGGACCTCTTCATTGATGAGGAGCATGGTGGTCTGGCCACGGAGCGTGAGATCGCTGCCAAGGGCGTGAAGTGCAAGGGTTATGCCAGCAATGCCGCTGACTTCGCCCAGACGGCCGATGCCGTTGCCAAGGTGAAGGAAGAGTTCGGCTCTATCGATATCCTCGTCAACAATGCCGGTATCACGAAGGACGGCTTGATGCTCCGTATGACCGAGCAGCAGTGGGATGCCGTCATCGCCGTGAACCTGAAGAGTGCATTCAACTTCATCCACGCTTGTGTACCGGTGATGATGCGTCAGCGTAAGGGTTCTATTATCAATATGGCCTCTGTCGTCGGTGTTCATGGTAATGCCGGTCAGTGCAACTATGCCGCTTCCAAGGCCGGTCTGATCGCCCTGGCTAAGTCTATCGGTCAGGAGATGGGTCCCAAGGGTATCCGCGCCAACGCCATCGCCCCGGGCTTCATCGATACCGCTATGACACAGGCTCTGCCCGACGATATCCGTCAGGAGTGGGTGAAGAAGATCCCTCTCCGTCGTGCCGGCAGCACCGATGATATCGCCAACACAGCCCTCTATCTGGCTTCTGACCTCAGCAGCTATGTCTCCGGTCAGGTCATCCAGGTGGATGGTGGTATGAATATGTAATTCTACATCTTCCTTGCGTGGCCGCAACATGGCGGCCACCTACAAAAGGATCTATGAATTATACAGGCTATTGTCTATTCTCTATTCTCTATTTTCTATTTTCTATTTGAAATGACAGACCCCATACAAGTACTCTATGAAGACAACCATATCATCATTGTCAACAAGCAGGCCGGTGAGATTGTCCAAGGAGATAAGACGGGAGATGAGCCTCTCTCGGAACGAGTGAAGCGCTATCTCAAGGAGAAATACCAGAAGCCGGGGAATGTCTTCCTTGGCGTTGTCCATCGTCTTGACCGTCCGGTACAGGGAATCGTCGTTTTTGCGAAGACGTCGAAGGCCACGTCCCGGTTGAACGACATGTTCCGTCGCGGCGCTGTCCATAAGACCTATTGGGCCATCGTGAAGAACCGTCCCGCCGTGCCTGAAGCCCTGTTGACGAACTGGATCACGCGTAACGAGACGCAGAACAAGAGTTACGCCCATGACGAAGAGGTGCCACGTTCCAAGGAGGCAAAATTACGTTACCGTCTCCTCACCGAAGGTGACCGTTACTGTCTGTTGGAAGTAGAGTTGATGACCGGCCGCCACCATCAGATCCGCTGTCAGTTGGCGCATATCGGCTGTCCCATCAAAGGGGATCTGAAATATGGTGCCCAGCGCAGCAACCCCGACGGCAGTATCTCCCTCCAGGCCCATCATATCGAATTTGAGCATCCCGTCTCCCATCAACTCATCGATATTACAGCCCCGTTGCCCACAGATCCTTTATGGCAGGCGCTGGCCGCCCAGCTATAGTTTACTTTTCTTTTGTTCCCGAGTATGCACAAACGACTGAAGTGGATTGGCATCATCCTCGTATCACCCCTTTTGTTGGTGATCCTGTTGGCAGTATTACTCTACGTACCACCCATCCAGAACTGGGCGGTGAAGGAGGTGGCGGCCTATGCCTCCCGGCATACGAAGATGGATATCCATGTAGACCATGTCCATCTCGTCTTCCCACTGGATCTCGGCATCGACGGTGTCCGTGTGCTGCAGCAGAACGACTCCCTGCCGCAGGTGAAGGACACGCTGGCCGACATTGCCCACTTACGTGCCGATGTGCAGCTCTTGCCCCTTTTCAAGAAACAGGTGATGGTGGATGCCCTTGACTTCCACCGTATGAAGGTCAACACGAGTACCCTCATCCATACCACACGGATCAGCGGCGAGGTGGGGACGCTGACGCTGAAGGCCCACGGCATCGACCTTGGCAAGGAATATGTCCATGTCGACGGTGTGCAGCTCGCCGATGCCCGTCTGCGGGTGGAGCTCAGTGATACCGTTCCCAAGGATACCACACCGAGCACGAATTTCTGGAAGATCGCCATCCGCCATCTGAAGATCCATAACACTGACTTCGCCCTCCATCTCCCCGGTGACACCCTCGTCGTGGCCTGCCATTTCGACCGTACGTGGGGTCAGCAGGCCTATCTCGACCTCTTCAAGAATCTCTATACCGTCGACAAGCTCGACTGGACCGGCGGTGCCTTCCATTTTGACAACCGTTTTAAGACGCACACGCGCCAGGGGATTGACTTTGCCCATCTCGGCCTCAATGCCCTCACGCTGCGTGCTGACTCCTTCTATTATTGTGACCGTAAGATCAACGTAAAGGTCCGGCAGGCGAAGTTCAAGGAGCAGAGTGGCATCGCCGTCAACGACTTCCACGGCCTCTTCCGCATGGACTCCACGATGATCTCATTGCCACGGCTGTATCTCCGTACCCCTTATTCCTTTGTCCAGGGAAAATTCTATATGGACAGCAATGCCTTCGCTGATACCGATCCCGGTAAGGTGGAGGCGAATCTCCTCGGACAGATCGGCAAGGAAGACCTGATGTTCTTCATCGACGGCATGCCCCGCGGCTTCTGGGCGCAGTGGCCCGACCGGCCGTTGTCACTGAGCGGACAGCTCCGCGGCAACCTGCAGCTGGCGCGTTTCGAGGACCTCACCGTCTCCCTTCCCACCGCTTTCTGGCTTCATGCCAACGGCTTCGTCGGTCAGCTCACCGATCCCGCCCGGTTCTATACCCGTGTGCGGCTGAAGGGCCGTACGAACCACCTCGGATTTATCCGGTCTTTCCTGTCGGCCTCGCTGAACCAGCAGCTCCTGCTGCCCCGGATCACCATCGATGGTTATGGCGAATACCATGACCAGCGTGTCGCCGCCAATGTCGTCGTCGGTGAGGGTAGGGGCCGTGTCCATGCCGTGGGGAAGATCGACCTGCGGCGGATGGCTTATGCCGCGAAAGTCAACGCTACGAATCTCGCCGTGACGCATTTCTATAAGGGCCTCTCCGTGAAGCCCTTCACGGGAGTTGCCGAGGTCCGTGGTGTCGGGACCGATCTCTTCTCCCCGAAGACGAAGATCCGGGCGAAGGCCCGTGTCGTCCGTTTCGGTATCCCGGGCTATAATCTCGACCATATCAATCTCCAGGCCCGCCTGGCTGGTGGCCGTGCCCATGTCGTCGCCGACAGTCATAACGCCCTCCTCCAGGGACTGCTGACCCTCGACGCCCTCATCCCCCACAGCCGGAAGATCGGGGCCACCCTCAGCGCCGATATCCGCTGTGCCGATCTCTATCACCTCGGCCTCTATGACTCCCCGCTGACGGTCTCCCTCTGTGGTACCGTTGATGTCGCTTCCGACCTGAAGGACCATCATCTCCTCCAGGGTATGCTCAGTGATATGACCGTCCGTGATACGGCCCATGTCTACCGCCCCGATGATGTCACGATGGATGTGAAGACGACGCCGACGCTTACCCATGCCATCATCGACTGTGGTGATTTCTATCTGAATATGGATGCCGCGGCGGGCTATCAGCGCCTGCTCAATACCGGCAACCGGCTGTTGATGGAGATCCGGCGGCAGATAGACCGGCGTGTCATCGACCAGCATGCCCTCCGTGCCCGTCTCCCCGAGGCCCGCATCTATCTCCATAGTGGTGATGATAACTTCTTCTCGGGTCTGTTGGCCCATTTCGGTTATACGTTCCGTCGTGCCGATGTCGACCTGAGCCTGTCGCCGTCGGAGGGTCTGAACGGCTATATGAATGTCGACTCGTTGCTGAGTTACAATCCCCGGCATCTCATCGATGCCATCCGCGTGAACTTCAACTCCGATGCCGTGACGACCCATTATCAGGCCATGGTACACAACGGCCCGCAACAGCACCCGTCGTTCACGGCCTTGTTCAATGGCGCCATGAGTGCCCACGGTACTGATCTCGTGGCGACGATCCTCGACCGCCGTGGACAGACGGGTATCCGTCTGCCCCTCTCCGCGGAGATGGTCGACGACGGTATCCGCTTCCACATGCCCAATGACAGCAGTATCATCCTCGGTTATAAGGATTTCACCGTCAATGACAGCAACTATGTCTTCCTGACACGGGCGAACCGCGTCTCCGCGTCTGTCGATCTCCAGGCTGCTGACGGTCAGGGTATCCAACTCTATACCGATGACGGCAATCTCGAGGCCTTGCAGGATCTGACGCTGTCGCTCCACAAGTTTGACTTGGAGAAAGTACTCTCCGTCATCCCTTATGCCCCCGCGGTGAGTGGTGTGATGGATGGTGACTTCCATGTTGTGCAGACGAAGGACGAGCTCTCCGTCTCCTCCGATGTTGCCGTACAGAACCTCGTCTATCAGGACTGTCCGATGGGTAATGTGGAGAGTCAGTTCGTCTATGTCCCGCGCAGCGACGGCAGTCATCAGGTCAACGGCCTCCTCTTCGTCAACGACAACCAGGTGGCGACGATCGATGGCACCTATCAGTCACAGGGTGCCGGTTATCTCGACGCGAAGCTGACGATGGAGAAGACGCCGCTGGACCTCCTCAACGGTTTCATCCCCCAGCGCCTCTTCGGCTTCCGTGGCTATGGCGAGGGAGAGCTGTCGATCAAGGGCCCCTTGAGCAAGCCCGATGTCAACGGTGAGGTGTTCCTCGACAGCAGTTATCTCGTCAGTGAGCCTTACGGAGTGACGCTCCGTTTCGCCGAGGATCCTGTAAGAATCCAGAACAGCAAGCTCCTCTTTGAGAATTTCGAGGTCTTCGCCAATAACGACCAGCCGCTGGATATCGCCGGCTCATTCGACTTCTCCAACCTCGACCGGATGATGATGAATATCCGGATGCGGGCGAAGAACTTTGAGCTCATCGATGCCAAGCGTAACTACCGTTCCACGGCTTACGGCAAGGCTTTCGTCAACTTCTTCGGTACGATGACGGGACCCGTGAGCAGTCTGAAGTTACGCGGCAAGGTCGATGTCCTCGGGAATACGGATATGACCTATATCCTCCGGGAGTCGGAGATCTCCACCGATAATGAGTTGGATGAGCTCGTGAAGTTCACCGATTTCCAGGATACGATCCCCGACCATGTCATCCGTCCGAAGCCTGAGGGCCTCGACATGATGCTCGGCATCGATATCGATGAGCAGGCGCATATCCTCTGTGCCCTCAATGCTGATCAGAGCAACTATATCGACCTTATGGGCGGCGGCAACCTCATCATGACGTACGATCCCGAGAACAGTCTCCGGTTGACGGGTAAGTATACCCTCAATGACGGCGAGATGAAATATTCCCTGCCGATCATCCCGTTGAAGACTTTCTCCATCGAGGACGGCAGTTATATCGAGTTCCGTGGGGACCCGATGGATCCGACACTCCATATCACGGCCACGGAGATGATGCGTGCCAATGTCAACAGCAGCAGTGGCGGTCAGCAGAGCGTGAACTTCAAGTGCGGCGTGCAGCTCTCGCAGACGTTGCAGAAGATGGGTGTGGAGTTTATCATCTCCTCACCGGAGAATACGGAGATTCAGAATGAGCTCAACACGATGAGTGTGGAGGAGCGCGGTAAGATCGCCGTGGCCATGCTCGCCTCGGGCATGTACCTCAACGGCAACAACACGAACTCCTTCACGATGAACTCCGCCCTCACGGCATTCCTCAACTCCGAGATCAACACCATCACGGGCAAGGCCATGAAGAGTCTCGGTCTCGATGTCGGCGTGAGTGTCGACAACACGACGAATGCCTCCGGCAGCCTCCATACTGACTACAGCTTTAAGTTTGCCAAGCGGTTTTGGAACAACCGCCTGAGCTTCATCGTCGGCGGTAAGTTGCAGAGTGGCGCGGAGATCAACAACCAGCGGAATAATGACGGTGCCTTCTTCGACAATGTCGAGTTGCAGTACCGCCTCGGCTCCACGTCGAGCAAGTATATCCGTGGATACTATAATAATAATGTATACGACTGGCTCGAGGGTCAGGTCGGCGTCTATGGCGTCGGTTTCATCTGGCGTCGTCAGCTCTCCCATTTCAAGGATATCTTCTCCTTTAAAGATGAGACGGAGGAGATCCCGGACAGCGCGGAGAAAAGTAAAAAAGTAAAGAAGTAAAAAAGTAAAGAAGTAAAAAAGTAAGATATTGAGACACGCGATATTTCCTATACTGATGGCGGTCGTGACGGCGGGCATGGTAGCCGGCTGTTCAGAGACCTCGGCAATCCCGGAGGGTGAGCAGCTCTTCACGGGACTGAAGCCGATCCAATATACCGACTATACCCCTTGTGCGCATGCGGAGACGACGAAGACGGAGCTCGAGGCGGCCTTGGCGTCAGCGCCGAATGGTGCCCTCTTCGGTTCGAGCTACTATCGTAACCCCTTTGATGTCAGTCTGTGGGTATGGAATGCCTTCTCCCGGGACTCTACGGGTGTGGGCCGTTGGCTCACGCGCGCCTTCGGCTCCCGGCCGAAACTGATGTCGGAGGTCAACCCGTCACTCCGTGCCCTCGTTGCCCAGGGACAGTTGAAGAAGTTCGGCTATTTCAACGGCCGCGTGAGTTATGAGAACATTACCCTCCGCAACAAGAAGAAGGGAAAGGTGGCCTATACCGTCGATATGGGACATCTGTGGACCTACGACAGTATCCGGTATCTCCATTTTCCACCGGCTATGGACTCCCTCATCGTCGCCCATCAGAGTGAGGCCGCTATCAAGTCCGGTGATCCCTTCACCGTCAGCGGCCTCGACAAGGAGCGCCAGCGCCTCGCCACCCTCATGCGGTCGAATGGCTATTATTTCTACGACAAGAGTGCCGCCAGCTATCTCGCCGACACCCTCTCCGTGCCCGGGAAGGCGCAGATGCGGTTGATGATGGTCGACTCCCTTGACGACCGTGTCCGGCGCCAGTGGACGATCGGCCGGATGAACTTCAATATCCGCCGCTCTTTCCTCGAGCCCCTCAACGACAGTATTGTCCGCCACAGTTATACCGCCCGTTTCAACGGCCGGAAGTCTCCCGTGCGTATGGGCGTCATCCGTCGTAACCTTGGCCTTACCTCCGGCGAGCTCTATCAGGTGGACCATGAGAATAAGGCCAAGCAACATCTTCAGGACCTCGGCATCTTCTCTTATACTAATATGAGTTTCGTGCCCCGTGACACCACCGGTCTCAGTGACACCCTCGATGTCAATACCGACCTCGTGCTGGAGAAACCCTATGACTTCTATGTCAACGGTAACGGAAAAGGAAAGACGACGGGACGTATCGGTCCCGAGGTCGTCGTCGGTCTGACGAAGAATAATGCTTTCCGGGGCGGTGAGAAACTCGACATCAGTCTCCATGGCTCCTATGAGTGGCAGACGGGGCATCAGAGTGAAGGCTCCTCGACTTCCGTTAACAGTTACGAGTATGGCTCCGATATTGCCCTGACGCTGCCGCGCATGCTCACGCCGCGGAGCCTGCTGCGCTTCACGCAGAGCCGTGAGCGCCGTCGTCGGCTCCGTGAGAAGCGGGGTGGGGTGCCACGGAAACATTTTGAGTACTATCAGACACCGACGACGACCCTGAAGGCCTCGTTTAATATCATCAACCGTGCCGGCTATTTCCGTCGTCATGTCATCAGTGGAGAGTTGACATACGACTGGATGCCGACGGCCCAGTCGAGTTTCTCCTTCTCTCCCTTGGTGGTCAGTTATGAATATATGAACTCGTGGACCGATAAGTATGCGGCCCTGGAGGCGGAGAATCCCTATCTGCAGGTCTCCATGGCTGATAAGTTCGTGCCGAAGATGAGTTTCACCTATAAATATACGTCACCGTCGAAGGACAAGAACCCCGTGACGGTATCAGCGACGGTGTCGGAAGCCGGAAACCTCCTCTCGGCGTTCAAGACGACGATCGGACAGCGTTGGAACACGAAGGAGAAGACGCTCTTCCATAACCCTTACGCACAGTTCATCAAGTTGGAGACCGACTGGGTGAAACTCTGGCGGCTCAGTGAGCACAGCAGTCTTGTGGCCCATGCCAACGGCGGCGTGATCTACAGTTATGGCAACTCCTCCGTGGCGCCTTATTATGAGTCGTTCTATGTCGGTGGTGCCAACAGTATCCGTGCCTTCAACGTCCGCAGCATCGGTCCCGGTGATTTCGTCCCTGCCGACAAGCGTTACAGTTATGTATCCCAGATCGGTGATATCAAACTCCTTGGCAACCTCGAATACCGGCCGCGGCTGTGGGGTGACCTCTATGGAGCCCTCTTCCTCGATGCCGGTAATGTGTGGACGATGCCGTCGGGGGATGTGGAGAACACCACAAGCTCAGACTTCCAGTTTAACCGCTTCTTCAAGCAGATGGCCGTGGGAACGGGTGTCGGCCTGCGCTATGACATGGGTATGTTCGTCATCCGTATCGACTGGGGTGTCGGACTCCATGTGCCGTATGACACGGGAAAGTCCGGATTCTTCAATATCGGGCGGTTCAAGGACGCACAGACCCTGCACCTCGCCGTGGGATACCCGTTCTGAGAATGGAGAATGGAGAATGGAAAATGGTGGCGGGTGGAAATAACAAAAACCGGATACTCCGTCTCTACCTTTTTACTTTTAAACTACTCGATAAAGGCGCAGCAGGGCCCCGGAAGGGCCCAATCTGATTAACCCCGGGCAGAGGGAGCACGAGCGCAGCGAGGGCTCCCTCTGCCCGGGGAGAGAACTGCTCCCCTCTCACTGGTGCGTCCCCGGAGGGGGCGAACGTCAGCGGCAACGAGACGGTTGTTGGCCCCCTCCGGGGACCTGGCTGCGCCAAAAGCGTGGTGCGGAATTACGGTGTTGGCGTTTTGGCGCGGAACATAATAAATTATGTCCCTACGAAGGGCAGAATATTTTTCCGTTTCCATGCGTTTGTTTGCGTAAAAAATCGTAACTTTGCATCATCAACGAAGAATCATTTAACAAAGCAGAAAATGAAACCAACATTATTACTCCTCGCTGCCGGAATGGGCAGCCGTTACGGTGGCCTGAAACAGCTCGATGGACTGGGTCCCAATGGTGAGACCATCATGGACTATTCTATCTATGACGCTATCCAGGCCGGTTTCGGTAAGATCGTATGGGTCATCCGTAAGGATTTCGAACAGGACTTCCGTGAGAAGATCCTCTCCAAGTATGAGGGCCACATTCCTTGTGAGCTCGTCTTCCAGAGCCTCGACAAGCTCCCCGAGGGCTATTCTGCTCCCGAGGGCCGTACGAAGCCGTGGGGTACGAACCATGCCGTGATGATGGCCAAGGAGGTCATCCATGAGCCCTTCTGTGTCATCAACTGTGATGACTTCTACAACCGTGACTGTTTCAAGGTCATCGGCAAGTTCCTCTCCGAGCTCCCCGAGGGCAGTCGTAACCAATATGCTATGGTTGGTTTCCGTGTCGGCAACACCCTCTCCGATAATGGCTCCGTGAGCCGTGGCGTCTGCTCGAAGGATGGCGAGAACCACCTCACGACATGTGTCGAGCGTACGGAGATCGTCCGTCAGGCAGATGGTAAGGTCGCCTACAAGGATGGAGACCAATGGGTGAACATCCCCGACACCACACCGGTGAGTATGAACGTATGGGGGTTCACGCCCGACTATTTCGAGTATAGTGACCAGTTCTTCAAGGACTTCCTCGATGCTCCCGAGACGAAGGCCAATCCGAAGGCTGAGTACCTCATCCCCTGGGTTGTCAACAAGCTCATCAACGATGGTACGGCAACGTGCGAGGTCCTCGACACGACAAGTAAGTGGTTCGGCGTCACCTACAGTGCCGACCGTCCCGGTGTCGTCGCCAAGATTCAGAAGCTCGTCGATGAGGGTGTCTATCCCAATAAACTCTTCTAATGGAAATCAATATCTTAACAGATCAGGAAGCCGCTACACTGCGCGAAGTCGTAGCGGCTTCTTCGCATATTCTCATTCTCGGTCATAAATCACCTGATGGTGATGCCATCGGCGCCTGTCTGGCTTGGCAGCAGTATCTCATCTCTCTGGGGAAGCAGCCCCGCATCATCGTCCCGGATGCTTATCCCGATTTCCTGCAGTGGCTGCCCTGCTCTGAGACGATCCTGCGTTATGACAAGCATCCCGACGAGGTGAAGAAACTCTTCTCGGAGGCAGATCTCGTGTTCTGTCTCGATTTTAATGTCTCTTCCCGAGTGGAGGAGTTGCAGCCGCTGCTGGATGATTTCAAGGGCCATAAGATCATGATCGACCATCATCTCGATCCGCAGCTCGCGGATGCGTCACTCGTCATCTCCCGTCCTGAGGCGTCGTCGACCTGTGAGCTCATCTTCCGTGTGGTCTGGCAGCTCGGCGCCTTCGATGCCATGCCGCGGAAGTTCGCCGTGGCCGACTACTGTGGTATGATGACGGACACGGGGGGCTTCACGTACAACTCTTCCGATCCCGCCATCTATTTCATCATCTCGCAGTTGCTCACGAAAGGCATCGACAAGGACAAGATCTATCGGAATGTCTTCAACAACTACAGCACATGGGCCATCCGTCTCCGCGGTTATCTGCTGTCACGGAAGTTGAACTATGTGGATGACCTCCATGCTTGTTTCTATAGTGTCTCCCGAGACGAGATGAAACGTTATCATTTCACCAAGGGCGACCTGGAAGGTCTCGTCAATGAACCGCTGCGCATCAAAGGAACGAAACTGTCGATCTCTCTGCGTCAGGATACGGAAAAGGAAAATCTCGTGTATTGTTCCTTACGTTCTGTTGATGACTTCCCTGCCAATAAGGTTGCTGAGGACTTCTTCCATGGCGGCGGTCATCTCAATGCGGCGGGTGGAAAACTCTTCTGTAGTATTGATGAAGCTGAAAAAATCGCAAGAAAAGCTATAAATGCCTATTCTGATTTGCTGAAATAAAACTATTTTGTTAATTTTGCACGGAAATATCATACAGAATGAAGAAAATAGTTTTTGCCGTACTGACGGTACTCCTCACCACCATGGTGCTCTCTTCCTGCAGTGACAATGAGACGTATGCTGATAAAGTCAATGCCGAGCGGAGCAATATCAAGGCTTTCATCGCCGCCAATCATATCACACCGATCTCGGAACATGAGTTCCTCACGGATACGACAACCGATGTGTCAAAGAACGAGTATGTGCTCTTCGACAACAGTGGTGTATATATGCAGATCGTCTCCCGTGGCTCGGGAGAGATGCTTCCCGACGGTGAGAGTTGGGATGTGTTGTGCCGTTTTAAGGCCATCAGTATCGCTGAATTTCCCAACAGAGACTGGACGACGATCCCCGACGACTCCACGGCATTTACGAATCTTATCAACCTCCCCACGCTCGGCAACCAGCCGGACGTGATGACGGTGTCGAACACGAGCGGTACGTTCACGGCATCGTTCACGTCGGGATATATGAAGACCTATCTCGGCTCTTCCGTTCCCTCGGGGTGGCTCGTGCCGCTGTCGTATGTCCGCCTCGGGCGTAACGGGGATGACTTCGAGTGGGCGCATGTGCGCCTCATCGTTCCCCATGCCCAGGGTACGGAGACGGCCGTGACCAATGTCACGCCGTACTTCTACGACCTGTGGATGATGAAGGGAGAATAGGGGAAAAGTAAAAAAGTAAAGAAGTAAAAAATTAAACGTAGGGACATGATTCATCATGCTCCGCTAACGTAAAAATAATCAATATGACTCTGATCAAATCAATTTCCGGCATCCGCGGAACGATCGGCGGAAAAGCCGGCGATACCCTCAATCCGTTGGATATCGTCAAGTTCACGTCCGCTTATGCTACGTTCATCCGTCGCAGCGGCAAGTCACAGAGTAACACCATCGTCGTGGGCCGTGATGCCCGTATCTCCGGCGAGATGGTGAAGAATGTCGTCTGTGGTACCCTCATGGGTATGGGCTATGATGTATTGAATATCGGTCTGGCCACGACGCCGACGACAGAGCTCGCCGTCATCCTGTCGAAGGCTGCCGGTGGCATCATCATCACCGCCAGTCATAACCCCCGTCACTGGAATGCCCTGAAGCTCCTCAATGAGCAGGGCGAGTTCCTCACGAAGGCTGATGGTAATGAGGTCTTGGCGATTGCTGATAAGGAGGATTTCGAATATGCTGATGTCGACCACCTCGGCAAGTATACGGAGGATGACACGTTCAACCGCCGGCATATCGACTCCGTCCTCGCCCTCGATCTCGTCGATGTCGACGCCATCCGTAAGGCCCATTTCAAGGTCTGCGTCGATACCATCAACTCCGTTGGTGGCATCATCCTGCCCGATCTCCTCAATGCCCTCGGCGTAGAGGCGAAGTTCCTCAATGGTACGCCGAATGGTGACTTCGCTCATAACCCTGAGCCGCTGGAGAAGAACCTCGGTGGTATCATGGGAGAGATCAGCAAGGGCGGTTACGACCTCGGTATCGTCGTTGATCCTGATGTCGACCGTCTCGCCTTCATCCAGGAAGACGGCAAGATGTATGGTGAGGAGTACACCCTCGTCACTGTCGCCGACTATATCCTCGACCATGTCAAGGGCGCTACGGTGAGCAACCTCAGTTCCACGCGTGCCCTCCGTGATGTCACGGAGAAGCATGGCTGTAAGTATTATGCTGCCGCCGTCGGTGAGGTCAATGTCACGACGAAGATGAAGGAGGTCGGCGCCGTCATCGGTGGTGAGGGCAATGGCGGAGTGATTTATCCCGAGAGCCATTACGGCCGTGATGCCCTCGTGGGAATCTCCCTCTTCCTGAGTCATCTCGCTCATAAGGGCTGTAAGGCCAGTGAGCTCCGTGCCTCTTATCCGAACTATTTCATTGCCAAGAACCGCGTGGACCTCACGCCCGATACCGATGTCGATGCCATCCTCGAGCGTGTGAAGGAACGCTATGCTAACGAGAAGGATGTCACGGTGACGGATATCGACGGTGTGAAGCTCGACTTCCCCGACAAGTGGGTTCATCTGCGCAAGAGTAATACCGAGCCGATTATCCGTGTCTACAGTGAGGCCGCCACGATGGAGGCCGCCGATGAGCTCGGAAAGGAACTCATGGCATTCTGTAAGAAGTGAAAAATAAGGCGTTGGCTGCCCATGGCAGCATGTTTTTAGCGGAGGCCTTCTGGGGCCTGATGTCACCGATCACGAAGGACGCGTTGATGCACGGAATCACGGGCATTGACCTCGTCACCTATCGTGTCTGCGGTGCCGCAGGACTCTTCTGGGTCTCCTCTCTTTTTGTCCGTCGGGAGCATGTCCCCGTGAAGGATATCTTCATGTTCGCCCTGGCATGTATCTTCGGACTGTGTTGTAACCAGTGTCTGTTCACCATCGGCCTGACGTTCACGTCACCCGTCAACGCAAGTATCATGACGACGTCGATGCCGATCTTCGCGATGATCTTCGCCTTTCTCATCCTCCATGAGCCGTTGTCGGCGAAGAAGGTCGGCGGTGTCCTCATCGGGTGTATGGGTGCCGTGATGCTTGTGCTGACGAGTGCCGCGGCGCATAACGCGAAGGTGGGGGATATCCGTGGTGATCTGATGATCGTCGGCGCACAGTGCTCGTTCGCCCTCTATCTCTCCCTTTTCAACTCCCTCGTGAAGCGTTATCATCCCGTGACAGTGAACAAGTGGATGTTCCTCTGGGCATCGCTCTTCATCACGCCGTTCACGTTCTCCCATGTGTCGGCCGTCGACTATGCGGCGTTGCCGACGAAGACGATCTGGGAGATCGTTTATATCGTGGGTGTCGGCACGTTCTTCTGTTACCTGTTGATGATGAACGGACAGAAGATCCTGCGGCCTACCGTGGTATCGATCTACAACAATATCCAGCCCATCGTGAGTGTCATCGTGAGCATCGCCATGGGACTGTGCATCTTCAAGATCACGCAGCTCCTTGCCGTCATCCTCGTCTTCATCGGCGTTATGATGGTGACGAAGTCGAAGAGCAAACGAGATCTGGCGCAGAAGGCATAAATACAGCCAAATGCAGGGGCCGCCACAAGGGACGGCCCCTGCATTTGGATGATATTGTGCAGTTAGGACGGCCACAAGGGCCGCACCCTACCTTACCCTTATTTTTTTGCTCTTTCCGTTGACGCTGACGATATAGATGTCGGAGGCGAGAGGATGGGTGACGTATTGACTGTCGGAGGCGGTGGCCTGTTCTACGAGGGCACCGGAGAGCGTGTGGATGGCGACGTGGTCACCATGGTGGATATTCTCGATGAGGAGGCTGCCGTTGTTGCCACGGACCGTCCATGACGGCTCGTCATCCGTATTGTTGTCAGCAGAGCCGTCGGGCCGTACGCCACCGATCTGCAGGGTCAGCCGCTTGTCGTTGTACCCCGCATTCGTTGCAAAGGAATAGGTTCCCTCCGTGAGATCCGTGACATTTCCCGTCTCTTCATCCTTCAGCCATACCTGTTCGCCATTGAAGGCCTCTGTATCGGGAATGCTGACGGTCAGCGTACCGGCTTTCGCGGCCCGGAAGCCCACAGTCATCGGAACACCCGTTGGTGCGTTGCCGGCGAGTTGGAGCGGCAGACCGCTGTTGGTGAGGAGATAGATCTCCGGCAGCGAGTCGTTGAAGGCCTGCCATTTCAATCCGTCGGCCCCCATCGTGTACGTCAGTGTCTTAGGATTGTCAGCGTCGGCATTGACCTCAATGGCGTCGCTGAGGCCGTCGTCACTCTCTATGGTGACATACGGCTTAGCGGCGGGTGTCGCCTTGCTGACATCTTGGTGGAGGAACGTCACCGTCTCAGCATCGCCGATGATGGCTGTCTGCATGAAGTAGCCCTGTCCCATACTCATGGTATTGTCCGACCACGACTGTGTCGTCGCATACTGTCCCTTACCATCACTGGTATAGAGCAGATGCGGCACGTTCATGTCGTAGCCCGTTGTCTGGTCGTAGTGCGACGTGTTATAGCCACTGATGAGGTAGGGGAGTCCCGTGAGGTTCCAACCCATGTTCTCCTCCTTTGTGAAATGGGCGTCGCCGTCCGTTGATGTCGTGTGGTTATACTGCGTCAGCGTGACCGTCTTCGCATCGGCCCCCTCAGTATAAGGATAGGTACCGTTCTGCGCCCCCCATGCCGTGAAGCGCACGGTGGTAGCTGCCGACATCGGTGCGGCGAGCTCAGCGAGCCAGCCCTGTGTGGCATCGACAGTATGGGAAGTGACGGACTCCCAGCAGGCGGAGTTCGTCTCCCGGAAGCTGTAGTCCCATGAGGAGCGCTTCTCACCGTTATAGGTCATGACCTCCTGGATATCCGTGAAGGGCGTCTCCGTGACCGTACCGTCCGTAGCATTGCCCGCTACTGTGATGGCGTTGTCGGCATCGAGGGCATAGGGGAAGGCCATGAGGGCGTACTGTGTGCCACTGTCGAAGGTATGATCTACGGCGACATAGGCGGCATGGATGATGTTGCCGTTGCCATAGAGCGAGGCCCCCGGAGCGAGGTAGAGGTAACCCGGCATGAATGCGTTGTTATCGGTGAAGAGCTGCTGTGTGTCATCGCTCGTGCCGAGACTCAGACTGCCGTTCTTCCCGATATACACCACGGAGCCCTCATGGGGATAGCGGTTGTTCGTACTCGTCGCATAACGGTGCTGCCCTTCAGCGATATGCCACGTCTCGAAGCAGCCGAGGTCGACAGTGTTGGCGAGGAGACGCGGGTTGCCGAGGAGGTCACGGTCCGTGGCATAGTCGATGGCCGACATATATCCGGTCGGGATCTCACCCTGTCCGAGTTCTGTCACGGTCGATGATACAGGGTTCGTTACCCCACTGTTCTGTGCTGTCTGCAGGCCGGCGTCGAGGGCCGCGCTCTGTTCATGCAACTGGAAATGATACGGCGTATATTCCGTCAGATAGGTCGGCAGTGTGTAGGCATTACCTGTGTTCAGATAGGGCGCAAAGGGATTGCCCGTCTGCGAGAGGATCGTGTTCGTCGTGGCCGTCGTGTTGTTGAGGTTCAGCTTTTTGATGAGCTGTGCCTTCGCGTCGGCCGTGTTGTACGTGATACTGTTCTCCACGAGTCCCGTGCCGCCGACAGCCGTCTGTCCGTTGACATCAGCGATGACGGTACCGTTGAGCAGCATAGCCTTCGTGCCGAGGGTGACGACAGGCGTCGTGGTGCTGCCGACGGCGTTGCCCTCGATCAACGCGTTGTAGAGCAGACCACCCTGGAGGTTGACGACGGACGGCATCGTGCCACCGGAGGCTGCCGCTATCGTGTTGCCGTGGACATAGACCTCACTGAGGAGGAGTTGCTGATACGTGTTGTCGGCGATGTTGATGACCGGCGACGTGTTCTTATTACTGTTACGTACCTCGAGGCCCGACACGGCGACAGGATAAGAGAAGGAGTTCGTGCCCGTCTTGATACCCGCTACGACCGTTCGGTGTGTCGTCTTGGCGAGGAGGCCCGGCCGTTCAGCGCGTACCGTACCGAGAAAGGTCATCAGTGCGGAGAAGCGCTCGTCAGTCGTCATCTGCTCCGTGATCTTCGGCATGGTGAGGTAGTTCGGGTCGATACTACCAAGGACGCTTACACCATTGCGCAGCGTGATGTTCTCCGTACCGGCATCGGTGCCGTTCTCACCCTTGACGAAGACGAAGGACACCGGGGTGTCGATGTTGTCGGGGTTGAAGGACGTATAGACGGAGGCGGCATCGATGGCGCGCTGGAGCATGCCAGCACCGAAGGCGTTCTGCCATGACAGTCCCGTCATCGTGCCCGACACCTTGTTCGGGTCGACGAAGAGGTAGCGCTGGATATCGTTGTCGATCTCGTAGGCGCCCCGCTCCATGCCACTGGCGTAGAGACGGGACAGGAATGACAAGTCCTTGGTGTACGCTGTATCGGCGAGGAGGGACTTGATATTAGCCTCCGTGAGTTCCAACGTTGTCTTGTCTTTTTGGGTGATGGTCATGCCCGGCACCCATCCGAGGACCTTGCGGGCATAGAGGAGATAGTTGGCGCGGGAGAACGTGCGGACACCCGGGTTGATATGGAAGTCACGCTTTGACGGCACGGCATTGTCGGCATCGACGAAGTTCGGACCACCGAGGGCATCGGTGCTGACATCGGTGAGACCGACATTGGCGTTGTTCTTTGCCTCATCGGTGTTCGTGATGCCCGTCATGGCGTTGTTCTTGATCGAGTCTGTCGTGATGGCGTTGGCATTATCAGACGACGTAAAGCCACTGTAAGGCGTCTTATACCCGCCAATCGAGTCATCGCGCCAGATGATGGAGTTGTATAGGCTCGAATTACCTGTAGCATTGCCCGAGAGCGTGATATGTCCGCCGTTGCGGGCGAAGGTACAGTTGACGATGCTCACGGTATCGGTACTCTCGATGGGGTTGCCGGATCCGGAGTGGAACACGGAGTTAAAAATCAGCGTGCGTCCACCGCCTTGCTCGATACGTACGGCAGGTACCTTGTCGGCACCTCGGGCACCGTTCTGTTCGAAGATACAGTTGCGGATCGTCAACTTCGGGATGTTTCTCCGTCCGACGAGATGCTCCGTTGTCTTCGTTGTCTTGTCAGTACCTGTCTTGAACTGTTCCTTATAATAGATGGCGGCGCCACCCGTCGTCGTTGTCCCCGTCTCGGTATGACTTGCCGTGGCATAGTTGTTGACAAACGTCAGACCATCGAGGATAATCGGAATGGGATAGTTCTCCGGTGCACTCGACTTGGTGATGTTACTGTTATCTATCGTCTCCCCGTCTTGAGAACTGGATCCGTTGCCCTGTGTACCCCACTGTTCAGCATCGGAGATATAAAAGAGGTGTGCCGTATTGTCAGCCGTGGCACCACTCTTCTTATCCATGATCAGCCGCACGGGATATTCCTCGGGATTGCGCACACCCTCTAACTCCTCCGTGTAGCCACCCTCGATGGTGAGACTGTTCGCCATATAGTCATGACCGGAGATGATCTTTTTCTTCAAGGCCACGATGCTGGCGTTGTCGCCCATATGTATCTGGAAACCGATATTGTCCTCGTCGAGGGTATACCGCGGCATGTAGTCGCCCGTGATGATCTTGATCGTCTTCGCATGGTCGTTACGGGAGAGGAGGAGCGTCTCGATAGCGCGCTGGAGGTCACTCGTCGCCTTTTCCGGGGTGGAGCCGTAACTGACGATGTCTGTCGATTCTACCGGTTTGACCCATAGCACATCCGTCTCCGTGCCATCCTCGACAAAGAGTTGTGAGTGCTGATACTCATACACGCCGATGTCTACATAGTCTTTCGTGGCGTTGCTCAGTGGGTCACTGGAGACACGGAGCATGTTACGGGTACTTTCCTCGTTGTTTTCATCGGCATACATCATGTATTTCTCATCAGCCACGGGTAACAAGGTCAGCCCGTAAACATCATTATAATAGTTGGCCGCATCGAAGTAAGCGCCCACACCGTATTCTTCCTTTGTACCGGAGGCAGCCGTACGACTTTGTTTGACGAAGGAAACCTGTCCGTTGTCTACTTTCTGCGTGATCATTCCCCATCCGTTATCGGTGAGGTTGTTGACGCGATAGACAAGCCAGTCAGCACTCTGCATATAACCTTTGATGCCTGCCTCCGTGGAGGGAGAGATGAAGTTAGGACCGTCGGTGGCACTGTTGTCACTGTTGAGGATGATATTATGGTTGGCATTGCCGACCGCCTTTCCGACGCCACTGAGAATGTCCCAGGAGGTGACATCATACTCGCGGTAATCGGTGTTATCGCCTTCAGCATTCGTCGTTGCCGCAAGGCCCTGCCCGTTCTCATAAGCACAGAAATAGAGGGCTTCATTGTCTTCCTTAGGATCCGTGCCATAGTTCATGAGCATCTTGGAACTGGTATGGGTGGAGTCGGTAGCCTCATTGCCCCAGAAGATACTGTTCAGTCCATAGTGATGCTGCAAGCCGCTCTGGACTACAAGCTTATGGGTCGTGGCGTCTTCCTCCCATCCGTTTGGCGTGTAGTTGTAAACGGAAGGATAGGCATAGGCCTTGTTACGCACGGCGTTACAGTTGAGCATATAGATGTGTGATTTGATACCGGCCCAGATAACGCCGCCGTAGCCTGCGAGGTCGTTGCCGCTCTTGCCGTCTTCAAGTTGATTGATGGGTTTGACGAAAGAGCCTATCGCTTTTGTACCATCAGACAGAACCATCTTACCCGTGCCGCGCTGAGCCTCATTGTTGGCGAAGATGGTGTTGGCAACGATGAGCTGGTTTGTCGTGGCGATGGCGCCGCCACCGGAGTAGGTGACGAACTCACGGTCGTAGGACTCATCTTCATCGGGACTCTTCGTATAGTTCTGTACGAAGGAGCAACCGGTGATATCCATGGTGCCGTCGGTGTAGATGGCACCTCCCTGCCGTGCGTTGTTGTTCTCGAAGAGACAGCCGGAGATCAGAAGGTGGATGTTCCGGGGTGCATACTCCATATCGGTGGGGTTGACCTTGGCGTCTGTTTCCTGTTTGATCGGATAGCCGGAGACGAAGATGCCACCGCCCCGATAATACCAGTTCGGATTTACCACGGCCGACTCATAGCCCATGGCGGAGCCGTCACGGATGGTTAGTCCATCGAGGATGATACTACGATGGATAATCGATTTCGTGCATTCATAGTCACTGTGTTTCGTGCGCTCATAAAAGTTGTGGGTTGTCGTCTTCGTGAAGGCCTCATCACTGTACATATCCGGCAGTCTGCCGACGGAAGTCGAGTCCTCATTACACGTGATCACATGATATACGTTCTTCGTCTCCTGGTCGGCACCGACGGAGTAGCCGGAGAGGATCGTCTGGTTCTCCATCTCCCAGGGTTCGACGATGGAGTTCTTGTTCATATCGTAGCGGGCTCGTGCCAGACGCATCGAGTCGGTCGTAGCTCCCGTGAGGGTGATGGTCTCTTTCGTGCCGTTGATGGTCGCGGTGACCGTGGTGTCACGTTTCTCCGCTATCTGACAGTACATCTTCGCCGAAGAACTGGTCACGTCGAAGCCGCCGTAGACAGCCACGCCCTCCGGCATCTCAAAGGTGTTGAGGCGCACTTCGCCCTGGGCACCCCGCATGTCGGTGTAAGGATAATAGGTGCCGCCGGCGAGGAAGATCTCGAAGCGGTGGTTGCGTGCCTTGTCATCTTTGTTTCGTGCATCGACGATATAGTTGATGGCATCGTCAAGACGCATGAACGGGTTGGCGAAGGAGGAGCCGATCTGTTTGTAGATCTTGTCGCTACTGTTCTGCAGGATCAGGGCGTCCGAGGTGTTGATAGCATCGTGATGAACGACGAAGAGCCGGTAGAAGAGGGCGTCGCTCTGTGCCAGGACGTAAGCGTCGTTGATGGCACGGGCGCCGATCTCAACATTGACATTGTCTTTCGCCACGAGGGCCGTGCCGTCGTAAGCCTTCTGTTGCGGACTTTCGGCCGTCTGTGAGAGGCGGGACACACCGGCGATATCGAGGGTGTCAATCTCCGGGAACAGCCGCTCGAGGGTGCGGAACGTAGCGTAAGGCAGGCCTGCGCGTGTGAGGACGGAGGTCTTCTGCAAACCATAATACTGGTAAGGGAATGCCGTCGTCGCCTTACTGTCCGCCTGCCAGCGCACGCCGGCATCAGAGGTCGGCTCGACAGAGATATTGTTGACGCCGGCGACACGGATATTCGTCACGGCACTGTAGTTGAGCGGATAGTTGTTGATGTTCTGTTCCTTGAAGACATTCGTCACGCCGGAGACATCGCTCTGGTCGTTACCTTTGTTCAGCCAGAACACGTTACACAGCGACCGCAGGTTCGTCAGGAAATAGAGTCCGCCACCGGCTGCCGAGGCTGTGTTACCCGTCACGGTACAGTAGCTGACGCAGGCAAAGGTCTTCTCGCTCGCCGTGTCAGGCTCTTCTATGGCGATAGCGCCACCGTTCTTGGCGCTGTTGCTCTGGATGATACATCCCGCTATGAGGGCGTTGTTCTCCAGATAGAACGCACCGCCGTCGCCTGAGGCACTGTTACGCTGGGCGATACAGTTGATGACCGTTGCCCATGACGGAACGACACAGGCACCACCGCGCTGGTTCTCCTCCAAGATACCATTGGCATTGCCGCGCTCGATGATCACTCCGTTGAGCTGCGCACGACTATAACGGTTGTCGGCAGCCACCGCACCGGTGTTCGGCAGATAAGTAGTGATACTGTCGCTTAACAGTTCATATCTCGATTTTCCGTCCGCCCCTTTCACCGTCCGCGGCCTGCCGTTATAGTCGAAGACATAATCGGTGAAGGTCACGACATGATAGACCTGGATACTGTCCGTGCTCGCACTGCTCGTGCTCTGATATTTACCCCAGAGATACGTGGGGTAGTTGATCGGGTCACGGGCCGTGAAGTCACTGTTCCATCCGCCCGACACCTCAACACCGTGGGGCACCTGCAGACTGTAGCTTCGCGGATCCTGCGTGTTACCTTCATAAATGGTGGATCGGCTTGGCTCATAGTGGGTCTCTATGCCTTTGGTTCCGGCGAGTTTGACGACGACATGCCAGTCGGGATGGTCATATTTATACCGTCCGGCATCGTCAAGGACCTGCTGGAGCTTCCGGGCACAGGCCGTGTTCGTCGCACTGCTGGCATTGGCGGAACCTTTCTCGTTCGCATTCTGAGCCACATAGTAAGTAGCGACGTTCACCGTCTTCTTCGTCTTCTTCGTGGCGTCGAGACTGGTATAATAAGAGATCTTCTCCGTCGACTTCTCCGGCGTGATCAGGCTCGAGCCGTTGAACTCATACGCGCCCTTATCGATACGGCAGTCCTGGACACGGTCGGCGCCGGCGATATCAACCGTGACACCGAACTTTGTACTCAGTTCGTCACCATAAGTCTCATCACCCATGTTGATGCAGTTTTTCGATTTATAGCTCGCAGGATTAATACTGTAAGGGTTGTCAGTTACGAAATCTACTGAACCATCATAAGATGAAACAGACATTGTAGTTGTACCGCTTGTAACATTATATGAAGATTCATTAAATAAATTTTGTTTACCACATGCCTGAATATAAGCAGAAACATTGCTTGTACTAAATGTTGATGATCCACTGATAGAATTAGAGACATATACTTTAGTAGTATCAGTGACCTGTGTACGAGCTGTATTTACACCTTCAACTGCATATCCTGTCGTTGGAGATGAATGATAACAGTTGTACATGATTCCTTTCTTACCAATTGCATTATAATAATGCGACCGGTTAACTGCTACATAATTCTCTGCCGTATTACCATATCCAGCATTTCCCCAAAAAATACAATTATAGAATTTTGCAGTACCTACAAATTCATCATTATTCTTCTGAGCATCTACTTGTTTACTATTCAGAGAATTATCCCAAACGCCTGGTGCGACAGCCCGTACTCCGCTTGTCTGATTTTTATTAATCCAACCTACATTATAGGCAATAGTACTGTTATATATATAGGATTGTGAACTGATAAATAGTCCCACTCCTAAGATACTATTACCTTTTTTGTCGGTGTTGTTTTCGACAATCATTGAATTAATCAATGTACCGCCATCCATTCTTACGCCAGCACCACATCCCTGAATAAAGCCACTAAGCGTAAGTTTGTTGTTTCTTATAATACAATCCAAGACGGTTCCATTTTTCATCCAAATGCCGCCACCGCCATAAGATCCGCCTGAGGTTAAATATATTGTATTCTTTCGCACAAGACAGTTCTTGAGTGTCATGTTCTTTCGAATCATGATACCCGCACCTCCATTATCAGCTGAGTTCGTCGCTAAATAGCCATTTTGGATGGTTAATCCTTCCCAAGTGGTGGCATTTTCAAAATCACTGCTTTGCCTGACAACTTGCTTGTTACCTGCTCCATCGAGTATCGTCTGATACTCCGTATGGAGATTGGAGATATCGCGCTCACCCGTCTGCTTTCCCGGGTTGCCATAGGCCTTGAAGCCGCCGTAGACGCTGACACCATTGACCATAGTGACCGTGGCTGCCTCCTTGTAGGTGCCTGCGGCGATCCAGATCTCCTGACCGGACGAGGCTGTATTCAGCGCTTTCGTCAGTGTGGCGAAGGCGGTGCTCCAGGAGGTACCGGCATTGCTGTCACTACCACCATCGGCGGGCGTCCGCACATAGTACGTTGTCCCGGCAGCGGGCAGTGTGGCGTTTTCGATGGCGCCTATGTCGGGCTTGCCGCCAAAGGCACGACTCGTGACGGAGGTGAGGTCAAAGTTGTATTGGATTGCCGGTGAACCTGCCGCATTGACCATCGGGTTCATGTCCATCGGCGTATAGTCGGGGATGCCGCCATAGAGCGTCACGTCGGTGAGGTTCTCGCGCGGACCGATATTACTCACGGGGTTGACGAACTTCGGATAGGTCTTGTCGTTCGTTGACGAATAGCCGAAGACAGGCGTAGCGTTTATATTCGTCAGTGCCGTGGAAGCTGTAGAGATTGACGAATAGAGCGAGTCGACGAGGTTGTTGGAACCCGTGATCGTGCCGTCACCGTTCGTCAGGGCGGCGAGGTTGCTCGCCGTGATGCCGTCGCGGGAGGTCAGCGCCGCCGTGGTGTTGGCATAGATGGCGGAGTTGGAGATGGAGAGCGTCGGGGTGTAGGTCTTGTCCACCGTCACCTTCTTAGCCTCCAAGGGGATGCCGACATTGTTACAGATCGTGCAGTGGTCCATCTTCACCGTGGCGTTGCCGCGGACGGTGATGATCCCCTTGTAGTCTCCCGTTTGTCCGGAGACGATCGACGAGTTGTTATGGAAGATGCAGTTGACGACCTCGACGCCGCACGCTGACGGCGTGCCGTCTTTCTTTGGCAAGGCGCCGTTGACAAAGAGGGCACTGCCACCCTCCGCTGCCATACTATTAGCGAAGACACAGTTGCGGATGACATTACCCGTCATGTCCTTACGGTAAGGCTGATCCGTTGCCCAGTTGGAGATGATGACGCCACCACCATTGGTGTTCATCAAGCGCTGCGTGTAGGAACTCGTCTTTCCTGTCTTGATGGCATTGCCGTAATAGAGTTCGAAACCGTCGACGACAGCATCCCTGACATTGATGAAGCCGACACAGTGGACGGCATTGTAGGTCCAGTCGTCGATGATGTTGCCGGTGATGCGCGAAGGATACGCTTTCGGGTTACGGCCTTCTGTACTTGTACCTTTCAGCGCGGACGGATAGCCACCATAGACGAGCAGACTGTCGGCAAGGCGGATAGCGGCACTCTGCAGGTCTGTCTCCTCACCGAGGTTAGCGATGAGGAACGAGCTCGGACCGGCGGTGTTCATCGTACCTTGCTTGACGAGAATCTGTGTCCGGGCAAAGTATTTCTTGGCCTTTTTGTACTCTTTCATGTAATAGATGGCCTCACTGATGTTCCCCAAGGGGTAGTCCCAGGAAGCACCCATCGTCTTCGTCGTGTCCGACGTGACACGGTTCGGGTCGACGAAGAGTGTAGGAATCTTATCCGTCGTCGAGGAGCCGTCGACGGGCAATAGTTGTGCAAAGGCAACGTTCTCAGCCTTGGCACGGAGGGCGCCGACCGTAGAGACGGGATAGAAGACAGAGTGGAAGAAGTCGTGGGTGACATGCGCCTTACGGTCGAAGTCGGTGATCTTGGTCAGTGTGGAGACCTGCACACCCTTGCCTTTGAGGTACGACACGGCCTGAGGCGCCCAGGACCTCGGACTGAAGGCGATGTCCTTGGCACCGGAGGTGGCGGAAGGCTGTCTGAAGACAACGAAGTTACCATTCTTGTCAGCAACATTGTTTTTGTCTTCCACTGAGTAGACTTGTTTGCGGTAGGTGTTGCTCCAGTCGGTGATATCGTTCTTGTTCACTGCGGTATACTGTACCTCGGGGCGTGTCAACGTTGCCTTACTGTATACCGTGGCAGCCGTCGTAGCATACTGGATATCATTGTTGGCTGCACAGGTGTTGCCCCAGATGACGGAGTTGTACGTCAGTCCCGCGCCATAGACATACAGACCGCCCGTACGGCCGTAACGGTTCGTGCCCACGGTGATGTCAGCACCCGGACAATCGTTCATGACGATGGAACAGTGGTTGATAACGCCACCTTTATATAAGAGCACACCGCCGGCCTCGGTCTGTGCCGTGTTGTTGTTGATGATACAGGCGGAGGCGTAAGGGTCGAAAAGCAATGCTTTATAGTTGTCACTCAGCGGATGCTCCGCCGGCTCATAGCGCATGGCGATGCCACCGCCGATACGCGCGACGTTGTTGTGCACCCACGTATCCTTGACGACACCGTTCTGGTCCTCGCAGATACCACCGCCGTAGCCGTCGACGACACCGAGTCCGAGGGTCTGGTTCTCATAGATGTTACAGCCGATGACGGAGCCGCCGCCATCCATATAGACACCGCCGCCGCGGAGCGAGGCGGAGCAGTTGCGGACGATACAGTTGCTCAGTACTGCCTTCCTGACCATATAAGCACCACCACCCATCGTTGCGGGGTCACGTTCGGCGATGGTCTTGGCACCGGCATTGCCGCCCTGGATGATACAGCCGTCGATAGAGGCGCTGTAGGTCAGCGAGTCGGCATAGTTCGGTCGCTTACTGTCGTTGTAGAACCCGTTGGTGGCGAACCACACGACATGGTAGGAGTTGCCCGGGAAGCGCGTGGTATATTGTTTCTTGACGTCGTTCCACTTGAAGGTCGTCTGGATACTGTTGTGGTTACCTTCGAGGATCGTAGCGTATTTGAAGTCGTACGACATGATCGTGTCTCCGAACTCGGTGATCTTGGCATCGGAATCGAAGGTTGTGTTGACCTCCGTACCTAATCCTGCCGTGATTCTTCGCCAGGCAGCACTGGTGGAGAGGATACGGTCGCCGGGCTTCGATTCGAGACTGTCGGGGTTGAAACCGCCATAGACATGGATCCCCGCGTAGATCTTGAACGAGGTGGAGAGGATTCCTTTGGCACCATTACCTGTACTCTCGGAGGGGTAATAGGTACCGGCGGCGACATATACGGATCCCGAGTGCAGGTTGTTACGTTGCAGGTAGTCGTAGAGGTCATTGATGGCATCTTGGAGGTTGTTCTTGGCCTTGTCCCATGATTTTCCGTCATTATTGTAGGCGCCCCCATTCTTTTCCGTCTTGACATAGCGTATGGTATCGGTCTGGGCGAAATTGAAGAGCGGGAACAGTATCAGTAGAGCGGCGGTCAGGAACCGTCGGAGAAGGGTGTTGATATGTATGTTAGATGTAAGTATCATCATAGTCTACCAAGTATTCTTGATTTGGATCTTTCCCAGCATCCATGGCGTGAAGATGGCCGTTGCTTGTTTGTTGCCAAGACTGATGGTGGTGGAAGGAGAGGACTCCTTAGTGTCCACGCCGTTGGTGAGGGTCATGTTCAGCGTGTAGCTGTCGAGGTCTGCGGAGAAGGGGAGCACGTAGGTCTCGTATCGTCCGTAGTATTGATTGCCGGGATCCGTTGTGACGGTCTCGCTGTATGTGCGGCTGGCCGCCGTTGTATTCTCCATTGGCTTGAAGAGGAAGCCTCCGGCGCTGAGCCCCGTGAACGTGATAGATTTCACATTCGTCGTTGACTGTATCGATGGGTCGACATTCCAGTTGACATCGAGCTTAGCAGCCGTATGGTAGAGGACGATCTCCAGATGCGGCGTATTGCTGGTATAGTCGCTCACGGTGCCGTAGTAGGTTGACGCGTCTGTTGTCTTCTTGAGGTTATAGGGCGTGGAGTAGATATTCTTCAGGGCCTCACCACAGTCGGCATCGGCGACACTTGAAGGCAAAGCAAACGTGGCATCGCGTACCTGATCACTGAGGCTCGTCGCGGTGCTCTTCGTCACCGTGATAGGCTCTGCCGACATGGCGGCATAGACGACGCCTTGGGTACGGTTGGCGGGAAGGTTGATATTGATCTGGTCGGTATAGCGGTAGATGGAGTCGCCGGTAGTCTGGAAGTCGGCGGTAGAGATGACCGTTTTTCTCCATTTCTCTTCGTCGAGTGTATATCCATTCGTGGCATCCATCCCTTCCGGCGTGATGATCTGATCGACGGTCCCTTCATTATTCGTGTTGATCAGATAGAGGTATAGGTGTTTCGGCATGACGAACTTCTCATAGCTGCCGGGGTCGCCGATAGCCCTTGTCTCCATCTGTTGGCTGACCGGAATGGCGAGGATGACGGGCATACGGATGCTGTCATCGCTGACGCCGGCGGTGTCAGACGAACAGGCAGTGAGGAGTGCTGCCCCGAGCGTGATGCAAGAGAAGTAAATTTTTCTCATATATTCGGATGATATTCTCCACCTTTATTCCAGTCGAGTGTGACACTGGCCCCGACGCCTGCCGTACTGGTGGTGACGGCCCCATTGTCGGCGATGGAGATACGGATGACGCGGACGTCACCGGCTTTCAGTGGCCGCTGGACAGAGAGGACGGAGCGCGTGACGGAGTTGTCGGAGCATGTCGCCAGGACGATGACTCGCCATATCGTTCCGTCTGTCCGTGCTGCGTCACCATTGGCTCTGGAGGCCACATCCCGGCTGGGGAAGGTGAGGGCGTGGTAGATTTTCTCGTGTTCCTTGGGTCCGTCGGAGACAGAGGTCCGCAAGAGGGCATCCTCTTCGAAGTGGTAGGTACTGTCGTTGATGGTGAAGGAGCTGGCGAGATCGGTGATGAACATCTGTACGTCCTTGATGGTCTCCGGCTGTGTGGCGACGACCGCCACGGCGGCATTGGCAGGGTAGAGGCGGACGTGGATATCCTCGTTGCTGTTGCCGGTGATCGTGATGTCCTGCCGTGCCGAGAGCAGCGGTTGTTGCTGTGCGATGATGGTGTCGCCCGATGGTTGGACGACGCCCATCTTATTGATATTCGTCGTGTCGACGAGGAGAGCCGCCACCTTATCGGTGCCGGAGACCGCCAGATGGCGGTAGCTGCCGGGGCAGAGCGTCAGCGCCAGTACTTTCTCGTCGCCCTCTATCGTCTGTGCCGAGCTCTCAAAGGAGCCGTCGGCGGCGTTGACGAAGAGCAGTTGCGTGGAATAGCTTGTAGGATGCAGCAAGGGGTTCAACAGATCTGTCAGCGACTCCCGGAGCGTAGCGTCTCCGTCATCGGGCATCTGCTCGGTGATCTGATAGTTGGTGTTGATGACGGCGTGCAGCTGGTAGGAGATGTCGTAGGTCTCATTACAGCCTGTCGTATCGTCATCAATCGAACTGATATAGCTGCATCCGCAGAGGGAGAGCAGCGATGTCAGTGCCAGGAGGAGTTGAACCGTTTTCTGAAACATATCCTACGTTGGTTTACATCGTGACATTGAACGTCAGACCATTCTGCCAGGTCAGGTCAACACTCATACCGATACTCAGGGCCGGCGTGCGAAGATCGGGGATGACATTATAGGCGGCGCCGAGACCGGTGTTGCCTCCGGAGGTGCTGCTGGCGCCTATCGTCAGATTGGCGACGGTGGTGAAGTCCTGCTGGATCACTTTCTCCTTATCAAAGCCGGTGGTCGTAGAGGGCTGCGTGACTCCGGTGTCAGCATCCGGATCGAGTTTGGCGACGAGATAGAACTTGCTGCCGGCGGGGATCACGCCATTGTTGTAGCCACGGAAGGCCCTGCCCGTGTTGTTCTGCAGTTCCACAACCATGTAGATCGGTGTCTTCTCGGGGGTCTCCAGAAGCAGGGTATGATTCGTGATGGAGCCATCCTTGGAGGCGATCATCTTCGTGGTAGTGTTGTCCGTCGTTGTCGTGTTGAGGTCCTTGTCGTAGACGGTATACTGCGTATTGTCCGACGAAGCACTCTGGAAGAGATAATTGACAGCGCGCTGTCCGCCGACGAGGATAGCGGTCACGGGGAATCCGTCGCCCTGCAGGGTCACGGCGGCGCCGTTATTATCGTAGAGTGTCTCACCGGCGAGTTTCACCTTCGTGTCGAGGCGGCCGACGGCATACTGGATCTGATCCTTCAGCGCGATGGAGTGAGTGGAGGAAGTGACCGTTCCGGGATTTGAGGTGTAATTATTCAGAATGTCCGCCCACGATGTTCCGTTTACATATTTATCTTTCAAATCGGCATCACTCGTGGCGATCTGCGTGTTGGCGCGGTACCACAGGCTGATGGGATAGACATAATCCTTCATCGCCGACACGTTTGTACCATCGGTGGTATAGGTGGGGGTACTCTGTGCCGTGAACTTGCTGTCAGCCCATTTCACAGTAGCTGCGCCATCGGGGAGGTTGAGGTTGGCGGGATAGCCGGAGATGGCGTCCGTAAATTTCAGCGTCTTGTCATCAGAATTCAACGAAGCATAGGTGCTGTTTTTGATGGCCGTTGTGATGGCGTCACAGATCGTCTGGTTGGCCGTGGTCTGACTGCTCTTCAGGTCGACAACGGACGTATACAGATCCTGCACGGCGTTCTGGATAGCGTCGGAGGAGCCGGCAGACAATTTGATGAAATTGTCGTAGAGGTTCTTGAGGCCCTTTCCCTGACCGGTGGAAGCATCCACAGAAACACTGCTCCAGCCTTTCGCATTAGCGATAGAGGTCAGATAGGTGGCGATGGCCTCGCCCTTCGTCATATCGGGCGAGGTCGTGATCGGCACCGGTGTGAACGAGATGCCGCTCGGCTTTCCTGCGTCCAGTCCGGCAGCCTTCAGGGTGCCGTATTTGAACATATCGTTAGCTGTGGATGCGCTCGTCCCGGCTGTAGCATCGATGGCCTTGGCATAGAACAGGAAGGCGTTGGTCTCCGTGGGGATGCTGACATCGACATAGACTTTGGCGTTGCCGGTGGAGGTGATCTGGTCACTGGACAGCGTGTTCGGCGTCGTGTTGGGTAACACAATGTTGTTGTCACCATTACGCGTAGCGTCGGTTCCTACCGTCGTCGTAGAGGAGGCAAGCGCGAACGGGATGAGCGTCATGTTGTCCATGCCGCGGAACACCGGTGAGGACTGCGCCTGTGCCGTAGCGTCGGAGACACGGCTCATGGCCTTGGCTCCGGATGTATTGCTCTTCGGCAGTCCTACGGAGAGGGTGAAGGACGTCTTGACAGTATCGGAAGAAGTAGGATGAGGGGTCTCAACCGCATCGTCGGCCGACGAGCAGGAAACCAGGAAGAGAGGCATGCTGATTGCCATCGCTCCAAAAACATAAAACACATTCATTCTCATAGTTATGGTCTTTTTTATGATGATTCTCTTATCTATATTTCTTCTTCTCTTTTTGTTGATGAAGATTCAGATCTGTGGATGGTTAGAAATGCCAGGCTATATTGAAAGCGATCTTAGGTAGCAGGTAAACGCGGTTGACGCGTGCAATAGGATCTCCGCAGTGAGGCCGTTCAAAGATCCGGTAGTGTGTCCACGCCAGATCGAGGGCACCTTCGGCTTCGAGGGTGAAGCCGCTGCCGAGGTTCCAGGCGTACCCGCCAAGGGCGCCGGCGGCGTAGAGGTTTCCCTGGATGCGGTGATGACGGGCATCGGCGAACATCCCGAAGTAATTGAGGTAAATATTGGACAGGTTGTAGTGTAGCCATAGGGCGTCGATGCCGTAGAATGCGCCTTGCCAGGGATGGTCCTTATCCCAATGCCGGGCCTGGAAGTCCATGCTGAGGTGGCGGTATTTGCGGGCTCGCTCGTCATTCTTCGGCCAGGGCCGATAGCCGGTGGAGAGCGCGAAAGACCATGAGGAGTCGGGGAGAATTTCAAAACCGATATTAGGTGTCAGTGTGGCGGAATAGGCCAGATTATGATGAAGGGCAAACTGCTGTGCGTGTGCCTTTTGTGCTATGATCAGTCCTACCAAAAAGAAGAACGAAGTAGCTAAGTATCGTATCAGTTTCGTTCTCATATTCCTAATTTTTTAAGGGTTTGTAAAACTGCTATTCTGCAAGTTCAAGATAGAAGTGCAATCGGAGTTGAGGAATATATTGAAAAAATATATACCATAAAACACCGAGGGGACTGGGGG
>NZ_AUJK01000024.1 GCF_000424185.1 Prevotella sp. AGR2160
CCGTGCGCCGGTCGACGTCCAAAGTTTGCAAGCAAACTCTGCCGTTTCCCCTCGACTTGCATGTGTTAGGCCTGTAGCTAGCGTTCATCCTGAGCCAGGATCAAACTCTCCATTGTAAAATATGTTTTAAATGTAAATTTGTCTGTCTACAGGGTGAATATCCATACTCGAAGTATTGAGTCGTAAAACCTTCATGTGATTGACAGGTTTCCTTCTTGTACTACTTTCTTTCTGTCTTATGTAATCTTTTCAAAGAACTCTTTCTCAGTGCTTTATCCTTAACCACCACGCTTTTGGCAGTGTGCTTGTTTTCAAAAGCGAGTGCAAAGGTATGAACTTTTTCCGAAAACTCCAAATATTTTTGAAAGAAATTTCTTAAAAAATTGCCTTTTCCCTTATTTCAACAATATTCACCTATTATATATTATAGCATACAGATCGTCCTACATTTCCTTGATCATGTAAAATTGCGTTAAATATTAGGCAGAGTTTCGTTTTTCTGGAAAATCGGCATTAACTTTGTCTGTTGAACAGGAACCAACAAAGAATAAAATATGACAGAACAAGAATTGTACAATGAAATCAATAATTCCGGCTCACAGTTCCATAGCCGTGAGCAAGAGTTAAATTTGGCCATGCCTACCCTCATGCGGAAAGTTTACACATGGATGTCACTTGCCTTAGTGATTACCGGTTTCACGGCATGGGGTGTCGCCAACAGCCCAGCCTTGTATACCGCCATTTTGGGCAACAGTGCCATCATGTGGGGTATGATCATCGCTGAGTTCGTCCTCGTCATGGCTATCTCCGGAGCTATTAACCGGATGTCCATGACGACGGCTACCCTGATGTTCATCCTATACTCCGTATTGAATGGTGCCACATTCAGCTCTATCTTCCTCGTTTTCAACATGAGCACCATTGCCCGCGTTTTCTTCATTACCGCCGGAACCTTTGGTGTCACAGCCCTTTATGGCTATACGACGAAAAAAGATCTAAGTACGATGGGCCGCATCCTCTTTATGGGACTCCTAGGCATCATCATCGCTACCATTGTCAACATGTTTCTCAAGAGTACGGGATTTGACTACATTCTGAGCTATATTGGCGTTGCCATATTCTGCGGCCTTACGGCATGGGACAGCCAGCAAATCAAGCGAGCCCTCTCTACACAGTATGATGTCAGTGAGAGTGCACAGAAGGTAGCGCTTCTCGGAGCACTAACCCTCTACCTCGACTTCATCAACCTCTTCCTCTATCTTCTGAGGATTTTCGGCAGAAACGACAATTAATCATTTTCCATTCAATAGGAAGGGCCGCCTTTTGGGCGGCCCTTGTTTTTTTATATGTGTGCAAAGTCTTTGGTAATCGCATATTTATTCATTATATTCACACAAATTCAAATATTACAATAAATTTCACCAGATTTTTGCAAATTTATTTGCATATTTCAAGTATATCTTGTATATTTGCAGCATCAATTGAATAAACATTCAGTAATATGAATAAAAAAGAAAATAGATTGGAGACGCTGAAGATGATCATCTCTAGTCAAGAGCTATGCAATCAAGAGGAAGTACTGAATGCATTAGCCCAAGAGGGCTATAAGCTTACTCAGGCCACGTTGAGTCGTGATCTCAAGCAGTTGAAGGTTGCGAAGGCAGCGAGCATGAATGGCAAATATGTCTACGTTCTTCCCAACGAGACGATGTATCGCCGAACAAACAAAGCCGACTCCATCTCTCAGATGCTTGCAACTCCTGGTTTCCTATCATTGAATTTCTCAGGAAACATGGGCGTCATCAAGACGCGACCGGGCTATGCAAGCAGCATCGCCTATAACATCGACAACAGTGATATTCCACAGATTCTCGGTACCATCGCCGGTGACGATACGATCTTTATTGTCAAGAAAGATGGCACGCCGGAAGAAGAGGTGATCGAAGCATTGAGGGAGATTATACCCAATATGTAAGATTTGCCGACCGAGAGATGCCGAAGAGAGAAGAAACAACCTTTATATAAATAGAAATATAAACTCATAAAAGATATGGATGAGATAAAAGTGATGGTGGCCGATGCCTCTCATGAGAAATACGTCGACACCATCCTCAAGACAATTTCTGACGCAGCGAAAGTCCGTGGCACCGGTATCGCCAAGCGTACCCACGAATATGTTGCCACCAAGATGAAAGAAGCCAAGGCCGTCATTGCCCTCTGCGGTGATAAGTTTGCCGGTTTCAGTTACATTGAGACATGGGGCAACAAGCACTATGTCACTACTTCCGGCCTCATCGTCCACCCCGATTTCCGTGGTCTTGGTTTGGCCAAAAGAATTAAGAATCTGACCTTCACATTAGCCCGGACCCGTTGGCCCCAGGCAAAAATTTTCTCCTTGACAAGTGGTTCTGCCGTCATGAAGATGAATACGCAGCTCGGCTATCATCCCGTCACGTTCAGTGACCTCACCGACGACGAGAGTTTCTGGCGCGGCTGTGAAGGCTGCATCAATGTTGATATTCTTCACCGTACGGGTCGCAGATATTGTATCTGTACGGCAATGCTCTATGATCCCGAGGAGCATCTGCCCGCCAGACTACCCAAGGACGTCATTGAACGTATCAAGAAGATTGATGGGAAGGAATAACTGTCCATCAACTATATTTCTATTTATCAACAGAAAATAAAAAAGAAGAAGATATGGCTAAGAAGAAAGTTGTAGTAGCATTCAGTGGAGGTCTTGACACCTCTTATACAGTAATGAAGCTGTCGCAGGAAGGTTGGGAGGTCTATGCCGCCTGTGCCAATACCGGCGGATTCAGTGCCGAGCAGTTGAAGACGAATGAGGAGAACGCCTATAAGTTGGGTGCCACGAAATATGTCACCCTCGACGTTACCCATGAGTATTACGAGAAGAGTCTGAAATACATGATTTTCGGAAATGTGCTGCGTAACAACTGCTATCCCATCTCTGTCAGTTCTGAGCGTATCTTCCAGGCTATCGCTATCGCCCGCTATGCCAACGAGATCAAGGCTGATGCCATCGCTCACGGCAGTACGGGAGCCGGCAACGACCAGATCCGTTTCGACATGACCTTCCTCGTGATGTGCCCCGACATGCAGATCATTACCCTCACACGTGATCATGCCCTGAGCCGTAAGGAGGAGGTTGACTACCTCAACGACCATGGCTTCTATGCTGACTTCACCAAGCTGAAATACTCTTACAATGTCGGAATCTGGGGTACGAGTATCTGTGGTGGTGAGATCCTTGATCCTACCCAGGGCCTGCCCGAGGAAGCCTATCTGAAGCATGTCACGAAGACCGAGGAGAGCGAGCTGCGCATCACCTTCGAGAAGGGAGAGATCGTCGCTGTCAACGGTGAGCATTTCGACGATAAGATCAAGGCCATCCAGAAGATAGAGGAGATTGGTGCCGCCTATGCCATCGGCCGTGACTGTAATGTCGGTGATACCATCATCGGCATCAAAGGGCGTGTCGGCTTCGAGGCTGCCGCTCCGAAGCTGATCATCGAGGCCCACCGTCTGCTGGAGAAGAGTACGCTGAGCAAATGGCAGCAGTACTGGAAAGACCAGGTCGGCAACTGGTACGGCATGTTCCTCCACGAGAGTCAGTATCTCGAGCCTGTCATGCCCGATATCGAAGCCATGCTTACAAGTAGTCAGCGCCATGTCAACGGCACTTCTATTTTAAAGCTCCGTCCCTACGGCTTCCAGACGGTCGGCATCGACTCTCCCGACGACCTCACGAAGAGCAAACTCGGCGAGTACGGTGAGATGCAGCACGGCTGGACGGCAGAAGATGCCAAGGGCTTCATCAAGGTCAGTTCCACGCCACTGCGTGTCTACTATGGTCTTCATCCCCACGAAAGAGAATAAGGAGGAGCCATATGATCAAAGTAGGAATACTTGGTGCCGCCGGATATACCGGCGGTGAGCTCATCCGTCTGCTCGTCAACCACCCGGAAGCAGAGATTGTCTTTGCCAATTCCGAAAGTCACAGCGGTGATCTTGTCACGGATGTCCACGAAGGACTCTATGGCGACACCACCCTGCGCTTCACCGACCAACTGCCGTTTAATGATGTCGATGTCGTCTTCTTCTGTTTCGGTCATGGCAAGAGTGAGGCCTTCCTCCGCGAACATGAGATCCCCGAGCGCGTGAAGATCATCGACCTCGCACAGGACTTCCGTCTGGCCCCGGCCACGGTGAGTACCACGCAGCACCCATCGGCCGACAACCACGACTTTGTATATGGTCTGCCGGAGATCAACCACGACCGCATTGCCAAGGCCCAGCATATCGCCAATCCCGGCTGCTTCGCCACATGTATCCAGCTCGGTCTGCTGCCTGCCGCCCACATGCGCCTCATCAACAAGGATGTCAGCGTCAACGCCATCACGGGCAGTACGGGCGCCGGTGTAAAGCCTGGTGCCACGACCCATTTCTCCTGGCGTAATGACAACCTGAGCATCTACAAGGCTTTCATGCATCAGCATGTCCCGGAGATCCGTCAGAGTCTGCGTCAGGAACAGGGTTATCTCGATGCCTCTATCGACTTCATCCCCTATCGTGGCGACTTTGCCCGTGGTATTTTTGCCACAGAAGTCATCAAGACTGATGAACCTCTGGAGAAGATTGTCAAAGGTTATCAGGAGTTTTACAAAGGCGCGAAATTCACGCATTATGTCGACAAGCCCCTCGACCTGAAGCAAGTCGTCAACACCAACAAGTGTCTCGTACATGTCGACAAGGTAGACAACAAGCTCCTTATCACTTCGTGTATTGACAACCTCCTCAAAGGCGCCGTCGGTCAGGCTGTCCAGAACATGAATATCATGTTTGGTATTGATGAGACTGCCGGTCTGCGTCTGAAGGCATCAGCATTCTAAAAAAACAATAAAATTCATACTCTTACCGGAAAGCTATTCTTTCCAATAAGAGATAAAAGACATATCTATGAAATTATTCGATGTCTATCCACTCTTCAATGTCAATATCGTCAAAGGAAGAGACTGTCGGGTATGGGATGATCAAGGGCAGGAATATCTCGACTGCTACGGCGGTCATGCCGTGATCAGTATCGGTCACTGTCACCCACACTATATAGAGATGATGACAAAGCAGCTCAATGCCCTCGGCTTCTACAGCAACAGTGTCATCAACAAGCTGCAGCAACAGTTGGCAGAACGGCTCGGGAAGATCAGCGGTTATGATGACTACCAGTTGTTCCTCATCAACTCCGGTGCCGAGGCTAACGAGAACGCCCTCAAGCTCGCCTCGTTTACTAACGGTCGTAAGCGTGTCCTCTCTGTGGAAAAAGCCTTTCACGGCCGTACCTCCCTCGCTGTAGAGGTGACGAACAACCCGAAGATCACTGCGCCGATCAATGACAACGGTCAAGTAACCTTCTTGCCCCTCAATGACCTGAAGCCGTGGGAAGATGAGCTGAAGAAGGGCGATGTCTGCGCTTGTATCCTCGAGTGTATCCAGGGCGTCGGCGGTGTCAACATGGCCACACCGGAGTTTGCCCAGGGACTGCAGGAACTCTGCAAGGAATATGGAACCTATCTCATTTGCGATGAGATTCAGTGTGGCTATGGCCGCAGCGGAAAGTTCTTTGCCCATCAGTGGCTCGGCATCCGTCCCGACCTCATCACCGTCGCTAAGGGCATCGGCAACGGCTTCCCCATGAGTGCTGTCCTTATCTCTCCGGAGTTCAAGCCCGTCTACGGCCAGCTCGGCACAACGTTCGGCGGTAACCATATGGCCTGTACTGCCGCCCTCGCCGTCCTTGATGTCTTCGAGCAGGAGCATCTTGTGGAGAATGCCCACAAGGTCGGCGACTATTTCATTGCCCAACTGAAGAAACTGCAACAAGAAAACAACCATATTCTCGAAGTCCGTGGCCGTGGCTTGATGATCGGAGTCGTCATGGATGTCCCGCAGAAAGACGTACGAAGCAAACTTATCTATGAGGAACATGTCTTCACCGGCTGTGCCTCCACCAATATCCTGCGTATCCTCCCGCCGTTGACCTTAACAACCCAAGATGTAGATCTGTTTATCAATAAACTGAAAAAAGTATTGTCTGAATTATGAAGATAACTATTATCGGAGCCGGTGCCATGGGAGGCAGTTTCGCCGAAGGACTGCTCCATGACGACACCTTCCAACCCGCCGACCTCACCGTTGCCAATCCCCATGCGGGAAAGCTGGAGAAATTCCAGCGCCTCGGTGCCGCCGTCACTACCGACAACAAGACTGCCGTGGCAGGTGCCGACATCATCGCTATTGTCGTCAAACCGTGGCTCGTGGAAGAGGTGATTAACGAGATCAAAAGCTCTCTCGACTACGACCATCAGATCATCCTCAATATGGCCGCCGCCATCCCCTCCTCGCAACTGCTGAAATGGCTTGACAAGAAAGGTAAGACGCCGGTCCTCTTCCAGGTCATCCCGAACATCGCCATTGCCGTGAAGGCCTCCATGACCTTCATCGTCCCCGTCGGTGCCCTCCCGGCACAGACAGAGCAGGTGAAAACCCTCTTCGACCATCTCGGCGAGAGTCTCATCACCGATGAGCAGCATCTCGGTGCCGGCACCACCCTCGCCAGTTGTGGCATTGCCTATGCCATGCGCTATTTCCGCGCAGCCTCAGAGGGCGGTGTGGAGCTCGGCTTCAAGGCAGACATCGCCAAGGATATCGTGCTGCAGACCTGCAAGGGTGCTGTCGCCCTGCTGCAGAGCAACGGCAACCACCCCGAAGCAGAGATTGACAAGGTGACGACTCCCGGCGGTCTGACCATCAAGGGTCTCAACACCATGGAACAGTATGGTTTCACCAATGCTGTCATCCAAGGGTTGAAAGCCGGAGTAAAATAAAACGATTGAATAATCCTCTTACAGCTAATCGTCTTATTGCGGTAACGCCAAAAAGGGAACAAAATAAGATAAAGCGTAAATTTGCTGCACAAAAACAAAAACATTGTGCAGCATTTTTATTTTCTTAGCACAAAAATAACGAAAAAACGGAAGAGCTTTCCCCTTTCTAAGGAAAAATTCGTACTTTTGGAAACAGATTAAATAACAATCAACATGGAAGAAGCAATCAAGCAGATCGGAGAACGTCTGAAAGGTCTCCGTGATGTCCTTAACATTCCGGCCGAGGAGGTAGCAGATCTCTGTGGCATCTCCCTCGACCATTATCTCAAGATAGAAGCGGGCGAAGCAGACCCGTCTGTCTATCGGCTGAGTAAGATTTCCAAGAAGTACGGCATTGATCTCGATGTCCTCCTCTTCGGCGAGGAGCCCCGCATGAGCAGCTATTACCTCACGCGTGCTGGTCAAGGTCCAGAGATCGACCGTGGCAACGACTATAAATATCAGAGTCTTGCCGGTGGATTCCGCGGTCGTAAGATCGATCCTTTCCTGGCTACAGTGGATCCGTTGCCCGATGGAAAGAAGCATAACAAGAACACCCATGACGGTCAGGAGTTTGATGTCATTATTGAAGGGACGCTGGAACTGACGATAGAGGACAAAGTCCTCGTCCTGGAGAAAGGCGACAGCATCTATTTCGATGCCACCCGTCCCCATTGCTTCCGTGCCTTGCATGGTGAGCCGTCATCCTTCATCTGCATCATTATCTAAGACACTTCTCGCCTCGTGGCAGTAGGAGAAATCAAAAAGATTATTCAGAATACAAATCAATGATAGAAAGATTTCTTAAGCAGACGCATTTCACTTCCGAAGAGGATTTCAAGGAGCATCTGCAGTTCATTATACCGGAGAATTTCAATTTCGCTTATGACGTGATGGATGAGTGGGCCCGCCTCGAGCCCAACAAAGTTTGTCTGTTGTGGACAAGCGAGCGCGGCGAGGAAGTCCGCACCACCTATAAGCAGTTTAAGGAGCAGACCGACCGTACGGCCAGCTATTTCCAGCAGCTCGGTATTGGTCATGGCGATAAGGTCATGCTCATCCTCAAGCGTCACTACCAGTGGTGGCTGAGCATGATGGCCCTGTGCAAGCTCGGTGCCATCGCCATCCCCGCCACCCACATGCTCACGAAGCACGATATCGAATACCGCAACAACCGTGCGAGCACGAAGGCCATCATCTGCTGTAATGACAACTATGTCACCACACAGGTTGCCGAAGCCATGCCTAACAGTCCTACGGTAAAGGTCCTCGTGGCCGTCAACTCGATGTGTGAGGGCGACAAGGCTGTCCCCGAAGGATTCCACGACTGGCATAAGGAATGGCCCAACGCCCCCCATTTCGTCCGTCCTGAGTTTGCCAATGATAATGAGGATACGATGCTGATGTATTTCACCAGCGGCACGAGTGGCGAGCCGAAGATGGTAGCCCACGACTTCCTCTATGCCCTCGGCCATCTCACTACCGGCTGCTTCTGGCATAACCTCAACGAGGACAGCATCCACCTCACCGTTGCCGATACCGGCTGGGGCAAGGCTGTATGGGGCAAGCTCTACGGACAGTGGTTCGCCGGCGCTACGGTCTTCGTCTTCGACCATGAGAAGTTCACGGCCGAGAAGATTCTCCGTCAGATTGAGAAATATCATATCACGTCCTTCTGCGCGCCCCCGACGATTTACCGCTTCATGATCCTTGAGGACTTCAGCAAATACGACCTCAGCAGTCTGAAATGGTGTACCACTGCCGGCGAGGCCATGAACCCGTCAGTAGAAGAGAAGTTCTTCGCCCGTACCGGCATCCATATCTATGAGGGCTTCGGGCAGACAGAGACGACAATGACCCTCGGCACCTTCCCCTGGATTAAGCCGAAACCGGGAAGCATGGGTAAGCCCAATCCACAGTATGATGTCCGTCTGCTGCGCCCCGATGGCACAGAGTGTGAGGATGGTGAGAAGGGCGAGATCTGCATCCGTATCGGTGATCAGAAACCTATCGGCCTCTTCAAAGGCTACTATCGCGATGCCGAGAAGACGAAGGAGGCCTGGCACGACGGCATCTATCACACTGGTGATATGGCCTGGCGTGATGAAGAAGGCTATTTCTGGTTCGTCGGCCGTACCGATGATGTCATCAAGAGTAGTGGCTACCGCATCGGGCCCTTCGAGGTAGAGAATGCGCTGATGACCCATCCCGCTGTTGTGGAGTGTGCCATCACCGGTGTCCCCGATCCTATCCGCGGCATGGTCGTCAAGGCTACCGTCGTCCTCTCCGATGAGTACAAGAGCAAGGCTGGTCCGGAACTCATCAAGGAGTTGCAGAATCATGTGAAGCATGAGACGGCACCTTATAAATATCCCCGTGTCGTGGAGTTCGTCGATGAGCTTCCGAAGACTATCTCCGGTAAGATCCGCCGTGTGGAGATCCGGGAGAAGGATGAGGAAAAAGTAAAAAAGTAAATAAGATGAAACGGATTGTTGTCAAGGTGGGCAGTAACGTGCTCACGCGTGATGACGGTAAACTCGATATCACGCGCATGTCGGCGCTTGTAGACCAGATTGTATGGCTGCGGCGCCACGACTATGAGATCATTCTCGTCTCCTCCGGCTCCATCACCTGTGGCCGTGACGAGATGAGTGTGGACAAGAAACTCGACAGTGTGTCACAGCGTCAGCTCTTCTCGGCCCTCGGCCAGGTGAAGCTTGTGGGCCTCTATTACGACCTCTTCCGGGAGTATGGCATTCATGTGGGTCAGGTGCTGACGATGAAAGAGAGTTTCTCCACACGTGGAGAGTATCTCAACCAGCGGGCCTGCATGAAGGTGATGCTCGAGAATGGCGTGCTGCCGATCATCAATGAGAACGACACCGTAAGTGTCACGGAGCTGATGTTCACTGATAATGATGAACTTGCCGGTCTCGTGGCCTCGATGATGGGCTGTCAGAGCCTTGTCATTCTGACGAATGTCGACGGCATCTATAATGGAGACCCGAAGGACAAAATGACGCGTGTCATCCCGATGGTCAACTACGACCGTGATCTCGGAGAATATATCCAGACCACGAAGAGCGGCTTCGGCCGCGGCGGTATGATCACAAAGACGCATATCGCCCGCAAGGTTGCCGAGGAAGGCATCAAGGTCATCATCGCCAACGGCAAGACCGACAATATCCTCGTGGAACTGGTCACGAAACCGCAGGAGACGATGCACACGGAATTCCGTCCAAACCCGAACCCGACGTCGCAGGTGAAGAAATGGATTGCACACAGTGAGAGCTTCGCCAAGGGAGTCGCCCATATCAACGAGAAAGCCGCCAAGGCCCTGGAGGGCGAGAAGGCTACGAGTCTCCTCCTCGTCGGCGTGACGAGTATCGACGGCGACTTCGAAGAAGGCGACATCATCAATGTGGAGGATCCCGACGGTAAGGTCATCGCCGTGGGTCGCAGCGCCTACAGTTCCGATGATGCCCGCGAGGCTATCGGTGTCCATGACATCAAGCCGCTCATCCACTACGACTATCTGTATATGGAGTAGGGACATGATTGAGCATGTTCTTTCCTAACGCCACACCAACGAACATATATCCTAAAGAAATGGAACTAGAAGAAATCTTCAAAAGTGTCAAGAAAGCCTCAAAGACGCTGGCGCTGATCCCCGACGAGAAGCGCAATGAGATCCTCGGGGCTGTCGCTGACGCCATCATCAGTCATCAGAGCGATATTCTGAAGGCTAATCAGGAAGACCTGGAGAAAGCTGGTAAGAACTATGCCTTCTACGACCGTCTGCTCCTCACGCCGCAGCGTTTGGAGGATATCGCCCATGACATGCGCCATGTCGCTACCCTTCCCTCTCCCCTCGGCCATGTGTTGAAGGAGAAGACGCTCGACAACGGCCTCCATCTGAAGCGTGTCAGCGTGCCATTCGGCGTCATCGGCATGATCTTCGAGGCTCGTCCGAACGTCACCTTTGATGTCTTCTCCCTCTGTTTCAAGAGTGGCAATGCCGCCATCCTCAAGGGCGGCAAGGAGGCCGACGGAACGAACCGTGCGGAGGTGAAGGTCATCCACGATGTTCTTCAGAAATACGATGTTGACCCGCATGTCGTGGAACTCCTTCCGGCTACCCATGAGGCCACGGGAGCGCTGTTGACGGCAGTAGGTTATGTAGACCTCTGTATCCCCCGTGGCAGCAAGCGACTGATCTCGTTCGTACGTGATACGGCGAAAGTACCGGTCATCGAGACGGGTGCCGGTGTCGTCCATTGCTATTTCGATGAGACTGGTGACTTGGAGAAAGGAAAGCGGATTGTAGACAATGCGAAGACCCGCCGCTGCACCGTCTGCAACACCCTCGACACGCTGTTGATCAACAGTCACTGCCTCACGGATCTCCCCGCCCTCGTCGCACCGATGGCTCCGAAGGGCGTAAAGCTCCATGCCGATGAGCGGAGCTACAAGGCGCTGAAGGGCAGCTATCCTGATGAGTTGCTCGTCCAGGTCGATGATCCCGATATCTGGTTTACGGAATGGCTGAGCATGCAGATGGGCGTCTGCACCGTTGACAATCTCGACGAGGCCCTGGCACATATCGACCAGTATGGCAGTGGCCACAGTGAGAGTATCGTCACGGAGGACGAGGCCAACGCCCGGAAGTTCGAGGCGATGGTCGATGCCGCCTGCGTCTATGTCAACGCGCCGACGAGTTTCACCGATGGCGCCCAGTTCGGCCTTGGCGCTGAGATCGGTATCAGCACGCAGAAGCTCGGTGCCCGCGGTCCGATGGCACTGGAGGAAATCACCACGTACAAGTGGCTGATAGAAGGAAATGGACAAATCAGAAAATAGAGGGATTTTGTAGGTGGCCGTCCTATTGCGGCCACGCAAGGAAGAACAACAAAGATAAATCATATGAGAACATTCTTTAATGTAGAAGACATCGGCGACCTGCACCAGGCGCTCGCCGAGGCCGAAGAAGTAAAACAGAACCGGTTTGGTTATCAGCAGCTCGGCAAGAACAAGACCCTGCTGATGATTTTCTTCAATAACAGTCTGCGCACCCGTCTGTCCACCCAGAAGGCTGCCATGAACCTCGGTATGAACGTCATCGTCCTCGATGTCAATGCCGGTGCCTGGAAGCTGGAGACAGAGCGTGGCGTCATCATGGATGGTGACAAGAGTGAGCATCTCCTCGAGGCAATCCCCGTCATGGGCTGCTACTGTGACCTCATCGGCGTGCGCTCCTTCGCCGGCCTCAGCGACCGCGACTATGATTACGCCGAGACGATTGTCAACCAGTTTGTGAAATACAGTGGCCGTCCCGTCTTCGCCATGGAGACCGCAACCGTCCATCCCCTCCAGGCCTTCGCCGATACCATCACGATTGCGGAGAAATGGAAGGAGCTGAAACAGACACGCCGCCCGAAGGTCGTCATGAGTTGGGCGCCCCACTGCCGTGCCCTGCCCCAGGCTGTGCCGAACTCCTTTGCCCAGTGGATGAATGCCGCCGATGTGGACTTCGTCATCACGCAGCCCGAGGGTTATGAACTCGATCCGAAATTCGTTGGCAATGCCAAAGTGGAATACGACCAGAAGAAAGCTCTCGAGGGCGCTGACTTCGTCTACGCGAAGAACTGGAGCTGCCCGGGCGTAAAGAACAAGGCTGACTACGGTAAGATCCTCTCGAAGGATATGAGTTGGACGATTGATACCGAGCACATGAGTTGGACCAATGACGGTTATTTCATGCACTGTCTGCCCGTCCGCCGTGGCCTCATCGTCACTGATGATGTCATCGAGAGTCCTCACAGCCTCGTCATCCCCGAAGCTGCCAACCGTGAGATCTCCGCAGAGGTCGTGATCAAGAGAATTCTCGAATCATTATAAAAGCCTATGGAACTGCAAGCACTGATCGACCGCCTGACGATGGCGATGATCGATTTTGACAAAGGGGATACCATGCGCATCCAGCATTTCCTGAAAGTACACCGCTTCGCGCAGCTCATCGGCCACAGTGAGCACCTCGATGATCACACGCAGATGATCCTCGAGAGTGCCGCCGTCGTCCATGACATCGGTATCCATCCCGCCGAGGCGAAATATGGCAACTGCAACGGAAAACTGCAGGAGCAGGAGGGACCGGCACCGGCACGGAAAATGCTCACTGAGCTCGGCTACAACAGTGACGACACCGAGCGCATTTGCTATCTCATCGCCCATCATCACACGTATCATCCTATTGATGGCATGGATTATCAGATTCTCGTAGAGGCCGACTTCCTCGTGAATTTCTTTGAGGATAATATCCCCGCAAATTCTGTCGCCTACACGCTGAACAAGATCTTCAAGACTGCTACGGGCAAGAAGATCGCCGAGCTGATGTTCCTGGAGAAATATGAGAAGCCCTAGGAACATGATGGAGCATGTTCCGATCACGTAGGGGCTTGATTTATTATGTTCCAATCACGTAGGGACTTGATTCATCATGATCCGCCACATAAACAATTAGGACGACCACAAGGGCCGCCCCTACGAGCGGATCGTCGGACCATGATAAATCATGTCCCTACAGACTTTGCAAAATATACTTAAAACTTTCTAGTTTCAGAAGGAAAGTTTACAAGTATACTTGAAACTTTTTGTATACTTGAGGATGATACCGTCAATGAGTATCAGAACAGTATCTACTCCACAATTGTGTTCAGAGACATTGTAGAACGTTACAAACTCAGGAATATCGGTTTCTTAGAGCGTCTCATCGAATATTTGGCAGAAAATATAGGTAATCTGTTCTCCGCAAAGAAAGTCAGCGACTTTCTGAAATCCCAACAGGTAAAAATCTCTGTCAGCCAGATTCAGAATTACCTGAAGTATCTCGCCAATGCTTTTCTTATCCACCGGGTAGAACGCTACGATCTGGTTGGCAATCGGATGTTTGAGATTGGCGAAAAAGATTATTTTGAAAATCTCGGTCTCCGCAACAATATTATCGGATACCGCATCAATGATGAGGGGAAACTGTTGGAGAATTTAGTTTACAACCATCTCTTGTATCTTGGCTATCAGGTAAAGATTGGATATATGCAGCAAAAGGAGATCGACTTTGTGGCTGAAAAGAACCATGAACGAATCTATATCCAAGTAAGCCTGTGTCTGGACAATGAGTAGGTGGCCACCATGTTGTGGCCACGCACCCCGCATTGAAGAAACAAAAGTAATCATTTCCCTACATATTCCCCATCTTCCTTGCGTGGCCGCAACATGGCGGCCACCTACAAAAGGATCTCCTATGGTGGGGAAAATATATCAGTGAGATAATTTTCTATCTCTAAAGCAGAAAAAATTATCTCTGTTGTTTATCAACGACAAATACGAGACATATCATAGCCCATAAAATCGCAAGTCGCAAATCGCAAATCGCAATTTCCTTGCTCCACACGCCCCCATTCCATTGGGATATATTATATATATTATAATATATATAATATATAATTTATTTATAACACTTAGGGATATGGACTATCCCCTTCCCATCAACCGATATGCGCATAAAACCTATGCACCCCGAAGGACGAAATTGCGATTTGCGATTTGCGATTTGCGACGAACAGCCATTTATCTACCCATTGAGAATCTCCTGCAACGTAGGATGGATATGGATGACGGACCGGAGATCGGCGAGCGTACAGTCGCGCGTCATCAGTGCGGCCACCTCCTGGACGAGGTCAGCGGCATGAGCGCCATAGACATGACAGGCGAGGATGCGGCCGTTCTGTGACTGACGTGTCGTTTCCGTAGCTGAGGGGGCTGCATCGTCCTTGACGGCTTCCGTAAGGATCTTCACCATTCCCTCCGGTTCACCTATCGCCAGCGCCTTTCCGTTGGCACGATAGAACGATTTATGGACCTCATAGGCGATACCGGCGGCCTTGAGCGCCTCTTCCGTAGGGCCGACACTCGCCGCCTCGGGATCGGTGAAGACAGCGGAGGGGATGATGTCGAGGCGCAGACCATCCTCCTGTCCGAGGATCTCATCAATGACCTTCCGCCCTTGAGCCTCAGCGGCATGGGCGAGCATCATACGGCCATTGACATCACCGATGGCATAGACACCGGGAACCGACGTTTGGAAATAATCATCCACCGTGATTCCCTTGCGGTCGAAGGCGATACCGGCAGCCTCGAGGTTCAGCCCGTCGGTATTCGGCCGCCGTCCCGTAGCCATGAGGATCATATCGGCCTCAACGGTCTCCTCCTGCCCTTTCTTATTCTTATAGATGACGGTATGTCCGTCGATCTTCTCCACGGCACTCTGGAAGGAGAACTTCACGCCGCGCTTCTCCATCTGCTTGCGCAACCGCCGGGCGATCTCCCCGTCGAGGGCCGGCAGACACTCCTTGAGAAACTCCACCACGGTGACCTCCACGCCGAAGGCATTGAAGATGGAGGCGAACTCCATTCCGATGACACCAGCACCGATGATACAGAGCCGTTGCGGCAAGGCCGTACGCTGCAGGAGTCCCGTACTCGTCACGACGGGCGAATCCGGCGCATTGACCTTAGTGGCATCAAGTCCTTCTATCGGTGGCAGTTTCGACCGCGAGCCTGTAGCGATGAGAATATGCGGAGCCGTATATTCCGCGTCGCCCACACGAACCGTATGGGCATCGACGAACGAGGCTTCCCCACTGACGAGGGTGATTCCCGGCGCAGACAACAACGTATGGATACCCTCTCGCAACTGACTGACGACGGCATCTTTCCGCCGCATCGCCTGGCGGAAACACGACGCGAGTCCCTCCTCCACATCGAGTCCCGACCGCCCGTCGACAAACATCTGTTGCAGCCAGGGGTTACGAATCAGTTGAGCGTCATGGACGAGACATTTCGTAGGGATGCAGCCGCGGTTCAGACAGGTGCCGCCAACCTCTCCGGCCTCAATGACGACCGTCTGCAGGCCTTGCCGGGCGGCATAGGCGGCTGTGGCATACCCCCCGGGCCCACAGCCGATGATGATCAAATCTGATTTATTTTCCATTTTCCGTTCTCCGTTCTCCATTTTCCATTTGCGCAGCATTATCCATTCTCTATTTTCCGTTCTCCATTATTTGTGATTTGACGAAACGTCAGCACGGGGTGCCGGGCTGCCTCGACATCATCCACACGACCGATGGGGGTGTCATGAGGAGCCGATTTGACAACATCGGGGTTCTCATGGGCCTCACGGGCTATGCGGTGCATCACATGGATGAACCCGTCGATCGTCTCCTTACTCTCATTCTCCGTCGGCTCAATCATCATCGCCTCATGGAAGAGGAGCGGGAAATAGATCGTCGGTGCATGATAGCCGTAGTCGAGGAGCCGTTTGGCCACATCGAGGGTCGTCACGCCCATAGTCTTATCGCACAAGCCGTTGAAGACAAACTCATGCTTGCAGAGTCCCGTAATCGGTAGCTCATAGTCGTCCTTCAGACTCTCCTTGATATAATTGGCATTGAGGGTAGCCAACGGTCCGACTCGTTTCACATTCTCCTTACCAAGCGACAACAAGTAGGTCAGGGCACGGAGGATAATGGCGAAGTTGCCAAGGAAGGCCCCGACATGATTGCCGGCCGTCTCACAACAATCTCCGAGGTTATTCTCCACATGATAAACAAGGCCATCCTTGACGACATGCGGCTTCGGCAGGAAGTTCTCCAGGCCTTTCCTCACGCCGACGGGACCGGAGCCCGGGCCGCCACCGCCATGAGGCGTGGAGAACGTCTTATGGAGATTGACATGCATCACGTCGAAGCCCATGTCTCCCGGACGTGCCACACCGAGCAAGGGATTCAGATTGGCACCATCATAATACATCAGTCCGCCACAGTCATGGACAAGCCGTGCAATCTCCGGAATCTCCCGTTCGAAGAGGCCGAGGGTATTCGGATTCGTCATCATCATCGCGGCGACGTCATCACCGAGGAGCGGCTTGAGATCCTCCACATCGACAAGGCCGTCGGCATTACTTTTCACCTCCACGACCTCCAGACCGCAGACTGCGGCAGAGGCGGGATTCGTGCCATGGGCAGAGTCGGGCACGATGACCTTTGTCCGCTTTGTATCACCGCGGCTCTGGTGATAGCTGCGGATCGTCATCAGGCCCGTCAACTCACCGTGGGCACCGGCACAGGGATTGAGGGTGAAGTCAGCCATTCCCGTGAGGGCACAGAGCATCTGCTGCAGGCGGTATTCCACCTCCAATGCGCCCTGAACGGTACTCTCGGGCTGCAACGGATGGAGGTTGAACTCCGGCAAGGCGGCGATCTCCTCGTTGATAACAGGATTATATTTCATCGTACAAGAGCCGAGGGGGTAGAAGCCATTATCCACACCGAAATTATTCTCACTATGATTCGTATAATGACGTACCACGGTCATCTCATCACACTCCGGCAACACTGCCGCCTTAGTGCGGCGGAGGGCCATCGGGAGCTCATGGTGCTTGAAGGGTGACTTCGGCAACGAATAGCCCTTACGCCCCGGATGAGAGAGCTCAAATATCAGTTTTCCGTATAGTTTATTGTTCATAATTTACGAATTTAGCAACCCACACAACGTATCACATTCCTCCTTTGTCCGCCTTTCGGTGACAGCGATGAGCAACTGATCTTTACCAACTTTCACGCCGGGGAGGATATGGAGGTCGACGGCCTTGTCGTAGAAGGCATCACGGTCGTCCATACGTACGAGAAACTCATTGAAGAACGGCTGGTCGTAGACAAGCTCTGCCTTCCCCGTGGCCACCATCGCCTCAGCGAGGTCATGGGCGCCGTCATAGCCCATTTGTGCTGCCTCCTGCAGGCCTTCCTTACCCATCAAGGAGAGATAGATGGTGGCAAAGAGTGTAGCCAGTGACTCGTTGGAACAGATGTTCGAGGTGGCACGCTGCCGGCGGATATGCTGTTCACGGGCCTGGAGGGTGAGCACAAACGCCCGTTGTCCGCGGTTGTCGTGCGTCATGCCGACGATACGTCCGGGCATCTTGCGCATGAGTTTCTCCGTGGTACACATATATCCGGCATAAGGACCACCAAAGGACATTGGCAGACCGAGGCTCTGGATATCTCCTACGGCGATGTCGGCGCCCCACTCGCCCGGCGTCTTCAACAGGGCGAGATCAGCGGCGACACTATTGATGATAAACAAGGCTTTCTGCGCATGACAAGCCTCGCTCATCCCCGTGAAGTCCTCGATGATGCCATAACGATTCGGCTGTTGAACGACGACACCAGCCACGCCACCGGCCTTGAGACGGCGCCGGAGGTCATCATGATCGGTCACGCCGTCTTTCTCCTCAACAAACTGGATATCGACGCCATGGAAATGCGCATAGGTAAGGACGACCGCCGTGATCTTCGGATCAAGGGTGCGGGAGAGGAGTACCGTCTTACCTTTATGACTGTTGTTGTAAGCCATGAGGACAGCCTCCGCCGTGGCCGTCGTACCCTCATAGAGGGAGGCATTGGAGATCTCCATGCCCGTCAGTTCGGCCATCATGCTCTGGTACTCGAAGATATAATGGAGTGTACCCTGTGAGATCTCTGCCTGATAAGGGGTATAAGAAGTGAGATACTCCGACCGCTCCACGAGATAGGGAATGACGGAGGGCGTATAATGATCATAGACACCGGCCCCGGCAAAGCAACAGAGCTTGTCGTTCTGTGCGCCGAGGGTATGGAAGAACCGGCGGATCTCCTCCTCGCTCATCGCCTCGGGTAACGCATAGTCGCCCTTGAACTTCAGCGCGTCGGGGACATCGGCATAGAGTTCTTCCAACGAGGCGACGCCGATAGTCTTCAGCATCGCCGCCACCTCTTCGTCTGTATGTGGAAAATATTTATAGGTCATAGTATTGTTTTTGTAGGGACATGATTGATCATGGTCCGTCAAATGGGCGAATTATTATTTCTCGCAGAATGCCTCGTACCCCTTGGCGTCCATCAACCCGTCGAGTTCAGAAGGATCACTGAGTTTCACTTTGATGATCCAGTTGGCGAACGCGTCCTGGTTGACAAGTTCCGGGTGATCCTCCAGGGCCTCGTTGACCTCAACGACAGTACCGCTGACGGGCGACATCAGATCACTGGCAGCCTTCACGCTCTCCACGGCACCAAACTCCTCTCCGGCGGTCACCTCATCATCAACATCGGGCATGTCAACATAGACGACATTGCCCAAGGCATGCTGCGCATAATCGGTGATACCGACATAACCGTATTCTCCTTCTACCTTTACATACTCATGTGACTCTGTATAATAGAGTCCTTCAATTACCTTTGCCATAGTTTTATCGTTTTTAGTTCTTAGTTTTTTTATTTGTAGGGACATGATTGATCATGTTCCGCCGATATGCAAATTGCACTTTCAACTGTCATCCCGACGGCGGGCCGCCACAAGGGACGGCCCCTGCAAGTGGATCACGGTCTTTGATAGAATCTCTTCTTCACGATCGTGCCGGGGAACCGCTTCTTACGAATCTGGATCTCTACCTCATCACCGAGCTGCAGACTACTGTCGACGAGGGCGACGGCACAACTCTTATCGACGGAGATGAGCCGGTAACCCGTCGTCACCTCTCCTACCTGCTGGCCATCCTTCAACACGGGATAGCCATGACGCGGCACCGCCTTATCCTTGAGTTCAATGCCGCGCAAGCGCTGGGCCACACCCTCCGTCTTCTGCCTCAACAAGGCTTCCTTACCGATGAACTCCGGCTTGTCGAACTTCACGAATTTCGACAGACCGGCCATGACGGGCGTAATCGTCGCCGAAAGCTCGTCGCCATAGAGCGGCAGACCGGCCTCAAAGCGTAGGGTATCCCGGCAGCCGAGACCGCACGGCTTTACACGTCCACTCGCCATGAGTTTATCCCACGTATCACGGATATACGCTGCCGTACCATAGACCTCGAAGCCGTCCTCACCGGTATAGCCCGTACGAGAGATCAGGATTGTCTCATCGAAACGCTCGAGCGTCTTACAGGTATAATATTTCAGTTCATGGCACGGCAGATGGAGCACTTGCTCCACAACCTCTTCGGCCTCGGGACCCTGAATGGCCAGTTGGTTCCAATAATCGGACTTATAACAGACGACGATATTAAAACCCTCCGACTGCTTCCGCACCCAGTCATTATCCTTGTCGATATTGGCGGCATTGATCGTCATGAAGAATCTATTCGGCGCCGTCTTGCAGATACAGGTATCATCGATAGTGCCGCCGTCCTCCTGGCACATCATGCCATACATCACACGTCCCACGGGCATTCCCGTGACATCATTCGTAAAAATGTGATTGATGAACTTCTCGGCCTCCGGGCCACTGACAATGATCTCACCCATGTGGGAGACATCAAAGACGCCGCAGTGATGCCGCACGGCGTTATGCTCCTCTATAATAGAGGTGTACTGAATGGGCATGTCGAAACCGCCAAAAGGTTGGATAAGCGCCCCAAGGGCGACATGACGGTCATACAAACAGGTTCGTTTATTCATATCAATAAATTTAGGAATTTGTAGGTGGCCGCCATGTTGCGGCCACGCAGCCACTATGATTAGTTGACTTTTCGATAGATCCACTTGGGATCATCGTATTCTTTTTCCAATTTTTCAATCTGACGGACATCCTCCGGCGAGAGGGTGATCTCATCGCTGCAGATCGTCTGCCGCAGAAACTGCTTGATCTCCTCCAGGGGCATATCCGTATGGTCCTGGAGCAACGTGATGCGCTGTCGGACACTCTGCACGCCATGCTTCCCGAGCTTCTGCTTCGACGGCGTGATGGCATGGAGCATATTCTCCATATCCGTGGAATAAAGCATCGTGCCATGGACGATACTTGCGCCGGGGAGATGATAAAAGGCCGTGCCCGACACCTTCCGGCCGTCAATGAGGATGTCATTATGTTCGGTACTCGTGGCCGGAATCCCCATCTTCTCCAACGCTCCCGTGACAAGGTCGAGATAGCGCTGGAAGGTGCTACTCACCTCAGCCTCCCGCGTGATATAGGAGAGCATGACATTGCTCCAGTCGGCATAGACACAGCCGCCGCCACTCTTGCGACGGAAAGTATGGATGCCATGCGACCGACAGTAGTCGAGGTTCACCTCAGCCTCAACATCCTGATTACGGCCGAAGATCACTGACGGCTCCACCTGCCACATGAAAAAGAGGTCATCGGGAAACTGTGTCGAGCGAGCGACATATTCCTCCATGGCGAGATAGAACGACAGTGGACGGATCTTTTCTTCTGGTAAGGCTAGATAATGCATAGGCTATGCTGATTGAGGGTTTAGGGGTGTCGATGGAGGGAACGGATTACTTCATATTCCCATCTACGAAACAGAATGGTAAAAGATCTTTAATAGAATGAAAGATATAAACGCCTTTGGACGAGGCCACAAGAATTCGGATAGGTTGATGATAGCGCTCCTCCACCTCGAGGATCACCTGTCGACAAGCACCGCAGGGCCATGCCGGTATTGCCGTCACTCCTTGCTCATTGCAACCGACAAGGGCCAAAGCCTTTACTGCCTGTTCTGGATACTGGGCTTGGGCGGAAAAGACGGCCGTTCGCTCAGCACAGAGGCCTGAAGGATAAGCGGCATTCTCCTGATTGGCTCCCTGTACGATCGTACCGTCAGCCAGCAGCACGGCGGCACCTACTCGGAAATGAGAATAAGGTGAATAGGAATGTGTCGTAGCTTTCAAGGATGCATCGACCAAGTTTCTGTCGGCTGCCTCTAACTCCTCATAGGAACCAAAAAGGTAATCAGTCTTTAATTCTTTCTTTTCCATAAACAGATTTCTTTGTGGCAAATATAGCAATTATTCTTATAAAGAAAGGTGTTATCTCCAACTATTTAACACTATTTTCCCTGTAAAAAATTTATTCATAAAAAATGCAAAAAGATTTGGGTCGAGTATCTTTTTTATCTATCTTTGCAATCAGAAATAATTGTAAAAGTTACAAAATAAATAAACTGAACATTATGAAAGAACTGAAAGGAACTAAGACTGAGAAGAACCTGCAGGAAGCATTCGCAGGTGAGAGCATGGCTCGTAACAAGTACACCTATTTTGCCTCCAAGGCACGCAAGGACGGCTTTGAGCAGATCGCCGCTATCTTCGAAGAGACTGCTGCCAACGAGAAGGAGCACGCCAAACTGTGGTTCAAGCTCCTCGAGGGTGGTGAGATCCATAGCACCCGTGAGAACCTGAAGGCTGCTGCCGAGGGGGAAAACTACGAGTGGACCGATATGTACGACCGTATGGCAAAGGACGCCGAAGAGGAAGGCTTCAAGGAGATTGCTGCCCGCTTCCGCGCTGTCGGTGCTATCGAGAAGACTCACGAGGAGCGCTATCGCAAACTCCTGAAGAACATCGAGGATGCCCTCGTCTTCAGCCGTGATGGTGACGCTATCTGGGTATGCCGCAACTGCGGTCATGTCGTTGTCGGTCCGAAGGCTCCGAAAGTATGCCCCGTTTGCCAGCATCCGCAGAGCTTCTTCGAACTGAAGGCTGAGAACTATTAATAATCCGTTAGGGTAGCCCTCAAGGGCACCCCCTCAATACAGATAATTACCGGGCATGTCGAAATGCCTGGTAAGGTGCGAGAAAAATCATGCGAGGACCACTCCATCGCATGATTTTTTTTATTTCCTCCCGCCGCTGACGGCTATAGCAATGGATGGGACAACGCTTGCACGGTCCCTTCTCCTCGCCGAAACGACAATGATCAAGACGGTCTAAACAGTAATGCGCCAAACTGCGCAACTCACTGCTGAGGAATTTCTGATGAAGCCGATGACGTCCGTAGATACAGATCATCAACAAGACGACATGCTTCTCATATTGGATAACTGATTTCTTTTTCATGTTGACAAAATTACAAAATATTCCACTCTTATTTTTCTTCGTGTGCGGATAAATGAGTAACTTTGCCGTAAAATCGTAATAAATGATGATAAATATTCGGAAAGCGACCCCTGCTGATGCCCAGGCCTTATTGGACATCTACGCCCCTTATGTGACAGATACGGCTATCACGTTTGAATATGATGTACCTTCTCTTGATGACTTCCGCCATCGCATTGAGACCTTTTCGGCTCACTATCCCTATCTCGTAGCTGAGGAAGACGGAGTCATTGTCGGTTACAGTTATGCCCATCGGCTTCGTGAGCGCGCTGCCTATCAGTGGTGCGTGGAGACAACGATCTATCTCGACCGTAATCACCGCCATGAGCATATCGGCACCGTCCTCTACCAGGCTCTGGAAAAGGCTCTGGAGCGTCAGGGCATCAAGAATATGTATGCCAGCATCACAGTACCCGACAACGAGGCTGACAGAAAATATATCCCCAAGACGAGTCCGCTCTTCCATGAACATCTCGGCTTTACGGAAGTAGGACATTTTCATCAGTGCGGTTGGAAATTCAACCGGTGGTTTGACATGATTTGGATGGAAAAGCTCATCGGAGACAGAAAAAATCCGGAAAAGATGAATAGTAAATAAAATTTTTACTATCTTTGCATCGAGAATTACCTAACCAATAAAAACTAAAGCTTATGGCCATTCAAGTAGGATTTTATGATGCAAAGAATTATGACCGTACGGTCTTCAATACCAGTAACGATGGAGAGGACATCGAGATTCATTATTTCGGTGACCGTCTCAACGAAGAGAGCGTACGCCTCTCGAAAGGTATGGATGTCATCTGTATCTTCGTCGATGACACCTGTGACAGCCGTGTTATCGAAGCACTGAAAGCCAACGGTGTCCGCCTCATCGCCCTCCGCTGTGCAGGCTTCAACAATGTAGATCTCGCCGCTGCCGCCGCTGCCGGTATCCCCGTGGTCCGTGTGCCCGCCTATTCGCCCCATGCCGTGGCTGAATATGCCGTGACCCTCATGCTCTGTCTGAACCGTAAAGTATACCGGTCGACGAACCGCACGCGTGAGTGGAACTTCAAGCTCGACGGTCTCATGGGCTTCGACATGTACGGCAAGACCGTCGGTATCGTCGGCCTCGGACGTATCGCCCGCTGTGTAGCCGAGATCCTCCATGGCTTCGGCATGAAGATTCTGGCTTACGACCTCTATCCCGACAAGGCCTTCGCGGAGAAACTCGGTATTGAGCTCGTTGATCTCGATGAAATCTACCGCCGCAGCGATATCATCACACTCCATGTGCCGCTGACTCCTCAGACGCGCTATATGATCAACAACGTGAGTATCGACAAGATGAAGCCCGGCGTGATGATCATCAATACGGGTCGTGGTAAGCTCATCTCCTCCAGTGCCCTCATCGAAGGGCTCCGCAGTCGTAAGGTGAGCTGCGCCGGCCTCGATGTCTACGAGGATGAACAGAAATATTTCTATGAGGATCTCAGCGACTCGATGATCAGCGATGATAAGCTGTCTATTCTGCTGACGATGCCAAATGTCATCGTCACTTCACATCAGGCCTTCTTCACAAAAGAAGCCCTGGAGAATATCGCACATACTACATTGACGAATATCCGTGACTTTATTGCCGGCAAACCCCTCGTCAATGAAGTCAAACCGTAGGGACATAATTTATTATGCTCCGGACCGTACGGATTTGACGATCCTTCGTAGGGGCGGCCCTTGTGGCCGCCCTAACCGGGAAAAGATTGTGGCCGCCCTAACTGGGAAAAGATTGTGGCCGCCCTAACTGGGAAAAGATTGTGGCCGCCCTAACCGGGAAAATGTCGGCTAGGGCGTCCTCAAACTATATATATTCCTCCCCCTTCTTCAACTGTATCTCATTGACATACTTTCGAATGAGAGCCGAGGAATCTTCCTTCTTACAAATTAAGAGTACGTTATCTTTCTCCGCCACGATGAATCCATCGAGACCATTGATGACGGCCAAACGACCCTTGGGAAGTTTGATAATATTGTTCTTACTATCTTCAAGATAAGCCTCCGTGTCAATAACGACATTGTCATCCTCCCCTTTCTTCTTCGCCTCATAGATGCCATGCCATGTACCGAGGTCAGCCCATCCAAAGTCGCTCTTCATGACATATACATTCTCCGAGCGCTCCAGAATGCCATAATCGATGGAGAGGTTCGTATAACTGGGGAAATGCTCCCGCACATAGGCTTGTTCATCCTCATAGGTGTAGTCCGGCTTCTGTTTGTCGAGATTACGGAGAACGACGGGCAGACAGTCGTAGAGGATACGAAGCAACGTAGAGGCCTTGGAGATAAAGATCCCCGTATTCCAATACCATTCGCCACTCTCCATGAACATCTTCGCGAAATTGCGGTCGGGCTTCTCGATGAAACTCTTTACCTTGAAAGTGTCATCCCAGTTGCTGTAATCGCCAATCTGAATATAGCCATAGCCGGGCTCGGGACGCGTGGGCTTGACACCAAGGACGACGACACTGTCATTCCGATTGGCAAACTCTAGTCCCTCATTGATATTCTTTTGAAATTCCTCTTCCCGGAATACCATCTGATCGGATGGGATAATGGCCAGACTGGCCTCGGGATGGAAATGAGCAATGAGATGGGCGGCACGCGCCACACTGGGTGCCGTATTGCGATAGATCGGTTCTGCGAGGATATTCCGCTCCGGAAGCTCCGGCAACTGTTCACGCACAAGATCACTATATACCTCATTAGTAGCGATAAAGATATGGTCCGCGTTAAAGAAGCGCGCCATTCGATGATACGTCATCTGAAGCTGCGTCTCTCCGGTACCGAAGAAGTCGATAAACTGTTTGGGCATGTTCTCACGGCTGCACGGCCACAGGCGACGGCCCTTGCCACCCGCCAAGATCACGCAGAAGTTTTCATTCATAGCCAATAGTCATTATGATTCAACATTCAACATTCTACTTTTATGGTTGTAAAGGTACTCATTTTTCTCCATATCCACATCAAGAGAGAAAGAAAATTAAGAATTTTAATCTAAATCTTTGCTAATTCAATTTTTTTCCGTAACTTTGCACCCGCTATACCGAAAAGCAAATTGCCCAGATGGCGGAATCGGTAGACGCGCTGGTCTCAAACACCAGTGCCGCAAGGCATCCCGGTTCGAACCCGGGTCTGGGTACACGTTAAAAAGCCAAAGTGTTGAATACCAACACTTTGACTTTTTAATTATCTCTTTATTTGCGACTTTCTTGCGACTTAATCAGCTGTTGCCTCTGAGAATTTTTGTCGCTCAAGAACGTTTTTTGCGACTTTCAGCTCCCGAAGCAAGAGTTCAGAACATCGCCTATTTCTCCACAATCTTCCCGAAGTTTTTTTTCAATAAGTGGCTGAAGTTTGTATCCATCATTTATTAGTGCTCTTCTTACGGATCACATGTAAGCGTATCCGCGATGCAGCCTTGTGTGGATCATTTTGATTCATTATCTTTGCGGCGATAAATCAAACCGTAATGTTATGACAGCAGCAGAACGCTATGAACAAGTATGGAATAAGTTCCTTGTGGCATTGAAGAAGGACCCTTCTTCATGCCTGTCCTCACTTCAAGTAAAATACCACATCAACCGCCGCGGCATGTGCAAGTGGATGAAGGAGCATTCTGTCTCCGTAAGAGAGGCGAAACGGCAGGTACTCGTAGACCAAAAGACTTCGCCGAAGAGGAGGATACCTATATTGCCGGGGACGAAACCTACCATAAGGTTCTTGTCAATGAGAAGAACA
>NZ_AUJK01000025.1 GCF_000424185.1 Prevotella sp. AGR2160
ATCCTCTCTTCACCGAAGCCGTTTGACTTGACGCCATCAAAGCCCTCTGGACGATTGTCCTTCTCATCAAGATATATGTGAAGCTCGGTCTTGTAAAGCTTCCCGTGATCTTTGGCTGGCTGCTCGTTGAAGTCCACCACGTCAAAGTAGTTAGTCACGCCCTCGGGGAGGATATATATCGCTAAACCTTTGTAGAAGTCTATCTTTTCTTGTTCCATGACCGCAAAGGTAAGCAAAAAAAATAGTTTTAGCACGCTATCATATCAAGTTCTTTGGTTAGGCAGCGGCATCCGCCTGCCACGGACAATCCCCCTTGGGCCGGAAATTGTCCACGTCGCCTGGGTGTATGGTGATTTCAGAGACCCCGACGGCCACCGGATACTCCAGAAGGACCTGCTGGCACGGGTCTGTAAGTTCCTCCACCGTCCCATCCCCCATCACCCCGCAGGATTCGTCGAGAACAGTGAACTGCGCAAGCCCGGTTCCAAGCGCAGCGTCATCACCCGTTACCGAACCCTGTATAGTGGTGATCCGACCTGCATCCCCCTCCTCTTTTTCCTCTCCCATGACGAGAAAGAGTCGACGAAACCCCACAAACGCGTTCCTCCCTTCATCCCCGACACCATCTTCGTGCCACGGACCCTCGTATACAGTCTGGAGACCTTCACCCCCGTACAGTGGCGCATCTTCATCATCCTCTGTCATGCCGCCGGGAAGTCCTTCCACCGGCAGTTGCACGACCATTACCGCATGGGGATCCCCTTCCGTGAGGGCGATCCCGAGGTCTACCGCCAATATGTCGTGCTGACCATCGACCTGGGCATCTGTACCCATGACGGCCGTGTCGACTTCGTCGTCCCGCGACTGAAAGACCTCTATCTGAAGAGTCTGCAGCTCTACGACGGCGCGCGGAGACCGCGGAAGACGGTCATCCATCCCGTGAAGAAGATCTACCGGCTCGGACAGCGGGGCCGGAAGTTCCAGTTCATCTTCTCTCTCCAGGACGCCAACAAGATCTTCGCCCTGAACTACGGTTATATCAATATCAATGCCCGGGAGTTTCTCCTGTACCATCAGCGTGCCTCCCAGCGGATGTATATGTTCTGTGAGGACTGGAAGAAACGGCTGCCGTCGATCAACATCGCCACACGGTATCTCGCGTCGATGCTCGTACAACCGAAACAGTACCATCATTTCGGGATGTTCATGCGGCATGTCCTCCTGAAGGCCGTGGAAGAGATCCATAAGTCGTATGATGCCGGCGGTGACCTGTATTTCAAGGTGAGTTACAACCACAAGGAGGCGGGCCCGGGCGGTTATCCCCCTCATCTCCATCTCGTCATCCGTCCGCGCCTCCACGACACCCCCGAGGATCAACAATATTTCCATACCCAACTGGAACAGGTCATGAAATATCTGAATCTCCCCGAAGAGACGTGTGCCCGCATCCGCGCCACCGTCACCATCGGCAACTACAACGAGTGGCTGGAGGGGGTGCTTCGCAAATGGAGAACGGAAAATGGATAATGGATAATGATGGTGGCCACGCAAGGGAATCATTCGGGAAATACCCGGAAATGTCCGTGTTTGTACATTGCAACCCTCTTCGAGGGCCATCACCGCCACCCGGATCCACATGCAGGGGCCGTCCCTCGTGGCGGCCCGATGCCGGATACGGCATTCCACACGGCCTTTTACCATTGTTGCTTTCGCCCTGACGGGCGACGGGCCGCCACGAGGGACGGCCCCTGCAACGTGGAGGAAGGGCGTGTCTCACCTATGCCTAAAGGCAAGAGATCGGAAGGATCTTGAAATCTCTCCCGCGCAAGCGGGTAGTTGAAAAAAGAAAACCGGCTGCGCCGTTTTTACTTCTTTACTTTTTTACTCTTTTACTTTTAGTTTAGAACAACTCTTCCACGTCCATCGACAGGAAGGTCTCGGCGGGAATACCCGCGCGACCGACGATCACGGAACGCTTCGGATGAAACTTCTCCTGGAAGACATGCAACCCATGCGTGTCTTGCTCACTGTTGCTCTTCACCTCAATGGCAATGATCTCACCCTTCTTCTGCAACACGAAGTCCACCTCGTCACTCCCCTCCCGCCAGTAGTAGAGGGAGAGACGACGACGGAACGCCTCATTCATCAGATAACTGCCGATGGCCGACTCATAGACCCTTCCCCACAGTTTCCGGTCCATCATCGCCCCATGGAAATCCGTATTGAGGAAAACCGTCTTCAACGCATTGTTGAACACCTGATATTTCGGCACACTGGCCCGTTTCCTCGCCATGTCGATGGAATATTTCTGCAGCCCACCGACCAGGCCACTCTGTTGCAGGAGATTGAGATAGCCCGACAGGGTAGTCGTATTCTTCGCGTCCTGCAACTGTCCGAGCATTTTCGTCAACGACACGATCTCCCCCGAATAGGCCGAGGCCAGTTCGAACGTCTGCTTCAGCACGGCCGGTTTGGTGATCACCGTGTTCTGCAGGATATCCTTATTGATCGTCGCGTCAACGATCGAAGAGAGGATATAGTCGTTCCAACGGTCCTCCTCGTCGATGAGCAGCGCACTGCCGGGATAGCCTCCGTAAAACAAATATTGCTCCAAGGTCCAACCGAAGGCTTCCCGCATCTCCGTGAACGACCAGTGCCCCATGCGGATCTCCTCATAGCGCCCCGCCATGGAGTCGGCGAGCCCCTTCTCCAGGAGAACCCGTGACGAACCTAAGAGCAGTACCTTCACCGCTACATCATCATAGGAGTCCATATCCCACTCTTTCTTCACGACCTCGCTCCAGCCCTGGATCTTTTGGATCTCATCGATGACGAGGATCACCTCCCCGGCACCCTTTGCTTTGAGGAGCACCCTCGCTTGATCCCAACAGTCACTGATCCAAGAGCGGTTCGTCGCCGGCACGTCATCGGCCAGAAAGAGAAGGTAAGGGATAGAGATATCCTTCAACACCTGTTTCACCACCGTCGACTTTCCCACCTGTCGCGGTCCCATGACTACCTGAATGAACTTCCGAGGTTCCTCCAGTCGCCGCTTGATCTTCTTATATTCTTCTCTGATAAACATATTTTCCGTCTTTGAGTAAAAAACAATAAAGCCATTAAGTAAAATTACTCAGTCCATTGAGTAAATCACCCCAACACGCTGCAAAGATACGAAAAAAAAGAAAAGTAAAGAAGTAAAAAGGTAAAAAAGTAAAGGGCCCGGTCCACCATCGGCACGATGGGACTATGGGCAAATGGCAACGGACTCTCACGGATTTACACGGACGGTGATCCGCTTGCTGGGGCCGTCCCTCGTGGCGGCCCGATGCCGGATACGGCATTCCACACGGCCCTTTACCATTGTTGCTTTCGCCCTGACGGGCGACGGGCCGCCACGAGGGACGGCCCCTGCAACGTGGAGGAAGGGCGTGTCTCACATATCATCGCCCCGATCCCGTCAGGGTCGGGGCCTCCCCTCGCCCTTTGGAGAGGGGCTGGGGGTGAGGCCTTACAACTCATGACTGAACTCATTGATGGCCACGACATCGATCTCATTCGTCCCCTGGCGGTCCCACCAGTTGCCCACTTGCGTGAACAGTCCCGACTCCATCATCTTCTCCTGGAAATAACGCTCCAGAGTACGACCGGAGAACTGCGTATACTGTCGTTCGATATTCTCCCGGAGTAGTTGCAACTGTCCCCGTTCCACGAGAGTCTGGTAAGGATAGATAAACCGGAACCAGAACCTGAGAAACTCATCCCGGATCTCATAGGCGCTGACCTTCCCGCCGGGCTTCGAGAGGATCGGCCGTTGCTTCGAGATCAACTCATAATACTCATCAAGATTCTTCAGATACGTCCCCGTATCCTTCTGCAGCGCACTGTCAATCTCCCGACGGCGTGTCATGCCCCCGGCGATGAGCTGCAGGATGGAGAAATAAGTACTGTACTCACCCTGGAACTCATTCACCAACAAATCATGGCCCTCGGTGAGGAAATAGGAGTCGGGCCGACAGACATAATCGAGCATCTGATCCTTCGTCACACAACGGGCATCGATGAGCAACTCGATATATTTCGCCACACCTCCCGTGAGCATGTAGAAACACAACAAATCCTCAGGAGTATACGTCGGGTTGGCATCCCGCAGGATCTCCTTCATCACGTCAATACGGAACGGACGGAGCGTCATCTTCGACGTGGGACGGCCATAGAGCGGTTCCGACCGGTCCTCGAAGATCCGCTTCATCAACGAATGGATACTGCCACAAGCGATGAGGTTGAGTTGGCTCTCCTCATGATAACGGTCCCACAGATCCTGGATATCACTGAAAATAGCCGGATTGATACGATACAGTCCTTGGAACTCATCGATGACGACCGTAAAATGGCGCCGCACGCTCTCCTTCATGATGATCTCGAAGAGGTCACGGAACCGTGTCACGTCACCATATACCGACAGACCGATCTGTTCCTCCAGTGCCCGTTGGAACTTCCGACAGAGCAGCGCCTCACTGTCTCGCGACACGAAGAGATAGACCATGCCCTTCCCGGGAAAGACATGCGTCAGCAGTGTTGTCTTCCCAATACGCCGGCGACCCATGAGGACCGTGAATGTGGCATGCTCCCTCGATTGCCGCTCATTTCTCCTCAGCAACTCCATCTCTTCCTTCCGATCGTAAAACTTCATAGTCTTCGCAATATAAACAGTGATTTATATAAATGGCGGTTCACATTTCTATCCTCCACGCTGCAAAGATACGAAAAAAAACGATATATTCCGCCACGTAGGGACATAATTTATTATGTTCCGCCCAATACGGGTGCGTGGCCGCAACATGGTGGCCACCTACCATTCCCCAAGAGGGCGAACATGTTCGGCGCAGCGCCCTCGAAAAGGGCAAGAACAATGAGCCCCGCGCCGACGGGATGAGCGAACGACAGTGAGCCATCCCGGCAGCGTGGGGGATACCGATTCCCCCACCAGGCAAGACGTCCTCGATCCCATGCTACTAAATCTTTTCAGACCATCCTGGTTTATAAATTGGATGTTTACCTAATCTGTTAAAGAAGCCATCACACTTAGCCTTAAAAAGAAGTCTAAATCTTGGATTGTCTTTATTTGATTGGTAGTCAACGAAATAATACCTCACCAGTTGGTATAAAGCGATAAAAGAGAAATGTTTTCTCAACATATTCATCTCGTTTCTACTGAGATAATAATCTCTCCAAGTTATTACATCCATATTTTTTTGAGCTGATTCTGCTCCCCCCTCGTGGGTAATTTTAATAGAAGGGACACAGATCAATTTTCCATACTTCGCAAGACGAAGACTATGCTCTGAATCATCAAAATATATGAAGTATTTAGGATTCACCAATCCATACTTTCTCATAGCCCTAACATTTACGAAAGAGCCAACATAGGAAAGAAAATTTATTTCGAAAAAAGCCTTTCGATAATCCTCTTTTTGGGAAGAAGAACGAGAAAGATAATGCTGTCGATAGATTTTATAAAAATCCCGATGATATAGAACTATATTGCCTTCCATATCATAGACTGCCGCACATATAGCCGAATATTTCTCTCCATCATTCTGGTTGTGGAAATCCAGAAATTTCTTCACCATATCCTTGTCGGCATAGGCATCATCATCGGCCAGGAACACCCAATCGGCATCATGCTCCAGGGCATACTTCTGGCCGAGATAGAACCCGCCCGATCCACCGAGGTTCTCCTTGGCCGTGATCACGACACGATGATACTTCGACGGTACCTTCTGCCATTCCGCCAGGAATACATCGGTACCATCCGAACTGCAGTTGTTGACCACGATGAGGTTTCGGAATTCCCCCGTCTGCTCATCATAGCACTTCAGTGCTTTCTTCAATTTCTCGAGACGATTGAACGTCACGATAACTAAATCTATATTCATAAGAATAATATTAACTGTTTGATTATTCGAGTATATTTAACTTCTTTCTATTTATAAAGCGAATTATATTCATCTTCATCTTGCATTTTGCTGATTAAGAAATCAACCCATTTTTCCGTATAAAGATAAGATTCATTTGCCTCATCATATACACAATATTCGCTTATAACTTTTTCAGGAGTATCAGAACCCGATTCAGGTCTTACCTTATATTTCTTCCAACAACGAGTATGTGTATCCGAATTAAACTTATCTACCTCCTTGCCATTTCTTTCAACTTTAGGATTACCTAATCCTTGTTGTACTTTCTTTACGACCTTTGCTGGTTTCAGAAGATCTTTCGTTGAAAAAACCGTTTTTTCTTTAGTCTTCACTAAAGCCGCTATTTTTTTGATTTTTGCTTTCTCTTCCTCAGACATTTGGTCATATCTGTAAAACTGAATAGGAATGGCATCCTTACTTTCATGATTGGATACCTGAATTAAAAAAGCCTTAAATGAATATTGGCCACTTTCTAATATTTCAGTTGAAATTGAATTTCTAAAATTAGTGATATAATTCATAACAGCCTCTGAATCCTTTGAAGTTTCTACAGATTTAACTAATGCGTCCGAAGTTGGAAACAACTGTAAAGCAAAAGATAGACTTTCCCTTATTCGATACTCTTCTCCAAATTCTTTTTCTATCACAGTATCAAAATTAAGCAGAAGAGATTGACATTCACCAAAAATATTAATATCAAGTTCTGGCATAAACTTGTGTTCTATCTTATTCCGTAAAGGAATGAAGAATTCTATATTTTTTCGAATGGGATTATTGCAATCAATAAAATATTTTGCTACACAGGTATTGAGTTCCCAAAATTGTAGATCCCCCCTTACTCTTTTAAACCTTCTATTTTCTGCTGCCGTCATTGACGACGAGCACCTCTATCTTCTCCATGTTCAGGACGATGAGTGAATCCAGACAATGCCGGAGATACTTCTCCATGTTGTATGTCGGGATAATGATCGTTAATATTTTATCCATTACTTTGAATTGAATATATTTCTATTTAAACTGAATAATTCATAGAGAATTGTCCTAGAGAAGGATCAGGGGTGGTATATCTCTGATTATGAGAAGGTGTCGTCCTATTGCAGCCGCACACCCGCATTGGACGGAACAATAATAATCATCGTCCCTACGAGTCCATGTCAGTCATAATACATGCAACTAATCTCCTATAAATTCGCCAAGATCTCTATCAGGTTTATATTCTTCTATCTTGTATACCGGTAAATTGGCATGATTGATTCGAGTAATATCATGAATAATCTTATTACATACTTCCTCTGAATATATTTTTTTTCTTAACAGCAATGCAAAGAATGTCCATAAATCCAATATATTCTATTCCATAAAGATCACAATAATTTGCTACATCACGGAAATTACTACTTGCGATTACCTCACCACCATACCTCGCAATAGCCATACACTCCCGTTCGCCGGCACCAAGTCTGGGGTTCTCCTTCTTAAGTCTTGCGTACTCTACCTTAGTTTTCCAATTATTATCAGGAATAGAAATAACTTGTACATGACATCTCCGCATCCAAGAATCTAGTTCATCTTTTCTTTCTTCCAAAAATGGATGATGAGAGGATTCTCGATATACTTGGTCAACAATCATTACTATATGAGGATCAAGAATACGGGTCAAATCATCTATCTTATTGGCTGCCATAAAATGGGAGATCACATCAGAATCAACCAAGATTATCTTCTTCCTCATCCAAATCCTCCTTCAGATTTATATTCATATCTCTTAGATAACTGAAATACTTGGCCTGAGAGATTTTCCCTTGGTCAAACAACTGACGAGCTTTAAGATTATAGTCGCCCACAAGTTCTGTCTTATCTGTTTTGCTATACAAACTCGTATCATAACCATACTCCATGGCCGTTTTTTTAACATCGGAATAATGCGCATTGATGTAGCTTTCAGATATGAGACCAATATGTTTGAGCCTCAACAACAAAGCCATCCTTGAACAACGATAGTTTTGTTCAAGTTTAAGCAATGTTGACATGGAAATCATATCCTTTTTCATTTCTTGTTCAGGGATGAGTTGTAGAAGACCATTTTCCGGAAGAAGAAGATAAGTAGCAAAGGTATTGGCATTCTTCTCTTCCGGATCACGATTTCTGTAAATATCAGTATCATAAGAACACTCAAAATGATCCTGATAAAGCAGATGATACAACTCATGCGCAGCCGTGAAACGCTGCTTGCCATAAGACTCAGATGTATTCACCAACATAAAGCGATATTCTCTTTCTTCATGAGCAACTTTCACGGCCATACCAGAGAAGCCTTCCTCCATTAGCTGAAAATATGCAATGATGTGCTTATATTTCAGTATCTGGTGAATACTAATCGAATCCCTACTGCGAACATTCATTTCTTCACGCAGTTCGTTAGCCTTATTTTCTAACCACACCTTAGACTTCAAGCTCATGACTGATCTCTATATAGTTCTTGACAATCTTCTGAAACTTCGCTATTCCAGACAAATCAACATCACTCTCACTTCTACGATATGCAAAGACCATATCCGCCTTTAAACTACCTGTCTCGTCCGTAAGCAGATCATATTCTTCTACATTATAGAGTGTGGCCAGCTTCTCAATCTTATCCATAGGCACATCCACCTTCCCGTCCTCGTACTTGGAATATGCCGGCTGAGATATACCCAAGTAGTTGCTAACTTGCTTTTGGGTATAATTGTAATGATTGCGCAACAATTTTATATTGTTGGCAAGAGTCTTTGGAATATTCATAAGATAACGTTCTAAATGTTTATAATGCTTGGTTTATTGATATTCTGTTTCATTTCACGTTTGCAAAGATAGCAAGAAATCTCTGAGATTCCAAATCTCAGTTATATTTTTAAAACAAAATAACCGTTTATATGCAAAATATAACCAGAAATATTTGCAACATTCCTAACTTTTTATTACCTTTGCAAATGTGGACTGAGACTCCATAATCGAGAAATCGATTTCGTCTGTCCACGAGGCGACCACATAACTGCCGTGCCCCGTGTTCAGACTACTCTCGAAAAGGGTACTCGGAATACCCGTTACGTGAAATACTATATGGAAAACGCTAAATATTCATTTTTATTATGAAGAATAGCACAAAAAATTATGAATACCGTAGTGCAGAAACTGGCAGATTCGTTACTGAGAAGTATGCGAAAAGCCATCCAAGCACTACTGTCAAGGAAAAGAAGTAGTAAGTTATTACTTTAGAAAAGAGTTTGAGATAAGCCTTTCATCACGATAGAAGGAGTTGACAGAACGGCAGCTGCCGACTCTTTTTTTATCACTAATAAACGATCAATTCTCAATCTCCCACTTCAGATATTTCAGAGAATCTTCTATCTCGGCATTCATCACCTCATCGACATGATGATAGTCTATCGGCTTCAACCAATCCGTATTCTCCTTATTATACAGCTTATACAACAAGCCATAGCGAGAAAAGATATCATACATGCGGCCATTCTGGGAGAACTCTGCATTCTCCTCAGCGCTGCTTGCCTTTAGGATATGCACGAAATCCTTATGGAACTTCAGTGCGAAAACGGTGGCGTGGAAACTGTCCATATACGTACTAATAATCTATTTGCTCAAACTTAGAAATGAATTAAAAAGCGTCCTAGCATAATTTCTCGCAGCTGGCTTCAGAGAAGACCAACCAATTAGAAACAGGCCTATTGTGAGTAAAATCCCTACTAAGCATGGCGAAACATTAACGCTTTTGTAAAGTATAAATAAGAGTAAAACTATTTGAACAAGCATTGCCCATACTAATCCTCCCAACATGTTCCTTCTAAATCCATATCTGTAATTGGCTTGCACAAGAATATTATCACCACGCGTTGCTGCTCTCATAAGGCCTACAGCATCAACAATACGTCTTCTAGATTCTTCTTCGTCGTTTTCCTGTTCTTCTTCTGTCGGTAAACTTACGTTGTATTCAATTTTAAGTTTCTCCGAAAGTTGTTTTATACGCTGTCGGGAAAGCATCTTATTTTTATATAGAAGCATTTCCGTAGTTGGCATTTTAGTCTCGTCTTCCTTAAATAGTTTGAATTGGAATAACTGCTTGGAAGTCTGTCGGAAAATATCTCGGAAAAAGAAACCAACCGCAGCAAAACCTATTGTTGTAGGAAATGCTGTGGCAAAGAATACCTTTATAAACGCTAAAGGTCCCTTATAATCAATATAAAAATAACTAGATAGATAGTACACCACTGATATCAAAGGTACCAACAAAGCGACCCAAGAAGAATAGAGATAAGCATGCCTCTCGTATTTGTTCATTTTATATTTCATATATGTGATATCTTTTATTCACAAATTTATTCACAAAACAAATCAATAATATCCTCAATATCTGGAGATATTGAGACCTTTCCATTGTCATCTATAAATATATGACCATTGGATGTCTTTCTTTGATAGACTGGACCTTCGTTCGTAGATAGATTATTATTTCCTTGACAATAATCTGAAGTACTGTAACGAGAATCGACTTGACGCGTATCATTTTTCTTAGTAGGCTTCTCTGATACGATATTTAATTTATTTGTCTTACCATCCTTCATGCAAGAAAACAAATCAGTACTGAAAGATGATTTAAGGCCGTGATGTGGACATACCAAGAAATCTACACCTTCCTTCAATCTCGCTTTTAGTTTATTCCTCCCATTTTGAGATAGTTCACTCTCATCTGAAAGCAATTCATGCATTGCTTGCTTTTGAATGTCACCAGGAAAGAATACGCTATATTTATCTCCTTTGAAGAATACGGACAAACTTACGTCGTTAGTATAGCTGTTATCTTCTTTGAGAGAATCGCTGTTCTCTACGCTTCTCGGATAGAGATATGCTAAAGACATTGTAGTTGTATCAGCCACTTTAAAAGGCATAGCTCGTCTTGGAAGCATTTTTGTTCGTAAATATTTTACGTTTTCATCATCTTTTGAGTCGATTGCATTCCAATTAATATTTATAGGATTATTCTTTGGAATGCTATTTGAATTCGGGGTAGTCAACAAAAAGGGGTATATATGATCGTCAAAATTTTGAATATCAGAAAGATGGTCTTTATGTGGGTGGCTGATAATTAATTGGCTTATTCTATATTTTTTTAAACCATTGTAATCATATTGTAAATACCCTCTCCTTTCAAAGAGTGGCACCAAAAAGTCTTTAACAGGTGAGAAATCATCTCCACTGCCAACATCTACCATCAATTTAATGTTACCAATTTCTATATAGGAACTAAGGGCTCCACCCACATTGAAAACTACGACTTTCATACAACCATCTTAAATCTAAAAGATATTATACTAAATTATGAAATCTTCTTCTTATCGGCCAAGTCACTCTTGCCACATAAAGATAAAACCTCCAGGCAGCCATGACTAGCTTAGAAGATTTCATTCGCATGTATTCTGGATAAACGTCCAATGTCAGATGATAATAAGTCATCATATCACCATATGCCAGACAGAGTGTTGGAGTCGATAATCCCTTGAAAGGATCATCGAAAAGCTGCTGAATATCATTGGGGATTATGCCGCTTTTTACTTCCATCAACTTTTCCTTACTGTTCATCAGAAACAGCTGAATACCATTAACAGAAGGATTAGTCGTAAGATAATGAACGATACGGGCATCTTTAAGAAATTTCATTCCATGCTTAAGTTCAACATTCCATGTATCATCAAGCACTTGTACCGGATGCCCGAGCTCATAATTTGTTCTTGCGAAAGAAGGCTGATCCATTCCACCTGTCAGATGGTGATATTTTTTCCAATTTTTATTCCACAACTGGTAGAATTCATGTGTCTTCGCACAATCTCTTACAAAGATAATACCGCTATTGAAATATACCTTCTCATTATCAATTGACCAATTCAACAGATGTCCGTGTCCGATGAGACAACTATCCCGATAAGGATTATGTGGTATATCAGAGTGACTATCCGGACATGCTGCCATATCAAACTTCAGATCATCAACTTCGTATATCGGCTTTACAAAGATTGTATCAGAGTCTACGAAGAGAAAGTCTCCCTTTACATGTTCACGCGCAGAAGTCTTGAGTATTCTTGAGCATTCCTGTCTCGAATAGCTATGATCTACGTCTACCACCACCAACTCATCGACGAACTGAATTTCTGTCTTTCTCTTACCTTCAAGAGTCTTAGCAGATTGATCATCCACCAACAAAACGATATGACAGTCAGGCATATGATGTTTGGCAGAAGCCATTGACACATATGCCTGCTCTAAATATATATCTTTCTCCGTGCTTGTCAGCACATAGAGGATTTTTGTTTTCATCAGTCTCTCCTAAAAATATCTCTAGTATACACTTTCTCCTGCACGTCATCGAGGCAGCGGTCGTAGCGGTTGGCGATGATGGCATGACTCATGGACTTGAACTTCTGCAGGTCGTTGACCACCTTACTGCCAAAGAATGTCGAACCGTCCTCGAGCGTCGGCTCGTAGATGATCACCTGGGCACCCTTGGCCTTGATGCGCTTCATCACGCCCTGGATACTCGACTGACGGAAATTGTCACTGTTACTCTTCATCGTCAGACGGTAGACACCGATGACACACGTCTTCTCCTCCGTGGGATCAAAATCACCACGGTTGAAATAGTCGTAATAGCCGGCACGGTGCAGCACCTGGTCGGCGATGAAGTCCTTACGCGTGCGGTTGCTGTCGACGATAGCCTGGATGAGGTTCTCCGGCACGTCCTTGTAGTTGGCGAGCAACTGCTTCGTATCCTTCGGCAGACAGTAGCCGCCATAGCCGAAGCTCGGGTTGTTGTAGAAGTCACCGATACGGGGGTCGAGGCAGACGCCCTTGATGATGTTGGCGGCATGGAGTCCCTTCACCTCGGCATAGGTGTCGAGCTCATTGAAATAGCTCACACGCAGGGCGAGGTACGTGTTGGCGAAGAGCTTCACTGCCTCGGCCTCCGTGAGACCCATGAAGAGCGTCGGGATATCCTCCTTGATGGCTCCCTCCTGGAGGAGGGCGGCAAAAGTATGGGCGGCCTCATCGAGCCGGCTGTCACCTTCGGGGCGACCAACGATGATTCTGCTCGGATAGAGGTTGTCGTAGAGGGCCTTGCTCTCCCTGAGGAACTCCGGGGCGAAGATGATGTTGTCGCAGTGGTATTTGCGGCGCACGCTCTCGGTATAGCCCACGGGGATCGTCGACTTGATGACCATGATGGCTTTCGGGTTCACCTTCATGACGAGTTCGATGACCTCCTCGACATGCGATGTGTCGAAGTAGTTCTTCACCGGGTCGTAGTTCGTCGGCGTGGCGATGACGACGAAATCAGCGTCGGCATACGCCTTCGCGCCGTCGAGTGTCGCCTTGAGATGGAGCTCCTTCTCAGCGAGGTATTTCTCGATATAGTCGTCCTGTATCGGCGACTTCCGGTTGTTGATCATCTCCACCTTCTCGGGAATGACATCCACGGCTGTGACCGCATGATGCTGACTGAGCAGGGTGGAAATGCTCAGTCCGACGTAGCCGGTACCGGCCACTGCTATCTTCAGATTATCTGTTGACATATCTATTCTCTTCTATTTCCTTTTTGATCATAAAATTTATGAAGTACGAAAACACCAGCAACCGCTATAATCGTGAACGAGAATATGATACCGGCTACCCAATCATGTCCGGCCATTGCCAAATCGAAAGCTTTCAAGAAAAAGAGAAAGACTAGAAGAGCTCCAATGATCAAGCCAACCCATCCCTTCCATATCTGATCAAGGATCATTCGATTCTCATTTTTATGAGTATGTTGCTGTTCATTCTCCACAAGTTTCAACAATCTTTCCGGAGAACCAGGAAGGACTTTCGCATATTCCTTAAGAACTTCAGGCGGTGGTAATGGACCATGAAAAGACGTTAGTTGTTGGCTGACTATTAATTCTCCAACAACCTTTTCTCTGTTCTCTTTAGGAATCCTCTTTAAGAAGTCCTTTACATCCTGCGGAAGATCCTCTTCTGCTTTCTTTATATCGTCGCTATTATCACTCATGCTGATTATCCAAACTGTTAACTAAATAGTTTCCCACATTTTCCCAATATCCATTCAAACGAGCAGAAGGACTTAAAGATATTCTTCTTCTCAATTTTCTCTCCATGCTACGATCACCAAACAACTTGGTGAAACCAGAGATAAATGGATGCTTGTCAGTAATAACCGGAGAATGATGCTCAGAAGAGTATACTACGTTTCCGTCATTATCAACAACGAAAACGTAATTCGATTTTCTTCTTATATAATATTTCTTCTGTACCATAACACAATATTCAAGATTTCTAATTCACTATGCAAATATAAACAATTGATTCAACAATCTCAAATAAACAGTCCTATTTTTTGTTAAAGAGAAATCTTTTTCCAGCAAAATCATGATAATTATCAAGATCTGCACCTAGTCGGGTATCTCAGGAAACTCCGTCGTACCGACGGCGGACGGCCACGAGGGCCGCACCCTGCAAGGGAATCGAAGGGCGTGTCTCGGTAACCATCGCCCAATCCCCGTTAGGGGTTGGGCCTCCCCTCCCTTTTCGGGTAGGGGCTGGGGGTGAGGCTTCTATTTATTTCCCTATCGCCCACTTCATCCCTTTCCGCTCCACCAACCATATTGTGGCGACACAGAGGGCGGCGACAATGATGAAGATGGCGAACCACAGAGCGGCACACGCCAGTTTGTTGTTCGGATCCACCAAGGGACAGAGGATAAGGATCACGGCCTTCAGGAAGAAGAAATGAATCATGTAGACCACGATACTTCCCTTGCCGAAATATTCCAGCTACCGACAGCTGCTGATCTTCCTCGCAATCCATAACGATGCCAACGATCCCAGCGTGGCGAAATAGAGATAGAACGGGATATGGAAATAGCCGCAGTTCGTGGAATGCGTGTAACAGACCACGAGATCCGTACGACCGATGAGATGGGCACCGGCCAGCGACACGAAGTAAGCGACGCAGGCCCAGGGCAGCCAGCGCCGCACGAGATCCTTATAGCGTTTCATCTCATCGCCCAACCAAATGAAGACCGACATGCAGAGGGCATTGCGGTAATGCAGGTGGTTGTCGAAATGGGCAGGATCCAACACAAGACCGTCCATGCGGTGGTTGAGCCAGAAGCCCAGGAGCATGATGGCGATCATGATGGCGCCCCGAGCCCATTCGTTGTGGACATACCGGTTGACGGTCCAATAGATGATCCGTCCGAAGAACAGTGCCGTGAGGAACCAGTAGGTCTCATCCATGAAGAACCACTGCTGATCCCCCTGCCCCACGGGGACAAAGAGCCGCGTGTCTCCGAAGCACAGTGCCTGGAGCACCCAGACGACACAGGAGAAAACGACATACGGCACGATCAGTGTCCGCACGTTCTTCACCAGAAAGGGCTTAAACGGCTTGTCGAAGTGGGATGTGTAACCGTTCAGCAGGAAGAACGCCTGCATGAAGAAGCCGGCGAACGCCGCCGACGTACCCCCCCCTCTAAAGTACTGAACATCAAGTTGTTAAGACCTTCTTTTCGTGCAATATTATCGATATGATGCTCGATAACGAGCAAGATCAAGATACCCTTGAGGACATCGATATAAGGGAGGCGAAGGGGATGAGTGGATGACATTTTATTATTTATCTTTAAAATGAAAATTCTTACAATACGCATTTAATGCTATTCTTGAAAAAGCATCTAACATCAAAACTACAGGAACCGATATGAAACAAGATGCTATCCCCATATAATTAGCTATAGCAGAACTTATTAAAGCCGAACTAGAAATTTGAACTATATTTCCATTCTTAACTATTGAATCTCTTACCGATTGATATTTTGGGTGTCCACATAAAAACATATCAAATTCCTGTCTAAAACGATTCCAATATGTATCCTTTGGTAAAGAAGTTTGAGATCCCCCAAAAGATTTTGTGTTTTCAATCCCATTCGTTATTAGCCATAATTTAGCGGTTTCTTCTTCATTATTATTTTTAAGGAGTTCCTTTACCATTTTAATTTTATACGGCTTCTCATTTGAAAGCCATTCATCTATTGAATGTTGTTCTATTATCATAACATTTCCAAAATATATTCGGCAGAAATACAGTAAGAAGATTGATTGAGTTCATATGGATTAATACCTGCAATAACGATGCCACTATTGGGAGCATAAGTTCCCAATAATACTCCCACAATAACACCTGTTTCTGGATCACAAACTATTGAGCCTGACTGGCCCGGTCTAGTTTGAATATTGAGAGTGGCATATTTGTATTTAAATTTGTCTCCCATCATCATCTTAGCGCCAACTTCCATCTCCTGATATGTTAGGAGCCGCCTTCCTAATGTACAATGCGGAAATCCCCATAGGCTTAATTTCTTACCGATCGGCACAGAATCAAGTGAAGATATATTAGGCAACATTCCTTGGAATTTACCATTTTCAATCTCTAATATACATAGATCATTAAATGGATTATCCTCAACAACTTTTACAGATCCCAAAATTGTATTAGGGAAATTTACTTCTTGATATCCATTAATTTCTATATCATTTGAAGGAACTATACATAATTTACCTATTCCTTTGACTACATGCATAGCAGTTGCTATTCTTTTTTCATCTACAATAAACCCAGTCCCTAATGGCCTAAATTGTGGTCCTTCTAGGATCTCGCAAATAATTACACAATAGTGCGAATAATTACTCAACATTTTTTATCTTTTTATTTTACTCCGAACAAGGTTCAAAACGATTTGGCGCTCATTTTTCTTGATAGAAATCATAAGGAAGAATATCAGAGAGATGCAGCCCGTAACTAAGAAACCTAAAATATGCCCCCATGTAGATATGATTGGAAGCTGAAGATAGATAATAATATAAACAATCATCAAGCCCAATACAATACCCGTTCGAACATACGCCTCTTTCATAAAGGACTTTACGTCATAATGTAAGAGCTTTTTCAAGAGACAAAGTTGTATGATTCTTTGACAAATATCAGATAATGCGAAGAAGATCAAGATCGTATATGCCGGAGCTCCCATTTTGAAGGCGATGTAACCTAAAGGCAAGTTAATCAAAAAGAATGCGCTCAGATTTAGTTTGAACCATTTGATTCTGCCGGAACCATTAATTACCTGTACGATACCTGCACTCGTTGTTGCAAACCAAAGAATGAACAGCATAATACGACAGAAAATATCTGAGTTCTGAGGTGGCGTCTTCAACCATAATTTCAATATAAATGGCATCTCGACAAATAGAGGCAGAACAGCCAACTCTGTTAAAGCTATTGTGATACGACAAATATTGTTAGCCAAGAATGCCGATCTATCCTTGTGTTCACCCGCCAGATTCTGCGTAATTTGTGGAGCTGCAGCACCCCCAAAGGATCCCACAAATGCATCCACATAACCTTGGACTGATTTAGCCACGGCAAAAGCTGCATTGACAACTGTACCAAAGAAGAAGTTGATCAACAAGTTACTACCCGTATCACGAGCTGTCAAAGCCATGGTATAGATCATATTATAGGTAGTAAAGGACAAAGGACTCTTATAGTTCTTCCACCCAGGAACAAATTTCCACCTAACAATATCATGCCAATTCCGATATGCGAGATAATGATATATGATGAAATTGGAGAAAGTTGTCAGACTCATCATCAGGGCATAGAATCGCAAAGCATTACCTTTATAATAAATCAAGAAGATAACCAAACCTAATCTTAAGAGTGTATAACCTATATCCAACAGAGCCGGAAATAGGAATTTTTCATGAACATTATAAAGACTGGAATAAGGTACATTGATAATTCCCAAGCAACAAACCGTAATAGATACCTGGAAAACAAACATGGCATCACCTAGTTTTCCGGGAGCCACATTCAAATAATTATTGATATACCAGATACCAAAGGTCTCTGAGATGACCAGGATGATGATCGCCATACAGATATGCATGAAGTTGCAGATATTAAACATCCTGTTAACATCACCGTCCTCCTTTCCCATTTCAAAGTTGATAAAGCGAGCTGTAGTATCAGAGAGAGAACCGGCGATAAACGCATACATTCCGATGACACTACCGACTACATTATACAGACCATAATCAGAAACGCCTAAGGCCTTGAGCACATATCTTGAGGTGAACAAACCTACAAGCATGGTTACAGCCAGACGGATATAGAGGATTAAAGTGTTCTTGGCGATTCTTTTGTTACTTTCTCGCATGAGATTTCTCTAAATTTTATTGATAACACTGGTAAACTTTTGCTCCAATTTTTCAAAGGGAAGATAACGGAAGAAGAGTATTCTGATTTGATCTATTGCTATACAAACCAAAGTAATCAAAACAATTAATATTATCATCGACAGCCCCCCCCCTATTTGTAGATAATTATGTAGATACTGCATAGGCTTAACATAAATATACTGAGAGATGGCATGATTCTCGTGAATAAGATAGATTGCTAAAACTGATTTAGCCATCTTGTTGATGATTGGACTGAAGAATGTCCATCGTGAGAACAATCCAAAAACAACCACTCCAAAAAAGATGATACCTACGCCATTATATAAGTAAAACCAATTCACGAAATGAGGGAATATTCTCCCTGTTGTAGGAAGGAAAGAGCAGCCAAGAACAAGCATAGTATAGAGGGCCAAACAAATCAAAAAAGAATTAGTCTTGATATTGTCATACACGGGATAGCACTTGATATACCGACCTAGAACATACAAGAATGTAAAGCCAGTAAGGTTAGTGCCTGCATTATACGTATCACCAGTAAACAAGACACTGTAGGAGAATCCTATCACCAAAAGCATATATATGAACTGTCTCTTTGATAACTTCTCCAAAAGTCTATTGATCAACGGTGAGGCAAGATAGAGTTCCATGTATGCCGACATAAACCAATAGACATGTTTAGTCACCGGAAAGAAACTCATCACCATATCTTTAATATGGATAGAGTGAAACACCAGTAACGCGACAGCACTAGCTAACACGCTATAATATATAAGTTCTGCTTCCAAAGCGAAAACTTTATGCAAACGAAAATGTATGCCATAGTACCCTGTGATCAACACAAATACTATAACGGCAACATGCATCAGGCTATCGACAAATGTATAAATTGGGTATTGGAAATTCACCGACAATACATTGATAATGATATGATGACCTATAATGCACATCATACAAAGAATGCGGAGCAACTCAATGCTGGAGTTGCGAAGTTGGGGCTTATTATTATTTGCTGTCATTTTTGCCTAAAAAGGGTTGAAACTTCGTTTCAAAATTAAATCGCACAATTTTGCCAATTCTATAAGGATAAATTTTAATTGAGCTCTTTCTTCCTGGATGAATGAAAGAAGGCCAATTTATTGATACAGTATTAATATTAGGATAGTCGTCCATAAAATGATTTAATCTAGTATTCAGAATTGACATCAAATGATATGATAACATTACCGAATGAATAAAGATCTTTTCCCAGTCATCAAAATTAATTTTCTCTTTATAGCTATAAGTTTCAGAATCTAATAAAGCTATTATTTTGGAATCAAGATTTATGTAATATGAACTATGGGCAGTTGAATTTCTTATCTGACAATCATAAGAGTGGCTGATTAAATCATAAAGATCAGGAGATTTCCCCTGTTTTAAATTCAATATATGTCATAATTTTATTCTATTATTGATTCTGTACGATAGCGGCCCCGATACCCATATCAGAGATGACGCCGATGAATGCGATGGCGACCTGTGCGATGGCGACGATACCGAACTCCTCCGGCGCAATGAGTCGTGCCAGCACCATGGAGACAACGATGGAGATGACGATGCCGGTATATTTCCCGATCGCCGTCCACATCAGTCCCTTGGCCATCTCAACTTTTAAACTTGACATATAAATATAAAAATGATGATTCTACAATGCTGCACAAACGGATAACTTGCTGCGCAAATGGAGAAAGGACAATAGAGAATGGACATTGCTGCGCAAACGGAGAACGGAGAATAGAGAATGGATAATGGTGGAAGGAGGACGGAACATGATAAATCATGTCCCTACCGGATCATAATAAATTATGTCCCTACATATTCCCTTGCTTGGCCACAACATGGAGGCCACCTACCATTCCCGGAAAGGTCCGTGAAAGTCCGTGTTGTCCGATGCCCGATAATCAGCAGTGTCGTAAGTTCACAATCCTCCCCACCCTTCACCTCCAAACGAGACAAAGGTTCATCGGTTATTCCGACCTTGGGAGAGACAGTGGACTTCCGCCTAGGACCCGATGGTGGGTCGCAGAATGACTATCCTCTTGCGTATTTGGTGCAAAGATAAGATTTTTTTGTCAAATGGACAAAAAAATAATGGAAAATGGAGAATGGATAATGGATAATTGTGGCAGAGAGGCAGAGGGGTGAAGAAGAAAACCGGGAAAAACAAATGAAAAACCGGCTGCGCTTACTCAGATCCACTGGTAGGTGGCCACCATGTTGTGGCCACGCAAGGGAATCATTCGTGGCAGATGTTCGCCCTCTTCGAGGACGGAGAGCGGGGAGGAGACGCTGTCCCCGGGCGCACGGTACGTGATGTCCGTCGCTGGCGCTCCGGCCATCCCGTACCGTGTGCCCGGGGTTAACCATGTTGGGCCTCTCCGGGGACCCCATCCGCACTTTGCATTCTCCATCAGGAATGCCGTTACCGGCATCGGGCCGCCATAAAGGACGGCCCCTGCATGAGGATCAAAAGCGCAGCGGTTTTTCCTTGCGCGGGCAATCGGTTTTTATCTTGTTTTATAGGTTTTCTTCGTAAAAAAACGCCACAGCGGGCGGAACATGATGAATCATGTCCCTACAAAGGGGAAAAGAGCACTTTTTTTATTTTTTCCAAAAAAAGTATATGAAAATCAGTTGACAAGGGGACTTTTTTGTTGTATCTTTGCAAATGTAAAACAAAAGATACTACTCAACCACACCGTCTATGAAAAAGAAAATTGTTAACCTCAGCAAGCATTTCTCCCTCCGGCGCCTGACGCTCGACGCCCACGCGCTGGACCGGGGAATTGCAAACACACCGGAAGGGTTACAGTTGGAGAACCTCCACGCCTTGTGCACGGAGGTCCTCGAGCCCCTCCAACGCCATGTCGGACATCCCACCATCATCGCTGCCTTCCGCTGCCGGGAGCTCAACGCCTTCTACGGTAGTGACGACACGTCCCCTTATCTCCAGGGCCGTGCCGTCGACCTCTTCATCCCCAACGCCGAGATCGCCCGCAAATACCTCACCGTTCTCGCCACGCTGCCGTGCAAGACCGAGACCTTCCAAGGGAAGATCCACGTCATCCTCATGAATGGCAACGGATAACACGGATTCACACGGACATTATTCTTCATGTTCCGCCCCCTCTGCAGAAATTATCCGTTGTCCGTTATCCGTTATCCATTTGCGGATCATGCCCCATCAATAATCATCAATATAATCATTGATAGAGCCATCCCACAGAAGAAGCGGAAGAAAAAAAATGTTATAAATGATCGGTATTTTATTAAAAAGAATATGTCATGAACCAGATTATACCCTTGGCCATCTGTATATCAAGGAGGACGGCCACTGGCACTACCTCATGGACACGATGGAACCGCACGACAGAGGCCTTCAGAAAGGGATGCCGCTGGGCGAGCTGGTGCGCCGGAAAGTTTCCGGCCATACCGCTATCCCCACGGGCTCCTATGCTCTCGCACTCAACGAGTACAGCAGCCGTTTCACCGATGTCCACCGTTATCCATGGCTACGCAGCTGCCATGGCTGTCCTCCCCGCCTGAAGGAAGTCCCCGCCTTTGACGGTGTCCTCATCCATCCGGGCAACAGCCCTTGTGACACACGGGGATGTATCCTCGTGGGCTGGAACAAAAAGAAAGGACGACTCGTAGCGTCACAGCGGGCCTTCCGTATCCTTAACCAAATTTTACAAAAAGCTATGCCTCGTAAAACGATGTCATCGCCGGTCTGCATCCTGACGGTGGCGGAGAGGTAATGTTACTATCATGCTGAAGATCCGTATCTACAAGAACAACAACAAGAAGAGTGCCATCTATGGTAAGTATCTCGGTCGTGTGAAGGTCAACGAGACCTACGACCTCGAGAAGCTCGCCGAGCACATGAGTCTGCATAACACGCCGTATTCGAAGGGGACCATCTATGGGGTCCTGAAGGATATGGTGAGCTGTATCCACGAGCTCACCCTCCAGGGCAATGCCGTGAAGCTCAATGACCTTGCCATCTTCTCGCTCGGTATCAGAAGTGGTCATACTGACAAGCCCGAGGAGTTCGACATCGGCAAGGATGTCATGGCCTATAAGCTCCGCGCCCGTGCCACCGGCCAGTTCTCCCGTGATGAGCTCGCCACCGTCGCCGCCTCCAAGCAGGATGATGAGTATATCAAACCGAAGAGCGAAACGACGACCACGACACAGCCGTAATCCACTTGCAGGGGCCGTCCACCCCCTTCATTTCCCCCGTGCCCGGGGGACAGAAATGTGGCGGTCCGCCGTCGGCACGACGGATCGGATTGCGCATATTGAATGCCCTTATGGGCATCGGGCCGCCACAAGGGACGGCCCCTGCATAAGGATCCGATCCTCTGTTTAATTTTTTAATTCTTTACTTTTTTAATTTTACAATTATGTCAGTAGGAAACAAAAAAGACACCTGGAAGACGATCATCAATGTCGTCATCAGTATCCTCACTGCCATCGCCACCACATTAGGATTGACGAGCTGCATGTGATGCCTCACCCTCAAACGTAGGGACTTGATTCGTCATGTTCAGCATTTTCACGGAGCATGATAAATCATGTCCCTACGGAGGGCGTTTGTTTTTTTTAACATCACATTTTCTGTTACTTGACTATTTTTTCGTAATTTTGTTAGGTTAAAACATTTAATGAAAGAATAGATACCGATTATGACATTTGAAGAAGATATCAAGAAGGCCGTGGAGTGCATGCGCAAAGGCGGCGTGATTCTCTACCCTACGGATACCGTATGGGGCATCGGCTGTGACGCCACGAATGCCGAGGCCGTGAAGAGAGTGTATGACATCAAACAGCGTGATGACTCGAAAGCACTGATCTGTCTCGTCGACAGTGCTGACCGCCTCGTGCGTTATTTCCGGAATATCCCGCAGGTAGCCTGGGACCTCTTCGACTCCATCGCCCAGGGGACACGTCCCACGACGGTGATCCTCGACGGTGCCCAGGGTGTGGCGTCGAACCTCGTCGCCGAGGACGGGTCGCTGGCCATGCGTGTGACGCAGGAGCCGTTCTCCCATGAGCTCTGTTACCGCATGCAGAAGCCGGTGGTGAGCACGTCGGCGAACATCAGTGGGCAGCCGGCGGCACAGAACTACCAAGATATCGACCCGCAGCTCCTGGAGAAGGTGGACTATGTCTGCTGGAGCCGCCGTCAGGAGCATAAGCCGCACACGCCAAGTTCCATCGTGAAGCTCTCTTCCGAAGGAGAAATAAAAATAATCCGATAAAGGAATAGAAATGGAAAAGAAGGATATAAGAGTGGTGTTTATGGGCACGCCGGAGTTTGCGGTGGGGACCCTGCAGCGACTCGTGGAAGGAGGATATAACGTTGTGGCGGTGGTGACACAGCCCGACAAACCCGTGGGACGGCACCAGGACCACCTGCAGCCGTCGGCGGTGAAAGTATATGCCCAGGAGCATGACATCCCCGTGCTGCAACCCGTGAAGATGAAAGACCCGGCCTTCGTCGAGGAGCTCCGCTCCTATCATGCCGACCTGCAGGTCGTCGTCGCCTTCAGGATGTTGCCCGAGGTGGTATGGGCCATGCCGCGTTTCGGCACGTTCAATGTCCATGCCGCCTTGCTGCCACAGTACCGTGGTGCCGCCCCGATCAACTGGGCCATCATCAACGGAGAGAAGGAGACGGGTGTGACGACGTTCTTCCTCGACAAGAATATCGATACGGGCCGGATCATCCTCCAGAAGAAATTCCCTATCGGACCCGAGGATAATGTAGAGACGGTCTATGACGGACTCATGGCCCTCGGTGCCGATGCCGCCATCGAGACCATCGACGGGATCATCGCCGGTGGCGGACACGTCGACGCCATGCCGCAGGAGGAACTTGAGAAGAACATCCACGGGCCGCTCCATGGTGCCCCGAAGATCTTCAAGGAGACGTGTGAGATCGATGCTTCGAAGTCCGCCCAACAGGTCCATGACTTCATCCGCGGTCTCAGTCCCATCCCTGGTGCGTGGACGACGTTCACGGATCAGAAAGGGAAACAGGCCGTGCTGAAGATCTACGACTCCCGCGTCGCCACCGAAGATCTCCCTGAGGAGGCAGCCGAGGCCGGCTGCCTCGTGGCCCATCATAAGCGGTTGCTCATGGCCTGCGGCGAAGGGACATGGATCGAGCTGCGCGTCGTACAGCCGGCGGGAAAGAAGCGGATGGAGGCAGGGAGCTTCCTGAACGGATATAAGCCTCATCCCTAATTCCTCCCCGGGTATCTGCGCTACCTTGCGCTTGCAAAGCGCAAGCACAAAACGGCAGGCCATTCAAACCCTGCGCTTGCAAAGCGCAAGCACAAAACGGCAGGTCCTTCAAAAGAACATCTATGAATATAAAGGAAACATTCGACAGGATCGTGAAGTGGCGGGAGAAGCACGTCACGGACCGACAGATGCTGCTCATCCTGAGTTTCGTCGTCGGCTTCTTCGCCTCGTTGGCGGGACTGCTGCTCCATGGCATCATCCATCTCATCCAGCATGCCCTACAGGCCGGCTTCGGCAATTTCCAGGTCAACTGGTTCTACCTCGTGTGCCCGCTCATCGGTATCACGCTGACGACCCTCTTCATCAAATATATCGTCAAGGATAATATCTCCCACGGTATCACGCGTGTGCTGTATGCCATGTCGACGAACCACGCCCATCTGCGCGGACATAACTGTTGGACGAGTGTCGTAGCCTCCGGCATCACCATCGGCTTCGGTGGCAGTGTCGGTGCCGAGGCCCCGATCGTCCTCACGGGCAGTGCCATCGGCAGCAACCTCGGACGTCTCTTCGGCCTCGACAACAAGACATTGATGATCCTCGTTGGTGCCGGAGCCTCCGCGGCCATCGCCGGCATCTTCAAGGCCCCCATCGCCGGTCTCGTCTTCACTCTGGAGATTCTGATGATCGACCTGAGCATGAATGCCCTCATGCCGATCCTCATCGCCTCGGTGACAGCGACGGCCTTCAGCTATATCTTCTCGGGGAGTAAGATGCTCTTCGACTTCCAGTTACAGAACGAGTGGCAGCTGGCGCGTGTCCCGGCATATATCCTCCTCGGTATCGCCTCGAGTTTCGTGAGCCTCTATTTCATGCGGTCGATGTCGGCCTGTGAGGGGATGTTCGCGAAGATGACACGCCACCCGATAGCCAAACTCCTCGTCGGCGGACTGATGTTGTCCGTGCTCATTTTCTTCTTCCCCTCGCTCTATGGTGAAGGCTACAATGCCGTGAACATCCTCCTGTGTGGTAAGACAGCCACCGACTGGTCGACACTCATGGACGGCAGCATCTTCGCCGGACATACGAACCTCCTCGTACTCTATATCGGTCTCGTCGTCGTCACGAAGACTTTCGCCACATCGGCGACGAATGGTGGCGGCGGCTGCGGTGGTACCTTCGCGCCCAGTCTGTTCATCGGCGGTTTTGCGGGATTCTTCTTCTCCCGGTTGTGGAACATGCATCAGATTGGCGTGTACATCCCTGAGAACAACTTCACCCTCCTCGGTATGGCAGGCGTGATGACAGGTGTCATGCACGCGCCGCTGACGGGAATCTTCCTCATCGCCGAGCTGACGGGTGGCTATCAGATGTTCATGCCGTTGATGATCGTGTGTATCTCCTCTTATCTGACGACGAATATCTTCGAGACCCACAGTATCTATGCCCTCCGTCTGGCCCGCGAGGGGAAACTGCTCACGCATCATACCGACCAGACGGCACTGACGCTGATGAACATGAACGAGATGATTGAGAAAGACTACCACCCTGTACGTGAGGACCTGCCGATGGGCAAGCTCGTCAACGAGATCAGTCGGTCGAACAACAACTTCATCCCGGTGATCGATGACGACGGCCATTTCGAGGGTGTCATCGACATTACGAACCTGCGGCATATCATCTTCCGCACGGAACTGTATCAGAAGTTCAATGTCAGTCAGCTCATGCGCCAGCCCGATGCCATCATCGGTCTCAACGACCCGATGCGGGAAGTGATGCATAAGTTTGACAAGACCGCTGCCGCCCAGTTACCTGTCGTCGATGTCAACGGCCGTTTGGTGGGATATATCTCCCGTGTGAAAATGTACTCGATCTACCGGAAGGTCGTCAGCGATCTGAGCGAAGAATAGGATCCACGTGCAAGGGCCGTCCCTTGTGGCGGCCCGTCGGCGGTAACGCCGAATCAAAACAGGAATTTTTCGCCATTAATGAATGCCCTTTCGGGCATCGGGCCGCCA
>NZ_AUJK01000026.1 GCF_000424185.1 Prevotella sp. AGR2160
TAACTGAAAACAAATATACTAACGTTAACTAAAAGATCAAGCAAATGATGAAGCAGGTAAAATTTAAGATGCCGCTACGAATGCTGACCCTCGCAGGAGGATTGCTTCTGGCAGCAAGTTCCTTTGCACAGTCAGGTGCCATCAAGGGACAAGTCAAGGATGCTTCCGGCGAGCCTGTCATGGGTGCCACGATCACAGCCAATGGCAAGACCGTAGGTATCACCGACATGGACGGTAATTATTCCGTCGATGTGGCTCCGGGAACAAAGCTGACCATCTCCTATCTGGGTATGGCAACGCAGACCGTCACCGCCGGCAGCAATGCCGTCACCGTGATGAAGGCCGATGAGAAGACCTTGAATGATGTCGTCGTCATCGGTTACGGTGTTGCCAAAAAAGCCGACCTCACTGGTTCTGTCACCGCTATCCGTCCGGATGGCAAGAACAAGGGTGTCGTTGTCAACCCGCAGGATATGTTGGAAGGCAAGGTCGCCGGTGTCTCCGTGACAAGTAATGACGGTACGCCTGGTGCCGGTGCCAACATCCGTATCCGTGGTGGTTCGTCACTGAACGCCAGCAACGACCCGTTGATTGTCATTGATAACGTGCCAATTGACAACAATGGTGTCAAAGGTGTATCCAACATCCTTTCTACCATCAACCCGCAGGATATTGAGAGCTTCAATATCTTGAAGGATGCTTCCGCTACCGCTATTTATGGTAGCCGTGGTTCTAACGGTGTCATCATCATCACCACGAAGAAAGGTCACAAGGGTGGCGTCAAAGTATCTTATAATGGTAGCGCTACTATCAGTATGAACACCAAGACGGTGGATGTTCTCGATGGCGACCAGATGCGTGCACTGATCAAGAACAAGTTTGGAGAGGACTCCGAGGCTTATCAGGCTCTTGGTACCGCCAATACCGACTGGCAGGACCTGATCTATCGTACGGCTATCAGCCAGGATCACAATGTCACGGTATCCGGTTCCGCCGGTTCATATCTTCCTTATCGTGTCAGCGTCGGCTATACCGACCAGCAGGGTGTCGTGAAGACCTCTGACTTCAAGCGTGTCACCGCTTCTTTCAACTTGAGTCCGTCGCTCCTCGACAATCACTTGAACATCAACCTCAATGGTAAGGGAATGTATGCCCATACCCGTTATGCTGATGGTGGTGCCGTAGGCGCAGCCGTGAACTTCGATCCTACTCAGGATCCGTATTCCTATACGAATAAGTTCTATCAGCAGACCACCTATAATGGCAAGCCGTTCTTCGGAACTTATCTCTCTCAGATGCAGCAGAACTTCGGTGGTTATTTCGAGTGGCCGAAGGCAGCAGAATATGGTGATTCCACATGGCCGTATACTTATAATGAGTTGGCTACTGCCAACCCGCTGGCTATCCTGAACGAAAAGAACGATGTCGCCAATAGCCGTGAGTTCATCGGCAGCGCTGACTTCGACTATAAGGTTCATGGCTTTGAGGACCTGCGTCTGCACGCAACCCTCGGTGCTGATATCGCCAATGGTAAGCAGAATACCGATGAGTCGCCCGCTTATCCTGCCAACAGTGTCACCTATTATGGCATGCATGGATATGAGGATATCCTGAAGCGTAATCTCACGCTGAGTACAACGGCTCAGTATTATCATGACTTCAATGACAAGGCCAAGAACCACTTCGATATCATGGGTGGTTACGAGTGGCAGCACTACTGGAGACGTACGATGAACGAGTGGCAGGGAGCTTATCCTTCCACCAATGCTACGCTGGCCGGTCAGCCGTATAACCAGAGTTCTTACTATGGTAAGACAGAGAACTACCTTGTCTCTTTCTTCGGTCGTGCCAACTGGAGCCTGATGGACCGTTACTATGTTACCGCTACCGTTCGTGATGATGGTTCTTCCCGTTTCAAGGATCACTGGTCCGTATTCCCCTCTTTCGCTTTCTTGTGGAAGATCAAGGATGAGAACAAGTTCCGTGATATCAACTGGCTTTCCGACTTGAAGCTCCGTCTGAGCTGGGGTCAGACTGGTCAGCAGAACCTCAATGATATGGACTATGGCTGGATTCCGCGTTATTCCATCAATACCGATGACCGTACGCTCTATCCTGCAGCAGGTGATGACGGCAAGCTCTATCGTCCTGAGAACTACACGCCGGATCTGAAGTGGGAGACCACCACGACTTACAATGTAGGTCTTGACTGGGGTATCCTCAACCAGCGCCTCACCGGTAGCATCGACTGGTACTATCGTATCACCGATGACCTGTTGAACTATGCTCCTACGGAGACCTTCACCTCTTATAAGAACCAGGGCTGGCAGAACATCGGTTCTCTGCGTAATACCGGTGTTGAGCTCTCCTTCGACTGGAAGGCTATCCAGAGCAAGGACTTCTACTGGACATTGGATTACAACTTCACGTATAACAACAACAAGATCACCGATCTCTCTGGTGTAAGCTCCGACAACTCTCCTGTTGCCAACACTTCCATCACGATTGGTACCGATAAGCACCTGGAGTATCAGGCCGTCGGTTATACGATGAACTCCTTCTATGTATACCAGCAGGTATACGACAAGAACGGCAATCCTGTAGAGGGCGCTGTTGTTGACCGTAACGGTGATGGTCAGATCACATCTGCTGATAAGTACTTCTACAAGTCTCCGACTCCGCCGATCACCATGGGTCTTTCTTCCCGTATGGAGTATAAGAACTGGGATCTCAGCTTCACGCTCCGTGCCAATATCGGCAACTACGTCTATGACGCCGTCAACCAGGGCTTCCACGATATGAGCCAGAATGGTCTGTGGCCTTCTACGAAGTATCTGATGAACAAGACCCCGAAGGCTGTTGCTGAGGACTGGACTTCCAACACTGAGCAGATTATCCTCTCTGACCGTTGGATCCACAATGCCAGCTTCCTGAAGTGTGACAACATCACGCTCGGCTACAGTTTCGACAACCTCTTCAAGTCTGCAGGTTACAAGGGCCTGAACGGTCGTGTCTATGCTACGGCTTCCAACGTCTTCACCATCACGAAGTATGATGGTCTGGATCCTGAGGTCTTCAACGGTTACGACAACAACCTCTATCCGCGTCCGTTCTCTGTGATCGTAGGTCTGAATCTGAACTTCTAAAATTATTAAGAACTTAAGTCATGAACAATAGATTTAAATATATCTTCTCCGTGGCAGCCGCAGCCCTGACCTTGGGACTGAGTTCCTGCACAGGCGATCTGGACGTCACTCCTATCGACCCAAACATCAACACGGAGGTTAGTGCCAATGGCCTTTTCAACAAGTGCTTCGCCACGCTGGCCATGGGTGGTATGTCCAAGGGTGACGGCAACTGCGATATCGATGGTATCGATGGTGGTACCTCTGGTTTCATCCGTCAGTTGTGGAACTCCAATGAGTTGACCACTGATGAGGCCATCTGCCACTGGACAGATGCCGGTATCCAGGAGTTTGACTATGACTCTTACGATGCCAGCAGCCCAATGATGAACGGTTTCTACTCTCGTCTGACCACGGCCATCACCTACTGCAACCAGTATCTGAATACATGTGGTGACGTCGACGCTACGAAGACGGCACAGATCCGTTATCTCCGCGCCATGGAGTACTACTTCCTCATGGATGCCTTTGGCAACATCCCGTTCTCTACAAGCATCTCCGACAAGCCGGTTTACATGACCCACAAGGAGGCTTACGCTTGGATTGAGAAGGAGCTGCTCGCTGTTGAGTCCGCTCTCCCCGATGCTGCTGTCAAGCACTCTACCGATAAGGGTTATCTGACTCCTGATAAGGCTGCCGACTGGATCCTCCTCTCCCGTCTGTATCTGAACGCTAAGGTCTACACCGGCACAGCACAGTGGGACAAGGCTAAGGAGTATGCCAAGAAGGTCATCGACTCTCCTTATAAGCTGAACACCACGGGCTCTAACGGCTATTCTGCTTATCAGATGCTGTTCATGGGCGATAATGGTGAGACGAGCGCTGCTCAGGAAGGTATCTTCCGTATTGGCCAGGATGGTCTGACCACGACTTCTTGGGCTGGAGCACTGTTCCTCATCGCTTCTACCTGGGATGCTACGATGGGTGAAAAGAATACGTCACAGACCTGGTCCGGTAACCGTTGCCGCAAGGATCTTATCCTGAAATTCTTCCCCGATGGTGATGCTCCCCACGTAGACAGCAAGACAATGCCTGTCAAGGCTGGTGATGACCGTGCTATCTTCGACGGAGTCGGTCGTACGCTCGACAATGGTCTTGGTTACAAGGGTAAGTTCACCGATGGTTTCGCTACCGCTAAGTGGACGAACGTGAAGACTGATGGCTCTAAGGGTCATGACTCTGACTTCACCGATGGTGACTTCTTCCTCTTCCGTGTCGCTGAGGCTTATCTGACATATGCTGAGTGCGATGCCCGCGAGAATGGTGGTACGACAACTGCCGACGGCGCTGCCAAGATCAACGCCCTTCGCGCCCGTGCTCACGCTGAGACCAAGGCTGCTTACAGCCTCGATGATATCTGTGATGAGTGGAGCCGTGAGTTCTACTTCGAAGGTCTCCGTCGTCCTACACTGATCCGCTTCGACCGCTTCGGTGGTAATGTCAACTACAACTGGAGCTACAAGGGTGGTGTGAAGAACGGTCGTAACTTCGATGCTTACCGCAACTTCTTCGCTATCCCGGCAGAGAAGGTCAAGGGTGCCCTGATCCAGAATCCTGGCTACGGCGCTTAATCCTTGCGTAAGATAGAAAAAGAAGAGGTGGCCCGGCCACCTCTTCGAAACAACAATTTTTATCAAGAAAAAAACAATGAAGAATATTATTAAAACCTCAGCTTTGTTGCTCTGCTCTCTGGCTGTCCTCGCTTCCTGTTCTGATGACAGGGACAACAACCCCACGCTCGAGGAGCCGACAACCTTCAAGCTGAATACTCCGGCTTTTGCCAATAATACGGTGGACCTGGCTACGGCAAATACCCTCCATTTCTCTTGGTCTCAGCCGGCCTACGGTTATCCTGCTGCTGCTGAATATGAGTTGCAGTTCTCTCCGACGAACAATTTCAAGGTATCCTATGACCAGTCTTTGGATGATGAGACGGGTACGACGGTTCCTACTTACGATAACGTCGGTGGTGTACAGCCCAACTGCAGCAACGATGTCTCTGCTGCTGATGTTGCCAAGGCTGTGATGCGCTGCATGCAGTATGCTAAGGATAAAGTTCCGGCTTCTCAGGATGTCTCGGTACGTTGCGCTTCTATCTATGCCAACGATACGATCTATAGTAATACGGTGACGATCAAGGTTGCTCCTTATTATATTAGCCTCCGTACGAAGGAGCCTAACTACTGGTACCTCATCGGTGGTGCTATCGGTGATGGTGGCTGGGGCGCTACAATCGGTCAGGGCATGATTCCTTTGTATCCTGTTACCGGACAGAAGTACGACTCTACAACCGGCGATGGTGTCTTCTCTTACACGGGTTACTTCCAGGCTTCTACCGGCTTCAAGTTCCGTCACTCCGCTACGGATAACTGGGATGAGCAGATCGGTGGTACTACCACTAAATTCGATTTGAACAATGGTGGTTCTTCCGATATCAAGGTTCCGGCTGACGGCTTCTATAAGATTACCTTCAACTCAACGACAGTATCTTCTGAGAGTAACGCTGGTGCCAACAAGAATACGACGACTACCGGTGTCACCATCGAAGAGGTTACCCTGAGCAATGTCAAGGACTACACGTCTATGAAGATCGAGGGTGATGTCAAGGCTGACATGAAGGCCTTCACAACGGTCAAGGGTGGTAAGAACCACGACTGGGTTGCTACCGTCACGATCGCTGCCAATGGTACCTGCCACTTCGTCGCTAACGACGGCACGACATTCGGTTCTTCCGACTTCACCCATGGCACTGCACTTGTCGGTGGCAAGGATATCAAGGTTAAGGCTGGTACCTATCAGGTATGGTTCAACGACCTCACCGGACAGTATAACTTCATCTATCAAGAATAATAAATAGCAAGGACAATGAAAAAGATAATTTATGCTTTAGGTGTTGCTGCCCTCCTGGCCAGTTGCTCCAGCAATCCTTACGAGGACTGGGCTGACCCGCAGGCCAACGGTGATGAGACGGCAGAGACGATCTCGCTGACTGCTCAGGCCGGTGATGCTGTGGACTTCAACAACCCGAACTATAGTAATGCTGCTAAGGACTCTTTGAAGTTCTACTCTTATACGATCAAGTCGGATCAGGCTGTCTCCAACGAGTCGAAGTTCCTCACGCTCTACTCTGCTGACAAGAAGCTGAATACCCGCTTGGAGACTGATGCCAACAACCAGGTATCTGCTTCAGCTCTGCAGAAGGCTGTTGAGAGTCTCTATGGCAAGTCGGACGCTGTCCATGAAATCCCTGTCACGCTGACTGACTCTGTCCGTTTGGCTTCCGGTACGGGTTATGTTTTGACTTCCGACTTCACGAGTAAGGTGAATCTCGTTACGCCGAGCTTCGGCGAGTACTTCTATGAGATCGGTAATGAGGTAGGATGGGATGCCTCCAAGGAGCATGCACTCTACGGTCCCGACAGGGATGGTAAGTATGAAGGCTTCGCTTATCTCAATGGTGAGTTCAAGTTCAAGCCGAATGCAGACAACTATGATAACGACCTTGAGTATGCCGGTGACAAGAGCAATCCGCTCAGCGGTCAGGTTGCTGATAATGGCAATGGCGTCAACTGCCCGGATCCGGGTGCTGGCTTCTACCAGATCAACCTCGATCTGAACGCAGGTACATACACGCTGACTAAGGTCAACGTCCTGAGCATTACCGGTGACGGTGTCGGTGGATGGCCCTCCGGTGATACAGATTTCACGCACGATATGGATATGACCTACAACGAGACGGATGGCTGCTGGGAGTGGACCGGAACCATCACGGCCGACAAGGGCTTTAAGTTCCGCATGAACCATGCATGGGATATGTCTTGGGGTGGCAAGGCCAGCAAGACAGATTTCGACCACATGACGCATAAGGACGGCATCAACCTCGAAGTCTCTGAGACGGCTACTTACAAGGTGCAGTTCTATCTGACCAATGAGGCCAGCAGCAAGGTCGTCATTACCAAGCAGTAATATCGAGCTTCATCAAGCACAATAAAAACACGCTCTGTTTTCGGGCGGTGGACATGCTCTGTGGTGTCCACCGCCTTTTTGTTGATGGATAAATTTGCAACATTGAGAAATAATGCTTATCTTTGCCAACAGAAAAGTAAAAGCCTATGGTTACAGAAAGGGAACAAAGGGAGAAGGATAATCTGCGGCGGGATAAGTTGTCAGGTTTTTTCCTGGATATGTCAAAATTGACATTCGCAACATCTGTATTAGCTGGTGCTGCCCCTATTTTTAATAGCGATACTTCAGCAAGTATTCCTTATGTCCTTATAGGGATTGCTGCCACTGTCGTTTTCGCATGGATTGGTCGTTTAATTCTTAAGTAAATATTATGGAAGGATTAGGTTTAGTATTGGTTATTTCATTGGCGCTTGGAATATCTATCTTAATTTGGCTAAAAACGCCAAAAGGGAAGAAATGGCTGGCGAGTCTGTAGAGGCCAATTCAATTAGACTCTTGTGAATATGAAGCTGTGTATGAAACGATATATTCTCTCTTTGCTCGCGCTCATGGCGGTTACCATGGCGTGGAGCCAGACCTGTTGCAAGATGCGTTGTGATGGGAACTTTGTCAAGGCCAGCGACCGACAGATCCAGTATGTCGGGCGCGTGAGTTGGAGGAAAGCCGACGTGGCGAGTTTTAACTTCCCCGGAACGGAGATCCGCGCCCGCTTCAGCGGTACGTCGTTGAAGATGGTGTGCCGGCCGATGACGGGTTATTTTATGGCCGTTATCGATGGCTGTAAGGCTTTCAAGGTGGGTTTCAATGCGCCGAAAGACTCTGACGTGACGGTCGCTGCCGCTCTCGCCCCTGGTGAGCATACGGTGCGCCTGCAGTATGCTATCGAGGGCTACGAGCGCCATCCGGAGTTTAAGGGCTTTATCCTTGACGCCGGCTGTTCATTGCTCACGCCAGAGCCGTTGCCTGCGCTGAAACTCGAGTTTATCGGCAACTCCATTACTTGTGGCTATGGTGTGGAGAACCCCGTTGCCTCCGGACCTTTCGAGGACGAGACGGAGAATCACTGGTATACGTACGCAAATATTGTCACCGACAGCCTTCATGCCATTCATACGTCGATCTCCCGCAGTGGCATCGGCGTCTATCGCAACTACGATGGTCCGCGGGAGGGCAGTGCGGAGCCTATGCCGACGCAGTATCCTTATACGCTGTTTAATGATCATAGCGAACGTTGGGACTTCTCCCGTTATACGCCCGATATCGTACTGATCAACCTCGGTACGAACGACCTGAGTACGAACAACTATGATATCCATCGTTACGAACAGGCTTATCGCAGTTTCCTGAAGACTGTTCGCAGTTACTATCCTCAGGCAAGAATTATCCTCCTCAGTGGACCTATGCTTGGTGAGAAAGACAATAACGCCGAGAAGGCCGTGCTGGACCGTATCGCTAAGGACTTTAGAAAGAAGGGCGACAAGCGAATCGAGCGCTTTGACTTCACGCCCCAGGACGGCAGCCTTGGCTATGGAGCCTCATGGCATCCGAGCAAACGGCAGCATCAGAAAATGGCGGCAGAGCTCTTGTCGTTCTTACGTAAAACCGGGAAATAATTGATCTCTACATTGGAAAATGCGCAAACGATTGCAAAATGATGCAATCGTTTGCGCATAATTAATTGATCATTGATATAAATCAATTATTTCCAACCCGTGATAATATCGTATCTTTGTAGGCAGAATGAAACAAGTATAAATTAAAGCCTAAAAAGATATGAAGAGAATTTTCATGACTATCGTTGCTGTTTTGGCTACGGTAACTTCTTTCGCCGCTGATGGCTGGCCGTCCAGCTATAACGGTGTCATGCTCCAGGGATTCTACTGGGACAGTTATTCCGATACGCAATGGACGAAACTGACTTCCGAGGCCGACGAGCTTTCGAAGTATTTCAATCTCATCTGGGTGCCGAACTCCGGATGTACTTCCTCTTATTATTGGCACAAGAGTAACACGATGGGCTATGACCCGTGTTTCTGGTTGAACCAGAACTCTTGCTTCGGTACTTCCGCTGAACTCCGGAACATGATCAATACCTATAAAAAGAAGAAAGTAGGTATCATCGCCGATGTCGTCATCAACCACAAGAATGGCCTGTCTTCATGGGCTGATTTCCCCCAGGAGGATTCCATCGGTCAGGTTACGAAGAAGGAGTATAAGCTCACTTGGGATAATACGAATTATTCGCAGATTTGTAAGACCGACGAGGCCAACACGAACGCTAATTCTCCTGTAAAAGGAAAGATTACGGGCGCTGATGATACCGGTACTGACTTCGACGGCTATCGTGACCTCGACCATACAAACAGTACGACACAGCAGAACGTAGAAGTCTATCTCGACTATCTGAAGAATGAGATCGGTTATGCCGGCTTCCGTTATGATATGGTGAAAGGATATGCTGCCAAGTACACGAAGATCTACAATGAGAGTTCCAACCCGACGTATTCCGTTGGTGAGTGCTGGGACGGTCTTTCTACGGTACAGACCTGGATCAACAACACGGGTAAGACGAGCGCGGCCTTCGACTTCCCCTTCAAATATATGGTGAATGACGCCTTTAATAATGGTGGTACGTCTTGGAAGAATTTGGCCAGCTATACTTCCAAAGCCTTGATCGGTACCGGCTATGCCCGTTATGCCGTCACGTTCGTCGATAATCACGATACCTATCGTACTTCCAATGATATGTTGAAGAACAACGTCGAGGCTGCCAACGCTTATCTGCTGACGATGCCGGGCACGCCTTGTGTCTTCCTGCCCCATTATCAGGCTTACACAAAGGCGATCAAGAAGTTCATCCTCGCCCGTAAGCTCGTCGGTATCACCAACGATCAGGCTACGGTAACGCTGAACAGTGGTGAGACCAACGGCTACAGCGTGGCTGTGAAGGGTACCAACGGTACTATGCTGCTCTGCCTCGGCACGACAACGACATCTACGAGCGGCTATCAGCTCGTTGCCTCCGGCGAAAACTATAAGCTCTATGTCTCCAACGGTCTCGACATCAGTGATATCAATGCTATCGACTATTCTACCGACGAGACTTCTACACTGCCTTCTTGCGCTAAGGTCGTAGACGGTGCTACTTTCTATGCTTACTTCGAGAAACCGTCCAACTGGGCTTCTACCATCTATGCATGGCCTTGGGAAGACGGCGGGAAAAACCTTTATACCGCATGGCCGGGCTCTTCTGACGACGTGACCAAGGTGGGTACGAACGACGCTACCGGCAACAGTGTCTATCTCTGGAAATATACCGGTACGACAACAGTGAATGTCAACAGGATTATCTTCAACGACAAGAGCACGCAGACCACTACCCTCGTCTTCAAGAATGGTAACTATTATACCTTCACGGGTGTCCAGGGCAATGTCATTGATCAGGCTGCTACAGGTATTTCCACGATCACTAACGGCGCTGCCACGGTTAAGGATGCTCCGATCTATAACCTCGCCGGTCAGCGTGTCGGCAGTGATTATAAGGGCATCGTTATTCAGAACGGTAAGAAGTTCGTGAAATAATAAAAGCCTCACCCCCAAACTTTTGGGTCTATAAAAAGGACAGAGTAACAGATAAAACATATCATCTGTTACTCTGTCTTTTTTGTGTCTTCTAACTGCGATTGTGCCACGTATGGCTTGCCGTTGTGTGCTTGCGCTTTGCAAGCGCAAGGAAGCGCATATCCCGTGTTAGGACGGCCACAAGGGCCGCCCCTACGGTGGGTCATTGATACAGCAGAAGAAGTCCCGCGACGGCAGCGAAGCCAAGCATACGGATGGGGTTCACCTTCCACACGAGCGTGCCGAGGAACGTGCTGACGAAGAGAAACACGGAGATCCAGAACTGCCACGGGTTCTCTGAAGGTGTGGAGAAGTTCTCCGGAGATAATAATAATAAGGTGGCGGCGGCGAGAAGACCGACAACGGCGGGATGGAGGCCCGTGAAGATGCTCTTGACCGTAGGCGTGTTCATATATTTCATGAACAGCTTGGAAATGAGGATCATCAGGATCAGTGATGGCAGGACAACGGCGAAGGTCGCTGTGGCCGAACCGAGGACTGCCATGAATCCATTGTACCCGGCGTTATGTACGGCTGTGTAGCCGCAGTAGGTAGCACTGTTGATCCCTACGGGTCCCGGCGTCATCTGGGAGATAGCAATGACATCCGTAAACTGTCCCATCGTCAGCCAGTGATAACGTGCCACGACCTGTCCCTGGATGAGCGAGATCATGGCATAGCCGCCACCGAAACCGAAGAGGCCTATCTCGAAGAAAGTGATAAAAAGTTGGAGGTAGATCATAATGCTTTCAGTTTGCCGTAGAGCCAGCCGCCAAGACCAGCTAATATAATAATGTATATGGGGTTGACGCCGAGGAGCCAGATTGCCAATGCGCCGGCAATCGGTATCCAACAGTTATAGCGGTTGATATGTGCCTGTACAGCCAACTCAAAGGTCGGCGTGGCGATGAGGGCGACGACGGCGGGACGGATACCCCGGAACATGGCTGCCACGACGCGGTTGTTCTCAAACTGATGGAAGAACATGGCTATGGCTAAGATAATCAAGAACGAAGGGAGGCAAGTGCCCAGACTGGCGCAGATGGCTCCCTTCGTTTTCATTTTCTTATAACCGACGAAGATGCTGATATTCGCGGCGAAGACGCCGGGACAGCTCTGTGCGATGGCCAGGAGGGACAGAAACTCTTCTTGGCTCACCCATCGGTATTTCTCCACGACATAGGCCTTGATCATCGGGATCATGGCATAGCCACCGCCGAAAGTCACCAGGCCGATCTTGAAGAAAGTTCTGAATAGTTTCCAATACATAATTAGTCAAAAAAGCCCCTCCCCTTTTGGGGAGGGGTTGTAGCGAGGCTTTATTATTTGGTCTTTTCTTCAATCCATTTCCGTGCGTTGACGAAGGCCTCGATCCACGGTGTCACCTCATCATTGCGGCGGTCCAATGGATAGTTGGCATTCTGCCACGGGAAGATGGCACGCTCAGGATGCGGCATCATGGCCAGATGGCGACCGTCGGCGGAACAGATACCGGCGACGTTATAGTCGGAGCCATTCGGGTTGCCGGGATACTCAGCATAGTTGTATTTCGCAACGATATTGTAGTGATCCTCAGGCTCGGGGAGGTAGAAACGGCCCTCGCCGTGAGCCACCCAGATGCCGAGCTTGTCACCACTCAGACTGCCGAGCATGACACTCTTGTTCTGCGGGATGGACAGGCCGAGGAAGGCACTCTCGAACTTCTTCGACGTGTTATGGCACAGATGCGTGCGATGTTCGTGCTCCGGATTGATGAGGTTCAGCTCAACCATCAGCTGACAGCCATTGCAGATACCCAAGCTCAGCGTGTCCTCACGGGCATAGAACTTGTCGAGGGCTTCCTTCGCCTTCGGGTTGTAGAGGAAGGCACCGGCCCAGCCCTTGGCGGAACCGAGGACATCGGAGTTGGAGAAGCCACCGCAGAACACAATCATGTTGACATCCTCAAGGGTCTCACGGCCACTGATGAGGTCGGTCATCATCACATCCTTCACGTCGAAGCCGGCGAGGTAGAGTGTATAGGCCATCTCACGGTCACCGTTCGTTCCTTTCTCACGGATGATGGCGGCTTTCACGCCACTGGCCTTGCGGCGGTCAGCGCTGATGCCATACTGCGCGAGCTTACCCGTGAAGTCCTTACCGAACTTGAACTCCAACGGCTGCTTCTTATAATTGGTGAAACGCTTCTTCGCCATGCCGCCGAAACTCTGGTCGCGGTCGAGGAGGTAAGATGTCTTATACCACGTGTCACGGAGACTGTCGATGTCGAAGATATGCTTGTAATCGTCCTTGACAACGGTGATGTTGCGGTCATCAGGAGTGGGGTAGGCGATCTTCGCGTAACCGATACCCTCATTGTCGAGGTATTTCTTCAACTCTTCCTTATGCTCATCACTGACCTGAATGAGGACACCTGGATTCTCGGCGAAGAGGATCTTTGTGATGTCGTCACCCTCGAAGTCGTGGAGGTTGACATGCAGGCCACCTTTCTTGTTAGCAAAGGTCATCTCGAGCAGGGCAGTGATCAGACCACCGGCGCTGATATCGTGACCGGCCATGATCCAGCCTTTCTGGATGAGATGCTGGATAGCATTGAAGCAGTCGACGAAATAGTCGGGGTTCTTCACTGTCGGCACATCGCTGCCGAGCTTGCCGAGGCTCTGGGCGAAGGCACTGCCACCGAGTTTCTGCTCATCGAAACTGAAATCGATATGATAGATGCTGCTGTTCTTATCGTTGACAAGGACAGGGCTGACGGTCTTCTTCACGTCGTCGACCTCACCGCCGGCAGAAACGATGACGGTTCCCGGAGAGATGATCTTCTTGCCGTCGGGATACTGCTGACTCAGTGACAGCGAGTCCTTACCGGTCGGCACGTTGATATGGAGGGCGCAGCAGAAATCGCTCAGCGCCTTCACACCTTCATAGAGACGGGCATCCTCACCCTTCTGACTGCGGCACGGCCACATCCAGTTGGCGGAGAGGCTGATACTGCTCAGCGGTGTCTCATGGTCGGCCATCGGCGCCCAAATGACATTCGTCAGCGCCTCGGCGACAGAGAGGACGCTACCAGCCTTCGGGTCGGCCATACCAGCCTGCGGCGCATGGCCCATGGCCGTAGCGATACCTGCCTTGCCACGGTAGTCGAGGGCGACGACACCACAGTCGGACAACGGCAACTGAATCTCTCCCTGTGTCTGCTGGCGGGCAACCTTTCCCGTGACGGAACGGTCTACCTTGTTCGTCAACCAGTCTTTGCAGGCAACGGCCTCGAGTTGGAGGACACGGTCGAGATTCTTGTCGATGTCTGCATCCGTGTAAGTGACATCCTCATATTTGCGGACGACGGTCTCATCGCGCATGATGGTCTTCGGAGAATGACCGAACATCTGGGCAACATCGAGATCGAAAGGTTTCACGCCGTCTCCCTGAACGAAGGAGAAGTGGGCGTCACCTGTCGTCTCACCGACCACATACATCGGGGCACGCTCTCGGTCAGCGATGGCCTTGACATGGTCGAGGTATTTTTCATCAATCAGTAAGCCCATGCGTTCCTGACTCTCGTTGGCGATAATCTCCTTGGCCGAGAGCGTCTTGTCTCCAATAGGAAGTTTAGTCATATCAATACGGCCACCACAGTCCTCTACAAGCTCGGAGAGGCAGTTCAGATGGCCGGCAGAGCCGTGGTCATGGATGGAGACAACAGGATTGCTGTCTTCCTCAACAAGGGCACGGACGAGGTTATAGGCACGCTTCTGCATCTCCGGGTTCGCACGCTGCACGGCGTTGAGCTCAATGCCATTGCTGTAACGACCTGTATCGACGGAGCTGACGGAGCCGCCACCGAGACCGATGCGGTAGTTGTCACCGCCGACGACGACCACCTTGTTGCCTTTCTGCGGCTCTTTCTTCAGACAGTCGCGCTTCTTACCGTAGCCGACGCCACCGGCGAGCATGATAACTTTGTCGTAGCCATAGATCTGGCCGGCACCCTCACCGGGATTCTCGTCCTTATCGGAGGTCTCATACTCGAAAGTCAGTACCGAACCGGTGATCAGCGGCTGACCGAACTTGTTACCGAAGTCAGAAGCACCGTTGCTGGCCTTGATGAGGATCTGTTCCGGAGTCTGGTAGAGCCATTTACGCGCAGGGATCTTTTCCTCCCAGTCACGGCTGTGGTTGTCGTCATCCTTCAGGCGCGGGTAAGCCGTCATGTAGCAGGCTGTTCCGGCGATAGGCCATGAGCCGATGCCACCACCCATACGGTCACGGATCTCACCACCCGTTCCTGTAGCGGCACCGTTGAAAGGTTCCACCGTCGTCGGGAAGTTGTGCGTCTCTGCTTTCAGGGAGATGACACTCTCGATATCCGTCACGCGGAAGAAGTCGGCTGTGCTCTGGTCTTTCGGAGCAAACTCCTCGATGACAGGCCCCTGGGAGAAGGCGACATTATCTTTATACGCGGAGAGGATACGATTCGGATTTTCCTTCGTCGTCTTCTTGATCATCTGGAAGAGGCTGCTCTCCATCTCCTTACCGTCGATGATGAACGTGCCACCGAAGATCTTATGACGACAGTGCTCGGAGTTGATCTGCGCAAAGCCGAAGATCTCAGAGTCGGTGAGGGGACGGCCGTTCTCTTTCTCGATCTTGTGGAGATATTCCATCTCCTCGGGAGAGAGGGCGAGACCTTCCTCTTCATTGTATTTCTCCAGGTCGTCGACATACTTGATCGGCTCGGGCTTGTGATTGACAGTGAAGATGTCCTGGTCCAGACCGTTGTACATACGTTGCAGCATCGGGTCGTGATCGGCATCCTCGTTGTCCACGGGGAAGTACTCCTCTATACGAGAAATGCCGCTGAGACTCATATTCTGAGTAATCTCAACAGCATTCGTGCTCCAAGGCGTAATCATTTCACGACGGGGTCCTACAAAGAAACCTTTCAGCTCCTTCGTCGGCTCCAGTTTGGCATCACCGTAGAGCCAGCTCAGCTCTGCGATCTCACTCTGCGACGGCTCATGATCGATCTCTGTCGCAATCACACTCTTTCCAGGTGTACGGAAAAAAAGAATCATATTCTCCTTTGTTTGGTTTGATTTACTTTTCTGTTTGCAAAGTTACAAAAAATGAATGACGATACAAAATTTTTTTATTCCTTTTGTAACATCTGGTGTTCTTCATGTAGGGACATGATTGAGCATGTTCCGTCATGATGGAGATCTTGCTGCTGTTTAACAATTGTACCAGGCCTCGGTACGAAGTGTACCAAGCTTTGGTACGAAGTGTACCAAGCTTTGGTACTAAACGTACGAGGTCTCGGTACAATCGTTAAATTACCATAAAGTATTGGCAATTATTTGTTTTTCGGTATACTTATCCATAACTTTGCAACAAAGTTGAATCTATAAGCGTATTAACTAACAAGCAAATAAGCATATGAAAACAACAAACTTTTTAGTCTTAGGCCTGATGTGTGGCACGCTCCTTTTAGGAAGTTGCGCCAGCAAGAAGGAACTAGAGAACTGTCAGAACGAGAACCGCTCGCTGACGGAGAATTATCAGAATACGAAGGAACAGTTGGCTGCCGCACAGGCTCGTGTCTCCTCTCTGGAGGATCAGCTCGACCAGCAGAAGAAGGACTATGCCTCTCTGCAGGGTGCCCTCGACAAGAGTCTGACAAATGCTAACTCCAACAACATCAACATCTCTAAACTTGTTGATCAGATCAATGAGAGCAACCAGTATATCCGTCATCTCGTGGAGGTGAAGAGCAAGAGTGACTCTCTGAACCTCGTGCTGACGAATAACCTCACACGCTCGCTGAGCAAGGACGAGCTCAAGGAGGTTGATGTGCAGGTCCTCAAGGGTGTCGTCTACATCTCTCTGGCTGACAATATGCTCTATAAGAGCGGCAGCTATGAGATCAACGACCGTGCCGCTGAGACACTGAGCAAGATCGCTAAGATCATCATGGATTATAAGGACTATGACGTCCTCATCGAGGGTAACACCGATAATGTCCCCGTGAACACGAAGAGTGCGCTGATGAAGAATATCCGCAACAACTGGGACCTCTCTGCCCTTCGTGCCGCTTCCGTGGTGGAGTATCTCCAGGACCACTATGGCGTGAACCCGAAGCGTCTCACCGCTGGTGGCCGTGGCGAGTATAATCCCGTGACGACGAATGATACGGAACTCGGCAAGCAGCGTAACCGCCGTACGCAGATCATCATCACGCCGAAACTCGACCAGTTCATGGATCTGATCGATAAGGCTCCGGAAGAGGAGAAAAAATAAATATCCTGTCGTTGGGGTGGCTCTTGTGGCCGTCCTGATCTCATCAGGACGGAACATGATGAATCATGTCCCTGCATACGCCCTTCCTTCCCGGTTTTTGGGGGAGGAAGGGCGTGTTGTGTTATAATCATGCATTGAACTTCAAATAAATGGAACTTTTCTTTCAAATTTCAAATATTTTTGCTAATTTTGCAACGATATTTGTATAAAATGAATAATTATGAAGAAAATTCAAATGACGACACCCATCGTGGAGATGGATGGCGATGAGATGACAAGAATTCTCTGGAAGATGATCAAGGATGAGCTGATTCTCCCCTTTGTCGACCTGAAGAGTGAATATTACGACCTGGGACTTCCCAACCGTGACAAGACCAACGATCAGGTGACGATCGATTCTGCCCGCGCTGCCGTGAAATATGGTGTTGCCGTAAAGTGTGCCACCATCACGCCGAATGCCCAGCGTATGGATGAGTATCATCTCCACAAGATGTGGAAGAGTCCTAACGGCACGATCCGTTCGATCATGGACGGCACCGTTTTCCGTGCCCCAATCACGATCCCGAGTATTCATCCTATCGTGAAGAACTGGGAGAAACCGATCACCATCGCCCGTCATGCCTATGGTGATGTCTATAAGAGTGTGGAGATCCGCGCAGAGGAGGCCGGTACGGCCAAGCTCGTCTTCGAAGGCAAGAGCGGAAAGACACAGGAGGTGAAGATTCATGACTTCGACGGCCCGGGAGTTATCCAGGGTATGCACAATACCGACAAGAGTATCCGCTCTTTCGCCCATAGCTGTTTCAAGTTTGCGGTTGACACGAAGCAGGACCTGTGGTTTGCTACCAAGGATACGATTTCAAAAACTTACGATGCCCGTTTCCGCCAGATCTTCCAGGAGGTCTACGACAAAGAATACAAGGAGCAGTTCGAACAGCTTGGTATCACGTATTTCTATACGTTGATTGATGATGCCGTTGCCCGTGTCATGCGTTCCAAGGGTGGCTTTATCTGGGCTTGTAAGAACTATGATGGTGACGTGATGAGTGATATGCTCTCTACCGCCTTCGGCTCTCTGGCCATGATGACTTCCGTCCTCGTCTCTCCCGAAGGAAAATACGAGTATGAGGCTGCCCATGGCACGGTGACCCGTCATTATTACCGCTATCTGAAAGGCGAGGAGACCTCCACGAACCCCATGGCGACAATCTTCGCCTGGAGTGGCGCTCTCAGAAAACGTGGTGAGATGGATGGTATTCCTGAGTTGCAGCATTTTGGTGACGCCCTTGAGGCTGCTTGCTTCGATACGCTCAATGAGGGTATTGCTACGAAGGATCTCGTTCACCTCATGGAGGGTGTTGAGGCCAAGCAGGTGAACTCCGCTGACTTCATCGCTGCCATCCGTGAGCGGTTGGAGAAAAGACTGAAGGCATGAGCAGTTGTCCGTGGCAGAGAGTGGCGCGTGCGATGACGCGTGGTTTCTTCGAAGGTCTTATGGAGGGACTCTGTGAGGGTACCCATCCTGAACTGATCGGTAAGCGGCGCGAGGCGAAAGTCATCAAACAACTTGTTGCTGATCATTATGGGGAGATTGCGCAGGCTTTTGTCAGTGCGGTTTTCCCCTTGCTGCTGTCCCTGCGCTTCGACAGTTATGACCTGGCCATGGCTGATCTCGGCAGTCATCATTTCGACAGTCATACGTCGGCGAAACTGTTGCTGCGCTATGCTTGTGGCAGTAAGGAAGCTTATGATACGGTTGTCGAGGCTTACCGTCAGCAGATGAATAGTCTGTTGCTCGGACATGTCCAACGGCCGGAGGAATTCCTGAAGGTCATTTTGGAAGATCATGAAGTTACAACGGAGAATGTCTTGGATACTCCCGTAGCGATCCGTACCGTTGTGCGGGCAATCATGCAAGGCTATGCGGAAGGGATCAAGATGTCGAAGGCGGTTTACCGGCAGCTGCGCCAGCAGACGGTACTGCGGCTGATGGTCAACGGCATGTCGACACTCCTCAGCGATGAAGCGGTAGATCCGTGGCTCGACGCTGATACCATCGGGCTTGAAGCCGTCTATAAACGTGTCAGTATCAACGCTTTCAATTATGAAACGCTTCTCGACGAGATGAACCAAGCCTATGCGGATCTGTCTTTAGAATAGGTCATAGGGGCATGATTCATCATGTCCTACAAAATAACCTCTTTGTTGAAACCACGCTTGTCACGGACGATGAGCGTGGTTTTTTGTTTTTCGTCGCGCTTGAGATGGGTGAACTGATCATAGCTGGTGATGACTTCTCCGTTGACTTTCAGGATGACATCTCCTTGTCGAAGGCCATTGCGGTAGGCTGTACTCTGGTTCCAGACGAGGCCGACTTGTGGAGCGTTGTCGACATCAATGAAGGCAACGCCGAACTGCTTATTGCCGACTTTTACGCTGTCAGGCCCGTCATAAGGCTGGAAAGTCATTAATTTCTTTCTCGGATTGATGACCATCGATCCGTAGTTTAATATCTGCGCGCCAATGCGACTTGCTCCCTGCGTCGTGATCGTATGGACATCTGTGAAGGCGAAATCTCCCCATTTCAGTCGATCGAGTTTCAGAAAGACAACCTCAGCTCGTCGCTCGGTGCTGTTCGTGGCTGCCGTGAACTGTCCGGTGGCACGTCCCTCCACCTGTGCGTTGACCTGTTTGCTCTTGTAAGCATGCTCGTCGAAATTCGTCTTGTTGATCTGATAGAGTTGTTGGGCACCTGTATCGAAGAGGGCTTCGTCGACATGGCGAATGAACGGACTGACGAGAACATAAGGGACAAACCATTTGAGCTGGTATTTTACGGGATAACCAGCTGCGTCATCAAAATATTTCTTGCGGTCGGAGAGGATGAGGATCTTTTTTCGTGTGTCGATGACACCGCCGATGCCTTTGTTGAAAAGATCGAACCCAATGATGCCATCATAATCAGGCCGATGGCGCGGTGCCTTCACCACGGAAGCGACATAGCCGCTGACAGTAAGGTCGCCTAGCTGGAACGGCGGCAGTTGAACAGCAGTGATTGTATCGGCTATGCCATTGGCATCATGGGAGATGACACCGCCGAGCTGAGCGAGGATGGGTACACTGCTCCCTTCATAGAGCATGCCCTGCGAAGAGCCGGTATCGAGGATGAACCGGTACGGACGGCCGTGGATATTTACCGTTAAGAAGACTTGGTCGCCATCGTAGTTGATGGGAATGGTATCCACGAAATTCGTACGCGAGAGCGTGAAATTCGTGTTGTAACGATGCAACTGGGCCTGGGAGACCGTTGTCAGTAATATGCTTAAAAGGAAGAATACGACTTTTTTCATGCTACAAAAGTACAAAAGTTTTCCTATTTGCCTTTATAATAAAAGGTGAAAAATGGGAAAATGAAGTTTTTTTAGCATTTTTTCTAAATTTTCCCTTAAAAAGATTTGGAGGTTTCCGAAAAAGTTCATACCTTTGCACTCGCTTTTGAAAACAAGCACACTGCCAAAAGCGGGGTGGTTAAGGATAAAGCACTGAGAAAGAGTTCTTTGAAAAGATTACATAAGACAGAAAGAAAGTAGTACAAGAAGGAAACCTGTCAATCACATGAAGGTTTTACGACTCAATACTTCGAGTATGGATATTCACCCTGAGAACAGACAAACAAGGGTAAGAAAGCAGAAGCGAAAGATAAAGGCTTAGGTTTTTAATTTTTTACTTCTTTACTTTTTTACTTCTACATAACATTTTACAATGGAGAGTTTGATCCTGGCTCAG
>NZ_AUJK01000027.1 GCF_000424185.1 Prevotella sp. AGR2160
GGTTGCGAACAGGGAAGTCGTATATCATCCTCTCTTCACCGAAGCCGTTTGACTTGACGCCATCAAAGCCCTCTGGACGATTGTCCTTCTCATCAAGATATATGTGAAGCTCGGTCTTGTAAAGCTTCCCGTGATCTTTGGCTGGCTGCTCGTTGAAGTCCACCACGTCAAAGTAGTTAGTCACGCCCTCGGGGAGGATATATATCGCTAAACCTTTGTAGAAGTCTATCTTTTCTTGTTCCATGACCGCAAAGGTAAGCAAAAAAAATAGTTTTAGCACGCTATCATATCAAGTTCTTTGGTTAGGCAGCGGCATCCGCCTGCCACGGACAATCCCCCTTGGGCCGATTTTTACTGCACAGAATTAGGTTTGTTGTGCAAAAATAATGCTTTTCCCTTGATTTTTTTTGGTAAATCGCAAAAAAAGTTGTTACTTTGCAGCGATTTTTGAAAAAGAAAATAATTAAACAACATTCTAAAAGTTACAGTTATGTCAGAAATTGAAAACAAAGTAAAGTCTATCATCGTAGACAAGCTCGGTGTTGACGAGGCAGAGGTAAAGCCCGAAGCAAGTTTCACAAATGATCTCGGTGCTGATTCTCTCGACACCGTAGAGCTCATCATGGAGTTCGAGAAGGAGTTCTCCATCTCTATCCCCGATGATCAGGCTGAGAAGATTGCTACCGTTGGTGACGCTATCAAGTACATTGAGGAGCACGCTAAGTAAATAGCAACCGATAGTGATAGGTGTCTGAAGGCCAGATTATGTCCTTGAGACACCTATCTGCGATTTTATTAATACCAACATTAGAATGGAATTAAAAAGAGTTGTCGTAACAGGACTCGGTGCCGTGACGCCCGTGGGCAACACTCCTGAGGAGACTTGGGAGAACCTCGTTGCCGGCAAGAGTGGTGCCGCTCCCATTACCCTTTTCGACGCTTCCCGTTTCAAGACCCATTTTGCTTGTGAGGTGAAGAACTTCAAGCCGATGGACTACCTCGATCGTAAGGAGGCGCGCAAGATGGACCGTTACTGTCAGATGGCTATGGTCTCTGCCATTCAGGCTGTCAACGACAGTGGTATCGATCTTGAGAAGGTTGACAAGAACCGTATCGGCGTCATCTACGGCGTGGGTATCGGTGGTATCAAGACCTTCGAGGAAGAAGTAGAATATTATGCGTTGAACAAGGAGGAGAAGGGCCCGATGTTCTCTCCGTTCTTCATCCCGAAGATGATTGCGGATATCGCCAGTGGACAGATCTCCATCCATTTCGGATTCCATGGCCCCAACTACACAACGACGAGTGCCTGTGCCTCTTCCAGCAATGCGCTGGCAGATGCTTTCAATCTGATCCGTCTCGGAAAGGCTGACATGATTCTCGGTGGTGGTGCCGAGGCTGCTATCTGCGCTTGTGGTGTCGGTGGTTTCAACTCCATGAAGGCCCTGTCCACGCGTAATGATGATCCTGAGCATGCCAGTCGTCCGTTCAGTGCGAGCCGTGATGGTTTCGTGATGGGTGAAGGCTCCGGCTGTCTCATCCTTGAGGAACTGGAGCATGCCAAGGCCCGTGGTGCGAAGATCTACGCCGAGATGGTCGGTGAGGGTATGAGCGCTGACGCTTATCACATCACCGCTTCCCATCCTGAGGGTCTCGGTGCCAAGCTCGTGATGCAGGCTGCCCTCGACGATGCAGGCATGAAGCCCGAGGATATCGACTATATTAATGTCCATGGCACATCGACGCATGTCGGTGATCTCTCTGAGGCCAAGGCCATCAAGGATGTCTTCGGTGATCAGGCTTACAAGCTGAATATCTCTTCCACGAAGTCCATGACAGGTCACCTCCTCGGTGCCGCCGGTGCTGTAGAGGCTATGGTCTGTGTGCTGAGTGTGAAGAATGATATTGTCCCGCCGACGATCAATCACGCCGAAGGCGATGATGATCCGGAGCTGGACTACAACATGAACTTCACTTTCAACAAGGCACAGAAACGCGAGGTCCGTGCTGCTCTGAGCAACACCTTCGGCTTTGGCGGTCATAATGCCTGTGTGATTTTCAAGAAGTATGCTGAGTAATATCATAGACCGTATAAAGCTCCGTTTCCGTAAGGATAGGGAGCTTTATTTGTCTTTATACAAGATTATCGGGATCTATCCCCATAATATCACCCTCTACCAGCAGGCGCTGATGCACAAGAGTATCATGCACCGTAACGCGAAGGGGCGCCCGGTGAATAATGAGCGGTTGGAGTTTCTCGGCGATGCCATCCTCGATGCCATCGTCGGCGATATTGTCTTCCAGCATTTCCCCGGCAAGCGCGAGGGTTTCTTGACGAATACGCGTTCGAAGCTCGTCTCCCGTGCCTCTCTTGGCAAGCTGGCCAAGGAAATGGGAATCAGTGATCTCGTCCTCTCCAGCGGCCGTGCGGCCAGTCATAACAGCTACCTTGGCGGTAATGCTTTTGAGGCTCTTGTCGGAGCGCTCTATCTCGACAGAGGCTATGAGGCTTGTATGACGTTTATGAGGGACCGTATCCTGAAGGAGATGGTCAATATTGACAAGGTAGCCTATAAAGAAGTGAACTTCAAGAGCAAGCTCATCGAGTGGAGTCAACGTAACAAAGTACAGATAGAGTTCGCCAGCATCTCGGAAGGTAAAGACCAGAACGGCAGTCCCGTCTTCAAATACAAGACTGTACTTGAAGGCGTTGACGGATGTACGGGCGAGGGGTTCTCGAAGAAGGAGAGCCAGCAGAAGGCCTCTAAGCTGACGCTCGAGAAGTTGCGCAAGCAGCCGAAGTTCATTGATTCCGTCTTTGCCGCCAAGACCGCGCGTACGAAGATGGAGGAGGAGCCTGTCGTTGATGTTCCTGATATCGACGGCGGTCATGATGATTTCATCGTTACGAAGGATATCGATGAGGAAGACAAGCATCGCACGGCTTTTGAAGAACGTGTGTACAATATAGATGGTGAACCCCGTGAGAAGAAGTCTGTACGTCATAGTCCGATGTACCGTCAGGCCGAACAGCGTCAGGAGGCTCTCTCTCAGGAAGAGATCATCGCCAAGGCCGAGGAGGATGCTTACCGTCAAGAGTAAGCAGCTCTTTTCCTTGTTGTCTTTCCTTGTGTGAAAAGATTTGTTAGCTAAAGAACACATGAGTATAACAAAATTAGTACGCCCCTTATTCCGTCCCCGTCTAAAAGCGTTGGAGCAGCACCGCTCGCATGGTGTGGAGCTCCAGGAGCGTGTGTTGCAACAGTTGATTGCCAAGGGACGCGATACGGAATATGGCGTCAAGCATAGTCTGAATGTCACCCATAACTATAATGAGTTTGCTGCCAATATCCCCGTTAACACCTATGAGGAGTTGAAAGGGGATATTGACCGTATGCGTCATGGTGAAGAGAATGTGCTCTGGCCCGGTCTTGTGAAATGGTATGCGAAGAGTTCGGGCACGACGAACGATAAGAGTAAGTTTATCCCCGTCTCCCAGGACGGTCTCCATGACATCCATTATAAAGGTGGTGCCGATTGTGTAGCCTTTTATCTCCGTAACCATCCTGAGAGCCGTCTCTTCGATGGCCGCAGCTTGATCCTCGGTGGCAGTCATTCTCCCAACTATAATGTTGCCGGCTCTTTAGTAGGTGATCTCAGTGCCATTCTCATTGAGAACATCAATCCTATTGCCAATCTCGTGCGTGTGCCGAAGAAGGCCACGGCGCTGCTCTCCGATTTCGAGGTGAAGCGCGACCGCATCGCCCGTGAGACGATGCATAAGAATGTCACGAATATCAGTGGCGTGCCGTCATGGATGCTCAGTGTCCTCGTACGTGTCCTGGAGCTGAGTGGCAAGCAGCATCTCGAGGAGGTATGGCCGAATCTGGAAGTGTTTTTCCACGGTGGTATTGCTTTCACGCCTTACCGTCAGCAGTATGAGCAGCTCATCACGAAGCCGGGGATGAACTATATGGAGACATATAACGCCTCCGAGGGTTTCTTCGGCCTTCAGGATGATCCTACAGATCATTCTATGTTGCTCATGCTTGACTATGGCGTATTCTACGAGTTTATTCCCATGGATGAGTTTGGCACGGACAACCCTACGGTGGTGCCGTTGGAGGGCGTGAAGACGAATGTCAACTATGCCATGGTCATCACGACGAGTTGCGGCTTGTGGCGCTATATGATCGGTGACACGGTGATGTTCACGAGCACCAATCCGTATAAGTTCGTCATCACCGGTCGTACGAAATACTTCATCAATGCTTTCGGTGAGGAACTCATCATGGACAATGCCGAAAAAGGTCTCGCCTATGCCTGTGAGCAGACGGGCGCTCAGGTGCGCGAATACACGGCGGCACCGGTGTATATGGACGAGCATGCCAAATGCCGGCACCAGTGGCTCATCGAGTTCGCCAAGGAGCCGGACAGTCTGCAGCATTTCAGCGATTGTCTCGACCGTCGTTTGCAGGAGATCAACAGTGACTATGAGGCCAAGCGGTCGCATGATGTCACGTTGCAGCATCTCGAGGTCATCGAGGCCCGCGAGAATCTCTTCAACGACTGGCTGAAGGCGAAGGGTAAGCTCGGTGGCCAGCATAAGGTGCCCAGACTCAGTAATAGTAGAAAGAATATCGATGAGCTGTTACAGTTACAACAGAAAGAAGCATAAGGACATCTTTCCCTTTGGGAAGGCTTGGTTAGGCCTTATCTTCTTTGCTTTTTTACTTTTATCTTCCTGCGCCAGGATGGGCAATCCCGATGGAGGATGGTATGACGAGACACCGCCGCATGTCGTCGGGGCCACGCCAGCTGATAAGGCGCTGCATGTCAAGAGTAAGAAGGTGACGATCAATTTCGACGAGTTCATCAAGATCGATGATGCCACGTCGAAGGTCATTGTCTCCCCGCCGCAGCTCGAACAGCCGGAGATCAAGGCCACGGGAAAGGAGATCAAGGTGAGTCTGAAGGACTCGCTGAAGGCGAATACGACCTATACCATTGACTTCTCCGACGCCATCAGTGACAATAACGAGGGTAATCCCTTGGGCAGTTATACCTATAGTTTCTCTACGGGAGATGTCATCGACACCCTCGAGGTCAGCGGCACCGTCCTCGACGCCTCTAACCTCGAGCCTGTGAAAGGAATCCTCGTGGGATTGTACAGTGATCTCGCTGACAGTGCTTTTGCCAAACAACCGATGCTGCGTGTCAGTCGTACGGATGACAATGGCCATTTTGTCATCAAGGGAATTGCGCCGGGCCGTTACCGTGTCTATGCCCTTCAGGATATGGACAACAACTTCTTCTGGTCGCAGAAAGGTGAGAAATTGGCGTTCAGTCACGATATCGTTGTACCTTCTTGTAAGGCCGACACGCGCCAGGATACCATCTGGCGTGACAGTCTCCATATTGCGTCGATCAAGCCTGTGGGCTACACCCATTTCCTTCCCGATGATATCTGTCTACGAGCCTTCACGGAGACGCTCACCGACCGTTATTTTCTCAAAGCCGACCGGAAGAACGCTGATCATTTCACCCTCTTCTTCAGTTATGGCGACAGCCAATTGCCGGAGCTGAAAGGCTTGAATTTCAACAGTAAGGATGCCTTTATCATTGAGGCTAACGACCGCAAGGATACCATCACCTACTGGCTGCGTGATACCGCCCTCGTCAACCAGGATACGCTGCGGTTGCAGATGACCTATCAGAAGACGGACAGTCTTGGGAAACTGGTGCCTGCTACCGATACGCTGGAGGTCCTTGCGAAGACCAGTTATGCCCGACGGTTGAAGGAGAAAGAGCGGCAGGTGAAGGATTGGGAGAAGCGGCAGAAGAAACTCAAGGACCGTGGCGAGCCCTATGACTCCATCATGCCCGCAGAGGCGCTGAAGCCGGAGATCAAGGTACAGGGCAGTATGGATCCCGATGAGAATGTAGCCATCTCTTTCCCTGCCCCGTTGGCCCGTATGGATACGTCGATGATCCATCTCTATGCCAAGCACGACAGTCTGTGGTACCGGGCCAAGTTCAGAATCGACCATCTGCAGGCCCGTAATTATCTTCTGCGGGCCGAGTGGCGTCCGGATATCGAATACAGTCTGGAGATTGACTCCGCGGCCTTTACGGATATTTACGGTCGCTTGAACGCAAAGATCAAGCAAGGTTTTAAGGTCAAGAATCTCGATGAATACTCATCACTCTTCATGACCCTTGAGGGTATGAAAGGCAAGGCGTGCGTCGTGCAGCTCCTTGACAGCAGTGACAAGCCTGTCAAGGAAGTCAGGACGAAGAACGGTACGGCGGAGTTCTATTACCTCTCACCGGGGAAATACTATCTGCGGATGTTTGAGGACGAGAATGACAACGGCCGCTGGGATACCGGTGACTATGCTGCTGACCGTCAGCCCGAGCCCGTCTATTATTATCCTCGTGAGCTCGAATGCAAGGCCAAATGGGACCTCACGGAGAACTGGAATCCTACGGCCCTGCCTCTTGCCCGTCAGAAACCCGGCGCCATCACGAAGCAGAAAGGAGAAAAGCAGAAGACTATCCAGCATAAGAATGCCGACCGCGCCAAAAAGTTGGGCATTCCTCTGCCGGACTATCTGAAACAAAAATAAGATGTTTAATCATTAAGATCATGCTTATGAAGACATTCAAGATTTTATTCGTTACCCTGTTGCTCCTGTGCTCCTCCTTAGGGGTCAAGGCGCAGTGTACCTTCCGGAACACGGCTTTCAACCCGGGGGAGTTCCTTACGTACAACCTCTATTACAACTGGAAGTTCGTATGGGTGAAAGCAGGCTCGGCATCGATGTATGTCGTGAAGAGCAACTACCGTGGCACACCGGCCTACCGCTGTTCGCTGACGACGAGAGGCAACCATCGTGTCGATGACTTCTTCGTTCTCCGTGATACCCTTCTCTGCTATTCCTCTTTGCAGATGGCCCCGCTCTATTTCCGTAAGGGTGCCCGTGAGGGAAGTCGTTATTATGTCGACGAGGTATTCTACAGCTATCCCAATGGCCGCCAGCATATCCGCCAGCATAAACTAACGCCACAGCATAGAAATGAGTGGAAACAGCGCACGTTGAATGACTGTGTCTACGACATGCTGAATATCTTCCTCCGTGCCCGTTCCTTTGAGCCGCTGAACTGGAAGAAAGGCCATGTGGTCAGTTTCCCCATCGCTGATGGCGACAATATTGATCCCGCCCAGCTCCGTTTTACGGGAAAGACGACCATCAAGGGCGATAACGGCGTGAAATACCGTTGTCTGCGCTTGTCCTACTATGAGCGGGAGGATGGTAAATGGCGGCATATCGTCGACTTCTTTATCTCCGACGATCAGAACCATGTGCCTATCCGTCTTGACATGTTCCTGAAGTTTGGCAGTGCCAAGGCCTTCCTCGTCGGTATGAAGGGCATCCGGAACCCAATGACCTCCATCGTAAGATAATATATTTTCAAGCCATAAAAAAGGCGTCCGTTTGGGCGCCTTTTTTGTTGGGGAGATATGAAGTCTTTACCATATCTCCATCAGCCTTGTGTGGCCGCAACAAGGCGGCCGCATACGATTATTCTTTTCCGATGGTGTCGATAAACTCGTCAATGATCTCCAGCATATCCTTGGGGAGATAGGAGAGGGCTTTCTCGGTGATGTTGTCGGGGATATCGAAGTAAGCCTCAGCGATGGAGCCGGTGATGGCGCCCTTCGTGTCGGTGTCACCGTCGGCGAGGACGGCCTTGCGGACGGCATCCTCGAAATTCTCGCTCTCCAGGAAACAGCGCACGGCCATGGGGACCGTCTCGGAGCACGTAGCATCGAAATGGCCTGTGCGGCCGATCTTCATCACTTCCTCTATCGTCGGCAAAGAATAGTGAAAATTGCGCTGTACGGCGCTCTCTACCTCGTCGCGGTTGATTCTGCACGTGCGGAGCCAATAGATCACTGTGGCGACGCATTGGGCTCCTGTGATGCCTTCCTCACTATTGTGCGTGCATGCCGCGGAGGCTTTCGCTTCGTTCATGACGTCGTGATAGTCCTGGAAGAGCCAGCCCACGGGACTCACGCGCATGGCCGATCCGTTGCCGTAGCTGCCGTAAGGATGCGGATCGTCGCTCTCCAGCCAGTCCTGGAAGCGTCCGCCGTAGCCACCCATAGGACGGGGATAGCGGTGGCACCAGTCGCGCAGACTCTCCTGATAGCTCCTTTCGTGGAGGATAGCATCGGCGATGGCGACGGTACAGATCGTGTCGTCGGTATAGCCACAGTCGTCAGTAAACAACGTGAAATCTTTCTTCGGGGCCTCTCCGAATTCGAAGCGGCTGCCGACAATGTCTCCTATGATAGCGCCAAGCATAATCGTTATAGTTTTATCGTTATAGATCGCTATAGATTTCTATAGATCACAATAGAATAGGGTATGAGGGAGTGACTTCGCTGGGAATCGAACCCAGATCAAAGGTTTAGGAAACCTCCGTTCTATCCATTGAACTACGAAGCCCCTGCTTATGGATTGCAAAGATACAAATATTTTTTGGAATTCCAAGAGAATGCAGGGAAAAACGTGGTAGCATCCATGGAAACATCCGTCGTTCCGACGGCGGGCCGCCACAAGGGACGGCCCCTGCAATTCCCGGTTTGGATCATGATAAATCAAGTCCCTACGATAGGGAAGAGGCATATCACTCCCCTCTCCTTTGGAGAGGGGTTGGGGGTGAGGCTTTAATATTTAAACGAGCTGCCACCGAGGAACTCACGGAGGAGACTCGTCGGCGGAATATCGCGGTAGCTCACGGGCTTGAAATATTTCAGGAATTTCAGCAACCGATAAGCCTCACTGTATTCCTCGCAGTTCTCCGGCACCTGTTGCAGCAGCGGCTCAGCCTGTGTCTTGATAACGGCGAGTTCGAAGAGCAGGGCACTGTTGAACATCACGTTGGCATTCTCCTGATAGGGGAAAATCCATTTATCCTCACCCTTTCGCACGCTCGGCCAGCGGTGGATCGTCTCCTGGGCGTTGACGCCACGGTATTTATAGTCGCGGATGATGCGCCGCAGCAGCCGGTTGTCGGTCGTGGGGATGTAGTTGTGGTCGTCGAGGAGAATCGTCGTCAGCGCGGAGACATAGACGCGGAACTTCTGGGCCTCGGGGATCTGTGCCGTCAACTCGGGGTTGAGGGCGTGGATACCCTCTACGACGAGTACGTTGTTGGGTTCCATTTTGAGTTTTTTTCCGCTCTTCCCGCTCTTTCCCGTCTGGAAGTTGTATTTCGGCAGTTCGATCTCCTCACCGCGGAAGAGGGCGTTGAACTGCTTGTTGATGAGTTCGAGGTCGAGAGCATAAATACTCTCGTAGTCATATTCTCCATTGGCATCCTTCGGCGTGCGGTCACGGTCGACGAAATAGTCGTCGAGAGAGATCTGCAGCGGTTTGATACCATTCGTAACCAACTGGATCGACAGTCGTTTGCAGGTTGTTGTCTTACCGGACGAGGATGGTCCGGCGAGAAGGACGAGCTTGATGTCACGGTTGGCGGCGATGGTGTCGGCGATGGCGGCGAGCTTTTTCTCCTGAAGAGCCTCTGAGACATTGATGAGCGTGGACGTGTCCCCGTTGGCAACGGCCTCGTTGAAGTCGCCGACGGTGCGGATACCGATAATCTTCTGCCAGTCGTGGTGCTCCTTGAAGATCTCAAACATCTTTTTCTGTCGGGTGAGCTGCGGGAGCTTACCGGGATCTTTCAGATCGGGGATGCGCAGCAGCAGTCCGTCGTAATAAGGGATGAGGTCGAAGAGATACAGTCCCTTTGTGTTTGTCAGCAGGGAGCCATAATAATAGTCCACATAATCGCCGATCTGATAATAGGTGGTGTAGAGGTCGCCGTCGCTCTCGAGGAGCTTGGCCTTGGCCTCGTCGCCTTTCTCACGGAACATCTTCGCGGCATCGGAGGTATGGACGACATGGCGTGCGATAGGGATATGGGCGTCAATGATCTTCTGCATCTGAGCCTTGATCTCTTCGGCGTCTTTCGGTGTGATGGGGTGACCGATATGGGCGTTGACGAAATAGCCGTGGGAGACGGGGATATCGATGACGACATCGGAATGTGGATAGAGGTCGTGGACGGCCTTGGAGAGGACGAAGAAGAGCGTACGCGTGTAGTTGCGTGATGCCGACGGCGATGTCATGTCGAGAAATTCCACGTCCTTGTTGGTGTAGACACGATAGTGGAGTCCTTCCACCTTGTTGTTGACACGGCCGGAGACGGGACCGTATTTCATGTTCAGTCCCGAGAGCGCATAGATCTCACTCAGCGTGCTCCCCGTGGGGACACGCAGTGTCTTCTGGTTGTTCAGCAGATTGATAAGAACAGTTTCTTTCATATTTTACTTCTTTACTTTTTTACTTTTCCTCCGGGTGGCAGTACTCCCACAGTCGCTTGTAGAAGGGATGGCGGGTGAGGGTGGCGGGATCACCGATGATGATGAGTTTCATGCGGGCGCGCGTGATGGCGACATTTATGCGTCGGAGATCACGGAGGAAGCCGATCTCGCCCTTACTGTTGCTGCGTACCATCGAGAGGATGATGACGTCGCGCTCCTGGCCTTGGAAGCCGTCGACGGTGTTGACGGTGATGAGGCGGCGGAAGGGCTTGAAGAACTCCCGCTTTTGGATGAGCCGGCGGAGGTACTGTACCTGTGCCCGATAAGGTGAGATGACACCGACATCGATCTGTTCGTCAAGGATCCGCTGCTTGCCGATTTTCGTGAAGTAATCTTCGAGGACTTGCAGCGTATAGTTGGCCTCCCGTTTGTTAATACGTCCGAAAGATTCGCCGATGAAAGATTCGCCGTTTTGGGGATCAGAATCAGTCATGTCCGTACAATCGGGGACCGTCCGCCATTCCATGGGCTCATCGTAATCGAGGATGCCGCGGTATTTAACCTGTGGCGCACTCTCCACCTCACCATGGTAGAACCAATCGGAGGAGAAGCGCATGATCTTCTCGTTCATACGATACTGGATCTTCAGGAGGGTGACACACTCCGGCTTGTTCTCCACGATACGCTCCATGAGCGTCTTGCCGAGGCCGAGCTGGAGGGCACGGATGCTCTTCACCGTCGGCGGCAGCTGACAGTGGTCACCGGCGAAGATGACGCGGCTGACACGCCGGATAGGGATCCAGCAGGCTGCTTCGAGGGCCTGTGCCGCCTCGTCGATGAAGAGTGTCGTGAAATGCTGTCCTTCCAGAAGGCGGTTGGCGGAGCCTACGAGGGTAGAGGCGATGACGCGTGCCTCGCCGAAGAGTTCACTGTTGATGCGGATCTCCAGAGCCGTGGCGCGGTCTTTGAGGCGCTCAAGTTTCTGATGATAACTGTCGTTGCGGTTCTTCCGCTGTCCGCGGAGCTGTCGGATGGCTTTGCGGATGGCCCACAGCTGCGGGTATTCGGGATGGCTCTCAAAGCGGCGCTCGTAGGTGAACGAAAGCATCTTGTCGTTGACCTTCGTGGGGTTGCCGATGCGCAGCACGTTGATGCCGCGGTCGACGAGTTTCTCGCAGATCCAGTCGACGGCCATGTTGCTCTGCGCGCAGACCATCACCTGACTCTCCCGCATGAGCGTCTCGTTGATGGCCTCGACGAGTGTCGTCGTCTTTCCCGTGCCGGGAGGGCCGTGGACGATGGCGACATCCTTGGCCCACAGCACCTCGTTGACGGCTCTCTCCTGCGTGGGATTGAGCCAAGGGAAACGGATGGGGTCGAAGGAGAACTTCTGCGCCTTCTGGTGACTGTAGAAGAGGTCACGGAGGTAGGCCAGTCGGTTGTTCTTCGCCTTGGTGACACGGTCGAGGGCGTCGAACATCATCTTATAGCTTGTCTCATCGAAGAAGAGCTGTATGCCGACGGGCGTCTCACAGCTCTGGATATCGATGACCTTTCCGTTGTCAGGGATGATGAGAGCCATGCGGTCGCCGTCGACGAAGTTGACGGTCGCCGTGAAGTTGAAATATTTCAGCTTGTTTTCTTTCGTGACGGTGAAGAAGGCCACGGGCCGTCCGAACTCGAAGTTATGCTCGATGTCCTGGTCAGCCGTCCGCAGCACTTCCAGCGTCATCTGGTTGAGCGCGTTGTAATAGCTTCTGCCCACGGAGACGGGAAACCAGGCATCGCCGCGTTTCACCTTCCGTTGCAGTCCGATGGTCTCCGTCTGTTTTCGGAAGGCTTCCTTCTCTTCGAGATATTCGAGCTGCAGGAGCATCCGTTGCCTTTGCAACTCTTGTATGGGAGATAGTTGTTGTGTAGCCATTGTAGCGCAAAGATAAGGAGATAATTCTTGATTTCCAAGGAATTTTTTCTTTTTCTTTTCTATCGTTGGATAAAAAATAGTAACTTTGCAGCGAAATTGAATATTCGATGAATAAAAAACAACTGCTTTTGATCAGTGATCTGGTCGGTTACGGGAAGGTGGCGACGACAGCGATGCTGCCGATTCTGTCTTATTTTGGTATCCCTACGTGTTCTTTGCCGACGATGCTGATCTCCAACCCCTTCGAATACGGAGACTTTCATCTCCTCGATACCACTGATTATATCCGCGGTGTCTTCCCCGTATGGAAGAAGATGGGCTTTCGTTTTGATGCCATCGCTACGGGCTATGTCGTCTCGCAGCGGCAGGCCGATCTCGTGAGCCATTTCTGTCAGGACATGTCAGCGCAGGGCGCGATGATCTTCGTTGATCCCGTGATGGGCGATGAGGGGCAGTTGTATAATGGTGTTGAAAAAGATATCATTCGGAATATGCGGGAGATGATCTCCGTGGCAGACATCTGTTATCCCAACTATACCGAGGCCTGTCTGTTGACGGGCCGCAGCTATCATGCTGAGGGCGTCACGCGCGATGAGGCCCGCAGCCTTGCCGATCATATCCGGAAGATCGGGTCGAAGAGCGTGCTCATCACGAGTATCCCCGTTGACGGTCAGCCGTCGGTCTTCGGCTACAACCATGAGACCGATGAGGACTTCTGTCTGCCGTACAATGAGATCCCCGTGCATTTCCCCGGCACGGGCGACATCTTCTCGGCTATCCTCATCGGCCATATCCTCAATGGTGACAAGCTGCAGGAGAGCACGCAGGCTGCCATGGACGGCGTGTGGCGGCTCATCGACAAGAACAAGGACCAGGAGGATAAGAACCGTGGTATTCCGTTGGAACAGAACCTGGCGGAGCTTAGATAAATCGATGCCATTGCAGGGGCCGTCCACCCCCTTCGATTCCCCCGTGCCCGGGGGACAGAAATGTGGCGGCCCGATGCCGGAACGGCATTTCTTGTGGCATACGATTCCCTGTTTAATTCGGCGTTACCGCCGACGGGCCGCCACAAGGGACGGCCCCTGCAATAGGATTTTTAAAAGGAAACAGAAACAAAGAGAATAGAAACAGAGCGATTATGGATTGGATCAATTCTTTATTTTTATCACATTCGTCGATAGAGGCCGTCGTGGTCGTGTCGCTGATCATTGCCGTGGGACTGGCCCTGGGCAAGATCAAGGTCATGGGCATCTCTCTCGGCATCGCCTTCGTATTCTTCGTCGGCATCCTCGCCGGTCATCTGAAACTGTCCATTGATCCCGTCGTTCTCGACTATATTGAGACGTTCGGTCTCTCGCTCTTCGTCTATACCCTCGGCCTTCACGTGGGGCCGAACTTCTTTGGCTCCCTGCGCCATGAGGGAATGGCACTGAACCTGTGGAGTCTCGCCGTCATCATCCTCGGCACCGTCTTCGCGCTGATCCTTGTGCCCCTGACGGGCGTCAGTCTGCCGAATATGGTCGGTCTGCTCTGCGGCGCCACGACGAACACGCCGGCTCTCGGTGCCGCCACGCAAGCCCTTGCCCACATGCACCTGCCCAGTGGCAGCGTGGCGTTGGCGACGGCTGTCACCTATCCTCTCGGTGTCGTCGGCGTGATCATTGCCATGGTCTTTATCCGTAAGTTTTTCGTCAAGCCGCAGGACCTGGAGGTCAAGCCGCTGACGGAGGATCATACCTACATCGCTGAGATGGTAATCGTCAACCCGGCCATTGAGGGCAAGGAGATTATGGAAGTCGGTGAGATGACGCATCTGAAATTTATTATCTCCCGTCTGTGGCGCAATGGAGAGGTGATCATGCCGATGGCCCATACTGTACTGCATGAGGGCGACAAACTCTTCGTGGTGACGAATAAGGAGGAGGAGCCGACGCTGGAGATGCTCTTCGGTAAGCGCATCAACAAGGACTGGAACGGCGAGAAAGTAGACTGGAACGCCATCGACTCCAATGTGGAGAGTCGTGTGCTCGTCGTCACGCGTACGGCCCTCAACGGCAAGCTCCTCGGGCATCTGCAGTTGCGCAAGACCTACGGCGTCAACGTCAGCCGTGTGATCCGTGGAGATATCAAACTCTTGGCTACCGATGACCTGCGCTTGCAGTATGGTGACCGCGTCACCGTCGTCGGCACCCATGAGGCCGTGAACAATGTGGAGCATTTCTTCGGCAACTCCGTGAAGACGCTCAACGAACCGAATATCGGGTCGATCTTCCTTGGTGTGCTCCTCGGTCTCGCCTTGGGCACGATTCCTATCTCTATTCCCGGCATGGACACGCCGATCCGCCTCGGCATCGCCGGTGGTCCGATCATCATGGGTATTCTCGTGGGTGCCCTCGGTCCGAAATTACACTTCATCTCCTACACCACACGGTCGGCCTCACTGATGCTCCGCAAGCTCGGGCTGAGTCTCTATCTCGCCTGTCTGGGCCTTGATGCCGGTAAGGATTTCTTCGCCACCGTCGTCAGACCGGAGGGCCTCGCATGGGTCGGCATTGGCTTCCTCATCACGCTCGTCCCTGTGATCATTATCGGCCTCATCGCCCTGCGTACCCATGACTATGACTTCGGTACGATCTGCGGCATCCTCTGTGGCTCCATGGCGAACCCGATGGCCCTGGGCTATGCCAACGACACGTTAAAAGGTGACACAGCCTCCGTGAGCTATGCCACCGTTTATCCACTGGGCATGTTCATCCGCGTCGTCATTGCCCAGATACTGATCATGTTCTTCGTGTAGGAGATTTTGTGTCAGTCACCCCTTCCGCTCCCTTTATTTTGCTCGTAGGTATAGGATTGAGAATCGCACAGAATTCACCGAACGGACAAATGGACGGAAATACGGGAATTTTGAGGGAGGTTTGTATCTTGTTGATTATTAGTGATATATAAAGCTGGTGATAATTGCTGAAAATTTACAATGCATGTTTATACGGATATTTATGTAAATTCAGTTCGTTTTTTGCCATTTTTGTAAGATTATGCATCACATTTAGAGGATTTTCTTCGAAAGATACGATCGTATCTTTCGTGGAGAATTTTCTAAACACGATGCAGAATAATTTTTCTCTGTTGTTTCTTGGAATCCCGTCCTTATTTTGCCATGTAGAGATGTCATTTTTCTCTTTACTTTTTCTAGAATAAGATTTTATGGTGAGAGAATTTTGGGGCAAAAAAGAGGGAGTGGGAGGGAATACTATCATTCCCTCCCTAATATAATCCATTGGGTCCTTCCGCTTTTCGGATGGAAAAATAGAATCAGCGGAGCGAAGAGAGGACAGCCATGACATCGGAAGCGATCTGCTCGTTTGTCAGATGATTGACTTTCAACAGTTCCTCCACGTCATAGCGGTCGTATAAGGACTTGCGGACACCGAAGTTGAGAACCCGCATATCGGTCGGACCGTAATAACGGCTGATACGCTCACCGAAGCCACCATCGAGGCTGCCGTCCTCAAGGGTGATGACGAGTTTGTGGTCCTGCTTCAGCTCCTCAAGCAACGGCTCGTCGATGCCGCTGAGCCAGCGAGGATTCACGAGGGTGGCATCGATGCCCTTGTCGGCCAGGAGTTTGCGGACTTGCTCTCCTTTCTGGAAGAAGTTACCGGCAGCGATAATGGCGACATCCTTGCCACGGTGCGCCACCTTGAAGCGGTTGATATCACTGTAGTCGGTCTCTACGGCTTCCGTAGCGTGATATACGGGCCCTTCGGGCACTCGGATGGCCACGGCATATTTCTCCTGACGGATAGCCCAGTCCTCCATAGCGATGAGCTCCTCGTAGGTGGTAGGAGCGAGATAATGGAGGTTCGGAATATGGGAGATCATCGGAATATCGAAGAAGCAGATATGCGTGAAGTCGTTCATTCCATAGATGGTAGAGCCAAGAATATTGAAGACTGCCGGATTGCCGTTGACAGCCAGGTCTTGCGCCAGCTGGTCATAGGTACGCTGGAAAAAGGTGGCGTAATCGCTGAATACGGGGTGTGCCCCACGTTTGGCGGCACCGGAAGCCAGTGCTACAGCTTCCTCTTCGGCGATGCCGGTGTCCACGAATTGTTTTCCTGCAGCCTCACGGCGCTCTTTTGTAAAGCCGAATGAAGCCGGCGTGCCGGCGGTGATCAGCAGGAGTTTAGGATCTTTCTGCATCTTCTCGAAGAGCCAGTCGCCCAGCATCGTGTCCATATCCTCGCTGTTATCCTCCTGGCGCAGACTGCCATCAGCGATATTGAACGGCATATGCCAGTGCCAGGCTTCTTTGTTGGCAACGGCGGGCGCATAGCCGCGGCCCTTCTCGGTATGGATATGTACGACGACAGGATGGTCTACATCTTTCACTCCACGGAAGGCAGCGATGAGCGTCTCAATGTCATTGCCTTCTTCCACGTAATGATAGTCGAAGCCCATAGCCCGGAAATAGTTGCATTCAGCCTTGCCTTTGGTCTCACGCAGGAGTTTGAGATTGCGATAGAGTCCGCCGTGATTCTCGGCGATACTCATCTCGTTGTCGTTGACGACAATAATGATATTGGTGCCGTTCTCTGCCGCTGTGTCGAAGCCCTCAAAGGCCTCGCCGCCGGAGAGGGAACCGTCGCCGATGACAGCGATGACATTCTCCTTTCCTCCAAGGATGTCACGGCCTCGCTGCAGTCCTGAAGCCAGGGCGATGGAGGTAGAGGTATGGCCGATCTCGAAATTGTCATATTCCGCGTTCTCTCGTGGTGAAGAATAACCGGAGATGGCATTCATATCCTCTACGTGAAGGAAGCCGTCAGCGCGCCCCGTAAGCATCTTGTGGGGATAACTCTGGTGACTGACATCGAAGACGATCTTATCCTCGGGGGCATTGAATACATAGTGCAAGGCTATCGTGGCCTCCACAAAGCCGAGGTTCGGACCGACGTGACCGCTATGATTACTGACACGATTGAGAATGCCCTGGCGGATTTCCTTCGCCACTTCCTGCAACTGTTGTATGCTGAGTCCCTTGATATCTTTCGGACTCTTGATGTTTTCTAACCTATATAATTCATACCTCTGACATTTGGGTATAAAAAAAGAGAAGGATATTTTGCCATGTCGGCAAAATTTTGTAACTTTGAAGTATTGAAAATCAATAGTTTACATATCCTTCTCATGTGCAAAGATACAACATTATTTCCGGATCATCAAGAGAAAAAAGATTTTTCTCTTCAAAAGGCCCTTATCAATAAGAAAATCCGTGTAGATTTCGACGCTCCCGACCTATCTTCCAATGGTGGGCTTGTTTTG
>NZ_AUJK01000028.1 GCF_000424185.1 Prevotella sp. AGR2160
AACAAAAAATCAAGGAAATACAACGGCAAATTAACACAAGACCAAGAGCTAAATTGAAATTTCTCTCGCCTGATGAAGCCTTTGTCAAAAATATTTCTTAAATTTGCACTTGCTAGTTGAATTCACCATGATTTGACAAATAGTTAATGGCAAATGGATATACTATCACATTTTAGGACCATAGAGGAACTGACAAGGACGCTCTCTCGGGAGAATAAATTGCTGACTGAGATGTTTGAGAAGCGAAAGCTGATGAAGTTTCCGACAGCTTTGGCTATTGAACTGACCGGCGGCAACGAGGCCCGTCTGCGAAAACTCATCGACTATGGTGTGCTTGTTGAAACTGGCAATAGCGTAGAGATAGAGAGCGACTATCTGAACTTCTTCGAAGAGGTATTGGATGTGAACGAAGAGATTAGTGTGCTGAGCGTACAGGAGTGCATCAACACGCTGAAGGAATATATCGGCTATTACCTCAAAGAGACCAATGAGGCAAGAAAGGAGGGCTATCAGAACAGCGTGCGGCAGATTCTCCGAAAGACCGGATTCAGAACGCTGAAAAACGTCGTAGACCTGAAGCGTAAGATGGACGAGACGTATAAGCAGGAACCTAACTATGCCATTAAGAAAGACAAGTTGAAGAATCTCGACGAGAAAAGTCATAGTATTCGTTCGATGATAAAAGAATGTGAGAAATTGATGGACAATGAGCAGGCTTTCTTCATCATGGCTAATGACCCCCATATGGCAATGACATGCAGTGATGTAAGGCATGATTTTGTGGAAGCCTATCATGCGCTGATGGAGATCGACCGGCAAATTATCATCTATATCAATCAGATTGACAAGCAGAACCAACTTTATAAGAAGATACGTAAACTGAAATATTTGCAGGATCAGCTGTTGATCAAGACGAGCACGAATATCTTACAGGTTCTTCAGGAGAAGAATCCATTATGGATGGAGTCGCGGCAATACAGCAAGATACGCTTGTCGCTCGATATGCTGAGAGGCAACGACCAGATCGTGAATATCATGCGGCGTATAGCAGAGCGCAATGGTATTCAGAAAACGGCGAGGACAGAGGCTGAGCCTCTGACAGATGAGGATTTGCAAGCACATGTGAGACAACTGAAAGCTGTCGATCCCGAGGAGGTATGGAATGCTTTCGTGGCTTCCAACTATAATCTCTTCGACTTTATCCTGCGGTACGATTATAAATCGGAAAGAAGTATAGAAGACCATGCCGCTTTGTTCTGCCAGCTCGTTATTCTGCATCCTGACGACTGTCGGATGACGGGAGAGATGGCTACCTATCAAAACATTGAATACCCTATTGTTTATGCGAAATAATACACAAAGAATCTATGAACGGCTGAGCCGTGGGGAATTTCTCTCTGACGACAGCATCGATCCTGTCGTCCGTCATCTCTATGAGGACCTGGAAGAGAATACGGATGACTATGCCGACTATTTCAAGGAGATTGGTATCCGACTTGAATCCGGCAACGGCTATTTTTATTTTTCAAGAATCGGCGAAGGGAAACAAGCCATAGAACAAAAGTTGGACAGCTTTGCCAAGTGGCTTGACTATCTTGACTTCCTCAAATGCTACAACCAGTCGTTCACTGCCGGTTTCCAGTTCCGTAAGAGTAACATGATAGAACAGGTCAGCATCGACGTTGAACTTAAAGAGAAGGCAGGCCATCTCTTCCGAAAATATGGTGCCGGCTCCTATCTTGAGATTGTAAACAAGTTGATACAGGAAATGCAAAATATGGGCTTTGCGGAATGTGTCAACGAGCAGGATGAGACCTATAAAGTGACTTCGGCATTCCGCTATGCTGAAGAATTGGTGGACATGATACAAATAGCCAACGAAGATGAACTACCTGAATAAAATCATATTTATCAACAGTGCGAATATCTCCTATGCGGAGATTGCTGTCAATGGCAACGTACACTTTACCGGCACCCAGGGTGTGGGTAAGAGCACCATATTGCGTGCCTTGTTGTTCTTTTATAATGCCGACAAGCATCATCTTGGCATCAAGCAAGGACAGAAACCCTTTGACGAGTTCTATTTCCGCCAGTCCAATTCTTATATCCTCTATGAGGTGATGCGTGACAATGGGGCCTATACCATATTGCTAAGCCGCTATCAGGGACATGCCACGTGGCGCTTTATCGATGCACCTTATAAGAAAGAGTGGCTTGTAGAAGATGACGGTCATGTGCTCAGCGATTGGATAAAGATTCGTGACCGCATCGATCACAATATCGTCGTGTCTGCGCGCATCGACTCCGGGGTATTGTTCAAAGATATTGTCTTCGGCAATACCAATGACCATAAGTATACACGCTATGCACTTGTGCATAGTTCTCACTATCAGAATATTCCAAGAAGTATTCAGAATGTCTTCCTGAATACCAAGCTTGATGCTGACTTTGTGAAGAACACCATCATACAGTCGATGACTGACGAGGACCTGCCCATCGAATTGCAGCCCTACAGGCGCCTGGTAACCAATTTTGAACGTGAATACGATGAGATTGATTGCTGGTTCCGGCAAAAAAGCGATGGTAGTTACCCGGTGCGCGATCTGGCAACAAAGATAGCCGAACAGGGGCGCGTGATCATCGCTCTTGGTCGGAAGTCGCTTGAGCTGTGGCACATGCTGAATGATGTCGTTGCCGAGGACGAGCGAAAGATACCGCTCTTGGAAGCTGAGGCTACTACTGTAAAAAGCGATATCGATAAAGAGCAGGAGAAAGAGAAGGAACTTGCTTCTGATTACGGGAAAGACAACAACTCTCTCAACCAAGACCTCGGTGCCAAGAAGAGCAAACTCAAAGAGATTGCTCAGGCGAGAAAAGACTTTGAAGCCCAGGATATAGATGAAAAACTTGCCCTCGCCGCCCGTGAACCGTCTATTAAACAGGATATGGCTGAAAAGCAGATGTTGCGTGACAATCTGCTGAAGGCATATTCTTCGATAGAGGAGAAATACAAGATCGCCGAAGGTAAACTGAATAATTCACGCCAGGCTTTTGAAAATGCTCAGAAGGACGCTTTCTTTAATAAGCAAACTTCTCAGCAAAAGGAGCGTACACGCCTCGACGAGGAGCGTACGAAAAACAGAAACCTTACGATGGAGGCTTACAGTAGTTGGATGCGTGAATCTGACGAGCGATTGCTGCGATTGCAGAAAGTTGAGAACAACTGTGAGAGCGCTCGGAAGGATCTCCAGCATTGGCACCCGAAAGCGGAAGAGCTAAAGATCGTGAAGGATCAGTTGCTGCAGATAGATACTGAAGAAAAGGAAAATATTGCCAATCAGGCTACGGTGAAGAGCAATATTGCTCTGCTCCGCCAAGAATATGAGATGAAGGAAGCTGAGGTGAAGCAGACGTCTGCTCGCGAGCAGGAGCATTTGGAGGCAGAACGGGCGAAATGTCGCAGTGCTGTTGCTGAGATTGATGAGAAACTCTCCCACTTAGACGGCTCTCTCTATCAGTGGCTGTGCAAGAACGCGGAAGGATGGGAAGACAACATCGGTAAGGTTGTTGACGAAGACCATATTCTCTATGCGCAGGGTCTCGAGCCAAGGTTGGAGGCCGCCTCTGACTCCTTGTTTGGCGTGAAGCTCAATCTTGACAATGTCAGCTTTGTACATCGCTCGCCGGATGAGTACAGATCGGAGAAGAAAAAGTTGGAGGATGAGATTCAATCGCTTAACCATCAACTCGGTCAATTGTCTGCAAAACTACAAGAGAATATCGATAAACTCAATAGGAAATACACGGCAAAGATCAATCCTCTTCGTGAGCATGCTACGCAGTTGCGCGTCGAGAAAGAACAGATACCGCTGAAGCGGCAGAATCTGCAGAACGATCAGCATAAGTTGGAGATGGAAGAGGCTGAACTCATTGCGCATGAGAAGGAGGTGCGTGAGCGTAATTATGATTCAGCTGTTCTTGCTGTCCAAACGGAACAGAAAGCACGAGCAAAGAGAAACGAGAAAAACAAGAAAGAGCTGAAGGATCTCGATTCGGAATTCAAAAAGGCTATTCAGGCGTTAGACGAGGAATTGCGAGTCTTCCGGGAGTCACAGAAGGCTGAGGCTGCAGTTCGTAACAAGGATTTCGATGATCAGATAGCCCAACTCCAACAGCAGAAGAACGCAGAACTTGCCGGCAAGGGTGTGGACGTAAAGATGCTTGAAAAGCTCAGTAGCGAAATCCAGAATCTTGACGGGCAGCTGAAGCTGATAGAGGCTAACAGACCGACCGTACTGAGATATCATGATGCCGAGGAGAACCTTTTCAAGCGCGAGCCCGAGATAAGAAAGAATATCAAGGATATCCAGCAGCGGCTTGACATGCTTCGTCAGCGTTATGAAGACAAACGTGCCCGTATAGAGAAGAAACTTCAGGATTTGGGTAGCCATCTCAAAAATGTGTTGAAAGACCTCGAGCACAAGCGGGACGGACTGAAGCAATACCATCAGGTAGTGGAGAATGAGCATCTTGTGCCCGATTCTTTCATCTCCGACAATGCTTGTGTGAAGTCTAAACTTGACTGTCAGGAACTCCTGAGTCAGCTCAGAGGCAATGTCAATCAGAAACGGGAGGCCGTAGAGACGTTGAAAGCCAAAGTCGTTGACTTCAACCGTTATTTCAAGCCGCAGAATGCTTTCCACTTCAATACCATGCCGGTCACCGACAGTGATTATCTGCAGATTGCAGCAGACTTGCAGGACTTCATGGACAACAATAAGATAGAGGTCTTCCGCAAGCGTACAAGCGAGCATTATAAAGATATTCTTGGGCGTATCTCCTCTGAGATAGGAGCGCTGATGAACCGACGGTCTGATGTGGATAAGGTCATTAATGATATCAACCACGACTTTTTCGAGAAGAATTTCGTGGGCGTCATCAAGGGTATTGCCCTAAGGGCTGACGAGTCTTCTGACAGACTCATGCAACTGCTTGTGTCGATTCACAACTTTACAGTGGAGAATGCTCAAGATATCGGTGAGCTCAACCTCTTCTCAAGCGACCATCGCGACGATGTCAATCTGAAGGTCGTTGAATACCTGAAGAGCCTGTCACATCAGTTACAGGACGAGGCGGGCCGGACGACAGTGTCGCTAAGCGATACATTCCGTCTGCAATTCAGAGTGAAGGAAAATGACAATGACACGGGCTGGGTGGAACGTATCAATAATGTCGGGTCTGACGGCACCGATATCCTCGTGAAGGCAATGGTAAACATCATGCTCATCAATGTGTTCAAGAAAAAGGCGGCGCGCAAGAGCGGCGATTTCATCGTTCATTGTATGATGGACGAGATCGGCCGACTGCATCCAAATAATATCAAGGGTATCCTGCAGTTTGCCAATTCACGTAATATCTATCTGATCAACAGTTCTCCGACATCCTACAATCCATACGATTACCGTTACACCTATCTGCTGACCAAGCAAGGTGTTAAGACAAAGGTGGAACTGTTGTTGAAACGAATAGACTAACGAGACGATATGGTAATAAGTGCATCATTACAGGCTTTGCTGGCGGGTGAAGATGTTGCCGGTTCGAAACTTAATAGCCGATTGTCGAAGGAGCTATTGGCGGAAGGACTGTTACAAGTAATCCGCCATGGCTCCCGGAAGGCATACCACGCACGCGATGTGGAGGCTTTGAAGCGATATCTCATCGATAAGGACGAGCGGTACCGCATCCTGGATGTCAATGGATCTGACAGTCGTGCCTCCATGGCATCCGATACGGGCAACTCCAAACTCGTCATGGTGCGCTCTTGCCCCGGATTCCCGGTCAACAGCTACGAGCCGATAGATTGCCGGCTTGACGGAAAGCCATTTATCGTCAATCCACAAGAAGGCAGTTTCACGTTTATTACTGACTGGGAGCGCTTCTCCGTCCCCGATGACGTTACAGTGATAGGCATTGAGAACATGGAGAACTTCAGGAAGATCCGCCGGCAGCGGTCATTCTTTGAAGATTATCTGCTGAAGCATGAACTATCGTTGAAGGCGCTCTTCGTATCGCGCTATCCACAGTCGTCAGATCTCCGAAAGTGGCTTTGCACCATACCCAATCATTATCTGCATTTCGGCGACTTCGACTTGGCTGGTATCAATATCTTCCTGAAGGAGTTTTACAGGTACTTAGGTCCTTCGCGTTCTTCCTTCCTCATCCCTGATGATATCTCTGATCGCTTGAAGCATGGGTCTGCCAAACGCTATGATGATCAGTTGAAAGCGCTCTCTACAGACAACGAAGAGCTTCAGCAACTGATCGATCTTATCCGCCATGAGCGTAAAGGCTATGACCAGGAAGGGTATATTGAAAAGAAAGGAAGTAAATAGATTCCTTACAAGGGAATGAAATGCACTCCTCTCCTTCCTCTTTTTTGGCAGCAATTCATTATTCATCATGCTCATATTTATCAGCAAACAGACTATCGATGGCAAATACGCAATTCTGGGCCATTTCTACAATCTACTGATTATCAATAAGATATAAAAATAGTATATAGACAATGAGTTTCAAAGATAATAATTATTCATGAAATTATGCAATTTATGGCTCCGTGATTGATAATTATGCATAAAATCTTCATAATTTCCGTTTATAAACAATATAGTTAGCGGTCGTAAACAACGTGCAGAATTTTCTCTGCACGTTGTTTTCAAAATTCTGCTCGTAAGATAGAGTCCGTATCCCGGCAAGGCAGGTTCGCCGGGATGTTTTTTGTGGATATATTTCTCTAGAATACAAATCCAAACGAAGAAAAAACGGGCGCAAGAAAGAGGTAGTGACTGCTCAACATGACACAACACCACATTATGTTTTCCCACAAAAAGCAGAAGGAGTTGCAAATTACTCTGCAACTCTTTGATTTTTCATAAATTGTAGGGCAAAGATTTGTGGGAATAAAAATAATGGGGCATTGCGCCATAACAGGTTATAGCGGCAGTTCTCAAACAATTGTTCATCAGAGCAGCCTGCCCCTTCCTTGAGAATATTCATTGCAACAAGCTGGCGGATATGTTTGGTAGGAGCGCCGGACACCTTGTTGGTATACAACGGACGGAAGACCTCCTCGTTTATCTTGACATTCTGATAGAACTTATTCTGCCACGCCAGCTCATCATCATACTGCTTACTTTCACGCTGGCACATGAGAGATGACGGAGTGGAAAAGAGATCTAATTGCTTATTGAGACTTGACTTCTTAAACATATATCGCTGCTTGAATGATAGTACAAATTTAGCAAAAATTCTCCAGATTACAAAATTTCAAAGAGCAATAATTTTAATAATAATGAAATATTAATAATGGTCGGCTTGCCGACTTTTTAGAGTAGAATCATCTATGAATTTGTGGGTAATAGGAAGAATAGTACAATTAATTTAGTGGGGATTTGAAAATAAACCTAAATAAATTTGTGGGGATTTGAATTATTTACTATCTTTGCAATGTAAATCAAAGACTTATGGCAGAAAATATATTTAAGAGGAAAATCTATGATCGTATTCTCAAGTGGAAGAGGGAGAATGATGGCAAGTCGGCACTCTTGATAGAGGGAGCTCGACGTGTCGGCAAGTCTACCATTGTCGAAGAGTTTGCCAAGAACGAATATGAGTCATACATACTCATTGACTTCAATAAGGCATCCAGAGAGACGCGTCAGCTCTTTGATGACCTTAATGACCTCGATTATATTTTCCTTACCTTACAGACAACGTACAGAAAGTCATTAGTCAATCGCAAGTCCCTTATCATTTTCGATGAGGTGCAGCGGTGTCCGTTGGCAAGGCAGGCTATTAAGTATCTTGTAGCTGATGGAAGGTATGATTACATAGAGACTGGTTCACTTATCAGTATTAGAAAAAACGTAAAGGACATTACAATTCCGAGCGAAGAGGACCGGATATCTATGTATCCGATGGACTTTGAGGAATTCCGATGGGCGATGAACGATACTGCTACGGTTCCCCTTCTTAGACAATATTGGGACAAGAAGTTGCCTTTAGGTTCAGCGCACAGAAATACACAGAGACTTTTGCGGTTGTACATGCTTGTTGGTGGCATGCCCCAGGCTGTAAATGAGTATATTGATACGAACGACCTAAGCAAGGTTGACAGGATCAAACGCAAGATTATCCAGTTGTATAAAGAGGATTTCAATAAGATAGATCTATCGGGGAGAGCTGCTGATATCTTCATGTCCATTCCTGGCCAGTTGAGCAGGAATACGTCTCGCTATGTGCCTTTTGCCTCTGTCGGTACGATAACTGAGGCTACTGAAAGAGATTTGCTTAGGAGTCTTGATGAGTCTAAAACCGTCAACATCGTCTACCACTGTGATGATCCGAATGTGGGAATGGAGCTAAACAAGGACACGTCCCGCTATAAGCTTTTCATTGGTGATACCGGACTTTTTGTCACGATGGCATTCTGGGATAAGGATTTTACGGAGAATGTCATTTATCAGAAGCTGTTGAGTGACAAGTTGTCGGCTAATCTTGGTTATGTCTATGAGAATCTTGTGGCTCAAATGCTTGTCGCGGCTGGCAACAAACTTTTCTATTATACATGGCCAAGAGATGAAAAGCATTATTACGAGATTGATTTCCTCTTGTCAAGAGGTAAGAAGATCTGTCCGATAGAAGTCAAGTCGAGTGGTCATGCCAATCACACTTCGCTGGATGAATTTTGCAAGAAGTACTCAGCAAGGGTGGGCGAAAGCTATCTCATCTATACAAAGGATCTGGCTAAAGATGGCGCAACTTGGTTGTTGCCAGACTATATGACCATGTTTCTATAAACAGATGGAATTTTGCGTTTAAAATACATCCAAAGGTGGCCAATGGCCACCTTTGGATGAAAAAATCGATTAAAAAATATCAGCGGGAATTGCTGGAGCCGACCTTCGAGGTCGCAGAGCCATTTGTCAACTTTACTTTTTGGATTATTGGAAAGAATTTCGTAAGTTTGCAATATGAATAGAGAGCAACTGTTAAAACTCATCTCACTGGGAGAAACTTCCACAGTTCAGATGAAAGAGAGGATAGATGACGCTGCCAAAGTTGGCAGCGAGCTTGTCGCGTTCAGTAATTCTCATGGAGGAAGGTTGATCGTTGGAGTCAACGATAAGACGGGGAAGGTGAATTCGTTGAATTTTGAGGAACTTCAGAGAACGACGCAACTTTTGGGGAATGTGGCTTCAGACCATGTCGTACCTCCAATAATCATTGATGTGGAGGCCGTCGACATGGGCGATGGTGGAGTTGTTGTCGCAACTGTCAAGGAAGGAACCAATAAGCCATACCATGACAATAAAGGTGTGGTATGGGTGAAGAATGGTGCGGACAAGCGTAAGGTCTTCGATAATACGGAGGTTGCTGAGATGCTTGCGCAGAGCGGGAATCTGTTCCCCGATAGTATTGCAGTCCCAGGTACCAGCATTGGTGATCTTGATGACGAGACTCTGAAGCAATACCTTTTCAGCCGATTCGAGAAGCCGTGCAAGAATTTGGGAATAACAGTCGAGACAGCTAATGGCATGTCTGCTGATGAGATGATGGGTAAAATCATCAAAGGATTCACTATCCGGGCTCTTCTGCAGAATTCAGGATTAATCCGCCAGGACGGCACTCTCACAGTGGCTTGTCTTGAACTGTTTGGCAAGAATCCGCAGAGATGGTTGCCGGGTATTACCATCAAAGGGGTATGTATGCCAGGCACGTCTATTGCATCAACGACGTTCCTCGACAAACTTGATAGTCCTGACACGAACGGCAATCTGCTGCATCAATACGAGCAGATTATGGCTTTCTTTACCCGTAATCTTCATCGCCGTCAGACAGAAGAAGAATTCAACAGCATAGGAAGTCTTGAGATACCCTATAGCAGCCTGTCTGAGCTTACGGTCAATGCTCTCATTCACAGAAGTCTGACACGCCAGTCGCCCATTCGTGTCTTCATCTTTGATGACAGAGTAGAGATTCACAGTCCAGGCACATTGCCCGGAGGACTCTCTGTAGATGAGATCAAACAAGGTACATCCTTGCCTCGCAATATGCTCTTGTTCAACAACGCTATCTTCCTATTGCCTTATACTGGTATTGGCAGCGGTATTGTCCGTGCTCTGCAAGATGATGATCATATTGAATTCTTGAATGATGAAGGCCGACAGGAGTTTATCGTGACACTGAAGCGCAACAACTCTGACACTACCGGAAGTAATAGTCAAGAGGGGAATAGTGTCAGAGAAGCCCCCAAAAGTGTCAGAGTAGCGTTAATAAGTAATAGTCAACGTGAAAAAAGTAATAGTCAAAATATAAAAAGTAATAGTCTAAGTAATAGTCAACAATCGGAAAGTAATAGTCAAGAACTATCTACAAAGGAACGGGAAGTTATTGCTTTCTGTTCAGTACCAAGGACAAGTCGTGAGATATTGGAGCATCTGAATATTGGATATCAAACCAAAAATATCAAGCGATATATCACAGATCTTGTGAATAGAGGTTTGCTCTTAATGTCAAATCCTAGTAATCCTAAGGACAAAAAGCAAAAATATAGGAAAGCTTGAGGTGCCACGGAATCCCAGAATAGCTGATGTCTTCTATCGTCGTGGACTCATGGAGACGTGGGGGCGAGGCATTACGCTCATCATTGATGGCTGTAGAGGAGCGGGATTGCCGGAGCCGACCTTCGAAGTCGCAGAGCCATTTGTCAACTTGACTATCCGCTCCAAGACCCCTTTGTCCAAGAGTGGCGGATTAAATGGCGGATTAAGTGGCGGATTAAAACTGTCGAATGAGGAACTTAGTATTATTAATATTATAAGGAGTAATCCAGTAGCAACAGTTGATGAAATATCAAAGGCTACAGATAATTCTAAGAGAACTACCGAGAGAATTATGTCTTCTTTGCGTAAGCAAGGAGTTATAACTAAGGAGGGCAGTAAGAAAATCGGCAAGTGGATTATCCTTAAGGATATATAGTTCCATGATCTTTAAGATAAGACCCGCAAGCCATCCTATCGATGCTTGCGGGCTCCGTCGTCTTAGTCGTTGTTCTCCTGGCGCTCCTTCCAGCGGCGGAAGGTGTTGGGATTGTTCTGTCTCATGTATTTGCCGAAGGCAGTAGCATCCTTATTGGTTTTCTCCCGCTGATCAGCTTCCTGACAGCGCTCCTCATACTCTGCAGCCTTGTCAGCATATTCGTTAGCTTTTACTATTCCTCCAATAACTGCTGTGACTGCTATGATGACAATCAATACAAGTGTCAGAATATAGTAGACACGGTTCTTGTAGAATGAATTGAGCAGTTTGGCATGCTCGTCACAGAGGAACGCTTCCACTTTGGCAGGGATCTTGCTTAGCAACTTCTTAATCCATGTCTCCAGATCCTTCTTGAACTCCTCCAACATATAAGTGTTGGCATTGATGCTGTCCATGAGATCCTTCCGTCCCTCACGGTCTGCGAAGTCCTTGGGAGTGCCATCCTCATTGAGGTAGACATTGCAGAGCTCGGCTGAGAGGTCAAACATCCTGTCAGAGCTCTCCTTGTTCTCTTGAGCACTCTTCTCCATGGACTTGGCTGACTCTGCCATGGACTTGACGATCTTGTCAAGATCTGCCTTGGTGATGTTTCCTACCATACCGGTCATATCCTTTCCCGGCTTGTCTGCAACTGGATTAGAGACATAGTCTCCGAGTCCCTTCTTCTTGTTGTTGAAATCCATACTCTTCATGATTTATCGAGGTTAGACTTAAGTTGTTTGATGTCAGTTATCAGTGCCATTGCCTTAGCAATGTCGTTCTTGTTAGAGCCATTAGTGTTCATGTGCCGCACCAACTGGTTGAGATTGTTACCCATGTTTGTGAGCGTCTGACGGTAGCTGCGGGTGTCGGGACTGAGGTCTCTGACCTTTCGCCCAAGGATGACCTGACGGCAGTAAGCCGACGGCTTGTGTCCCTTCAGTGCTGCGTTGTTCGCAACCTGCTTCATCTGCTCTTCAGTTAAGCGGATGGTGATGCGGCAAGGCATGGTCGTCTTTGGCTCCATAGCCTTTGCCTGCTGTTTTGACTTTGTTGGTGTTTTCTTTTTCATGTTTGAAAAGTTTTGAATGTTTCGATTTAATGACTAATTGGTTGAATGTTAGTAGCCGTAATAGCCGGATTCCAAGTGCCACTTCTCATCGAGATCATCACTGTTTCCGTGATGCCCTCCGACTTCATGTTCCCGGTTCTGACCATGAGCAGCACCTTCTGAGGCGTTGAGAATACCAGAGCCTTTTCGACCAAGAGAAGATTTTGATGTCTTGGTCGCCTTGGAATTGCCTATAGTTCGCTTGATTGTCTTCCTACTCGTTGTAGCAGCCTTTGCTTCCGCAGCCTTGCGTTCTTTCTCTACTTTGGCTTTGATTTCCTGATACTTCTTAGTGCTGACCTTGTCTACACGCTCCTTAACTGTCACGTTGACATTCAGTCTTTGGAGTAGTTGAAGGTCTACATCAAGTTCCTTGTCCAAGGAGTAGGTACGAGTTTTATCGTCGTCCTCATCGTAAATCACGGCATACAGGCACTGCTCATAGGGATCACGATAGAGACGAATACTTTCAGCGGCCAGCCGACTGAGGAAGTTGGCGTCAGTGGTAGTTTTTGTCTTGGGCCAGTTTCTCAATCATGTACTTACACCGCTGCTTGCGCTGCTTTGCCCTGATGACTCTGCGCTGCCGCTCCTTCAACTCACCCGGATCTTTCTCCACACGGGTATAGGTGCGTTTCTTGCTCTGGTCATCGCGAGACTCACGCTTCTCATTCGAGTCATCCGGTCGAGGCTCTTCTTTCCTTGTTCCGATAGCCTTCTGATGCTGTCGCTCCAGATATAAAGCACGGGGAGCAGCTTCGAGTCCGTATTCCTCACTGACCTTGGCTGCCGCCCGAACAGCATTCTTCTTGATGAAAGAATCGTGGAGTCGTCTGCCATCGACCGTCGTCGTGAGGATGGCAATATGGAAGTGCTCGTTGTCAGTGTTCTCATGATGGGCTACGACAAACGGGCAGTCAAAGACATTGTTTCCCCTTTGGTCAAGTTCACGCATGAAGGCATCTATCACATTGCGCTCGAACTCTACTCGGTCAGCCGGATTGTCAATACTTCTTATCTTCTCAGTGTCGCCGTCACTCATTGAGATTATGATGTGGTAGCACATCGGCGAGTACTTATTGGCTATCGCCAGCCAGTCATCAGCCATCTCTTTGGGTGTCTGTCCTTCGAGGGTCTCATTGAGGTAGAACACCTCACCTCCCTTCTCCGGATTCTGTCCGTAGCTGAGCGTGTAGGCCACGTTGTCTGATCGTAATACTTTTGCTATCATCTTATAGATATCTCTGTTGTTAATGTCAGACAGTTCCAGCAAAGGAAGTCGATGCTAAGCGAAGACTTCCCGGGTCTCGGGGTTTCCCTGAGCAAGGGTGGCTTGGCGGACAATCTCAGAGAGTTGTCAGACAACGCCACATCTTGCACTATCAACCCGTTCAAGACACCAAAAGCATGGCACTGGCATTTGTGGATCATACCCTTTGTCAGACAATGTCTGCCATTACAGTCCCCAACCTTTATGCTTCGGCTCCAAAGTGAGATTTTGAACTGGACCGGTACCCTTAGCAATCTTGTCGGACTTTTTGGCCTCCTGCTTTCCTTCTTCAGAAGATTGGTTCGTCAGACACTGTGAGTTCGATGTCTTGTCCGTTGTCAGACGGTTCGTATCTTTCAGCGATGGGGAGATAGCCTCTTCGTTGTCAGACATCTTCACGACATACTTCTCATAAATGTCTGACGGCATCTGCATTCTCATTCGGGAGGCAAGAGATTCGTATCCTTTGAAAATGTCAGAACGGTTTACTGCCGTCCCCTTGCAGGCATCGTTGATATCCTTGAACATTTGTCTGCCATCAGCCGTGTTGGGGAAGAATGTCTTGACAGACAAAAAGTCGGGATTGTCACGGATGAACTGCTGTGCCTTCTCGATGTTCTGTCTGCCATTGATGATGAGGTGGTAGGTGCTACTGAAGGACTGGTTCACCTGATTCTTGTGCCACATCTCCATCATGGCGAGGAAGTCAGATGGACTGTCGTAGACGAAACAGTACTGGTTCTTCTTGATCTTACCGATGGTGGTGATCGTACTTTCATCATAAGGTCTCCAGGCAGTTTCACAGAAGACCATCCAGTTGTCGTTGTCGGCAGGAAAAGCCAATAGGTACCTGTCCTTCGACTTCTGAGGATCATTGACCTCGATCTGCTTGCAGAACTGGTCAAGCACACCTGTGGAGATGCCGTGGCGGGTCATCAGTTCATAAACTGATTCGTCGATGTCGTTGGTCACCGTTGTCCTGAGTTTGCCTAATCTTACCGTTGCCGTCGGGAAGCTGCCAGGCAGAGCCCCTGATTCCCGATAGGTATTGAGCATGAGCTCCATGTGATCGTGGTAGTTGCCGTCGAAGTCACGAGGCTTGAAATTCAGATAGTCGATAAGTTCAGCCGTCTGACCATGAACATCGTCCTTACGGGATATCCACTCATTACGGGCCATGTTGACTGTGAAATCAGCAATGAAGCCATTAGCGTTAACTACCGCACGGTAATGACGGAGCGACTGCACCTGCTCATAGTAGGGGAACCGCATGGCGGTGAGGAGGTCTGAGATAGGCACCTTGTTCATCTCAGAACGTGAAACGAAAGTTGGAATGTTGTAAATCATAGTCATGCACACACCTCCTTTCCTTGTTTCTTAGCTTTGGCTGCCAACTCCAAAGCGAGATTAGCGTCAATGACGATCTTACGGCCCACCTGGGTGATGGTATCGTCAATGATGCCGCTGCGCTTGATGCGGTTAGCAGTCGGGATGCTGCATCCGAAGGTGTCGGCGATTCCCTGAATACCGTAAACTAAGTGCCTTGGCTTTTCGTCATCCGTAGAGTGATTAATAGACTTGTCGGACAAAACCGACACATTGCTCATGAGGAAGATAAATTCCTCTCCGGTCATTGCACAAACGTGCTTTTGAAGAAGATCATATAAATTATAACTCTTCATACAATAGTAGTTTTATGTGGGTTAGTAATTGTTTAGTGCCCTAATCGACACCACGTTGAACCGGTTGTCAAAAGCTTGACGATTGCAAAGGTAGGTATAATTCAACTACAATCAAGGGTACACCCAAACAAAATGCAATAATAGCGAATTTTTCTTGAAAATAGTCGTTTTTCGCCTTAAAACGCCTTCTTTGTGGACACTTTTTGGTAAGGTGGAAATCTTCGCTGTTGATTTTGTTGCCAGAGCAGGACTTCTGCCCGTTGCACTTCTGCGGATATCCGAAGGAACTTTATCCTATAACGGGCTTCTTAAAAAATCCCTGTTCCCGAACACACCACTTTTTATGCAATTTTCTTTAGGAAAATTTGCAAGTATTGTAGAAATTGCTTAATTTTGCGGCGATGATTCAGTCGAAAGGCTGATGAGTCAAGACATCGATGGATTAATTGAGTCTTCAAGACAACGGGTTATGCATAGCCCAAGGCCTTTGGCTCAGAAAGGACGTTTACGAACTTTATCTTCTACGTTCGAATCTCGCAAATTTGAATTTTCCAAGAAGATACAGCAACGGAACGTCCACGTAAGGTGTATTATCTCTATGCCACAACTGGCATTCTGCATAATATCTCTTGGCGTGGGCTGTCGCGTTGCTTATCCTTGGAAAAGGCAATGCGAGAGCCTGGACGTGGGATAGGCAAGTATGACTCCCACGTCTTTTTTATTTCCAATAAAAATAATCTCGCTGAATGTCGGGAGCAATCAGCATAGAAACTTTATCCTATGGAGGAGAATAAAAAACATGGTGAAGAGCTGAATAGGCGTCAGTTCTTTAAGAAGGCGGCTAAAGGATTGCTCCCTGTAATAGGTGCAATAGCCCTATCTCAAATTCCTATTTTAGGAAATGCGGCAAATCATGAAGGGCAAAAGGAAACGGGATGCTATTATGGTTGTGATGGCGGATGTAGTGTAAGTTGTTCTAGCAGCTGCCAAGGTTATTGCTCAGGAGGATGCCGTGGTACATGTACAGGAGGTTGTACTGCTTATTGTGGTGGATGCCGGGGAGCTTGTGCTAGCTCTTGCTCTGGCACTTGTAGTAGCGGTTGTAGAGGGTATTACTAATGAGTTCGTATAAAGATTCATCTGATCAATGGCAACACGGAATAGCTAAGTCAATCACTTTCATAGTAACTAAAGATTGTCAGTTAGCCTGTAAATATTGCTATCTTGTTGGAAAAAACTCTAAAGAGCGTATGTCTGACGAGATAGCAAGAAAGGCTGTTGACTATATTCTTCAAAACAAGCAAGTATCAGGAAATAAATCTGTCGTATGGGACTTTATCGGCGGAGAGCCTTTCTTAGAAATAGATTTAATTGATAGAACTTGTGATTATATAAAAAAGCAAATGTTCCGTCTAAACCATCCATGGTTTAATTCTTATCGCTTTAATTTCTCTACTAACGGAATTAACTTTGGAAGTGAGAAAGTCCAGAGGGTGAATTCAACTAGCAAGTGCAAATTTAAGAAATATTTTTGACAAAGGCTTCATCAGGCGAGAGAAATTTCAATTTAGCTCTTGGTCTTGTGTTAATTTGCCGTTGTATTTCCTTGATTTTTTGTTGGCTGACATTGTCAAAATCGGTCCCCTTGGGGATATACTGTCTGATGAGTCCGTTTGTGTTTTCAATGAGTCCCTTTTGCCATGGAGCATGAGGATCAGCGAAGTATACCTTGGCACCAAGTTTCTTGGTAATATACTCATGACAGAAGAACTCTGAGCCATTATCAGTGGTAATGGTTTTGATCAAATATTTATAGGGTTCAAGCAGGTGTACAA
>NZ_AUJK01000029.1 GCF_000424185.1 Prevotella sp. AGR2160
GAGACGAGGCTTCCGAAGAGAAACAGGTCTGTTTCTTCGGCGAAGTCTTTTGGTCTACGAGTACCTGCCGTTTCGCCTCTCTTACGGAGACAGAATGCTCCTTCATCCACTTGCACATGCCGCGGCGGTTGATGTGGTATTTTACTTGAAGTGAGGACAGGCATGAAGAAGGGTCCTTCTTCAATGCCACAAGGAACTTATTCCATACTTGTTCATAGCGTTCTGCTGCTGTCATAACATTACGGTTTGATTTATCGCCGCAAAGATAATGAATCAAAATGATCCACACAAGGCTGCATCGCGGATACGCTTACATACCTTCACTCCACGTGGGGATGCTATCAAAGAGCTCTTCATATATGTCACTCTTGGCAGCAAAATGAAAAAAAATTATACTTTGCTGACAAAACAAGACAGAAATGGCACACGCGAGGGCGGCTGTGCACGTGGGCACGCTTGTTGCAATATCACGGGTGAAGTTCGGAAGTCGGACGAAGGACAACGCAAGGCGTCCGGAGGACGATGGACAGGCTGAGGATAAACAAAGGTTTAAAACATAATTAGGAGGTTTGCTTTATGATGTTACCAATGTTGAGTGATATGAATTCTTGGTTGGATAATGATTTCGATGATATGTTGAACACCAACTGGATGCCGCGCGTGAACGCTACGGCGCCCGCTATCAACGTCAAGGAGAATGCCGATGCCTACGATGTAGAGTTGGCTGCCCCGGGCACTACGAAGGAGGACTTCAAGGTGAACGTTGACAATGATGGTAATCTGATTATCAAGATGGAACACAAGGAGAACAAGAAGGACGAGAACAAGAAGGAGCACTATCTGCGCCGCGAGTTCTCCTACAGCAATTACGAACAGGCACTCTCGCTGCCTGACGATGTTGAGAAAGACAAGATCGCAGCAAAAGTTGAGAATGGTGTGCTGCATGTAACGCTTCCTCGCACTCATAAGGCAGAGAAAGAGACCAAGAAGATTGAGGTCGCATAACGATATCAACTTTCTTAGAATAAATCAGGGGATTGTCCACGAGGGCAATCCTTTTTTTTATTTCTTCAAAAATTAATCATCTGGATTTCCCTTTACCGGCTATTCAACGACCTCTTTCTGGCCAATAATAATATAAAGACCCCGTTACAGTTTTTTGTCTTCCGAGATTCGCATACTTCCATTAAACTTTTTAATCTCAATATTTCCCCTATTTTTATATTTTTTAGTATCTTTGCACGGTAAACTTAATCAACGTGCGTAGGGCATTCATCTTTTTTTATATTGTCTTCCTCATCCTTCTGACCGGGGGAAGGAGCTGGGCGGCATCAACAGCGACATTACGGCGCAGTCTATTCATGACGGCGAACATCAACACTGCTGAGGGCTTGTCGAGCGCCCGTACCTATTCCGTCGTCGAGGGACGGGACGGGGCGATTTGGATAGCCACGAAGGCCGGTGTGGATCGGTATAATGGCCAGACGGTGAAGAACTACCGCCTCTCGGAGAGCCTGCGCTATTGTGACGCCAGCGGACTGACGATCCGTCTCTTCCATACGCCGCAGGGTGACCTCTATGCCTATGACAACAAGGGACATATTTATACCTACAGCCCTTTCCTCGAAACATTTGTACTCCGATATAACCTCGCCAGTCTTATGGGTGGCTCATGGATAGTCAATGCCGCAGCCCTCGATCACCGTGGAACTCTGTGGGTGGCTACCGACCGCGGACTCTGTCGTGTGTGTCGGGAAGGAAGAGCCTCGCTATTGCTTCGTGGCCATTATCTCTACGATGTGGAGTCACTGTCTATGGGCCTGACCATTGGCGCTGCCGACGGCGTCTATCTCCTCCGAGGAGCCCAAGTCAGAAAGGTGACGTCCGACGCCGCCGTTCTATCCATGTATGAGGACCGCGCCCGACATCTGATATGGCTGGGTACGTTCCACGATGGCGTGAAGGTTTATCGCAGCGATACCTTCCGGCCGGTGCCAGTTGTCGGTTTGGAGGCTGTCCCGCAAATGCCGGTACGGGCCCTAATTGTCTGGGACCATCGCACGCTGCTCTTCGGCATCGACGGCGCGGGAGTCTATAGCTATGATTTCCCAACCCATAAGGCCCTTCCGTTGCTCAACACCGACGGACGGCCCGACAACAGTCTTCAGGGCAATGGCGTCTACTGTCTCCTCCGGGACCATACGGGCAACCTATGGATTGCCAGTTATACGGGTGGTATAGACCTTGCCTGTCCCACGGGCAATGACTTTTCTTTCGTCCGTCATGAATATCTCAATTCCCAAAGTCTGATCAACAACAGTGTCAACGATATCCTGATGACTCCAGACGGCAGACTGTGGTATGCCACCGATGATGGTATCAGCATCTACGACGGAAAGACCGGCCATTGGGCCCACACCTTATATAATAAGGTAGTGCTCAGTCTCTGTGCCCTGCCTTCGGGCACCATTCTCGCCGCCACCTATGGCAATGGTGTCTATGCCGTCAACGGGGGAGAAGGCCGGCTGATCTATGGCACCGCTTTAGGAAACCTGAAGACTAATTATGTCTACAGTCTCTTGCTGGACAGCCGTGGTGGACTGTGGATCGGTTGTCTCGATGGTCCGCTGACCCATGTCACCGGCTCCCGTCGGGAAGAATATCCCATACAGGAGATACAATGCATGGTGGAGTCGCCGGATCACCGCACCGTCATCGTCGGTACAACCCATGGCTGTTACCGCATCAATGAGACCACTGGCCGCCAGACCCGATTCTTTTATCCCGAACAATATCCCGGAGCCATCTACAACTATTTCGTCAACGCCCTCGCCTTCGACGGTCCTGACCGCCTATGGATTGCCACGGATGGTGGCGGTCTGTACTGCTATCATCCCTCCACCCGTCGTGTGGAGAATCTTACGACCCATCAGGGACTCCCATCAAATGTTGTCAGTTCCCTGATATGGGATGATCGTCATCAGTTATGGATGGGTACGGACCGTGGTCTCGCCTGTCTGCATGGACGTACGGTGGGACTCGTCAACTATGTGAAAGGATTCGAGTGTGAGTACAAGCGTATGGCGGCAGCATATCTCCGTGGCGGTCGGCTGGCTTTCGGCAGTTGTCAGGGAGCTGTCATCATCAATCCCCGGCAGATCCTTGGCCTTAGTTATGAGGCGCCACTGCGTATCACCGATATCCGTGTAGAGGGCGTCCCTGTCGACAGTGCCTGGCGCGTAAGGTTCTATCCGATGTTCCGTCGGCATGAACTTACGCTCAGCCATCAGGAGAACACGCTGACCGTTTCTTTCGAAAGTATCAACTACCGTTGCCGCAACGACATAGAATATCAGTGTTTCCTCGAGGGTTTTGACCACCAGTGGAGCGCCCTCTTCCCCCAGCAGGATGTCCGTTTCGCCAACCTTCCTCCCGGCGACTACACTCTCCATGTGAAGAGTGTCAGCAAGAGCAGTCTGCAGGTGCTCGGCGAGGCCACGCTGCACATCACCATCCATGAGCCGTGGTGGAACACGCTATGGGCCTGGACAGCCTATCTGCTGCTCATAGGATGGCTCGTCTATATGGGCTGGGACTATTACCGCGGTCGACTGCGCCAGCGCTATGACCGTGAGAAGATCGATTTCTTCATCAATACAACTCATAACATCCGTACACCGCTGACCCTCGTCCTCGCTCCCTTGCGTGATATCGCTGCCGACGACACACTCTCCGCCCGTAGCCGGAAGTTTCTGCAAATGGCCCGGGAGAATGGCAACCGCCTAATGACGATGATCTCCGGGTTGCTGGACTTCCAAAAAGCGGACATCGGGCACCACGAGGATCATCCGCAGCTGCTCAGCGTCTCTGCCATTCTTCATGAACAGCAGCATCGCTTTGACTTGGTAGCCTCAGAGAAGGGTATCCAACTGACGACGGAAAGTCCGGACGAGGACCTACTGTTGATGGCCGACAAGACCATTCTCGACCTTGTATTCGAGAATCTCATCTCCAATGCCATCAAATATACGCCCCGTGGCGGTACCGTCCTGCTCAGAGCGACGGCAGCAGCCGGCCGTCTGTCCCTTGCCGTCTGCGACACGGGCATCGGCATTCCCCGTCAGGACCGCCGCCAATTGTTCTCCTCCTTTTTCCGCGCTTCCAATGCCGACAAGGGCAAAGGATATGGCCTCGGTCTGCGCATCACGCGCCAACTCGTCTCTCGTCTGGGCGGCGAGCTCTCCTGGACGAGCGAGGAAGGACGTGGTACCACGTTCACCGTGACATTGCCCCTGCTGTCGCCTCACCAGGCCACGACGGAGACATCGGGAGAGGAAAAGGGGAAGGATACGCTGCTCTTCGTCGATGACAATGAAAGTCTGCGTCAATATATGCGCATGGCTTTCTCACCACGTTATCACGTGGTGACGGCGTCTGATGGCGAGGCTGCCTTAGCCTATCTGCGTGATGGTGTCTGCGATATTGTCGTCTCCGATATCATGATGCCCGGCATTCAGGGAGACGAGCTCTGCCGCCGTATCAAGGAGAACAAGGACACGGCGTGGCTTCCCGTGATCCTCCTCACGGCCAAAAGCGGTAAGGACTTCATGATCGACGGCCTCCATCAAGGAGCAGACGATTATATCGCCAAACCTTTCGACGCCGATATTCTGGCCGAGAAGATCTCCTCCATCCTCGCCAACCGCCGCCGACTGAGCGACTATTACCTCCGGAAGAGCATGGAACAGGCCCGGCAGACGATGAAAAAGCGAAAGAATGCCGCATCGCCCACTTCTACATCTTTAGCGGACAGCGGAGAGGACGTATCTTCCTCACCTTCCGAGCCCGTTGACCCCAAGGACCAGGCGTTCGTCGCCAAGGCTACGCAATTGGTCCTCGACCATATCAGTGACAACACATTCACCATCGACCGCCTCTGCCGGGAGATGGCGATGAGCCGTACCCTTTTCTATGGTCGTCTGAAGACGCTCACAGGTCAGTCACCCCAGGACTTCATCCGTCTGCTACGCCTGGAGCGTGCCGCCACCCTCTTACGCGACGGCGTTCCCGTCCTCGATGTTTCCATCCGTACAGGATTCGTCAATGCCAAATATTTCAGTACGGTATTCAAGAAACATTTCGGCGTTTCACCGAGTAAATACCGTTAATGTCAGATTAGAAACCTTTTCTGTCAGCTATCAAACCCATCTGATACCTTCTTTCCCGTACCTTTGCCGTCGAAACAACAATCATCTAAAAACGTATGAACGGCAAACTATTCAATGTATTGGTTCTGAGTCTCTTCACGGCTATTTCCATGAAGGCCCAGAATTACAAACTGGTGTGGAGCGATGATTTCAACGCCAACACCTTGGGGAAGAACTGGAATGTGGAAACAGTTGCTTCCCCTTATAATCATGAACTGGAGTACTACACCCCCCGTCAGGAGAATGTGACCGTCAAAGACGGCAACCTAATCCTCACGGCTCGTCGTGAGCATTATGGCGACAAAGCCTTCACATCCGGCCGTGTCAACAGTCGTCAGAAAGTTTATTTCGCCCATGGCATGATTGAGGCACGCATCAAACTGCCGCGCCTCTCCAATGGTCTATGGCCCGCCTTCTGGATGATGGGCGAGGATGATGATGTTCACTCCTGGCCTGCCTGCGGTGAGATCGACATCATAGAGATGGGCGAGCATGGCGGTATCAGTTACGGACAGTCTGACCGCTGGGTCGGCGGCACCATCCACTGGGGCGAAGACGCGCAGCATCACCAGCAATGGTCCGACCAGGGACAGCATGCCTACGACTATACCCTTGCCGGTGACGACCAATACCATATCTATACGATGACATGGGATGACACTTATATAAGAATGTATATTGACCATTCCAACAAGCCGTATTTCACAGCCGCCATCAACAAGCGTATCGATTCCCGTATCACATCGGACATTTATATGCATAAACCTTTTTATATACTCTTCGACCTCGCCGTCGGCGGTGATTTCACCGGCATTCTGAGTCCCGAAGGCATCACTGCCCTTGCCGACGAGGGCAGCGAGGCGAAGATGTATATCGACTACGTCCGTGTATACCAAGAGAAAGGTCAGGAGAATCTTGTCTGTCCTGACCGTCATTAATCCGCATTAAAAGAACTAAAGCATATGAATCAAAACAATCTAAGACTAACACGCCTCGTCTGTATGGGTCTTCTCTCCCTGGGAGCCTTACAGCAGGCCAATGCCGGTACGGCCGCCAGCGCCATCACACAGCAGGCCACGGCCATTCAAGGTATCGTCACCGATGGTACGGAACCTATTATCGGGGCCACCATCAAGGCTGTGGGATCCACAGACGGCACCGTCACCGATCTCGACGGTAAATTCTCCCTTGACGTGAAGCCCGGGACCCCACTCGTCATTAGTTATGTAGGTTATAAGACCATCACCGTCAAAGCCACAGCTCATATGACCGTGACCCTCCATGAGGATGCGAAAAACCTGAAGGAGGTCGTCGTCACGGCCTTGGGCATCAAGCGCGACCGCAAGGCCCTCGGCTATGGTCTTACGGAAGTCAAGGGCTCCGATCTTCAGAAAGCCAAGGAGACGAATGTCATCAACTCCCTTGAAGGAAAGGTCGCCGGCCTCGTCGTTCAGGGCACTGCCGGTGGCGCCTCCGGCTCTACCCGTGTCCTTCTACGTGGCAATACGGAGATAGCCGGTGACAACCAGCCGCTCTATGTCGTCGATGGCGTGCCTCTTGATAATACGAATTTCGGCAGTGCCGGTACTTCCGGTGGCTATGACCTTGGTGACGGCATCTCAGCCATCAATCCCGATGATATCGAGTCGATGTCCGTATTGAAAGGTCCCGCCGCCTCCGCCCTCTATGGCAGCCGTGCCTCTCACGGTGTCATCCTCATCACGACGAAGAAAGCCAGCAAGGCGAAAGTCAGCGTGGAGTATAATGGCTCCATGACCTTCGACACGCAGTTGGCAAAATGGGATAACATCCAGAATGTCTACGGCCAGGGCTACAACGGCCAGTATGCCTCCACGGCAACATCGGGCACGAACAGCAGTTGGGGTCCCAAGGCCGACAACTTCGGCGTGACCTATTTCGATGGTGTCACCCGTCCCTTCCTGATGTATCCCGACAACACGTCAAACTTTTTCCGCACGGGCCTGACGGCGCAGAACTCCGCCATCCTCTCCGTAAGCAGCGGCAAGACGGGTGTGCGCTTCTCCTTCACCGACATGCGCAACAAGGATATCCTCCCCAAGACCCATATGAGCCGTGACAACTACAACCTCCGCGTCACCACGTCGGCAGGTCCCGTCGACTTCGACTTCAACGTGGCCTATACCCGTGAGGATGTGAAGAACCGTCCGGCTCTCGGCGACTCCCAGAGCAATGTCGGCAAGAACCTCATGACCCTCGCCGGCACGTACAACGAGGACTGGCTGCGCCACTATGAAAATGCCGACGGCTCCTATGCCAACTGGAACGGCAATGATATGTACAATATCAATCCTTACTGGGATTTATATAGGAACCGCAACACCTCAGGCAAGGATGTCTTCCGTCTCACCGGCAAGGCCATCTGGAACATCAATAAGCACTTGAAACTACAAGGCACCATCGGTTCGAACATGAACTTCATGAATTTCGAGGACTATTCCGCCAAGACGACACCGGGCAACATGGCCGGTACGCTGCAGACCGACAAGTTTGAGAACAAGACCATCAACGCTGAACTCCTCGCCCTGTATAACAACTCCTGGGGCGACTTCGACTTCAACGGTACCCTCGGCGGCAATATCTACCGCGTGAGCAACAAGACGACGACGCTCTTCGGCTTGAGCCAGCAGATGGATAATGTCATCTCCATCGCCAACTACTCTGAGCAGAGCATCATCCCCGACCAGTATAAGAAGCAGATCAGCTCGCTTTATGGCAATGCCAGCATCGGCTACCGACATACCTACTATCTTGAGGGCACCCTCCGCGGCGATAAGTCATCGACGCTGCCGGTGAACCACAACGTATATGTCTATCCTTCCTTGTCGGGCAGCTTCGTCTTCTCTGAGCTGCTGAAGAACAAGAAGATCATCAACTACGGAAAGCTCCGCGCTTCCTGGGCCAAGGTGGGAAGCGACACCGATCCTTACAAGCTCGCCCTTAACTACAAGACAGGCCAGTACAGCTACAGTGGCTATACCATCGGGTATATCAATAACACGGTGATGCCCAACAAGGACCTCAAGCCGACGATGACCAACTCCTTTGAACTCGGCCTCGAGGCCAAGCTGTTGAACAACCGCATCGGCGTCGACTTCACCTATTATAATCAGATGTCGAAGGACCAGATCATCTCACTCGCCTCTTCCGCCGCCTCCGGTTACGACTACCGCCTCATCAATGCGGGAAAGATCCAGAACAAGGGTATCGAACTGGCCATCAACGCACGTGCCGTACAGTATAAGGATTTTGCATGGGATCTCGGCATGAACTTCTCCAAGAATGTCAACAAGGTGAAATCACTCACCGACGGCATGGACTATTTCGAGCTTGAGAAGGCCACCTGGTGCAATGTCTCCGTAGGTGCTGAGGTCGGCGAGAAATACGGTTCCATCATCGGTCCAGACTTCAAGCGCACCGCCGACGGACAGATGATTATCAACGCCAAGACCGGTCTGCCGGAAGTTGACTCGAAGACACGTACCCTCGGCAATGCCTCCTGGGACTGGACGGGCGGTTTCTATTCCACCTTCTCCTATAAGAACTTCCGTCTCTCCGCCTCCTTCGACGTGAAGGTTGGCGCCGACCTCTTCTCAATGTCCATGCGCTCCGCCTACGCCACGGGCCGTGCTAAGGAGACCCTCGCCGGCCGTCAGGAGTGGTACGACTCCGAGGAAGCACGCCAGGCTGCCGGCATGACCATCGACCAGTGGCGTCAGTCTGGCAACTGCAAGGGATATATCGTCCCCGGTGTCATCGACAATGGCGACGGCACCTACCGTCAGAATGACATCCCCGTCAACCCGCAGAGCTTCTGGCAGAGTGCCGCCACCAACTGCCCGAGCATGTTCATCTACGACAACTCCTACGTGAAATGTCGTGAGATCACCTTCGGCTACACCTTCCCGCAGCATCTCCTGGGAAAAGTCATCAAGAGCATGACGGTATCTTTCGTGGCCCGTAACCCGTTCATCGTATGGAAGAACATTCCGAATATCGATCCGGACTCCGGTTACAACACCTCCGGTCTCGGTCTGGAGTATGGCTCTCTGCCCTCCCGCCGCAGCTACGGCATGAACGTCAATATTAAGTTCTAACTCAAAGACAAGTAAAATGAAAACGATATTAAAAAAACATAGTCGGATCTTACATCTGATGATAGGAGTCATGGTCGCCGCCTTCACCTGCATTTCCTGTTCCGATGACACCATGGAGACGTTGAACACTGACGGCTCAAAGGCGTCCGCCATTGATCCCAATGCACAACTGACGACTTCTCTGTTGCAGACCTACGGCGATTTCTCCCTCATGGATACCTACCGCAGTTATATCAGCGGCTTCACGCAGCAGTTCGCCGGTGGCTGGAATGTCACCAATTATGCCGGGTCTGTCCATGCCGACAACGATCAGGAGAGTCTCGCCTGGTCCCGTTACTACTCCATCTCCATCAAGAACCTCGTGGATGCTATCTCGAAGACGGCCGACCAGCCTAATGTCAATGCCGCCCTGCGTATCCACCGCATCTACCTCCTCTCCTTGCTGACGGATATCTATGGTGATGTCCCGGCAACGGAGGCCGGCAAGGCTTATACCGCCGGCATCGCCAACCCGCGCTATGACAAACAGCAGAACATCTACTCCTACTTCTTCGATGAGCTCGACTCCTGTGAGCGACAGCTCGGCACGGGCACCGACAATATCACGGGCGACGTGACGAGCCTCGGGGGAAATATCAGCAAATGGAAGAAATATGCCAACTCCCTGCGTATGCGCTACGCCATGCGTATCTCCGACGTCGACCCCCAGAAGGCCGAGCAGGAATTTGAGAAAGCCTACAACAGTCCCGACGGTTTCATCGCCTCTACCGATGAGGATGCCTACGTGAAATACCTCAACAAGCCATTCACGCTCTATGAGGGTGCGCGGAAATATGACTTCCGTGTCAATGCCTTCAGCGAGATCCTCTACGGTCAGGACGCAACCTCTCCGTCCTTCATCTGCTCTACGTTATTCAACATGCTGAAAGACAACAACGACCCGCGCCTCTACCGCATCTGCCGTCATTATATCAACACGGCACGCTCCAATATCACCCCAAGCAGCGATGGCAATATCGATGTTACGGATGAGGTCGTGGCCTATCTGAAGCGTAACAACATGGAGGAGTCGCCTTGTAATCCCGGTGCCGCATGGTATGACAACTGGGTGTCGGCACCTGCCAACAGTGAGATACCTACCTTGGACAACCTGGTGAAGAACAATCCCTCTGTAGGATATGACGCCAACAATGCGCCGGCACGCATGATGCGCCCGTTCCTCTCCATCGACTTCGAACAGCCCGACAACCCCGGCATCCTCATCACCTCCGCGGAGGTCAACTTCCTCCTCGCCGAAGCCAAGACGAAAGGCTGGAAGGTCAGCGGCAGCGCCGAAGACTATTATGAGAAGGGTATTCGCCAGTCCATGGAGTTGCTCAACGACCTCTATCTGAAGAGCAACAAGATCAGCGAGAAGGAGATCAGCACTTTCATCGACACCCATCACCTCGGCAGCAATCCGAAGGAGGATATCAACACGCAGGCATGGATCCTGCATCTCACCAATCCTTCCGAGGCGTGGGCCAACCTTCGTCGTTCCGACTATCCCGTGCTCATGGACCGTACGAAACTCAGCACCTTTGACGGCTTCACCTACGACGACGCCAACCTCTCGACACCCGTACGCCTGCAGTACCCATCCCTGGAATCCCGTTACAACAAGAGCAACTACGAGGATGCCATCCAGCGCCTCGGTGGCACCGACAACTGGCACCAGCGGATGTGGTGGGATACAAAAGATGGTAATTTCAAATAATAAACATTCAGAAAAATGAGTATGAAACTTTTCAGAAACCAAATAGCCGCCATAGTGGCACTGTTCAGCATGCTTCTGCCGGCCGGAGTGCTTACCTCCTGCTCCGATGATGATCCTTACTTCACGGCTACGGAGGATGACGCGCCGCGCATCCTCAATACGGACCTCGTCTACGACGGCTCACCGCTTTCCCTCAACGGGAAGGCGACGGAGAACTTCAAATACAATGTCATTGTCACACCCGCCAACTATACCACGGTGACCTGGTTCCTCGACGGCGAGCAGATCCATGAGGGCGACAGCATCGACCAGCCGATCCTCGCCGGTGTCTACAACCTGAAGATTGTCGCCACAACAACAAAGGGCAAGTCGACCTCCCGCACCGTCACGCTGACGATAACACCGGGCGACAACGACCCCGTCCTCGGCACGAAGAGCTATGAGCGCTGGGTGGCTCCCGGCGCTACGGCAACGATCCACGACTGCCGGAACATCAGTGATATCACGGGTGTGCTCATCGGCAGCCAGGCAGCAATGGATGTCACCGCCAACGGCACCACCCTGAAATTCACAGCTCCCGCCAACCTTGCCGACAGCACCTACCGCATCGTCCTCGTCGACAAGGACGGCAAGCAGTATGGCGGTGGTAAGATCCAGGTGACGACGACGCCTCCTGCCGAGATGACGCTGTGGGAAGGCCATCACTACGTGTCGTGGGATCTCCCCGATGGTGATGCCCACAAGACGTTCAACCTGCTGGGCAAGGATGTCTTCGCCACGATGAAAGCCGGCACCGTCCTGAAGATCAACTACTCGCTCAACACCGCCGACAGCTATCATCAGCTGCAGGTGATGACGGGTTGGTGGACCGTTCTCCCCGGTACTTCCGTACAGACACTCACGGCCGACGGCTCCATAGAGGTGACGCTCACGCAGGAGGACATCGACCTCATCAGCGCTCAGGACGGCTTCCTCATCGGCGGCCACGGCTTCTATGTCGACCGCATTATCGAAGAATAGTTACTTACACTTTTTATGATGAAACATACAATCCTCTCTCTGATGGCCCTGGTGCTCGCATGTACATCGGTACATGCCGGCACCCCGGCCATTTATCGTGACCCCGCCATTGAACAGAAGGTGGAGGCAATGCTCTCCCGTCTCTCCCTGCGCCAGAAGGCCGGACAGATGGTAGAGCTCGTCGCCGACCTCTTCGGCAAGAATGACGCCGCGGGAGTGTTCCACATCGACAAAGCCCGCACCGACTCCATCCTGAGCCGTTATCAGATTGGCTCCATCCTCAACGCGCCGAACACGACGGCGCCGACAGCCCGTCAGTGGCAGGAATATCTCCGGGATATCCAAGAGAGTTCCATGCGCCTCATCGGCATACCCTGTCTCTATGGCCTCGACCAGAATCACGGCTCCACCTATACGCAAGACGGCACCCTCTTCCCGCAGAACATCAATGTGGCAGCAACCTTCAACCGTGCCATTGCCCACGACTGCGCGGCAGCGACAGCCTATGAGACACGTGCCGTCAGCATCCCCTGGACCTACAGTCCTACCGTCGACCTCGGACGTGATCCCCGCTGGCCCCGTCAGTGGGAGAACTTCGGTGAGGACTGCTACCTGAATGCCGCCATGGGCAGTGCGATGGTCAAAGGCTTCGAGGGTGATGATCCCAATCATATCGATGACTACCATATCGCCGCCTGCATGAAGCACTACCTCGGCTATGGCGTGCCATGGACAGGCAAGGACCGCACACCAGCCTATATCTCTCCCTCGGACCTGCGGGAGAAGCATTTCATGCCCTTCCGTACCGGTGTCCGCAGTGGCGCCCTCAGCGTGATGGTCAACTCGGCCTCTGTCAACGGCATGCCCGTCCATGCCAACAAGACACTGCTCACGGGATGGCTGAAGGAAGGCATGACATGGGATGGTGTCCTCGTCACCGACTGGGCGGATGTCAACAACCTCTATACGCGTGAATGTGTCGCCAAGGACAAGAAAGACGCCTTGCGAATCGCCATCAATGCCGGTATCGACATGGTCATGGAACCGTATAGCGCCAATGCCGTCGACCTCATTGAACAGTTGGCCCAGGAAGGCGCCATCCCCATGAGCCGTATTGATGATGCCGTACGCCGTATCCTCCGCATGAAATACCGGTTGGGCCTCTTCGACCGGCCTACGGAAAATCTGAAGAATTATCCAAAATTCGGCGGAAAAGAATTTGCCAAACTGTCCTATCGTGGTGCCGTAGAGAGTATGGTACTGCTGAAGAATACCGATCACATCCTTCCCCTGAAAAAAGGAACGCGCATCCTCCTTACAGGTCCCAACGCCAATCAGATGCGCTGTCTCGACGGCGGATGGAGCTATACTTGGCAAGGAAATCTCACCGACCGCTTCGCCGGGAAGTATCATACCATCTACGAGTCCCTCTGCGACCGCTTCGGCAAGGACCATGTCTTGTTGCGACAGGGCGTGACCTACGACGAGAAGGGAAGATATGATGAGGAGAATATACCCGATTATGCCGCTGCCGTGAATGCCGCCGACAGTGCCGACATCATCGTGGCCTGCATCGGCGAGAACTCCTATACGGAGACCCCCGGCAACCTTAGTGACCTCACGCTCTCCGCTCGTCAGCGTACGCTCGTAAAGAAACTGGCAGAAAGCGGGAAACCCGTCATCCTCATCCTCAACGAGGGCCGTCCGCGCCTCATCAGTGATATCGAGCCACTGGCCAAGGCCGTCGTCGACATTTTCCTGCCGGGAAACTATGGCGGTGATGCCCTCGCGGCCCTCCTCTCCGGCGATGAGAATTTCAGCGGGAAAATGCCCATCACCTATCCGAAGGAGATCAACTCCCTGGCCAACTACGACTTCAAGAAGAGTGAGGAAGTGGGGACAATGGCCGGGGCCTACGACTACAACGCCCGCATCACCCAGCAGTGGCCGTTTGGCTACGGCATGAGCTACACCTCCTTCGCCTACAGTAATCTGAGGGTGGAGAACGATCATTTCATTCCCGGTGATACGATCTCCCTCTCCGTGGATGTCACGAATACGGGCAACCGGGAAGGCAAGGAGAGCGTGCTGGTCTACAGCAGTGATGTGGTGGCGTCGATGACTCCCGACGGCCGCCGCCTGCGTGCCTTCGAGAAGGCAGACCTCAAGCCCGGCGAGACACGTACCTTCACGTTCCACATTCCCGCCGACGACCTCGCCTTCGTCGACTGGGACGGACAGTGGCGCCTGGAAGCCGGTGAGTTCCGCTTCTCCGTCGCCGACCAGTCCGTCTCCGTATGGTGTGACAAGACGAGGGTGTATGCTGCGGAGCGATAAATCCAATCCACCATGCGCGGAACATCAAGTCCCCACTGACACGGTTGGCAGCAAAATGAAAAAAAAATCATATTTTGCTGATAAAACGAGACAGGAATGACACACTCGCAGAGTGTTGTGCAGGTCGGGAGAATGCCGATGCCTACGATGTAGATAACGATATCAACTTTCTTAGAATAAATCAGGGGATTGTCCTTGGGGACAATCCCTTTTTTTTGTTTGAAAAAGGTTTTTGTAAAAAATTCAACCCACAAAGAGAAATCCGGAAAATTATTCGTACTTTTGTTGCCGAAACTCATCGCAACAAGACTATGATTCGATTTCATGATATCTCCGCGCGCGACCGGGAGCTCATCCAGCGCTACACGCTCAACGGAACGGGGCGCAACTGCGACCTCTCCTTCGCCAACCTCATCAGCTGGCGCTTCCTCTACGACACCCAGTTCGCCATCGTCGACGACTTCCTCGTCTTCCGCTTCTATACGGGCCGCCATCTGGCCTATATGGCTCCCATCGCCAAACCCGTCATCCAGGCCGACGGCACCTACCGGCTGCCGGAGGACAGCAGCTGTCCCGCCACCGTCATCCGACAGATGCGTGACGACGCCATCGCCATGGGACATCCCTTCCTGCTCATCGGCTGCAGCGGTTCGATGACCGACTGCCTCGAGGAGATCATGCCCGACACGTTCACAGTCCGCCCCGAGCGCGACTATTTCGACTATATCTATCTCCGTGAGAAACTCGCCACGCTCTCCGGCAAGCACCTGCAGAGCAAGCGCAACCACTGCAACAAGTTCCGCGCCCTCTACCCCGACTATGAATACCGGCCGCTGACGAAGAGCCTCATCCCCGAATGTCTGCGCCTCGAGGAGAAATGGCGGCAACTGACGAAACAGGATGCCGACGAGGAGGAAGATGCCGAGCTCAGTGAGGAGCTGCGGGCGATGACGCGGGCCTTCGTCAACTGGGATTATCTCGACAGCCTCGGCGGCTGCCTCTTCGTCGACGGCAACCTCGTGGCCTTCACCTTCGGCTGCCCCATCACCCACGACACCTTCGATGTCTGCGTGGAGAAAGCCGACACACGCTATGAGGGAGCCTTCTCCGTCATCAACCAGGAGTTCGCGCGCCACCTCCCCGAGCAGTATGTCTACGTCAACCGTGAGGAGGATCTCGGTGCCGAGGGCCTGCGCAAGGCGAAGCTGTCGTATAAGCCCGCCATCCTCTTGGAGAAATATTCCATCATGGAGAAGAAACCGCTGAGCCTCTTCGAGGATGTCCACCGCATCAAGGCGGAGACGGAGCAGCTCTATGCCGCCACGTTCGATGATGCCGAGGCCTTCCGCAACCTCTATTTCAGTAAGGTATTCACCGATGAGCGGAACATCGTCTGTCAGATCGACAACCATGTCGTCGGCGCCCTCCAGGCCATCCCCTATCCGCTCCGCCAGGGCCGGGAGGAAGTCAACGCCGCCTATATCTATGCCGTCGCCGTCGACCGCAATTACCGCCGCCAGCATGTCGGCAGCAGTCTGATGCGTCAGGCCCACCACACCTTATATTATCGTGACACCGTCTTCGCCGTCCTCATCCCCGCGGAGCCGTGGCTCTTCGACTGGTATGCCACCATGGGCTATACGCAGGTAGTCGATGCCATTGCCTCTCCCGAGGATGTCGTCAGCATGTCCTTCGCCGATTTCGACCGGTGGCAGCGGCAACAGCCCTGTGCCGTACTGCAGACAGCGGCATCCTTCGCCACGGCGCAGGAGGCCCTGCGCGTCTGCCATGAGACGGGCTCTCCCGCCGCACCCGCCATGCTCCGTGTCATCAATGCCCACAAGGCCCTGCAGTCTTATGCCGCCCTCCATCCCGACGAGACGCTGGACCTCCGTGTGTACAACGACAAGGACATCGCGCTCAACAACACCTATTTCCATATCGCCGCCGGCCAATGCCGGCAGACAGACCGTCCGCTCCCCGATGCCCGCTCGCTGACCATCAGTGAGCTCGCCCTCTTCCTCTTCCATGCCTACCACCCTGTGATGACGCTGATGATGAACTGAGAAAATGGAGCATAGATAATTCACCCGCAATGGGGGAATCTCGGAAAATATTCGTATATTTGCCACAAATCAAGACCTCAACTTTCGCAAGTGAATTTTTGTATTTCTAATTTCGCATATTCATGCACGAACATGTGATGGAGATGTGAGTTCCCAGAAATGGCTGCATGCATTAACTCCATATAGTCCGCAGAAACCTGCTCCGCAATTTCTGTGACCTCAACTATAAGATTCCAGATCTTGTCCACAATCGTCATTTCGGCGGTACCTGTTGTTACCTCTCCAAAGAGTCCGCCTATAGTTTCATAGGAATCAAAACGCTTTGCATAATGGCTTGCCGCTCTTCTTGGAGTCGGTGCGGACAGACAGACGTGTTATAAGTTGTCTATTTATGGTGTCCAAGATGTTGCGCCAGTTGACATC
>NZ_AUJK01000030.1 GCF_000424185.1 Prevotella sp. AGR2160
GCTCTCTGGTAATGGTTGACGGACTGACTTTTATATCAGCTGCTATATCTTTTTTCTTGGAATTGTTTGCAAGCAACATAGAAATTGCGTACCTTTGCTCTGAAGTCAAATGTTTGTACATAAGCAATGCAAATATATTTGATTTTGGGGAGAAAGCGTTCTCCCCTTTTTCTTTTTATCTGTCATTGCCAGTTTTCTTAACCTATATCAAGTACAAGATATCTTGGGGGCTTCTCGCCCCCAGTCCCCTCGGTGTTTTATGGTATATATTTTTTCAATATATTCCTCAACTCCGATTGCACTTCTATCTTGAACTTGCATCAGTTACATGCTCAATGAAAATAATGATTTCGGTGCCAGTTTCAGCTATAACCGCCTTGCACGAAATGACGGCTCCGGTACTCAAATATTTCATACCATGCAGAATGAGACACTGAAGGAATCTTCCGTCGTTGACTTTCAAGATCCCGGCCAGTCTACAACTTATTCTGGCAACACTTATTATGTGGGAAAGATAGGCCCGTTACAGATAGACTGGAACACGGACTACTATTGGTATGGCAAGAAAGATTGGATGAATGTGCATGAAACTATGTACACCACAGGCCAGACTGCAGCTACGACATCGGATGTAACCTCTAATCGGAATGCCCGCAACTCCATGATAGCCTCAAAACTAGCGATGAACCTTCCGCTATTCAAAGGCACGCTCTCGTTTGGAGGAGAATACAGCATAGTGAATCGCCGGATGAAATATCTCTCCTGAACATACGTTGACCGCAGAATTAATGAGATGTATGAACAGGCTGACATAAATATTACGCAATATACCCTTGTCCAATGCGGGTGCGTGGCCACAATATGGTGGCCACCTACAAAAGGATCTATGAAAATATTGTATAGTATATTCTGCCAAATCATAGGAAATACGTAACATCATGCCTCACCGAAGGGACATGATGGATCCAAAAACGGGAATTAGAAGTCGATGTCTACGCCGGCACCAAGGACATTGTTGTTGCGCGTGTAGCTGGCATCATACTCCAAATGCGTCGTAGCGTCAGTCTCATTGGTCTTATACTTCTCGTAAATAGTGCAGAAGTAAGCGAGATTCACGCGGACCTTCTTGCTCACATGAATCTGAAGACCGGCACCGATACTGTTGCTGCTGACGACGAAACTCTTGTCGTCCATATACTCCGGCGCGAGACCATAACTCGTACGCTGCCAACCGGCACTCACCGTGACGACCTTACTGGCGTCATACTCCGCCCCGGCATTCCATTCTATCGTGCCGCGGGAGAGCTTGTCCTCGCGGTGATTGTAGGATGTGGCCTGCTTGTCGAAGAAATAATGGAAGCCGGCATTCAGACGAAAGGCGTCGACAGGACTGTACTGTACGCCAAGGGTCAGCAGCGCCGGGATATCGCCGGCAATCTTCTTGCCGTCGGCATACTCGCCCGTGGCAGCTTCCATCTTCGTGTCAAACTGGGTCTTGATGTTGCTCAGGGCCCCGCTGATCGCTGAGGAGGCGATGACGCTCTGCGGGATACCGGCAGCGATGAGCGTGTTGGGGAGGTTACCGATACTCGGCGCCTGGTTGACCGCCTCATTCTTCAGACGGACACGTGTCTTGAACTCATACTTCGCGGCGAAGTTCCAACGGCCCAACCGGTAGTCGACACCAAGGATCGGCGTGAAACCGAAGCCGCTCTGATCACAGTTCAACTCGATATCCGCGGAGTTCGTCTTCGTAGCATCCAGCATCGTATACAAAGGAACCTGTCCCACTTTGATATTCCGTACATAACCGTAATAGTTCGTCTTGGCATAGACGCCACGCACGCCGGCAAAGCCAGAGAGATCGGGCGTGAAACGATAAGCGACGCCGAGAGAAGCACTATAATAATAGTTACGGCCACGCATGAAACTGGTATAACTATAGGATCCCGTCTTACCAAACTTCGTATCGGCGGAGAGACCGGGGTTGACGCCATACTGCGCTGCCGTGAGCCGGTCGATGGCTGCGGCTAACTGTGATGTCGCCACGGCTGTCTCCGAGACAATCTTCTCGAAAGAGCCAAGACCATCATCAAACGTGCACTTGCCGCCGCCACCCGTAAGACCGACCATCGCCTGGAAAGAGAAGTTCTTCCAGTTGTAGGCTGCCTGCACCGTCGGCAGGACAGGGGCCGTGGCATGGCCTTCGAAATGACGCGCCGTCGAAGCGTTGTTCTGATTATTGGCAAACAGGGCATACTGATTATCAATCTTTCGCTTCTGGAAGACTGTCTGCCAGTTCAGCGACAGATGAAGACCCTTCCCCAGGAAAGCCACACCGGCAGGGTTACTGTATATACCGTCGATACCGATGGAGGCATCACGCGAGAGCTCCCGATTGAAAGCGACATTCTGATTCGTGTTTGTGAGAATGCCACCCGCCAGGGCCGGCAGCGGGGCTGACAGTGCGATCACTGCTGCAGCCAATAAGTTGTGTAAACGCATAAATTCTAATCTCTAAAAAAACGGCTGCAAAATTACGCTAAAAATGTTTCTTTTCGGAAATTTTATCCCGTTATTTTCGTTCTTTTACATAAAAGATGTTAATTTCTGCACAAACATCGCCAACTTGTGCAGCATGTAGGGACATGATTCATCATGTTCCGCCATTGATAATTATTGATGGAGGCATGTCGTATACATAAATTATCCGGTGTACCAATATTAGTAAAAAAAAAATCATTCGCAAATTTGTGAATATGAAAAATTAGCTTTATCTTTGCAACAAAGATATTGATATGCAAGTAACATTCAAGCAAGAGTACCTTAGGGAATTGTATGAAAAGGGGCGATCAAGCAACAAGAAATATCGATTCCAACCTGCCATAATAAGGAAGTACGGCAGGGTCGTAAATCTGATGATTTCCGAGGACAACGTGCTTGGGCTTATGAAATATGGTTCACTGCATTATGAACATCTTCATGGAGACAAAGAAGGACTCTCTTCAGTCAGAGTCAATGACCAATATAGAATTGAATTTGAGGAGTTCGTTAAAGATGGGGAGACCGTTGCCTCTATATGCGAAATAACTGAGTTAAGTAACCATTATAAATAGAATAGAAATGATTCACATTGACGGAATAAAAGACAATATGATAGCGAATAATCTTGAGCCGTTTGAGCCAACTCATCCTGGGGAGGTCATTAAGGACGAGATTGAATACCGTGGCATTCCGCAACGGAAACTTGCTTCAGAAATAGGTGTGTCGTATAGTCAACTTAATGAAGTACTCAATGGCAAACGACCTTTAAACACAGAGATGGCCCTTCTTATTTCAAAGGCCCTAGATATTGATGCTGCGCCTCTTCTGAGGCTACAGGCGCAATACGATTTGTTAGTAGCTAAACGAAATAAGTCCTTCATCAAGCGTCTTGAAGGAATAAGGAAAATTGCTGCCGTATTGTAGTTACGGCAAGAAACATATAGTTGTACCGAAAAGTGCCCCCCAAAAAAGGCAGAAGAGCCCATAAATAAGTCAAGAAAGTGTTAGGACCGGCTGCCGCTGACTGAAAACAGACCAGCAAAAACCATCAATCTATTTTTCTATTCTAGAGAAAGAATACCCCAAAATGACATATAGACCTGACAAAATACGAGTCCGGCTTTGCTCTGTTTCGAAGATAATTTCGTAAACAACGTGTTTAGAAAATTATCTACGATAGATACGATCGCTAAACAACCTATTTTCTCATCAAAAACAGCAGCGTTTTTTGCATGATTATCGGAGATAATGGCTTATTATGAATAATTACACGGATAATTATGCAGCACGGAAATCGAAAATAATTATCTAATTTCGTATCTCACTATTAGTCAAACACTTAGCAAACAGCCTCATTTTTCGCGTATTTACGGACAAAAGGGTGAGATGGTGATTTTCTCGCCATTCTCAACCCTTTGTCTGAGTGTCAATATTGTGGAAGTACGACGAAAACTATGCAACCATTCTGAAATTCCTCATATCTTACGGGTCAACATCAAAGAAAATCTGCAGGGCACCATAGCGCGGATCCTTCCCCATCGTCGTTTGGGCGTAATGCAAATATTCCCTGACCTTCCGGCGATCGATACCATTCTCGAGCTTCAACACGATCTTACGGATACTCAGCGTGCGGACACGGCCCACGACAGGCTTGTCAGGACCAAGGACACGGGCGCCAAACCACTGACGGAGCTGAGCGCCAAGCTCACGCGCCGCCTGCTCTACCACGGGCTCCTTGGGGTGACGGAGATAGACATCGATGAGATGATAGAAAGGCGGATAATGGAAATAACTCCGCTCCTCCATCTGGTCATGATAGAAGGCGGGGAAGTCATGACTCACCACCTGATGGATAACGGGGAGATCAGGATTCTTCGTCTGCAGAAAGACTTTTCCCCTACTCCCCTTCCGGCCGGCACGTCCCGCCACCTGACTCATCATGGTGAAGGCATGCTCATAAGCCCGGAAGTCCGGCTGGTTCAGCATGGCGTCAGCATCGAGGATACCGACGACCTTTACGCGCTCAAAGTCCAGGCCTTTCGTCACCATCTGCGTGCCGATGAGCAGGTTCGTACGCCCCGAAGAGAAATCATTGATGAGTCGGCTATAGGCATGGCGCGACCGCGTCGTATCGAGATCCATACGGGCCACACGGGCCTCAGGGAAAAGATCACGGATCTGATCCTCAATCTTCTCCGTTCCATAGCCGCGGCCACTGAGTTCCGTACTGCCGCAGTTCGGACAGACATCGGGGACACGATAGGTCGTGCCACAGTAATGGCAGACCAAAAGGTTCAACCGCTTATGAAGGGTCAACGACACGTCACAGTTCTGGCATTTCGGCGTCCATCCGCATACACGGCATTCTATCATCGGCGCAAAGCCGCGGCGGTTCTGGAAGAGAATGACCTGGTTGCCCTCGGCAAGGGTCTTGCGGATCGCCGTCAGCAGTTGGGGAGAGAAAGCACCCGTCATCATCTTCCGGTGCCGAAGGTCCTTGACGTCGACAACCTCAATCTCCGGCAATTCAATGCCCTGGTATCGCTCGGAGAGGGTGACAAGGCCATACTTACCAGTCTGGGCGTTGTAATAACTCTCCATGGAAGGCGTCGCCGTGCCCAGCAAGACCTTCGCGCCGACCTCATGGGCCAGCATGATAGCAGAACTGCGGGCATGATAGCGCGGCGCCGGATCCTGTTGCTTGAAAGAAGTCTCATGCTCCTCATCGATGATCACGAGGCCGAGATTGCGGAAAGGCAGGAAGAGGGCGCTGCGGGCTCCGAGGATCACGGAGTAAGGTTCATCTGAGAGCTGTTTCTTCCAGATCTCCACGCGTTCGGCATCACTGTATTTGGAATGGTAAATACCCAACTGATGGCCGAGCACACGCTGCAGACGCGTCATCATCTGCACCGTCAGCGCAATCTCGGGAAGGAGATAGAGCACCTGCTTCCCGGCTTTCAACGTCTCCTCAATGAGATGGAGGTAGATCTCCGTCTTACCGCTTGACGTTACACCATGGAGAAGAACCACTTGCTTTTCATTAAACTGCTGATGAATGGCATCGTAAGCCTGCTGCTGGGCAGGACTCAGCGCCTTCACGGACTGAAGGGGACCGGCGACAGCACCCGTATTCAACCGTCCCACCTCTTTATCATAAGTCTCAAGGATGCCCCGGTCGATGAGGTTCTTGAGCATCGGCATGTTCGTATGGGCCTCGTTAAGAAGTTCTTCCTTCGTCACCTCATGATCGTTTTCATTCTCTGCTTCCCCGGTATGTGCCAATCGGAGATAGGTTTCAAAGACTTCCTGTTGACGTTGGGCCCGGAGGAGCATGTTTTTCGCGATATTTAAACCTTCTGGAGAACGGTAAGGATCAGCGAGACGGACATAACTCTCCTTCTTCGGACGGTATTTTCCGACAGTCTTCAGTCCACCGGGGAGCGCCGCCGTCATGACGTCGCCGAACGGGGCCATATAATAATCACTCATCCAACGCCACAACGTCAACTGATGAGGAAGCAGAATCGGGGCCTCATCAAGGACTTCCTGGATCTCCTTACAGTCGAAATCGGGCTTGTGGTCATGGAGCGCCACGACAATAGCGATATAATGCTTGCTCTTTCCCAACGGGACGAGCACACGCATGCCGACTCGTACCCGGTCTTCCCAAGCGGAAGGAAGGGCATAAGTAAAAGTACCGGGAAGGGGAAGGGGAAGAATGACGTCAGCGTACGGCATGTTTTCCTTTCTTTTGACAGGACGGACAGAGACCACGAATCAACAAACTGGCATCGCGGAAGACATAGCCCTCGGGAAGATCCACAGTAGGAATCGGTATGTCGGGAAGACAGAACACACGATGACAATGCTCGCAATAGAAATGGGCATGCTCATCCTCGTCTGTATCGGTATCCTCGGAATAACAGAGTTCGAAACGCTGACTGCCACTACCGTCATCGATGACATGCACGAGATGATGGTCACGGAAGAGCTGAAGAGTACGGAAAATGCCACTCTTGTCAATCGACAGGATCTGATATTCCAACTCTTTCATCGTCACAGGACCGGTGGCCGCCGACAACGCCTTCACAATCACCATTCGGTTGGCCGTGGGCTTGATGTCATGCTGCTGCAACAGCGCTATCGTTTCTTGTTGATTCATGTCGTTATTCCCTTTCTGTTCTTTTCGTTGGCAAAGGTACACTTTTTTCTACAAATACAATACCATCAGGTTGGAAAAACCCTGCACAGATTTCTCACCTGTTCCTCAAAATGTTCCTTGTCAAGGGAACGGCCTTTCATCGCGGAACGGTAGTTATAGATGGTATGGGGCGAATAGCCGAGGAGGGTGGCAATCTCTGAACTTTCCGTAACGCCGAGGCGGATCAAGGCAAAGAGGCGCAATTCCATCGACATCGAGCCGTCCTTGTTCAGACAGACTTGATAATCGGGCTTCAACAACTTATTGAACTCCTCCACAAAAGTGGGATAAAGGCCGAGGAAAGCCTTGTCGAACTGCATGAAGAAGCGACTCATATCGTGGTCGGCCATACGGTCGGAATTCAACACCTTCAGCAGGTCTTTCGTCTGGTTCGCACGAACTTTGAGCTTGACAAGATTTTTGTAATTCGTAATGCGCTCCATCGTAGAAGCACAGATATCGACGAAGAGACGAAGATATTCCTCACGCTTCCGGTTGGCTTCTACAAGGAGACCGTTGAGATGCTGCAACTGGCCGTTGACGGTTAGCATCTGCTCATTCACCGCATGCATCTGTTCGTTGACATCATGAAGCTGACGGTTCTTATGCTCCAACAACCGCTGACTGAGATGCAACTGGGCATTGCGGCGACGGGAGAGATAGAAAAGGACAAAGGCGACAACAGCCAGGAGAAAGGCCAACGTGGCAATAAGCCAGATTCTATGGGTCTGCGCCGTCAACTCCTTTACGAAACTCGGACAGGACGGCTTCCACGGCACGCTCAACTACAAGACGAACCATTTCGGACTGCAGGAGTTCTCCCTGAACGTCAACGGCAGCCTCGGACACGACTGGTTCTACAGCGGCAATATCTATCAGGACTTCGATCCGGGTACGTTCAAGCTCCGCAGCTCCGCCAACCAGGACCGCACGCAGATCTACAAGGCAGCCCTCACCAAGCGCTATGCCGGCACAAAGGGTGAACTGAAAGTGTGACGACAAGCCGGAGGTGGCCAAATTCCTTGACTATGGTAAGGATCACTATGCCACCGTCACCTTCTTCGGCACGAAAGACCGTGTCGTCGCCGTGCCATGGATGAGCAACTGGCAGTATGCCAACATCACGCCGATCAAACAGTACCGTGGCGCCAACGCCTTGCCGCGTGAGCTCTCCCTCTTTGAGAAAGACGGTGAATATTATCTCGCCGCTAATGCCGCTCGTGAGGTGAAAGCCCTGCGCAAAGAAACAAAGGTGCTCGGAAACATCACCGCCAGCACGGAGAAGGACAAGAAAGCTCTCTTCGCCAATAATGACGGCGCCTTCGAGGTAGAATTTGACATCACTCCGGGAAAGAGCGGGCAGGCCGGCATCGAGCTCTTCAATGACAAGGGAGAGAAAACGAAGATCTACTTCGATCAGAATCTCGGCAAGCTCGTCATGGACCGTACCGAGAGTGGCCTCGTGAAGTTCGGCGAGAAGGCCGTTCCCCACGACATCGAGAAAGCCCATGATGTTCGTATGGGTGGAAAGAAGATGCGCGCACTCAACAGCATCAACTACGTGAATGACTTCGCTCTCGCCACATGGGCACCTCTGAACTTGTGCAACGGCAAGACCTATCATGTAGACGTCTATGTGGATAAATGTTCCGTAGAGATCTTCGTCGACGGCGGACGTATCGCTATGACGAACCTCGTTTTCCCAACAGCGCCCTATAATAATGTAGGGTTCTATGCAACAAAGGGAAAAGCAAAATTCAATAATGTCAAAGCCTATAAGTTAGGCCTTTGATCCGTGTAGTTCAACTCAAAAATGAAAAGAGGCGGTCAATTTTATGATCGCCTCTTTTTTATGTTTAGAAAATATACGCTACGCCGAGCTGCCAACTGTTGCTACGGCTCTTACCCGTGAGGGCATTAGTGGTCTTGGAGAGCGCCTCACTCCACGTGACATCAGCAGACTTTCCACAGACAATATTGTAGTTGGCTGTCACCTGCAGATGCTGCAGCGCCGTGATACCCAAACCAACATTGATACTGAAGTTGGACTTCTTCAGAGAGTAACTGCTACCCTCCTTCCAATCGAAATTACGATCTCCAACATTGATACCCCATTGCGGACCGGCAAAGAGGAAACCATCAATGAAATCTCCAAGGCCGATGCCATAACGAAGATTAACAGGAATGGCTATCTGCTGCTGCTTCACGGTCTGTTTCTCTTGCGCGTCATCCGTCAGACGGCTCTCACGATAGTCATAGAGGGCGGCGGCGTCAACGCTCAAGCCCGTGAGCGGCAGACTGACTTTCACCATCGGGCCAACAAACCAGCCGGCACGATTGGAAGCATCAAAGACTTCCTTACTCAGATGCATATCCGTCGCATTGATTCCGGCCTTGATACCAAACTTGATCTGGGCATCAGCAGGCGCGGCAAGGACGAGGGCTGCCAAGGCAGCGAAAAGGATTCTCTTTTTCATAACGCTTATGATTTTCTGATTAATAATTCTTTTAATGACGCTCACGACGTACCGTCACACGAGCCTCACCGGAGGGAGCAGCACCGGAAGAAGAGGTACTGAAGCGGCGCGTGCGGACACTGGCGCCTCCGGCACGACGGTTACGACGGGCCTTCTTGACCTTCTTTGGATTGGCATTCAACTTGGCAATACTGTCCAAAGAGTCTTTCTTGGCCTGATCACCCCACATATTCTTCTCAAAAGCGGCCAGCTCATTCTCAATGCGCTTCTGCTCCTTCGACATCGCGGAGTCATTAGGACAATACTGTGCCAGCGTCTTTCCAAGCATGTTCGTCGTCTTGTAGATCTTTCCACGATACTGGTTCAACGTGAAATAATCATCCAGACTCATCGTAGCGGCATTGTTCAGATTACTCGTCATAATCTGCTGCTTAGCCAGATAGGGAGCGAGGTCGTCATACTTCACCCAGAAGAGCGGATATTTCGTAGCGCCGTCGCCGAAGTCATCCTCGCGATACATAATCGGACAGAGAGCAATCACCTTCGTGTGGAAAGTGGAAGTACCCTGATCGTAATAGGCGCTCTCCTTCAAATAATAGGCCTTCACTTCCGATGACGGAATATCACTGTTGTCGATACGAATACGACCATTATCCATCTTGTCGTAATAGATATGGTAGTTCTTCAGGAAATCCATCGGACGGACACGCGTAGAGTCATCGAAGATCTCATTGCCATCCAAACGGTACTCATAGACATGAATCCTTCCCGTCATCATCAACTTGAAGATATAGGTGAAGAGATTCATCTGATTACCGATAGGCGACACTGGATAATAGAGGCCGGCATTGGCATCCTGCGTGAGATCGATCTCACGCAGGATGTCACGACGCCACACAACATCCTCCGGCATGGTCTGTTCGGTGGGGAACATGATACGGGCACGCTCCGTGACATTATTGGCATTCGACTGTGGGGTCTGCTGCTGACGACGACGGGCAGCAGGCTGAGCCCATAGGCCCTGGGCCATACAGACGACGATCAGGAAAAATAGTATCTTTCTCATATCTCTTTTCTACACATTATTATATTATAGACCTCAACGGACAATCACTTCCAAAGCTCCATTCAACTGACGGGCGATACCATCGGGACCAACGGCACGAACATGGGTGATATAGAACCGCTTGCCACGACCAAGATGCCGGAACTGCTCACGCTGCGCTCCCGTGAAACTGCTGCCGGAAGAGGCCATGGGAACGGCATTTCCCATATTATCGAAGAAGACCGTCTCGAAACCAGTCACACGGAAGGGGATATCGAGAAGTCCATCATCAATAGCAGCTCGAATGCCCGGAGCTCCCATCAGAGAGCCTTTCGCCAAACCACCACCCTTGAAACGATTGGTTCCAACAGCGATATAAGCTGTCGGATCAGGAAGCTTACGGACATGGAATACAAACGGGCCGGCTGAACGACTCATCTTACCATCGCGACCCGTGATACGAATAGACACATCATGGCCCACCGCCGACGGGATAACCGTATAATGTCCGTTACCTTTGGAGATGACACGTGCGCCACTGGCCGAGAGAGTAACGGCATTCTGAGCAATACCCGGCATGCTCACACTCATCGGGTTCTGAAAACCGGCATAGAGCACGTTCATCAGATCGGCAGCCACCGTCGCCGTGTTCGGCGTCGGAATAACGGTATATTTCTGAATAAAGTTTCTGCGTAGGAAGTCGCCGACGGCATTCTTCATCAGGATATAGCCACTGAACTGATGTTCGCCGACACCTCCGGCAGTAAAGGAATATTGGCCGTTACGGGTGTTCAAACGGGCGCCATTGACATAGATGATCGGCTGCTGCGTCGTGTCGACGGCGGCCATGACAATCCGTGCGTTGAAACGCTCACCGGCATAGAGCGTCGTCTTTTCCGGAATGACCCATGCTGACAACTTGTTGACACGGATATCCTTCATGTCAATCTGAGAAACGAGAGTATGCAGGACTTCACCCTCGGCATAACGGACATCATTCTGCAACTTCGACAACAGAGTGACGGCGGCGGCGACGGGCATATCCTCAAACATATACTCTTGCCAGTTCTTCCCCAGCGTGCCTTTATGACGGGGCACGGCAGTAGAGAGGTTACTGGCTATGATACTCTTCTGGCGGGGATCAGTAATCATCGACAGAATACGCTCGCGGTAGGAGTTGATCATACGATAGAGCTTCTTTCCTTTCCCCGTTCCCGGTGCCAGCATAACGATACCGGCAGCTTCGAGATTATCGGTATTCTGGATGTTATGAACATCACCCTGGGGACCATCGGCATTACGCACGATAGCCACCTTCAACTCTTGGGCGAAGTCATAGAGAGAATCACTCATCTCCTTCACCTGCGTAGCCTTGTCAAACCAGGCTTTCACCTTCTCCGGGTTGTCAAGCATCTGGTTCTTAAATTCCTGATAGAGTGCGTTGTTCTCTTTCCCACTGTTGGCCGTCGTCCTGTTCAGACTCTCCTCGACAATAGAAAAGCCGTGGAGCACCTCCGTAGAGATATTCAGCGCCAACATGGCCATCAAGACGATATACATCAAGTTGATCATCTTCTGGCGTGGGGTAACGCGTCTTTTCTTAATGGCCATTTACTCTTGTGTTTGAAGATTCTGCGTCGGGGCCTGGGCACGCATATTTACAGTCATGGCCTCTATCATACGGGCATAAATCTTATTCAACTGTTCTATCTGCTGGGCCAACTTACGACTCTGCTCATTGATCTCATCAATAGTACCGATCTGCTTGCTGGCACCCTTGAGCTGCATCTCATAGACCTTACTGATTCCGGTGAGGGTGCGGTTGAGATTATCCATCTCCTCACTGTCACGGGTCAGACGCGTACTCTGCTCGTTGACCCTGCCCAAGGTCTCCACGAGTTTCTTCAACTCCTCAATATAGTTTTTCTGTGCTTCCTCCAATTCCGGCGAGTCCTGTGCGACAGCGGCAAAGGCAGGCGCAGCAGGCTCGGCAGGCTGAGAAGCGGCAGCCGACTCTTGGGCTTGATAGGCGCTTTGGGCTTGATAGGCCTGAGAGTATTCACTCCCCTCGCCAGTCGGAGAGGGGTTGGGGGTGAGGCTTCTTTCATCTTCTCCTTCCAGATATTCCTCCGTCACATGCATCGGGATATCCATTCCGTCTTGCGTCTTGTCGAAAGGACGATCGAAAGCCGAGAGGAAGAACACAAACACCTCAGTGCCCATTCCTAGGAACAACATAAAGTTGGCACCCGGCAGATGGGTCAACTTAAACATTGCGCCCAAGATGACGATAGAGGCACCCCAACTATAGGCATAGTTCAGAAAAGTCTGGCCAGGGACACTGTCCATCCATTTCTGCAGACGATAGATGACATTCCACTTACTATAACTCATTGTCTTATATCTTTTCGTTCATTACTTTTTCTTCCCCTTATAACGTTGTTTCGCCGTAGATGTCGTAGCCAGACTACGGACACAACGGAACCCAATATAGCTTCGGGGCTGGTTCTGATATTCCCACGAACGCCAGGCACTACGGATGAAACTCTCCGGATCTTTCCACGAGCCACCACGCACGCTCTTCTTCTTTAAACGATAGGGATCTTCCTTCGCAGCATTATATGACAACTCCGGATTTAAATCGTTCATGGCATCAACGCCAGACTCGGTATATACCGTACTCGTCCATTCCGCCACATTACCAGCCATATCATAGAGGCCATTGCTGTTGGCACCATAGGAAGCCACCTTACTCGTGATCAAATTGCCGTCAGCAGTATAGTTACCCCGATCGGGCTTGAAGTTCGCATAAAAACAACCATTGCCACTCTTAACATCATGGTTATCCCAGGGGAATTCATTTCCGTCCTTACCACGGGCGGCATACTCCCATTCTGCCTCTGTCGGGAGACGGTAACGCTGTACAAAACGCGCTTCTGGCCCGAGCCCTCTCAACAGATATTCCGTACGCCAGGCACAGAACGCATTCGCCTGTTCCCACGTTACGCCAACAACAGGATAGTCATTATAGGCGGGATTACTGAAATAACTTCTCAGATAAATTTCATTATCCGAATTTCGAAAGTCATTCACCCAACAAGTGGTATCAGGATAGATATTGACGATATAGGTATTCAGGAAATCCCAAGGGCCGGAGAGAGGACGGTTAATCGTCTCCCTCACAATCTTACCATTATCATCTATATACGCTGTATCCTTGGAGATCATCACCACCTCATCCATATCCGGCTTGACATCCGTATTCAGATTACGCTGGGCAGGATCAAGACGATTACGGCGCAAAGCAGCCGTCGTATAATCATAAATCTCGTATCTGAAATTCATCTGCCGCCAGTCGAGGAGTTTCTCATGCGTCACGGGGTTCGTGACATAGAGACTCTCAATGGCACGCTGCTCATCCTCATTCGGCTTGCGCGGCAACGGCTTCTTCCAGTTGATATGCGGCGTGACGGGATCGCCATTCTTGTCCTCAGTGATCATATAAGTCTCATCACCACCATAGTTGGGATCAGCAAGACGGGTACGAAGGATACTGTCACGGACATAACTGACAAACTGCTTATACTGGGAGTTGGTAATCTCCGTCTCATCCATCCAGAATCCGTCGACAGAAATATCTTTTCGTGGAATTTTCTTTCCCCATAAGGAGTCGATACTACTCTCACCCATCCTCAGGAAGCCACGGTTCACCTTCACCATGCCATAAGGCGTAGGCTCATTGAAACTCTTGCCACCGACACCAACGACCTCACCGCCACGACCGGACGAAGAAGCCGAGCGGGCTCCGAAACAGCCTGTCAGCATTAGAACCAAAAGAGAAGCGCCAAGCGCTATGATTGTTTTCTTCATATTTCGTCTGATAATTTTTCACACATATCTTACAGAATCCTCACACTCTGATGACGGTTATGACCTTTCTTTACAAGATTGACGGGCATCTGATAACCCACAAACAACTCATGCGACCCATTACCGGGATTAATAGCAGAAGTATACATCTCATAACTATAACCTATCTTCACACCATGAAAGATACCACCAACAAGGAAAGTCACTGAGGTGTTCGGACTATAACCGGCACCAACATACATCGTCTTCTTCTCATGGGAATAGACGAGCCTACAAGTCACATCCTCCCTCCATGACGTACCGTCAGTTCGAACGAGGAATGAAGGACTCAACGATAGCCAAGGCTGATGGAAACGGACCGTATATCCCCCCGTTGCATAGTAATGGCGGTCGATCTTCATCTCATTACTTGTTCCCAACGATACCGTAGGTGCCGTAAGATGGGTAGCTGAAAGACCGAGATACCACGATCCATACTGATAGTAAAGTCCTGCACCTAAATCAATACTGTTGCCATTCGCCGTAGCAAAGGCCTGATCACCGCTATCCTCCGTATCAAGCTGAGAAGCATCAAACTTCTCCATGACAAAGCCCCCTTGGATTCCAACAGCAATCATTCCCCCGAAAAGCTTATGGCGGTAAGCATATTGAAGACCAAGACGCTGATGGGTAAAGAGTCCAATCTGATCATTGATGAGTTGGATTCCTACTCCATGATAATTTTTTAAAGTATAGAATGGCAAATCAGCAGCAATATACATCGTTCGCGGATTATTTTCGTATCCGGCAAAATCAAGGGCATAAGCCCCTGTGATATTGAGCTTACTCTGCTTCCCCACCGCTGCAGGGTTGAAGGAAGTCTCCATATCCATATAGTGACTGAAAGAAGGATCATACTGTGCCTTAGCAAGCACAGCAAAGCCCAACAGGAAGAGGATGATGAAGAACTTTTTCAATCTATAATGATTTTTTGAAGATAACGAACAGAATGGAGAATTATTGTATAAACAAAGAAAGGTCATCTCACAAAGGAAATGACCTTATACGGTTAAATGTTAATACTCATCTTCATTCCAAAGGAAATCATCCTTCGTCGGATAGTCAGGCCATAAGTCTTCAATACTCTCATAGACCTCACCATCGTCTTCTATCTCCTGCAGATTCTCCAATACTTCCAATGGTGCTCCCGAACGTTGAGCGTAGTCTATTAACTCGTCCTTCGTTGCAGGCCAAGGGGCATCCTCCAGTTTGGAAGCCAACTCTAGTGTCCAATACATAGGCTTGATGATTAGTATAAATATAATTTTTCGAGGTGCAAAGATAATAAAATTCTTCTGTTCTGCAAGAAGAAAAGACATAAAAAATAAGCTACATCATCAAATAAACTTTAAAATACCATCAAAAATCAGAAATTGACCTTATAAACCTCCTTCGTCATTGAAGTATTGAAAAAGATCAGTCCACAATAATACAAATCAAAACATACTCCAGTATGATGATCATGGGTCATCCTCTTCCATTTTGACAAGGACGTTTTGGACTTCCTAATGTCCATAACGATGAGCATACTCTTCTTACCAGCATGAGAACAGAAAGACCGAAAGAGTGGCTCAATACCGTCAGATAGCGCCATCACAAGAATATCAATACCTTTGTCCAAAGGAACATGTACAGCAGAGCTTATCGTAGCCGAATGACTGCCAGCCATAATATAAGCGGAGAGATAGGGGATATTCTCAAAAGCAAATGCCCAGTGGGCCCCACGCACATAATTGGAGATGCGAAAGAAAAGTCGCCCTATATGATGCTCTAACGGAGATAGATAGGGATATTTGGCTTTCATATTATCATAGGCATAATAAGGATAATGCTCATTTACAACATAGCGCACGAAACGATAGGCCCATGGAGATTGAATACCAAAGCCCCTACAGTAACCCATGCGACGAATCCATACTAAAGATTGTTTCCATCTAGCCATACTACATAATAACGAAAAAGCCTCGGAGATATTGCTATCTTCGAGGCTTTTCTTGAGTTTAAAGAAAAGAGGGCAGCTACCTACTCTCCCGCATTGCATTGCAGTACCATCGGCGCAAGCGGGCTTAACTTCTCTGTTCGGAATGGGAAGAGGTGGGACACCGCCGCAATAACCACCCAAAGGGGGTTGACGTATCTTGACAAGCAAAACTCAACAGTTGAAAGTATAACCCTTCAGCGGAAAGTGTTCGGGCAATTAGTAATGCTCGGCTTTGGCATCGCTGCCTTTACACCTGCATCCTATCTACGTCATCGTCTTTGACGACCCTTATGAGGAGTTCTCATCTCGCGGAAGGCTTC
>NZ_AUJK01000031.1 GCF_000424185.1 Prevotella sp. AGR2160
GAACAGGGAAGTCGTATATCATCCTCTCTTCACCGAAGCCGTTTGACTTGACGCCATCAAAGCCCTCTGGACGATTGTCCTTCTCATCAAGATATATGTGAAGCTCGGTCTTGTAAAGCTTCCCGTGATCTTTGGCTGGCTGCTCGTTGAAGTCCACCACGTCAAAGTAGTTAGTCACGCCCTCGGGGAGGATATATATCGCTAAACCTTTGTAGAAGTCTATCTTTTCTTGTTCCATGACCGCAAAGGTAAGCAAAAAAAATAGTTTTAGCACGCTATCATATCAAGTTCTTTGGTTAGGCAGCGGCATCCGCCTGCCACGGACAATCCCCCTTGGGCCGACAAATACCATATCGGTTATACACAGGTGTCGGAACTGAAGCGCATGAGAGAGGCGGCCGTCACCACAGCCTATGGCCTGCACTGGATTCCGTCGTATGTCATCATCGGCGCTGACGGAAAGGTATGTCTAAGCACGGTGTTGACCTGGAAACTGGAGAAGAAACTCATGGAGATCTTCCCCGATGACAAAAAATATGGCAGTACGGTCTCTGACACGACCATTATGGGCAGTAAAGGCTTGCTGTCGACGCTCATTCTGAAACCGGGCGTGGAAGAAGGTCAGAAGTTGGACGTGGCCATCATCATGCATGGATTTACAGGTAACAAAAACGAGACTCTGCTTGAAGACATCTCCCGTGAGCTCATCAAGAAGGGCATCGCATCCGTACGTTTCGACTTCAACGGTCACGGAAAGAGTGAGGGAAAATTTGAGGAGATGACCGTACCCAACGAGATAGAAGACGCCAAGGCAATCTACCGCTTTGTCCGTGGCTTGCCTTGGGTGCGCCGCATCGCCCTCGTAGGACACTCGCAAGGTGGCGTGGTGGCCAGCATGACGGCAGGAGAGTTAGGTACCGACTCTGTATCGGCAGTTGCCCTGCTGGCTCCCGCTGCCGTTCTTCGTGATGACGCTATCCGTGGAAATACCATGGGAGCGAGCTACGATCCCCTTGACCCGCCCGAGAAAGTAAAGCTCTTCAATGGCTTCTATCTGGGTCATGACTATATCCGGACAGCGTTCTCGTTGCCCATTTATGACACGGCCGCCAAATACCAAGGCCCTGCCCTACTCGTTCACGGCAATGCTGATCATATCGTACCCTATACATACAGCGAGCGCTATCACAGTATATGGCCGAAGAGTCAGTATGTGCTGTTGGAGCATTTCGACCATGGCTTCTCACAGAACCAGCAGCGTGCCGCCGAGATTGTGGCTGATTTCTTAGGGAAAATCCTGGCTTGGTAGCTGTTGATGATTTTATTTGATCTTTTGTTCCTATCTGTGAATTATGCAGGCTAATAAAATCTTATTTTTCCTTCAGCTCCAATCCCATGATATAGTCGTTCATATAGAACCCCTGGCCGATAGGATAATCACCCTGCCGCAGCTTCCGCATGCCTTGATGCTCATAGAACCCTAAGGCCTGGTTATGGCGGTTGACGTGCAGCTCCATCATGCATGGAGCCGGATGGATTGTCTTGATGAACTTCACGGCTTCATCAAAAAGGAACTGTCCGAGGTGCTGCCCATGGAGGTTGGGCAGCACATAGATTTTCTGCAGTTCGATGACATCCAGTCCATCCTCCTTTTCGGAAAGAGGCTGAACGGACACATAGCCTACCGGCTTGCCGTCCAGGCAGGCGATCAGATACGTGTGATGATCCACGGTCATCTGCCATTCATTGTTGTTATTTTCGGTGCGTGGCCGCAACAGGACGGCCACCTACTCATTGTCAGAATAAAGTCTAACCTTCGTCCTTCAGGAAGGCTCTTACCTATGAATTATTCAGGTCAGAGTTTCTCCTCCAAAGTGGTCAAGACAGAAAGCGGATTCTTCTTAAACTCCTTCCAAGAGAAATCCTTGCTCTTGAGATAATCATGCATATTGGGAAAGCGGGCGAAACACCTACGCATAATAGCTTTTTCTCCCGAGGCTCCTTTCATGGGTACATAGTAGACAACCGCTACAGCGTCGCCTTTCTTACAATAGGCAAATGCCATGGAATGTCTATGCACATAACTACTGATACCAACGACGCTGGTCTGATTAGCCAGCAATCCAAAACCAATAATATTCTTCCCTTTGTATACGACAGGCCAGAAATGTTTCGTATTTCCAGGTATGAGGTTCTTAGGCCAAGTGAAATTCTTGATGTTATAGAGAGACAAGTATTCCGTCGACTCTCCATTCGAAGTAAGTTTCAGTGATTTGACATCATTAGCATCATACGTTACTTCCTTTTTCCCTCTCTGGGTGCTGACCTTGACGCTCTGCAGGGTATTCAAGTAATAGCCATAAGAAGGTTCAAGGAAATTGGCGAAGGTGGCGTCAATTAATTTTCCGTTAATTTTTGAGCCGTTATTAAGTGTTACTTGTACGGTCACGTTGTCGAGATCGTTCGACTGTGCTGAAACTTGCATACAGACCATCATCAGCATCATGATGGCCAGGAATAGAATTTTCTTTCTCATAACAGTATTTATTTAGTTAAAACGTTGTAAATTTCTTAAAAGCTGCTCGATAATTGATTTGATCTTTTTTTTTCAAGTGCAAAGGTAGATTATATTTTTAAGATGCGCAAATTCTGATTTTTCGTCAGATTTCTATCGTTCACATCCTATAATTCTCTTCTGCATGGCTTAAGTGATTTATACCGCAAAGATAATAAAAAATATTGATAGCACTACCAAATCTCTTGTTTTTTTTCAGATTTGGTAGCGCTATCGCAATGTAAATGGGGTTCGATGCGTGGAGAAAGAACGGGAGCCAATCCGATTGGTAGGTGGCCACCATGTTGTGGCCACGCAATACCATATGCGTTATCTCTTATGTTCAGAACTTCACCGTCATCTTATCCAACAGACTCTTGTCAAGCGCGTGCTTGTTCAGGAAGATGTAGGTGGTGTACATGGCTACAAAACTCTTGCTGAGGTACCAGATGCCATGATAGTTGCCATAGTCGCCCCACGAATTCTTCACCATATAGTATTCCTTGCCGTTCTTGTCCTTCGCCGTACCGAAGATGAGCATTACGTGGTCGTAGGTCGACTCCCAAGTGTCGAAGTACTTCTGTCTTAAGTCCTGCGTCGGTGTCACCTCCGGAGCATCCACGCCCAAACTGTCGAGCTTGCTCTTCTGCTGTGCTTTCGGCAGTTTGAGCCACCGCTCCGCATCACTGCCGGCTAAAGAGTATGCCTTCTGCTTATCCAAGGCGAGGCCGATGCCGCTGCGTGAGAAGTTGTCTCCGCTCACGTCCCCACCCCATGCCACGCAATAGCCGTGAGCAAGGGCGTTGTCGATGACTGACATCATCTCTTTCAGCGGAATATTGAAACTCGGCCGCGGCCGCCACTTATAAGGAGCCTCTATCACCATCCACTCGTTAAAAGGATGATGGGTGTAACTGGTCACGCTGACATAGTCGTCCCAGTTGAGTCCGAGACTTGCGGCAAAGGTCTGCGGCGTATACGTCTTACCCTCATAAATGAATTTCTTCTTGTACGTGCCGAGATAGGCATCGAGGATCCCCGTCATGCCCTGCCGCCATTGTGTCGTGATTGTCGACTGCGTACTCTTCGCATAGTTATTGATATACGACTCCAGGGCCGGGAAGAACTCGTTGAAGTTGGCGAGACTGTCACCGACCATCGCTCCCGGTCTTGTCATCGCCTCCTCGGGAACGATTCCGAAGCGCTTGATTACACTCACCACGTCATCGCACGAGCCACCCTCGGAGAACCGGCTGAAGCCATGCATGCGGATGTGATAGTCGGCACAGTCGAGATAATCCTGATATGCCACATACATCTCGGCGAGGTCCACCGTCCTACCCGTCTTCCGCAGGATCTCACTCTCCAAGAATCCGCAGGTGGCATAGTCCCAGCACGTCCCGCTACGGTTCTGGTCCTTTACCGACGTAATCGGGTTTGCCTGAATCGTTGTAAACACCGGCACCTTACTTTTTGCCAAGGCCATTGTCGCAGTCGTTGACAAAGCAACTGACAATATCGTTTCTTTCAAGAGTCTCATCATTATTAATTTTTTGAGGAAGGCAATCGATAACTTTTGCCATATCTCATATTTCTTAGCATTGTCAAACCGTTATTCATGTTTTTACTTGATGATGCAAAGATAAGAAAAATAATTGTAAGCAGACGATTTATCGACGAGAAATCATCCGCATAGGATCAGAACTATTGCAGCTGTATCGTCTGAAGACAGCAAGAATCCTCCGAGATTCCCAGAGTACGGCTCAATTTTCTCCAAGAATGTTGAAGGTTTATTTGAAACCGTCAAATACCCCTCCAACATTTTGATTTCATTATCTGTATTCCACAATAAGTGATTGGCTAAAATCATATTTTGTGGCCGATGATCATTCTGGACTTCCGATTAGAAATCTTCAGGAATATCATCGTTGCCATTATCATCGTCACCAGCAATTTGCTGATCTGTTCTAATGAATTCAAGAAAAGTTTGAAGGAAAGCACCATCCTTAAAGAAATAGTCGGGCTGTTCCTCCATCTTCTCATGCATATAATCGAACCCATAGTTTGCATATTGCTCCATCTTGTCGATTAGCTGGTCCACAACGCTTCGTGGTGTTACTTCACCTTTATCCAACGCTATGAAATCGATATCAGTGCGTGCTATTAGAGCAGCAAAAATATATTCTCTTATCTGGCCGTAGGAGATTCTCCCCAGTCTATTTTCCTGATTACCCCAGTACATAATCGCATGACCGAATGTTTTTATTTTGGACTTATCATCAGTTAAGGGCTTTGTCTGATTAGCATAAAGTCCTATGAAGAAAGCAACTATGAATATCTCGTATCCTGCACCATAGATCTTTCCTCTATCATCGATATATTGAGTTGTACCTTTTCCATAATCTGTAAAAACATTGATGATGGAATCGGCGTATCTCTTTTCCCAACTGGGGTTACGTTTGCCCCAAAGTTCATATAGACTTTCCATAATTTATTTAATTTTTGTCACAACAGTACGTATAGAGGCAAGATTTTCCTTATCGTAACCTTCTGCCTTACTGATCTGATAGACCGTACCAATAATTTTATTGAGATCATCCATCTTGAGGTGGCCATGGTCTATAAAATCCTTCGTTGCAATGATACACTGGTTTTCTATACCATTGAAAATACTATAGAAATCGTCTTCCTTCTCATCTCCAAACGAAGAAGTTGCAGCATCAAAGATCAACGGATACGCCTCTTCTCGCTTATTCTGCGTGAAATCGCGAATAGCAAAAAGGATAGATATATACAGAAGCGTTTCTTGCGACCCAGACTTCTTGACAATCTCTGTTCCGTTGCTACTTAATAGCTGAATACTCATTTGACCATCGATTTTCTGATAAATGTGAACTCTACCATGAAAGTCGACAACACTGAGTCGCTCAAGATACTCATTAGCCTTACTCTCTAGCCCATTCAGGAAATCGCGCAGGTTTTGATCTTTTGCTTTACGGAAGGCTTTTGCAATCAAGTCGAAGACATGATGCACATCTCTGAATCTCTTGACTTGGCTGTTAGACGGATCAAGAGCATTCAATTGAGCCTCAAGATCTTTCTGTTGATCCTGCAGGTGCTTCATTTCATCAGAAAGCTCGACGAGTCTCTTGCCAGCTTCCTCTTTCTGTGTAAATATCCCCTTGATGTCTGCAAAACTCTTCTTGAAAGATTCTTCAGAAGCCCCGACCTTGATGAGCAAGCGAGCTTTCTCATCTTTAGCATCTTGGATTTCCTGTTCCACCTTCTTTAGATCCTCACGTCGCTTAGCCACGAAATCTATCTCATCACTGATTTCATTTGTGATATTTGCAACTTCTTCCTCTCTGTTTCCTCCTAGTGATATGCTAAGATTGTGGAGTTCCTCTATGAAATTCGATTTGAATAGCTCCTCATCCTTAATGATTTTCTCTTTCTCCTGTTTAAGAGCTTTGGCCTTTACATGCTCTTTGTAATCATTAAGTTTGTGAAGCATGAACTCATAGGCTTCAGAACCTTTCTCTACAGGGCGTCCGCAAACTTTGCAAATACCATCTTTTATCATCTCCTCCATGGTCTCTTCGTTTGGTAAATACCAAGGAAGTGGTGTTGCCCCATTAGCCAATTCACCCAGAATTTCTTCTTGAGCTTCTAACTTGCCTAACTCTTTGTTCTTTTGGGCAATGAATTCATTTGACTGACGACGCTTCTCTTTACTTAATGCAGCGGCCTTTTGCTTAAACTCATTGAGAACCTTAGGATAATCACAAAGTATCCAAAGTTTATCCAAAAGAGCCGTATTGAAATTGGTACGCTCAGACAATGCACGTAGTCTACGAGCCTCCTTCTCTTTATTTTCAAGGAGGTCCGAGATGTCCTTAAACTTATCAGCAGATTCTTCATCCTGCTCCAGTTTGGACAAACGATCTGTATATAAATTCAAAGACTCCTGCTTGTTCTTAATATCCTTTTTCAGATCTTGAATATTATTCGTTACGTTATCTAGTTGAGTCTCCAAGAATTTTGCCTCTTTAGACACTTTCTTGTCTGAAGCGCATTCAGTAAGATACTGACGATTAGATTTTTTCTCAAATTCGTCAGTCATGTCCACCATTTTATCGAACTCTTTCACATTGGAGAAAGTATCAACAAGTTTTTGTAATGCCGTTGGATCATTGAAGACATTAAGCGTGGATTCACCCTTAAAGAGGCTAAAGCGGCGAATAAAGGAATCGTAATATCGCTTGACCATTACCTCGCCACCTCCGTCTACCGGGACTCTTTCTACCCCATCGGAATTGAAGCCCAGGAAAGACAGAGCACCTGCTTTAAAGACAGGCTTACCCTTGTTATCATCTTTTACTCTGGAAATAATGAAGGACTTTTGGATTCGTTTCTCACCATCATGAAAGAAGTCCAGAGTTACGGACACTTCAGCAGTATCACCAACCTCCATCTTGCTTTTACGCATTTCAGAGAAGTTGACTAAACTAGTATCTTGAGAGTAGATGGTAGTATTGAACAACCACTGCAACGCTTCAAAGAACGTTGTCTTACCATCTCCGTTGCCACCAACAATGAGTGTGAGTCCTTTCTCTCTAAACTCAAACTCGTTTTCTCCGTAGTAGCTACGAAAGTTTTTGATGTTTAACTTTTTGAATATCATATGTTGTGCTTTAGATAATCATTAACTTCTTTGTAGATAGCGTTCGAGCTATCTCCCTCATCTGCTCTCTTGATGATATGAGAAACAGCATTGACAACGATATTGTCGCTATCTAGGGCTGCATACAGAGAAGGAATATTAGCTATATTATATTGACCGAACTCCATTAGGTCCTTGTCAAGCAATACAGCCTCCATCATTTTTTTATTGTTTGTAAATGCCATAAGCTAAAACATTGAAAGTTTATAATAATCAAGAATATATTCTAATTCTGAGATGGCCGCATCTGCATTCTCACTAAGCAGAGCGAAACTTCTTACACGTTTTAACTCTGCTGCGAGAAGGCTGCGTTCCATTTTATAATTTGAATAGTTTATGCTTACCTCAGGGGCAATAACCAGATCATGAATTACTGCGCAGTTCTTATCTGGATGTTTCCTCAAGATTCTACCTCTTCGTTGTATGAACTGTCTAGGATTTCCTGTGCTGGCACAGAATATAGCCAATTCGCTACGAGGTACATCTACACCTTCATCAAGGCATTTCATAGAAGTAAGAACTTCTAATTTACCTTGCGCAAATTGCTCCAGAATGATATCTCTATTCTGTGTATCCGAGGTGAAACGCTTAACGGTTGTTGTTGGACTAACATCTTTTATTATCTGAGTATATTTATCTATCAAATGACTTGTAAAATTTACTTCATCTTTGTCTTCAGACACATCAAATCTATCAGCATCCTCACCATCCACAGCATTTCCCTCAGGGACATATACAAGGGTATATTTCAGATTACCCTTTTGTTTATAGCGATCCAGTAAGATATTACGAAAAACATCAATTTTGTTAACCGCCTTATGAATGATACGCTTTCTCTTGAGTAACAAAGCTGTAAGAATGCTATCGTTCTTCGAAAATGCTCCTGTGTTGTAATTAAACATTGGGGCCAGTTTCTTTGATATTTCTAAGTACTCTGTCATTTCAGAATCCGTAAGTCTTACCAGATGTGGATAATAATAATATCTACAAAGGAATCCTTTCTCTATTGCCTCTTTCATAGAGAATTCATATGTATAACCTTCCTCTGCTCCAAAAAACTTTCTTAATGCCGCATTACCTTCATCATCGTACTGACGAGTAGGAGTGGCTGATAGTCCGATACGGCGCAAATAATGAATGGCATCAAGTCTGTTTAATATGCTTGGCGCCCCCATATTATGAGCCTCATCAGCTATTAACAATAGCTTTTTTCTTGGGAAAACATTCAATTCGTTGAAAATATTTTCTCTTGAGAATGATGCATAGGTTGAAATTATTATATAAGAGTTTTTATCTCCTACTGGGTCCATACTCTCCAGCAAACTTATATTGGCCAATTCTTCATGCCATTTTTTATCTTTTTGACTAGAGGCAATAATAATATGCTGGAAATGAAATTTTTCACATTCTTCTTTCCATTGGTCTACAAGCGTGATTGTAGGCACAAGAATTAACGCCTTATAATAATGCCTACTGTTATATATCTGTAGCAAACAGTTGAGAGAAGTTATAGTTTTCCCTGTACCTGTCGCCATTGCGAAGAGGCCTCTTTGATTGTTAGCTTTCCATCTGGTAAAAGCCTCTTGTTGATAAGGACGAGGGCCGGTTGAGTAAGGAAAATGAGGGATATCTAGTTCATCCATCATTTTCATCTCTTTTTGTTTCTTTATCTCAATGGTATGCTCAACTTTTTCTTTTGCGCGTGACAATGCCTTAGCAACTGTTATTGGCATCCTGCTCTGTTGCTGATGAGAAATAATATCTTTCTCCTCATCCAGCAATTGTTGAATATCCTTTACGGGATATGATGATACCACTTGACTCCTTAAATTGTTAGAATCAAGATATCTTACTGATTCGTCAGCACCAGAAAATGTTTTTTCAAAGTCTTCTTTAATCACCGACGCTCTCATCTTATCCATGATTCCGTCCCAATCACAGAATATAGACAGACTCTCGTTATTTTGTAACAAAGCAGTACGAGAAAAGTTACAGGATCCTTCGAAAGCAACTTGATTAATAGCATCAGAGAAAAAGCCACATTTGAAATGAGAGATGCCATAGCCATCTTTTGGTGCTATTATCTTAATGCTTATACGATCTTGCTGGATAAGCCAGGATAGGCAATCAAAAAAATGCTTACCTCGCTCATCAAGAACTGTCTTGATACCTTCGATATCTGTCAGATCAAATGCATCTATGATAGAAGAACTGTTGCCCCCTCTTCGAATAGCATCCTTATCTTCAGATGAAAGTATATCATTGATGATCATCCTCATATTTCCCCCATTGTAAAGAAATTCAGCAAAACCATCAGACAGAAGGTTAATTGCTGAAGAAGAGAAGAAACCTAACTTAAGATTAAAGGAGTTTGAATTGCATAATCCCTCTGAGAAGAAACCTACAGGTTCCCACTTTGTCTTAGATACATAACGTCTAATATCAGAAAAATAAGCACCTCTTAACATAATCTATATAAAGCAATTAGCACACATAATCTCATCGCCAAAGATATCGGCGAGAGTAGTACCTTTATTCTGTTTTTTATTTTCTTCCTGACGTTTAATCACATCAAGTTTAATTTGTCTTATCCGCTCTGGCTTGATCAGATCTGCAAGACTCTCTCCTTGATTCCAGGTGTACCCATCTTTCTCAAAAGACATTGCCTTCTTGAAGAGATCCGGATGCTGCTCATAGAGCCATATCCACTCTATCTTCTGCTGATAGAAACAGAAATAACAACCACTACGGCTTCGGCAATAGGTTCCCTTCTTTCCATCAACTTCAAAGGGTATTTCCTCATAATATTTTGGAACACCTACGCCGCATTCGCGCAACAATCGAAAAACATCATCCTTTACGATTACATCGTCGTTGTCCAACAATGGGAATTCCTCTTCACTTAACTTCCCTACCGGATAATCCGTCGTATGAAGAAATTCAAAGACAGCATGATTGAACATCTTGACATCGAAATCAAGCAGAGCATTCAACTTCTTAGAGTAGTAAAACTGCTTAGTAATCGGTCGCTTGACAACTTCCATAAGATCTTCCTTCATGAATCCATTAGGACAAAGACGATCATAGATATTCGTTATCTGATGGATATTCTCATTGTGTAGGAACTTGTTGACAACGTCCAGACTCCAGATGTTTCTGCGGAAGGGGAAAATAGACTGAATATTGGACTTAGATGAGATATATCCGTCACGATCTTCGTCACCACGTATTCCAACATAGGAAATGGCCATGTCATCACCAACGAATCGTTCGAATTCGTCTAGCTTCATTTTCTTCGTACACCATCTGGCTTGTGGAGAGGGCAGGAAACCACCCGCTGCTTTCAGGAAATGCTCAAACGGTGTCGGTTCAGGACTCCCTTCTGCTGCGCGCAAACGAGTAATATGACCGAGATAGGCTCCTAGTCGGTCAATCAACAACTCTGTTTCTGCCAACTCGCAGCCAGTGTCAGAGTTGTAATACTCAATCTTCAAATTAGGGTATTTCTGTTTCAGGTAAATGGACAATGCAGCACTGTCCTTTCCACCTGAAATACCCAGTATATGTCTTATCTTCATTCGTTGCATTTTTTATTCAAGAGTCTCAACAGGGTGACGACGGCTACATCATCTTTTCCTTTCAAAAGCTCTTCGATTTTGGTTCCTAATTCATCCGAAACCTTTTTGTCCTTCTCTGTCAGTTTGTAAGTCTGTGGCTTAATCACATCGCCACCACTCGTTACCATATCGAAAGAGAATACCTGTTCTCCAGAATTAACCTGTACCTTTGATATCTCCGCATACTTTTCACATTCACGGAATAGCTCTATCAGTTCATTTATCAGTTTCTCTTCTTGGTTATCTCTAAGACGTTCCAGAGGTTGATCCAATGCGGAATAACAAATAGACTGATACCATTCTGTCCTTTTGTCAAACTCTGCCATTGCATGGTTATAAAACTCTTTCAGTCGATCAGTCAACAGGAAGGTCTTCACAGAGGATAATCGCTGACGTATTTCCTTAATATACTCTTCATAATCATAAGAAGACAAGCCTAATTGCTCCACCAATTGCTGTTCGATCCGATCGATAAGCTTGGAATAGCAAGAACGAAGTTCACGAACAGCACGGTTGATAATGTATCCGTATTGTTTTGCAAACTCTTCACTATTCTGCTTGTTCTTGTCATATCCTAATGCCTCTGGGAGATCCTCCAAGAAGGTCTTTTCCGGATCCTTCGCCCTAGCGAGAATATCACGAAACTTTCTGGTCTCCTCATGATCGAATTTCTGCGTATGCTTAGCATAGTCGTTCAGTCTTCGATTGTAAAAGAAGAAGAAAGGCCGGATCGTATCTATGAGTTGATCACTTTTGATTCCGCCAACGGCTTCTAGATCAACGAACTTACGATACTGATTAAAGAATTCCATCTTTACTCCGGATACATCAAAGGCCTTAACAAGATATTCTCCCGGATGTTTTTGCAGAAGCTCGAAAAACTCCATGTTGAGTTCCGGAATGTATGCGCCATTAGCACCATACAGAGAGTAATCTTGTCTCTTGATGAACAAATAAGTCGGAATCCAGAAATCTAAGAAACCTGCCTTCAGTTTATAGGGCTGAGAAGATAGTTTCTTGACCAACTCCGAAATCTTTCTTGGCTTATTTGACGTTGACTGTAAGAAAGCCTCACTGGCTTCCCAAAGCGTCTTAATATCTGCGTTAGACGGACAACTTGTGAATCTACCGTCAAGATGTAATCCCGTATTCTTAAGAAGCGAATAATATATGGTTTTCTCTGGAGGGAATTTCTTGGAATCAAAGCCGAAATCAACCTTCTCGCTGTTATTGACTAATGCTTGTAAATACTTTGACTTCGCACCTGATATAGAACTGCTGAGCTTGTTTTTGTTGAAGAGCTCATTATTCATGATCGGTGTAAGACAGTATACTTCGTCGCAAACATTAGACAACAGATGGTTGAAATCTCTTTGAGAGCTGACTTTCTTTTCTTCACCCTTATATATCCAAGTTACATTATCCGTGTAGGAATACAGACTATTGTAAATAGCTTTGTTCAGCTGAACAGTCTCGAAATCATGGAGATCTTTAACCTCCTTGATTGCCACAAGGTCAAACTGATCAGCTAGGACATGCTGAAGGATATACTCATACTTATTGAGATTATAGAGATGATCTACGATTTCCTTCGTATTATTGAAATAGGCAAAAATCACAGCGTGATCGCAATTAGCACTCAGCTTCTTCAATTCTTCTTTATAATTTTCTTTTGATGGGAAGATGAGTTCAATGTATCCATCAATATCACCTGTCGGCACCCGATCCTCTCCTTCATCGAGTATATCATAAGCAAAGAAACGTGGCGTTCCGCGATGGTAATATGAAGCCTTAACGGGGGCTACAGATCGGTTAAAGAATTCTTTCAATTCACCGATATACGCCACCGGTCTGCTCACTACCATTCCCGCCTTCAACACCTCATTTTCGATGTTGATATCCGTGCCTTCAAACAATACAATACGATGCTTGAATTCCGCATAGCGAATGATCTTAAAATGCTCGAGGGCGTTGATAATGCTGTAGGCTTCTTTAACCTCCATGGCATTTTGGGCATAGATACTTAATTGCTCACGGGTAAGTGAAAATCCTGCTTTACCAAACATATTGAGAACACCAATAGCCTTGACGATCTTTATGGCATCCATCATTGCTTGTGGGGTCTCCCATTTTTGGCCTTCCACACGCTCTATCGCTACACGCATAGCACCCCAACTCATAGAATCCGCGTTAGCATCCTTTAGATATGAGTAAAAGTTATAGACCACATAATCATATACTTGCTGGAGATTATAGGTTTTACTTTCCGATGGCTTAAATCCACTCAATGTGTTGTTTCCCTTCGCATTCAGAAATGAGAATAAAGAGCGTTCATTCTGACCATAGCGTTGGAGAGCTTCAGTAAGGCAGAAAGATGAAAATGGATCAAGCGGGTATAATTCCACAAAACTATCATAGGACATGTCTTGTGAGATAAAGTTCATATCAATAGCCAATTGATATATTTTTCGGAATCCAGCGGGAATAGTCTTATCCTTTGATGACAATGAAAAGCGTTTGGAAGCCAATAAGAGTATCTGTTCTACAGGCTCCACAAAAACGATTTCCTTGAAACGTCCTTTGACCTTATTCCATTCTTTACGTTGAGCTTCATTTAATTTCCGTGCATAAGCACTAAAATTCTGGTGTAAGGTTGTAATGAGTATAATATCCCTTGTTGGAACATTAACATATTCCGCGAGTTTCTGCAGAAAGTACATTTCTTTCTCGGGATTTTTCTTCGCTGCATGTTCCAAAACCTTTCCAAACTCATCAACAAGGATAACAAGGAATTTCCCCAGACTTTTTTGATGATTATAGTAATTTCGCAGAACGTCAATAGCATCTGCTGTCTTATCCTCAACGTTGAGTTTACGCAGAAGCAACGACGACATTTCATCATAATCACCAATAATATCTAAGACCTGGAAATCCTTTCGTGAAGAGAGTACCTTTGGATTTTGAATAAAATATTTTCCGCTTCTTTTATCCGTTAAGTCTTCTTTCAACGCGATGAGGAAGCTGGATTTCCCCGTTCCGTATGTACCTACAATGGTAAAGGAATGAACTCCACTCTGGAATCCATTCACAATAGTAGCGGCTACACTTTTAGCATTGGGTGTAACAATATATTGACTACTCTCAGAGAATCCGTTTTCTATATTGGCTGATAAAGCAATTTTAGTCATGATGATAGTACTTGTCTAGAATGGTTTTAGGAGATAACGTCTTAGTAAATTGAATTTGTCGAACTCCGGCGACATCACTATAATGCAAATATTCAGGATAAGCATCATTTGCTCTTCTAAGCATAGCAACACTTTCCAGGTCTGTCAAGCAAAAGACGAGACCTAAATCTTGCAAAGAGGAAAAGGGAAGACTCTGATCCTCGCCTTTCCTCTTCAATAGAGCATAGACGTATATTTCCAGAGGTATGGAAAATTTTCCTTCTAGATTGAATTGATAACTTTTTCCTTCATCAGCGGACCGAATAAGATCAAGATCCAATAAGAGGGAAGTGTATTCCTCAAAACTACGTGCATGAATTGGACGTACATAGTTCTGTAGAAGGACTCCAATATCTTTCTTGACGGTGTTCTCATTAAAAGCCTTGTTACGCTCAGCCTCTATCATATAGCGATGGACACTTGTTAGTATTTGAGAACGGGAAAATTCTTTACGCTCTTTTTGAATACGAAGAAAAAGCCAATTGTAAATGGTAGCTTCACCAGAGAAGACTAACATGAAGTGAAGGAGCCACAATGTACCCAGATCTTCCATAAACGGATCGACCCCACTCTCATCGTCTAAAAGATAATATGCCAAATCCGTCAACTTGTCGTTTTGGGTCATAGCAAAGGCTTTCATCCAAAAGCGAATGGATGAAACCATATTCTTACCTACACCTAACCTCACTACGGCATCAGGTGCATTGAAATTATATCCATGTACCAAATAGTCGAATCCCTTCTTCAGCCATAACTGCTTACAAGGAAACGACTCATGGCCAGAAAAAACATATTTTGTTGTCATTGTGGAAGGGACTCTATTGTATGTCTATTCAGCCTAAGTAATAAGAAAGCGTATCCACCTCCTTCAACTTTCGTAACAGGTCGTCCCTTCCACAGTTAACCCAACAGAGAAAGCCTCAGGAAGGGATACGCCTATACTTAGGCGCATCTTCTTCCCTTCGATTTCTCTGTAATTCTAACGATGTTTTTTTTGGAAGGGAACATTCGTTACGAAATCTACAGAAATTAGATAGCACTATCTATTTTACCCACGAAAATATGCAATTGAGGCCTAGCCTCTCTTGCACTTGCAAAGATACGATTTTTTTATGAGCAAAAAAAATAATTTAGCTAAAAAATTCTTGGTTCATCATTTTTCTCATAAGAAAACTGTAACTTTGCAGAAACCAACATATACTTCAATGGGAAAAATTATTCAATTCTTCAACTATGATGCCGCCTTATCCTTCTATGAGGATAGAATTGAACATATGAGACAGGGAAGCGTGACCAGATACAATGGCGTTCATATAATTGCCAAACCTATTCTGATTCTCTCTGTTATCATAGGCATCAAGAATGGTACGTTTAAGAAAAATCGTTTCGACTACGAGAGCTTGAATCAAATTTACGAGCATTTGTTCCGTCAATATTTCTATCAAGGACAACAGACCAATCTAACACCGTTATGTTATCCTTTCTACTATCTACAGACAGATCAGTTCTGGCATCTGTCTTGGAAAGGAAGTGAACAGGTAAAAACGAGCGCTCCATCTGTGGCTTGGATCAATCGCCAGGTAGATTATGGTTTCATTGATGAGGAATTATGGTTGTTGCTTCAAAACGATCTATATGCTGACAAATTGAAAGAGTACATCATTAAGAATAAGATCATTCAGTCTGTTGTACACATCAGTAAAGCAGCCGAGCCGAACTGGCGGAAAGGTTTGAAATCATTCATAACTATGCTTATGGCGATATAATAGAATAAACAGAAGGAATAATAAGGAAAGGTAGTCATGGCCTAATCAATACTTGTTTACTGCTACTTCTGCCAACTGCCAAACGAAAAACGACGTAAGGCAGAAGTGGCAGTAACGTGGTGCTGCTCTCGATTTGTAAACACCATAGATATTTCATCATGTTCCGCCACTTTCCGCCAAGTTCCGCCATCCGCCAAAAGAGTAAAATCAAGATAAAAGTA
>NZ_AUJK01000032.1 GCF_000424185.1 Prevotella sp. AGR2160
GTTTCAGCTCTCTGGTAATGGTTGACGGACTGACTTTTATAGCAGCTGCTATATCTTTTTTCTTGGAATTGTTTGCAAGCAACATAGAAATTGCGTACCTTTGCTCTGAAGTCAAATGTTTGTACATAAGCAATGCAAATATATTTGATTTTGGGGAGAAAGCGTTCTCCCCTTTTTCTTTTTATCTGTCATTGCCAGTTTTCTTAACCTATATCAAGTACAAGATATCTTGGGGGCTTCTCGCCCCCAGTCCCCTCGGTGTTTTATGGTATATATTTTTTCAATATATTCCTCAACTCCGATTGCACTTCTATCTTGAACTTGCACATTTCCTCTAATGGCACTGCACAGATAAATAATACTTTTAAGTTCTCCTAATACGTAACTTGACAACGGTGCCAGACTCAAGGCTTTCGATGTTGTCGTTGACTTTGTTTTTATCATTTTTTTCATGCAAAAAATGTATTTAATAATGAATCTAAGCTATTATAAAGATACCAATCGATTATGGCAATGACAACCATATAGTACAATGACCCCAACACCCCTAAATGTTTGCCGTGTATCAAGCAGTCTATTCCGTGATAAGCACATTCGAGCAACAGCATAGATCCTGTAACCATAGCAACCAACCAAATCCACTGGCTTTGCTGGTATCTATTGATGCATGCGCTAATTAAGAAGTGACCCCTTTGCTAATATAAAAGTGACCCCCTTTCAGGTCACGGCTGCAAAGGTAATAAATTCTTTTTATTTTTCATCTTTTTGAAGTAATTTTTGATTAAACTTTTTCGTTTCTTTTAGTCGGTATGACTCCCCATTCATATTGATCAGATATGCATTATGAGTCAAGCGGTCCACAAGAGCATTTACGAGGATCTTGTCCTTGATGATCTCTCCCCATCTGTCGAAGGATAGATTTGTAGTGATAATAGTGGACTTTGTATCCGTTCTGAGCGAGAGGTGATTAAAGAGCAGCTCACCTCCTTCTTTGTCGCATGCCATATATCCGAACTCATCGCAGATGACAAGATCATAACGCTTAAAGCGTGTCTCTAGTGCGTGCAATGTACGCTGTGACCGGCATTCCTTGATCTGTGTGATAAGGTGTGGAACTGACGTAAACATGACGCTCATACGATTCTTACAAGCCTCTATGCCAAGGCCGATGGCTAAATGGGTCTTTCCCGTTCCCGGATTACCATAGAGCACTACATTATGTCCCTGCCGCACGAAGTCAAGGCTCTCGAGTTCTGAGAGTCTGGGCTTGACGCCTTTCGGCAGTTCATTGCGGTCAAGGTCTTCCAGATATTTATACTGTGGGAAGCCTGCCGTCTTCAGCCTTTTCTGCTGGCTGTTCTGTAGCCTCTGCTCATACTCTGCCTGTAGCAGAGAGCGGAGGAACTTCTCGTAATCCCATCCCTCTGCCTTGGCCTGTTCCAGATACTGGTCATAGAGGTTTCTGACAGTTCTCATATGCAACTCTCTGGTCAGTGCTGAGACACTCATCAGTTCTTTCTCATTTTGTGCCATAAGTTGTAGCTTGAAGATTCATAATACCGGTTAGGGTTTTAAGGCCCTTTTCCGCCTGCAGCTCTATCTCCTCAGACGACTGGCTCATTTGTATAATGACGGCAGAAGACTTCTCCTCCTGAGGCAGAAGTTTGTCCTTTATCAGCCGGAGGTCTATGTTGCTGACATGGCTTCTCTTTAAGCTGTCATACGCCTCTACGATATCATTATAGACAATGCCCTTTCCCTTGGCGAAGAACAGCAGCTCGATAAAGTCCCTGGGGGCGTTGAGGAAGCATCCAAAGAAGACTCTTCTGATGCCCTCCGGCGCCTGTCTGAGCGCTTCCGCGTTCTTCAGGGCGCCAGGTTTGTAGCTTAGCGTGTGCAGATAATGTTCAAGGAGTATATGCCATTCTCCTCTCCCTGTTTTGTCGTGCTCAGCTACGACCTGACCGTTGTGGATGACTTCGATCTTGTTAGTATAAATGCGCACATGTACCGTCTTTCCCACAAGGCTGTCCGGCACAGAGTAGAATAACTTCTCCACAGTGATGACTCCGTACTTGTCTACCTGGCGTTCCTCCAGCATGAAGCAGGCAATATCGTCTTTCCAAGGTTTCATAGCGGCAAAATCCTCTTCTGCCAGACGGACAATGTCTTCCGTGGCAAGGCTTTTTCCTTTTCCGTTCAGACGCTCACAGCCCTTGTTTAGATACTCTTGAGCATCCTGAAGCGAGGAGAACTTATCACACACGGAGAATACCTCCTTGCGGACTACTTTTACCGACTCTTCCACATTACCCTTCTCATTACCGCTGCGGGCGTTGCAGAACCTGTACTCGAAGCCGTAGAAACTGGACAGATCCAGAAGAGCCTCTGTTGGCTCCTTCTCCGTTCCAACGAAGGACTTTACTGCTACCTTCATGTTGTCATAGACCATACGCTGAGGAATACGACCAATATCATGGAAGTAGTCGCGGTGTGACTCTTTGAAGGCCAGCGTATGCTCGCGGATGAACAGATAGGCCTTACGGTAATTGCTGTGCGGAAGCGTAAACACGGCCATGCGGACAGTTACCGCCCTGCTGCCTATCTTCAGTTTTACATCGCCCCAGTCAAACTGACACTCCTCACCGGCAGGATGGTACTGGCGGATATAGCATTCCTTGCTCTTCTTCGGTACCTGTCTTGATACGTATGAGCGGGCATAGGCAGTAACTGTTGAGTAGCAGAACGTATAGCCCATATCCTTACACAGTATCTCCCAAACACGCTGAAGATCCATACATTGCTTACGGTTGCCCTCTGCTATCTTCCTCTTGTTTTCCTCAAGGCAGTCCTCAATGTACTGGCGAGCTTTGGCGTCCAACTTTGTACGTTCTCTCTGAGGTGTATGGAACTCTTCCTCCTTTGAATAATAGGAATCGGCAGCTTTCAATCCCTGCGTCTTAAGGATGTGCTCGTAGGTGTTGATAAAGCGACGGATTACACCACGAGAAGCCGGCTTTTTACCAGCCTTGAGCATCTCTGTCCTGATCTTCTTGGCACCATAGCCATAGACGATGTGATAATTTAGAATTTCTTTCTTACGATACACTGATATCATTGTTGCGCAGTCTCTGTGATTATAGACTGCAAAGTTAATAATAGCAAGGCAGTGTATCGGGTATTTGTGTAAGATATTTTGCGCTGACCCGAGGCACCCCCTACGTTGTCGATCTCTGGTGATCTTCAAGGGGGTCATTTTTCAATTAGCGCAAGGGGGTCATTTTTAGGCTAGCGTGAGCACCCCCACGTAGGGACATGATTGATCATGATCCGTTATGTAGGGACATAATTTATTATGTTCCGCCCGCATGGCATTTGCGCCCTCATCCGGCGAAAAACGGCGGACGGCCACAAGGGCCGCACCGGATATTCCATGATCATCCCTTTTTCTATCCCTGTGGCTTCATCTCTTTGAGAAACTCCGTCAACGTCTTTCCGGTCTGTTCCTTGAAGAATCGGGCGAGATGATTAGGCTCCGAGAAATGAAGCTGGAAGGCTATTTCCTTGATGGAATCATCTGTAAACAGCAGGCGTTGCTTCACCTCCTGAAGCAACCGCTGTTTCAGCAGATGACTGGCACTGACGCCAAACTGCCTTTGAACATACTGATTGAGTGTCACACGACTCAGATGCATCATATCGGCATAGTCATTGACGCGGTTCGACTCGGTGATATGCCGCTCCAAGAGTTGCTTGTACTGATAGGCATAGTTGTTCTGCGGCGGAGCGAATGGGAGGTTGAAGCGGCGGGCATAGAGACGGTTCAACTTCAAGAGAAACTCATAAAGGAAAGCCAGGATCATCTGATAGCTGTCAGCAACAGGATTCCGCAGTTCCACTTTCATATCTTTCAATAAGTTGAGAAATGGCTGAGCCTCTTCCTCTGTCATATCGAAATACGTCGGCTTGTCATTTTGGTAGCAATAGAGCAACCGGTACATGAAGTACTGGTCGCGGAGAAAGTTGGCAATAAACTCTTCCTGAAAGATCAAAAAGGTATATTCCGGCGTACCCTTCCCCGTATGCCACTCTTGCTGCTGATAAGGTGAGATGATGAGCAGCATGCCATCATGGAGATCAATCCGCTCACCATTAAGAAGCATGTATCCCTCCGCCTTTCTAAAGAAGTAGAACTCGAAGAAGTCGGTCATATACCGCTTCTCTAAATAAAACCACGGTGCCTTCTCCGTACTGTCCGCGGTATTGAGGAGGAAGTCTACACCACACGCTGTCTTCGTGTAGTGCATCAGTGCCAGTTGATTGGCTTTCACATCCGAGAAGGTACCGAGTTCCTTCGTACTATTTACTTTCATCATAGGCCTGACCTTTATTTGAGTACAAAGATAACGAAACAAAATGAGACATGCAAGCTCATGCTTTTCATTTTGATATTTCTGCTGATTTTTTTGGTAGCGATGAGTTGACAGAATCACCATACCTTTGCACCAGAAATCAGACGGGGAACCAATTCCCGTTGAGGTAACGCATAACGAAAGGAAAAAGACAATGACATTCTATGAGAATTGGGTCACACAGACCCAGCAGAACTACTCTATGTATTATCAACTCTATCAGCAGGGCGGTACACCTTATCAGATGAGTCATAAGGCCAAGCCGGCGTGGGAGGAACAGATTCGTCAAGCTGCAAAGGCCATCAGTGAGGCGGACGCCATCCTTGTCGGCGGAGCTTCCGGACTGTCAGCAGCCGGTGGCGGTGACTTCTACTACAGTGATACGCCCTCCTTCTATCAGGCTTTCGGTCGCTTTGCCAAGAAGTATGGTGTCAAGAATGCTTTTGAGGGCAGCTTCCGCCACTGGGACACACCCAATGAGAAATGGGCGTTCTTAGCTACATTTCTCTATACCACTCAGACAGCTCCCGTACGTGAGCCTTACAAGGATCTCGACACCATTCTCAAAGGCAAGGACTTTTTCGTCTTAACAACGAATCAGGACACACAGTTCATGAAGCTCTATCCCGAGGATAAGGTGGCCGAGATACAAGGCGACCATCGTTTCTTCCAGTGTTCCCGTCAGTGTACTGATGAGGTATGGGATGCCGTGGAACCCGTCAAGAAAATGATTGAGTCGTTGGGCGAGGACAAGACGGCTGTGCCCGACGAGCTGATTCCCCGTTGCCCCCACTGTGGTGCCGAGGCTTTCCCCTGGGTACGTGGCTACGGCAACTTTCTGGAAGGAAAGAAGTATCAGGAGCAGTATCAGAAGGTCTCCGACTGGATCGAGCAGCATGCCGACAAGAAAATCCTCTTCCTGGAGCTTGGCGTGGGAAGAATCACGCCGATGTTTATCCAGGAACCCTTCTGGAACCTCACCCTCGCTTTCCCGCACGCTAAGTATCTGTCGGTGAACAATAAGTATGACTTCCTGCCGGAACAGATAGAGGACAAGGGCCAGGTCATCGTGGGCGATATCGCCAAAGTGTTGAAAGAAATAAGACAGGATCTCGGAAAGTAAACTACGTATGGAAAACAAGATCACAGAAGCCAAGGACTGGATCAGCCAGGCTGACGCCCTCCTCATAGGGGCCAGCAATGGCTTGTCTATCGCTGAAGGCTATGACATCTTCGCCAATGACGAGCGGTTCCGGCAACTGTTTGCCGACTTCCAGCAAAGGTTCGGCATCCGCAATGTCCTTGAAGGATGTTTTTATTCCTATCCGTCAGAGAGCGACAGAGAAACATTCTTTAAGCGACTAAGGCAAGTCTGGATTGATAATTACGAACCTTCGGAAGTGATGACGGATCTGCGCCGCATCGTTAACGGCAAACCTTATTTTATCATCACTTCTAATGCCGACACTCATCTCGAACTCTCCGGTTTCGATGCTGACAAGGTCTTTGAGATAGAAGGTACGTTTGAAAGGACTGGAGAGATCGATGACAAGTCAGAGGAGCTGCAGACTTTCATCCGGCAATATGCCAACAGCAATCTTGTCGTATTGGAATTGGGCATTGGCAGCCGTAATAGGATGATCAAAGCGCCACTCATGCAACTTATAGCACAGCAGGCTGGTTGGAGATATGTCACGCTCAATCTGGCACAGGATTTGTTTATTCCTCAGCATATTGCCGACCGGAGCATTGGACTGGCAGGTGACATCAGTAAAACATTGAAGGAACTATCAACATGAAAAGGATTACCGATCCGCGCAGCGGGTACTATCATAAGAATGGCCGTGGAGGAACGGCTTACGAGTCGTTCGTGCCACAGCCTCTTCAGCATATCGTCATCAACGTTGAAGATAAGGGGCACAACGGACAGGAGCCTGCGCTTCTTGCCCTCGCTGACAAAGCTTTGGAACATCTCAAGGCAAAAGATGCGGAAGGTAAGGAGATGATGGAAGAGATTGCGGAGTCTTCCGTGCGTCTCGAGTGGAACGTTCCGCCGATGGTCCTGCTGTCGTTAGGTGACGGGACCGAGAAAAAAAAGCGCGACATTGACCAGCAGAACATGGTACGGGCTATCCGCTACGGCATCGACTGTCTTGAACGGTTACCCCTCTCAGGCCGACTGCTCAAAGACCTTCATTGGGTAGCGATGCAGGGTGAGCATAACGAGAAGAAATACCCGGGAGAGTTTCGTACGTCCCCTATCTGGATGGGAGATGAGCACGACACCCTCGAGTCGGCACCTTTCATTCCACCGGCACCCGATGACATGCTCAAGGCTTTCTATGACCTTGAACAATACATCAATGCTGATGACGATGTGCATCCGCTTATTAAAGCGGCACTCATCCATTACCAGTTTGAGGTTATCCATCCGTTCATTGACGGTAACGGGCGCGTGGGACAATTGCTCACACTGCTCTTCCTCAATGAGCGCGGTATTCTCAAGGGAGCTGCCGTCAATCTTCCACGAGTCTTCCACTTGCGCCAGTTCCCATATTTCACCGGTCTGGCATCGGTGGAAATCTCCGGAACCTATGAAAAATGGGTTCGCTTCTTCTTGGAGGCATTGATGGTAGCATAAATGTCTGACTACTGGCGGATAACACTTGGAAGAAGTATTGCGCAGTTCAGTTGTAAACTTTCCTGCAATCCCGATTTGTGGAATCCCCGTGAGAGCAGGATGGACGGCAAGAGCCGTGAGGCGGTGGAGATTAACGGAAGGTTGGAGAACCTGTTACTTTCCATTCAATCTGCCTATCTGTCGTTGATTGCCAAAGGACAGCCATTTGATGCAACCGATGTAAAGGAACTGTTTCAAGGCAATGTGCAGGCACGATGCAGGCTCATCGAAAGATTGGATATGCTCATCAGGGAGAAAGAAAGCCATATCGGTATAGACATCAAGGAAGTACAACAGTAGAGATACGCATCTGTTTTATTACATAACATTCCTTTTACCCGTATTTCCCGACCCTCTGATTTCTTCGTGATAAAGATAATTCACTATCGAGGGATGTCCTTTGGGACTTCGTTCGTAAGGCAATTCATTATCCACATACTTGCATTGAGCCTCCTGTGCCATTTTCGCGGCCTCATGCTCCAATTGCTTCCAATATGTTCGGTCTTTATGCAAATAGATTTCTTCATAAAGTGGGAACAAATGAGGATAGTGCGATTTGATATAATCCATAATGTTGGCCTTAAAACCACCCCGCAGATTGAGGTTCTCAAGCCAAAAGAGGTCGCAAATGTCTTTCACTTCATGGAAAATAGCCTTGAAATCGGTAATGCCAGGGAAGATGGGCGACACAAAACAAATGGTTCGGATGCCCGCCTCGTAGAACTTTCGCATGGCTGCGATGCGCCGCTCTATGCTTACGGCCTTGTCCATGTCGGCACGAAATGTCTCATCAAGCGTGTTGATTGACCACGATACGGTGACTTTCTTCATTTGCCGGAGCAGGTCAAGGTCGCGCAACACGAGGTCGCTCTTTGTACAAATGAGTATTTCTGCATCGCTGTCTTTGAGCTCTTCAAGCAGTTTACGTGTCCTGCGGAACGTTGCTTCTTCGGGATTATACCCATCGGTCACTGATCCAATAACCACCCGTTGTCCGGCATATTTCTTCGGATTCTCGATTGCAGGCCAATGCTTCACGTCTAAGAAAGTGCCCCATTCTTCTTTATGTCCTGTGAAGCGCTTCATGAATGATGCGTAACAATACTTGCAAGCATGGGTGCAACCCACGTATGGATTCACCGAATAGCCACCAACAGGGAGGTTGGACTTGGTCATGATGCCACGCACCTCTTTCGTTTTAATGAGTATTTCTGTCATATTTCTATTTGTTTTGATTACGGTGCAAAGGTAGTGCATAAAACAAAGACACATTCTACCATTAATAATATATATTCTACCATTTTGATAAATCATTAATTATTCGTACATTTGTTACATGAAATTAGAGAGTCACCCCCCAAGAACTTACACAAGTTCCTTTCAGCAAAACGGAATGTGGTGTAGATTTCAACATCAATACCGATACGCACGAGTGTTTGCTTGTGCGGATAAAAGAAGAACTCAACCATCCTCTTACCGACAGCTATCACATCATCGTATCCTTGCTTCATTATCTGGTTGTTGACATACGCTTCCAAGGCAGGGAAGAACTCGTTGAAATTGGCGAGACTGTCGCCTACCATCGCTCCCGGTCTTGTCATCGCCTCTTCCGGCACGATCCCGAATCGCTTGATGACACTCACCACGTCGTCGCAGGAGCCGCCTTCCGAGAAACGGCTGCTGCCATGCATACGGATATGGTAGTCGGCACAGTCGATTTGAAGGATGGTCGGTTATTTTAGTTGTTGCCGTTGGCTTTATGGCATCAACCTTCGCTAATACGTGGCTTGGAATGGTTGGTCTGTTTGCTGCTGGCATTTTATGCGCACACGTCATAGCTTGTGTTATTAAGTATTTTATAAAGAAGGCAAAATGGTGGCGTGATAGATGTTAATTATTCTAAATAATATCGCGTTGAGCAATACAATGTCATAGACATTTTGTAATATTGCAGGCAGATATGATTTAGGATAACATATATGACTTCAAAAACAATTCCTTCGGGAAGTATGGCCCATCGGCTCAGCGTGATGGGTCTGTTAGTGACTTTAGGCATCGTTTATGGCGACATTGGAACGTCACCGCTCTATGTCATGAGAGCAATCATCGGTGCCACTCCTGTTATTACCACCGACTACATTATTGGTGCAGTGTCGTGCATCATTTGGACGCTCACTATTCAGACAACATTAAAATACGTTGTGCTGGCACTGCGAGCAGACAACAACGGAGAGGGTGGCATCCTGGCACTCTATGCCTTGGTGAGGAAGCATGGCAGTGCATGGCTCTATCTCCTTGCCATCATCGGAGCAAGCACACTCGTTGCCGACGGAGTCATCACACCTTCCATTACCGTTTTGTCAGCCATAGAGGGGCTGCGCGCTTATGAGCCTTCCACCCCCGTCATCCCTATTGCCATTGCCATCCTTACGGTGCTGTTCTTTATCCAGCAGTATGGTACCAGTGCCATCGGCAAACTTTTCGGTCCGTTGATGCTATTGTGGTTCTCGATGCTTGGCATACTGGGACTGACACATATGGGTGACAGTTGGGTGATCCTCAAGGCTTTTAATCCCTGGTATGCCATCCGTCTGTTGACTACCAGTCCGGAACGGTTCCTCATTTTGGGTGCTGTGTTTCTTTGTACAACAGGTGCTGAGGCTCTCTATTCCGATTTGGGCCATTGCGGTAAGCAAAATATCCGGGTGAGCTGGGCCTTTGTCAAGACAATGCTCATCTGCAATTATCTCGGTCAGGGAGCTTGGATCATTTCCCACGCCGACCAGCTGACGACGGGCACGAATCCTTTCTACGCCATTATGCCGCATGCCTTTCTACCCGTGGGCATAACGATGGCCACCATAGCAGCCATCGTGGCCAGTCAGGCGCTTATCAGTGGGTCGTTTACTATCTTTAGTGAGGCCATGAATCTCCATTTCTGGCCACGGCAGCGCATTAAATATCCTACCGATATCAAAGGGCAGTTGTATATACCGTTTATTAATGTCAGCCTTTACGTACTGTGCATCGTCGTCATCTTGTTTTTCCAGACTTCCAGTAATATGGAGGCAGCCTACGGACTGGCTATCACGGTGACAATGCTGATGACCACCTTGCTCTTAGGTTGCTATCTCAAGCAAGGCAAGATGCAACGGAGTATCGTGATTCTCGTCATCAGTTTTTTCGTGGTTTTGGAGAGTATCTTCTTCGTGGCCAACCTGGCCAAATTCATGCATGGCGGTTGGGTGACGATGCTATTAGCTGGAACCATCTGTCTTGTGATGTATGTGTGGTACAATGCCGACAAGATCAGAAACACCTTTGTGGAGCACCGCGACATCCGGAAGTACTATGATATATTGTCGGATATCAAGGCTGACACGTCAATCTCTAAGTTTGCTACCAATGTCGTTTATATGAGTCGGTTCGGTGGCAAGTACGATGTGGAACAGAAGGTGCTGTACTCCATTATCAACAAACATCCCATGCGCGCCGACCACTATATCTTGCTGCACACGGATTATGAGGACACACCCAATGAACGCAGCTACGACTTCTATGAACTGATACCGGGTACGCTTTACCGCATCAACCTTCACTTAGGATTCCGCGTGCAGCCTTATGTCAACCTCTATCTCCGTCAAGTCATCGAGGATCAGGTGGAGAAAGGCAGCTTTGCGCTTGTGAGTGGCTACGACTCGTTGCGTCGCCATCATGTGGCGGGAAACTTCATCTTCGTGTTTATCAAACGAGTATATGCAGAATTCAATGTGTTTACTCCCAAGGCCCGTTTCATCATGACCATCTATAATCTTGTACATCATCTCAAGCAGAGTGCTCCGAAGGCCATGGGCTTGAGCACCAGTAATGTCTTTGTAGAGACCGTTCCGCTTGTAGTTAGGACAAGGAAGGTGGAACGTGTGAAGCAGAATTAATTGGATAACTACCAAAGGTTTCCCGCTTTCTCTTTGTCGTTTGGAAAAACATGGCTATATTTGTAATATCATTATGAAGCTGCGGGCAGTCATAGAACGGATTACGTATCAGAATGGCGAGAACGGCTATTCAATACTGAAGGCACGGGTGAAGGGGTACGACGACCTCGTCACCCTTGTCGGCAATATGCT
>NZ_AUJK01000033.1 GCF_000424185.1 Prevotella sp. AGR2160
CGCCACAGAAATAAACGCTCATAAGCGAACGGATGATTTCGCTGTATTGATAACCATACAGCCTGCATCTCATACCGAGGGTTGAGTCGATTACAGATGAGAGCTTGGAATCAAATTGCTCCATTATTGGAAAAATACCTCCAAAAGGAGAGAGTTTCTCAGATTTTATTGCTACCTTTGCCATGTCTGTCGGGTTTGATACATATTTTGATTTGCAACACTAAGATAGGTGAAAAATCTGACATGGCAAAATCCTGAGCAACTTTTTGTTGCTCAGGTACTTATAAATAAAGTTAAATCAAAGTGTTGCGGAATTAAGGTCAAATTTGCATATGATGAATAAATGCTTTAACTTTGCAAACGAAATAAAGATAATATGGAACAGACGCAATATAACCAACTCTTCTCCTTCATCTGGAACATTGCCAACGATGTCTTGGTGAACGCCTTCGACAAGGGTGACTACAAGAAGATTATCCTTCCGATGATGGTGCTTCGTCGTCTTGATATTCTCCTTGAGCCGACACACGACCAGGTGCTCAAGCAAAAGGAAGTGCTGTCGAAGCTCGGAATACCCGAAAGTGCACAGGATGTACAGCTGTATTCCATCACCGGCTATCCCTTCTGCAACACCTCACGGTTCACCATGAAGTCGCTGCGCGGTGAGATCAATCCCGTCCGGCTGAAGCAGAACTTCTTGGAGTATCTCGATGGTTTCAGCCACGACGTGCAGGACATCATCGACAAGTTCAAGCTCAAGCAGCAGGTGGACAACCTCTCCGACGCGGGGCGCCTCGGTGCCATCATCGAGAAGTTCACCGACGACAACATCAACCTGGGCATCACCCCCGTCCTCGACAAGGACGGCAACGTGCGCCTGCCGGGCGTCGACAATCACACCATGGGCACACTCTTCGAGCAGCTGCTGCGAAAGTTCAATGAGGAGAACAGCGTCACCGCCGCCGGAGAGCACTTCACGCCACGCGACTATGTGGCGCTGTTGGCCGACATCGCCGTCATACCCGTGGCCGACAAGCTGCAGTCGGCGACCTACAGCATCTACGACGGCGCCTGCGGCACGGGTGGCATCCTCTCCATCTCTGAGAAGCTCATCAAGGACCTTGCCGAGAAACATGGCCGGCAAGTCAATATCCAGCTCTACGGCCAGGAACTGCAGCCCGAGACCTACGCCACATGCAAGGCCGACCTCATGCTCTCCTCGTCGGCCAAGTCGTTCCAATACAACCACGCGGGCAAGACGCGCGAACGCTTCTATTGCGGCTCCACCATCAGCGAAGACGGCCATCCCGGCATGCACTTCGACTTCTGCATCTCCAATCCGCCCTTCGGCACGCCATGGAAAGAGGATATGCACCGCTGGGGTCTGAAGGACAACGAGAAGGACAAGATTACCGACTCGCGTTTCGTCTTCTCCTCCCTGCTGCCCGACGGGCACATGGAGACGGAGAACTTTGTGCCGGGCATCGGCGACCCGCAGATGCTCTTCCTTGCCAACAACCTCTCGCGCATGAAGGACGATACGGAGCTGGGCACACGCATCGTCGAGGTGCACAACGGTTCATCGCTCTTCACGGGCAACGCCGGCGGTGGCGAGAGCAACCTCCGGCAGTACATCATCAGCCACGATCTCTTGGAGGCCATCATCGCCATGCCGGAGAAGGACTTCTACAACACCGGCATCGGCACCTTTGTCTGGGTGGTCACCAACCGCAAGGAACCGCGCCGCTGCGGAAAGGTGCAGCTCATCGACGCCACCGGCATCAAGACACCGCTGCGCAAGAACCTCGGTGAGAAGAACTGCGAGACCAACGCTGACGACCGCCGACGCATCATCCAGTTGCTCATGGACTTCAAGGAGACCCCTGAGAGCAAAATATTCCCCAACGACGAGTTTGGCTATTGGGAGATCACCGTCGACCGGCCGCTGCGCCTGCGTGTGCTTCCCGACGCTGACCTCACGCGGGGCAAGCTCACGGCCGCGGAGCAGGAGCAGTGCCGGCAGGCCATGGACAGCGTACCTGCCGACACGCCCCTCGACGACTGGGACGCCTACGCCAGCGCGCTCGGCTTGAAGAAGACACTGCTGAAGAAGCTCCGGCCTCTCATCAGCGTCACCGACCCACAGGCAAAGCCCGTCAGCGGTGAGATGGACAAGGCGCTGCGCGATGTCGAACAGGTACCCCTGCGCTATGAGGGCGGCATAGAGGCTTTCATGCGCAACGAGGTGCTGCCCTACACCCCCGACGCCGTCGTCAGCGATGACGACACCAAGGTGGGCTACGAGCTCTCGTTCACCAAGTATTTCTACAAGCCCGTGCAGCTCCGCAGTGTTCACGACATCGTGGCAGACATCACCGGCATCGAGCAGGAGACCGATGGACTGTTGGAGGAGATTCTCAGCATCACGAAATAATAAATCGACTATCGTTTTCCTGACGTCAAGAAAACGATAGAATGATAGATTTACAAATACATAAGCATTATATCAATGAAGAAGGAAGTTATAATACAATACTACAACGACTTTGAGTCGGCTGCCATGGATATTGATGGAGTTGAATGTTGGAGTGCAAGAGATCTCCAACAACTCTTAGGCTACAGCAAGTGGGAGAATTTCTCTAAAGTTATTGACAAGGCGAAGGTGTCTTGCGAAAACGCTGGTCATGTAGTTGCCGACCATTTTCCTGACGTCAGGAAAATGGTCAAGCTGGGAAGTGGATCCGAAAGAGAAGTTGATGACATCATGCTTACTCGCTATGCTTGTTATCTTGTTGCACAAAATGGAGATCCGCGTAAAGAGCAGATTGCCTTTGCCCAGACCTATTTCGCCATCCAAACGCGTAAGGCTGAAATCATTGAGAAAAGACTCGCAGAGATAGAACGTGTCAAGGCGCGCACAAAGCTCCAGGATACAGAGAAGCGGCTGTCTGGTGTTTTGTATGAGAGGGGAATTAACGGGCAGAGTTTCGCTAGAATTCGTTCCAAAGGCGACCAAGCACTCTTTCGCCTGTCCACATTACAGATGAAACGCAAAATGGGTGTTCCCGTTTCGCGTGCAGTAGCTGATTTTCTGCCTACAATCAGCATTAAGGCTAAAGACTTTGCTGCTGAGATGACCAATGTCAATGTGCAGCAGAAAGACTTATATGGGGAGTCACAGATATCCCAAGAGCACATTGACAACAATCGCGCAGTTAGAAACATGATGATTCAACGAGGCATTGTTCCTGAGAATCTTCCGCCCGCCGAAGATGTCAAGAAGGTTGAGCGTAGACTTGCGAGTGAGAACAAAAAGGCTTTAGAGAACAAAGGCGACAAGAAGAAAAAGTAATCGAAAGTTTTCACCAATGAAGAGATACCCGACATACAAGGACAGCAGAGTGAAGAGAATCTGGAAAATGAGTTGAATCAATATTAATTGTAAGCATGGAAGACAATCGCAGCATAGCCAGCAGCAACATCAAGGAGCTTGTGGATGAAATACGGGCGATCATCGACCAGGCCCGTCATCATGCAGCCCGAAGCATTGACCACACCCGCGTGCTCATGTACTGGAACATCGGTAAGCGGATATTCGAGAGGGAGCAGCAGGGAAAGGAACGTGCCGATTATGGATCGTATCTTTTAGATACATTGTCAAGGGATCTCACACCTGTATATGGCAGTGGGGTTTCGGTAAGACAATTAGAGATGTGCCGAAAATTTTATCGTACCTATCCAATTGCGAATACACTGTGTTCGCAATTGAGCTGGTCGCAATATCGCATTTGTCGTCATAGAGTTGAAAACGCACAAGCTGACCCATCAGGACTTAGGACAGCTGCAACTCTACGTCAACTATTACGACCGGTATGAGAAGCAGCCCGAGGAGAATCCTACCATAGGCATACTGTTGTGTACGGACAAGAACGATACGGCGGTGCGGCTGACACTGCCTGAAGACAACAAGACAATCCTTGCAAGCAAGTACCAGCTCTATCTCCCTACGTCTGACCAGCTCATCGAACAGAACAATCAGGTGAGGAGATTGGCAAGCAACATCGAAGAAAAGAAAGAGAAGAAATGAAACGATACGATTCATACAAAGACAGCGGAGTGAAGTGGATTGGGGAGATACCGAGCCACTGGGATGCTATAAAACTGAAATACAAATTGCAACTGATAAACGACAAGATTGTTCCGAACGGCTTACAATATATAGGGATGGAAAATATCGAGTCTTTTACTGGCAAGTATGTACAAAGTGGCATCAAGGCGGAAGGCTTGGCAAATCATTTTCAGGCAGGTGACATTCTCTTTGGAAAATTGAGACCTTATCTTGCTAAAGCATACCAATGCAAAGCTGATGGATGCTGCTCTACCGAGCTCCTTGTGTATAGAAATAAAGAATATCCAGATTTCTTTAAATACACATTTCTCGCTAAGCCTTTTGTAGATTTAGTCAACTCTTCTACTTATGGTTCTAAGATGCCAAGAGCAAATGCCAATTTTATTGGTTCACAGTTTATTCCTGTTCCTCCTCTCACCGAGCAGCGTGCCATCGTCTCTTTCCTTGATACGGAGTTGGGGAAGATAGACACCTATATGGACAAGGAGCAGCAACTGATAGAGCGTTTGAAGGAGTTGAAGCAAAGCCTCATTGCCCGTGCCGTTACTCATGGCATCGACCCCAACGTAAAGATGAAACCGTCGGGGATTAATTGGATAGGGGAGATACCAGAACATTGGGAGGTAAAAAATTTACGCAGTTTCTTACGAATTATATCTGACAAAGGTCATCCTAAAGAGCAGCTTCTTTCTGTTGTTCGAGAACAAGGTGTTATTATTCGCAATACAGATTCAAAAGATGAAAATCATAATTTCATACCTGACGACTTAAAAGGATATAAATTGGTAAGGAAAGGGCAATTCGTCATAAATAAGATGAAGTCTTGGCAAGGCTCTTATGCAGTATCTAATTATCAAGGTATTGTAAGCCCTGCATATTACACTTGTGATTTGCGATTTGATAATAAGGAGTTCTTCAATATTGCTATAAGAAGTAAGGCTTATGTACCGTTCTTTTCCCAGTATTCAAAGGGAATTAGAGTCGGTCAATGGGATTTGGATCCCATAAATCTAAAGAAAATACCTTTCTTTCTTCCTCCACTTTCCGAGCAGCGTGCCATCGTCGATTATCTTCAGGACAAGACTTCAAAAATAGACAAGCTGATAACGGAGAAGACGAGGGAATTGGAGTATATGAACGAGCTTCGCCAGCGCATCATCTCCGATGCGGTGACGGGGAAGATAGATGTACATTCATAAAGGAAACATAAATAGAGTAATATAAAAGATATGCCAACCCAATTGAGTGAGAAATCTTTAGAGGACATGATCGTCGAATACCTCGTGAGTCAACACCACTATGAGCAGGGTGTCAGTGGCGACTATGACCTGACTTATGCCATCGACGAGAAACGGCTGCGGCTGTTCTTGGAGACCACGCAGCCCGATAAGGTTGCCGCCTCGCGCATCTTCTCCAACGACGTGGACCACCGCAAGTTCTTGGAGCGGTTGCGCAAGGAGATTACCACACGCGGCATTGTAGACGTGTTGCGCAAGGGGGTGAAGCACCTCAGCTACACCTTCTATCTCTACTGCCCTTATCCCACGGAGCAGAGCGTGAGGAGATGGGCGGAATACCGCAAGAATAAGTTCTGCGTCATCCGGCAGCTCTTCTACAGCCACGACAACAACAACTCTGTCGATGTGGTGCTGTTCCTCAATGGGCTTCCCCTCATCACCATGGAGCTGAAGAACCGGCTCACCTGTCAGGACACCGCCCACGCCGTGGCGCAATATCGCAGCGACCGCGACCCGCATGACCTGCTCTTCATGCCGAAGCGCTGCGCCATCCACTTCGCTGTTGACGACGAGACGGTGGAGATGTGCACCAAGCTCTGTGGCAAGGACTCGTGGTTTCTGCCATTCAACAAGGGCGTGAACGACGGTGCCGGCAACCCCATCAACCCAAACGGACTGAAGACCGCCTATCTGTGGGAAGACATCCTCTCGAAGCGCAGCCTGAGCGACATCATCGAGCACTATGCGCAAGTAGTGACAGAAAAGGATGAGGACACCGGCAAGCGGAAAGAGAAAATAATCTGGCCGCGCTGGCATCAGCTCGAAGCCGTGCGCCTGCTTCTCAAAGACACAAGCCAAAAGGCGGTCGGTGAGCGCTATCTCATCCAGCACTCGGCGGGGTCGGGCAAGAGCAACACCATCACATGGCTCGCCTATCAGCTTGTGGGGATGATGAGGAATGGGAAATGCATGTTCGACAGCGTCATCATCATTACCGACCGCGTGAACCTCGACAAGCAGCTACGCGACAACGTGAAGGCGTTCATGCAAAACGAGAACATCGTCGACTGGGCCAGCACCTCCGACATGCTGCGCCGACACCTGGAGAGCGGCAAGAAAATTATCCTCACCACGGTGCACAAGTTCTCGTTCATCCTCAACTCCGTAGGCGGTGACCTGGCAGATAAGCACTTCGCCGTCATCATCGACGAGGCCCACTCCAGTCAGAGCGGCAAGATGAGCGGCAAAGGAAACATGGTACTCAGCGGACAGGCTCCCACCGATGTCGACGCCGATGACGAGGATGCTGTCAACGAGGCCGTCGACCAGTATATCAACGGCAGGAAGATGGCGCCAAACGCCAACTTCTATGCCTTCACCGCTACACCAAAGAACCGGACGGAGGAGGTCTTCGGCGTGCCCTACATCAAAGACAACGGCGAAACGGCTCACCGCCCGTTCCATGTCTATACGATGAAGCAAGCCATCGACGAGGGGTTCATCCTCGACGTGCTGCGCAACTATACCACTTATAAAAGCTATTACCGCATTCGCAAGGCTGTAGAGGACGACCCGGAGTTTGACCGCGACCAAGCCATGAAGAAGCTCCACTACTTTGTGGAGAGCCAGCCGGAAACGATAGCAGAGAAAGCCAAGGTCATGGTAGAGCATTTCCACACGTCGGTGGCGCAGAAGATAGGCGGTGAGGCGCGCTGCATGATCGTCACCACAGGCATCGGGCGCGCCATCGACTATTTCTACGCCGTGAACCGCCTGCTCAGGGAGCGTGGCAGCCAGTACAAGGCCATCGTGGCTTTTAGCGGAGAATACGACTATCGCGGCACCAAGGTGGACGAACAGCGGCTCAACGGCTTCCCGTCGTCGAAGATAGAGAAGACCTTCCGCACGGGCATGTACCGTTTTCTCATCGTTGCCGACAAGTTCCAGACGGGCTACGACGAGCCGCTGCTCCACACGATGTATGTGGACAAGCCGCTGCACGGCCTACAAGCCGTGCAGACGCTCTCGCGCATGAACCGCACCATGCCGGGCAAGCACGAGACCAGCGTGCTCGACTTCGTCAACACTGCAGACGAGATACAGGAGGCTTTCCAGCCCTACTACAAGACGACGCTGCTCAGCAGCGAGACCGACCCCAACAAGCTCAACGACCTGTTGGCCACCATCGAGGGATACGATATCTATACGGAGGAAGAAATAGACCTTTTTGTGAGACGATATTGGGCAAAAGCGCCGCGCACCGAGCTTGACCCCATCCTCGACACGATGAAGGAACGCTTCATGGCACTCGACAAGGACGACCAGGTGAAGTGCAAGAGTGCCATCAAGGCCTATATCCGCACCTATGAGTTTCTGAGCACCATCATGCCTGATGGAAGCCGGGAGTGGGAGAAGAAGGAAGAGGTGCTGGTGTGGCTGGTGAGAAAACTGCCGTCGCTGGGCATGGACGACCTGACGGAGGGGCTCCTCGAGGCCGTCGATTTCGACCGCTACCGCCAGGAGAAGGTGGACGAGCGAAACATCCAACTGGAGAATACCGATACTGAGATAGCCCCCGTGCCGACGAGTATCAACGATATGGCCGCAGAGCCCAACATGGAACATCTGTCCACGATAGAACAGCAGTTCAACGACCTCTTCGGCAACACCAACTGGAAGGACAGCGATATCGTGCGCCATCAGCTCGACACCGTGGTGGAGAATGTGAGGCAGGACGATACGGTGGTCAACTCCATGCTCAACAGCGATGAGGACACGGCCCACCAGGACAGCGATTTCTCGGTACAGAACAATATGTCGAACGTCACGGAAGCCAGCACGGAGCTGATGACACGCTATTGGCAAGATGCATCGCTACGGGATAAAATCAACCAATGGGTGTTTGAGCGTGTGCGTGAGCAGGTCAATCCACCCTACGACGAAACGGCATTAAAGGAGAAACTCAATGAGGCCTTTCGCGCGGATTTTGCCGACTTCTGCAAAGGCGAATACGAGGTCAGCTTCAGCGAGGTGCTCGACATCTTCTTCCGCCTGGTCAACGTCGATACCATTCCCGACCTGCAGGGGTTGCGTACGATCTTGAAGCGTACCCTCAACTGCCTCTACCGTGCCCAGCACCGGGAAGAGGACTATCGCACCTGGTATTCCGACCTGGTGAGCCGTTTCGAAGCCTTCCTGAAGAAGATATACTGGGTGGAGCATGGTGAGCGGATGCCTTTAGGGGCCGACGGGCGTGAGCCTGCCTTGCGAGAAACCGTGAGCCATTTTCCCAAGGTGGAGGCGCTCTACGGCACGCGGAATCCGAGACTTGAGCGGTTCAAGCAGTATTATCGTAATATGTATAGCTGGCGAAACAATGAGAACCATCGGGCTATCGACATCCCCGCTGAGCTGCTGCCTACCTGTCTGCACGCTGCCGTGGCTATGTATCTCTACGCAACGATGGTCAGTGCGGATGGCTTGAAAGGAAAGATATAGAAATTAGACAAAATATTTTTTCTATGAAGGATGGCTGCACACTTGTCGTGTATCTTTGCATCGTAAATTACTAAAAAGAAGAAAAAATGATGAGAGAACTGAAATGCCCTAATTGTGGCAAGACATTTACCGTTGACGAGGCTGGTTATGCGGCCATCCTCAGTCAAGTAAAGAACAAGGAGTTTGACCGTGAGCTTGAGAAGCGGCTCCATGACATGGCAGAAGCTCAGAAAGCGCAACAAGAGGCAGAAGGACTAAGGGCCGAACAGACTTTTCAGAGTAAGCTTGCAGCAAAGGATGTGGCGCTTGGCAAGAAAGATGCTGAAATTGCCCGGCTGACTGAGCAGCTGAACAGTCTCGATCAAAAAGCTGCCGTGGAATATGGCAAACAGTTGAACTCTAAGGACCAGACCATTGCTGAGTTGAAGGCGCAGATTGACAGAAGCGACAGCGATAAGAAGGTCGCCATCCTTCAGGAACAAAACCGCGCCAAGGATGAGTTGCAGCAGAAGGACAATGATATTGCGCGACTAAATGCTCAAATCGAAGCCGACAAGAACGAAGCTATCATGCGAACCAACAGCATGAAGGAGAGCTATGAGCTAAAGTTGAAACAGGCTCAGGAACAGGTGGAGTATTACAAGGACATGAAGGTCCGTATGACTACCAAGATGATTGGTGAGTCTTTGGAGCAGCATTGCTGGACACTGTACAACACCAATTTGAGAAGTGCTTACCCAACAGCTTACTTTGAGAAGGACAATGACGCGTCCGAGGGATCTAAGGGAGACTTCATCTTCCGAGACAAGGATGGAGACATGGAGTACATCTCTATCATGTTCGAGATGAAGAACGAATTAGAGAACGGCGGAAAGAAACATAAGAACGAGGACTTCTTCAAGAAACTTGACGAAGACCGTAACAAGAAACATTGCGAGTATGCTGTGCTTGTATCAATGCTTGAGCCAGAAAATGAATACTACAACAATGGTATTGTCGATGTCAGCTACCGGTATCCGAAAATGTATGTCATCCGCCCGCAGTTCTTTATCCCTCTTATCACACTCCTTGTCAGTACTTCCAAAAAGAGTGTGGAATACAAACGTGAATTGCAGATAGCCCGTAGCCAAAGCGTGGATGTAACCAACTTTGAAGCAAAGTTGGAAGCATTCAAAGGCAAATTCCTTGGCCACTATCAGATGGCTGCAAAGAAGTATCAGTCTGCCATTGATGACATTGACGCGACGATTAAGAAACTTCAAAAAGTACGTGATGAACTTGTCAGCTCAGAGAATAGCCTCCGCCTTGCCAATAAAGACACCGATGAGCTTACTATCCGCAAACTCACCTATAAGAACCCGACTATGAAAGCGAAATTCGATGAGGCGAGAAACCATAGCAACGCATAAGCATCATCATCTCTATATCGCACCATAGATCTGTCCCACAAAGAGACAGGGGACACCTGGGACATGTGGGACAGCATTCTGCGGATCACCGCTTCCTTCTATGTAAACTATTTTCTCACTGGACGAGCTTGCTTGCTTTTCTTCATCTTCCACGATTCAGGGCCCAAGGGGGATTGTCCGTGGCAGGCGGATGCCGCTGCCTAACCAAAGAACTTGATATGATAGCGTGCTAAAACTATTTTTTTTGCTTACCTTTGCGGTCATGGAACAAGAAAAGATAGACTTCTACAAAGGTTTAGCGATATATATCCTCCCCGAGGGCGTGACTAACTACTTTGACGTGGTGGACTTCAACGAGCAGCCAGCCAAAGATCACGGGAAGCTTTACAAGACCGAGCTTCACATATATCTTGATGAGAAGGACAATCGTCCAGAGGGCTTTGATGGCGTCAAGTCAAACGGCTTCGGTGAAGAGAGGATGATATACGACTTCCCTGTTCGCAACC
>NZ_AUJK01000034.1 GCF_000424185.1 Prevotella sp. AGR2160
CAGGGAAGTCGTATATCATCCTCTCTTCACCGAAGCCGTTTGACTTGACGCCATCAAAGCCCTCTGGACGATTGTCCTTCTCATCAAGATATATGTGAAGCTCGGTCTTGTAAAGCTTCCCGTGATCTTTGGCTGGCTGCTCGTTGAAGTCCACCACGTCAAAGTAGTTAGTCACGCCCTCGGGGAGGATATATATCGCTAAACCTTTGTAGAAGTCTATCTTTTCTTGTTCCATGACCGCAAAGGTAAGCAAAAAAAATAGTTTTAGCACGCTATCATATCAAGTTCTTTGGTTAGGCAGCGGCATCCGCCTGCCACGGACAATCCCCCTTGGGCCGAATGATCTCAATGGATTGGCAGAAATGCTTGCCGAAATAATAATGAGTAAGAAGAGTAATTCGACGCTACAACCGACGTACAATGTAGTAAAATATTAAGATTATGGTAAACGTTTTGCAAAACTTGATAGAGGCTTTGCGCCGAAAGTTGATAGCTCAAGATAAAGATATCCTTGAGATCATCCAAGATGATTTTGACCTTTATAAGATTCGGCATCGTGCAAATCTGGGCAGCAATAGCTCAGATGGGCTTACTCATCTCATCACTGTAAAGGATTATACTGATGAAGATGCCCGGAAATCTATTGAACAAATCATAGAGATGGCGAAAGCTGGCGCCCCTGATTGGTTTTCAATTCTTAAAAGTCAAATGACAGAGCGCGCATTCCAGGAGGTGATAGAGAGTATTGCTGCTTCCAAGCAATCACCCAAGCTACAGTCGGAAAAGATAATAAAATCAAGCGAGGACGTTGCGGCAAAATTCTCTGATTCTTATCCTAAATATGGCATAAGCATAGTACCAAAATGTTCCAATCGAGCTTTGTGTGGTATAGAATTTTACAATCGGTTTGATCCAAATGAAGAACCTCATGAGATTAAATTCGGTGACCGTAATGCAGAGAGCCTCTATATGTATTTCCTTTTGCATCCACGTGTGGATAAGGATAATAAAGATATTTTAGAAGGGTGGTACACTATCCACTCAAAAGTCTTTCCTCCAAGTCCGAGTTGGAAAAGTGAATTTGAGAAGAACCCAGATGTCGTTGACAACAAAATTCTTGCTGATATATGGAAGCAGTCCCTTACCAATGCTAATAGTAAGGTCAGAGAGGTGCTTGCACTTTGCGAAAACAATGACAAGCTTGACTATTACATTATAAATACATGTCAGAATCCTGAAAATAAGAGAAGAAAGTTATATTCATTAAATATTCCGAAAGAGCTCATAGACGTTTCCGTACTTGAGTTGCTGATAAATGGAAAGATGAATACTGCGCCTCAACCGATGCAGAATTAAAGAATTTATACGTATAGAGTTAGATGAGACATCAGCGTATAATGCTTATCTTTGCAACGTAATTCAAAACAAGAAGCATGATGAGTATAAATCTCAGCTATCCGACACTCAACTTGATAGCCAACTATTTTGGAGCAAGTCAGACTTTAATGTCTCAAATCAGTACTCATATTGGAACACAGTATGAGAATGGTCAGTTTACGAAGGGAGCAAAAGCTGCTTTCTCTTCTTTACCAAACAGTATAAATAATGGAACCACTATTTCCGGCATAGATCTTCCTGTCATGCTCTCGGACAATGTGGACGCCCCTAAAAAGACAGTATTGATCTTAGGGCAGGACCCGCTCAGAGATCCTCATGATCTTATGTTGCCAAGCGGGTACAATGCAGCAACGGAGGTAGTCTTCGGACTTCCTTATGCGGTCCAATTCGGCAAAAAGTATAAAGGTGTTAAGCTCTATCACTTGATGTTCGAGGACATTATTCGAGCTAGCAAAAGCGTGTATCTTACTGATGCCTACAAGTTCTGGATTAAGGTCGGACGTAAGACGAAGAGTGTGAAGCAGCTGGCTGTACAGCTCCTTCAGAATGAAATAAACTCTGTAAAGCCAGATAGTATCCTGCTTTGGGGCAAGTCCGCGAACGCTATGTTCACGAAGTTTCATCTACGCACAAATGCCAACATTGTGAGCATGCCGCACCCATCAGGTGCTGCCAATGGAGAATGGAAGAAAGTCCTTTCTGGAGCATACAGTGCCGGATCCAAGGCAACATTCGACAATAAAATCAAGTACTTTATAGGCAATATCTTACCACAGCTATAAGTCAAACTTTAAAAATATCACGAACTATGAGCATGGAGTTTATAGTAAGAGGTGTCGTTGTGGGGAACCGCAAGTCACTGGAAAAGATCTCGGATGGTTGGAAGAATTTAAATAATTCTTTGGATATCTGGGCTAAATCATCAATTGATGAGAATGGGAATCTTAGATTCATTGGCCAAATGACCAATAACATTGGCGTAGCAGCAGCGATCGACAAGTTCCTTACCAATGACGTAAAGTGCTACCGCCTTTGGGGAACCATTGATGGTTGTTGTGAACTGTATACGGATGATATAGAACACAAGTTCTTCAACAAGTATTTCGTAAATTACCTCGGTGCTGAGGAGGAAACATGGACCTTCTTTGCAACCAATGATGATGTCGTCAAATATCTGATGGAAAGACTGGGCAACAATCCAAAGTACATGGATGACTTCAAGGAATCAGGAGAGACTGACATGACCAAATACCTGCTTGAGAATAGCATCGATTATGGATACCGTACGGAGCCGGATGATCCCGTTATGATTTCAGAAGTTGGAGATAATGGGGAATACGAGGCCCTTGATAGAGCATATGCAGGCGAAGAGATAGAAGATGATGAAATGGCATGGTCTTAACTACCATGCTTAACATTTCACGCAGTCTATAATTCCTGCTCTCTTGCACATTTCTCTCAAAAGGTGGATGGCGTCTTCTTTGGAGATGTCACCACCATGGGTAATGATAAAGCAATCTATGGTTTTATCCAAGGTCCATAAGAAAGGAATGGTAATGCCAGTATCCTCGTATCCTGCTGCGGCATGGAAATGACGGAACTTGTCTCTGTTGTAGCACTCCATCATACCGACTTGTATGAGTTGAGGATAAAAGTTCCACATGATATGGAGTATCTGCTTGCCGAGTCCTTTGTTTCTGAATTCCTGTAATACCGTAAGGAAGTAGATGAACATATATTTGTCAAATACAGAATATTGCGCTACGGCACATGGTTTGCCGTCGAACATAAATAATAACACAGGCGTGTCCTCTCTCCGAATGCTATAGTCTATTCTGCCTTTGCTTAGCCCGAAGACATCTGCGAAGGCGGCAACTACTGTGTCGTAGAGGGGATCACTCATTGTGATATTACGATATGTTATATGCTCAGAAATCATTGTAATTGCAAATTTAATAATTTTCTTCGATATGGAGAAGTGCGAATTTAGAAAAGTCTTTGAAAAAATAGCAGATAATATCTACCAAAGGGAGAGGTATAAGCATCCTACCTGGCATCGTAGCAGTCAGCATATGGTCCGGGGGGATTATCGAAAAGTACGCGAAGTCGACGATGAATATCACGGTGATATCTACCTTGTCTTTAATCCTGAAGACTATCTGTCCATCCAGCCATATCTGAATGCCGTTGGGCATTTCTTTGATCAGAACAACTATATGGTTCACCATGTCTATTCTGTTCCACAAGCCTTGATTAATGGTAAAATTCGCCCTAAGGAAGAAACTTTTTATAATAATATCAAGAAGCCTAATCTTGAAGGAAAAGAAGTTCGGCTATTATCTGAAGATGAGTTCAAGTGTAAGTTTGAATCTGATTATCTGATGCTGATCTTTTTGATGCCAAGTAAGATGATTGTTAATGAGCAGGAGATATACATCGGTAAGACATGAGTCGAAACCGATCCAGCCATCACCACATTGCTATAGTGATGGCTGAAAGGCCAATAATTTTACAACTATGTCCCGATAGAGAGCTATTGTATGCAGCAAATTCTTCCCAATTGCCCTAATCTATCAATATGCTTGTACATATCATCGTCATTATAGAATACCCATACTATCTTTGTTCTCATGGATGATGGTATCGTGGGCGTAGGAGCGCCACCGTCAGTAAAGATCAGCAGACCATCGTAGTTGGTGTGTGTTGTCGCATAATCTATGACGGGCTGGAAGTTAGTACCACCTCTTCCAATTGCTTCGAAAGAGTTTAATTTTTTTTTCTTTAGAACACATTTCAGTCCTTCCGGTTGTGTGTTGACGTCAGTGTCAAACTGGATGACATCGCAACGTGTGATGCCATATTTGAAGAACCGGTCTATGACATGAAGAAAATTACTGATGTCCTCATCCGAAACAGAGCCACTTACATCAACAGCAACGAGTAGCTGTGTGGTGAAATCATACACAGATCCCATCTGTTTGAATCCGAATCTTCTGCTCGGCCGCATCCTTGTCAATTTGCGTCTTTCACTGAGCACAGAAGCTCTAAAACCGGAAAGGACTTTCCTATAATCTATTCGGCCCTTGCCTGCATCTTTAATGATACCTTTCAAGGAGGCGGAGCTTGATCCCCACATCTGGCTATTGTTCAGCAATGAGCTAATGTCAGCCTGTAATGTTTCATCCTGTGCCCACAATTCAACGTATGAGGCTTTCTCGTCCTCTGTAGTTAACTGTTCATCAGAGCCGTCTCCAGTTGTTGATTGTTGTTTGCCGGCAGGAGTATTTTCTGTGTTTTCCTGTTTCTGTTGCTCAGCTATCATACGGACATACCATTCGTAACTTTTACCATTTGGCAGATTGAATTCCTTAGGAGTATGAATTCCCGGTAAATAAGTATAGTATTGTGATATGGCGCAATCACTACCCGCAAGTATGGCAGAAGGTGATGCCCCCTTCGGTTTTCGCAGATAAGGATGCTTGAGAACTATGCGGATCATCTCAATATACAACGTGCTCTTAAGAGCATTGTCAGACAATGCTTTGATCATTGTAGGGTTATATTCGATGCGTCTTTCCCCTGAGCGAATACGACACTCCATCTTAGGATTAGACCTAAGCTGAAGACTGCAGTAAACGCTATAGAAGATTGGCTCGGTAAGGAACCATTCATCGCAGATGCCTCTTATTCTCTTCTCAACTGTCATTGATCAATGATGAACTTATTAATCCTGTTGTATATTCCTGCCAGATTACCTGCTATGAATAATTGCAATTTAGAATATTTGTCGCTGGTGAAATCAGAAATAAAATAAGCAAAAGCCTCTTGATTATTTTTCTGTAGTTCTTTCAGAAAAGCGGTCAAATTCTTCTTTACAATGGTGATATCGAGACTATCCAGTGCCCCCGCATCAGCAAACTCGTAAATACTGTCAATGACCACACAGAGCTGATGCAACTCATAGTCCTTCATTATTTTTTTTACGTTTGGATAATCAGTCAGAATCTTTTCAGCTGCGATGAGTGACTTCTGATTTAGAAAGTTGTAAAAGGTCTCTGCAGCATGAATGCCTACGACACCACCTACTATCTTGATGAGCACGGGACTTATATTGGTGACATTCTTCATGATGTCAGCGACTTTTGTCCATGCCCGACGGTCAGGATCTTTATCCAAACCCTGATCTTCGCTACTGTCGGCACTATGATCAAGAAGCTCAGGATGCACACGAATGAAGTTGACCACTCTAGAGTCAAGTCCAGTCTTCTCAGCCCATACCAGCCACTCATCTACTGTGGGGCGGAAAGTATAGATGTTGAATCTTGATACCAGCGCGGGGTCAAGATCAGTAAGTTGATACTCTTCACCCTCATTGACAGCCGAGATGATCCTACTACCCTCAGGTAACTTTCGCCCTGCCAACTTTCTGTTGAGAGCAAGGTCCATAACTGTTTGTAATATCTCAGGACGTGCTCTGTTCAACTCATCAAGAAAAAGTACGATGGGCTTGCCATCAACAGGGAACCAATATGGCGGCATGAAGTCAGTAGTGCCTGTCGTTGCATTTTTCTCAGGGAGTCCAAGCAGATCACCCGGATCGCTCATCTGGCCCAAGAATAGTGCAACAACTTTCATCCCAAGCTCCTCGAAATAGGAAGTCAGAATCTGTGACTTACCTATTCCGTGGCGCCCAGCGAGCATAATATTCTGTTCTGGAGGTGTAACTCTCAGCACCTCCAGAAGTTCCTTACTATTTATTGTTATCGGCATAGATTACTTTATCTCATTCCAGATTTTATCTATCCTATCAGAATATTTCTTCCATTCTCTTTGAATGTCAGGGAGCTGTGAGATGACTAATGCCAAAGCATGGACATCGAGGTTATCTCTTTTGATCTGGAAATCTGAATGCCAATGAACTTTATACCAATACTCATTTCTAAATGAACTTGCATAATTCGAATGCGGAGAGTTCTTTATAGGTCCTCACTCTGCCTTGCCTTGGCTTATAGTTAGCAATATTTTGTTTTCGTGACAAAGTTACGAATTATTTCTTGCTTGTGCAAATGTTTTTTCTTTTTTTTAAGCTGTAATTCAATTTTTCTTTACTGGCAACCACTTAGTCAAGCTTTGATGTACTACAAAAATTAGAACGATATGATTTCTTCGTCAACAATAAACATAAGCAGAGTTCATTCATATTGTGATAGATTTTTTCCTTGAAAAGTTTGGTAGGTATTTTGGAATTTACTATTTTTGCAAAAAGTAATTTTGAAAATAGTTAATTAGAAAATGGATTTCATTGATAGAATAGATGAACAAGAGAGGCTGCAAAGAGCTCTTAGTTCGGATAAGCCTGAATTTGTTGTCTTATATGGCAGAAGACGACTGGGAAAATCAACACTTATAAGAAAGGTGCTGAAGGACAATGATGTTTATTATGAAGCCAGCCTCGCAGAAAAGGCAACACAGATAGAACTGCTTGCCCATACTATAGGCTCAGTTTACACTGGTTTTGACGTATCAATTTATACAGGCTGGGAAAACATCATTCTTGCATTCAACCGCTATTGCGACGAGAATGCCACATTAGTCCTGGACGAGTTTCCTTTGATGGTATTCAAAGATCCATCTTTGCCCTCTACTCTACAAAGAGTAGTCGACCGGCGCATCATAGGAGGTGAAGGCCTGCGTTGCAACATCATCATCTGCGGTTCCTCACAGCGAATGATGCAGACACTCATCAAGAGTTCTGAGCCATTGTACGGCAGAGCTGAAGAAGAATTCTGTCTGAAACCTATCCGACTCCCTTATTGGTATGATGAGATGAAGATGGACGCTAAGTCGCTTATTGAGGAGTATAGTGTTTGGGGCGGCGTACCACAATATTGGAGCTACCGTTCAAATTGCAGATCATTAAGGGATGCTATTCAAAAGCTCATATTGACGGACAATGGCGTGCTACTGGACGAACCATCCAAGCTATTTCTGGACGATGCAATGGATGTTGCGCCTTACTCGTCTATTATGACGGCTATCGGCAGTGGCAGACACAGATACTCTTCTATCGCCGATGCTATGGGAAAGAAAACTGCTGAACTTGGCAAGCCTATCAACAACCTCATAGAAATGGCGTTCATCAGGAGAGAAGTGCCATTTGGCGAGAGCCCTAAAAAGTCTAAGAAGACGCTGTATCAGATCGATGATCCGTTCCTGTCTTTCTATTATAAATTTATAGAACCTAACAAATCTTCTATTGTTGTTGGCAGACGTCAACGTGTAGAGGATAAAATTAAGAAAGGTTTCCCTGAGCTTGTAGGCAAAATATGGGAGTCGCTCTGTCAGCTGGCCGTTTCCGGAAATGATCTCTTTGGCCATCCTTGGGATATGGCAAGCCGGTGGTGGGGAAAGGCTCCGGTTTATGAGGAAGGTAAAAAGACTCCCGTAGGATTTGAAGACTTGGAGTTCGATGTAGTCGCTCAGGACTATGAGGACAAGAACACCATCCTCGTAGGTGAATGCAAATGGGCTTCAGCAGACTATGCGGACCGGCTTTTGGAAAAGCTGAAGGCGAAGACATCAAAGGCTCCGTTCGCTCAAGGAAAGAATATCGTCTATGTGCTTTTCCTCAGAGAAAAGCCAAAGTCCCAGGCTGATTGTAACATCATGCTGCCGGAAGACGTTATCAAAGCATTGCCAAGATAAATTCACACGCCAAGGTGCAGGGTGCACGGTACCTATATATATAGTACCGCGCACCCTGCACCTTTCCTGTACCGAAAATAAATCTAACTGATTGTTGGCCAAATATTTGGTGGTTCGAACATTTTTTGCTAACTTTGAACCCAGAAATAAGCGTTCTTTCAGACCCGACTGAGGGTCATTAGAGGGGTCAGCAGATGGTCTGAACTCGGTACATATACGGTACAGGACAAAATGCAACGACTCTAACTGATTGAACATTAGAAACTTAAGAAATTAAGTTCGGGAGCCTCTCTCTCCGCGGAAAAATTTTAACATTTATTGCTAAAAGTTCAAGAAATTAGCTAAGTGCCGTAATTCCAAGGAGTTACGGCACTTTCTTTTGCATTCGTTCTCATCACGAAACCTCTAAAAAGTAAGCGTATCCGCGATGCTAGCTGCCTAGCCAAAAAAAATATCGCTCAGCGGCTACTGGTCGATATGAGTTTGTTTCCACCTGTCGGGTAACAGTTCACGGTATTTTTCGTCAGGTGTCTTTGGCGGCAGTGCGGCTGCCTTGTTGATGATATCGGAGATATACTCAAAGAAGTTGATACCCTGTAATCTGCAGGAGCAGGCCAACGAGTACAACATAGCTGCCCGTTTGGCACCGGCATGTGAGCCGAAGAAGAGCGAGTTCCTTCGGGATAGTGATATGTATCTGTTGAGCCTCTCCACAAGATTGTTGTCCAGGTGATAATCTCCCCTCTTGAAGATATTCATCAGACCGTCCCATTC
>NZ_AUJK01000035.1 GCF_000424185.1 Prevotella sp. AGR2160
TATTTGATCAAAACCATTACCACTGATAATGGCTCAGAGTTCTTCTGTCATGAGTATATTACCAAGAAACTTGGTGCCAAGGTATACTTCGCTGATCCTCATGCTCCATGGCAAAAGGGACTCATTGAAAACACAAACGGACTCATCAGACAGTATATCCCCAAGGGGACCGATTTTGACAATGTCAGCCAACAAAAAATCAAGGAAATACAACGGCAAATTAACACAAGACCAAGAGCTAAATTGAAATTTCTCTCGCCTGATGAAGCCTTTGTCAAAAATATTTCTTAAATTTGCACTTGCTAGTTGAATTCACCCTTAACGGAAATTTCTGTAAAGATTTAACAGGAAATTAACGTTTGCGGGCATTGTATTTAAGGCCTGTTAACAGATAATTTTATCGAGAATTTGGACTACTCTACGGAACTTTCTATCTTTGCCATGTCGAAAGACAAAAGACATTATCTCTAACCCTTTAAAGTCATTTAGCCTATGCTTAAGATCCGTGTTTACAAGAATTTCTGGACATCACGTCCTACAAGCTCCGTGCCCGTGCCACCGGCCAGTTCTCCCCGTCCGAACTCGCCAACATCGCCACCGCCAAGCAGGACGACGAGTACACCAAGCCGAAGAGCGCAACGACGGTGCAGCCATAATCCACTTGCAGGGGCCGTCCCTTGTGGCGGCCCGATGCCGGTACGGCATTCCACATGCGCATTTTGATTCGGCGTTCCGCCGACGGGCCGCCACATTTCTGTCCCCCGGGCACGGGGGAAATGAAGGGGGTGGACGGCCCCTGCAATCGATCCAACGTTTAATTTTTTGTGATCAGTTGCCCAAACATTTCCGACTGATGCCCCCAAAAACGAGGGGGTATCATGCCCCAACGGCGCCCAGGATCTCCCGGGCATGGGCGACGCGGTCGGCCGTGGGCGGATTGATGCCCTTCAGGGGATAGTCGATGCCGAGTTCCTGATATTTGTAGACGCCAAGAGTGTGGTAGGGGAGAACCTCCACGCGTTTCACGTTCTTCAGTTGATGGATGAAATCCGCCAACCGGTGAAGGTCGTCATCGTTATCCGTGATCCCGGGCACGAGGACATGCCGGATCCAGACGGGGATGCCGGTGTCGGAGAGATAACGGGCACAGTCGAGGATATTCTCATTCGTCCAGCCCGTGAGTTTCCGGTGCTTGGCATCATCGATCTCCTTGATATCCAGCAGAACGGTGTCGGTGACATTCATCAGTGCCTCAAACTTCCGGAACCATTCCCCCTGGCGTGTGAACGGCTGGGCCGACGTGTCGAGACAGGTGTTGATGCCCCGCTCGTGGGCTTTCGTGAAGAGTTCCAGCAGGAAGTCGAGCTGCAGCAGTGCCTCACCGCCACTGACGGTGATACCACCTTCCTCGCCCCAGTAGGCGCGGAACCGCTCAGCCTTGTCGAGGAGGGCGTCGGCGGTGACGCGCTGACCACGACGGAGCTTCCACGTGTCGGGGTTATGACAGAACTGGCAGCGCATACGGCAACCCTGCAGGAAGATCAGAAAGCGGATGCCTGGCCCGTCGACAGAGCCGAAGGACTCCGTGGAGTGGAGGAAAGCCCCGCCACTGGTGGCAGGGCTTACAGATTTAGAGACGCTCATGGGTCTGACGGGCGATAACATCCAACTGCTGTTCACGGGTGAGGTCGATGAACTTTACGGCATATCCGCTGACACGGATGGTGAAGTTCTGATACTCCTCTTTCTCGGGATGTTCCATGGCATCCTTGAGCTTGTCAATGCCGAAGACGTTGACATTCAGATGATGGGCTCCCTGGTTGAAATAGCCGTCCATGACACCGACGAGGGTGTTCGCACGCTCCTCGTCATCATGGCCGAGGGCGCCCGGAGAGATCGTCTGCGTGTTGGAGATACCGTCGAGGGCATACTTGTAAGGCAGCTTCGCCACGGAGTTGAGACTGGCCAGCAGGCCGTTCTTCTCAGCGCCGTAGCTCGGGTTGGCACCCGGAGAGAGCGGTGTACCGGCACGGCGGCCGTCAGGCATGTTGCTCGTATACTTGCCGTAGACGACATTCGACGTGATCGTCAGGATACTCGTCGTGGGCTCGGAGTTACGGTAGGTATGGTGCTTCTTGACCATGGCGATGAAGGTCTTCAACAGCCATACGGCGATCTCGTCGGCACGGTCGTCATCATTACCGTAGCGCGGGAAGTCGCCCTCGGTCTTGAAGTCGACGGGGAAGCCCGTCTCGTCACGGATGACATTGACCTTCGCGTACTTGATGGCGCTGATGGAGTCGACGACATGGCTGAAACCGGCGATACCCGTAGCAAAAGTACGGCGGACATCAGTGTCGATGAGGGCCATCTCCTCGGCCTCATAGAAATACTTATCGTGCATGTAATGGATGAGGTTCAGCGTCTTCACGTAGACGGCGGCAAGCCACTCCATCATATTCATGAAACGGGGCATGAACTCCTCGTAGCTGACCACGTCACCCTCGATGGGACGGTAGGCGGGACCGCACTGTTCACGCGTCTTCGCGTCGACGCCGCCGCTGATGGCATAGGTGAGACATTTGGCGAGGTTCGCACGGGCACCGAAGAACTGCATCTCCTTACCTGTCTGCGTGGCACTGACGCAGCAGCAGATGCTGTAGTCGTCACCCCAGATGGGACGCATCACGTCATCGTTCTCATACTGGATGCTGGAAGTCTTCACGGAGATCATGGCGGCATAATGCTTGAAGGCCTTCGGCAGACGGGAACTGTAGAGGACGGTGAGGTTCGGTTCGGGGGAAGGACCCATATTCTCCAGGGTATGGAGGAAACGGAAGTCATTCTTCGTCACCATGCTGCGGCCGTCCTGACCGAGGCCGGCAACCTCCAGCGTAGCCCATACGGGATCACCGGAGAAGAGCTGGTTGTAGGACGGGATACGGGCGAACTTCACCATGCGGAACTTCATGACGAGGTGGTCGATGAGCTCCTGGCAGTCGGTCTCCGTGAGGGTGCCTTCCTTCAGGTCGCGCTCGAAATAGATATCGAGGAAGGTGGAGACACGGCCTACGGACATGGCGGCACCATTCTGCGTCTTCACGGCACCGAGGTAACCGAAATAGAGCCACTGTACGGCCTCACGGGCATTGGAGGCCGGCTTGCTAATGTCGAAACCGTAAATCTGTGCCATCTCCTTCAGACCCTTCAGTGCCTTGATCTGCATGGCCACCTCCTCACGCAGGCGGACGACCTCGTCGATCATCTCCTGATCGCCGATATGGTTCAGATCCTGCTGCTTCTGCTCAATGAGGTAGTCGATACCGTAGAGGGCCACACGGCGGTAGTCGCCTACGATACGGCCACGGCCATAGGTGTCGGGAAGGCCCGTAAGGATATGATTATGACGGACATGGCGCATCTCGGCCGTGTAAGCGTCGAAGACGCCGTCGTTATGGGTCTTACAGTATTTCGTGAAGATCTCATGGAGTTTCGCCGACGGCTGATAGCCATAGGTCGTACAGGCCTGCTCGGCCATCTTGATACCGCCGTAGGGCATGAAGGCACGCTTCAGCGGCTTGTCGGTCTGCAGGCCGACAACCTTCTCCAGGTCTTTGGTGGCTTCGTCGATATAGCCCGGACCGTAACTCGTCAGACTGCTGACGACCTCGGTCTCCATGTCAAGGACACCGCCCTTGGCACGCTCCTCCTTCTGGAGGTCCTTGAGTTTGCCCCAAAGGGTGTTGGTAGCGTCGGTGGGACCGGCGAGGAAACGCTCATCGCCGTCGTAGCTGGTGTAGTTGTGCTGGATGAAATCGCGGACGTTGATCTCTTCTGTCCAAAGGGTTCCTTTGAAACCTCTCCATTCTGTCTTCATAACCTGAATAAAACTTTTTAAGTGGTGAAAATGTAATCTTGAGATTGCAAAGTTACGGATAAAAGTCCGCTTTTCCAAATTTTTTCATGGTTTTTTCATATCCCTACTCAAAAATGAGGAGTAGGGATATGATTTCTGTCGGTCAGAATGGGGTTATTTCCTGGCTTGACACATCTGCAGGAAATAGTTGTGCACGGAAGTGTCGGCATTGAGCTCCGGGTGGAAGGCCGTGACGAGCTGGTTGCCCTCACGGGCAGCGACGATATGTCCGCCGACTTCCGCCAGAACTTCCGTCTTACCCTCTACCCGTTTGATATAAGGGGCACGGATAAAGGTCATGGGGATCTTCCCCGAGAGGCCTTTGAACGGTGCCTCGGTATGAAAACTGCCGAGCTGACGGCCATAGGCATTGCGGCATACCGTGGTGTCCATGGTCGAGAGACGGTCGAAATCCTCTCCTTCCACATGTTTGGAGAGGAGGATCAGGCCGGCACAGGTGCCGAAGACGGGAAGACCGGCCTCGATGGCCCGGCGTACAGGCTCCAGGAGTTGCAGGTCGGTGAGGAGCTTCAGCTGCGTCGTGCTCTCGCCGCCGGGGATGATGAGTCCGTCCTTCGGCTGGTCCCAGTCGGCCGGTTGGCGGACTTCGAAGGGATCGGCGCCGAGACGGGAGAGCATCCGCTCATGTTCGGCGAATGCTCCCTGAAGGGCTAATACGGCTATTCTCATCGTTTATTTTCCTCTCTCTGCCATCAAGGTCTTGATCTCTTCCTCGTTGATGCCGACCATGGCGGGACCGAGGTCCTCACTGAGCTCCGCGAGTTTCTTGGGATCATTATAGTTGGTGACGGCCTGTACGATGGCGGCGGCACGCTTGCTCGGGTTGCCGCTCTTGAAGATACCACTGCCTACGAAGACGCCCTCGGCACCGAGCTGCATCATCAGCGCGGCATCGGCAGGCGTGGCAACACCGCCGGCGGCAAAGTTGACAACGGGCAACTTGCCATGCTCATGGACATAACGGACGAGGTCAACGGGGACCTGCAGGGTCTTGGCAGCCTCATAGAGTTCATCCTCAGCCATGGCGACGACCTGACGGATCTGACTCTGCATCTTCCGCATGTGGCTCACGGCCTGTACGACATCACCCGTGCCCGGCTCTCCCTTCGTACGGATCATCGTGGCTCCCTCGGCGATACGGCGGAGGGCCTCGCCGAGATCACGGGCTCCGCAGACGAAGGGCACGTCGAACTTCGTCTTGTCGATATGATAGACATCGTCGGCAGGGGAGAGCACCTCACTCTCGTCGATATAGTCGATCTCAATGGCCTGCAGGATCTGGGCCTCGGCAATATGGCCGATACGGCACTTCGCCATGACGGGGATGGAGACGGCATTCTGTATGCCCTTGATCATCTTCGGATCACTCATACGGCTCACGCCGCCGGCAGCACGGATATCGGCGGGGATACGCTCCAGGGCCATCACGGCACAGGCACCGGCCTTCTCGGCAATCTTGGCCTGTTCGGGGGTCGTCACATCCATAATCACACCGCCCTTGAGCATCTGCGCCAGGTTGCGGTTTAATTCTTGTCTCTCTTTACTCATTTTTTTATGCTTTAAAGTTAATATTCTCTATTTTCCATTTTCTATTTTCCGTTTTCCATTCTCCGTTCTCCGTTGTTTCTCCGGAACATCGTGGGCGTCATTCCCGTCTGCCGCTTGAAGAATTTCGTGAAATGGGCCTGGGAGGAGAAACCATTCTCATAGGCGATCTCCTGGATGGGCTTCAGCGTCGTGAGAAGTTCTTTCTGCAACAGCTGTAACAGCCGGTTGTCGATGATCATCTTCGGACTCTTGCCGTTGATGCGGTGCGTGACCTGGGAGAGGTAGCGGCTGCTGACATTGAGATAGTCCGCGTAAAAGTTGACATCGCTGTTCGTCTGGTAATGGCTCTCCACGGCATCCAGGAAATTCTGATAGAGCTCACTGCTGCGGCTATGGAGATTGCCGTCATCGGTGATCTTCAGCGTCACATACTGCCGCGCCTTTTCCATGGCTTCCGCTACGGGGTGACCGGCAGAGAGGTAATAGGCCGTGGCGGAGGCCAACTCGTTCGTGCGGCCATGAATACGGCGGTCGGTGAGATACCATATCTCCTGGGAGTGATAACTGCCCGGATGGAAGGAGGGACCGAGAATCTGCTCTTCCTCGGCTCGGTTGACGAGGATGAGATGACACAGGGGCAACAACTGCTGACGGATCTGGGACAGCAGGTCATCACTCATCAGCGGCTCTCCGTTGCTCGAACGGATGATCGGATCGTAGAGCACAAAGGCGGGCTGATAGCGGAGGATAGCCTGCAGAATCACCTGAAGGGTCTCCTTCGTGTGGATCAGACCAATCTTGACGATCGACGGGGCGATATCATTCACGATGGCGTCTATCTGCTGGTGGATGATGGGCGCCGGGAGGTCGTAGAACTCCTGAATGCCGAGCGTGTTCTGCACCGTGATCGACGTGATGACGGATGCCACACGGCCTCCCAGACCACTGATGGTCCGGATGTCTGCCTGGATTCCTGAGCCGCCGGCACTGTCTGATCCCGTGATGGTCAGAATGGGCTTCAACATTTGCTGATTTTGTTCTCCCGAATTTCTCATTTTTTCCGTTTTCTGCTTGCAAAGTAATGAATTATTTCTGAGAAAACAAAATTTCGTTCCGATAATGACAAGAAAAACGAAACTTTATATAAAAATTCGGACTTTTTCTCACGCTTTTCAAAAAATATCCGTAACTTTGCCGCATAACTGATAAATTCTATTTCAATAATGGACACGAATACGTATAAGGACGTCGTAGAACTCCCCTCGAAAGGTTGTTTCGCCTTCGCGACGGCAACGAATGAGGCCGGAGAGAAAGTTGTACTGAAATGGCTGAAGGATCAATTCAAAGATAAGCGCCAGCATGTGGCCTGTCTGAAACGGGAGTTCTCCGTGGGACAGAAATTAGATAATCCCCATATCGTCAAATATTTCAAGCTCTTCGAGGATGAACAGAAAGGGTGGACGATAGAGCGGGAGTATGTCGAGGGACGCAGTCTGGCTGACTATATCGCCGAGCGCCATCCCTCGGGAGAGTGCGTCGTGATCCTCCGGCAGATTGCGGAAGCCCTGGGCTATATGCACGACCACAATATTATATATAGAAATCTCACGCCAAGCAATGTCTTCGTCACGGCACAGGGGGATCAGGTGAAACTCGTCGACGTGCGCAGCCTGCAGGCCGACAACCTCGCCGTGCCCTCCGCAAGCATCAAATATCTGGCACCGGAACTCCGCGACGGGACGATGACCGTTGACGGCCGCTCCGATATCTATTCCCTGGGTATCCTCATGAAGGATATGGGCATGGACCTCGAATACAGTGACGTCATTGAGCATTGTACACGCTATGGACGTAGTGAGCGGTTCCTCGACACCGAGGAATTCATGAATGCCTTGGACGGAGGCGGCAGCTATCGGCGTCGCTCTTCTGAGGGTGGGGGGCATCCCGTGTTCGATCTGAAGAAAGTGCTCATCGCCGTCATCATCCTCCTCGTCGTCATCGGTGGCGCTATCGCCGTCAAGAGCATGATCGATCACGGTACATTCAATAATAATAATGATACCGCAGATACCGTGGCCCTGCAGAAGACGGAGGCACCGGAGAAAAAGACTGAACCCGCACAGAAGGCGGAAACCAATGATTTCGCCAATCAGATCGGCCAGCAGGTGAAGACGGGCCTCGACGCCATCTTCCAGCCGTTCTTCGATTGGAAGAATGAGGGCGGTACGGACCGGCAGATCCGCAAGGCCATGCCGAAGTTGAACAAGAAGATCAAAGCCTTCTATCTTGACCTGAGCAGTAAACAGGTCAACCTCACGGATTCCAATCGACAGGTGATGGACAAGATCTTCGGGGATTATGTCAATCAGAAGAAGGCCGAGCTGGTGGCTCCCGCACAATAAATCCTATTGTAGGTGGCCGCCATGTTGCGGCCACGCAAGGGAAGTAGGAAGAATATAGTCAGTTCTTAATATAAATAAGGTGTAAATCTCCAAAAATCATTTTTTTTTGATTTTCGGAGATTTTTTTGCGAAAATATTTTGGAGGTTCAGAAAAATATAGTACCTTTGCAAACGCTTTCGGTTAAAAACGAGGGCACTGAGAAAGAGTTCTTTGAAAAGATTACATAAGACAGAAAGAAAGTAGTACAAGAAGGAAACCTGTCAATCACATGAAGGTTTTACGACTCAATACTTCGAGTATGGATATTCACCCTGTAGACAGACAAATTTACATTTAAAACATATTTTACAATGGAGAGTTTGATCCTGGCTCAGGATGAACGCTAGCTACAGGCCTAACACATGCAAGTCGAGGGGAAACGGCAGAGTTTGCTTGCAAACTCTGGACGTCGACCGGCGCACGGGTGAGTAACGCGTATCCAACCTGCCCACGACTAGAGGATAACCC
>NZ_AUJK01000036.1 GCF_000424185.1 Prevotella sp. AGR2160
CATGCTCAGTGCCGTCATGATAAAAGATCAGAAATGCGCCGTCAGAATCAGCTTTGTTCCGCATCACCGGCACCGAGCGGAAATTGAACGCTTCCTTCGCAAGATAGCAGCGTAAACGAAATTTTCACTGAACACATATCCGTTACCCTTCTCCAAGAGAAGGGCTATAACTCGTGGGCTTACATCGCCAAAAACAGCATTTCTGATGGACTTTTGGCAGAAATACCACCAAATGACACAAGCGATGATAGAATAAATCATTCTAGCCCCATTCAAAATAAATGTTCTTTGCCATTTTGGGACAAAAGTGTCTATTTATGATGGGGGTATGAATTATATAGGCTAAATACATTTTCTGATTATTTTTTTGTTTGATAATGGATTCTGCGGAACATGATAAATCAAGTCCCTACGATATCCCTTCTTGGTTTATTTCTGGCGATATTCCTTCGGCGTCATACCTGTCATTTTCTTGAAGAAGCGGGTGAAATGCTGGGGATACTGGAAGCCGAGCTCATCGGCAATTTGTCCGATGCCCTTGTTGTCATCCATGAGGCGCTCTTTGCTCAGTGAGAGGACGTGCTGTTGGATGAAGACTTGGGCATTCATGCCCGTCTCCTTGCGGATAAGATCTCCGAAATAACCCGGCGACAGACAGGCTTTGTCGGCAAACCAAGCTACGGAAGGGAGGCCCTTACGGACTGCGATGCCTTCGGCGAAATAGCTCTTGATATTCCGCTCGAAAGTACTGAGGATATCGGAGTTGACTTTATGGCGGGTAATGAACTGCCGGTCGTAGAAGCGCTGACAGTAGTCGAGGATCAGTTTGATACGGTCGGTGAGGATCGTCTGAGAGTGCTGGTCAACGGGCAATTCCAGTTCGGCATGGATGGACTTTAAAGTATCAATGATCATAGCCCTTTCGCGCTCGGAGAGATGGAGGCTCTCGGCAGAGTCGTAATCGAAGAAATGATAATTGCCAATGGCCTTGCCCAGTGGAGTGCCGTAGATGAGGTCGGGATGGAAGAGCAGGCCCAGCGTGTGACGGGGATGAGCGATCTGCTCTTCAGTCATATCAACTTGTACGACTTGTCCGGGGGCGAAACTCACGATAGTACCATCCTGATAGTCGTATTCTTTCCGCCCATAGTGAAGCGTACACTGTTTGCCGTCCTTAAGCCACAGGGCATAGAGGCCATAGCGCCATTTGACATGGTTCACCCACTGCTTGGCTTCCGCCATGTCTACCACTGTGGCCAGCGGATGGAGGGTGGGGAAGCCGTAGAGCTTGTTGTATTGGTCGACGGTGTCGACACTGATGAGTTGTGCAGCCATAGTTTCCGTTTTCGTTCTTTTTCGCTTGCAAAGTTACGTGTTTTTCGGGAGATATCAGCTACCTGAATTGCGGAAAGAATGACCATTAATTTCCACGGGGTATGATTCTCATATTCCTATAATCTGTCATTGCTGATGCCGAAATGCTTGGACTTCATGTTCAAGTCCTTTCCGAAGCGATAGGTCAACGTCAGTTTGAAAACACGGTAAGGCTTATAGTCATAGACGTACTTCGTGGCGGAGGACCGGACAATGGACTTGGAATGAGAGGCCAGCAGGTTCTGTCCTGCTATGCCAATAGACAGCTTCTTGTGGAAAAGCATATATTTCAGTCCGATATCCATGCGGTATGTCGCGGGACTCTCCCCCGTTACGTCTTTTTGTTTCGATTCGTATTGTCCCCATATATTGGCTGAGAAATTCTTCTGATGGTCGAAAAACACATTGACATTCGTATAGGCGTAAACAGCCGTATTGGTCACTCGGGGTAAGTCGTATCCCTGCGTCGGTCTGGAAACTAACGTATAGAGGGAGAGATCCGTAGACCAGTCGAACCAGGAGACCTTGTCGAAATAATAAGACGCGTCAAGACTGTACATCCGGTTCTTCATCATGTTGTCAACGGTATTTGTGGTCAGTTTGCTTGCAGCGTCAACATACGTGTAGGCAGAGATGACCCGCTTCCTGAAGAGCATGCTTCCCGATATCGTGAAGTCGTCCCACGTATATCCTAATTCAGAGGAATAGGACTTCTCCGGGAGTAGCTCCGGATTACCCGTCGTTATCGTGTGGGCGTCGGTATAGGTGGTGAAAGGATTAATATCGGCATAGACAGGACGGTTTATCCTACTCGTTACGCTGAGATAGAGCGACTTGCTGTCATTCCAACTATACTCCAGAAAAGCCGTGGGGAATAAGTCGAACTGATGTTTCACCGTTCGCTGTTGCAGTTTGACGGAGTTGCCGTCCAGTCTTCCGTATTCACCTCGCAATCCCAGTTTGAAGTCCCAATGGTCGGATAGTTTCCACCTCATATCCGCGTAAGCGGCCAGGATATCTTCACGATAGATGAAGTCATCGTTGAGATCCTCGTGACTGCTGATATACTCGTAATTGGTTGTACTCCTTGTTTTTGAACGGGAATAGGCGGCGCCATAAGACAACTTCACTTTTCCCAAATTATTCTCCAAGTCTGCCTTCGCCTGAAAGATCCGGATGAGCGTGCGAGGGCGGTTTAGATAATTCAGGCCCTCATCATGGGTGGTCTGTAAGTTGACCTCGTCATCAATATGATAGTTGACATAATCGATATTGAAATCCATCATTCCGTTCTTGACAAATTGATTATCCGTATAATGGATGTTGGCGTTATAACGGTTGTAATTGCTGTCGTAGTTGGTGAGCGTCTCAAAGTCTCTTGTTATTTCCTGTGAGGATGACCTTACCTGGGTATCCGCTGTCCGATCGGCATCAGGCCGCATGTTGTTGAAGGCGAAAATAGCACCGAGGGTGGAGTGGCTCGTCAGGGCATAGTCGATGCCGGAAGTCGCCATGATATAGTCATTCGATTTGATTCTGCGCTCCGTAGTACTCCACGTCTCCGCAGGATAGTCAATCGTTCTCAGACCGTCGTATTGCATCTTGCCCATACCGCCACCAACCGTGACGTATGCCTCCACTTTGTTGTATTTATACTGCAGACTAATACTCGGATCGTCATAAGTATGCTCTTTTACCGACAACACGTTTGAAACAAAACCGCCGATAAAGTTGTTCTTCAACTTCTTCGTTACAAAATTGATGACGCCGGCATCACCTTCGGCAGTGTATTTCGCTGGTGGCGTCGTCATAATCTCAATCTTCTGTAAGCTGCCCGACGGCAGTGATTTCAGATACGTGATAAGGCCTTTCGTGTCCATCTTCAACTCGCGCCCGTTCATCAGAAACACCAGTTTTCCTTTATTGAGCATGCTGATGTCGTCATCTTGCACGATGACTCCTGGCGCACGTTTCAGCACGTCCATGACCGTGTTTGCCGTACTGTTGAGTCTCTCAGCGTTCAGCACCATTCTGTCGACTTCCCGATGAATGACGGGCATTTTGGATCTTACGGTTACTTCACCTAACTCAAAAGCATCACTGTCCAATACAGCTTCTATATACGTATCCTTTCTTCCTTGTTCCTTCCGTGAATAATCTTTATATCCCAGGCAGGAGATAGTGAGCGCAAAAGAGTCAACGGGAGAGATCTGCATCATGAAATGACCTTTGGGATCACTGATGCAACTGCTGAGTATCTTTCCGTCAGCGTTCCTTTCTTCCACCGTGCCATATCCACAGCCTCCCCTTGCCTGTTCGTCACCCATCCGGAGATCTTCACGCTCTGCGCAAAAGAGGAAAGTACAAATGTAAAAGATAAAAATAAGAAAACAAGTACTCTAAGCATAATAAAATCTGTTATCTCTCTGTTTTTGTTTGCAAAGATACATCTATTTTTACAGATACCGCATATTTCCGTTCTCTTTTATTGAAACCAAATCGTTTGTGGCTCCACATGCCAATGCAAACTATCGGAGATCCAGAGCGTGGCGGCATGGAGCATGAGGCGGTTACCACGGGACATATCCATGCCACGGTGACCATAGAGGCGGTCACCGACGATAGGATCGTTGAGGCCCTCTTCACTGGCGCAGTGGACCCTCAGCTGATGGGTACGGCCCGTGAGCGGATGGAGCTCCACAAGGGTCTCTCCCGTCTGCTCGTTGACGCGCAGCACACGGAATGTGGTCACAGCCGGTTTGCCGTACTGATGGTCAACGGTCTGGCGGGGCCTGTCGTCGAGATCGGGCATTAACGGCAGACTGATTTGTCCCTCGTGGATGGCAGGCTCATGCTCGAGTACGGCGAGGTAAGTTTTGCGGACTTGACGGGAGAGGAAGCGCTGTTGTAATTCGTGATAAGCGGCTTCGTTCTTGGCGACGATCATCAGTCCACTCGTGTCCTCATCCAACCGATGCACGATCATCGGTCCCGTAGCCTCGGGGTAACGCTCGCGAAGGATGGAGAGGACAGAAGAACGGTTGCCCCTTCCCGGTACACTCAGCATCCCGGCTGGCTTGTTGACAACGATCCAATCATCACTCTCGTCAATGATCTCCAGCTGTTCCGTCATTTGTGGATTCTGATGCCAGGAAACGGCAATTCCTTCCAACATCCACGAGAGTATCGGCTTGCATTTCCCTTGACAAGCCGGGTAAAACTGCAGATGATGGCGGATCTCTCCTTTCGGACTCCGTCCCCACCAGAACATGGCGATCTTCAAAGGTTCATAGTGGTGTAGGAAGGCATACTGCAGCAACTTCGGTTCCGCACATTCTCCACTGCCCGATGGTGGGATGACAGAACGATACTGGGAGAAGATCTCCAGGAGGTTTTTCTGTTCTCCACGACCGTTGAGGAAGACAAACTGGGTGAAAAGCCAGTGCTGCAACTGCTCACTGTCGTGTTGACGGCGGAGTAACAGAAGGGTGATCTTTCCTTGCTTATCGTCAACGAGTTTCTGCGCGGTATCGATCTTCTCTTTCCAAGCCTTCTTCTTCCGCCGGTATTCGGCTTTCTGAAACTGGCTCTCACCAATCAGTCTCTGTCGTTCCTCCACGGAGAGAGAGGTATGGCGCAGCTCCTCCCGCCGCTTCTTTGCCTCCGTCATCATCTGATGATAGGATCCCAGATCTGTAGAGGCTGCTTCTTTGATCTCTTCCACGTCTTGTTTGACTTGCAGAAAGGCCAGATCATTCTGTAGCTTGGCAATTTCCCAGTTGATGGCAGAGATGGCCGCCTCGTGGGTCTTGAAATAGCCGCCCTCCTGGAGATAATCGAAGACGGGAGGCACAAAGAAATGCTCATCGCTCTCTTCTATTTGTCCACCATAGGCAGCCAGAAATCCAATCTTTCCTTGCGCGTTTCTGACCATCAATACCCCGAACATTTTCCCTTCATGCTCCTCAGCCCAATGGAGGCGTTCACGGATATATTGTCGGACGACTGCTGCGGCCTGAAGGCTCATTTCGTCTGGGGTATAGCAGAAAGGATCGTTGAGTGCTTCGTCGCTCCCTTCGTTCGTATTCAATGGATGAAAGAAAGAATCCTTAATCATGGATGTATGGATGCGTTTATGATGTTGTTGTCGTATATACGAATATCCCCACCATAGGGGCACCCCTTGTGGGCGCCCTAACCGGGAATCATGTAGGGACATAATTTATTATGTTCCGCCCGAAAATTCATTCGTGGCGGTTAGGACGGCCACAAGGGCCGCCCCTACGGTGGAAGGTTAGCGGAACATGAAAAATCATGTCCCTACAACCCTCTCTCCGCCCAGTCGGCACGGTCAAGCTGACGGTAATTGATGGCCTCGAAGAGATGTTCGGTGCGGACAGTAGGACTGGCGGCGAGATCGGCAATGGTGCGGGCGACCTTCAGGATACGTGTGTAGGCACGGGCACTGAGGCTCATCCGTTCCATTGCTTCCTTGAGGAGGGCGAGTCCCTCGGCATCGGGCTCAGCATACTGATGAACGAGGCGCTCCGTCATCTGCGCGTTACAGTGCACGCCGCGGACTCCCTTGAATCGTTCCGTCTGTATCTGACGGGCCGCAATGACCCGCTTCCGGATCTCACTGCTCGGTTCTCCGGGTTGGGCCTTACTGATCTCGTTGAAGGGAACGGGCGTGATGGAGCACTGGATATCGATGCGGTCCATGAGCGGGCCGGAGATCTTATTCATATAGTGCTGGATCTGTCCCGGCGTACAGACACAGTGGTGCGTCGGATCACCGTAGTAGCCACAAGGACAGGGGTTCATACTGGCCACGAACATAAATGAGCAAGGATAGGTGATTGTATATTTCGCCCTGCTGATGGTGATCTGTCGGTCCTCCAATGGCTGGCGCAGTACTTCCAGCGTATGCTTGTTGAACTCCGGCAACTCATCACAGAAGAGGACACCGTTGTGGGCCAGACTGATTTCTCCGGGCATTGGAGAGGCACCGCCACCGACGAGAGCCACCTCGGAGATCGTGTGATGGGGTGCACGGAATGGCCGTTGCGTGATGAGAGATACATCCTTCCCAAGTTTACCTGCAATGGAGTGAATCTGTGTGGTCTCAAGACTCTCGGCAAGGGACAGTGGAGGAAGAATCGACGGCAGACGTTTAGCCATCATTGACTTTCCACTGCCCGGCGGACCGATCATGATGAGATTGTGACCGCCGGCAGCAGCGACCTCCAGCGCACGTTTCACGCTCTCCTGCCCGCGCACGTCGGCATAGTCAAGGTCACTCTTCGCCTGATGCTCGTAAAACTCCTTGCGGGTATCGATGACCGTCGGCTCGAAAGTCTGCTGGTCGTTGAGAAACTGGATGACATCGTTGAGGGTCTCCATACCGTAAACCTCGAGGGTATCGACGACGGCTGCCTCACGGACATTCTGTTTCGGCACGATGAGGCCCTTGAAATGTTCGGCACGGGCCTTGATGGCGATAGGTAGTGCTCCTTTGATGGGCTGCAGACTACCGTCGAGACTCAATTCTCCGACCATCATGTATTTCGACAGATGGGCGTCGGTGATCTCCGTGGCAGCGGCGAGGAGGCCGATGGCCAGCGGCAGGTCGAAACTGCTGCCTTCCTTCCTGAGATCCGCCGGTGCCATATTGATGGTGATGTCACCGATGGGAAAGCGCTTGCCACATTGTTGAAGGGCAGAAGCGATACGGTCACGACTCTCTTTCACGGCAGCATCACCAAGACCGGACATGCGGAAGAGAACACCCTGTCGCATGCTCACCTCAATCGTGATGGTCGTCACTTCCAATCCGTTGACAGCAGCACAGTAGGTTTTTACAAGCATAGGCTTTTGGTTTATTTATCGCAAAGTTAGCTATTTTTTCCTGCATTTCGGCCCAAGGGGGATTGTCCGTGGCAGGCGGATGCCGCTGCCTAACCAAAGAACTTGATATGATAGCGTGCTAAAACTATTTTTTTTGCTTACCTTTGCGGTCATGGAACAAGAAAAGATAGACTTCTACAAAGGTTTAGCGATATATATCCTCCCCGAGGGCGTGACTAACTACTTTGACGTGGTGGACTTCAACGAGCAGCCAGCCAAAGATCACGGGAAGCTTTACAAGACCGAGCTTCACATATATCTTGATGAGAAGGACAATCGTCCAGAGGGCTTTGATGGCGTCAAGTCAAACGGCTTCGGTGAAGAGAGGATGATA
>NZ_AUJK01000037.1 GCF_000424185.1 Prevotella sp. AGR2160
AATATCTTCAAGAGGGGAGATTATCACCTGGACAACAATCTTGTGGAGAGGCTCAACAGATACATATCACTATCCCGAAGGAACTCGCTCTTCTTCGGCTCACATGCCGGTGCCAAACGGGCAGCTATGTTGTACTCGTTGGCCTGCTCCTGCAGATTACAGGGTATCAACTTCTTTGAGTATATCTCCGATATCATCAACAAGGCAGCCGCACTGCCGCCAAAGACACCTGACGAAAAATACCGTGAACTGTTACCCGACAGGTGGAAACAAACTCATATCGCCCAGTAGCCGCTGAGCGATATTTTTTTTGGCTAGGCAGCTAGCATCGCGGATACGCTTACGTTGAAAATATCCTTGCAGAGAAGCGATATGCCCCAAGAACCGGTATTTTTGCGTACCCCAGCTTCGACATCCCAATCGGATTCCAGCGTGCCCTGCGCAGTGATACTGCGCGAGTTATACCGGCCTGTGGCTTGGAAAGTCATATCCCACGGCAGACGTACCGATGTCATACAACGCACATCCCACACAAAACGGTTCTGTTTGTCTCCATGTACGGCATAGAAGCTGTCGTGCAACGGATAGTCTGCACTCCAAGCCTTGAGATGACTATTGTAAAGGTTCAATGTGGTGGTGAGTGTCAGCCGTCTGAACAGCAGGTTGCGGGATATAATCTCCACCCCAGTGTTTACCATGTTGCCCACGTTGGCGTGACCGTAATACATCGTGTTTACATTGGGGTCTGAAGCCATAGGCGCGAGAAAGCTGACATGACTTATCATATCGCTGTTGGTACGTAGATAGCCTGACACGGAAAGCATGTGTCCAGTCCAATTCTTGATGTACGACAATTCCACGGCATTGCTGTACTCGGGCAGGATAAGCGGGTTTCCAAGATGTACTTCCGAAGGGTCTGAAATATTCTCAAAAGTATTGAGTTGGGGACCGAAAGGACGGCGTATGCGGCGGAAATAGTTCAACTTCAGCTCATTGTTGCCAAGAAAAGACCAGCCTATTGAAGCTGATGGGAATAGCGCGAAATCATTTTTCTTGAAGAGAGCAACGTCCGCATCTGTCTGGCCGTAGCCCAAAGAACGTGTCCGTATCTGCCACATTTCTCCACGAAGTCCGGCAGAGAAGGTCAGGTGTTCATGGCTACCGGAAAAGTTTACATACAGGGCGGAAATGTCAGTGTCGTATTTGAAACGATTATAGAGTTCGTCAAGAGGTAAAAGGCCGTTCTCGACAGGACCTCCTGCATACGATGCCGGACTGTTCTCGTGGTTGTAGTTACCCTTATAACCGGCTTCGAAGCGCAGCCACGGCAATGCCTGTAATGAATAATCAAGCACTGCTTCCCAGTTGCTGATTTTTACATCCTGATGCTGGCTTTGCCAGATGGATTCTTCCGTGCCGTCGGCCCAAGTCTCATTTTCATGAAACCGGTTGTCGTTGGGACCCCTCCATATATTATAGCTCACGTTCATGTCGATAAAATGGTTGGGATTGAACGTGTGCTTGTAACCAAGCATGACGTTTGCGCCACGGGTATCGCCACTTTCACGCATATTATTGACATTTCCAATCCATTGCCCCGGCACATTGCTAAGGTGAGTATCTGGGCACGGTTGTTATCGTTCATCCCCATTTTTTTGCCATTTATCCACACAAGGACATCGGCATTACCACGCAATGATATTTCTCCCTCGCTGTTTACATTAACCGACGGTACAGCAGCAAGAAGTTCATCGGCAGAAGCACCGGTGGCAGCTATGTTTGAACTTACATTGAAAACCCTGCGCTCCACATTGACCGACAACTGGCTTTTCTGTCCGGTGACGACCACTTCCTTAAGCAACTTGGTGTCCTCTGCAAGTTCTATTTTTCCAAGATTTATCTCCGAATCCCCTATTGTGATTTCACGTTCCTGTGTGACATTACCAATCATGCTGACACGGACAATATATTTTCCCGAAGGTGCATTGGGGATAATAAACACTCCGTTTTCATCGGTTGTGGTGCCAATAGGCTGCGGCGCACCCTTTTCCGGGTTCACAAGAACGACCGTAGCGAAGTCAAGAGGTTCGGATGTCGTCTTATTAAAGACTGTACCTGTGATGTTGCCATCGGCATACGCACTTCCTGAAATCATCAGGAAGGCTGTCGCTAAGGAGGTTGATAATTTTTTCCTCATATTCTTTTTCTTTTATGATTTTGTTTTCTGCGTGCAAAATTACGCAATCTCCAATGCAACCAATTTACAAAGATGAAGCAGAGGCTTCATCCTTTAAAAAAAAAGAATACTTCCGCAAATATCGTCTTGACAACACCCCAAGTAGGTTATTTTAAGCAATTCGGGCAAATACCCTTTATCATATAATTGATGGCGTGCGGATAAAAACCTTCGGGTATATTTACCAGAGGGATACGATCCGATTCAAAACAATATGTTTGCTTGCACCGCTCGCAATAAAAGTGAACATGCTGGTCTGAAATGGTGTGATGTGCGTCGCTATGACACAACTCATATTTGAAAGAGCGGCTGCCATCCTCTATCACATGGAGTTGTGGTCCCACTTGAAGCCACCCTCGATGAGAGGAAAATATTCGTGACCGGCGAACTGGCTTTTGTCAAGGCTCTTGTAAATGGCATAAGCCTTGGCCACATCCGTTACGGCATTGATACTTTTATAGTTGAATACTTGTTGTTCTCTCAGCAAAACATTATTCATGTTATTGTTTTTTAAGCACTTTTTCATATTTTCGATTTCAAAATTAGGGTATATAACACGTGACCGGATTAAAATATCGTTCATAAGATGCAAGAAATATAGTACATGAAACAATTTTGTCAAGATATAGTTTTCTCCCATTTTTGATGCATTTGTTTTTGTTAGAATTGTAACAGGATAGAAAGTGCTTCTCCGCTCGTAACTGTCCTTTTATTTTTCTGCCAGCATTCGCTTCAATATAACTAACCCTGTTTTATCAACAACTTGTTATCGACAAAGGGCGATATGGCAGCTGAATAGATACAAAAAAAGTAGAATGGGTAAATATTTCCAAGGATTTGCTTGTGTTCTCCAACTTTTTATACTATCTTTGTCCATGAAAAATAATTGTTGGACATAAACCGTGCCGTATTATGATCATTCATGTAGCAAACCCCATCTATGACTCGGTCTTCAAATATCTGATGGAAGACGAACTCGGAAGACGAGATTGCGGAGATGTTCGGGAAATAAGAGGGACGTTGTGAACCGATGAGCAGAATGAATAGGTTGATAAGTTTCTTCTCAAGACCATTGCCTCAGAACGACAATGGTAACTGGCTACAGGCAGGACTGATTTCCGGTGCCATCGTATTTTTCCTTCTTTTCTTTCTCAGGCCCTTTGGTCTGGGTCAGTTTGAAGGAAACATCTTTTTCGTGGCACTCTGCTTCTCCTTGTTGTCCGTAGCCGTCACGTGGTGCTATGGCGAGTGTGTTTTCAAGCCCTGGGTGCGGCGGGTCAAGACATGGCGGGTGTGGCATGAGTGCGTGGCTATTCTGCTATTGCTCTGCTGTATCAGCATGGGTAGTAGTGTTGTCAATACGCTGTTGTTCCACAATTCGCTCTCGCCCCAACTCGTCCTGGCCTATCTCTATGCCACCCTGCTCTTCGGCATTCCCATCACGCTCACCATCGTAGCCTTGGAATATCAGCGGCGGTTGCGCACACGTCTGGCTGAATTGCTGCCTAAGGACACCGACGCGCAAGCCAAAGAGACGGTGACCTTTCACGACACGTCGGTGCGTGGCAACGACCTCACGCTCCCCCTGTCCGACTTTCTCTACGCCGAAGCACAGAAAAACTGCGTTGACATCTACTTCCTACGCGAAGGTCATGTCGAGCACCAACAATTGCGCACCACGCTGACCTCTGTCCTTGCCGATGCCAACGAGAAGATCATCTTTCAATGCCACCGCTCGTTCATCGTCAACCTCAGCAACATCCTCTCCGCTCATGGCAACTCCAACGGCTACCAACTCACCGTGGGCGACGAGCAACATACAGTGCCCGTGTCACGAAGCTATGTAAAAACCTTGCGCTCGTTTGTAGGGTGAAAGACCACGCTCATTGTTCTGCTCCGTTCTGTTCGGCGAGTTACAACTCGCCGCCCTCGCTGCCTGTCTCACCCCCTCGCGCTTCCGCTCAAAGCCAGGGCTTTTCTGCTTAGTCATTCGTCCCAAACCCTTGCATTTCGTCCAGACACATAGGCGTATATCCCCGTAATTAGCTGTCTGTCCCACAAATTTGCAGCGATGTGTTTTATGCACTAACTTTGCCGGCATGAAACGCAACATGCTCATACTCCTTCTACTGCTGTTGGGCCACAGCCTCGGCCATGCACAGCAACTGATATCGGGTACGGTGACCGACGGCCGCCATCCGATAGCCGGCGCCAACGTCTTTGTCAAAGGTACGACGGACGGCTGTCTCACCGACTCGCTCGGACACTTCTCCTTTTCAACGTTGAAAGCCGACAGCGCTCAGCTGATGGTCACCTGCATAGGGTATGACAACGCGGAACGGAATTGGCAAAAGGGCCAAGGGCCGCTCGCCATCCGGCTATATGAGCGCACAACCACCATCGATGAGGTCGTCGTCACCGGCAGCACCTTCCAGTTCGGTCAGGCTAATGGCGTGAAACAGCTGGGAGCCCTCGACGTGGTGCTCGACGGTGGCAGTTGCGGTGACATCGTGGCAGCACTGCAAAGTCTGCCGGGCACACAAAAGGTAGGCGAAGATGGGAAACTCTACGTCAGAGGTGGCAGCAGCGAAGAGTGCCAGACCTATATCAATGGCATGCACGTACTGCAGCCCTACTCCACCACAGCCCCTAACAGTCCGTCGCGCGGACGTTTCTCTCCTTTTCTCTTCAAGGGCATCACCTTTTCCCTCGGAGGCTACGACGCGGAATATGGGCAAGCACTGTCATCGGTGCTGCCCATGGAGACTACCGACGCATCGGTCTCGGACAAATTGGGCGTGAGCGCCTCACTGATCGACTGGAACATTGGAGGAACAAAGACAACAAGACAAGGCTGCTGGTCGATGAATGCCACCTATATGGACTTGGGGATGTACAACCGCCTTTTCCCCGACCGCTGGAATTGGCGCAAGCCCTACCGAAAACTCTCATTCGAAACACAATGGAAGACGCAGCCCACTCCGTCGAGCGTATGGAAGAGCTATCTCGGCTTTGACCGTACGACGCTGAGCCTCAACACTGACGGGCGGACGCTCAGCCTTGAGGAAAACAACCTCTATCTCAACAGTGTGGCGAAAGGCTCTGCCAAGGGACACGTCACCTGGTTCGCGGGGCTCGCCGGTGGCATGGTGTGGCAAGACATCAGTGACGCACTGCTCCATGGCGACCGCTATTGTCACCGCACGGGCGAACTCCACGTCAAGACAAAAGCCTCGAAGACGCTTTCAGCATGGATGAAAGGTACCATTGGCATGGAGAGTTTCTTCCGCTATCAGTGGCTCGACTATCGTCTCCATGACCGTCTGCACAGTTCCAAAAGTTATCTGTTGCCGGCACTCTTCGCCATGACACAATACAAGTTCTTCAAAGGTTGCTTTGCAGAAGCCTCGCTGCGCGCGGAATATTCCAGCCTCTCCCACCGTTGCACGCTGCTGCCCCGCCTGCTGCTCAACTACAATCCTTCACGCCACTGGCTGCTCTCACTCTCCGCCGGACGCTATACCCAAGAGCCAGCTGACACTATCATAGTGCGTAGCCTTTCGCCATCCCGATCCGCTCTTGCCCATCACTACATCGCCGGACTGCAATACCGTTTTGGCAACACGCTCGTACGCATGGAGGCTTACTACAAGCGCTACTCCCGTTTGCCGCTCCTCAGTCAAGGACATTATACCGCCGACGGTCGCGGCATGAGCCGTGGGTTCGACCTTTTCATCGACGACCGGTCGCTGCTGCCCAACCTCACCACGATGCTCAGCTACAGCTACAACGACTCGCGCCGACGCTACCTCAACGACCTCACCGAGCAGCAGCCACCCTACGTCTCGCCTCACAACCTGCGTCTCGCATTGAAATATGGTATCAGTATTTTCGACTTTGCACTCACCGAGTCGTTTGCCTCGGGGCGGAAGAGCGAGGGACGCACCACACCTTATTATAATAGTCTCGATGCCAGCGTCACCTGCCTGGCGAGCAAGCGCGTCATCGTCTACGCCTCGCTGAGCAATCTGCTCGGACGCAAGAACATCTATGGCTACCGTGGCGGCAAGCCCATCACCAACGGCTCCGACCGCTTCCTTTATATCGGAATATTTGTTTCACTAAAAAGTAATAAAGCTTATGACATCGCAAATTTCTAAGGCACTGGCCTCTGTCGCCTTCCGCCGCATGGCAGTCCTCGTTCTCCTTGTTGTTTCCGTCCTCAGCCTCCATGCCCAGCAAAGTCAGCCCACGATGGAGCAGCAACTCGCCGCGCTGCAACGCCTGGAAGCCATGCAGCCCGACAGCATTCAGCCGAAATACCAGCAGGCGGTGCTCCTGCTCGGTACGGTCTGTTCGCAACCTCAAAGCAGTAAGGCACAGCAGTATATTGACGAGGCACAGCGCGTGATCCAACGCATCGAAGCGCTGCAGCCCACCAAAGCCACCGACCGCTCTGACCTCGCCACGCTCCACGGCTTCTACTACACAGCGCTCATCGTGACCAATCCACAGCAAAACGGACCGCGCTACTACCGTCAAGCCCTCGACAGCTTCGACGAGGCGCTGAAGCTCAACCCGAAAAACGCGTTGGCCCAGATGCTTTTAGAAAGGTTCAAGGAAGGGATGGTCAGGAACTAAAACCATTCAGACCACCCCTGCAAATGATTACTGTATTTGCAAACGCAAATTAGTAGCCGATGGTGAAGCGCTCCTTGTGGTGGGCGGGTTTTTCCAACTCGTCCACCATAGCCACGGCATAGTCTTGAACTGAGATGTGGCTCGTGCCTGTTGCTGGATCCACGATGAGGTCGTCCTTGCCCAGGCGGAACTTGCCCGTACGCTTGCCTTTGTCAGCATCTTCGAAAGAACCGGCAGGAGAGAAGAACACCCAGTCGAGGTCGCGCTCCTTGGTGAGGTAGTTGAGATAGAAGTTGCCCAATGAGCGTACAGCATCGATAATTGCGTCAGGGATGACACCGGTATCAATCACACGCACACGTAAGCGTATCCGCGATGCTAGCTGCCTAGCCAAAAAAAATATCGCTCAGCGGCTACTGGGCGATATGAGTTTGTTTCCACCTGTCGGGTAACAGTTCACGGTATTTTTCGTCAGGTGTCTTTGGCGGCAGTGCGGCTGCCTTGTTGATGATATCG
>NZ_AUJK01000038.1 GCF_000424185.1 Prevotella sp. AGR2160
AGGTAAGCAAAAAAAATAGTTTTAGCACGCTATCATATCAAGTTCTTTGGTTAGGCAGCGGCATCCGCCTGCCACGGACAATCCCCCTTGGGCCTATCTTTCACTGCCAAGGTAGCTAAGATTGGCAAGAACTTTAGTAACTTCTCTGAATCGCATGGTCTTGGCAATATCATCAAATATATTATTGACCCCAAAAATCCGTATCTTTCTGTGCGCGATAACAGCGATACTACCACTATCTTACTATCTAAGGATGGAAAAGAGCTTCTGAGTTATAACAGCAATCTGAAAAATACTGAATATACGATTCCCGAAGGCGTGGAGACGATTCGGAACCAGGCTTTTAGCGGGGCATGGAAATTAAGGAAAGTTAATATCCCGGCTTCTGTTAAATCAATGTCAATGCCTTTTCGTGGTACGAACATTACGGAAATTAACTTTGAAGATACACAGGATAAGCCTTCAAAGTTAAAAACATTAAATCTAAGGGATATCGGCGCGAAAATTGTGACGCTCACCCTGCCTCGCTCGCTTGAGACGATAAATAATGAAGCTGTGACCACTTCAACGCTTAATACTATAATCATCCCTGATGGCTCTAACCTTTGTACGCTTAATGCGAACTGCTTCAAGGATGCTAAGAACATCAAGGAGTTTCGCTTCGAAGGCTCCTGTAAGCTGAAGACCATTGGAGTCAATGTGTTCAGCTATAAAACAAGTCTTGAGAGTTTCAATGTGCCTGCCAGCGTGACAAGCATTGAACGCGGTGCCTTTATGGGCTGCTCAAGCCTTAAGACTGTGACCTTTGACGACAACAGTCAGCTCGAAACCATCGGCGCCGGTGCCTTCGCAGCCTGCGGCATTGAGAGCATCAATGTGCCCTCTACAGTGAAGACCATCGACCGTGAGGCTTTCCGCGACTGCCAGGCACTGAAGGAAGTACACCTCTCTGCCCAGACCACTTATGTGAGCCCTGAGGCCTTCAAGCACTGCGACAAACTCACCAAGATTACCGTGGACGAGGATAACCCCGTTTACTCCAGCGTGATGGGCATGCTCTTCGATAAGAGCAAGACCACCCTGCTCATCTTCCCTCCGGGTCAGGCACAGAAAGACCTCGTGGTGCTGCCGCCTTCGGTGACTGCCATCGGAGACTATGCCTTCTACGACTGCCCCAACCTCACCAACGTGGTGATTCCCCGCAAGGTGAAAAAGATTGGTAAGCGTGCCTTCGGATTGGACACCAACCTTAAGAGTATCGCCTTCCTCTGCGACTCTGTCATCAATACCGACTCCATCGCCCAGGGCATGAACGAGATGGCTTTCGACAACGGTACACAGGCTGCCGACAACCTCTTTAATCATGTCACCATTTATGTGCGCGCTAACAACGCAAGTGATTATAACAAATCTCCCTTCTTTAAGCAGTTCAAGGCTGCCAAGAGTGAGTTTAAGACCACCTATAATGAAGGTTCTCGCACTTACGATGAGACCTATATGCCGCTGAGCGACAACTCTGTGCAGCTCGTGAGCACCAAGGCCGATGTGAGCACCTATGTATTGAACAAGGTGAAGACCACTGAGAACGGCACCGTGGTGGAACGCAAGGTGAACATGATTGGCGACTACGCCTTTGAGGGCGCCAACGTGAAAACCGTGGTGTGCAAGCAGAACATTGCCTCCATCGGAGCCATGGCCTTCGTGACCAAGACCAAGACGGTGACGGAAAATGGCAAGGACGTGGTGAAGCCCGTGGACACCACCATCAAGAACATCTTCTTCTGCGACAGCGTGCCTGCCAGCGAGCTCTCCTCCAAGGTGTTCCTGCTCAACAAGGACTTCTCGGAGTTCCAGGGCAGCCAGACCATCTATGTGAAGCCCTCTGCCGAGCAGACCTACAAGGAGGCATGGCCCGACTATGCAAGCCTCATCAATACCAAGATACCCGCACCCGAGCTGGGCAAGTTCAACACGTTCTCTTGCGAGTTTGCTACCGACTTCTCTGCCTGCATCGACTCGCTCAAGAGCAAGGGCGTGGACATGGCAGCCTACTATGCCACCCCCGGCAATGCCTCTAAGCTCACCCTCCACCTCGTCAAGGTGGGCGAAGGCAAGGAAGTGCCCGCCGGCACAGGTGTGCTGTTTGCCGCCAAGAACAGCGCCAGCTCGCTGAAGAACCTCTATTACACCATCAGCGAAAACGAGGGCAAGACCACTTCCACCCATACGAGCAAGGCTCCTGCTGCATCTGCCGCTGCATCAAGCAACATCTTCCAGCCCGTGATGGTGGACACCACAGTAGTAAACACCAAAGGCCTCTATGTGCTCGACGGTAACTATCTGAAGAAGGTAACCACCCAGAAGTTAGCCCCCAACAAGGCATACGCCCTCCTGCCCAACAGCACCAGCGAAAAACTCAAGCTCGTGTTCAATGAATTGGGTGATGTGAATGGGGATGGAATCCTGGATGTCACTGATGCATCCGGAATAGTAGGCAAGACACTCGGAAAGCCTTCATCTAATTATGATTCTGATGTTGCTGACTATAATGAGGACTCAGTAATTGATATAACAGATGCATCAACTATTGAATCCAATTATCTGGGAAAATAAGAACTAATATTGAACTAACAATTTAGAGAAAGATATGAAAAAGTTTTTAATGACATTGTCATTACTTGTCTCCGTATTTTGCTACGCAGCAGCAGAGGAGACACCTGTACTCTCTGTTAAGGTTAATAAGGCAGAGGTTAAGAGAAAAGGAAAAGCAAAACTTGTTTTCAGCTTGAAGAACACTGATTATCAAATTGCTGCTTATTCGTTTGACCTTTACCTTCCGAGTGGTATCACCCTTACAACTGATGCTAACGATAAAAATGATGTTGAATATATTAATAGAGCTGAAGGCTTATTACAGCAACCAATGGTAGTAGATCATACTGCTGGCGATGAGTATGCAGCAAAGGATGAACAAGTAGGCAGAGGCCCTTACGCAATTGGTGCTTTGCAGACTTCTACAACATATGTTGCTAAGGGTGAAGGTGAAATCATGACTTATGGAATTTCTGCTGACAATACCATAAAGGATGGTACCTATCCTTGTAAAGTAAAGAAAATCGTGGTCACGGACCCAGATAAGGCGCAGAGCCTCCATCCAGCTGAAGTTGATTTCAATCTCGTAATTAAAGGCGAGATCGTAACCATCGTCCTCGACGAGAACAGCGAGACTGCTCCTACTGCCAATGACGAGGAAGCACCTGTACAGGTGAAGCGTACCATCAAGGCCAACGAGTGGAGCACCATCTGTCTGCCCTTCGCTATGAGCGAGAGCGAGGTGAAGACCGCCTTCGGGGATGATGTGAAGATGGCTGACTTCAAAGGCTGGAAAGCTACCACTACCAATGATATCACGTCGGTGGATCTCGAATTCACTTCTCGTGAGACATCTAAAGGTATTGAGGCAAATAGTCCTTGCATGATCAAGACTTCAAAGGCTATCAGCGACTTCACCGTAGAGGATAAGTTGATTACGCTTCCTGAGGATGGTGATGATCCATCTATAACTATTACGCAAGGTTCAGGTAAGAAAGCTAAGAGCGGATATTTCACAGGTTGTTATAAGAAGATAACGATTGATTCAGAGTATCTGTTCTTCAGTGGTAATAAGCTCTATTATTCTATGGGCAATACTACTATGAAGGGCTATCGTGCTGCCCTTTATGTTCCTGATGTGGCTACTGGTTTTGAAGATAACTCTGAAGCCAAGGTGAACCTCTTCATCGATGGTGAGGAGACCATTACCACGGGTATCGAGGATGTGAATGTAAAGAAGGTGAACAACGGCCGTATCTACAACCTGCAAGGCGTGTATGTGGGCAACGACATGAGCGTTCTGCCCGCCGGCACTTACATCTGCAACGGAAAGAAGTTTATCGCTAAGTAAAATCATACTCAAGGGGGACTTTCAATAGTCCTCCTTCCAAATAAAAATAGAATAAAAAAATGAAAAAGAATTATATAGCTCCTGCAAGCAAGATATACAAAATGCAGATGCAAGACCTCATGGCTGCAAGCGGTAACGGTACGGTAACTACAACTGGTCTTGATGACTTTGACGGCTTCGGCGGTAGTGATGATACCAAAGACCCTGCTTCAAAAGGCAGCTCCTTCGGCGACGACGATAACAATTCGGTTTGGGATGACTAATCCGAAAGGGGTATAAACAATCCCCCAAAGGTTATCATACTATAAAGAATCCCCCACCCCGGCAACTCGGTTCGATAAAAGAATCCCTGTTGCCGGGGTGATTTTTTTTGTTAGAAGTGAAAGCACAGAATGTACAGACTCATTAAATTTTGCTATAAATGCTCAGGTTTTTGAGATTTATCTTGCTCTTCACGCATTTTTCACTTACCTTTGCGGACAGAATAACTAATCTATAGGACATTAAAAAAATGAAGAAGACGCTTTTTCTGCTCTTGCTACTCCTGCCTTTGAGCCTCCAAGCCCGAAAGGCAAAGCAGCTGTGGCCCGACGGCACACCGATTGATGTCTGGTTTAACGATACCTCACGCGTAGACACCGCCAAGCTTGGCCCGCAATACGTGATTACCAACTACGGCGTGAAGACAGACAGCACACTGATGCAGACCGCCGCCATTCAGCATGTTATCGATCTGGCAGCAAGTCGGGGAGGCGGACTGATTGTTGTGCCCCGGGGCACCTTCCTCTCGGGCGCCTTGTTCTTTAAACCGGGCACGAGCCTCTATATTACCGAGAACGGCGTGCTGAAAGGTTCCGACCGCGTAGAGGATTTTCCCATCATACCCACGGCACGCGTAGAGGGACAAACCTGCAAGTATTTCTCGGCCTTCATCAATGCCGACGGCGTGGATGGATTCACCATCTGCGGCCGGGGCACCATCAACGGCAATGGCTATCACTACTGGAAAGAGTTCTGGCTGCGCCGCGCCTGGAATCCCAAGTGCACCAACAAGGATGCCCAGCGACCCAAGTTGGTGTATATACAGCATTCAAAAAATGTAACCGTACAGGACGTGAAACTCATAAACAGTCCCTTCTGGACCAACTACCTCTACCGATGCCATCACGTGCGCTATCTGGGCTGCACCATCTATGCCCCTACCGAAGGCGTAAAGGCGCCCAGCTCTGATGCCATCGATATTGACAACTGCCACGACGTGCTGGTGAATGGCTGCTATATGAACGTGAACGACGACGCCGTAGTACTCAAGGGCGGCAAAGGCACCTGGGCCGACAAAGACTCCACCAACGGCCCAAACAGCAACGTTATCATACAGAACTGCCACTACGGACGCGTGATGGGATGCCTTACGCTCGGCTCTGAAAGCATCTACGACCGCAACATTATCTTGCGCAATTGCCATACCGATGCTGCCAACCGGGTGCTGTGGCTCAAGATGCGCCCCGACACGCCTCAGCATTATGAATTCGTTACCGTGGAAAACATAACCGGATATGCCGACAAGGTGCTCGTGGTGCGCCCCTGGACGCAATTCTATAAACTCGAGGACCGCACCGACATGCCGCTATCGCAGTGCAACAACATCACCATAAAGGGATTGCGCATGAAAGCAGGCAGGTATCTCGACGTAGGGCGGTCGGACAAATACCGGCTCACGCAGTTCACCTTTGCCGACAACCAGGTGGAAGAGCCCAACAACACTTTCGACGCCACCCTCTTTGAATAGCATTTAAACAGCATTTAAACAGCATTTAAGCCATCATTAAAAAAAGAAAGCATGAAACGAAATGTTTTAATACTATACCTTATGCTCACCACCCTATCGATGAGCGCCCAGACTTTTGACTTCGACCTAACCAAGAAGCAACCACCCTACTCCGAGGCCACCGGCTATGGATGGGATTTCGAGAAAGGCGACGCCATGCCCGGCGTGGAAGACCTGTATTTCTCGGTACGTGTGCCCGATGGCAACTACCGGGTTACGCTAACCTTGGGTTCACGCCGCCTTGCCAGCGACACGCAGGTAAGGGCAGAATCGCGCCGGCTCCTCGTGGAGCGCCTGCACCTGAAACGGGGCAAGACCGCCACTTACACCTTCACCCTAACCAAGAAATCGCCTCGCATCAGCGATAACCAGCGCGTACGCATCAAGCCGAGAGAGAAAGACTATTTGGACTGGGACGACAAGCTCACCCTCGACTTTGCCGGCACCCATCCTGCCGTGAGCCATATCCATATAGAGCCCGATACCACCGCCGTAACGGTTTTCCTCTGCGGCAACTCTACCGTCGTGGATCAGAACAACGACCCGTGGACCAGTTGGGGGCAGATGATTCCTCGATGGTTTCAACCCGGCGTAACCATCAGCAACCACGCCGAAAGTGGACTCACCGCAGGAAGTTTCCTGGCACAAGGCCGACTCGACAAGATTCTTGCCATGATGAAAGCCGGCGACTATGTATGCTGTGAATTTGGCCACAACGACCAGAAAGAGCACATGCCCGGGGCCGGAGCCTGGTATAACTTCTCTACAAATTTGAAAATCTTTATCGACCGGGTGCGTGCCCGGGGCGGACACATCATCTTCATTACACCCACCCAGCGCCGTGCTTTCAACAGCGCCGGACATATACTCGAAACACATGGCGATTATCCTGATGCCATGCGGACGGTGGCGAAACGTGAGGGTGTGCCCGTGATAGAACTCCACGACATGACGCGCACCTTTTTTGAAGCACTTGGCGAGGAGGGCAGCACCCATGCCTTGGTGCACTATCCGGCAGGTACTTTCCCGGGTCAGACCAAGGCGCTGGCCGACAACACCCATTTCAATGCCTTTGGCGCCTACGAGGTGGCCAAGATGGTGATGGAAGGGATGCAGCAACTGCACTTGCCTTTCCTCAAAGCATTAAGAGCCGACTGGCAGCCGTTCTCACCGACTCAGCCCGACGACTGGAAACAATGGGAGTGGATTCCGTCTAACCTATATAATTCATACCTCTGACATTTGGGTATAAAAAAAGAGAAGGATATTTTGCCATGTCGGCAAAATTTTGTAACTTTGAAGTATTG
>NZ_AUJK01000039.1 GCF_000424185.1 Prevotella sp. AGR2160
TCTCACCATCATACAATACAATATATTGTGTTATGCAAAGCGTTTTGATTCCTATGAAACTATAGGCGGACTCTTTGGAGAGGTAACAACAGGTACCGCCGAAATGACGATTGTGGACAAGATCTGGAATCTTATAGTTGAGGTAGTCACAGAAATTGCGGAGCAGGTTTCTGCGGACTATATGGAGTTAATGCATGCAGCCATTTCTGGGAACTCACATCTCCATCACATGTTCGTGCATGAATATGCGAAATTAGAAATACAAAAATTCACTTGCGAAAGTTGAGTAATTACATTACCAGCCCACGGTAATATTTTCGCAGAAGGCAAACGCATGAAAAATGTGCTTGCCTTCTGCTATTATATACATGGATTAAAAAGACGAGAAAAAGAGCTATCCTACAATATTTTTTTTCAAAAGAGGCGGGAATTCCAGAAATACCATTACATTTGCAGGCAAAAACTTGTGCCACTTTGCCCTATCTTTATTTTTTTCTCCTTTTCAGGTTAGGTTTCTCACAGCCAAAGTGTATATATAGTGTATGAAGAACAACGAGACCATCGTACAACTGTTCCGCCAGCACTATCCCGACATGAAGCAGCTGGCCCGACTGCTACTCCACGACGACGCGGAGAGCGAGGATGCCGTATCGGAAGTCTTTGCCAACCTTATGAGTAAGGACATTCTTCCGACGGGCTCCACAGCACGCACCTATCTGATGACAGCCTTGCGCAACCACTGCCTCAACCTGCTGCGCAACCGCACCATCCAAGAACGTCTCCAAGGCCTCTACCTCCTCGACAGTCAGATTTCCGACAGTGCCGACGACATAGAGGATCGCACGCTCAACGTGAGACGCATTCTTGACACAGAGCTCGACGACACCAGCCGCCACGTCCTCACTCAGCGCTATGCCCAACAACTCTCCTACGCCGAGATTGCCAAGAAGGAGGGTATCAGCGAGACTGCCGTCTACAAGCGCATCCGCAAAGCCCTGGACTCACTCAAAGAGAAACTAACAAAAAAGGAATATGGACAAGATTGAACGACTCATCCAGATGATGGACCGGCTCGACCGCTATTCTCAAGAAGAATGGCAGGACGTGCTGGCCGACAAAGACTGCCGGGAATACTACCGGCTGATGTGTGACACCGCTGCCGCGCTTCACGACGCTCATACGGCGAGCCAGCGCCCTGACAATACTGAGACGGAAGCAGCGCTACAGCATTTCCAGCAACGCTATATGCCCGCAAACCGTCACCTCACGCTGTGGCAGCAGGTAGCCGCCGTGTTTATCGGACTCGTCTTCGTATCGGGACTGGCCTTTGCCACCGTCGTCCTTGTCAGGAACCACCGCCACACAGCACGGAAAGAAATGGTAGCAAAGTCGGCAAAATCTGCTGCTCAGGCTAAGCCCATTACGGCCACCCGCGACACCATCAAAAGCCAGCCCCAAACGGCAGACGGCGTGAAGCAGTTTGTCAATGCTCCCGTAGGAAATGTCCTCAACGAGATGGCAGCCTACTATGGGCTGAAGGCAGAAGTGCGCAGCGACGAGGCTGCACGCATACGCCTCTATTTCAATTGGAACAAGCAGTATGATGCACAGCAGGTGGTGGAGCAACTGAATCAGTTCGCCCACATCCATGTCACGCTCGACGGAGATGTCATAGTCTTAGAAGCAGCAGGAGGGACCGACTAATGAAAAACAAGTTCTTATTTCTTGCTGTACTCATCCTGATGGCTGCAAGGCTCAGCGCACAGACCATCTCTCACTCTTTCCACAGTACCTCTATGTCCGATGCCTTGCGCTATCTGAGCACGACGACCCACCGCTACGTCATCAACTTCGCCTACGACGATCTTGAGGACTTCAAGGTCACCACTGACGTGCGCGGCCAGAGCGTGCCCGACGCTATCCGCCAGCTCATCGGCTTCTATCCCATCGGCATGAAGGTGGTCAGCGGCGGGAAGGACGACAAAGGCCGTCAGCTGCCCGACATGATTTTCGTGGAGTGCACACAGAAGGAAGACCGCAAGCTCACAGGGCGCGTCGTCGACGAGAAAGGCCGGCCCATGGAGTTTGTCAATGTCGCCGTGCTCAGTCCGCGTGACTCGGCATTCATCAACGGCGGCGTGACGACGGCGTCGGGCGACTTCGTCATTCCCTGCCGACCCACCGACGTGCTCGTCAGCATCACCTGCATCGGATACCGCCGCGTGGTACGCCATGTCAGCACGGCGCAACTCGGCGTGCTGACGATGCGCCCCGATGCCTACCAACTGAAGACGGTGACCGTGAAGGGCCGCCACAAGGTTGAGCGCGAAGACCGCAATGTCTACACCTTCTCCGAAGCGCAGATGAAAGCCGCACGCCAGGGACAGCAACTTATCGCCACGCTCCCAGGCCTGCGTCTCGATCTCCTCAGCGGTAAAATAGCCACGCTCTCGGGCAAGTCGCTGAAGATTCTCATCAACGGCATTGAAGCCAACGACAACGACCTGAAAGCCCTACGACCCAAAGACATCCGCAATGTAGATTATTATGTAGTGCCGCCAGCCCGTTATACCGATGCCGGCACCGTGCTCGACATCCATACCCGCGCCACCGAGAACGGCTACGCTGCGGGATTCGATTGCTGGCAGGGCACAAAGGAGGGATTCAACAACACCAATGCCTACATCAAATACAACCACGGCCACCATCAGTTCTCGTTCGACTATTCACTCGAGCTGCGCAACGCACCGGACTGCGACGAACAAGAAGTCTACACCTTCAAAGATGGTGACAAGCAGGCTACCTATGACTACAGCGGCACCTACCACTTCGGCTATGCCAACCACGACTTCAACCTGAAGTACCTCTTCACCCGCGGTGACAGTCTCAACTTCCAGGCGAAGTTCACACCCACCATCTTCACATGGTTTTGGAACAGTGGCATGACGGTCAATGCCCAGGGCAATCCATTGTGGCAGAACGGCACGCAGGACAAGCGGCAGCGGCAGAACAGCTTCTCGCCGTCTCTCGACCTCTACTTCGATCGCAAACTGCCCGGAGGCCACGAAATCACGCTCAACGCCGTAGCTACCCTCTTCCACAACAACCAGCATGTACACAACATCCAGAACACCGGGACGGAGCTCACGCTCGATGACGACATGCGGCAGCACAACAACAAATATTCGCTCATTGGGGAAGCTGCTTATACCAAAGACTGGGGCAGCACGCAGCTCGCTCTCGGATACAAAGCCACGCTGGCGAAGTCGGACTACCGCATCAGCAACCTGCTCTCCAACTACGAAGAATACAAGTACCACGCCACCGACGACAAGCACTACGCCTACGCACAGCTCAACGGCAACATCAACAAGATAGGCTATCGCCTGAGCCTCGGGGCCACCTATATCAACACGAGCAACGACGACACCCATTACCACAAGCTCTACTTCACGCCCGAGGCCCTGCTCACCTACAATGTGAAGAACGGTGCCCTGCGACTGTTTGGCAAGATGTCGACCATCACGCCCAACATCTCCAGTCTGAGCAACAACAGCACGATGACCATTCCCGGACTCATCTACTCGGGCAATCCCTGGCTGAAGAGCGCACTCGACAAGAACCTCAGCCTCACCTACTCGCTCAACCTGCCCTGGCTCAACATGGACCTGACCGCTGATATCAGAAAGATTGACGACGACTTCAGCGCCTACTACCAATGGCAGACCCTGGGCAACGAACGCGTCATCGTGGAACGGGACGAGAACTGTGACTACCTGCTCAACTATGGCTTCACGGGTTCGTTAACCCTCCGACCCTTCAGCAACGACCTGTTGTCGATACAGTTAGAGAGTGGCTACAGGTGGCAGAAGGAAAATAGCGACATCATCGGTATCCACCGCCACCACTATCTACCGCTGGCCTGGACCGTGGACGTACGTAAGGGCTGCTGGGGAGCTGAGTACTTCCAGTGCATCCCGCACAAGATGCTCAGCGGCAGCTTCATCAACTCGGCCGAGAACACGCAGAACATCATGGTCTTCTATCAGAAGAAGCAACTCATGGTCGGACTGCTCTGCGTCTTCCCCTTCGCCGCCGCAAAATACAACAGCAGCATCCTCGATAACAACGTCCTTGACAAGCATGGATGGAACAGTGTCACCAGCCAGAAGCGCACCTTCTGCATCACCCTGAGCTACAACTTCTTCTCAGGTAAGCAGAACAACGCGGAGAAGAAGATCAACAACAAGGACTACGACAAAGGATTCTTCTAAAGCCAAACAGTCCCTGCGACGCAACTTGTAATACACTAAAAAAGCGAATAACGGGAGACATTCCGATATTCGCTTTTTTATATGTTCTAACACAAAATGCGAATGGGTGTTGATGACAAAGTGCGATAGCAGCGCTGTCGCCATCAACGAGATAGATGTAGTCGCCATCGGAGAGGAAACAAAGGGCGCAGCCCTTGCATCACAGCAAGTGTTTTGCTTGTTTTTGTAAAAGGATCGTGTTCATGAGCTCTTTACTCTCAAAAAAGGTTGCTCCGATGTGCCTATCCGTGCCACGGGAAATATCCATTGCGCCGAGTAACGGTCATCATAACCTCTACTTCCCCAGTAGCAAGATTTCCATCCACACGAAGAAAGGTGAGTTCCAGCCTGCCGCCCTCCATCCGACTTACGGCTCGCAAGACTTCTGTCTGATTGTAGAAGACAACTTGGAGACCGTCAAACAAGAATTGGAAGCCAAGGGTATCCATCCTTTACTCGATATAGCCGAGCGGCACGGCGCACACGGTGCCATGCGCAGTCTCTATGTCAGAGCCCCCGACGGCAATCTCGTGGAGCTGAGCAGCTATTGCTAAACAAGACATCTTATACCATGACAATTATTCTCAATCAAATTGTCGTACTTGTCGATATAAAGTTGTACCTTTGAGGCTGAAATAAATAACTCATCAGCTTATGACATTCAGAGAATTAGCAACAAGGCGCTTCTCCGTGCGTAAGTACACGGACGAGCCGGTCAGTAAGGAGGATTTAGAGTATATCATGGATTGTGTGCGGTTGGCTCCGTCGGCCTGCAACCGCCAGCCGTGGAAGTTTCTTCTTCTCACCTCTGATGATGCTAAAGAGAAGATCCGGCAGTGCTACAACCGCGATTGGTTCAAATCGGCATCGCTGTATGTACTGTGTTTCAAGGATGTGAGCGGCTGCTGGGTGCGTCCCGAAGACGGCAAGCCGCATGGTGACATCGACCTCGGCATTGCCGTGGAGCATCTTTGTCTCGCTGCCGCTGACCGCGGGCTTGGCACCTGCTGGGTATGTAATTACGATGTCGAAGCCGTGAAGCGCCTGTTCCCCGTAGAGGGTTACGAAGCCGTGGCTATCGTTCCCATCGGCCATATTGCTCCCGACTGCCCACATGCAGAAAAGAAGCGGAAGGAAATGAACGAAATATTTGAGGAGATATAAGGATGAAGAACATTCTAACAATCGCATGTGCGGCTTTTCTCATGGCAGCCACATCATGCAAGGCGCAGGACAATGTCCAGCTGCCGAAACTGTCCATAGACAATTAGGTGACGCTGATGCAGGCTTTGCGAAACGGAAGGCTCGTATGGATGTTGTCGATGCGGGATATGTGTCGGAAAACATCTGCCTCACTTGCATTGCGCTTGGGTTGAACACCGTTCCCCGTATCACCATCATTTGAGAAGAATTTGTTGAAAATTTCGGTATAAAAACAGAATAATTGAAACAATGACAGCAGATAACAATCGTAAGTTTGATCAACTGGAATTGAATTCAGATGTTTTCGCTTTTCAGGCCGTGGAGAGTCATATCGACTTAAAGCGTATGATTGGCGATGCCGCCAGTACATTCCATGTGCCTGTGCTGCATCATAATATAGAGCCAGACGATGAAGAGAAGGGCAGAACGATACTCATGGTTAAAGGCAAATCTACGCAGGGTCTGGATTGCATACTGCTGAAGAGTGGTGTGTTCACTATTAGCATTCCTGAGTTTGCCTCAAAGACGGATGTGATGCTATGCTACGCGCTACTGAGGGAGGCTAAGAAGCAATGTGAGCTGATGCTCATCTATCAAAACGATGACAACACTATTGCCGATTTGTCTGATGATGCTGAGCGGGAGACATTTTCCTACAGGCTTGACAACATGACCAAGGTTATCGAGCAACAAGATGACCATATCGGGATAGAAGGCGTAAACCATCTCTTCCATATCTTCCCTACGTATGTTAAACAGCAGCAGCCAAACGCCAAGCCTGAAGCATGGGCTTATAAGGCTTACGAGGACTTTGCATCTGTGGAGTGGGATTACGAGGACTATCCATCGGTTGATCCTGCTAAGATTATTTACTCAACTTTCGCAAGTGAATAAAAAGGTCAAAATAGGGTGAATAAAAATAGCTAAAGGTTTCCGTAAGTCGCGGAAAATTAGTATCTTTGTAATGTCAATAAACAAAGTACCAAATACCTTTAGCTATGCGCAAAGATACATCAATTTTTTCAGAGCTGCAAGAATTTTTCCAACAAAATGACAGTCACAGGGCTATAATCCGCATTGTCGGCATTATGCGTTCTTTGCATATTCATGAAAAGCAGATAGGTCTCACCAAGAAGCCTAACTGCAAATTTACTGTATTGCAGGTTTTCCATTTACTGCTTCTTTTCCCGTT
>NZ_AUJK01000040.1 GCF_000424185.1 Prevotella sp. AGR2160
AATCATTAGTGTGGATAGCGTTTCCTACATAAGAAGTGGATGATGTAGGCTTGTTTCTGTTGCAAAGATACTAAAAAAGTTCGAGTTGTACGGGTTCCTTTCGGATAATATTCTTCTTCCCTTTTTTTTTCGTCACGTTTGTAAAGTTGTAGATGTTGCTATACTGTTTATCCGTCACAGCCAGCACACTGACATTCCCTTCTTCGGGAAGCAGTCCCTTCACCCGTCTGAAATGCACATCCAGACTCTCATGGGATCCACAGTGACGGATATAGACGGAATACTGCATCATGGAGAAGCCGTCTTTCTCCAGATTCTTTCTGAAGAGCATAGCTGCCCTACGTTCTTTTACAGTCATCACCGGTAGATCAAAGAAAACAAACAGCCACATAATGTGATAGGCATTTAATCGTAACTCAGTCATTTGAAGTTCGGTAAAGAAATTTTATTCGTTTCTCCTTTATAATATTTCACCAGGGATGCCGTCGTCATCGTCAGCGCTATTTGTAGCGGTCGGGTGACTTCTCCTATTTGAACATCTGTGGTGAGGACTTTTAAGAGTTGTACTTTATTTTCCTTTGTCAATTCCGTTTGGTCCAATAGCATCATAACGATCTCATCGACATAGGGGCGATAAGGCTCCATCAGATCATCGGCAAGGGCATAGGCATCATATCGATTACGATGGAAAAGGCCGAAGATCGGCGACAAGCCGGAACCGACGATGGCTCTTGCCATAGCAGCCCTCAGCAGCGTGTAACCATAATCCAAGAAATTATTGGGCGGAAAGCCATGAGGTTCCCGGATGAAATCTTTACCCAGGAGCTGCTTCCAATAGATTCTTGCAGCCTGCCCCTCTTGGTTGGAACTGTCGCCGCTGAGGACATTGGAATAGCAACGTTTAAGTGTATTCCCTTTCTTATCCAACTTATTAAGAAGGGCAGCCTGATTCCTGATTTTCATCTCGATGATTTGTTGCCATGCCCGCTTCTTCCGAGGCTCGGAAACGGATACCTGCATCTTGACAGATTCCGCTTGTGTGGCATTGACGTCATACCCGATGACACTGCAAGAGGGCAGATGCCTCTCGTCACAGAAGATGACACTACAGTTATTCCGTACCAATTCATTCAGAAGAGGTATGGACACGGAGACCTGCTGATTCTCGATGATGACAAAGCCAATATCTTCTATCGGCCTTGTCACGATATCATCGGAATCTCTCCAGGAGATCACCAGCTGACTGTTTTTCAACGATAATCTCACCGGAGTAGAGAAAAATAATGTTTGCTTGAGCATCAGTCCTTGAATTTGATTTCTCCTGTGGCACTGAGCTCGAAGTCCTTGCCTTCTACGAGGGCACGAAACTGGGTATGAAGCATGACTATCTTCGAACGTAACTCTTCTCCGATTTTGTAAGCACCATTCTTTCCCTTGACCTCTGTACTCGCACGGGCTTCCTCATGGAAAGTCAATTCTATGACTCCATAAGTATTCTTGGAGATAACCATCGTTGCAAGTCCCGTCACCTTATACAGTCTTTTGACGAGCTCTTCCTTGGAGCATTCCTTCAGTTCCTCTGGCGTCTTCTCATAAAGAAGTACCATCATGCCTTTCTTCAGCACATAAGCCAATGGAAAGTCATTCTTAGATAAGGGAACAAGGTTGTTGTCCGTCATCTCCTTATCCGTGCTGGCCTTGAAGAGTCGTGTAGCCTCGATATTATTAACCGTCTCCATGGCCCGCTTCTCCTTACCACGTTTATCCTTGCCGATATATATCGCCATTGCATAGTTACCATTATTGGCCACATGGTAGGTTTGCTTATAGTCCTTTTCCGACTGATCGCGATGATGCCGGATCGGCAGAGGACGGGTAATAGAAGTAAGGCATCTTACCTTATTAATAGGGATACGCTTCTCCTCGTTCATCCATATCGTAGAAGCCATAGCCTCCTTAAAGCCAAGGCGCTTGACAGCCTCCTGTACTTTCTCCCGAACAGTTTCGTCAACGATGTTTTTAATATCGGACTCTTTGAAGTTACTGTCCAATGCCTTTCTGACGACATACTTGATGTTGCCGTTCTGCTCAATGGCTCCATAATAGGTATCAAGATGGAGCTGTACACGAGCACTGTCACAAGGCTTGGACATCGTGCCATCCTTGCGTCTTACTCGTCTGCCTTGCTTGGGGACATTATCATTCGTATTGTGAACGACAAAGATCTCATTCTGTATATCCTTGATATCCGTAACGAAAGTGTCCCAAGGCAACTGGACATGCGGCTTAGAGGTTCCATACCATTCATGGTTCTCTTCGTCATGGTAATATTCCGCCAACTGGCTATATTCATGAGGACCGATACAAGCAATGACAATGGCATCAATGCAATGATGGACATGATTTACGCGCTCTTTCTTACTATATTCATCCTGTAAGCCCCATATCTTGCGGAAATCAGATGTGGCCAGACCTTTAACGATGAATACACGGTCGAAGAAGGATTTCAGATAGAGACGACCATAACGGGAGATGACACTGATGTCCACTCCTTGACGGCGACTGAATCCCTCGGGGACCTCGGTCATCTCAAAGCGATGGTATTTACCATACCAATAATCACGCTGCAACTGGAGACGATGCCGTTTCTGAATTAAGTGGTCTTTTGTATTCTTCTCCATTCCGCTCCAGGTTCGTACCTTGCGGATCTGAGCATCCAAATCCTCATATTTCTTCTTCCAGTCCTCAACACGATGAAGAATCAATTCATGATCGGGAAGTTCAGACGGCAGCATTGTCTGTTTAACATCTCGGTTGAACTTACTACTGCAGAGCGTGAGATTCATACGTGTGCTGTCACCGCCTTTACTGCGGGGAATGGTATGCTCAATGTCATAGGATGGATCGGGACCGATGAAGTCAGCTATACCAATCTGTTTTCCCGTATACAAACAGATATGATTCTGCTCCTCCCACAACTGGTATTTCAGGATATCCGTTTCCGTTGGCTCTATCGTCTGCCCGGTTTCTTCCTTGTAGAGTTCGATGATCTTCTTTTTGCAGTTGTCATGCTCTTTCTGATTGTCACGGGTATAGTGTGCCAAGGCAATTCGTTTGTTGGCATCATTCAATTCACGGGCGAACTCGATATGAATAGTCGTGTTGCGGTCGATCTTACCCTCCTTGAGGAGTTGGTTAATGGTATGACGCATCTGGAAGAGGGAGCGCATAGCCATCGGATTGCGGAGGGAATTATTGCGTGGTGATCCCAACTTATTAACGCCAAGCGGTACCTTCGGGTACATCTCGATCATTGACGGATGATAGAGCTTTTCCAATCGCTCATCAGGCACGCCATATTTTACGGACAGATGGTCTTTGAGGCACTGCTCCAATGTTCGGGCCTCCGCAACCTTTCCATAGTTGTGGATCGTTGTCTCCAATTCTTTTATAGCCTCTTCACGGCGCTGCGGATCATTCCATACATCAGCCGGAAGTACCTCAACGAGATTGCCCATAAAGGCAGCATGAGAATAGATCATTCCTCTTCTCAGATAAGGGAGGATCTTCGTGATGGCTTTCAGACTGAGGGAGGCATAGCCCTCGTCAATGGGGATATTGCCAAATTTCTTGGCATCCTCATCGGAAAGCTGGAGATGGCGCTTACCAAATTCAGCCAGTTTGTCATTATCCGTATAGAAGAACAGAGCCGACCAGATATCATTGATAATCTGCAGGTCAGACTTTCCGTCAACCTTATCATAGACTTCCTTGATACCATTCAGCCAGTCTTCGCCGAAAAGATCACGAAGGGAGGCAGTAACTGGACAGCCGGATACATTGGAATCCTTGAAATAGTTGAAAAGATAAGGTGCTATGCCTCCTTTATAATAGGCATATTTACTCTTACCGGCGAGTTTCTTGGCAATATCGGAAAAGTCGAAGTCTCTCTTACTCTTCCGATAAAACAGAGGCTTGATCTTAGAGCGCTCATCGTCGTTGAGCGGTCGCATTTCTGTATCCGATGGCGTCTGAATCTTGATAGCGTTGATGAACGACAGCATACGGAACTCCTCAAAGAGAGGATGGGAAACGGGGCACTTCGTCTTTTTCGGTTCAAAGACACAATGGCCGACCAATCCCTTCTGTGACTTCAACGGACGCTGATAGAAGATAGCATGCTCCAACTTGCTGACCAGTTCGGAATCCAATCCTTGTCGCTCACAGATAGCCTGAAATTCCTTGTGATAATGTTCCTCACGAGCCGTATAGTGCTTGCGGATCTTCTCTCCTTTCTCATAGAGATGATAGAAGTACTCCCCAAGATAGGTACAACCGGCAGCCTTGATCTCCTGGCTCAGCTCACTGATGCCTTCATTGACAGTACCGGTATCCTTATCCTCCTTGGAGAGATCTTTACGGTTGCTCTTGAAACCGCGGCGCTGGTTGATATGATAGAGTGCACGACCAAGCATATAGCGGTTTTGCAGATCAGTGAGGTCCAACTTCTGAGTGAGACAGACATAACGGTCATGATACGGATTCTTACCCGTCTTGTCATCGGTGGACTGCCATTCCATGAATAACTCGTTCTTCGGGTAAATCTTCTTATGACGCCATAAGGAGAGTTCATCCTTACTTAATGGAGGACAGAGATGATTCTCCGTCAGAATATGAAGCAACTCGATCTTCCGCAGGCGGATACGATAGTAGCGCACACGAAGAGCACGCTTCTCCGTCCGTGCGGCTGCCTTTGAAGATTCTCCACTTTGATCTCTGTTGACACCTTCTTGGAAAATATCAACGCCTTTGTCCAACAATTCATAATGTCCGTCATCATATTTATTAACGACGGCCCATCCTAAACTGTTTGTTCCTGTGTCTATTCCTAATATCTTTTCCATAGACCTGTTTAGTTATTTCGTAATTTACGTGTAAAATTAAGAAAAAATTTGGTAAGTTCCAAATATTTTTTGTATTTTTGCAGCAGATAAGAAAAATATCATCCTACATCTTATCGCAATAAGGCAGCAATTGCCGAAGGATGTTATCCTATGCCCTCGCTTTGGTGAGGGCTTTTTTTATTCAGCATTACCACATTGGTCATCATACACGCCGCCATCATTTGGCGCAGCGCCCTCGAAGAGGGCGAACCCTTGGGTAAAGAATGGCATCCGTGTTAATCCGTGAAATCCGTTGCCCAACAAAATTCATCCCGTGTAAATCCGTGAAATCCGTTGCCCAAAAAATTCATCCCGCGGCTATCCGTTGCCCAATCCCCAAGGGTTCTTCGCAAATGGAGAATAGAGAATAGAAAATAGAGAATGATGTCGGACTGCCGTCGGCAAGACGGATGTTTTGGCAACGGATGACACGGACTGCCACGGAAGAGGTCCCCGAAGGGGGCCAACACGATGAACCCCGGGCACACGGGACGGTGATGGCCAGAGCAAAGCGATGGACATCACCGGACCGGGCGCCCGGGGCTTTGCGTATCTGCCTATCGGACGTCCCCGAAGGGGGGCGAACATCCGCCGCGTCGCCGCTGTCGTTCGCCCCCTCCGGGGACGCGGCAGGGAGAGGACTCGGGGACACCCCGGGCGGCGGGAGTTCTCGCTGCGCTCGCCCTCCCTCCGCCCGGGGTTAATCATGTTGGCCCCCTATCGGGGACCTGCTGCGCCTTCCCGATCCTTTTGTAGGTGGCCCAAAAAGCTATATATACCACTCTTGTTCAATTCTATATTCTCGCGAAAGCTAAAGATTTTAACACGGTTCTGAAAACTGAGCGGTACAGACGGTTGAATATACTGACGAGAAGGCAGATTACAGAGGCGTTGATAATCAACCATTTAGAGTAGCTAACGAATATTTATACGTTAAAAACCGAAGAAAAATACGGTTTTTACGAAAAACTAAAGAATATCACCCGTTGTACCCTTCGTGTTTTTGACTGATAAACAACGTAGATAGGAAATTCTGCACGATGTTTGGAAAATTATGCATCGTTCAAAATGCCGTAATGATGGGGTATAGCGGAAAAAGTGTTAAAAAGGGGCCTCAAACGCCCTAAAACGGCAGTGGGAAAAACCCCTCTTGATTGCAAGTTCAAGATAGAAGTGCAATCGGAGTTGAGGAATATATTGAAAAAATATATACCATAAAACACCGAGGGGACTGGGGG
>NZ_AUJK01000041.1 GCF_000424185.1 Prevotella sp. AGR2160
GAAGAACGGGAAAAGAAGCAGTAAATGGAAAACCTGCAATACAGTAAATTTGCAGTTAGGCTTCTTGGTGAGACCTATCTGCTTTTCATGAATATGCAAAGAACGCATAATGCCGACAATGCGGATTATAGCCCTGTGACTGTCATTTTGTTGGAAAAATTCTTGCAGCTCTGAAAAAATTGATGTATCTTTGCGCATAGCTAAAGGTATTTGGTACTTTGTTTATTGACATTACAAAGATACTAATTTTCCGCGACTTACGGAAACCTTTAGCTATTTTTATTCACCCTATTTTGACCTTTTTATTCACTTGCGAAAGTTGAGCATGTTACCAAACTTTGGTAATTGTGTTACCAAGCTTTGGTAATTGTGTTACCAGCCTTTGGTAACCATTTCATTAGAATTTATAGGTATCATCCAATAAATTTTTGTATCTTTGTCACAAAAATATAGTGAAAGTATGAGCAACCCGAATATTATACAGAAGAAGCAACTCTATTCAGAGTTAATCCCACAAGTTAAGTCTTTGATAGATGGCGTTGACAATCATGTTGGCGCACTGGCCAACGTTGCCGCTTTGCTCCATGACACGCTGCCTTATTTTTTCTGGGTTGGTTTCTACATCGTGAGAAACGGTCAGTTGGAGCTTGGTCCTTTTCAAGGCGATGTAGCCTGCTACACTATTAAGAAAGGACGTGGTGTATGCGGCAAGGCTTGGGAGGAAAAACAAACTCTTGTTGTTCCGAATGTTCTCCAGTTTCTCGGACATATTGCATGTTCATCTAAGTCACGCTCGGAAATCGTTGTGCCGGTGTTCAAGGGTGAAGAAGTGATTGCCGTCATAGACGTTGACAGCGAGGGATATAGTGCTTTCGATGATATTGACAAGGATGGACTGGAGAAGATTGCAAAGATAATCAGTCCGTTGTTCGAGTAAATTTGTGTGGTACATTTTTCTGAACTCAAAAAAAGCAATACTTGAGAATCAAAGAGTTATACGCATATAGGCTGCAAGTTGGGTTAAGAACATGATATACTTCACAATAGGCAAGCTGGAACTTGCTTACCCACACGATTCGTTATAGACCCATAATATAATCCTACAAACCTAAAATATTGTTAATAATCAATCAAAAGTTTTGTGAGTTGGTTTTATGTTCGTATCTTTGCGAACAATATGAAGAAGATATTGATTCTCTGTACAGGAAACAGTTGCCGAAGCAAGATGGCGCAAGCTTGCCTGCAACATTTGGATGCCGAGCTCTGCGTAAGGTCGGCCGGCACTTATCCTGCCCCGCAAGTTAATCCTTTGGCCATTGAAGTGATGAAGGAGGCCGGCATGCCGATTACTGATTTGCAGCCGCACAATGTCAAGGACTATCTCAACGATACGTGGGATGCCGTCATCACAGTCTGTGACCATGCCCGCGAGGCGTGTCCTGTATTCACAGGAAAGGTAAAGCGGCAGATGCATATCAGTTTTCCCGATCCCTCATTAGCAAAAGGCTCCACCGAAGAGCAATTCTCTGTGTTCCGGAAAGTGAGAGACCGTATCATTGAGACTTTCAACAATTTCCATCATACTTATTTAGACGACCATGGATACCAAGAAAGACTATAGCCTCAAGGCTGAGCAGATAGCCCGCTTCGCCAAAGCTTTGGCTCATCCCGCCAGGATTCAGATCCTCACCTTCCTCGCCAGCAGGCAGGAGTGCTATTTCGGTGACATTCACGATGAGCTGCCCATCGCCAAGGCAACCGTGAGCCAGCATCTGAAGGAGCTCAAAGATGCTGGACTCATACAGGGCACCATTGAAGCCCCAAAGGTGAGATATTGCATCAACCGCGACAACTGGCAGTATGCACATGAACTGTTCTGCAATTTCTTCTCCAAAGAAATCAAGAACGGACACTGCGGTTGCGGAACAATCAAGTAATCTTGTCAGGCGGATCATGTATTGTCCGCCTTAATTAATAAGATATATGTTCGTAGTTTTACAAATAACAAATTAAGATAAATCATGGAGATTAAAGTATTAGGTTCTGGATGCTGTCGCTGCAAGAGAACTTTCGACACTGTCAAACAGGTTATCGAAGAAGATAACATAGAGGCCAACATAGAGTACGTGACCGACATTGCCAAAATATTAGATTATAACATCATGTCAATGCCAGCCATCGTCATTGACGACAAGGTTGTACTCAATGGTCAAGTGCCAACAGCTGCCCAAGTGAGACAAATACTGAAAGAACAAACGAATAAATAATAAAAAAACATGAAAGAGATTGAGATTTTCGACCCGGCCATGTGCTGCTCCACGGGAGTATGCGGCCCCAGTGTAGACAAGAATCTGTTGCGCATCGCCACGCTTATCGATGTGCTGAAGAATATGGGCATAGAGGTGAAACGCCACAATTTGAGCAGTGAGCCACAAGACTTTATCAAGAATGACAAGGTGAAACAACTGCTTCGCGAGAAAGGTGCCGACGTGCTGCCCATAACCCTCGTCGGAGGAGAGGTTGCCGTTGTGGGGCAATACCCGTCCACTGCACAGATGAGCGAGTGGTCAGGCAAGGACCTGACGATTGTCCCCGTTGACGGCGATTGCGGTTGCTGCTGCGGTGGAGAAGACGATGACTGTCACGACGGCGGTTGCTGCTGCGGTGGAGAAGACGATGACTGTCACGACGGCGGTTGCTGTTGTGGTGGAGAAGACGATGACTGTCACGATGGCGGTTGCTGCTGCGGCAAATAGATGAAAAGATGAAGGAATATACGATTCAAAAAGTGGAGCAGCAGAAATATCTGTTCTTCACTGGCAAGGGTGGTGTTGGCAAGACCAGCCTGGCTTGTGCGACAGCCATCGCTCTGTCCGACAAGGGCGAGAAGGTCTTGCTCATCAGCACCGACCCGGCCTCCAACCTACAAGATGTCTTTCACCAGGACATCTCACAACATGGAACTCAAATAAAGGATGTAGAGGGTCTTACCGTCGTCAACCTCGATCCCGTCAAGGCTGCCGACGAATATCGCGAGTCGGTGGTGGCGCCTTACCGCGGTCTGCTGCCCGAATCCGCCATCGCCAACATGGAGGAACAGTTGTCGGGATCCTGCACTGTGGAGATTGCCGCCTTCAACCAATTCTCCGATTTTCTCACCAACGCGGATGATGCATGCAAATATGACCACATCATCTTCGACACGGCACCCACCGGTCATACCTTGCGCATGCTTCAACTACCTACGGCATGGTCGTCGTTTATCAAGACGAGTAAACATGGAGCCTCCTGTCTCGGACAACTTTCGGGACTCGAAGAGCGAAAGGGAATCTATCGGCAGGCTGTTGACAACCTGGCAGATGGCAGCAAGACCAAACTGATACTGGTCAGCCGACCGCAACAGGCGGCACTCAAGGAGGCTGACCGCTCGTCGTGCGAACTCCGACGATTAGGTATCGAGAACCAGCTGCTCGTGGTCAATGGACTCATGTCATCACCCGACAACAATGATGTGTTGGCCTCCGAGATGTACTCCACACAGCAGCAGGCCCTAAGTGCAATGCCCACGGCCTTGGCCGAAATGGAGACCTTATATGTACCCTTGCGTTCCTACGACATGGACACTGTGGACAATATCCGCAAAATGCTCCGCACAGACAGCTTCGTTGAGGCATCGCCATCCGAGGGCATCGATGGGTACAAGACCCTCGACGACCTCATTCTTTCCATCCACGACGCGGGCAAACGCGTGGTGTTTACGATGGGCAAAGGAGGAGTGGGAAAAACCACCATCGCCATGCAGATAGCCTTGGGACTGAAACAGCTTGGTGACGATGTGCTGCTCACCACCACAGATCCTGCCAATCATCTCAACGCGCATTTAGCCAAGCAGGCCGGTATAGAGATGGCTGTCATCGATGAGGAAAAAGTGCTGGAGGCATACAAGAATGAGGTAAGAAAGAAAGCACGCGAGGCTGGCGTAACCGACTTCTCCTACATCGAGGAAGACCTGCGCAGTCCCTGTACCCAGGAGATTGCCGTCTTCCGCCGCTTTGCAGAGATCGTGATGCAAGCCGACAACAAGACGGTGGTCATCGACACGGCACCCACTGGCCATGCCTTGCTCCTGCTCGACTCCACACAGAGCTACGACCGACAGATAGCCCACAGCGAGGGCGACACGCCCATAGCCGTCCGACGGCTGCTTCCCAGACTGCGCGACAAGGATCAGTCGGAGTTTATCATCGTCACATTGCCTGAGCCCACCCCGGTGTTGGAGGCGCAGCGTCTGCGTGGCGATCTTGAGCGTGCCGGCATCCCTCAGCTGTGGTGGGTGGTCAACCAATGTCTGATCCTCAACCGCCCCACCGACAGCTTCCTGCGTGCCAAGGCAAAAAGCGAGACAAAATGGATAGATGAGGTCAAACAGATTACCAACGGACATTTCGTTCTGCGGCCTTGGGGTAAAAAACAATAAAGTATTTCATCTGTATAACAAAGATGGATAACAAGAATGGATAAAAACGTTTAAGTTGATTATGGAAGAAAGAAAAATAGGATTCTTTGACAAGTACCTTACTTTGTGGGTACTGTTATGTATTGTTGCTGGCATAGCGGTGGGCAAGTTCCTGCCCGCCATCCCACAGATGCTCTCGAGGTTTGAGTATGCCCACGTGAGCATTCCCGTGGCGATCCTTATCTGGGTGATGATCTACCCGATGATGATGAAGGTCGACTTTCAAAGTGTGAAGAACGTGGCCAAGCACCCGAAAGGGCTGCTTGTGACGTGTGTGGTCAACTGGCTCATCAAGCCGTTCACGATGTTCGCCATTGCGTGGTTCTTCCTCTTTGTAGTCTTTCAAAAGTGGATTCCCACGGGCCTGGCTCATGAATACCTCGCCGGAGCGGTACTCTTAGGCGCTGCTCCCTGCACGGCGATGGTGTTCATCTGGAGCTACCTCTCCGGCGGAAACCCCGCCTACACGCTCGTACAGGTGGCTGTCAACGACCTCATCATTCTCGTGGCCTTTGCACCCATCGTGGCACTTCTTTTAGGAGTTAGTGGTGTGCAGATTCCTTATGACACATTGCTGCTGAGCGTCGTGCTCTTTGTAGTCCTTCCGCTTATTGCAGGCATCATTACGCGCACGACCGTTGTCAAGCGGAAAGGAAAAGCGTATTTCGAGCAGGTGTTCGTACATAAGTTCGACCGTTACACTACTGCCGGCCTGCTGCTCACGCTCGTCATACTCTTTTCGTTCCAGGGTGAGACCATCCTCCGTAATCCGCTCCATATCGTACTCATTGCCGTGCCACTCATCCTCCAGACCTACTTCATCTTTGCCATCGCCTATGGTTGGGGCAAAGCGTGGCATCTGCCTTACGACATCGCCGCGCCGGCTGGCATGATAGGAGCGTCCAACTTCTTCGAGCTTGCCGTGGCAGTAGCTATCAGTCTCTTTGGCCTTCAGAGCGGTGCGGCTTTAGCCACCACCGTCGGTGTGCTCACCGAGGTGCCCATCATGCTCTCCCTGGTAAGGATAGCCAAGGCGACCAGAGGAAGATTCTCATAATCCTAATAGTAAGCGTATCCGCGATGCTAGCTGCCTAGCCAAAAAAATATCGCTCAGCGGCTACTGGGCGATATGAGTTTGTTTCCACCTGTCGGGTAACAGTTCACGGTATTTTTCGTCAGGTGTCTGGAAGCAGGACATCCGGGTCAGCCATCCCGCCATCTTTCTGTACGGAGAGAAGCCGTCTGACTGAAAGGCTCCCCGGTATCCTTTTATATAGTCAAGGATTATACTTTGCTTTCTTGATCCATTATCATAGAAGTAGTATACGAGTCTCTTGTTCACGGCCGTCACCACCCATATATAGGCTTTCTTGATGCCTTTGCCATCCTTGTTCTTCTCATTGACAAGAACCTTATGGTAGGTTTCGTCCCCGGCAATATAGGTATCCTCCTCTTCGGCGAAGTCTTTTGGTCTACGAGTACCTGCCGTTTCGCCTCTCTTACGGAGACAGAATG
>NZ_AUJK01000042.1 GCF_000424185.1 Prevotella sp. AGR2160
TATGGTAGGTTTCGTCCCCGGCAATATAGGTATCCTCCTCTTCGGCGAAGTCTTTTGGTCTACGAGTACCTGCCGTTTCGCCTCTCTTACGGAGACAGAATGCTCCTTCATCCACTTGCACATGCCGCGGCGGTTGATGTGGTATTTTACTTGAAGTGAGGACAGGCATGAAGAAGGGTCCTTCTTCAATGCCACAAGGAACTTATTCCATACTTGTTCATAGCGTTCTGCTGCTGTCATAACATTACGGTTTGATTTATCGCCGCAAAGATAATGAATCAAAATGATCCACACAAGGCTGCATCGCGGATACGCTTACCCAGGCTGCACTCGCTCCGCTCGCCTTGCCTGGGGTTACTGAGAGTCAGCCTCTCCGAGACACTGGACGATTACGTAATGCAAAAAGGATGGTAACAGACGCGTCTGTTACCATCCTTTTTGCATTTATTTCCGCGGAAGTCCGCAGGTTTTATTCATTCCATTCGTTCTTCTGCTCGGGCCCTGAGGCATTATCATGCTCATCGTCACCCCAGTCGTCATCTACGAGTGTCCTTGGCTTGGCAGCATACGGGTTACCGTCGTCCGAACCAGCCAATAAAGGTCCCTCTGTTTGTTGTACAATTACAGAGGTATGCGGTTTTATATATCTCTTTTTCATTAATAATTTATTTATTGATTACAAACTTCTTTCCGTCCTGTATGTAAACGCCATTAGGCAAACCATTTCTATTGCCATTGGCACTTACAAGGACACCCGTTACTGAATATATAGGAGCAGTGCTTACTTCATTGAGTTCTGCGTCAACCAAACCAGTTGTCGTGCTGTTGATAACCAATCGGAACACTTTCGCCTGAGCATTAGTATCTGCTTCCTTTATGTATGCTCTGAACGGCTTGACGATACCGCCTTTGCTCTTGGATACATATTTGAATCTTCCGTTTAACGTCGGATCAAACGAATAACAATGCTCCTTATCATTGAAATAAACCTTCTTGTAATCATACGTTCCCTCAAAAGAATATCCTGTTCCTGCAGAAGCAGACAGAGAGACACCTGACGTCTTTGTCAGCTCGAAGGAGCCTGTAAGCTTATTAGAAGTTTTATAGCCGGAGCCGGGCTCAAGGAGACATGGTGTGTTGGCAGCAATGCCGGATGTAGCCTCTTCGGCTGTAACGGTCATTTTGTCCGCGTCAACGGCAGTTACCGTGTAAGCCTTTGCACCAGCGCCGAACATGCTTTCAATATTGTTCTTATCGAGTGCAAACGGGAAGCAGACGGCAGCCTTCACGCCAGCAGAGAACGTGCGGTCGAATTGTACTGCAGAAGCAGTAAATCCTTTGCTTACACCATAGTTCCAACCGGAAGCATAGAATTTGGCCACGTCTCCCGAAGCTGTTGTACCATCCTGCGCCTGGTCTGTCAGCGCCAAGGTCTGCATCGTGTAATTAGATCCGTCGCTGACTGCCACATCGTAAGTGTTCTTACTCATGCCGAGGACCGTGTTGGCGTTGGCATATACGATGGCGTTCTTGTTGTCGCCACGGTCGAAGAAGCTGAAGGCATTGGCCTTCGTACGGTCGGAGAGGTCATACTCAGTAACATCATTGCTGGTCGGCGCCTTTGTCCAGACATGGCCGTCGGTGTTGGCGTTATCAAGCAAGGTAACGTCGGAGAGCTGCAGCTCTTCGCCCGTCGCGGCGAGGCTGATGGTGAGCTTGCCGTCGTCTGTGGCGTTGGCGACAGCCTCAAGTTTCTGCCAGCCGTTGTTAGCGCCGGAGAGGAGAGCCTCGACACGTCCGTCGGTGGTGATGCAGCCTGCGGCTTTATAGCCGGTGAAGGTCTTGTTGTCTGTGGCGGTTCCTTCCGTCGCGTCGTTGAGCGAGAGCTTACCTGTAGCACCGTTCTTACCACGCACGATCATCTGCACGGTATAAGGAGTGCCGGCGGTCAGGCCGGTAACCTCCTGCTTGATGGTAGTACCTGCCGGGATGACGTTGACAGTAGATTTTGAACCTGTCCAGTTGTCATTGACGGATATCGTGCTGGCGTCAGTGCCCTCTGCTATTGTCCAGCTGTTGGCAAGACAGTATGTCTTGTCGCCGGCGGGCACATGGTTGATGTCCTTCCAGCCCCTTACACGATGGTCAGCGTCGTACGCCGCGTCAGGGGAGAACACCAATGGAGCTATCTGACGTATTTGATGAGCATACTGATAGATGTAGTAACCACCGTTCTGATAGAAAATTTGCAGCGATTCATGACCGGCGGTCTCACCTCTATACGGCTTGATTATCAGCGTCTCTTCATTTTTGAGACCATCGGGCACATACACCTTGCAGACACTGGAGAGACTAGAGGTCTCAGCACCATTCTGAACATCGACATTATAGTCGTTCAGCTCGTCCGCTCCTTCACCGTCAAAGGGTGCTTTGAGCACCTTCACCTTGTTGCCATTACTTGTCCACGCGGCTGGCACCTGGACGTAGAAGAACGGCCGGCCGTCGCTCACAGGGTTGGCAGCCTCAGACTTAGTGCCGGTCGCTCCGGTGGTATAGAAGTGGTCACCGGTGTAAGCATGCGTAACGTCAACAAGCTGTATCTGTTGATATGGGTCTTCAGGAAAAAAATTTACTACTCGAAAATCTAATTTTAGAAACACATCCTTGCAGACGTTGGCAACGTTAGCATAAATAGGCAATAAATGATTAGCAGGATCTTCAGGATTATCAGGATCATTTCCCAAAGATTCAGCTGAATACATACCCGCCGTCACGTTCACCTCCTTATATTCAGGAGTCGGTACAAGGTCGAGGGCATACCACGTCTCACCATTAACGGTAGTCTTGTCAGCATCCGTAAGGACATGATGGAAGGTCGTCAGGCTTCTGTAGGTATTGTCAGCGCGCTTCTCGTATACGTAAACGTATGGTTGCATATTCTCAAGCTTCTTTTTAAAATCAGCGGGTATGTTAGGATCAGAAAAATCTGGCTTCACATAGACCACGACGTGTCCATCGCCGCCCAATAACTTATCCTTTTTGTTATTCATATAGCTCAAATAGCCGCCCTCGGAAGTACTGTAGGTGATATCGTATTCGCAGGAAGCGCTTACTGTGGTGTTGGGGATAGCGACCTTGAGCGTTCCCTTTTTGCCGACTTCTCCCGGCTGCGCATAGAGCGTCACCTTCCTATCGCGCACAAGACGGGCTGTCAGGCTTTTAGTAGGATCACTGCCGTCGGTAGTGTAGTAGACATCCACGCCGTCGTCAGAGTGTGTCGTAGTGTTGGTAACTTCAACCGTTGCCGTTGCCTTGTTGACAGAGACAGGTTCATTGTTCGTAACGTTGAGAGTATATGTCGCCTGAGGCCATAATGGCTTAAAGGTATAGTTGCCCGTGACGACATCGCCCTGTAAAGAATAATGATCTGTATTACCATCAGAAGAAACAGCGACGGCCTGCACCTTGACGGTAACGTTGTCGCCATGGATAACGACAGGAGGAAACCTTTGGTCCCCCTCCTCTGGCTTGAGGCTGTAGATATTATTATCCGGCTCCATAGAGAAGGTGGGGAGGTCGTTGGTAGGAATGACGGGATCGTAATCGTAGTGGACAACAACTGTCGTCGAATTTTTGGCTGCATTACCAGTCTCCGCGTCGATGACGGGATCTGTGCCATCAAGAGTGTAGGCATACCTGCGCGTCTTATTATCTGTACCTACCACATCTACCTTCGGAGTGAGTGAAGTGCGGAAAGGCACGATGGCCGTGACCGGTGTGAGGACAACGTTCATAGTGCCCCCCCCAGAGGAACTCTTTACGCCCGTGATCTTCACATAGGGGCTGCTGGTAGACAAGTCCACGGTGATGGTCAGGCTGGTGTATTCACCGTCGGTGTAGCTCACCTTCCAGGCTTTGTCGGTACCATAGCATTTGTCAGATATCGTATAGCTGTCGCCGTTGATGGTCAGGGCATAGCCGTCAGTGTTCGGCTGCATGTTATTTTCCTGACCTTTGACACCGATGCGGAACGAGAAGCCCGTAGCCGGCATGGACGTGATGGTATAGGTATACTCCGTCCCCGAAGAGTTGGTGAACTTGTGGTTGCTGGGCACGTTGTAGTTGCCCGTCGTACCGTTGATGGTCTCCGCGGTAAGCAGATACACATCTTCGGCTTGCATGACCCCCGGCACCAACAGTAGTGCAAAGATCACACAAATTGCACGAATACGTGCAAGTGGTTTGCAAGTTCAAGATAGAAGTGCAATCGGAGTTGAGGAATATATTGAAAAAATATATACCATAAAACACCGAGGGGACTGGGGGCGAGAAGCCCCCAAGATATCTTGTACTTGATATAGGTTAAGAAAACTGGCAATGACAGATAAAAAGAAAAAGGGGAGAACGCTTTCTCCCCAAAATCAAATATATTTGCATTGCTTATGTACAAACATTTGACTTCAGAGCAAAGGTACGCAATTTCTATGTTGCTTGCAAACAATTCCAAGAAAAAAGATATAGCAGCTGCTATAAAAGTCAGTCCGTCAACCATTACCAGAGAGCTGAAACGCAACAGTAGCCGGAGTGGCGTGTAT
>NZ_AUJK01000043.1 GCF_000424185.1 Prevotella sp. AGR2160
AAGACCAAGAGCTAAATTGAAATTTCTCTCGCCTGATGAAGCCTTTGTCAAAAATATTTCTTAAATTTGCACTTGCTAGTTGAATTCACCATGATGATTTTTATTCGAACATTGTTAAATGCATACATTCAACCAACCCTGTATTGTTTGACATTACTGTTCATGGTAGAAGAGATAAAATCAGGACGGCATTGCAGGAGCTCAAGAAATATAAAATATTCATGACCGGCGAGGCCTTCAAAGCCAAAATAATGACATGCTGTATCCTATACAACGAAAATTCCTTCATAACCTACGAACTGAAGGCATTAGAGGAACTGGCTGACTGTTACGGTAAAAGGTTTAATTGGTGGGCGAAGCCAATTGACCTGCCCAAAGACGAATTGCACCTAATTGTTGCTTTGGGCGGATTGAAGACAACAAATATAGATACAAACATCAAAAAGAACCCTAGGAATATAAACTCGAGATTTAGGGGACTTCATGGGCACCATCACGAAAGACTAAGCAACAATTTAATATCAGTTATATGTGTTGATTTGTAGATAGTCCTGGCTGGTTATGCAATCTGTCAGATATACCATGGTCCCTTTGGGAATACAAGCTACTTCTTGGTAGCTTGCATTCCTTCATACAGATTTACGACATCCTTTGCTTTCTCACAGATATCCGCCCTTACATTCTCAGGGCTGACAACTTCCACTTCATCCCCAAGCATCATGATAGACTGCAGGAAATCGAAGGTCGGTCTTACGTCATATGAGAAATCATAGCTCCCATCCTTGTTTTTCTTTAACTGTTGGGACTGATGAAGTGGTAGACTGATGAGATAACTGACTGTAGGAAGCTTTCTCACGCGCAAAACAATATGCTCTATCGGTACCTTGCTGTCTGCTATGACACCCGCACAGCCTCTGTAATATCCTTTTAAGGAGAAGCCCTTAGGTAGTACGAACTTTCTTCCTGTAGGTTCCAACTCGATTATTCGGTCAAGACAAAGAGAAAAGATGAAATCATTGTCCTCTTTTGCCCCAACAACATACCATCTGCTGCGAAAGATTCTCATCCCATAAGGCTTGAAAGTGTATCTCTTTGGCCCGTCTTCACTGTAGAATCCCTCATACGTGATGTCCAGTACCTCATTATTTTTCATGGCCTCAATCATATCGACAAGGTATTCTCGACCTGAGGGTACATCCTCAAACATAATGCGTTTTTCGATATCTCTGTTCATTGACAGCTGATTCAGTGTTGTGAACGAGTCTATCAACCAATCCTTTACAGCATCCGAAGAATTGAAGTTTTGCCTTAGAGAGTATGTTTTACTCTTCTTGTCCCAAACAATTGCTATCCCCAAAGTCTCATGTATAGCATTTCTGCAATAGTTGAAAGTACTGCGTGCGAGCTCCTTACCATAAGACAAAGAAGAATTCTCCCATGCATGAGAGATCTCATCAAGTGTCATCTTACCCCGCCTGTTCAACAGGCTGATAAGCCAGACATATGTAGCCATAGTAGATCTTGCCATATTCTTTTTCAGATATGAGTGAGCATCTTTTTCAAATATCACATACTGCGTAAAGCAGTATAGAAAGCATAGACAGTTTGCGATGATGTCTATTCTCCATCTTTCTTTATACTGTTATTTGCCTGCGCCTGCAACATTTTGTTCATGTGGCGAAGAGCTTCAATGGTCTCGTCCTTTGCCCTAATGATAGCATCCTTGCTTTCCAGTTCTTTCCTGAGAGACTGGTTCTCCAGCATCAGGTTGGTGCTGATAGACACATTGCCGACAAAGTTATTGTTACCGGCAACGTTGTTAGTCTTGAACTTGCTGTTTTTCCGGAAGTAATCCAGGGGCATGCCAAAGAAATCAGCCAATGTTTCAAGCTTAGAAAGGCTGATGTCCTTTGTGCGATGTAAGCGTATCCGCGATGCAGCCTTGTGTGGATCATTTTGATTCATTATCTTTGCGGCGATAAATCAAACCGTAATGTTATGACAGCAGCAGA
>NZ_AUJK01000044.1 GCF_000424185.1 Prevotella sp. AGR2160
TTATTACAACAATAATAATAATATTTATTTTTTTCTCTATCTTTGTCCTATCGTCAGAACCCCTTTACAGTTTGTACACCTCCGCGTGGGAGGTGATATCATAATGATACCAATTTTACCCTGTATACGTTAGATTTTGCAAATTTACTGCAAGATTATGAATATCACAAATAAATTTAATTAAAACCGCTCGGAATTAACAAATATTAATCAAAATGTAGATTGAATTGTATAAAATCAGAAAGAATATACAGAACAATGTTTCGTTTTGAAATTTAAACCTTACGTTTCATTAGAATTTATCTTTTGGAGACGATTGTTACGTCCGTCTGTCTTCGTACTGACCGGAGAGACACAGTCATTACGATCCGTCACTCCCTCAAAATTGACATCAGGTAAAGGATTATACAGCGCATGAAATCTTTCATGCGGGCAGTAGGATTCAAATACGCGAATTTTGAGCCTGTTTAGTATGTTTCTGTGTTTCAGGCAGATACAAATTTCTCTCTGAAAAACGAAAGAATATTTTGCATCAAAATTCATAAAATCCTCCAAAATGGCGCATTTTTTCATCAAAAAGGGGCTATTTTGGACGTTATTTTTGAGTGATAAACACGATGTTTACGATCGTATCTACGAAAGAGAATCTTGTAAACACCATGTTTATGAGATTTTCTCCGAAGGACAGGATCTTCGGGTCGTTATTTTGTAAAGTGTACTTGTCATTTTCGACTCTTATTTTCCAGAACCTGAAAATCATCGGAGGAAAAATTCGGTCTTTTTTCAGTCAGTAGGTCCTCGCCCTGACATTTATCATACACAGATTCTATGGTGCGTGGCCGCAACATGGCGGCCACCTACCATAGGATCATGACTAGGCATGCTCCGAAGAAGGGAGTCCATTCAGTCGGTGGATGATTTTCTCATTCTCCAGGCGCATATACTCATCATCAAGTTCGCGGATATACGTCATGGTCGTATTCGTGTTGGTATGTCCGAGGGCCTGGGAGATCGTATTGATGGATACCGAGGATCGGTAAGCCATACTTGCCCAACTATGTCGCACGCAATAGGACGTGAGATTGACGGACAGTCCGGCCATCTTCGCCAGCCGTTTCAGATGCCGGTTATACTGTCCCAGTGCCCGGACATATTCCTTTCTGCTCTCATTTTTCAGAACGGGAAAGACATAGGCAGACGGATTGTTGTAGTGCTGAAGGATTTCCTGTGCCGCCTCAGACAGTGGGACGCGGACCATCTGCCCCGTCTTCTGTCGATGATAGACCACGACGTTGCCGCTGATCTGTTCTTTCCGCAGATGGACGACATCGACAAAGGGCATCCCCAGCGCATAGAAAGAGAAAGCAAAGAGATCACGGGTCAATGCCAGCGGGGAGTCTTCTGGAAGAGGGAGATGAAGGATCTTCTTGAGTTCTGCTTCGGTGAGCGACCGCTTGGCCGTACGTTCTTGGCCGGTAAAGGCATGACGGAACGGCATCCGGTCCTTGCAGCGTCCGTCGGCCACAGCCTTGTTGTAGACAGCCCGCAGACAACGGATATAACAAGAGATGGTGTTCATGCAGAGGCCGCGGTCAGCGAGTTTCTGTTCGAAGATCATGACGGTCTTCTCCGTGACTTGACCAAGCGGCATATCCCCGATTGTTGATGTAAAGGCCCGGACGGCCGTGACATAGTTCTCTGCCCGGCTATGGCAGCCATGCGCACGGGCATTCTCCGCACAGGCAAGGGCATAGTCGGACAACATGGTTTCCTTTCTGAAAAAATAGCTCAATAATTTCATTTTAATTGATGTAATAATATGGACCAGAGCACCTCCCACGCGGAGGTGTACAAACTGTAAAG
>NZ_AUJK01000045.1 GCF_000424185.1 Prevotella sp. AGR2160
AATAAATCATTCTAGCCCCATTCAAAATAAATGTTCTTTGCCATTTTGGGACAAAAGTGTCTATTTATGATGGGGGTATGAATTATATAGGCTAAGTTGAAATCGTGGATGGAGGCCTGCAGTTGGAGGTATCATGCTATGATTACCAAGGCTGGCTTTCAGCCTATACCCGCGATTTCCCCTGCTTTCGCCCTCAATTTATCTGTAAAAATTTCAAATATTGGGTGTTTTTACGCCAATTATTGCCTGTTTAACACTATTTAACATTCTTGGTGGTTGATGTATCGCAAAATCTATGTACTTTTGCTCCCGGATTTAAGAGTGCTCGTGAGTGGGCATGATGATTCAAATCAACTAAATAAAAACGTGTGAAGGACGATGCTAAAGATTAGTTCTACAACAAATCGAGAAAGTAATGTTGACAAAAACCGTGAAAAGGTAATGTTTTGCTACCGCCGAGCGGTAACAAGAGGCGAAATGTCATTCTTCTGAACAGCATGAACGGAGCAGAGGAAGCGAAGATTGTTCTTGCTACGGCAAGATGATAGTAGCTTTCGGGTAAGGCTTCGGGTTCCAGCATACATAGTTAATATATAATAAAGAAAATAGATTGTTAATAGAAGCATGGTAGTGCCCGTGCGTCAAGTTTTTTTTATGAATTATTTATGAGACGAACTTATTTTTGGAGATTTTTCCTGATTGCCATCGTTTCTCTTGCCTCGCTTACAGCATCTGCTTATACAGATGGTGAGCAAGTGACAATTGGTGACTTCAAGTTCATTGTGGTTTCGGCAGCGAAGCACCAGTTGGGTCTGCTCGGAGTTTCCAATTGCAAAGGAAAGGATGTGGTGATTCCCGATACCATCTTTGATGGTAAAGATGAAACTTTCACTGTAACACAGATAGCTGCTCTTTGCAATTGGAATAATCCTAAGAGCATCAAACTGCCGGAGACTTTGGAAACTATCCAAACTCAGACCTTTTGCGGTGTTAAAGATGTAGATACGCTTATTATTCCCAAGAATGTTACGAGTATTAGTAACTCAGCTTTTGCCACAACAACTTATTTTCCATACTTCATCGTTGAAAATGGTAATTCTTGTTTCGAGTCAGATGCTGACGGCATCCTTTATTACAACTATACAGATAAAAATGGCGTAAAACAGAAGAGCCTGTTTGCTGTGCCCACTAATTTTGCTCCTAAAGACAGCATATATATTATTAAAGAAGGTGTAACTGAAACTACCAGTTCACTTTCAAGTAATGAGAATATTAAGAAGATAATATTCCCTAAGAGTCTTACCTCCTTCCAAAATCCATGGCCACGCTTTGATACAAAGTGTACTAATCTTAAGGAATTTGCAGTGGCGGAGGGTAATGAGCACTTCCAGATCATTCAGGGCATACTTTGCACCAAGGGCAAAAACGGAGGAGAGTCTGCTCTTTGTATGCCTTATGGATTGGCGCATGAGAAGGACACTCTGAAGACTTTTCGCTTTGACGATAGGATTGTAAATGTCCTAACTTATGCTGTACGAACTGAATGGGTAGTGGACACACTTGATATGAATAATGTGAAGACCCTTATTGGTGAAGCTTGTGTATCTTTCGGCCCAAGGGGGATTGTCCGTGGCGGGCGGA
>NZ_AUJK01000046.1 GCF_000424185.1 Prevotella sp. AGR2160
TTGTTTTCAGTTATACACTTTTAATCACCATATCTGTATATGATTTTGGCGTTTCATCCGTTTTCACTGTGCAAATATAGTTTAATAAATGCGACCTTTGTCTGTTTTTGGGCCAAAAACGGGCAATGGTAAAAGCCTAAGTATCATGCTGATTAATACAAAGTTAGAGAAAGTAATGAGAACTATGAATCCATTGGAATTGAAACAATTCATAAGGAACGCTTTGGAGACGGCCATCGACCAATATCTTGGGGAAGGCGTGGCGCAGCAAGAGGAGCATCTGCTCGTAGCTACCTATGAAAACTGGCTGAAGGACTACCGGAAACAGGTTGATGCAGGACTGAAGGCTGAGAGTACCTTGCGCAAGCATCTTTCGGTATGCAAACATCTTCGAACGTTCGTGCAACTGAACTACCATCAGGATGACCTATATATAAATAAGGTGGAAGACAACTTCTTGTCCGCCTTCCAGGCCTATCTGAAGAGCGACTGTCATCTAGCGGTCAACACGGTCTGGATCTACCTCATGCCCGTCATCCGCTTGCTGAAGAAGGGCTATCAGAAAGGATGGATCGATCACGACCCCTCTGCGGAGTTCAGCAACAAAGGTGAGGAGTGCGACCGTGGTTTTCTTACGGATGAGGAACTGCAGACGCTAAGAGACTGCGTCCTGGAGAATGATAGGGATCGGTTGGTGCGGGACCTCTTCGTGTTCTGCTGCTATACGGGCCTCGCACATACAGACCTGCAGCAGCTTACCACGGCTTCGATCGTGAAGAGTCCGACCGTTGGCGCACAGTGGATCCGTGTACGCCGGCAGAAAACCCATGTCTATGAGACGGTGAAGATCCTGCCTGTCGCCCGTGAGATTCTTCTCCGCTATGCACTTGTGCCGTTGGATGGACAGGCAAACGATGTTTCCCAGAAGCGTTTACTGCCAGTGCCGTCGCTCAGTACGTGCAACCGCACGCTGCGGAAAATTACCGCCGTCTGTGGCTTCAGGAAGCATGTGACCTGGCATATCGCCCGACACACGATGGCGACGACAATCTGTCTGTCACATGATGTCCCCATGCCTGTGGTCAGTCAGATTCTCGGACATAAGAGTATGAAGAGCACGCAGATCTATGCCAAAGTGACCCACGATTATCTCTCCCGTGAGCTCGACCGGCTGGAGAAAGAGCTGGGGAAAGAAGGAACTTGTGTCTCGTAAACAACATAGATAATAAATTATCTACGATGTTTACAAAATTTTCTAACATAGATATTTCATCATCATGATAGGATATATTCATGAAGATAATTACTTTTGCAAAATCGAGCGATAAAACCCCAAAAAATGTCTGTGTTCGAAAACAACGCACTTGACCTATATCAAGTAAACGATTAACACAAGATCTGCGCAAACGTTTGCACAAATTATTCGTCGTTTTTGGCCCAAAAACAGACAATCGTCGCATTTATTAAACTATATTTGCACAGTGAAAACGGATGAAACGCCAAAATCATATACAGATATGGTGATTAAAAGTGTATAACTGAAAACAA
>NZ_AUJK01000047.1 GCF_000424185.1 Prevotella sp. AGR2160
CGCATGCCGGAACTCATTCATCACACCATATCGGACATGGTTCGCCAGCGTGTTGGCCAGATTGCCTGTGGTTATGAAGATGCCAACGACTGCGACGCCCTTCGCCACGACAGCGCCCTGAAGATGCTGGCTGGCCGCAAGCCATCAGATGATGACCTCTGCTCACAGCCCACGATGACCAGGCTGGAAAATCATGTCAGCAACCGTGATCTCTACAAGATGGGCATGCTGTTTGTGGAGAACTTTATCAAGTCGTACGACAAGTCGCCTAAGAAGATCATCATTGACGCTGATGACACAAATGCCAACACCTACGGCGCCCAGCAGCTCACACTGTTCAACGACTACTACGGCGAGTACTGCTATATGCCGCTACTTATCTACGAGGGAATCAGCGGGAAGATGATCCTTCCCATTCTCCGTCCAGGCCGCCGGAACAAATCACTCAACGTCTCGAAGATACTTATCCGCATCGTCGCCATGCTCCGGAAGGCATGGCCGAACTGCAGGATAGAGCTGCGCGGCGACAGTCATTTCTGCTCACATGAGTTCATGGACTGGGTGTGTGACCAGCACAGCATTCTCCTGGGATTCACCACGGGCCTGTCTTCCAACGAAGTGCTGCTCAAGAACATAGACAAGCCACTGCGCAGATGGAGGAAATACTACGGGAAGGAAAAGAAGGCCGTGCGTCATTATTACTCTTTCCAATATAAGGCGAAGTCTTGGAAGCATGAGCAGCGTGTCATTGCCAAGATTGAGGTCAACTCCATGGGTGAGAACATCCGTTTCGTCGTAACTTCCAACCGGTCCAACAAACCGGAGACTGTCTACCGCCACTATGCCGGAAGGGGCGAGATGGAACTGTGGATAAAGGATCTGAAGGCAATCCGAGGTGACCGCATGTCGTGCAAGTCTTTCCGCGCCAATCAGTTCAGATTGTTCCTCTATGCTGCAGCAGATGTGCTACTGTACAACCTCAAGCACAAAGCCTTTGAGGGAACCGAGGTAGAGTCGTTCACAACCGAAAGTTTTGTAAAACGTATCATGCTCAGTGCCGTCATGATAAAAGATCAGAAATGCGCCGTCAGAATCAGCTTTGTTCCGCATCACCGGCACCGAGCGGAAATTGAACGCTTCCTTCGCAAGATAGCAGCGTAAACGAAATTTTCACTGAACACATATCCGTTACCCTTCTCCAAGAGAAGGGCTATAACTCGTGGGCTTACATCGCCAAAAACAGCATTTCTGATGGACTTTTGGCAGAAATACCACCAAATGACACAAGCGATGATAGAATAAATCATTCTAGCCCCATTCAAAATAAATGTTCTTTGCCATTTTGGGACAAAAGTGTCTATTTATGATGGGGGTATGAATTATATAGGCTAA
>NZ_AUJK01000048.1 GCF_000424185.1 Prevotella sp. AGR2160
AAGGTAAGCAAAAAAAATAGTTTTAGCACGCTATCATATCAAGTTCTTTGGTTAGGCAGCGGCATCCGTCCGCCACGGACAATCCCCCTTGGGCCGGTTTTTCCTATGTTTTTCCCGGTTTTCTTCTTCAAAAAAATCTCGGTCTTATTTTTTAAACTATGCCTTGCCCGTGCAAGCGGGAAGTTCAAAAAAAAATAAATGGTTTGTAATGATTAGAAATAAAAAAAACGCCTGGAATCATTCGACAACGACTTCGAGCGTTTATAGTTGCGGAGGCAGGATTCGAACGTGCGACCTCCAGGTTATGAGCCTGGCGAGCTACCAACTGCTCCACTCCGCGATGTTTATTGTTTCTGCGCCTCATTTCTGATTTGCGATTGCAAAGGTACTACTTTTTTCGCATATAACCAAATATGAGACGCAGAAAGTAAGTTATTTAACAGAAATTTAACAGTTAAATCGGTTTCTTTACTTCAAGAAGCTCATCACACGCTCATAATAGCGCTGCGTGCGCTTATTACTGAAATTCATACCGCCATTCCATGATCGTATCGCCTTCTCAATATTATTGAGGGGATTATAGAACGACTGCAAGATCTTGAACATCTCTTTCGACTTGATGACACTCAACCGATCCGACAGGCGGTAACGCTTCTTGCTCTTTCTGGACTTCAGGATTCGATTCACCTCTCTCACGAGAACGGGTGTGATCTGCATCGCACCAACAGACTGACCTGACTTAGCCCTGCTGTTTCCTCCACTCTCTACCTGGATGATAGCATCCATGACACTGTCCCAGTCAAAAGTAGAATCGGAATCCGCCGACTGTGTCGTGGACTCCGTCTCACCGGCAGAAAAGCAGTAAGCCGGAGAGGCATAAAATGTGAACCCGAATAACGCTATTAATACAATTCTTACTATTCTCTTCATAACATATCTTTTATGGAGCCTGACAATACTGCAAAACAACAACAGCTATTGCCGCGGCAGCCTCCCAAGAGAAAGAACAGAAAGCCTGCCTCAGTTCCGTTAAACTTATCTAGAGAAGGAGAGCAAAAAGTTATCCTTCTGAATACTTATATTGCAAAGGTACGAAAAAAAATTGGATAAAACAAAAAAATGCCTGGAAACTTAACATTTCCAAGCATTTCTTGATAAAAATAAAGAGGGCAGCTACCTACTCTCCCGCATTGCATTGCAGTACCATCGGCGCAAGCGGGCTTAACTTCTCTGTTCGGAATGGGAAGAGGTGGGACA
>NZ_AUJK01000049.1 GCF_000424185.1 Prevotella sp. AGR2160
ATGCTATCCCGCGCCTTCGGTATCTGCCTTATACCCGATTATTATCCATGCACGGACCCTCGACCAGTGAGCTGTTACGCACTCTTTGAATGAATGGCTGCTTCCAAGCCAACATCCTGGCTGTCACGGGGACCACACTTCGTTAGACTAACTCAGGCAGAATTCCGGGACCTTAGACGACGGTCTGGATTCTTCTCCTCTCGGGGACGGACCTTAGCACCCGCCCCCTTACTGCAACGCTGCGGCGCATGCGCATTCGGAGTTTGTCAGGACTCGATAGGCGGTGAAGCCCTCTTGTCCTACCAGTCGCTCTACCTCACATGCGGATCACGTCACGCGGCACCTAAATGCCTTTCGGGGAGTACGAGCTATCTCCAAGTTTGATTGGCCTTTCACTCCTACACTCATCTCATCCAGAAGCTTTTCAACGCTTATTGGTGCGGACCTCCATCCCGTGTTACCGGGACTTCATCCTGGACAAGTGTAGATCACTTGGTTTCGCGTCTGCCCCCTCCGACTCTGAACGCCCGTTTCAGACTCGGTTTCCCTGCGGCTCGGTGGCTTAGCCACTTAACCTTGCCGGAGATGGCAACTCGTAGGTTCATTATGCAAAAGGCACGCCGTCACATCTTACGATGCTCCGACCGCTTGTAGGCGGATGGTTTCAGGTACTCTTTCACTCCCCTGCTCGGGGTGCTTTTCACCTTTCCCTCACGGTACTGGTACACTATCGGTCTCACAGGAGTATTTAGCCTTACCGGATGGTCCCGGCAGTTTCGCGCAGAATTCCTCGTGCTCCGCGTTACTCAGGATACTGCTATGCCGTGACAGACTTCGCATACGGGGCTCTCACCCTCTATGGCGGAACTTTCCAGATCCTTCCGCTCACCTGTCACTGTGCAATGCCGCAGTCCTACAACCCCGGCGGCGCGTTGCCACGTCACCGGTTTGGGCTGTTCCCCGGTCGCTCGCCACTACTGGGGGAATCATTATTTATTTTCTCTTCCTCGAGGTACTAAGATGTTTCAGTTCCCTCGGTTAGCCT